>JBGCET010000039.1:0-17113 GCA_045106555.1 Lysobacterales bacterium | reverse complement strand
CGTCAGGCCGAACAGCTGGGCCGACGAATGGCGCTGGCCGCCACCCACGTATTACCCGGATTGGGCCATCTGGCCCACGAAGAACAGCCTCAACAACTGGCTGATTTGGTGTTCTCTATCGCCGCTCGCCACGGCCTCCTTGCAAACCCAAAGGAATCTTGATCATGGCACGACAACAATGGCAAAAGACGTTTCGTTATCCCGCTGACATTCGGCGCTGTAGAAGTCAGCTTCGCGTTGGCTCCCAGTCGTTTTTTGCGGCCTCTATGATTCTGCCCAAACCAGTGCGCGACCCGGCCTCAGCGCTGTACGCGTTTTGCCGCGAGGCTGATGACGCCATCGATGAGTTCCAAAATGAAGACCCCAGTCCGGCACTGGACGCACTGTACGCACGGCTTAAGTGCATTTACGCCGATCACCCACAACCCATTGCCGCAGACCGGGCGTTGGCTGAGGTCGTGAAGCAGTTTTCCATTCCTTACACCTTGCCGGCGGCGCTGATCGAGGGCTTTGAATGGGATGTGGATGAGCGTCGTTACGAAACGATGTCGGAGCTTTACGGGTATGCGGCGAGAGTGGCGGGTACCGTAGGCGTGATGATGGCGATGCTGATGGGCGCCAGGGCCGCGGACGTGTTGGCCCGCGCCTGCGATCTGGGTGTAGCGATGCAGCTCACCAACATTTGCCGCGATGTAGGTGAGGATGCACGCAATGGCCGGGTCTATCTACCGCTGGACTTGCTGCGAGAGGCGGGCGTGGATGTTCCTCAGTTCCTGGCCAATCCAGTGTTTACCCCAGCCATCGGCGCGGTGGTGGCTCAGGTGCTGGATACCGCAGAAAACCTGTATCAAAGAGCGGGTTCGGGCATCGACCGTTTACCCGCGGGTTGTCGCCCGGGCATTGAGTCTGCGCGACGAATCTATTCGGAAATTGGCACCGTCATCCGGGAAAACGGTTTGGACAGCGTGTCACAACGGGCGGTGGTCAGCCGTAATCGCAAGATTGGCCTGTTAGGAAAATCCATTGCCTCAGTGGCCCGGCGTAGCCGCCGCGACACTTCGCCGCCACTGGCGGAAGTAGCGTTTCTGGTGGATGCTGCAGCCTCAGCCCGGTGAGTCTTTCCTACATGGAGTTAGCCATTGCCGGCAGCGTGCTGGGCCTTGTCCTAGTTGAGTTGTTCAACCTACGTCGGGTGCGCAAACTTCGCGCAGCTCAGGAGGCCAGACGCCGGGTGGGACCTTCTGTGGCCAAAGATTCGTCAACGCCGAATGTCAACGTTTCGGTTCATTCCCCGCAAGGGTCGGATCTTAGCGCCGGGTCTTAAAGGGCAGCAGAAACTGCACCCATCGACGGCGAAAACGACTCAGCGACAAGCTCTCATGCATGTAATTCACTCGGTTGGCCGTTTGGATCATCGAGCGGGTGTAGAACGGGGTGTCTTCCAGCATGGTGACGTTGCCCACGTCGGACTCGGCATGGATGTCCCCATGCATCCCCCAAAATCCTCGCGCCAGCTTTTGCGATCTGGCGATGGGCTGGGTTGAAACATCCCCCGACTCATCAATGCTGAGGGCTAGCCGCTTGTTCTCACCATTCATGCTGGTGGCGTTGTAGGTAAGTCGGGTTTGGTTCTGCTGATGGCTGCGGCTCCAGTTCCACACCTCAAATCCTTCGTGAAGCGGTTCGCTGCCTTGATTAGTGTCAAAGTAACCGGTTCCGCTCCAGCGCCAATTCGGTTGATCAAAGTCTACTTCCACCGCGCAATGGGGTGCATACGGCCACCACTGATGGCGTTGGTCTGGGTCAAGGTGAATCTGTGCCTGGGCCGGGTTGGTGCTGAATGTTGGGCGGACCCGGATTTTCCCAGTCACCTTTTGCGGTAGTGGAACGCCACGTTCATTGATCACAATATCCAGCCCGTTATCCACAAACTGTAGATTGCTGTCGCCCAGGTGA
Organism: Lysobacterales bacterium; assembly: GCA_045106555.1. Classification (GTDB taxonomy): domain Bacteria; phylum Pseudomonadota; class Gammaproteobacteria; order Xanthomonadales; family SZUA-38; genus JANQOZ01. The sequence goes on along the minus strand of JBGCET010000039.1, from coordinate 15,157 downwards.
AACTCTTGGTCGGTGCGGTGTACCTGGGCGATGGGTTTCTCGGTTAACACCCAGCGTTTGCCATCACTGTTGTACAGCGCCGCGTTAATCGCGCAGTAGTCCATGGGATCGGCGTCCCCCTGTTTGCAGGCGCGCGCATAAAACGGCGAAAACACGCTGCCGACAAAGGCAATGATGACCAGATGTTCGCGCCCATCGGCGCTGCTGGCATCGATGTACCACCACTGATAACCCCGATTGGGAACGGTGCGGGAAAAAACGGGCATTTCAGCCATAGCGACCTATTAGTTGACGGTTCACAGAGGGGTGTCTATTCTACATGACAGTATGTAGTGTCAATAACAACTAACAAGCCAAATAAACGGCAAGGGTAAGGCCATGGACCCAACCAAAATCATCAACAGCTCTCTGGAGCAGGTACTGGCAGGCGCCAGCGATGAGTGTTGTCCACCACGGTTTCTCAAGGCGCTGAACTATGCGGTGATGCCCGGCGGCGCCAGAGTGCGACCTAAACTGACCCTGGCGGTGGCCAAAGCGTGTCATGCTGACAACCCTGCTGCAGTCGCTTCTGCCGCCTGCGCGGTAGAAATGATTCACTGCGCATCGTTGGTTCACGACGACCTGCCCTGTTTTGATAACGCGGCCACCCGGCGCGGCAAACCTTCAGTTCACGCGGCATTTGGCGAACGATTAGCCGTGCTGGCTGGTGATGCGCTGATCGTCATGGCCTTTGAGGCGCTGGCTAATGGCGCTGCCGCCAGTCCAACCCGATTACCGGCCATGGTGCGTGTGCTGGCAAGTTCGGTGGGCGCTCCTCGCGGAATATGCGCCGGACAAGCCTGGGAGTGTGAGCCCAAAGCGCCACTAGGCCGTTACCAGCGTCAAAAAACAGGCTCGCTGTTTGTTGCCGCCACTGCTCTTGGCGCTGCGGCTGCCGGCGTTGAAGCCCGGCCCTGGGAAATGCTGGGACGACGCATGGGTGAGGCCTATCAGGTAGCGGACGATATTTTGGACGTGACCGCAGACCCGGAAGAAATTGGAAAGCCCATTGGCCAGGATTCGGATCTTCATCGGCCCAATTCGGTGCTGGAGCGCGGGATGACGGCCTCAGAAGATCGCCTTAAGCGTTTGGTGAGCGAAGCCATGGATGCCATTCCCTCGTGCCCGGGTGAAGTTCCCCTGCGGGCCCTGATTGAGGTGGAGGCCCGGGCGTTCATCGATCACGCCCTGATGCGCAGCGCTGCTGCTTAACTCGCTTCGCCAATCCTGGATCCACTGGCGCAACCAGCGTCTGAGTGACCCCCAGTTTCACACCAAGGTGGGCGGTATCAGTCTGCTTAGAGGGGTGGTTCGGCGGCGCGCCAGTCGATTGTTTGATCTGGTCGCTGGTTTTGTCTACTCGCAAACTTTGCAGGCCTGCGTGCAGCTGGATCTGTTTGAAATTCTTAAAGGTAAACCGCTGACACGGGCTGAGCTTGCCGAAAAGGTGGACTTGCCCGACGCCGCGCTTACTGCGTTAATCGATGCCGCCGCTGCCACTGATCTGGTGCAGAAAATAGCCGGGCAAATTGCCCTGGGCCCTCAGGGTGCAGTGCTGCTCGCCAACCCTTCCCTGCTGGCCATGATTCGCCATCACGAACACTTTTATCGAGACCTGGCGGACCCGGTGGCTTTGTTGCGCGGGGAGGTGCAGGCCGAAGTGGCTGATTACTGGCCCTACGCCGCTGGCGAGGTGTCCGACGAAGCCGCCGCGCGCTATTCGGACCTGATGGCCCAGTCTCAGGTCATGGTGGCCCAACAGGTGGTGTCAGCCTACGACTTCGGTTTGCATCGCTGCCTGCTGGATATTGGCGGCGGTAATGGCCAGTTTCTCAGCGAGGTGGGGCATCATTTTCCTCAGCTCAGTCTTAAATTGTTTGATTTACCTCCGGTCGCCGACTTGGCCCGGGCTGAAAATGCCCCGGGATTTGGCAAAGTGGATGCTTTTGGTGGCAGTTTTGTAGACGATCCGCTGCCGCAAGGTGCTGACCTGATTAGCCTGATTCGCATTGTCCACGACCATGATGACCCCACTGTCATGGCTCTGTTACACAAGATTTTTCACTATCTACCTGCCGGTGGACGCCTTCTGATTGCCGAACCTTTGGCTGACACGGCCGGTGCCGGCGCCATTGCTGGCGCATACTTCTCGTTATATTTCAAAGCCATGGGAAGTGGTCGACCCCGATCGCTGGAAGAATTACGCACATTTCTAAGCGAAGTTGGCTTTGTCCAAATAGAACACCACCCAACCGCATTGCCCCTGATGGCCAGTGTTCTTTCGGCCCAAAAACCCAGCAGCTAAGGCCACTTAGGCCGCCCTCTTGGGGTAAAAAGTAACGTAACAAAAAGTTGACACTTTGCTTAGTCAGAGTAAACTGACACATCTCATGAATTCCTCATCTGACACATCCTGCAAAGCGACGGCCGCAGCCGCTGCAAGTACCACCCGCGCGGTGGTGATGGATGCCCCCGGACGCTTGGAATTACGAGAAATTGCTTTGCCCGCTCCGAGCGCTGACGAGGTGCTCGTAGCGGTGCGATACAGCGGCATCAGCACAGGCACAGAGCGACTGCTGTGGGACGGCACCATGCCCGATTTTCCGGGAATGGGGTATCCGCTGGTGCCCGGATACGAATCTGTCGGCACGATTGTTGATGCCGGTTCAAACGTCAGTCATCGCCTGGGTCAAAGTGTCTTTGTATCCGGCGCAGCCTGTTTTGGCGAAATTCGTGGCCTGTTTGGCGGCGCTGCTTCCCATCTATTGGTCAACGAGTCTAAGGCGCTGGAAATTCAGGAAACCCTGGACGAAAACGGTACCCTGATGGCGCTGGCAGCCACCGCGGTGCACGCCATTTACTGCGCGCCCGATGGCCAGCCGGTTTGGCCCGAACTCATTATTGGTCATGGCGTCCTTGGTCGACTGCTGGCCCGAGCAACCATTGCCTGCGGTGGCCCGGCCCCCACGGTCTGGGAGCTGAACGCCGAGCGCATCTCAGGCGATGAGCCATATCCCGTGATTGAGCCTGCAACGGATACTCGGCGGGACTACGCCCGCGTCTTTGATGTGAGCGGTGACGCTGCCATCTTGGACAAAGTGATGTTCAATCTTGCGCCTCTGGGTGAAGTGGTGCTGGCCGGCTTTTATTCTCAGCCCGTAACGTTCAATTTTGCCCCTGCATTTATGCGCGAGGCACGCATTCGTATCGCCGCCCAGTGGCAACCCCAAGATCTGCAGCGGGTTCGTCAGCTGGTGGAGTCTGGCGAACTGAATCTAGACCAACTCATCACCCATCACGCCACACCCGACAACGCAGCCACGGCTTATCAAACGGCGTTTGCCGAACCGTCCTGCCTGAAAATGATATTGGATTGGAGAGACCTTCAATGAGCGCGACTAACAAAAATGACACCCCTGCCGTTGACCTGACACAGCCAATCCATGCCCGATTGCGGGATGAAGCGGCGATGGAGCCCGATCCGGTACCCAGTGGAGAACCCACCAAAGAAACCCAGATTATTGCTATCTACGGCAAGGGCGGGATTGGCAAGAGTTTCACCCTGTCGAATTTGTCTTACATGATGGCTCAGCAGGGCAAAAAGGTGCTGCTGATTGGCTGTGACCCAAAAAGCGACACGACATCGTTGCTGTTCGGTGGCCGCAGCTGCCCCACCATTATTGAAACTTCTTCCGCCAAAAAAGCGGCCGGCGAGCCGGTAGAAATTGGTGACGTGTGTTTTACCCGCGACGGCGTTTACGCCATGGAGCTGGGCGGTCCTGAAGTGGGTCGTGGCTGCGGCGGACGCGGCATCATTCACGGTTTTGAGCTGATGGAAAAGCTCGGCTTTCACGAGTGGGATTTTGACTACGTGCTGCTGGATTTTCTGGGCGACGTGGTATGCGGCGGATTTGGCCTGCCGATTGCCAGGGACATGTGCCAGAAGGTGATTGTGGTGGGCTCCAACGACCTGCAGTCGCTGTATGTGGCAAACAACGTGTGTTCAGCGGTGGAGTACTTCCGCAAGCTGGGCGGCAACGTGGGCGTCGCCGGCATGGCCATTAATAAAGACGACGGCACCGGCGAAGCGCAGGCATTTGCTGAGGCAGTGGGTATTCCGGTGCTGGCCGCCATTCCGGCGGATGAAGACATTCGGCGCAAGAGCGCTAACTACGAAATTATCGGCAAACCTGGCGGCGTTTGGGCGCCGCTGTTTGAAGAGCTGGCAATGAATGTGGCTGAGGCTCCGCCGCGTCAACCCACACCACTGGATCAGGACGGTTTGCTGGGTTTGTTTAGCAGCGAAGAAACCGGTCGTGATGTGGTGCTGCAGCCAGCAACCGCAAAGGACATGATGGGCGCCAATGTGGTTGAGCGTCCCTCGTTGGAGGTTGTTTACGACAACGTGTGATTTATGGCTACTAGCAAAAAAACAGAAAAAGACGACAAGACAATGGCCCCAGAAGGCGCCGCGCCGAAGGCTGATGGCGGTTGCCACTCCGGCGGCGAACTGCGCAAAGCGGCTGAGGCAGCGGGAAAATCTGAAATTCTGGATCAATACGCTGCCGATTATCCGGTAGGGCCCCACGATCAACCTCAAAGCATGTGCCCGGCATTTGGTTCCCTGCGCGTCGGTCTTCGTATGCGCCGCACCGCCACCATATTGTCGGGTTCGGCTTGCTGCGTTTACGGCCTGACCTTTACCTCACACTTTTACGGTGCCCGACGCAGTGTCGGCTACGTGCCGTTTAATTCCGAAACCTTGGTAACCGGCAAGTTGTTTGAAGACATCCGAGACGCCGTCTATGAAATTGCAGACCCGGACCACTACGACGCGGTAGTGGTAACGAACCTGTGTGTGCCCACCGCTTCCGGGGTTCCACTGCAGATGCTGCCCGATCAGATTAACGGTGTGCGCATTATCGGCATTGATGTACCGGGCTTTGGCGTGCCAACCCACGCCGAGGCCAAAGATATTCTGGCCGGTGCCATGCTGAAATATGCCCGTACCGAAGTTGAAGCAGGCCCGGTGCAGGCGCCGGCCCAGAAACGCGACGGCAGACCGACAGTGACATTGTTGGGAGAAATGTTTCCCGCTGACCCTATGTCATTGGGCGGTTTGTTAGAGCCATTGGGCTTGGCCGCTGGGCCGGTGGTGCCTACGCGAGAATGGCGCGAGCTGTATGGCGCGCTGGACGGCGCGGCAGTGGCCGCCATTCATCCGTTTTACACCGCCAGTATCCGCGAATTCCAAGCTGCTGGACGGCCCATTGTAGGTTCGGCCCCGGTGGGGCATGACGCTACTGCCAGCTGGCTGGAGAACATTGGCGCGGCGTGTAACGTGAGCGAAGAGCGGATTGGCAAAGCCAAGCAACAGTTCCTGCCGGCCTTAAAAGGCGCGTTGGCCGCGGCACCGATCAATGGCCGCATTACCTTGTCAGGATACGAAGGCTCCGAATTGCTAGTGGGTCGTCTGCTGATCGAGTGCGGCGCTGATTTGAAATACGTTGGCAGTGCGTGTCCCAAAACCCCCTGGTCGGAAAATGATCGGCAATGGCTGGAGTCTCGCGGCGTTCACGTTCAGTACCGTGCATCTCTGGAGCAAGACCTGGCCGCAATGCACGAGTTCAAACCGGACCTGGCCATTGGCACCACCCCGGTGGTTCAGAAAGCCAAAGAGTTGGGAATGCCGGGCCTGTATTTCACAAACCTCATTTCTGCTCGACCGTTGATGGGTATGCCTGGACCGGCTGCATTAGCTCAGGTGATTAACGGCGCAATGAGTCAGGCCGAGCGCATGGGCCAGATGAAAGAATTTTTTGAAGGCGTTGGAACCGGTCACACGGCCGGAGTGTTTACCGACCTGCCCAAAGAACCACCCAAGCCTCGTTCCCGCGGGGCCATTCACGGGCCTAAGTCGAAAGACAAAAACCCGGTTGCCGATTCGGTGGTTGCCTGATGTTAGTGCAGGATCATGATCGCGCCGGAGGCTATTGGGGCAGCGTCTATGTGTTTTCTGCGATTAAAGGTCTGCAGGTCATTATTGACGGCCCGGTGGGCTGTGAAAACCTGCCGGTGACCTCGGTATTGCATTACACCGACGGCCTGCCGCCCCATGAGTTACCTATCACGGTAACGGGTCTGGGCGAAGAAGAGTTGGGTCAGCACGGCACAGAAGGTGCCATGCGACGAGCTCACGAAACGTTGGACAGTGAACAACCCGCGGTGGTGGTTACCGGGTCTATCGCCGAAATGATTGGCGGTGGCGTAACCCCGGAAGGCACCAACATCAAACGGTTTCTGCCGCGCACCATTGACGAAGATCAATGGCAAAGCGCCGACCGTGCTATCTCCTGGCTTTGGTCTGAATTTGGCCCCAAGAAGGGCAAGGTAAAACCCGTTCGCAAACCCAAGGAAGGCCAGAAGCCGAAGGTTAATATCATTGGCCCCAGCTACGGTTACTTCAATATGCCGTCGGATCTGGCGGAAATTCGCCGGCTGGTGGAAGGCATTGGGGCAGAGATAAATCTGGAGTTTCCCCTGGGCAGTCACTTAAGCGACGTGCCAAAACTGGTGGATGCACAGGTCAATATTTGCATGTACCGCGAATACGGCAGAATTCTTTGTGAACAGCTGGAGCGGCCGTACCTGCAGGCGCCCATCGGGTTGAACAGCACTACCGCATTTTTGCGCGAGCTAGGCGCCATGCTGGACCTGGACCCAGAGCCGTTTATTGAGAAAGAAAAGCACACCACCATTAAGCCACTGTGGGATTTGTGGCGATCGGTAACCCAAGATTTTTTCGCCACCGCCAGTTTTGCCATCGTGGCCAACGAAACCCACGTGCGTGGCATCGAGAACTTTCTCTGCAACGACATGGGACTGCCCTGCACATTGGCGAGCGCCAGAAAGCCCGGGGTAAAACCAGAAAACCAGAGTATCCGCCAGGAGCTCACCAGCAATCCGCCGCTGGTATTGCTGGGCAGCTACAACGAACGGATGTACCTGGCAGAAGTGGGCGCCGGTACCCAGTTTATTCCGGCGTCTTTTCCTGGCGCCATTATTCGTCGCCATACCGGTACCCCGTTTATGGGCTACAGCGGTGCAACCTACCTGATTCAAGAAGTGTGTAACGCGCTGTTTGACGCGCTGTTTCATATTTTGCCTCTGGGGACCCAGATGGACGACGTAGAAAAGACCCCGTCCAAGCTGGAAGAGACGATTCCCTGGGACGACGCAGCGCGTCGCCGACTGGATGAAATTGTCGAAGCCCGACCCGTACTGGTGCGGATTTCTGCAGCAAAGAAAGTGAGAGACGCGGCCGAACAGGCTGCGCGTTTGAAGAAAAGCGATTGTGTCGATGTTGCCTGCGTGGAGCAGGCGGCGAAAAGTGCATCGCACTGAGATTATTGAGATTTACTTGAGGGTTACACCATGGATATAGCCACTGACCGAAGCACTGAAACAACCACGCCAAAGAGCAACGACGCACTGATTGGCAAGTTGATTTTTGCGGTGAATTTCGCACTGTTGCTGCCCGTCGCGCTAATTGCCGCCGCCAGCGGATGGCGCTGGCGCCCCTGGGCACCGGGAGCTCACGGTTACCGACCGGTGTTTAGCGAAACCCGGCTGAAAGCCATCATGCTGACCGCTATGGTGTTTTCCGCCTGAAATATCGGGGCGCGCCTTGGGTGCCTCAGAAGAAATTATGTCGGTCTCCGTCCGACATGATGCTCCCCGCCGTACGGGATTTGTACGGTAACGGCCGCGAGGCCACTGAGTCATAAGGAAAATACTATGGCTGATATCGGAGAAACGGGAGGCTCGATGTCGGGCTTCACTCCAAACGAAGCACAGGAATTTCACCGCTTATTTATGGTGGGATTTGTTGTGTTTACCGTGATTGCAATCATTGCGCACTTTTTGGTGTGGCAGTGGCGACCCTGGTTTCCATCAGTTGAGGGTTACGCATCACTTTCCGACGGCGTTAATGCTGTCGCCCATAACGTGCTTGCACGTTTGACATAAGGAGACTGAAACATGTGGCGTATTTGGATGATGTTCGATCCGCGCAGAGCACTTGTTGCAACTGCGGTCTTCTTGTTCACGCTGGCAATTTTTATCCATTTTGTCGTTCTGAGTACAGACCGATTTAACTGGATTGAAGGGCCTAGTGGGGCTAACGCTAGCACAGAGTTTGCTACAGAGGCGCTGGTGTCTAACACCCGCGAGGATCTGTCGCATATCTCTATTGTCTAGCCGGCAGCGGCTCGTGGTTGGGTTTTCCTGACCACGAGCTGCTGCTTTATTTGAATAACGCGGATAGTAAAAGTCACGCCGGACGTGGAGGTTAGAGCTCATGGCGATGCTCAGTTTTGAAAGGAAATACCGGGTGCGCGGCGGCACCTTGTTAGGGGGCGACCTGTTCGATTTCTGGATGGGGCCATTTTATGTGGGCTTTTTTGGTGTAACCACGGCGTTTTTTGCTCTGCTTGGCACAGCAATGATTTTTTACGGCGCCTCGCTGGGTGATACCTGGAACCCCTGGTTGATAGACATTGAGCCGCCACCGATCAGTTATGGATTGGCGTTAGCACCGTTGCAGGAGGGCGGCATTTGGCAGATTGTTACGATCTGCGCATTAGGCGCGTTCTGCTCCTGGGCACTGCGGGAAGTTGAGATCTGTCGCAAGCTGGGCATGGGTTATCACGTGCCGTTTGCGTTTGGTGTGGCCATCTTTGCCTACGCAACGTTAGTGGTATTCAGGCCGCTGGCCATGGGCGCTTGGGGGCATGGTTTTCCCTACGGCATCATGAGCCACCTGGACTGGGTTGCCGGGGTGGGTTACTCCCACATCGCATTCCATTACAACCCGGCACACATGATTGCCATTACCTTTTTCTTTGCGACATGCCTGGCCCTGGCCATGCATGCCGGCGCCATTGTGTCGGCGGTAAACCCGAAAAAGGGTGAGCGAGTAAAGGGTGCTGAGCATGAAAACACGTACTTCCGCGACACCATCGGCTACTCCATTGGTTCGCTGGGCATCCACCGAGCAGGGTTGTTCATCGCATTGAACGCCGGTTTCTGGAGCGCCGTGTGCATGATCATCAGCGGGCCGGTTTGGACCCGCGGATGGCCGCTTTGGTGGGAATGGTGGCGTCAGCTACCGATTTGGGGTTAATGGGGGGATAAGGACAGACTATGGAATATCAAAATATCTTTACCCGCATTCAAGTGAATGGCGGCGGCGAGGTCAGCGTTGGCCCCGACTCCGACTGGCCGCGCTCTGGCATGACCAACAGCTGGCTAATGGGGCTGATTGGCGATGGCCAGGTGGGTCCGTTCTACTTGGGTTGGATGGGGCTTGCCTCTATTATCAGTGGATTCATTGCCTTTGAAATTATTGGCCTGAATATGCTGGCATCGGTGGGCTGGAACCCGGCGGAATTTGTTCGCCAACTGTTCTGGCTGTCGCTGGATCCACCCACGGCTGAGCATGGCCTTGGACTGGCACCCCTGAAGGAAGGGGGCTGGTGGCAGTTGGCCGGTCTATTCCTCACTGTATCCATCCTTCTGTGGTGGGGGCGGATGTACATTCGCGCTCGCGTGCTGGGCATGGGCACCCATATTGCCTGGGCTTTCGCTGCGGCTATCTGGCTGTACCTGGTGCTGGGGTTTATTCGCCCGGTTGCGCTGGGCGATTTCTCTGAAGCGGTGCCTTTTGGCATTTTCCCGCATCTGGATTGGACCCAAAACTTCTCGCTGGTGTACGGCAACCTGTTCTATAACCCGTTCCACATGCTATCGATTGCGTTCCTGTATGGCTCTGCGCTGCTATTTGCCATGCACGGCGCCACCATTTTGGCCACCGATCGTTTCGGCGCGCATAAAGAGGTGGAGCAAATTATCGATCGCGGCACGGGCGCTGAGCGCGGTGCGCTTTTCTGGCGCTGGACCATGGGTTTTAACGCAACGATTGAGTCCATTCACCGGTGGGCCTGGTGGTTTGCGGTTTTGTGTCCGCTGACAGGTGGCTTGGGCATTCTGCTAACCGGAACCGTGGTGGACAACTGGTATTTGTGGGCCATGGAAAACGGTGTTGCACCCAATCCATAACCCGCGCTGTCTACAGCTTGGGGCACCAATCCCAAGACAAAAAAAGGGCCCGAAATCGGGCCCTTTTTACGTTCAGGTTTTGCTACCGAACGATTACTTAGCCTTCGACGGTAAAGGTGCCACGCATAATGGCCCAGTGTCCCGGGAAGGTGCAGATGTAGGAATAGCCTCCGGAAAGGCCTTCGGTTGAGAAGGTGACGCTTGCGGTTTGACCGCCACCGACCAGCTTGGTGGCCGCGATGATGCGGTCGTCTTCAGGCAGGTAATCGTTGCCCGCACCCGCTGCCATCCCGGCGTTAGCAATGGCGTCCAGGGCTTCAGTAGGAATCAGCACCCAGTTGTGCCCCATAGCTTCCTTAGGAAACTGACCGGTGTGGCTCAACGTGACGGTAACCTCATCGCAGCTGGCTGGCGCAGAGAGCTCTTTGGTGCTGTAGGCAATAGTGTCGCCCGCCTCAATAGTCAGGCTGCAGCTGTCGCCACCGGCCATTGAATCGGCTTTGTTGACAGCGCCTGCAACAGCTCCAGCGGCCGCGTCGCCCGCCGAGGCTGCGGCATCGCCCGCCTGCTCAACCATGTCAGCCGCGGCGTCTTTGGCATCACCCGCCATGTCCATCGCAGCATCTTTAGCATCGCCGGCCATTTCTGCAGCTGCGTCTTTGGCGTCTCCCGCCATCGCCATTGCGCCATCAGCTGCGTCTTTGGCCGTTTCTTTAGCGGCGGTGGCGGCGTCCTTCATGCCGTCAGCGGCGTCGGACGCCATGTCAGAGACCGCATCACCAGCGTCGCTGGCCATTTCGGCTGCGGCGTCGCCCGCGTCGGAAGCCATGTCGGCGACGTTTTCCGCGCCATCTTTCACCGCATCAGTCATTTCTTTTGCGGTGTCTTCGGCTTTGTCAGCCATGGATTTGGTGTCGGAGGCGCTATCATCGCCGCCGCAGGCTGACAGGGCCAAAGCCAGGGTCGCCATTAACAAATAGGTGGAAAGAGATAATCGTTTCATCGGGGTAACTCCAAGATCAGTAGGGGGTGTCTGGATCCAGACGCGGCCCAGTTTAGCGGAAAACGTGTGCAAATTTTGTACTTGCGCGAAAATCGGCCCCTAGTCGTCACCGGCGCCTGGCCACTCAAGGGCGCCACAGACCTGCTCCAACAGGGCGCGAAACTCCAGCGTAAACAGGGCAAACCGAGCATCCAACTCTTCCATGGCCGACTCCGTACGAACCTCGCTGAGCTGTTCTTGAACCTGATCTAACGCCTTCACCCGCAACAGGTTGAGCTCTTCGCTCAGGCTGAAACTGAACCGTTCTGCCCACACCAGCCCAAGCCGAAAGGCTTGCATGCCCTGATCCAGATGGCGCCGAATGTCGCTGCGGTCCAGATCTTGGCGCCGACAGCGAATGGTTGCGCTGGCATCTCTTTCATCCCGTAAATCGCATTCATCACCCAGGGAAAAGCCCTCCGGAGGCTGGCCTTCCTTCAGCCAATACGTGAGTTTGTTGCAAAAGGCCGGTTTGGCATCAGGAGCGCTAATCTTCAACCCGGTAAGGTTCATTCGCAGCAGGCCTACCAGTTCCTCAGCCACCTTGCGGCTGGCACTGTCCACCACCAACCACCCGTCTTCCAGGTCCAGATAGGCATCCACATGACGAGGTTTAACGAAGGCTCTGGGCAGCAGGTCCATCAACACTTCGTCCTTCATGCGCAGCTTTTCGGAACGCGGGGCACGCTGGCCGCTTTTTCGCTCTGCTTCGATCAGACGTTCATTAACCGCTTCCTTAATGACCGCGGGTGGTAACACTTTTTCCTCGATGCCATAACGGAAAAGCACGCACTTTCCCACTGTGTGAGTGAGAATGTCGCTGTCTTTGCCGTAAGGAGAAGTCCATCCGGCAGAGCCGGGTTCGAGTTTGCCGCAGGGGCTGAGGACGCCAGCAGCAAGCTGGTCGGCAATCTGATCGGTGTTAAGACCCGGTAGACGGGCGGAATAGACGCTGAGATTGGAGAACACGGCAGTCCCTCTGGCGATACGCATAATTGGGCCGCGTATTTCAGCAGAAAAACCGACCGTGAGGTACTATTTTGCGCATGACGACATTCTCCACTTGCCGCCCCGCTCGCCTGACTGGCGTAGCACTGACGTTTGCGTTCCTGTTATGTATTACCGCTTCTGGTCGAGCGCAAAACCTATATCCCGCCAGCTGCTTTGAGCCGGGATTGCTGCCGACGTTTGCTGACAGCCACGTGGAGGGCAATCCTTTTTTCGACTACCCGGCAACTCTGTCAGACGCCACCAATCCACGAGCGTTTTCCGCTCAGGTGGAAATTCGCGCATGGCGTGTGCCCTGTCATACGAATGGCTCGGCGTTGCTGTTACGAGTCACGGCCTTTACCGGATTGCCCATTGCGCCACAGGTATTTGTAGAGCAAGGGGAAAACGCGGTGCAGGTTCGACTAGCCGCTGAGGCTCACACGCTTGCGACCGATGAATCGGGTCGTCAGTTGTTGCTTCAGGGCGATTCCACCGCCACTTTGGTGGTGGAGTCCACAGCGTCGTCGGACGCTGCGGGCATCAATCTCAGTGAGGCGTTAACGCTGGTGATTCGCGATGCGCTGTTCGATCGCACGGCCGAATTTCCTGCCTACCGGGCGGAAGATTTTGCGGTGCCTCAATACCAGCGCATTTCCGCCAGGCATTCCGGCAGCTGGTTCAACCGCATCCGCAATGGGGAGGGCGTTGTAGTGGAGTTTGCCCAGGGAGACGTCGGGTTAACGGCCGTCGTTAGTTGGTACACCTTTCTGGCAGGTGAGCAACAGTGGTTGATTGGCAGCGCGGATGTAGCACCTGGCAGCCGTGAAGTGAACGTTCCCATGATTCGCGCCCGTGGCGCTCAGTTTGGCGAGGCGTTTGACCGCGCGGATGTTCAACGAGAGGACTGGGGAAGTTTGACGCTGCGCTTCCTGGATTGTCAGCAACTGGACATGGCGTATGACGGGCTGGACGGGGCGGGCGAGATTCGCCTTCAGCGGCTAACGGAAGTTGCTCAGCTTCGCTGTTGAAGTTTAATAAAAACTTAGCGGCCCTGGGCCTACAGCATTCACGCAGACTCATCGCTAGGTGGTGTTTTACCACCGTTAGCGACCAGCCAGTCTTTGGAAGTGAGCCCAGATTCCTGCTCAAGACCGACAAAATCAAACAAAGAGCGATCAGCCAACTGGGACGGTGACACGTTGCCGATGGCACTGAAAATACTCTCAATACGACCCGGGTGAATCGAAGCCCAGTTCTGCAACATGTGTTTGATGGCTTGGCGCTGCATGTTTTCCTGGGTGCCGCACAGGTTGCAGGGAATAATAGGAAAGTCTCGGGTTTGCGCGTAAGCCTCGATGTCTTTTTCTGCGCAGTAAGCCAGTGGCCGTATGACAATGTGTTTGCCGTTGTCGGATTTGAGCTTGGGCGGCATGGCCTTCAGTGAACCGCCAAAAAACAAATTCAAAAACAGCGTTTCGATAATGTCATCCCGATGATGACCAAGGGCAATTTTGGTAATCCCATTTTCCTCAGCCCAAGTATACAGAGCGCCACGACGTAGCCGGGAGCACAGACCGCAAAAGGTTTTTCCCTCCGGCACCACAGACACCACGGTGCTATAGGTGTCCTGTTCCAGCACGTGGAAAGGTACGCCAATTTCCGTCAGGTATTCCGGCAGCACGTGTTCGGGAAAATCAGGCTGTTTCTGGTCCAGATTTACCGCGATGAGTTCAAAGGAAACCGGCGCCTTCTTTTGAAGCGCCAGCAGCATGTCCAGGAGAGTGTAGGAGTCTTTTCCGCCAGACAGGCACACCATCACCCGATCACCTTCACCAATCATGGCGTAATCCATGATGGCCTTACCGGTGGCCCGTCGCAGACGTTGCTGCAGCTTTCCCTTTTCGTATTTCTGTTTGCGTGCGGTGGCAGTCACAGAGGATTTTCCTGACAGGCTTAGGTTACATAGACAATGAAGAATCGCGCGTATATGGTAGCTACAGCGAGCCATTTTGGGAAACACCAACCATGCGTATTCATTTTGTTCCGGCCTTAGTGCTGCTGTTCATCGTTGGCGCGTGCAGCGCCCCGGTTACCCGAACAGAGCTTGACAGCAACCTGGCCAGCGCCGGCGCCACGGTGGGTGTGCTGCCGGTAAACGTTCAGCAAAAAATCGAAGCGCGGGTGGACGACAACCCTATAGGCTTCGCCGGAACCGCCGGCAGACTGGCAGTGTTTAAAGGCGAACAAACCCGCCAAAAACGTCTGAAACTGGCTCTTTCCGAGGCCGAGTTTGACTATCAGGCCGAGTTTTCGGAGCGTTTGAAACAGGCTCTCACCCGAAATCGGCTGAACATTAAAGACATTCAGTTTCGTCGAACCATCGACAACGTGCTGGGTGAAGTGGCGCCGGGCCGCTTTGAGCGCCGCCCTCCGAAAGACCAGCCAGCGGACTTCCTGCTGGACGTTACCGTTGATGTTGTGGGCTACATTGCGGAGTCTATCAACAAAGACTACCTGCCAACCCTGCATGTGGGCGCTCGCCTGTTGGACGCCGATTCTCTCGACGTGGTGTATGAAACTCGAGTGGAGTACAACCCGCTGGACGCTGAAGACGCCACCATTACTCTACAGGCTGACGAGGCATATACCTTCAAAGACACCGAGGCGATGGCCGCCGATAGCGAACTCACCGCTAAGGGGCTGGCAGCAGCCATGGATGCGGTCTTGATGCAAATCAGCTCCGACCTGGCTTCCCTTGCTAGTGACGACGTTGACTGAAGATCCCCATTCCCTCGCCGGCCGAATCTCGGAGCTAAAACTGGAGCACCGAGCGCTGGACGAGGCGATTAGCGCCATGACCACCACCGGCGCGGACGAACTCAACATCCGCCGCCTAAAAAAGCGCAAGCTAAAGCTGCGCGATCAAATCGATATTCTGCAAAGCCGGCTAATCCCCGATATAGACGC
>JBGCET010000038.1:0-20821 GCA_045106555.1 Lysobacterales bacterium | reverse complement strand
GTGTTTCTCAAAAAGTCGAATTAGGTGCGTAAATTAGCCGGCGAAGGTTACAGGAAAACGCCTCACATTGGGAGTGCCATTGCGAGGGTACTGCCACGTCAACTCAGGAACGCTGGAAAAGCCCCCCTGCTTCGTAATCAGACTACCGCCCTGCCTCATTTTGCGAAGGCATCACCCGATATTGGGAAAATTACCCCGCAAGGCTGGCCGGCGGCCACGATTCAGCAAATATCTTGGCAATACCCGTCGATTTGATGGGTCCCTGGGGCCCCTGACGTATCGTGTAAGGTGAAAAGGAGTCAGCGTTACCAGCTGAGCATCATCAAGTCGCCCCCAACAATGGCCCATTCGGAGATTGTCCATTGTCCGTTATCAAGCCGGGAGGTTTGCAGCTCAATGGCGCCATCAACCGGATGGCTGCGCGCATGAATCAACACCACTTGCTCGGCAATGTCCGCTGGCGAGGCGGCTCGTAAGATCAACACTCCTGAAGAACGAGGCGCTGTAGCCAGACGCTCTTCAATGCTGACCTTGCTGACCGCCGCCTGGTGCTTGGAAAATGCCACGTTCATTACTTCAGACTCGAAACCATCGCGAAACAGCTGATCCGGGCGATTAACGTCCGTGGCGCTGTTGTTGGTGAGATCCGGGTCTGTGATGCCTGTTGGCGTGCTGACCGTGGCGACGTTCTCAATCGGCCCGTCCGCGCCATTGACCGTGGCCGTTAACTCAAACACCAGCTCGCTGCCGCTCGCCAGATCAACGAGTTCAACAATGTCGCCGCTACCACTTTGGTTGGCGCAAAGGCTGGCGGCATCTTCAACGCAAATCCACTGCACGTCGCTTAGCGACGCCGGCACGATGTCTTCTACCAAAGCGCCAAGAACGTCAGCAGGTCCATTGTTGGTGACCACGATGGAATAGGTGAGTACATCATTGGGACGGATCGAGTTAACGCCGTCTGATTTGCTGATTTGCAGGTCAGCTAACGTACTTGCTGTCACCATCACAGTTATTTGCTCAGTTACGCTAATCTCACCATCTGACATGGTGTACTCAGCGGTTGCAGTGCCAGCCGCGTCCGGCGCATCGTAGGAGAAACTGCCGTCTTCATTGATGTTGAAGGTGCCACCAATACCACCGGCCGCAAGTGCGCCAGTGCTGGTAACCATCAGCGCGCCGCCATCCACATCGCTGTCGTTGGAAAGTAGGCCCTGGGCAGCATCAATAGTCAGTGTTGAGCTTGCTTCGGCGGTATAGGTGTCGGCAACCGTAATCGGTGCGTCGTTAACGCCTGCAATATTGAGTTCAACGACAGCGTCGTCGCTGAAATCCCCATCACTCAAGGTATAGCTGAAGGTTAATAGCAGGCTTTCTGCGCCAGTGAGTTGATCGTATTGACCACGCGCATCGAATTCAGCGGCGCCGGACTCATCCAGGGTCAACAAGCCACCACCTTCTAAAGTCACCGTGACCCCAGCAACGCCTATCACTTCAGTCTGGGGCGCACCGTTGTCATCGACGTAGGCAATTTGCGTCACTGTCAGCGCATCACCATTAACATCAGTGTCAATACCATCACCGGTGTCGTCGCTGATGATATTCACCGCCGTTAGCACATCATTTTCAGTCAGGTTATAAGCATTGTCGGACGCAACCGGCGGATCGCGTTGCCGTTCGAATGCACCGGCATCGCATCGCGGCGTTGGGCCTGAAGGTCGAGGCCGTCCGCGCTGGTCCTCGGTAATGCTGCCGCAGTCAGCAATCGCATCAATTGCCACCGAACCCAAGCCCAATGCGTGGGTTTGGGTTAACCCACCATTATCTGCCAATGGCAGAAGAATCACGTCCGCTTCGTCTACTACGGTGGCACCAAAGCAATCGCCGCTGCTGATTGTCGCGGGGTTACTTGTCATATCGCCTGCGCAAAGAGTCGCGTCTCCAGAGCCTTGCATGATCAGTGAATCACTGACCGTAATTGCCCCCGCATCTGCCGTCAGCGCCGCGCCATCACTGCGGCTTGTGTTATCCGTGAAGGTACTGGCTGAGACTGACATGGTTGCATCAGCGTTTTGTGCGTAGACGGCACCTCGACGGGCGCTATTGCCGCTAAATGTGCTGGTTTCAATGGTGGTAATGCTGCCAAGACTGGCAATGGCCCCGCCATCGCCACCGCTGGTGTTGTTGACAAACAGCGACCGCCTTACCGTCAATGCCACCCGGTTTTGTCCATAAACGGCGCCGCCTAAGGACGTTGCAGAATTGTTCTGAAACAACGTTCCGGCAACGGAGACAGTTGCGTCTCCCTGACTAGTAATAGCGCCGCCTCGACCACCTGAGTTGCCGATAAACTCGCTATCCACCACCGTCAAGCTCGCATCGAAAAACACTCTCACCGCGCGTTTTGAGTTGTTGAGGAAACGGGTTCGACTGATCATCACTGGGCCACCGCTGGAAATTGCCCCGCCTGTTCCAGACGTTGTACCTTGCGTCAGTTCGATATCAGATAAAGTTAATGATCCAGAGGACCTGACGGAAAATAACCGCACGGCATTGTTGCCGCTGATTGATAGCGCATCCATCCCCGGGCCAACAATAGAGACGTCGCCGTCAATTTGGGGGGGAGTTGCTGACAGCACGATCGTTGCCGGCGTGGTGAGGTTAAACTCGATTTGGTCTGCGCCGTCGCCGGCGACACAGTCACCAAACGTTGCTGCGTCATCGTTGGCATTTGCTATGGCTTCTGGCAATGAACATCCATCATCGGCTGCGATATCACCGCTTGGCGTGTTCACTTCAATTACTGCGGCTTGTGCAATGGCCACCTGGAAAAGAAGAAACGCTGATAACAGTCTAATTTTCATCGTTTTATGCATCCTCGGACAACCGCTAGTCCAGTTTTCTGGATTTGTTGATCCGTTGAGGATGCATGCCATGCGTAGAACTGAGCGTGGTATTTACCGTGGAATTTTTTTGAGGCTACGGCGCATTACCAAACCGGGATTTTCTCATTGTGGGAGTGGGCGAACGGATTAACCCGGGGGTTTGCCAAACGGACGTGACTTCACAGTGCATTGTTGAATGAAGTCTCGCCGAAACGTTCAATCACTAATTCCGACTCAGCTAACTTGCCAGCACCCAAACTTCACCTACAACTGTGACTTCTCAACGTTTACCCAAGAGACTTCGCCGAAGCCATTTGCAACGTATTGGCTACACGCAGGGGCATTCAACTCTGTAGGCTCAAAGTCAATGAACTTGATCTTTGAACTCTCAACCATATGAGGTCGCGCCAGGCTGCAAAACAAATCTACCAATGGCCAAACGTCAATTCGATCACGACTATTCAAATCTTGTAAATTTATTGACATAACAAGGCGAGTCGACGAGATAGACACAATATTCAGAGGAATTTTGCTATCCGAAAGCCCCTGAGTTTTTATGTCGCTCGTCAAAGAGATCGGGCCGGCAATAAACCCGCGCTCCATCAATGAATCGGCTAACGATTGCATTAGTTGCTGGGACCGTTCGACTTTGGCATTTATAGAGACCGCAGGAGGAGGACCCGCTGCGTTACACCCCCCCATAAACATCAGCGCAAACGTTGCAATTAATGCAGAATCATTGCTCACCAGCATTCCCCCAATTGATCAACCGTAAGTTAAGCCGATTTATTGCAGATTGATCCCTTTTTAGATAGTGGAGTCATTATCGCCTTCACACCGAACAAACCAATTAGTTGATTCATCCTCATTCCACTCGATATTCCTCATGCGAAACTGATCGTCACTAAAATAGAGCACCCAGCCTGTATGTTCTCCTTCGGTACCGGGAAGGGGCGCTGCCTGCAAATTAATTTTATTCACCAACAGCTTAAGGATTTCAAACTCATGGTTTGAGATCGACACGTTGTCGAGTATGACTGGGTTTTTTAACGTTATTTGGATAGTCTCATTTTCAATATCGACATAAATGTCTTGAGGATTATTTTCGCAGCTCAGTAATGAATCTTGGTAGTGCCCCACGGAGTGGTGTAACTGCGATGGTCGCCTAGCCGATGGGCATTGATGGAGCGACCAAGCCGCGGTGTTTTTCCGCAGCCTTAGTCTGATCATCGCATAGCAATGCGACTGCTTCCAAGCTCATGTATCGACGACACACGGCCCACTCGTCGTTTTGCTCCAGCATCAGTGCGCCAACCCACCGGACGATGGCTTCATCGTTCGGGAAGATACCCACGACGTTGGTTCGCCGTTTGATCTCTCTGTTGACCCGCTCGATGGGATTGGTGCTGTGGATCTTGGCGCGGATTTCTTTAGGGAAGTTCATGTACGCAAGGACGTCGTATTCGGCATCATCGAGCAGCTCAGCGAGCTTTGGGAACCGGGGCCGCAGGGTATCAGCCACCTCTCGCCATTGACGATGGGCATCAGCGACTGTGTCTTGAGCAAAGACCGTTCGAAGGGTGGCGGACACGACCGCCTGCTGCTTCTTAGGCACGCGTTGAAGCGCGTTACGCATGAAGTGCACCCGGCAGCGTTGCCAGGTCGCTTGAAGCACTTGAGTGATGGCTGCCTTCAGACCGCCATGAGCATCGGAGATCACCAGCTTCACACCGGCCAGGCCTCGACCGATGAGCGATCGCAGGAAGGATGTCCAGAAGGTCTCCGCTTCCGACGGACCCACCGTCAACCCCAACACCTCGCGACGCCCGTCACCATTGGCGCCAACGGCAACGATGCAGGCGCGCGATACCACCCGGCCACCTTCTCGAGATTTGATGTAGGTGGCGTCCAACCATACGAACGGCCAGTCGCCTTCCAGCGGCCTGGTCAGGAACGCCTGAACGCGTTCATCGATCTCGCCGCAGAGTCGGGAGACCTGGCTTTTAGAGATGCCGCTGCCGCCCAACGCTTGGACCAGGTCGTCCACGGAACGGGTCGACACGCCTTTGATGTAGGCTTCCTGGGTCACCGCAACCAGGGCCTTCTCAGAGGTCTTGCGTGGGTCAATAAAACTCGGCAGGTAAGTGCCTTGGCGAAGCTTGGGGATGCGCAGATCCACATCACCAGTGCGCGTCATCCAGGTGCGATCCCGGTAGCCGTTTCGTTGGGTAATGCGTTCTGAGCTCTTCTCGTGAAAACCGGCCCCGCACTGCTGTTGCGCCTCCCACTCCATCAGCCGGTGGGCGGCGAAGGAAAGCAGTTCTCGAACAAAATCGGTGTCTTGGGTCTTTTCAATTAGCGCTTCAAACGCCATGCTGTCGTTGGTGGTCATCGTGGGTCCTTGATCTAGTTAGTGACTTAAGCACCACCAACTTTATCAACCGCGATGACCACCGCTTCAATCTTCCAGCATCAACTACCTGGAAAATCAGTTACACCACTGCTGGGGACACAACCTGAATCTTCACGCATTTCACCCCATTGACCATTAAGGAAGTCCGCAACTGAAAATATGGTCATGTTAGATGACTCAGAGAAACACCCTTCTGATGCAACCAAAAAAAGAAACAACGTTACAATTCTCATCTCCATACCCCTGAGCTGTATTCGAGGATACTTCGCCACAGCTGACCGGACGCGCCAACTGGCTTGTCAATATTAACATCGCGCCTTACTGTGGAAATTGAACCTAACCCCAAAAATTATGACTCTACAACTTGCAATGGCGCTTGAAGCTGACCACCAAATTTTTTGCACCAATACGAAAATTTCTAAAATTCAGGGCCTAATCGCCAAGCAAGATATAGAAAAAACCAGCCTAGGAAAAAAACTACTACGGTTGTTAAAAGAACAAGATATCTTCTTCTCACCGTAATAGTAATGCCGAGCTGTTTCAGTTCTTTGATTTTTAGGTCGCGCTTGTTATCCCCCCCTAAAACTAGATATTCAAATAGAAAGCATGCAGCTGCCACAGCTGCTGCAACAAAACCAACTTCCTCTCGCGAAAAACTGTATCCGCTTTTTGAGCCAATAAGACTGAGAACTCCACCAGCGGCAGCACAGGCCCAAGAAGCCAAAGTCAAAATAATTCCGTACCCAGATTGAGTATGAATCAGCCGAGATTTAGCACCTGTAGCAGCCTGTTGTTCATATAGGCATAGGTACCAGTACCAGAACCGATTGTGAAGACTCATCATTCGCTATCGCTCTGGTTCAGTTCGACCATTGAAAAAATCTTTGAAATCAAAGCCGACTAGTCGGTGCCATAGATATGCCCTCAGTCTTGATGGGGCAGTGTTAGGCTCAGAGGCAAGTTCGATTGATTGAACTGGCTCTTAGCATGCGAAAACGTTCAGAGATATCAAGCAGGCCCCTTACTCAAACGGCTTAAACCCTTGCTCTGTCAGCAAATCCGGCGCGTGATAAAGCGTATCGCCCTTGATGACCTGTCGAACCTTATATAGCGCCGTCAGGTCCTCCAGCGGATTTCCTTCGACCAAATACATATGGGCGTCTTTGCCAACAGAAACAGACCCTAGTCGTGCATCCTGCGCCAGGTGTCTTGCTGACTCAATGGTGGCCAGCTGCAATACTTCGTGGGCAGGAATACCCGCCTGGGCGTAGTACAACAGTTCGCGAATCAGCGTGAAGCCGGGCAGCATATTATCGGTTCCAGGCAACAGCCGTATGCCCTGGTCATGCAGCAACTTCGTCAACTCCATCGAGCGCTTAGCGGCCGCTGCAAAGGCCTTTTCTTTACCATCGTTGAACCCTGTGGACGCTATCGTGTTACGCCGGGTATTTGCGGGCAAATGGTCGGCGATATCGCGAAAAACGGGCGACACCTTGCCCGGCTCATTGAGAAACATGTCCATGAAAATATTCAGGGTTGGGTCAAGAGCAGTGTCTTTTTCCTGCATCAGTCTGACAAACTTGCGTACCTCAGTCGACGCAAGATCAATGTCGCCCCCTTTCTCACCCGGCACGAGAAAGCGCACCGGTGTCCGAGTGTCGAGTTCCTCAGCCTTCAAGAAGTTCAACAGCACCATATTGATGTGGGTTATTTCGTCGTACCCAGCATGGATAGCCTGCTCTGCGTTCATATAAGCTGGCACGTGCCCCTGTACCGATAAACCCAGCTTGTGGGCGAGTGTTGCCAATGGCTTTACCCATGGCGGCTCGATGGAACTGTAGAGTTTTATTCCTGCATAACCATGCTGTGCATAAAAACGAACATGGCTCTTCGCATCATCCAATGAATCTGCCAGACGACCCGTGGGCGCAGAAAACTCACCGCGTTTATCAACAAAACCCAACGTATAGATATCCGGCCCCGCAATGACGCCCCGCCGCACGTCCCGTGCGAGTTTTAACGTTACCTCGTGGTCATTGGCCATGTCACGGACGTTCGTAACACCCGCGGCAAGATAGTTGAGATACGAACCGATACCGACATGACCGTGCATGTCCCACAGCGTTGGCAACAATGTATGGCCTTGCGCGTCAATCACGCGCGCGCCCTCGGGCACCTCCACTGGGTCGAAGTCCACCGCAGTAATCTTTCCTTCGAAAACCATCACTGTGGCGGGCTGGGTCAAGACTCCGTCAACTGCGTCAAACACACGCGCCCCGCGAATAACCAGCAGGTCATCCAAGGGTTGCGCGTGGCGTGTTTTTACCTCAGAAAAAAACACGTCATCTGCATTGTCTTGGCCCAACTTCAGCGTGTTGATGTGGTGTTCGAAGCCAGCTCTAACAATTCCGAACCACCCAAAATCGGCACCAAAAAACTGCTTCTTATCATCTAGCCAGATGTACGTGGCACTGGTATCCAGCCCCTGCACCCCGTAAAGCGTGACAGACGTTGTGCGGTCGCCGTCAAGCAGCGTAGTTTCATCAATCACCGACACAGAGACACGCCCCGTAGGCAGCAGTTCTACTGAATCGTCATCCGACGCCAACGCGGCACGAACCAACATCGCAAGCAGTTCGGGTGGCGAATTGAAGGGGTAAAAGAACGCCTCGCCATCAAACGGTGCATCGCCCTGCTCGATCGCCGAGGCCCAGGTGGCCTTGCCATCGTCCACAGTAAAGCGCTCATCCACTGCGCCCTTGAGGTAGTTTTTGCCGGAAATCGACACCGCGGTTGGAACGCCATTGGCATTCAAGCGCACGGTAGTTTTGGTCTCTGGCCCGCGTCCACGATCAGAAAAGTGAAACGCCACCGCTACCTCACCAGCGTCGGAAATTGTTGTGGTCTGTGCGCCCGACGCTTCGCCAACCGTCAGCCAGGTGTATTCGAAAACTTCGCTGGCGTGGGATTGATCCGCAAAGCAAAAGATCAACACCCACATGGAAAGCCATTTTTTCACGGTACGTTTCTCCTGAACCCGTTGACGGTAGTCTGTGTTGCGCTTCTGATTGTACCGTGGGACACGCGAACACAGGCAGATTCACCCCAAGCTTATTGCTCGGTTTCGAACCCGTCCCTGAAGACATCAGGATTTTCAAAAACCTCAACGAGGCAGCTGGCCCTGGCGAGTTCTTGGCCCATGACATCGAGACTGCAGTCGCTGAATTGCTCCGAGCCTCGTATCCTTCCATTCATAATGCCGCGAAACTCTTCGCTCTCGCAGGCGTTCTCGCCGTCGTGGGGGGCGTTGAAATTGTGTCCAAGCTCATGGGCGAATACCAAAGCGCTGCGGGTGTCGCTGCCCAGGTTTTGATTGATGCCGTAGCCGAAGCCTGTGCTACACAACACGCCAATATACGCTCGACCAATAGTGTTCCCGTCCAGGTCACGACCGGTAAACAAATGGGCGACCCCGGCAAACGGCAGATCACTGCCCGCACCGCTAATCATAAATTGCCGAAATCCTGGCTGAGCCAGACTGCCATTTTCAACTCGACCACCCAGCAAATCCCCCGAGTCGGTGGCATCGAGCACGCCATTGTCGGTCAGAATCTCGTGGTGCAGCAGCTGAAGACCCACCCCAAGCTGAGAAGAAAAGATCCCGTCGATAAAGTTGATCCGACCGATAACTACAGACTCCGTATCATTCCCGTGAACTTGGGAAAACTGTTCATCGCTGACAATCGTTACCGGTAATGCCATCATTGGCCCGCCCTTTAGTGCAGCGACCTCGCGCAGGTGACGGGTAAAGGTCAGATAGTCGGTCCCCGACGTCTTCACATTGTCAGCGGGTTGAATGGCGTCATGGTCGATAAACGCATCCAGCTGAAGGTCAGCAAATCGGAAAACGACCGTTTGACCAGGCACCGCTCCCGATGCGATCCCATCGAGGAATGGGTCTGCGGCATCGATCAGATACAGCTCATTGCCATCGAAAAAACCGCCGCTGAAACGACCACCTATGCGATTAAGCCGTACCCAGGAGCTGGGGATACCTTCCAGGGTGCCTCGAAGAAACAAATCGGTTTTGGCAACCTTTTGTCGCTGGCGTGCCGGCATTGAAGCCAGCAGAGCACTATTGGGTTCAAGGTTGAGCAGAAAATCTTGGCCCAGCGCCCGTATGCGCAATTGGCTAGCGGCCCTGCCAACTTTAGACGACAAGTCGACGACAGCGAAGGACGCTGTCTTGGCATTCTGCCCCCATACGCTGGCGCTGGCGAAAAGCGCCAGCGAGGCGAGCGCTAATATCCGGATGAGTTTCATAAGCAACCATTCAAAATCACGACCGGTCAGCATAAACGATTGCCCTTGGCCAATGAGTGACCCAGTTCTCCGACCTAAGCCCAAGCTCTCAAGTGTTCCTAACCAGATCTCTCGTGCTGAATGCTCATCGCTGCCTGTTTGTACAACACGTCGTAGCCCAAATCCGGGCAATTAACGCGACAGGTGTTGCAGTCCGGCAAAACGGGCTGCCCTGCCAAATTTTTTTCGCGCAGCTTCAGGTAAGCCGAACTCGTCCAAAGCTCAGATAACGTTTTTGTCCCCACCCGACCTAACTCAGGTGAAGGGTTGCCAGAAAATTCTGTTGCACAGCAAACGGTCAACGCCCCATCAGTCTCGATGGTCATTACGCTTTCGAGAAACGTACACGCCGGTATTTCTTGCACTCTTTGCGCGCGCTGATCATCGGCATTGACCAAATCAGGGTCTTCGATGAACTGAACATGGGTTACATCCACCCGATCAACGAGGCGTTCCAACCATTGTTTCGAAACGCCCAGTCGATGCTGCCACCGCTGGATGTTCACTAAATTGGCTGACACCAAGGGTATTGACGCCCCTGATTTACGCCAACGAGGGATTTTTTCCAAATTCGCAGCGAGCCGATCATAACCATCAACCCCTACAAACCAGCGATAGTCTTCTCGGGTTGGGGCGTTGACGCTAATCGACAGATGATCAAGCCCTGCGTCAGCCAGCTGCCTGAACCACATCTCGTTCAGCAAGATCCCGTTAGTGGCCATCTCGGTTTTCACCCCGGGCCGCGCTGCCTTCAGTACGCTGATAAAATCTAAGATCTTGGGGAAGGTCAACGGTTCACCATCGGTACCCAGCCTGACCCATAACCCGCGGTCATTCGGAATATCCCTGACAATTGCCGCAAACACCTCATCAGACATCACTTTTTGTTGGGTACGCTCAGGTGCAAAGTGCTGTGGACAAAAGCGACAACTCGCAAAACACCGGTTCGCAAAAAGATTCAGTGCAAGCACCTTCGGGAAGTTCCCACGAGGAACATAAATGTTGCGTAATAAGGCCTGATGAACCTCCTGGTATCGCTGATCCATGGCCAGCAACTGCTCGCGGCACAGGCTGGACTTGAATGCGACATCGGTTATCAGCTGTCGATCTTGTTGCATTAGCCGGTGCTTGAGCCAACAGGCCGTATCATCGCCAAAACCGCTTTGGCCAAGAAACATGAACAGGCCCGAATAGGCTTGCCGCTGAGCCAGCTCGATCGCGGCAAACAGCTGCTGATCCGCTGAGTCTTTGGGCCCCGCCCCGAGGGGATCGATCCACAGGGCTATCTCAAAGCCTGCAGCCATCGCAATAGATCGTGCTCGCGCCCGCTCCACGTCGGGTACAAATCCCACCAACAACCGGCTGACCGGCTCGTCAGCCATACCGCTGGGGTCGGGGCTGAAGCCCCTGGCACTGACAGGATTGTCAACTTTGGGCAATTTCATTCAGAACGCTCGTTTACTGATTTTTAATAATATATTCTGACAGAACTTTTTTCCTGAATAGATCGCCGAGCAAGGATAAGGCTGCCCATGCAATTCAAACTCCAGCGCAATGTCGCCAACGGACTCATTGTTGGTCTCAGCATGAGCTCGATCAGCGATGCCGACACCACAAACCCAGGCAACGCTGATCTGAACGATTTTGTCGCCAGTACGCAGGAAGACACCGGGCCAAGCGTATTGGTCGATGAAACATCCAAAACCGCCGTTGGCATTCTTGGCCACGACCCCAGTGGTTGCATGGCGTCTGACCCCGTAGGCGTGTCCTTCCAGGCTGGAGGCAATCTGCGATTCACCGACGAATCAGGAGGCCAGGAGAGCGCATCGTTATTTTTGCGCGGAACGGCTGGCCGGCCGCCTGTTCGATATCAGCTTCGCAGTACCAACCCGGCGGAGGGTTTCCCCTCACCATCATCAGTTTCTTTCTCCAACCAATCCTGCACCGCCACCTCGTTTGTGGTTGTTGGAGTGAACGACGGCGTGGACGACGGCGATCAGTTCTATGAGGTGGAAGTTGTTAATGCCAACGGTGAGGTGGAAGACACACTCACAGTGTTTAACTTCGATAACGATAACCTGCCAGACGTTCGAATTAGCCTGGTAGTGCCCGATGCATTGGAAATTGGTCAGCGCGGCGAGTTTTCCATCCGCATGGAAAATAGTGGTCTCAACGACCTGCTGTCTCATCGCCTTCGTGTTGAGGCCAGCCAGGGAATTTTGCTTGAGACCGCGACCTGCGAACTGTCTGATGACCTGCCCTGCAGCCAGCCACAAATCGACCAGGGGCAGCGCTTCCTGTCTATCGATTCCATCGACCTGCCGGCTGGTCAAACGCTCCAGCTGGTGGTGGAAGCGCTGGGCGACGGCGCGCCGCCGACGCCTGGGCCTGAGTGGCAACAGGAACGACCCTCACTGCGGGCTTCGCTGTCAGGGCCGCAAGGCGCGCCGATTACCGACAATGTAGGCGTAACAACCCTGGTGTTGAAGAAAACCGGGTTTGAGGACAACGCCGAGGAGTAGGACAAAGCCTGGCTGCAATGGCGCTTGGGGACACACTTGGGAGCGAGCCTGATGGCATCGCATCATTTATAGATCGCCAAATTGCGGCGGCAACGCGGTCGACGTCCACTGAGCGGGGCAAAGATTCAGTCACGTTAGCGCAAGTCAACAGTCAGCCTTTCCAATCGTATATCGACAACCTGAAAGATGGCCGCCCTCGCCTGCTGCATATTGCCCACAGTCCCTTTTCTGCCGGCGGCGTGGAACGGTCCACTCAGCAACTGTTGTCGGGGCTGTCTCTAACTTTCAACCAGCTTTACATTACTCCGGGCAAGTTACCTGACGCCGCCACGAGCTTCTATCAAGCGCGGCTGGTGCCGTTTGCCCATCTGGTGTTCAACCGAAAACGCATACAACCCTCATTTCGAGTCGCCGGTTTTGGGGCGGACCTCAGCTGCACAAGCAGCGAAGCCGAATTGGCCCGGGCTATCACGTTCTTTAACCCGCAGATCGTCCACATTCACCACCTTCATCATTGGGAT
Source organism: Lysobacterales bacterium (assembly GCA_045106555.1). Taxonomy (GTDB): domain Bacteria; phylum Pseudomonadota; class Gammaproteobacteria; order Xanthomonadales; family SZUA-38; genus JANQOZ01. The sequence goes on along the minus strand of JBGCET010000038.1, from coordinate 8,118 downwards.
ACCCTTCTGCTGCCGCTGATAGCTAACGCCCTGGGTTGCAAAGTGGTGATCAGTTTTCATGACCTGCATATGATGTGCCCGGTTCACAACCAGTTGGAGGCCCATTCAGGCCATCCCTGCGGCCGCCAACGCTGTCAACCTGACTCGCGCTGTCTTCAATGTCTGAGTCGCTATGCCAACGCAGCGCAATCTAACCTGCCGCAGTACATCACCGCGCGACATGCCATAAACGCCCGAGCCCTGGATGCCTGCTCCGGACTGGTTGTACCGTCTCAATTTCTGAAGCACAAGGCGACACTGGCCTTTCCGGCCCTTGCCGAAGACAAGATCCATGTTGTGCCCCACGGGGTTATCACCCCCAAAAGCACCCCGAAAAACACACCCAAACGCACCCGAAACCCAGAGGTTCTGCAGGTCGGTTTTTTCGGGGGCGCCAACCCAATGAAGGGTATTGAAACTGTCTTGAGCATTGCGCAGGAACTTGCGGCGCATCCAGTGCGTTTTTACCTGTATGGAAACTGTGCCGACCTCACGGTTAATGGCAACGCTACCATCGTCATCGGTGGCGCATACCAGCCGCACCAAATTCCCGCACTACAAAGTAAGCTCGACCTGGTGCTAATTCCGTCAAACTGCGAGGAATCGTTCAGCATGGTGCTGTCCGAAGCCTGGGCCAGCGGCGTGCCGGTATTGGCCAGTTCCCGGGGCGCACTGCGCAACCGAATCATTGAGGGCAAAAATGGCTGGACCGAACACAGCCAAGATCCAACACGTTGGGCCCAGACCATCACAAAGTTGATGCCCCCTTCAAGGCGTCGCGCCGCCCAGCGTTGGATGCGGGCGAATCCACCCAGCAACGTTCGCAACCAGTGTCGCCAGTATCAATCCCTCTACGAGACCCTGGATAACCATGATCAACGTTACCGGACCGATACGCAGCCAAGCGGCAGGAAACCCTCGCTGTTCGGGCTAATGCGAGACCACTGGGCCACACCCCACTATCGGATCAAGTATCCACTTCAGGCGCTGTTCCAAGCCGGCATCACTGAGCGTCCTTCTTTCGCCATAGCAAAAGAGTCGGGCCTGAATATATTTCCGACACTCGCCAAAAGCGGCTGTAGCCAAATCCTCATGCAGCCCTTTCTGTCCGACTCAGGGCTGGATCTCATGGAAAGCATTGTTCATACCGGCGTTGCGGAACTGGTGCTGGTGATCGATGACCTTTGGACCTCAACGCCTGAAAACACTGCTGCCAACCCCTTTACAAACGAAGAAAAGGGCCAGCGCCTGAGCTATGCGGCTGATCTGTCTGACAGGGTGATCTTAACCACCCCCGCGTTGGAGTCGGCCACGTCGTTCATCCACCCTCAGCTGTCCGTCATCAACAACGGCTTGCCGCTGGAGCAGTGGCCAAAACCACAGAGGCCGCGGACAAGACACCGCGGCCAACGTCTTCGGGTGGGTTGGGCCGGCGCTTTTCGTCACGAAGAGGATTTAACCCTTTTGGAAAGAGTGATCAAAACCACCTGCGATCAAATGGATTGGGTGGTGCTCGGTCGGTGCCCTCGCAACCTGCAGCCATCCATCAGCGACCTACGCAGCCCTGTGCCTTTCACCGAATTTCCTGCCGCACTGTCCAATCTCGACTTGGACATTGCAGTAGCACCGCTGCGCTCCACACCTTTTAATCGCTGTAAGAGCCACCTGAAGTTGCTGGAGTACGGTGCGATGGGCTGGCCTGTGATCGCCAGCGATATTGCGCCCTACAGGAACAGCCCGGCGACCCTGTGCGATAGTAATCCCCAATCCTGGCTCGCCGCGATCGATCACTTGAGCGCAAGCGCGGATGCACGCAACGACGGTGGTGTGCAGATGCGAAAATGGGTAACGCAAAGCCAGTCCATGGAGCTGCGGCAACCGGACTGGGCCAAAGCACTGGGTTTGAATGAACATTGACGATTTCACGATCATTGAATAAGGCTGGCTATGATGCGTAGCAACACCCTCATTTCCCTGTTGATTGCAGGTTTGGTTTGGACGGCCTCATCGGAAGGCCAGCAGTTATTCGACCTGAGAGACTTGGACGGCAACAACGGCTTTCGATTCATTGGCCTGGAACCCAGTGGTCAACTGGGAGCAAGAGTTCAGGGCGCAGGTGATGTGAATGGCGACGGACTGAACGACATCGTCATTGACCGCTTGGGTGGCGACGATACCATCGGCGAGTTCATTGTGGTTTACGGATCAACTCAACCATTCCCTGCGCAAATGAACCCAAACAACCTCACTATGGAAAACGGTGCAAAAATCGTTGGCGCCATAAATGCACGATCTCTCGGGGGCGGAGGTCTAGGTGCCGGCGACTTTAACGGTGATGGCATCGACGACCTGGTGCTTGGCAGTCCCGGGCCGCCAGGCAGCGATGGCGAAGCCTTTGTCGTCTATGGTATTTCAGACCAGACCACCTTTCCTTTTGACCTGCGATTCCTGAACGTAAACCAAGGCTTTCGGCTACGTTCGCTGTTCCCTGGAGACCGGCTGGGTTACTCCGTAGGATCCGGGGATTTCAATGGCGACGGGCTGTCAGACGTAGTACTGGGCGCTCCCGAAGGTAGTTCAGACCAAGGCATTGCTTCGGTAGTGTTTGGCACAACCCAACGACCACAAACTCTGGATCTGATCGGCCTTGAATCACCCGCAGGATTTAATCTTGTTGGCCCTCGGCGATTTGGCAGTGTCGGCTTAACGGTAAATTCGGCGGGCGATTTCAACAATGATGGCATTGAAGACGTGTTTGTTGCCGGGGACACAGAGTTCACTCAAGGTGGACGTTATCTGATCTACGGACAACCCACAGATCAGTCGTCGGATATCTTGTTGGCAAACCTGAATGCCAACCGCGGCGTGGAAATTGGCGACGCCAATAATCGCAGTGACCTGGGAACCGCGGCAAGCCATGGCGACATTAATGGGGACGGCATCGACGACTTGATCATCACCGACCCTGGCCCCAACAGTAGTGGTGGTTCCGGCGCTGCACATGTCATTTTTGGCACCAGCGAACCACTGCCGCCAGGGTTTGACCCAACAACCCTTAATGGCACCAACGGCTTTACAGTGGCGGGAGTTGAAGGAGAACGGCTAGGTACGTACGTATCGGGCAATGGTGACGTGAACGGTGACGGCATTGACGATCTGCTGATAGACACTCAAAACACCGCCGAGTTGTTTGTGGTGTTTGGGCGCCGTGATCTCTTCAGTGCCATACAACCAACCAGCACATTGGTGGGCAATAACGGTTTTAAGATAACCGGGTTTTCAGCGTTTAATTCGATCTTTTCCTCGGTAGACATCGTTGGCGACATCAACGGCGACAGCATCGACGATTTTGTCATTGGCGACCCGTGGTCATCGAACGACGGAGTTCGGGTTGGGCAGGCCTACGTCGTATTCGGCAACGCACCGCCTCGACGGCTGGAGGCTCAACAAAGTATCGGCAATGGACTTGAAGGTGCGGGCAGCATCGAGAGTTCGGTTGTGGACGCTCTCGCCGCCACTTATGTTGACCGAGACCCCATGGCAGGAGCCGCTATCGTTGGTGGCTCCAACGCCACACAAGCCGGCAGCTGGGAATACGCCACAGGCAATGGCATGTGGCAACCGGTCCCAAACAATTTAAGTGACTCCAACGCCATTGTGTTGGGCAACACCGACACCTTAAGGTTTGTACCCAACAGTGACTTTTCCGGCAGCTCACCTCCCCTTTTTGTGCGTCTTTGGGACGGTGCATGGGCGTTTCCCGGTTCAGACAGCGATATTCGACAGGCCATCAATGCTTTCGGTGGATTTAGCAATAACGACAATATCGTCACCATTTTCGCCACTGTGGACGATATCAACGACAGGCCAACATTCGTGGCTCAAGACCCCCCTGCCACCATTGAAAACTCCGGCACCATCCGCGTAAACCCCTGGGCCCAATTCGACCCGGGAAGCCCTTTTGAAAGCACTCAAACAGCAACCTACGAGGTCACAAATTGGGATGTCAGCCTGTTGGCCGAAATACCGGAAATCTCACCGACAGGTACATTGGTTTATACCCTGTTACCGGACACCCAAGGCACCGGCAGCATTGAGGTTCGCGTTGTGGACAGCGGTGGTCAGGTCAATGGCGGACTCAACGCCTCGCTGCCGCAGGTCTTTTTCATCACCGTTGTTGACGAGTCGGACCGACTGTTTATTGACAGCTTTGAATGATGAAAACGTTGATTCCGAATCACGCAATAGCCGCATTGACGATCATTCACTGACATGCAGGAACTGATCCTCAATGAGGCTCACTATTCCCAGGTAATCCTGGAGGTTATTCCATCAGCGCGGAAATTCGTATGGATCGCCACGGCGGATATTAAAGATCTCCATGTTGAAGGCAGTGGCAAAAACTTTGTGCCGTTTCTCTCCGTGATGGCAGATTTGGTAAGCCGTGGGGTGGACCTGCGGTTAATTCATGCCAAGGAACCAGGGCCCAGGTTTCGCGAAGACTTTGACCGTTTTCCGAAGCTAATCACCAGCGATCGGTTCGAGCGAATTCTCTGCCCGCGAATGCACATGAAGGCCATTGTTGTAGACGCCAGGATAGCCTATGTAGGCTCAGCCAACCTCACCGGCGCGGGCATCGGCGCCAAGTCTCCGAAGCGGCGCAATTTTGAAGCCGGAATCTTAACTGACGAAACCGCAGTAATTGAGCCGCTGATGAGTGAACTTGATGAATTGTATCTGGGAAATCACTGCATCGACTGTGGGCGTCGTCAGTACTGTCCTGATCCTATTGCCTGACTGGGCCGAATACGCCAGATAGACCCAGTGATTGATTGAAAACCCGGGGTCCGGCAGCACATCGAAAATGCCGTTATTGCCTCCGGCGCGCGTCTCTCCTGCGGTGTCGTTTGCCAGGTCAAGTGGGAACCCATCAACTATGCGCCGAGACCCGTCTGCCAGGTTCACCCGAAGCAGGTTGCCGCCCTTCTCGGTGATCAATGCATCGGTGTCAGAGATAAAGGCAATGCTCCATGGGCTTTTCAGGTCTTCAAGCACTACCTCTTTTTGTGGGTTGCTTGGACCAACATGATCAGAGGTCGAGTCAGGCATTTGTGGATCGCTGACCGAACATGCCAATAACGTTAAAGAAAAGACCATCGCCAGGAGTGGATTCTTCAAACGACTTCTACCTGCCTTGGTGGGTGGATCGTTGATCATAGCTTGGTCCTGAACGACAACGTTGTGGACCTGTCTACTGTAGCGCTCCTTTCACCTCATTTAACGGGCCTGTAGACAGTTTGAGCCCGGCACACTGAACCGCGCCTTAGCTCAAGTGACACAGTGCCTCCTACGTTAATGGACACGTTCGAACACAACAATTGCTGCCATTACCCGCAGGCCATTACCCAGAATATTTTTACGGTCTCGGCCTTTCGTGTGCCCACATATCATTGCGTCAGGCACTGTTCACTGACATGCTCACTCTTTGGCATGCCATCAGGTTTTAGCGTGAGAAAAAATTTGTTTGTTGTGGTGTTTTTGGGGTTTGGGTTCACCGGCGTGTTAGCCGACTCAGCCAATTTTTCCACCGGCCCTATTATCGAGGGTTTCGGGCCGGCTTACCCAGTCGCCGATGCTGGCGTAACGCCGCAATCGCACTTTCAAGTAGTGTTCGATATTGCTGATGCTGCCAAGCCCGGCACGTCAAATCGGTGGATGGAAAGTGCGGCACGTTTTCTCAACATGCATGGTGCAGCCGGTGTGCCTGCAGAAAATCTCCAGGTTGCATTGGTTGTCCACGGCGCTGCTGCCATGGACCTGACTCGCGAGAAACGTAAAGGCGAAACCAATGCCAGCGCCGAACTCATCGCGGCTTTGATAGAAGCCGGCGTATCCATCGAGTTATGCGGCCAAACCGCCGCCTATCGCAACATTCAACCCACCGATTTACTTCCTGGCGTCAAAATGGCGTTGTCCGCCATGACGGCCCATGCCCGGCTCCAACAAAAAGGCTACACGCTGAACCCTTTTTGACGCCGGCCCAACGCCTATCCCGCTGGCAAAAACACACACTTCAGGCGTGGGGTCTGTTCGGTGCCTCTGTCAGCCACGGCCGGGAAGCCAACGTTTCACCAAGCCCGCAACCACCCCCGCTTCGATGACGGACCCCAACCGATTGGCCATACGCCAGATACCCGAATGGTTGGCCCCCTCCATAAACAATTCTTCCGGGTTACCCAGCACTCGCTTTGGATGAGAAGCAGACCGATCGTAGGAAAGATCGTCAATCAATAGCGCAGTCATAACGGCGTTACTGGCTCCAGCCTCAAAGGCCTCCATACCGAATACCTCGGCGCCGGCGTATCCGGCCGCAAACACCTTGTTCTTTGTCACTGAACGCGTGTAGGTGGCCGGTGCCACGTTACATGAAACCACCTGCCCCGACTCCCGAGCGACAATCGCTCGCCAGCGCTGTAAACGTTTGGCCAGGGTGTAATTGGGCCCCTGCTGTTGCACCAGCGAGTTAATGATGCCGTAGCGTTGTCCTTCAACGCTGTTCACCATCGACCTTACGCTGGGTGCAAAAAAACGCGAGCCCGACACCCTTTGCCCTATGGAGCGCAACGACCGAAACACCGTGGGCCTTTTATATTGGGCATCCGCCGCAGCAGCCACCCGCGCCGGCACGGCATACACGTCTGTGGGCGTAAGCAGGTATGCCGGAGCAACCGGGTGTTCGCTGCGCTGAGTCACGGTTTTGGTAATCAGATCCATCGCGACGGAAACTCGGACGAAGTCTCCACCATCCAGATAGGCGTAACCACCAATGGCCATCGGTTGCTCAAGACCTACCAGCCATGTCGCAATTTCCGGCGCGTCCACCAGCAAGTTAGCGCCGGCGCGTTTAGCCAGTTCCACATCGGAAAGGTCTTGGTCAAGCGTTCCAGTTGCCGGAAAAATTAAGGTCCCCGCTGATTCGCGGGCTTTGGCAATCAGCGTTTGCCACACTTCAGGGTTGGCCAAATCTACGGCAATAACGGTTGCCCCAAGATCCAACAACGTAGTCAGCGGGCCCATTTCCGCTGCAGCCCCTAACATTGCGATGGCCGGCATGCGCGTTATCCAGCCGGGGTTATCGAGCACCCGCAAAATGGCTGCACCATGGCTGGGCTCAATCACCCCGCGCTGCTCCCACTGGGCAACCTGGCCACGAAGAGTTGGCCCAACAAGCTGCTGGTTTTTGTACGCCACGGTCAGCGGTTTAGCCTCGCCACTACCGGCGATGACGCCGGTGGCGAATCGGGGCTCGCAGTAACCAGACATTGCCCGATCCAGACTATCGATCTTGCCATCGCGTTCAAACGCAAAGGTTTGGTAGACCGCCTCGAGCCCGTTTTGAGCGATGGTGGAAGCATTGCTGGCCGATTCAGCCGAAACTTCCGTTAACCGCTCAAAGTAGTGCCGATAGTTTTTGCGCCAATGGGGTTCTTCAGCGACTGCGGCCGCCAACGCGTCGTCCACCTGACGGAGCGCACTGCTGACAATATCTTTACCTGTTTTGGTAGTGCTGCGTTTGCCGTCTTTCCCTTGCGGAAACACCACTCCTTGACCCGCCATCGATTTCCCCTCCCCCCTTGGTCACTTTGTTGCCTGACTCAAAAGGCCCAGGTCATCGTCGCGCGCTGATTGTCTACGCAATCCATCGGGAAATCTACTGTCACGCCAGCAAGCCATTTCCAGCTCCCATTTGCCGACATGTTAAGAGGCAGCACCGGTGACCTATGCCCGACCGGACAAATGGGGTCAGAGTCAAATTCCAGAGTAGACGTATGGCATCTGAGGCAAATCCCAGGGCTAATACAGTAAGGTCTTAGGGCACTTTCACATCACTCTGACCCCGGACTCTGACCCTGGACTCTGACCCTGGACTCTGACCCTGGACTCTGACCCCGGACTCTGACCCCGGACTCTGACCCCGGACTCTGACCCCGGACTCTGACCCCGGACTCTGACCCTGGACTCTGACCCTGGACTCTGACCCCGGACTCTGACCCCGGACTCTGACCCCGGACTCTGACC
>JBGCET010000037.1:0-41217 GCA_045106555.1 Lysobacterales bacterium | reverse complement strand
CGCCGGCATTGTTTTGGGACGCAAACTGCGCATTCCCGAACAAGTATTTGAAGACTTTCTTCGCTACGTTGAACGCAACGTGGATGCAGCCCGCCAGGCCCGCAAGAGCGTACAAGAGCTCACCGACCTGTTCGCCAGCGGTTTTCGTGGCGCGGAGGTGGAGCTGGTGCAATCCATGATCAACGAGCTGGATGCCATCGAGACCGACACCGATCAGCTGCAAACCAAAATTCGCCACCAGCTTTACGCCATTGAATCGGACTATCCGCCGATCGACATGATGTTCCTATATCAGGTCATCACGCTGATTGGTGAGGTGGGCGACTTTTCTGAACGAACGGGTCGACGACTGGAACTGATGCTGTCGTCGTAATAATGAAGCAACAACATAATAACTAGGTAACAACGGGGTTTCTGATGGAGCAGTATGTTGTTTTTCTCAGCTTGGCGGCTGTGTTTGGCCTGTTTATGGCCTGGGGTATTGGCGCCAACGACGTGGCCAATGCCATGGGCACCTCGGTGGGCGCAAAGGCGCTAACCTTCAAGCAAGCGATATTAGTTGCGGCGATTTTTGAGTTTGCCGGCGCCGTGCTGGCGGGCGGGGAGGTCACCTCCACTATTCGCAAAGGCATTGTCGACACCTCCTCCATCGCTGACGCACCGGAACTGCTTGTCTACGGCATGCTGTCAGCCCTCCTGGCAGCGGCTATCTGGCTGCTGGTTGCCAGCCGCTTCGGTTGGCCGGTTTCGACCACTCACTCCATTGTTGGCGCTGTTGTGGGCTTTAGCGCGGTGGGTATTGGCGTTGGCGCCGTGGCCTGGAGCAAAGTGGGAACCATTGTCATCAGCTGGGTCGCCTCTCCCCTTACGGCTGGGGTCATTGCCTTCCTGCTATTTCGCAGTGTTCAACATCTGATATTAGATCAGGAAAACCCCCTTGAACGGGCCCGGAAATACGTGCCTGTGTACATATTTTTCGCCGGGTTCATGATCACCCTGGTTACGTTGTTTAAAGGCTTGAAGCACATCGGCCTGGACCTCTCCACCACCCACAGTTATTTGCTTGCTCTGGGCATTGGAGTGGTAATTGCGATTATCGGCGCGTACTTTATTCGCCGAATTCAGCCCGACGAAGCCGCAGAGGCAGCCTCTCGTTATCACACCGTCGAGAAAGTGTTTGGCGTTTTGATGATCTGCACAGCGTGCGCCATGGCCTTTGCCCATGGCTCCAACGACGTTGCCAACGCCGTGGGACCCGTTGCCGCGGTGATCAGTGTGGCCCAGTCCGGCGTTATCGAGCAAAAATCGGCGCTTCCGCTATGGGTACTGATGGTGGGAGGTGTGGGCATTGTCCTCGGACTTTCCACTTATGGCTGGCGAGTCATCCGCACCATCGGCCAGAAAATCACTCACCTGACGCCAAGCCGCGGGTTTGCCGCTGAGCTGGCGGCCTCCACCACGATTGTTGTTGCTTCTGGCACCGGCATACCCATCTCTACCACCCACACGCTGGTGGGAGCCGTTTTGGGTGTGGGTCTGGCCCGAGGAATTTCCGCCATCGACCTGGGAGTGGTACGCAACATTTTTGTCTCCTGGATTATCACCATCCCGGCAGGCGCAATGCTGTCGATTCTGTTCTTCTTCTTCTTCAAGGGGCTGTTCGGATAAATCCCCGCTGCGGGAAGCACCTCAGGCCCAAAGCCGCAGCGGCAACAGGCCCGCTGACACCAAGACGCCGCACCACTGGAGCACCATAGCTGCAGCAATCAGGTGTAAGCGGTTGACCAGCGACACGGGCGACACCTTGTACGCTCGCACCAAGGTCAACGCCATGCCCAACGGCAGCAAGAACGTGGCGACAGCGAGCAAGGTGCTCGCAGCCGTCACATCGCCCAGGGCCATGAAAGACTGGGTCAGGAAAAGCGGTATGGGCACAAACAGCAATACCGCGGCTGCGAACGCCGGCACCACAACCCGCCGCGCCGCTTTTTTCCGACCGAAAATCACCGAAACGCCCCCCGCCAGTACGATCCATACCAGCCCCAGAAGTCCGGCAGACAGGCTTATCCAATGGGCAAAATGCCGGCCGTCTGAGGTTTTTTCAAAGGTCTGAAAACCGTCACTGAAAAACGCTTGGCCATCGGCGACCTGATAGAACACGTGGGACGTCGTGGAGCGGTCATTGGCCGAATACAGGCCCTGGCCGACTTGGCCGACGGGCCGAAGCTGGCGAGTTGAGCGCTGCAATGATTTTAGAGTAAGAACGCCCTCAGAAGCTGAGACTCTCGTTGCGCCAAATACCCGGTCCAGGTACTCAAAGGATTGAAATCGATTTGGGCTGGGGATGTATCGGCCCTCCCAAAGCGCGCCGTCCGGGGCCTGCACTATCGATTGCGGTGTTTTGGCACCTTTCAGCACAAGGGCCTCAATGAGCAAGGCGTCAATATCGCCATAGTTAGCCGTTTCGCTGTCGGTGTTGACGCTATAGGCATAGGCTTTCCGCTGCCCTGGAAACACACACAATCGGGCCACAAACCCTACGATATTTCCGCCATGGCAAAATCCCACGACGCCATGACGATCTCGACGCCCCAACCCCAGTGCGTATCCAGCCATCAGACCGTTGGCAAAAGCGTCGGTGCCCTGGGCCATTCCTCGTGATTGCATCAGCGCTTTATCAATAAACACCTCGTCGTTGATGACACCATCGCTCATCAGGAATTGGGCAAACACGCTCAGGTCCATCGACGTGGTGGTGAATTGCCCCGCAGGCCTCAGGAAGATGGGGCTTGCCCCGTAACGCTCGCCGCCGTCGACATGCCCCCATGCCAGCGTTGCGTCGGCGCCCGCGCCACTCTGGCTTGTATAGTGAAACGTGCTGCCATGCATGCCCAGCGGCGTAAGCAAATGGGCATCCAGGTAGGCCTCATAACGGTCGCCAACCACCGCTTCGATAACCATCCCAAGCAACGTGTAACCCGAATTGGAGTAAGACATCTGCGACCCAGGCACAGACCTTACACGCAGCTGAACTTGTGGATCGGGAAACGCTGCTATCAACGGCGCGTCAGGGTCTGCACGCTCGCTGAACATCTGCCACATTTGCGCATCGCTCAGGCCCGCAGTGTGGTCCAGCAGATGACGAGACGTAACCTTCGCGGTTTTTGACCAGGGGTTGTAGATGGATAAATCCGGCAAATAAGTCTCTATCGGCGCATCCAGATCGATGCGTCCCTGGGTTGCCAGCCTGAGAACGCCGGTGGCCAGCACCGCCTTGGTCAGCGAGCCTACGTGGAACCGAGTAGCGGCACCGAAACGGGATTGAGTGAAACTATCGCGCAAGCCGGCGGCACCGGTGGTCACCTCGCCGCCTTCGCCAATTAGGGCCCATGCCACTCCCGTGAGGCCTTGAGCAGCCAAGGACTCTTCCAGGTTTTTTTGCAGTTCGGCGCGGGCAATAGGCACCGACCCGAAACCCAAAAGCACAACGACCCAAGCCAACGCCAGATGCATCAACGAAAAATTTTTCAACACGGGGCTGACACCACACAACGCACAGCGGATTGTCCCGGACGTAAGGCCGTCAACGCTCCTGCGCACAGCGATAGAGCCTAGCACTTAAGCCAGCGAGTTATAATCTCTGCGGTGGTTCTGAGCCAAACCTTCAGTTGAACTCAGGGGACAAACCCTTAGCGCCCCATGACTGTCAGAACGATACGTCCCACTGAACCCGGACTCGATTCTCCGATTCGTCTCGGCCCGTCACCACATCATCCAGCGTGAGACGTGAGACGTCGAACGTGAGCTTGTTGTTGTGGCCGCTGAAAAACCAGTTAGCCGCCAGGCTCAACTCTTCCCGCTCATTGTCCAGCGAGCGATCCAGTACGTTGGGCTCTTCAACGAAGGCGTAACGCAGCGCCAGCTCCAACGGCTCAGGGATCGCCGGGATCTTGTTATGGAAAAAATAACCTGACTGAATGTAACCGCCAGTTAGATCGTTTTCGGTGCCGGCGAGTCGATCTGTCACCCGCTTCTTATGGTATTCCTGCTGAACCGAAAAACCGCGCCATTTGAAGGCAAATTCCTGCACCGCCTGATCGATGTCAAACTGATCCACAGCCGCATTGCCCGGCGAGGTAAAGCCGTCCAGGTTGCCACAGCCCGACGATGACCAGCGGGTACAGCTGCCGGTGGTGGAGGCAGCGCCAAAGGCCAGGCTGGCGGTGGGTAGCTCGGTAAACTCAACATCGGTTTGGCGCAGACCTAAATCGCGGCCCAGGAAGTTCCACTGCACCCGCCCGATGTACATTAAGTTGTTGTCGGTATTGCGAACGCCGCGGCCTTCACCGGTGAATGCGCCCAAGTACCAGCGTAAATCCGCCGCGGTGCCTTTATTAGCATGGCCGCGAAGCTGCACACCGATCTGGCGATCAACGGTGAACTGACGATTCACAATTGATCGTTCGACAAACTGCTGCCGACCCGAGGAGTCAACCCGTTCACGGTTGTAGTCCACTTTCCACTGGCCGACACGCAACCCGCCCCAGTCCCATTTGGCCACGTCTATGCGCCAATCGATCACCCTGGCACTGGCGGACGAAGAGCTGTCATCCACGTCCCGGGTGGGCTGCAGGTCCACTTCAAAGTAGTACTTCAGCCAGGGCTGAAACCCGTGCCCACCGATCTTCATCCGCAGCCGCCTGGCCTCGAAAGTAGACTCGCTGTTGCTGTCGAATGCTGATAGTTGGCGGGGATCTCCACTGAACGGATTGGTGTACCGAAGCTGGGCACGCCATTGAAGATTGGTCTGAAAGTTGCCGTCTCGGGTTTGCAGGCGAAACCCCTTGCTGTCATAGCTGGCCTTCACGGGCGTTTGTTCGGCAATTTGCTCAGCGACGGCTGCCGTCACCGCCTCGCTCACCACCATATCCAGATCTTCCGCCGACTCGGCTGCGGATGTTCGCACAGGGGCGTCGTCAGCTTGGGCATGGGAGGAAGACGAATCATGTTCCTGGCGGTGTTTTTCGCTGAGCAGGTCGTGCTGTGACTGGCTGATTGCTCCATTGGACAGCAGAATATCCAGCAGTTGCTGGTCGACGTCATGCGCAAGAGCCGTGCTGGTGGCCAACAGGCAACCAACAAACATGGACAGCAATGGTCGAACGGAAGAGGTATTTGGCTTCATGGGAACAATCTTTACTGATGATTAATGGCATGCAGACACGCCGTCACACGACGCGCACGCACAATTCGGCGCGCAGTATCCCAACCAATTGTTACAGTTTTATGAGAGCCCAGCGAGTGCAGGCTGCAGGCATCTGGAGTCTACAGTTCCCGCAGCAGAAACTGGGTTGCCTGGTCTACCGCGGCACCAAACAAAAACATCGATAAATGGCCATGCAAAGGTTTGACGTAAAGCTCGGCGTGCACGCCGTTGTCCAACAGGGCCTGCTGCAGATCTTTGGCTTGTTCGGACTCCACCAGTTGATCCAAACCGCCGTGATAGAGAAAAAATGGAGGTTCATCGCCGCTCACGTGAGTTAATGGCGATGCATCAGCCCAGGTGTCCGGAGAATCGTCTCTTTCCGCGCCGATCAGGTCGATAACCAGGTTGCTGTTGGGCCAGCGAGTCAAGTCCGCAGGGGTGCCGCCGGACACAACCGCCTTCAGCCGGGGCACGCCCTGGCCCCAAGGTTCGCTCAGTTCATCATCCGGGCCCACCGTTGCCAACAGGCTCACCAGGTGGCCACCGGCGGAATAGCCATAGGCACCAATTCGGGTGGTATCCACACTGAATCGTTCGTGGTTTTCATCAATCCAGCGCATGGCCTGCTGCAGATCATGCAGCTGGGCCGGGAAGTGATAGCGCGGTGCAAAACGATAGGCCACGTTAAAAACCACCAGGCCACGCTTGGCCAGGTCTTCAGCGATCCCGTCCATATCGCCGGGTGAGCGACGGGCCCAACCACCGCCGTGCACCAGTAAAACCGACGGCCTCAGGCCCTGGTGCTGATTGCCATCCGGGAGGTAAACATCCGCAGTCAGGGGGGCTGGCCAGTTGTCGGGGGTGTATTGCTGTTGGCTCAACCGCTCAAAACTGACTTTGTCCGGTAATGCATTGGATGAAGCACTGCTGCGGGTTCCGGTGTGCGTTGCGCACCCCGTCAGCGCGCCCAAAGTTAGCGTCAGCGTCAAACCCAGTAATCGTCGTGTCACTTCACAGTCTCCCTTGTTTGGCAGCCAGTTCACGCTGGCGTCCCTCCCGATGGCGGTCAGCATAAACCAAGCACCAGCCATGGCGGTATTAACGCGCCTCAAGAGTACCCCAATTTCCGTGCAGATCGCGTCCACTACCACCCTATTGAATTACCGAAGACGGCATTCGAATATTCTTTCAAACTAGGAAGTTCCATTGAATCTATCGATGCGTGTCCTCACTCTACTAGCGTCTTAGTTAACCCAGGCAGGCAAGATGCGACGTTTCAGAAAATTACTGGTAGTCCCAGCGACGTTGACCATGTCCGACCCAGCGCTACAGCGCGCGATTAAACTTGCGCGCAGCAGCGATGCGACATTAACCATCCTGTGGGCTCAGGATGCCGGTTCCGATGGCGGCACAGGAATTGAGTACTTTCCCGAGGTTATGAACGCACTGCAAAACCAGCTCAACAATCTCACCGCTGAGGTGGAAGCACTGCATCCAGGCCGGGTTTTCTCGTCACTGGAAGAGGGCAAAATTTTGCTGGAAGTCATGCGCTGCGTGCAGAACGACAGTTTCGACCTGGTACTGAAAACCGCTCGCGGCAACTTGTCGGGCCGCCGCGCCCTGTTTGGGAGCGATGCGTCCCACCTTCTGCGCAAATGCCCCGTACCGGTGTGGATTATCGACAGCCATCGACAGGAAGACTCAGCCGTACTGGTGGCCATCGACCCTATGGCCAGCGAGCCGGACTCAAAAGCACTCACCCAAAAAATCCTGCAGGTGGGTTCGTCGCTTTCCGCCCTTGAGGGAGTTGATCTGCATGTAGTGCACGCATGGGAATCACCCAATGACAGAATCAGACGCAGCCTCAGCTGGTTAACACCGGCTCTTGTCGACAAAATTCCGAATGACGAGGCGATTGGCAAGCATCACGAAGGGGCCCTGAACGCCGCCATTGCCCCTTTTCGCGCCGAATATCCCAAGATGGGCGTGCACCTGGTGCGGGGTTCCGCCGAGGAGCAGGTTCCCAAGCTGGCTTTTGAAATCAACGCGGGAACCCTGGTCATGGCCACCATGGCTCGGTCCGGGCTTCCGGGTTTGCTGATCGGAAATACCGCCGAGGTAATCATTAACGACACCAACCGATCCGTGCTGGTGGTCAAACCCGATGACTTCCAGACGCCGCTGACTGTGCCACCCAGGTAAGGGTTCGCAGCAACGCCGCGGCTATCGGATAAGCGCGTTTGGTGATAGTTTCGATGAATGTCTATTACCCAACTGATCAAGCAACTTCCTAAAGCGGAGCTGCACCTCCACCTGGAAGGCAGCCTGGAACCCGAGTTGATGTTCGAGCTCGCCCAGCGCAATGGCGTATCCATTCCATTTGACAGCGTCGAGCAGGTTCGTGATGCCTATGAATTTCACAACCTGCAAGAATTCCTCGATATCTACTATCAGGGCATGGCGGTTTTGCAAACCGAGCAAGATTTTTTTGACCTCACCGTGGCCTATTGCCGCCGAGTTCATGACGATCAAGTTCGCCATGTTGAGGTGTTTTTCGATCCCCAGGGGCACACCGAACGCGGCGTGGCCATGGCTACGGTTATTGAAGGCATTACCCGTGGTCTGACCCACGCCCAATCCGCTTGGTCCATAAGCTCTCGACTGATTCTGTGTTTTCTGCGTCACCTTGATGAAGCAGCGGCCTTTGACACCCTGGAGCAGGCTCAGCCGTTTTTATCCCAGCTTGCGGGCGTGGGTCTGGATTCGTCCGAGCTGGGTCACCCGCCGGAAAAGTTTGCCCGGGTTTTTGCCCGGGCTCGGGAACTTGGCTTGCGCACCGTCGCTCACGCTGGAGAAGAAGGCCCACCCCAATATGTTTGGGAAGCGTTAGACCTACTGCAGGTTCAGCGCCTTGATCACGGTAACCGGGCGCTGGAAGATGACGCCCTGGTACAGCGACTGATTGACGAGCAGATGCCACTCACCGTCTGCCCTCTTAGCAATCTCAAATTGTGTGTTGTGGACGACATGACCCATCACCCGCTGAAACGGATGCTGGAGCTTGGACTCATCGCAACGGTGAACTCCGACGACCCGTCGTATTTTGGTGGTTACATGAACGCCAATTTTGAAGCTGTAGCCACGGCTTTGTCGCTCAACGCTCGACACGTAGGCCAATTGGCGCGGAATAGCTTTGCCGCCAGTTGGCTGCCTGACGGCGAAAAGCAGCAATTCTTAACAGAAATTGATGAGATCATTACAAACTTTGCGGCAAAATCCGGGTAAAATGCGGGGCTAAGCTGGGAATTTGCTTCATCATGTCTGACACCTCCTTCTTTTCCGAACTCTGGCGCCGTCGCGTTCCGCAGATTCTGGGTTTTTACGTTGCCGCCACCTGGATGGCCGTAGAAATCGGTGATTGGATGATCGAGCGCTTTTCGCTGCCCTCCGATCTCACCTCCTACGTGTTTATCGGCATGGTCGTTCTGCTGCCTGCAGTCGGCGTTTTTGCCTGGGGCCATGGCGCGCCAGGCAAAGACCGCTGGACTCGCTTCCAGGCTGCCTTCGTCTCCGTGAACCTGGCTGCTGCCGTGGCCGCCATCGTGTTCTGGACACAGCAGCCCGCGTCCACGCCATCCACGTTGGCCGGCGGGGAAGTGAATACGGCAGCCACTCAAACCATCGAGGTGGTGGGTGATGATGGCGCAGTTGAAACCCACGAAGTGGCAAAGGACGGTTATCACCAAAGCCTGTTCGCTTTCTTCTGGAAAAACACCACCGGCGATGAAACGCTGGATTGGCTCTCGTACGGTGGGCCGTGGGCTCTCGCGGAAGATCTACGTCGCAGCCCTCTGATCTCCATCCAGACGCCGTTGAACGTCAGCAATATCGTCAGCCAATTCAAGGACAAAGGCTTTGACTCAGGCGTCGGTGAACCGCTGTCTCTAGACCTCCAGCTAGCCCGCGACCGGGGCTTGAGCAAAATATTAACCGGCGAATTTGGCTTTCTTGCCGACGGCGCGCTGGAGATTACCGCACGGCTGATTGAAGTGGAAACCGGCGTTACGCTCAGCGAGTGGCGACGCAGCGGCAGTGATTGGCTGGACTCTGCTGACGACCTGTCTGGCGACATCAGACAATGGCTGCTGAAAGACGTCAATACCAACACAATAATCACCGAGCTCAGCATCAAGGAGCACACCAGCAGCAACCCCGAGGCGATTAAAGATATCGTGGAGGCCCAACGCCTGCGTTCATTTGACAACAATTATGTGGACGGGCTGACCTATCTGAATAGCGCAGTTGAGAAAGACCCCACTTTCGCCGAGGCCCACGTATTGGCCCATTTGTTTCTCCGCAACCTGGGGGATTTCCAAGGCGCCCTTGAGTCCGCGCAGCAAGCACTGCAGCTGGACTACAAACTTTACTCAGAGCGTAAATTCATGCTCAAGGCCAATATACAGGCCGTGCAGGGTCGAACGGAGCAGGCCATGTGGATGCTCGAGCGGTGGGCGGAAATTCACCCACAAAGCGCTGAGGCACATTCGCTGCTGGGCAACAACTATCTGACACTACGAGAGCTGGACAAAGCCAAGGTGGCGTTTGAGCGCCTGCTGGAACTGGAACCAGGCCAGCGTCGGACCCTGCTCTCCATTGCCAGCATTCTTCGCCTGGAAGGAAAGGTTGACGAGGCCATTGCGTTAATTAACGACTACATCGCCGATCAACCGGAAAGCGCGGAAGCGCATATGGATCTGGCTAACACCTATATCCAGGCCGGAAAATTTGAGCAGGCGCGGGAAGCCTTCGAAGAAGCGGCGTTTTTGGACGACAACAATGCTCGTGCCGAAATCGCGCTGGCCACCCTTCTGCTCAGAGAAGGGGCCTACGATCAGGCCCTCAATGCCCTCAACAGGCTCGAGCAGCAGGGTCTTCCCGATCGCCAGGCATTTTCGGTTCAGCAAGCCAAACAGTACGTATTTTCAGAAACCGGCCAGATGAGTAAGGCGTTGGAATCATTGGAAACGCAGAAGAAGGTTAGCGCTAGTTTTTTGCAACCCATACTACAAATATTTCAGATCGGCATTCAGCAGGTGGCCTTGCATGCCAGCAAAGGCGATGGGGCACTTGCACTGGAAAAAGCCGAGGAAATTAAGGAGCAGCTGAAACCGCCCTTTGATGGCTACGCCACTTTTGCCATGTTAGAAATTCATGACGCAATGAAAAACCATGAAATCTACCTGCAGGAACTGGAAAAACTCGAGACCTTCGTACAGGCCTACCCCAACCCGGCAATGAAGCCCTTCCTCGACCCATACCGGGCCCGAGGCTTAAGCGCCTCGGGCAAACATCAGGAGGCAGCCGATATGCTGCAGGGTGTCATGGTTGAACTGAAAAAGTCAGTTGCCATCCTGGACGCGCCATACGTGATAGAAGCCCAGGAAATGTTGCGGGTGAAATTCCTGCGCAAAGCGGGCCAACTGGATGAAGGTCTGGAAGCCATCACCGAACTGCTGAAAGTCAACCCAGGCTTTAATCTGGCCCGTCTGGAACGGGTCAAACTTTTGCTGGAAAAAGATCATATTGATCTGGCAAAAAATGAATTTGATCAACTCGCCATACGTTGGCGCAACGCCGATCCCGGGTATCTCTCACTGATCGGTTATGACGACATCAAGCAACAGCTAGCTTCAAACGGATGACGTTTGAAAGCGAGCCGTCAGCCGTCGGGTCTACTCTCCATACCAACAGCAACAGGCACGATTCATGAACAGACTGATTGTCAGCCTCATCGTTATCTTGGGCATACCTGCCACAGGCATTGCTGAAACGGCCAAAGCGACGTTTGCGGGCGGTTGTTTCTGGTGCGTCGAGGCCGACTTCGACAAAGTTGACGGCGTTATCAGCACCACATCTGGCTATACCGGCGGCGATACCCTTAACCCGAGCTATCGAGATGTGGTGTCGGGCCGTACGGGTCACGCTGAAGCTGTGGAGATTGAATACGACACCAGCAAAGTGAGTTTCGAAGAGCTTCTGCAGGTGTTCTGGCTCAACATTGACCCAACCGTTGCTAACCGTCAGTTCTGCGACAGCGGAAGCCAGTATCGAACGGCCATTTACGCCCACGACGGCGAGCAGCGGTCGCTGGCCACCGCATCGGCGGGCGCGGTGCAGGAGCGCCTGGGTACTGAGGTGTTTACCGAAATCGAAACCGCGGGCACGTTTTATGCCGCGGAGGACTACCATCAAAACTATTACAAGAAAAACCCCCTGCGCTACCGCAGCTACCGCACCGGCTGCGGTCGCGATCGCCGATTGAAAAAAATCTGGGGCGGCGCGGAGAGAGCTTTTGATGATGCAACGCTCAGTCAGTCTCCCTGAGCTTGCCTCTCCAAGGCAGCGAAACCTGCGTCTAACGCGACGCAGGTTTTTCGCCGCGCTGGCGCTGCTGCTCTTCTGCCCGTTTGCCGTTGCCGACTCCATGAGCTGCGGCGTCAATCTGGTTATCGAAGGCGATTATAAGTTTGAAGTGCTGGATGCCTGCGGCGAACCAAGCAGCAAAGAATTTCATTTCATCGACGGTCTATTTCAACAACGGGACCGCCACGGTCGGCGGCTGCAGGTGGATGGACTGCGAGTCGATACCTGGACCTATCGTTTCGGGCCCCAGAAATTTACCCGCATTCTGCGTTTTGAAAACAACAAACTGGTAAAGATTGAGAAGGCCAGGCGACGTCTTTAGAGATCCATTGTTGGCCATGACCACAACATCACGTCAGCTCACGCCTTGATCTAGATCTTGTATCGTGGGCCAATGCTCAACGATGCAGATAACAGGCCATTAGGAGATCACCATGATTGATGTGCATTACTGGGCCACGCCCAACGGCCACAAGATCAGCATTTTTCTGGAAGAAACCGCCACGCCATATTCGCTGATTCCGGTTCATATCGGCCGAGGGGAACAGTTTGAGTCGGCATTTTTGCGCATTGCCCCCAACAACCGTGTGCCGGCCATCGTAGACCAGCAACCCGCTGATGGCGGTGACCCAATCTCGGTGTTTGAGTCCGGAGCAATTTTAGTTTACCTGGCTGAAAAGACCGGACAGTTTCTACCCACAGAACCCCGTCAGCGCAAGAACGTCATGGAATGGCTGTTCTGGCAGATGGCAGGACTGGGGCCAATGCTGGGTCAAAACCATCACTTTGGTACCTATGCGCCTGAAAGGATCCCCTACGCCATCGAGCGTTATGTTGCGGAAACTCAACGCTTGTATAACGTGTTAAACCGTCAGTTAGAAAATCAGGACTTCGTCGCTGGCAGCTACTCCATCGCCGACATGGCTTGCTATCCATGGATAGTGCCCCATCAGCGACAGGGCCAGACCCTAAGCAATTTCCCAGCGTTGGAGCGTTGGTTTAAGCACATGGCTGAGCGCCCTGCGGTGCAACGAGCCTACGAAAAAGGCGACGCATTAAAAGCCGGCCGAGCCACCGTGGATGATGAGGCGAGGCAGTACCTGTTTGGCCAAACTGATGCGCGAGCACCGGACAGACCAGGCTAACAGCGAGCTCCTTTCACTGTGCCGGCGACC
This sequence comes from Lysobacterales bacterium, assembly GCA_045106555.1. GTDB lineage: Bacteria > Pseudomonadota > Gammaproteobacteria > Xanthomonadales > SZUA-38 > JANQOZ01. Next base: position 28,413 of record JBGCET010000037.1, on the reverse strand, counting down.
GTTTTTTGGGTGCAGAGGGTTTTCCGGGCTCGACCGATTGTTGCACCTGGAAAGCAATATCCTGGGTAGCCAGAAATTCCACAGCGTCATGCCGCTGACGTTTGAACAGTGGTGGCAGTGGAAGCGACTTACGCCGAAACCTGCTGTCTTGAAACAACCAGAAAGTCTCATTGGCCAGCCAGCCACGGTCGCGTTCCACTTCGTAAATAATCATCACCTCATCCAGCGGCAGATAAATATTTATTGGGTCGTACCATCGCCCTGCCCGCAATATCAACCATTCCTGGCCGACAACCACAGCACGTTCAGACAAACGCGACGGCAGTTCAACCCCACCCACGTATAAATCTAACACCAGCAAGACAATCAACGTCTGGCACAGGCCCCACTGCCGGTAAGCCATCCAGGTCGCCCCGCCCAAGACTCCCGCAACAAACAACACCAATGAATATTCCATTGGGCCAGGATCAATATGCAGTTTCTCCACCACGGGTAATAACGCGGAAACTGGCACAATGGGCCATCACCTATCAGGAGCGGAACGGCAAAATGCTGAAACTAAAACCCAACTGTGAGCACTGCAATGTTGACCTGCCGGCGAACAGCACCGAGGCAATGATCTGCACCTTTGAATGCACCTTCTGCACAACCTGCGTCGAACAGGTTTTGCATAACGTGTGCCCAAACTGTGCCGGGGGTTTCGAACGACGCCCGCAGCGCATTGTCACTGCGTGGCAGGAAGGGGTCTCACTCAGCCACGCGCCCGCCAGCACCGAGCGAGTGTTTGAGCCGGTGGACGTTGATGCCCATGCTCAGTTTGCGAGCCAGATTCGCAATATTCCGCCTCACCAACGGTGAGGCGAACAGCCACCCGCTCACCGCCAGTGCGCGAAGCTACATGGAACGAGTGTCGGGTGAACCGCGGGAATCGCCACTAAAACACGAACCGGACATCGAGGTTTCGTAGTCGTGGCGCTTGCGATCGTTGTTACAATCAGCCCGGCTGTCATAAACCTTGCCGCAGAACCAATGTCCCGGCAACGAACACTGCCCAACAAAGTATCGATTGCGCTTTCCCGCACAGCCCGCAAGAGCGGAACAGGTTAACGCCGCAACCAACAACAAAAGGATTTTCTGCTTCATGAGGTTCCCCGAAAAAGTCCTCCACGAAGTTTGCCGTACTCACCTCAGAGTGTCCAGAGGAGGTCGCCCGAAAGCAAACCTGCAGCGAACCGTAACGAGGGTGAGCCAATGAAGCTAAGCCCAATGCCGGAAATTCTGGCCGTATGCCGGCTCGCGCCGGATACACCATTACCTGAATGGCTATCCACAGGCTGGCAAAGCGTGACTCGAACCGCCGAAGAGCTATCGGTGGTTTGCCCTCTGAAGCAAGTGCCCAATCACGTCGAACGTGAGGCACCCTGGCGGGGTTTTAAGGTTGCCGGCCCCATCGAATTTACCGAGATTGGCGTTTTGGCTTCGCTGTGTGACCCCCTGGCGCAAGCCGGCATCAGCCTGTTTGCTGTGTCAACGTTCGATACCGATTACCTGCTGGTTAAATCCAAGGATTTCTCTCATGCAGCCCGCGTTTTGCGCACCGCCGGCCACGAGGTAGTGGACCCGTAATCGACAACGGGTTCAGATTGGGTCAGGCGGCGCCGTTTTCATGTTGCCCAACACCTGGGCCAGCAAGTCATCGGCATAGAGCATGCCCACAACTTGGCGATCCGTGCGATTGTCCACCACCGGCAACCACTTGAAACCTCTGTCACGTATGGTGTTTGCGGCGATATCGCAGGACTCATTCAGTGAAGCCACTGCGGGATTCTTGCTCATCACCTCACCCACCGTTGCCGTCTGCCCGCCCTCAAGACCACTAATCAAATCGGTACGGGTCACCAGCCCAACCAATGTGTCACCGTCCATGACCAAAGCAAGATCCTGTTCGCTATCACGAAGACGGGCAAACGCTTGAAGCACCGTCGTAGCGGGTTGGAACGCCTGTCTGGGCAATGCTTTCATCACGCTTTCCGGGGTAATCTTGCGCAGCGCACTTAACGCGCCTGGTGCTGAATCCCAAAATGGCTTGTGGGTTAACATTGCGCGGCGCAGCATGGACTCCACCGGCTTCAAGGTATCGCTCATACGCTGCAGGAAATCGCCCGCCAAACTAATGGCCTCAATATTGGTCCTGGCTTTTAGCGCCACGTTACCGCCGCCAAAACTGTTAAGTGTGTGGCCGCCGATAAGCTCGCCAGGCCCAACAACGGCAAGCACCCGCTCGCCATGGGCCTGTGTTGCCAGCTCTACAATTTCGGCATCCCCACCCTCCAGCGCATACAAGGTTCTGCCGGCACTGTGGTTATCGAATAAGGTTTCCCCTTTGGCGAAAAAGCTGCGCGACACCGGTTGAGTTTCAGCGCTGCTGAAGGCGCTGATTTCCCGGGGAAAAACCAGCTCCCATGCCCAGTCCACGCCCACTTTAATTTTTTGCAGAACACTGGGCAGCTTGACCAGAAAAGCACTGCGCCACAGCCAAAACGCCATAAATCCGGATACCCGAACCCCCATCAGTTCAGCAACTCCTTTGCGCCCGCCAATGCCCGCCGCCAGCCCCACCGGCTTGAAGCTAAACGGTTTGGTTGTCTTGCCTGCGGCCTTGCGTAATATATTGCGCGCCGCTTGGCCGCCCTGACGTTCAGCAAACTGCGCCGTTGGCGGCGCCTTCTCGCCATCATGGGCGTTGGGCACCAGGGCGCAGTCACCGACCGCCCAAAGCCCATCATGGTCGGCCACCTGCATGTCTGGGTCGGTGATGATGCGCCCGCGCTCAGTGGCCACGCCAATACGCTGAACCAGTTCTGTGGCGGTATTGCCCACGGTGCACACAACCGTTCCAGCCTCAACACAATCGCCGCTGCCCAGATCGACTCCCTTACGCGTCACTACAGATGCTCTGGCATTGAGTATGAAGTTCACTCCGTGGCGCTTCATTCGCTCAATCGCAAAATCCCGCAATCGCGAGGTCACTTCCGGCAAAATCTGATCCCGGGAATGCACCAAGGTAACGTTGATGTCTTCTGGAGGGATATTTCGATAGTACTTTAGCGCGTGTTGAGCGAGATCGTTTATCTCCCCGGCCACCTCAACCCCACTGAAGCCCCCGCCAATCACCACAAAGGAGGTAAGCCAGCGGCGCTGGTCTTCGTCTTCGCTGGCGTCAGCTTGCTCCAAGCGTTCCATCACCCGTTGACGCATGGCAATGGCATCACCGATGGACTTCAGCGGCAAGGCATTGCTTACCATGCCGGGTACGCGACCCAGGTCAACCCGATTACCCACTGATATCACCAGTTCATCATAACCGGCCGCACCGATGCTGCCGTCAAAACGCTGGTAATTGACACGTTTCCCAGCGGTGTTCACGTCAACGATTTTTTCGCTGCGGCAATGCACGTTCTTCAGCATCTGACGCAAAGGTGCGGTGATGGAACGGGGGTTCAGCGAGGAACCGGCCACATCCGCCAGCAGCGGCGTGAATACCATGTGGTTGACCGGGTTGAACAACGTCACTTCAACCTGTTTGGAGGCGCCCAATATTTTTGCGCATTTAACGCCGGCAAAGCCGCCGCCAACAATAATGACTTTCTTCATTCCTTATCCCTTGTGGATCGGGAGCAACGTGCCGTAAAAGGAGGGGCGTTGCGCCATTGAATCAAGTGAAATTTCAGGCAAAAAAAAGGCCCGGTTCCAACGAGTGGTCAGAACCGAACCTCTATCACATTGAGCCTTGTTATTCCTTCTTAAAGAATCTGCCGATCCAGTAATCCACGCTGAGGAACTTACCTCCACCCAGGCCTACCAAGGCCATTAGCATCAGGAAGTACGTTGCCGCCCATTCGATACCATTTTTGTTAATGGTGATCGCGCCTGCTTCGGTGAGGTAGCTGTAGTTACCATGGCGTCGCAGTAGCGAACGCGCCTTGTCGCGACGCTCAACGCCACTCTCGATCAGATCGTCACGCCACTCCCAGGGCGCGGTCAGTTCGGTTTCAGGCGCTACGTGCCAGCCGTTCTCCCAGTGCGCCGTTGTGGCCGCCACCACCATGGTGAACATCAGAGGTATGGCAATCCAACGAACAGCAATTCCCAGCAGCAGCATCCAGCCGCCGATAAACTCTGTGCCGCCGGCCAGATAAACCATGAGCTCTGGCGCCGGCAACCCCAGGCTTGCGAACCATTGGGCGACGCCTTCCGGGTTGGCCAGCTTGTTGCCACCAGCAAGAATAAAAATAGGCGCAAGATAGATGCGCAAAGAAATGGACGCCAGGAATGACGCGATCGCCGCGATCAATCCCTGCAGTGTTTGAATGAGTCCAGTCATGAACGATCCCCTAAAGTGTAACTACGTTGCGTAATAAGAAACGGGAACCGCCTGTTTTCTTTCACCGGCTCATCACATTTGTGAAAAAGCGTAGCTCTTACACCCCGCGGCGAGCCATCAGCATTTTCTTTATTTCGGCAATCGCTTTGGCCGGATTAAGACCTTTAGGGCAGGTCTTAGTGCAATTCATGATGGTGTGGCAGCGATACAGCCTGAACGGATCTTCCAGATCATCCAGACGTTCTCCCGTTGCCTCATCCCGGGAATCAATAATCCACCGATAAGCCTGCAGAAGAATGGCGGGACCCAGATAGCGATCGCCATTCCACCAGTAACTGGGGCAGGACGTAGAACAGCACGCGCATAAAATACACTCGTAAAGACCATCGAGTTTTTCTCGGTCGTCTTTGGATTGCAGCCGTTCTTTGTCTGCGGGCGCCACTGAACTGGTTCGAATCCATGGCTTGATGGATGCGTGCTGGGCGTAAAAGTGGGTCATATCCGGCACCAGGTCCTTCACCACCGGCATATGGGGCAGCGGATACACCTTCACCTCGCCCTTAACTTCCGCCAGAGGCTTAGTGCAGGCCAGTGTATTGGTGCCGTCGATATTCATGGCGCAGGAACCGCAGATGCCCTCACGGCAGGATCGGCGCAGGGTCAGGGTTGCGTCCATCTCATTCTTGATTTTCAGCAAGCCATCAAGAACCATCGGCCCGCAGCTGTCCATATCAACGTCATAGGTGTCGGTGCGGGGATTTTCGCCGGTGTCCGGATCCCATCGATAGACCTTAAACGTCTTCGTATTGGTAGCGCCATCAGCGGGATAGTGCTTGCCAGCAGTGATCTTGGAATTCTTTGGCAGGGTGAATTTAGCCATTGCTTAATCTCTGGTTCTGATCTTCAGTACGTGCGCGCTTTTGGCGGCACAGCTTCGACATCGTCGGTCATGGTTTCCAGATGCACCGGACGGTATTCAAAATTTACCGAACCCTCAGGTGACACCCAAGACATGGTGTGTTTCATCCAGTTTGTATCGTCACGATCTGGATAGTCTTCATGGGCGTGGGCACCGCGAGACTCTTTGCGGTTATTGGCGCTGTGCATTGTGGCCACCGCGCAGGACAGCAGGTTCTGCAGTTCCAGAGTTTCGATCAGGTCGGAGTTCCAGATCAGCGAGTTGTCGCTCACCTGCACGTCAGAGAACGACTGGAAAACGCTGTCGATCTTCGTAACCCCTTCCGCCAGGGTTTCTTCGGTGCGAAATACCGCCGCATGCTCTTGCATCGTGGCCTGCATGGCGTCACGAATGCTTGAGGTGCGAGTATCTCCATTGGCGTAACGAAGGTTATCCAGGTTAGCCAGAGCCTTGTCCAACGACGCCTGGGGCGTTTTTGGATGGGGCTGGTTGGGCTTCATGGTCTCGCCGCAGTGTTGGGCGACTGAACGTCCAAACACAATCAGATCCAGCAGTGAATTGGACCCCAGCCGATTGGCGCCGTGCACCGATACCGAGGCGGCCTCGCCAATGGAAAACAGCCCGGGCACCAATCGCGTTGGATCCCCGCCTAACCCTGACCGCACTTCGCCATGATAGTTAGTCGGCACGCCGCCCATGTTGTAGTGAACTGTTGGCAACACCGGGATGGGGTCTTTAGTGACGTCTACGCCGGCGAAAATTTGCGCCGTTTCGGAAATGCCTGGCAGGCGTTCTTCAATGACGTCAGGGCCCAGATGAGACAAGTTCAGGTGCACGTGATCTTTGTTCGGTCCTACGCCGCGACCTTCACGAATTTCAATGGTGCTGGATCGGCTGACCACGTCTCGCGAGGCCAAGTCTTTGGCGTTGGGCGCGTAACGCTCCATGTAGCGTTCACCGTCAGAGTTGGTTAAGTACCCGCCCTCACCGCGTACGCCTTCAGTAATCAGCACGCCAGCGCCATAGACGCCGGTGGGATGGAACTGAACAAACTCCATATCTTCCAAAGGCAGTCCAGCGCGAAGCACCATGCCGTTGCCGTCGCCGGTGCAGGTGTGGGCCGAGGTCGCTGAGAACCAGGCCCTTCCGTAGCCACCGGTGGCCAAAACCACCGCGTGAGTCTTGAACAGGTGCAGCTTGCCGGTGTTCATTTCCAGTGCCAGCACCCCACGGCACGCGCCTTCTTCATCCATAATCAGGTCGAGGGCAAAAAACTCAATAAAGAACTGAGCGTCATGCTTCAGGGACTGCTGATAGAGCGTATGAAGGATGGCGTGACCCGTTCGGTCAGCGGCAGCGCAGGTGCGCTGGGCCGTGCCCTCGCCATAATGGGTTGTCATGCCGCCGAAGGGGCGCTGATAAATCTTACCGTCTTCGGTGCGGGAAAACGGCACACCGTAGTGCTCCAGTTCAATTACTGCCGGGATGGCCTCGCGACACATGTATTCGATGGCGTCTTGATCGCCGAGCCAGTCCGACCCCTTAATGGTGTCGTACATGTGCCAGCGCCAATCGTCTTCACCCATATTGGCCAGGGCGGCGCTCATGCCGCCCTGAGCTGCCACGGTGTGGCTACGTGTAGGAAATACTTTGGTCAGGCAGGCGGTTTTTAGACCTGTTGCCGCCATACCCATGGTAGCCCGCAGACCTGCGCCACCGGCACCAACCACCAGACAGTCGTACTGGTGCTCAATTAACGAATAATCGTTACTCACTGAACGCCTCCTGTAGCGATCTTTAAGATGGCAATCACTGAAATCACAACGCCCAACAGCGCGGCCATTTTCACCACCACGTGGGCGGTAAATTCCATCCATGGATTATGAATATAGTCTTCCACCACAACCTGCAAACCCAGCTGGGCGTGCCACAACATGGCGACCACCCACATGATCAGCAATGCAGCGCTTATTGGGTTAGCCACCACAGCAGTGGCTGATGCGTAATCCACCGTTGCCGTTTTCAGCAACAACACCACAACCCACAGAGTCAATGGAACCAACGCGATGGCCGTTAGCCGTTGTAGCCACCAATGTTCAACACCGGATTTGGCAGAACCTGTTCCGATGACCCGCGCCAGCGGATGTTCAAGATTCATAACGCACTCCGAAAAATCACTGCGCCACAAACGCCAGTGGCAAAAAGGCTGAAGAACACCACCATCCATCCGGTGCGATAAGCCGAAGTCAGTTCCAGACCGTGGCCGGTATCCCACAGCAAATGCCGCAGTCCGTTAGCCAGGTGATAGAAAGTGGAAAAAACCACCGCCAGCAGAAAGAGCTTCCCAAAAATGGTGCTGACAATGGCCTTGGCGCCGGCAAACGCAATAGGACCACTGGACAGAGCATAGATCCAATACACAACGTAAATCGCTGCCAGGGACAAAAACACCCCGGTGCTTCGGTGCACTATGGACAGCATGGAAGTCAGCTGAGGTTTGTAAACCTGCAGGTGTGGGGATAGGGGTCTATCCTGCATAACGCCTCCGGTAAATCGGGTCAGTCTTAGTAAAAAGGATCGTACATCTGTGGACGAATCGTAGCTTCCCAGTTGTCACTGTTTAGTGTAGCCAGGCCCTCTTTTACGGCCTGCTGGGCTACCGCAACGGCAATAGCCAAGGACACTTTGCGAATATCGTTGAGCGGTGGGTATATTGAACCCGCCGCCAGGTCGGACTCACTGACGTCCTCAGCCAAGGCTCGAACAGACGACAGGAACATCCCGTCGGAAATTCGACTCGCGCCGCAGGCAATGGCGCCCAGCCCGATACCCGGGAAAATATAGGCATTGTTGCCCTGGCCCGGCCGGCGAACTTCGCCATGATAATCCACCAGGCCAAACGGGCTTCCGCTGGCAAAAATGGCTTTGCCGTTGGTCCATTCATAGGCCTCAAGCGCCGTGCATTCGGCATTCGACGTGGGGTTGGACAACGCAAAAACCGCCGGACGGTCGGTAACACCAGCCAGCAGTCCAAGGGACTCTTCGCTGAATGTGCCGGGTCGGCCGGTGGCGCCGATTAGCGCGGTTGGCTTGTGCGCCTCAATCGCCTCATGAAACGACATGGTTGGCAGATCGTGGGCGTAAGGCACGTTGTGCGGGGCAATGGATTCGCTGTCTTTGGTCAGCAAACCTCGGGAATTGCAAAACCACAATCGTTGCCGCGCTTGTTCCTGAGTCAAACCCTCTTCCATCAGAGCTGAGACCATCAGATCACCAATACCGGTGGCCGCGGATCCGGCACCCAGAAACAGCACGCGTTGATCTTTAAACGGGGTATTGGAAATGCGCGTGGCGGCGTAAACGCCCGCCAACACTACGGCGGCTGTGCCCTGGATGTCGTCGTTGAAGCACAGAATCTGGTCTTTGTAGCGATCCAACAATCGGTAGGCGTTGGCGGTGACGAAGTCTTCAAACTGGATTAATACGCCAGGAAACACCTTTTGGGTGGCCTGAACAAACTCATCAATCAAGTCATCGTACGCTTCGCCACGAACCCGATCCTGCTGCAGGCCCAGGTACATATCGTTTTCTCTAACGGTGTGGTTGTTGGTTCCTACATCAATCATCACCGGCAAACACTGGCTGGGCTGTATGCCGGCACAGGCAACATAAAGTGACAGTTTGCCGATAGGAATTCCCATTCCGTTAGCGCCCAGGTCGCCTAACCCCAAAATACGTTCACCGTCGGTGACCACAATAATTTTGACGTCGTGCTCGTGCCAGTTGCTCAGCAGCTTCTCAACATTCCCCCGGTCGTTCGCGGTCAGATAAATGCCTCGCGGGCGGCGAAAAATGGTGGCGAAGTCTTTGCACGCCTGACCCACCGTTGGGGTGTAAATCAGCGGCATGATCTCTTCGATATGATCAATCACCGAGCGGTAGTAAAGGGTTTCGTTGCGATCCAGCAAGCCCTGAAGATAAATATGCTTTTCCAGGTCAGTGCCCTTTTTACGCATATGGGACTGAACGCGCTTTACATGCTCGTCCAGGCTCAATACGCGGGGCGGCAACAGTCCTTGAAGCTGATACTTCTCGCGTTCTTCTTCACTGAAACCGGTGCTCTTGTTGAGTGCCGGATCCAGCAGCCTGCGTTGACCCAGTTTGACGTCAGAAGAATCGGTCATGATCAGATCAGGCAGACTTTTTCGGACAGCTCTTTGATCAATACTCGGGTGTTTTCCGAATAATCGATCGGCGCGTCAACCAGATGAACCCCAGGGGTATTCAGGGCTTTTTCCAGCGTAGGCAACAGTTCGGCGGTATCTTCTATTCGGTGGCCCGCTGCGCCATAGGCTTCAGCATATTTCACGAAATCCGGGTTTCCGTAATCCAGACCCCAATCTGGGAATCCGCCGTGTTCCTGTTTCCATTTGATCATGCCATAGGCATCGTCACGCAGAATCAGCACCGTGAGATTAAGTTTGTAGCGAATGGCCGTTTCGATTTCCTGGCTGTTCATCATGAATCCGCCGTCGCCGCAGATGGCCATCACCTTGCGCTCAGGGTAAAGCATCGCAGCCATCATGGCTGAAGGCAGGCCGGCACCCATGGTGGCCAACGCGTTGTCCAGCAACACGGTATTCGGCTCATAGGCACGATAGTTTCGGGCAAACCAGATTTTGTACATGCCGTTGTCCAGAGCGATGATGCCGTCTTTGGGCATTGCGCGGCGAACATCTGCCACCATCCGCTGAGGCTTAGTGGGGAAGCCAGGATCGTCAGCACCATCAGCGATGGAGGCCATCACCTGATCCCGAACGGTCTTGTAGTACTCGAAATCCCACTCGTCATTCTTGCTGATGTTCTTGGTGATCGACTCCAGCGAGGTGGCGATGTCCCCCACCACTTCCAGCTGAGGGAAATACACTTCGTCCACTTCCGCTGAGTTGAAGTTGATGTGGATCACCTGCTTACCCTCAGGCTCCATAAAGAACGGCGGCTTTTCAATCACGTCGTGACCGATGTTCACCACTAGGTCCGCGCGATCAATGGCGCAATGCAGATAGTCGCCGTCAGATAGCGCCGCGGTACCAATGTATAGCGGGTGAAACTCGTTCAGCACTCCTTTGCCCATCTGGGTGTTGAAAAATGGAATGCCGGTGGTATCGACCAGGTCGTGCAGCGCATCCTGGATACGTTTGCGGTTGGCGCCTGCGCCAATCAGAATCAACGGCCGCTTGGCGTTATGAATCATTTGCACCGCTTCACGCACGCACTTTTGATCTGGCGTTGGCTGACGGGGACGGGACTGAGGATATACGAACTGGTTTTCCGTGTACTCGTGGGCTATATCTTCCGGCAGTTCCAGGTTCACCGCGCCTGGTCGCTCTTCTTCAGCAATCCGGAAAGACTCGCGGACCAGCGACGGGATGGTGTTGGCATTCACCACCTGTTTGGCAAATTTTGTGATGGGCTTGAACATCGGCACGGTTTCCAGAATTTGGAAACGCCCCTGCTTGGATTTTTTCACAGGCTTTTGGCCAGTGATCATCAGCATCGGCATGGCGCCCAACTGGGCATAGGCAGCGGCGGTCACGAAGTTCGTGGCACCAGGGCCCAGGGTGGCCAGACAAACACCCGTGTGGCCGGTGAATCGACCGTAGGTTGAAGCCATGAAACCGGCACCCTGCTCGTGGCGGGTCAGTACCAGCTTGATATTGGATCTGCGCAGCGACTCCAGCAGGTCGAGGTTTTCCTCCCCGGGAACGCCGAAGATGTACTCAACACCCTCTCCTTCCAGAGCCTTGATGAATAGATCAGATCCTTTGATTTCACCGTCTACGAGTTCGGGCACAATACCCTCAGATTTCGACATGGTTCGGTCTCCCTTGCTGGCTGATACTGCGGATTTCACGGTGTTTTTGGCCCAACTTGAGCCTATCCACCCGGTCCGAGCGATAAATGATGTCAGCGTAACGCTTTCAGGCTTCGAAATTCCTGCTTTAATACCGCAAGTGTCTCCGCGGCAGCGCCCCTGATCCCCTGCACTCAGTATAACCGACCTGCCAGATTCTGCCGACCGAAAATTCCGTTCGCTGCCAATTGCTTGGAGGCGCGCTAGAACGCTGTTTCTTGTCGCAAAAAGACCTTGGCCAGGGGAGACTCCCAGAGAATTTTAGGCCAGCGCTTTGCGTGCCAGAGTTAAGGCGTAGGGATATTGTTCATCACAGTAGGACTGGGTCAGCTGAAGACCGGCCCGGCCCAACAAATCCTGAATGTCCGAAGGTAAAAATTTCCGGCTGATTTCCGTTCTCATGCGCTCGTCTTTTTCAAACGACACGTCTAATTCCAACGCGCCAATGCTGACCTGTTGACGGGCCCTCGATACCAGATGCATTTCGATACGACGGCGGCCTTCACAGTAGTAGGCCAAATGAGAAAACGCCGACAGATCGAAATTTGCGTCCAGAGCCTGGTTGATAGCGTTCAGGATATTCAGATTAAATTGCCCAGTCAGGCCTTGCGCATCGTTGTATGCGGCCTCGAGGACGTCTTCGGATTTGTGTAAATCGGTACCCAGCAGAAAACTGTCACCCGGGGCCATTTTCTGTGCGATTTCGGCAACAAAATGATGGGCATCATCCGGTTCGAAGTTGCCCAGCGTGCTGCCGATAAATACCCACAATGACTGCCCTTCCAGCGCCGGAACGTGACTGAGACCGGCTGTATAGTCCCCTACCAGGCCATGAACATGCAGATCCGGGTAGTCGTCCGCCAGTTGGCCAGCCACCGAGGTCAACATCTCTTCACTCACGTCGAACGGCAGATAGGTCGCCTTCGGGGGTTTATTCCAGACGTTGAGCAGCAGGCGAGATTTATGCGATGCCCCGCTTCCCAGTTCGATGATGTTGACTGGCTGACTGTGGCGTAGAATCTCGGGCGCACTTTTATTCAGCAGTGCCGACTCGACCCGAGTGGGGTAATACTCGGGTGTGTCGCATATCTGGTCAAACAGCCGCGAGCCCAGCTCATCGTAAAAGTATTTGGGGTGCAGCACCTTTGGCGATTGACTAAGTCCGCTGCGCATATCTTGCCCCATGTCCGGAACTGCCCGCGCGGGCGGAACGGCCGAAATATTCAGTCGATCCGGTTTTAGCACCTCAGTCATCGGTCAAAGGAGGTGCCGGCCAACCCCCGCTTCTTGCGCACGATTGCCATGGCCAACTCCAGTGACTGTTCGTAGTTCAACCTGGGGTCCACGGTAGATTTGTATGCCCGTCTCAGATCCTCATCCGTCAGGTCTCTGGCACCGCCGGTGCATTCAGTGACGTCTTCACCGGTCAACTCCAGGTGAATACCACCGAGGCGGGAACCACAGCCCTGATGAATCTCAAAGGCTTGAGACACTTCCGACTCGATATTTTCAAACCGGCGAGTTTTGACCCCAGAGGTGGCATTTTCCGTATTGCCGTGCATCGGGTCACAAGTCCAAAGCAGCGTCTTGCTGGCCTTTTGCCCAGCCTCGATGAGCGACGGCAAATGATCGGCAATTTTGTCTGCGCCCATGCGGTGAATCAACATTAACCGGCCCTCCTGGTCGTCAGGGTTCAAGGCCTTAATCAGGTCGGTCAGCCATTGCGCGGTCATTCCCGGACCAATCTTGATTCCGATGGGATTGCGGATGCCTCGGCAAAACTCCACATGGGCGCCGTCCATCGCCGCGGTTCGCATCCCAATCCAAGGCAGGTGGGTGGACAAATTCCACCAACCCCAGCGACGGGGGACTTGACGGGTCTGACCTTGCTCATAGTGCAGGTGCAAGGCTTCATGGGATGTGAAAAATTCAACCCGTTTCAGCGCCCCCACTCGTCGACCTGCCAAGGTCTCCAGAAATCGTAGCGAATCACCAATTTGAGACAGCATGTCACGGTATTCGCCAGCCTCCTTGGAGTGTTCGACCCAAGACAGATCCCAATATTCCGGATGATGCAGGTCGGCAAACCCGCCATCGACCAAACTGCGGACAAAATTCATCGTCATGGCTGAACAGGAATGTCCACGCAGGAGACGCTGGGGGTCGGGGATTCTGGCCTCAGGAGTAAATTCTGGGCCATTAACAATATCACCACGATAACTGGGCAAAGTGACGCCATCGCGAGTTTCATCGTTGGATGAGCGGGGTTTCGCATACTGCCCGGCAAAACGCCCCACTCGCACTACTGGCATCTTCAGCCCATGAACCAACAACATCGACATTTGCAACAGCACTTTCAGCCGATTGGTGATCACCGCGGAATTGCAATCAGCGAAACTTTCGGCGCAATCGCCGCCCTGTAATAGGAACCCTTTTCCCGCGGCACATTCCGCCATTTGTTTACGCAGCGCGGTGATCTCCCACGAGGTGACCAGAGGTGGCAGCTCCTGAAGTTCGGCCAAACTGCCGTTTAACGCCGCTTGATCTGGATAGTGCGGTTGTTGGGCCGCCGGGAAGTCCTGCCAGGATTGTGGGGACCAGGTGTCATCTTTCTGCACAGGGTTTAGCTGAGGGTCTTTAGTGTTCATGTTAAGTCATCCGTCGATACGGTCATGATTGCATATGGCTAAAGGGAATGGAATGCGGCTACAGGGGTTGACAGGAACTGCGCAAAGCACACCGCGGGACCCGTCGGGCTCAGGCTCCCTATCGGAATATTGGACGGTCTTTGTGGGGTCGTCGTAAACCCCAGAACAGTGCCCATATAGTGAGGCCGGAAAACCAAATCAGCGTCCAAGTTGGCATACTCAACCCCGCGAGTTCCCAATCCACCGTGGCGCAATCGCCGGACGCGTTGAGGAGTTTGTCGATAGTCTCGCCCAGAGGAAAGTTATCCACCATGTAATCCAGACTGGGGCTACAATCGGGGATCTGGTCGGCCGGCAGCCCTTGTATCCAGACGTGCCGCCCAGCGGTGGCGATTCCGAGGCCGCCTATACACGCCTGCAAAACCCCATATATCAGGCGACCAATCCTTCCAGGCTTGTGTAATCCAGAGATCAGAAACGACACGCCAATCGCGTAGAAGACTAACCGCTGAACCATGCACAGGGGGCAAGGCTCAAGATACTTGACGTATTCCAGATAGTAGGCGTAGCCAAGTAGGGCAGCACAAGTGATCGCGACCAACAAATGAGCGGTCCGATAGTTCAACAGAAACTGCCTTTCATCGCCTTCAGCATGTCAGGTCAGACTGTTCGGACACCTTAAGGTTCCGAGACCCGGGTTAATGGCGTCTTCAGTCCTCGGCGTCGTTTTGAGCTGCACCGTCGGGACGGTCAACCAGCTCAATGTAGGCCATGGGTGCGCTGTCGCCCGCCCGAAATCCACACTTCATGATGCGGGTGTAGCCTCCGGGGCGTTCAGCGTAACGAGGCGCTATTTCACTGAACAGCTTGCCTACCGCCTCTTTGTCCCGCAGACGACTGAAAGCCACTCGACGGTTAGCCACACCATCGGTTTTAGCCAGCGTAATCAGTGGCTCCGCCACACGCCGCAATTCTTTCGCCTTAGGCAAGGTGGTACGGATCATTCCATGTTGGAACAAGCTCGCCGCCATGTTGCGAAACATGGCCTTCCGGTGGCTGGAGTTGCGGTTGAGCTTTCGGCCCGATTTCTGATGTCGCATGTTGCTGTGTCCTTAAGTACGCGCGGTCACCTGAATCAGGTGATTGCGTCGCTGCGCAGGCCGGCGGGCGGCCAGTTTTCCAATTTCACACCCAGGCCCAACCCGTGGGAGGCCAGAACGTCCTTGATCTCAGTCAACGACTTCTTACCCAGATTCGGCGTTTTCAGCAATTCCACTTCGGTGCGCTGAATGAGATCGCCGATGTAGTAAATGCTTTCAGCTTTCAAGCAGTTGGCGGATCGGACCGTTAACTCCAAGTCGTCGATTGGACGAAGCAGAATTGGGTCGATCTCTTCCTTGCGCTCAACCTTTTGCTCTTCAAGCTTGCTGGAGAAGTCCACGAATACCGCCAACTGCTCTGCCAAAATGTTGGCAGACAAGCGAACCGCCTCTTCACAGTCCAGCGTACCGTTAGTCTCAACGTCCAAAATGAGTTTGTCCAAGTCTGTGCGCTGCTCAACACGAGCACTTTCCACACTATAAGACACTCGGCGAACCGGGCAGAACGATGCATCCAGCTGAAGACGTCCGATAGGCTTGGCCTCTTCATCGGGGTTACCGCGATTGACTGCTGGCTCGTAGCCGCGGCCCTGGGAAACCCGCAGACGCATCGAAATGCTGCCAGCTTTGGTTAGATGACAGATAACGTGTTCCGGGTTGACTATCTCAACGTCATGATCCACTTGAATATCTGCTGCAGTCACCGCGCCCACACCTTCTTTGGTGAGGGTCAGCACCGCTTCTTCCTGGTTGTGCATCCGCAGAGCCACTTCTTTCAGGTTCAGAAGGATGTCGATCACATCCTCCTGCACGCCATCAATGGTGGTGTACTCATGCAGGACGCCATCTATCTCTGCTTCGACGATAGCCGAACCGGGAATAGAGGACAAAAGCACGCGACGCAGGGCATTGCCCAAAGTGTGACCAAAGCCGCGCTCCAGCGGCTCCAGTACAATTTTTGCTCGGTATGGGCTGCTGCTGTCGACCTGCACACTCTTTGGCCGCAGCATATTGGCAAGGGTTGCTGCCATGGGAAACCTCTATGTAGTTGTTACTTTGAGTACAGTTCGACGATCAGGTTTTCATTGATCTCGGCGGACAAATCGCCCCGGTCAGGTGCGGTTTTAAACGTACCTTCCATTTTCTTGGGGTCCACTTCCATCCACGTCGGCACAAGATCAAGATCTTGACTGACATTGATGGATTCCTGAATTCGCAGCTGCTTTTGGGCCTTTTCTCGGACCGCAATCACGTCGCCGGGATTGATTTGACAGGAAGGAATGTTGCACACATGGCCGTTCAGCACGATGGCTTTGTGGGTGACCAGTTGACGCGCCTGAGCGCGGGTCACTGCAAAGCCCATACGGTAAACCACGTTATCCAGACGACCTTCCAGCAGGCGCAGCAGGTTCTCACCCGTAGCACCCTTCAGCCGGGCTGACGTCTTGTAGTAGTTGCGGAACTGGCGCTCAAGAATGCCGTACATGCGGCGAACCTTTTGCTTTTCCCGCAGCTGCAAAGAGTAGTCTGACTGGCGCAGTCGTCGGTTTGAACCGTGATGACCAGGCTTCTGCTCGAGCTTACATTTGGTTTCAACGGCGCGCGCGGGGCTCTTCAGAAAAAGATCTGTGCCTTCGCGTCGTGCCAGTTTGCAGGTTGGGCCGGTATATCTAGCCATGGTAACTCTCCAAAAATTCTCTTAGTTCGAGGCGCGGCGATTAAACGCGACGCTTTTTCGGCGGTCGACAGCCGTTGTGTGGGATCGGAGTCACATCGATGATGTTCGTGACTTTGAAGCCCAGCGCGTTTAGCGCCCGAACAGAAGACTCACGACCCGGACCCGGGCCCTTGACGCGAACTTCCACATTTTTTACACCAAATTCCTGCACCACTTTGCCAGCGGTTTCCGCAGCAACCTGAGCAGCAAACGGGGTACTTTTGCGTGAGCCTTTGAATCCTGCTCCACCTGCGGTGGCCCAGCTCAACGCATTACCCTGTCGATCGGTGATGGTAATAATCGTGTTATTGAAAGACGCCTGCACATGGGCTACGGCATCCAGCACCGACTTTTTGACTTTCTTCTTCGATTTTCCGGTGGTACTAACCATGCTATTTCATCCCGTCAGCGTTTAATCGGACGACGCGGACCCTTACGGGTACGGGCGTTCGTTTTTGTTCGCTGACCCCGGGTCGGCAAACCGCGACGATGGCGCAGGCCGCGATAGCAACCCAAGTCCATCAAACGCTTGATGTTCATTCCAATTTCGCGTCGAAGGTCACCTTCAACGGTACGTCTGGCTACTGCCTGCCGAAGCTGCTCCAGTTCTGCGTCTGCCAGGTCGCCCACTTTCGTAGACGGTTCAATACTGGTTTCGTCACAGATCTTGAGAGACTGCGTGCGTCCAATGCCATACACCGCGGTGAGTCCCACCCAGGTGTGTTTGTGATCCGGGATGTTAACTCCCGCTATACGTGCCATGCGTTGATATCCTCCAACGGACATACCCGACGCGAAAAGCCGGACATTATAGCCCAGGTCTTGCGCTCGATAAACAGTAAAAAAACATTCATTTGCTGACGTTGTTTCGTCAACGAGTCACCCCTGAACGACCATAGGTCTTCAGATTGGCCTTTTTCAACAAACTATCGTACTGGTGAGACACCAAATGGGCCTGCACCTGCGCCATGAAATCCATGGCAACAACCACTACAATCAAGATGGATGTGCCGCCAAACAGCGGGACACCCAGTGAGGCATTCAGCCAATCTGGAAGCAGACAGATCAGCACCAAATAGATAGCGCCCCAAGTTGTCAGGCGAGTAATCACGCCGTCAATATATTCCCCGGTCTGTCGCCCAGGTCGAATGCCTGGAATCAGAGCCCCGGAGCGCTTGAGGTTGTCGGCGGTTTCCTGGCTGTTAAACACCAGCGCGGTATAGAAAAAACAGAAACCAGCGATGAGTCCGCCGAACAAGACCGCATATAAAGGCTCTCCGGGAGCCAATCGAGTGGCTACGTTCTGCAGCCACCGGGCTTGCTCGTTGGTGCCTAACCACGTTGCCAGGGTTGCCGGAAACAGGATCAGGCTTGAGGCAAAAATAGCAGGGATAACGCCGGACATATTCAATTTCAGCGGCAGATGAGAGCTTTGACTCTGGTGTTGCTTACCACCACGTCGAGCGTAGTTTACCGTGATGCGTCGCTGTCCACGCTCGATGAACACCACAATAGCGATAACTGCCAGGGCCAAGGCCAACAGTGTCAGCACCGTAATGGGTGATATCGCCCCTTGTCTCGCCAGATCAAGCGTACCGGCAATCGATCCGGGAAGCGCTGCAACAATACCCGCGAAAATCAGGATCGAGATGCCGTTGCCGACGCCACGTTCAGTGACCTGCTCACCCAGCCACATCAAAAACATGGTTCCGCTGGTGAGAGTCACAACAGCAGTGAACAAAAACCCGGTTCCGGGATTCACCACAACTGGCAAACCCGCAATGGCGCCTTGGTTTTGCAGAGCAACTGCCACCGTTACGGCCTGTACTGCGGCCAATATTACGGTGAAGTAACGGGTGTATTGAGTAATCTTACGCTTACCCGCCTCTCCATCTTTCTTCAGCTGTTGAAGATGAGGCACGGTGGCGCTCAGCAGCTGGATGATGATGGAGGCAGAAATGTAAGGCATTACACCCAAAGCGAACAGTGAGAACCGGCCCAACGCGCCTCCGGAGAACATGTTAAACATGTCTACGATGGTTCCGCGCTGTTGGTCCATCAGCTCGACAAGGGCGGCCGGATTAATGCCGGGCACCGGCACAAAGGTGCCTAGTCGGAAAACGACGATAGCGCCAATAACGAACAACACCCGTTGGGTGAGTTCTTTCGGCAGCGTCATTTTACCAGTAGGTGCTTGTTTAGTGGGTCCAGCCATAACGAATGTCTTAGTCCTCGATGCTGCCGCCGGCTTCAGAGATTGCCGCCGCCGCACCCTTGGTTACATTAAGACCTTTGACCGTGATCGCCCGCTCAAGTTGCCCGGTGTTGATGATTTTGACCTTTTTGATGCGCTGGCCTATCAATCCGGCTTCCTTCAGGGAAGCCATATCAATCACGTCAACTTTCATTGCGTTGATTTGATACAGGCGAATTTCCTGAGACTCAAACGCTTTGCGTGACGCAAAACCCACCTTGGGCAGACGTCTTTGCAGTGGCAGCTGGCCACCCTCAAAGCCTACCTTGTGGTAGCCGCCTGAACGAGAGTGCTGTCCTTTGTGCCCGCGGCCCGCCGTCTTGCCGTTACCAGAACCGATACCCCGGCCCACACGTTTACGGCTGCTCTTCGCGCCTGTTGCTGGTTTTAAGCTGTTTAATCGCATTGTATTACGTCCGTTTAAAGTCGACAGAAACAGTCTCGTTTCGGTCAGGCGGTGAACTGCACTTAGGCAGGCTCTACCTTCAACAGGTAGTTCACCTTGTTTATCATGCCCCGATTCTCTGGGGTATCGGCGACGGTCACCGTTTGGTGCATGCGTCGCAGACCCAGTCCCTGAACACACTCTCGGTGCCCTGGAACGCGTCCGAACTTGCTCTTAATGAGCGTTACGTTGAGTTGATCAGCCATGATTTTCCATCACCTCTTCCAGAGACTTGCCGCGCTTGGCAGCGACACTGGCCGGCGACTGCATGTTCTTCAGCCCCGTGATGGTGGCGCGAACCAAATTAATCGGATTGCGTGAACCGAGGCTCTTGGCCAGTACGTTCTGCACGCCGACGGCTTCCAGCACTGCGCGCATCGCGCCACCAGCAATCACGCCGGTACCGTCTGAAGCGGGCTGCATATACACTTTCGAGCCACCGTGTCGCGCCGTCATCGGATACCACAACGTTCCGTCATCAAGATCCACTTGGATCATCTGACGCCGTGCGCGCTCCATGGACTTCTGAATTGCGATCGGTACCTCGCGAGCTTTGCCATAACCGAAACCGACGCGTCCGTTTCCATCACCCACTACACTCAATGCGGTAAACCCAAACTGGCGGCCACCTTTGACCACCTTGGCCACTCGGTTGACGGCGACCAGCTTCTCGATCATGCCGTCGTCGTTATCTCGTTGGTCGTTTCTTGCCATGTTAGTTGCCTAGAATTTCAGGCCCGCTTCGCGGGCAGCGTCAGCCAGGGCTTTAACCCGACCGTGGTATTTAAATCCTGAACGGTCAAAAGCAACGGACTCAAGTCCAGCCGCTTTGGCCTTTTCACCGATGAGCGTACCCACCCGGGTCGCCGCTTCAACGTTTTTGCAGCCTTTCAGACCGTCTCGAACGCTGGCCTGCATGGTGGACACTGCCGCCAGCACCTTGCCAGTTTTCGGGTCGATCACTTGGGCCGACAAATGCTGGCCTGAACGGTGTACTGACAGCCGGGGTACCCCGAGTTGTCGGATCTTGGCCCGCCCACGTCGGGCGCGTCTCAGTCTGGAATCTCTTTTGTTCATCACTTTTTCGTCCTGGAACGTGAAGTCAGCCGATCAGGCCTTCTTCGCTTCCTTCATCACAATTCTTTCGCCGGCGTAACGCACACCTTTGCCTTTATACGGCTCTGGCGGACGATAGCCACGAATGACGGCGGCCACCTGGCCTACCTGCTGCTTGTCAGTGCCTTTGATAACCACTTCAGTCTGACTGGGGGTTTCTAAAGTCACACCCTCCGGCGGGGTAAATTCAACCGGATGGGAAAAGCCCAGGGTCAGGTTGATTGTCTTGCCCTGCATAGCGGCTCGATATCCAACACCCACCAATTCAAGCTTTCGCTCAAACCCTTCAGTGGCCCCAATTACGCAGTTATGCAGCAGTGCGCGCATCGTGCCCGCCATCGCCACCGCGCCATCATTGGCCGGCACCATGGTCAGTTCACCGTCGGACTGCTCAACACTCACTGATGAATGCAAATTCATTGAGGTGCTGCCTTTCGGACCTTTAAAGGTTACCGTCTGGCCGCTTACGGTAACGTCAACGCCTTTCGGCAACGTTACGGGTTTTTTCGCTATACGGGACATCAGCTGGCTCCGTCAGGCCACCACACACAACACTTCGCCGCCAAATCCCGCAGCGCGAGCGTTATGGTCGGTCATAAGGCCGTTTGAGGTAGAAACAATGGCAATACCAAGACCACCCATCACAGTGGGTAGATCGTTCTTTCCGCGATAACAACGCAGGCCGGGCCGACTGACGCGCTCAAGGCGATCAATAACGCCGCGTCCTTTGCGGTATTTCAACTCTACGACGAGCTGCGGCTTCTCACCGTCAACCACATGGTGGTCAACCACGTAGCCTTCGTCCTTCAACACTCCGGCGATACCTACTTTTAACTTGGAAGTGGGCATCGATACCGTTTTCTTTCCGGCCAGCTGCGCGTTTCTGATTCGCGTCAGCATGTCCGATACTGGGTCAGTCATACTCATGGTTTATCTCTCTTTACGCTTAAGCCGGTGATTTACCAGCTGGCCTTCTTCAGACCAGGAACATCACCGCGCATCATGGCTTCACGCAACTTGTTGCGAGACAGTCCAAATTTACGGTAGTAACCGCGTGGCCGACCGGATGAACGACAACGGTTACGCTGTCGCACCGGTGCTGCATCGCGAGGCATTTTTTGCAGTTTGAGCTGTGCGTCCTCTACTTCTTCATCAGTGCTCTTGATGTTGGCAATGATGGCCTTGAGGGCGTTGCGTTTCTCAGCGAAGCGATTAACCAATTTGGTTCGCTTCAGCTCACGCTGGATCATGGATTGTTTAGCCATTGTGTGTCTCTATGTCCTGAACGGGAAGTTAAAGGCTTCCAGTAACGCGCGGCCTTCCGCATCGTCCCGGGCAGTGGTGGTTATTGCGATATCCATACCGCGAATTTCGTCGATCTGATCGTATTCAATTTCAGGGAAAATGATCTGCTCAGTAATTCCCATATTGAAATTGCCTCGTCCGTCAAACGACTTCGGGCTGATGCCACGGAAATCACGAACCCGAGGAATCGCAATACTGATCAGGCGATCAAGAAATTCGTACATCTTCTCCCTGCGCAAGGTGACCTTGCAGCCAACAGGATAGCCGTCGCGAATCTTGAACGAAGCAACCGACTTTCGAGCGGCGGTCACCACGGCTTTTTGACCGGCAATGCGGCCTAGCTCAGCGGTCGCGCTCTCCAACGCTTTCTTGTTGCCCACTGCTTCGCCAACCCCCATGTTAATGGTGATTTTGGTCAGCTTTGGCACCTGCTCGACGCTGGAGAAAGAGAACTTCTCTTTCAGCGCCGGCACCATTTCCTTAACGTATTTGTCGTGTAATCTAGCCATCATTATCTGCCTTAAACGTCTACCACTTCGCCATTGGAGCGATATACGCGAACTTTGCTTCCGTCTTCCAGGTTCTTGAAAGAAACCCGATCAGCCTGATTGGTCTGCGCGTTAAACAGCATCACGTTGGATGTGTGAATCGGCGCTTCCTGCGAAACGATGCCGCCTTCGATCTGTTTCTGCATGTCGGGCTTAACGTGCTTCTTCACCATATTCACGTTTTCCACCAGCAGGCGGTCGTTTTCCAGGACAGAGATAACCCGACCCCGCACGCCTTTACTGCGTCCGGAAATCACGATTACGTCGTCACCTTTTTTAATTCGTTTCATTACTCTACTTCCAGTATCTGGCCGGGCGTTACAGAACTTCCGGTGCCAGTGACACAATTTTCATGAATTTTTCGCCCCGCAGTTCGCGGGTTACCGGGCCAAAAATACGCGTACCAATTGGCTCCAGCTTGGCGTTAAGCAGCACCGCGGCATTGCCGTCGAAGCGAATTAACGATCCGTCTTTACGTCGCACGCCCTTGCGGGTTCGTACCACCAGGGCGTTGTATACCTCACCCTTCTTTACTTTGCCGCGCGGAATTGCATCCTTGATGGTCACTTTGATGACATCACCAATGTCGGCGTAGCGCCGTTTGGAGCCACCCAGCACTTTGATACACATCATCCGGCGAGCACCGCTGTTATCGGCGGCGTTCAACATGCTTTGCATCTGAATCATGGTGTTCTACCTTTCCTTGATTTCAGCCACGCGCTATTGCGCGCGAGTGACCACTTCAATAACGCGCCAGCTCTTTGACTTGGAGATCGGACGGCACTCGGTAATCCGAACCGTATCGCCGGTGTTGCAGGCGTTGTCTTCGTCGTGAGCATGAACCTTGGACGACCGCTTGATGTACTTGCCGTAGATGGGGTGCTTAACCTTGCGTTCCAACAGGACGGTGACCGTCTTGTTCATGGAGTCGCTGACCACCCGACCGGTCTGCGTTCTGATCTGTGTTTCGCTCATGATCCTTCACCATTGTTGCCCTGCGCGGCAGCCTGTTCCTGAGCCTTTTGCGTCAGGATCGTTTTCACTCGCGCAATATTGCGTCGTACCAGCTTCAGCTCATGGGTACTGCTGAGCTGACCGGCAGCAACGGCCATGCGTTTTTCGAACTGTGAGCGACGCAGCTGTTCCAGCTCATCGCGCAGCTCGGCCTCGCTCTTAAGTTTCAAATCTGCCGCTTTCATTACATTACCTGCCGTGACACAAACGTTGTCTTAACAGCCAGCTTGGCTCCCGCCAGACGAAACGCTTCCCGCGCCACGTCTTCGCTGACACCTTCAATTTCATAAAGCACTCGGCCAGGCTGAATAGGCGCAACCCAGTACTCAACGTTACCTTTACCTTTACCCTGACGTACCTCCAGCGGCTTCTTGGTTATTGGCTTGTCTGGGAATACACGAATCCACAGTTTTCCGCCCCGCTTTACGTGACGGGTGATGGCTCGCCGCGCTGCCTCAATCTGGCGCGCGGTGATGAACCCCCGGGTGGTGGCCTTCATTCCAAACTCACCAAAACTCACCTCACTTCCGCGATGCGCCAGACCGCGGTTGCGACCTTTCATCTGCTTGCGAAACTTGGTTCTCTTGGGCTGCAGCACTTTGTTATCTCCTCAACTCTGACAGACGCTCAGCCCTTAGCGGGCGCGCCTCGCTCAGATGAATCGGCTTCAGGCTTGCCTGCGTACAGGTCAAACACTTCGCCTTTATAAATCCAAACCTTAATTCCAATGATGCCGTAAGTCGTATTGGCTTCGGCCACACCGTAGTCGACATCGGCACGCAGGGTGTGCAGCGGCACACGACCTTCGCGATACCATTCGCCACGAGCAATTTCTGCTCCGTTCAAACGACCAGCAACACTGACCTTGACGCCCAGAGCTCCGAGACGCATGGCATTGCCAACCGCTCGCTTCATGGCCCGACGGAACATGATTCGTCGCTCCAGTTGGGAAGCAATAGACTCAGCTACCAGGGTTGAGTCCAGCTCGGGCTTACGAACTTCGGACACGTTAATGTGGGTGGGAACACCCATCATTTTGGATACCGAGGAACGCAGACGCTCAATATCTTCGCCCTTCTTTCCGATCACAATTCCCGGACGTGCCGTATGAATAGTAATTCGGGCTGTCTTGGCCGGACGCTCGATGTGGATCTGGCTTACCGCCGCACCCGAGAGCTTCTTTTTAATGAACTCCCGAACCTCGATGTCCTTGTTCAGGTTGTCCGCAAACTCTTCGCCTGTGGCGAACCACTTGGAATTCCAGTCTTTGGAAATACCAAGGCGAATGCCTGTTGGATGTACTTTCTGACCCATAGTTATCTGTCTCTCAAGTCCGCCGTCTAGGACGCCTGGTCGGATACGGCCACGGTAATGTGGCTGGTTCGCTTCAAAATTTGAGTGCCGCGGCCTTTTGCCCTGGCACGCCCACGCTTCATTGTCGGGCCTTCATCGATAAAGATGGTTGCCACTTTCAGTTCGTCAATATCGGCGCCTTCGTTGTGCTCGGCGTTAGATATGGCTGAAAGCAATACCTTCTTCACAATATGAGCAGCCTTCTTGGGGCTGTAGGTCAACACCTGCTCAGCCTGCTCCACGGGCATTCCGCGAACCAGATCTGCGATCAGGCGTACCTTTTGCGCCGAAATGGGCGCTCGTTTCAAAACTGCACGCGTTTCCATGATGATTCCTTATTCCTTAAGACCCGACTTAACGGGACTTGCGATCGCCGGAGTGGCCACGAAAGGTGCGGGTTAGTGAAAACTCACCCAGCTTGTGACCCACCATGTTTTCGTTGATCAGCACGGGTATGTGCTGACGCCCGTTGTGTATCGCGATGGTCAAACCCACCATTTCAGGGGACACCATAGAGCGACGAGACCATGTCTTAATGGGTCGCTTACTGTTGGTGGCAACCGCCTCGTCCACTTTCTTGACGAGGTGGTGATCAATAAATGGGCCTTTTTTAATAGAACGTGGCATCTTGAATTACCTTGTTTTCTGCGAGCGGCGACGCACAATTAGCTGGTCGGTACGCTTATTCGATCGAGTTTTGTAGCCCTTGGTCGGCGTGCCCCATGGGCTCACCGGGTGACGACCACCAGAGGTACGTCCTTCACCACCACCGTGAGGGTGATCTACCGGGTTCATCGCAACACCACGAACCGTCGGTCGAACACCACGCCAGCGTGCAGCGCCCGCCTTGCCCAGCTTTTTCAAGCTGTGCTCGGAGTTGCTTACCTCGCCGATAGTGGCGCGGCAGTCGTGGGGAATTTTGCGCATCTCACCAGATCGCAGCCGCAATGTGGCGTACACGCCTTCTCGCGCTACCAGCTGAGCAGAGGCGCCGGCGGAACGTGCGATTTGCGCGCCCTTACCCGGCTTCATCTCAATGCAGTGAACCGTAGTTCCCACCGGGATGTTGCGCAGCGGCAAGCAGTTGCCATTCTTAATCGGCGCTTCGCGACCGGAATGCAGCTGATCACCTACTTCAACGCGCCGCGGAGCCACGATGTAGCGACGCTCACCGTCGGCGTAGCACAACAGGGCAATAAAGGCGCTGCGGTTAGGGTCGTGCTCAATGCGCTCAACCGTTGCCGGCACGCCATCTTTGCGGCGCTTGAAATCAACAATGCGGTAACGCTGCTTGTGACCACCACCCTTGTGCCGGGTTGTGATACGACCATCGCTGTTACGACCGCCTGTTTTGGTTTTCTTTTCAACCAACGCCTCGTGAGGACGCCCCTTATAGAGACCCTCACGCTTGACCACTACCGTGCCACGACGGCCGGGGGAAGTAGGCTTGAGTTTAATTACTTGTGCCATGGTTATTCTCTTATTCAGCCGCAGGCTGTTCAACGTCGATGACCTGACCGGCGGCTAACCGCACGTAGGCCTTTTTCCAGCCAGGGCGCTGACCGGGACGCATCCGGAACGAACGGGTCTTTCCACGCACGTTCATAATGTTGACGTTTTCCACTTCTACCTTAAACAGCATCTCAACCGCCGCTTTCACTTCCGGCTTGCTGGCATCAGTGGATACCTTGAACACATACTGGTTGCCCTCACCACCAACTCGAGTGCTTTTCTCCGAGACGTGAGGGGCGCGCAGCACCTGATAGAGTCGCTCTTTATTCATTTCAGCCACTCCTGAATCTTGTTGACCGATTCGACCGTCGCAATCACCCTATCGGCATCAACCAGGATGACCGGGTCAACCGCAGAACTGTCGATCACCACAACACCACGCACATTGCGCGATGCCAAATACAGATTTGGACCCACTTCCTCGGTGATGATCACGACACGCTGGCCAGGAAAGTCTTTCAACTTGGCCACAAGGTCCCGAGTTTTCGGGGCTTCCAAAGTGAAGTCTTGAACGACATCAAGACGCTCTTGGCGCACCAACTCAGAGAAAATGGCCTGCATCGCACCGCGAAACATTTTCCGGTTGACCTTCTGGGAAAAATTGCGCGGACGCAAAGCGAAGGTATTACCACCCCCACGCCACAGCGGGCTGCGAATGGTTCCGGCACGAGCCTGACCTGTTCCCTTTTGACGCCACGGCTTACGCCCACCGCCGCGAACATCAGAGCGTGACTTGGTCGCTTTAGTGCCCGCCCGGCCGCCGGCCAGATATGCGGTTACCACCTGATGCACCAGGCCTTCAGAGAAAGGCCGATCGAAAGCAGCGTCTGATACCTTAAGGGTATCGCTGGATCCTTTAATAGACAGTTCCATGACTTACCCCTTGCCCTTGGCTTTAACAGCCGGACGGACAATGACCTTGCCACCGGTTGCACCGGGGACAGCACCACGAATCAGCAGCAGGTTCCGCTCGGCGTCGACCCTAACCACTCGCAGGTTCTGGGTAGTGCTGCGAACCGCGCCCATGTGGCCGGCCATCTTCTTACCTTTGAAAACACGTCCCGGCGTTTGGCACTGACCGATAGATCCAGGTGCCCGGTGGGACAAAGAGTTACCGTGGGTAGCATCTTGCATATGGAAGTTGTAACGCTTAACAACACCCGCAAAGCCCTTACCCTTGGTAGTTCCGGTCACGTCAACAGTTTGCCCTTCCGAGAAAATGTCGACACTGATCTCGCCGCCGGCAGCAAGCTCATCGCCTTCACCGTCGTCAAGTCGGAATTCCCATAACCCGTCACCAGCTTCCTGGCTGGCACTGGCAAAGTGCCCGGATTTAGGTTTGTTTACCAAAGACACACGCTTGTTGCCGCGCGTCACTTGGACTGCACGATAACCGTCGGTATCTTCCGTTTTCACTTGCGTGATGCGGTTGGGCGCTACTTCAATTACCGACACCGGTATGGATTCACCGTCGTCAGTAAACACTCGCGTCATTCCGCGCTTCTGGCCAATTACACCAATCATTACCATCTCTCTCATGGTGAGCAGCGACATATTCACAAGGCCGTGCTGGCGCCGCTGCTGTCTATTTGTCGAAAAAGGGGTCAGATCCCTTTTTTCCCTTTATTGTATTTTTTTAAAAAGGGACCTGACCCCTTTTCATACTTTCTAAATCAGTAAAGCTGAATCTGTACATCAACGCCGGCGGCAAGATCGAGCTTCATCAGCGCGTCCACCGTTTTGTCGTTGGGATCTACAATATCCATCAGACGCTTATGAGTTCGAATCTCATACTGATCTCGCGCGTCCTTGTTGACATGGGGCGAGGTCAGAATGGTGAAACGCTCCTTCTTTGTAGGAAGAGGAATCGGGCCACGAATCTGCGCACCGGTTCGCTTAGCGGTTTCAACAATTTCTTTCGCAGAACGGTCGATCAATCGGTGATCAAACGCTTTAAGGCGAATTCGAATTCTTTGGTCTGACATTTTTAGCTACTCAGAGTGACCCGTAGGCCAACTCAACGTTCATTATTCAATAATTTTCGCGACAACACCGGCGCCGACCGTACGACCACCCTCACGGATAGCAAAGCGTAAGCCTTCATCCATGGCGATAGGCGCAATCAGCTCTACCTTCATCTGCACGTTGTCTCCCGGCATCACCATCTCAACGCCTTCCGGCAGC
>JBGCET010000036.1:0-6405 GCA_045106555.1 Lysobacterales bacterium | reverse complement strand
ACTGGAAAGCCCAGTGCAGGGTCTGTTCCGTGTGACCAAAGAAGACACCGAGCTTGGCGGTAAAACTATTCCGAAGGGGTCCAAGGTTTACGTCTGTTATGGCAGCGCAAACCGCGACGATAAAAAATTTGCAGATGCGGTGCACCTCAACCTGAATCGCGGTAACGCGTCACAGCATATGGCGTTCAGTTACGGCATCCATCGATGCATCGGCCAGATGCTCGCACGGAAAGAGCTCGCCATAGGCCTGACCGCAATACTCGAACGCATGGACAATCTGCAGTTCGCCCCAGAACAAGGTGAGATCAGACACTTGCCGAGCTTTATCCTGCGCGGAATCGACGGCCTGAAAATTACGTTCGATAAAACAACCCGCGATGCGAGTTTTGGCGCTTAGCGTTAGCTTTCGTCGTTTAGCGCCCTCCTTGCGACTCTGGAGGTGCCTTATTGCGAACCGTTTACGATTTGTACAGGTGTATCAACGCGCTATTTTTATTGAAAGAAGGGGTGAGTTACCGCCAACCATATCTGAACCATGGCCTTGCTCCTGGATGGATCAGGCTATCATCGGCATCGCGGGCATAGATCGCCTGCTCCGGGGTATCCAGAACGAAGTCAGTTTTCATGTTTTTACTAACGCGCCAGCCAACGAGCTTGCGGCTGAACACGTCGATGACGAAGGCGGTAAAGACCACGCACCGCCAGCCTTCGCCATCAGGTTCTGCTGCTGCAAACTGGCCGCAACGGTTTTCGGTCAAAGCGATGACCCGCATCGGCCAGATCCAGCGTCAGCCACGGAGAGCCGCCGCGCCCACGCTTCTTTTTGAAGGACTCTGCGGTCAGTCGATCCAGCAAGACGCGCTGTTGCTAGCGCTCTAATGGCCTCCCAGCGCGCTTGCGCCAGGCATAGAAACCACTGCGAGAAACGCCCAGAACCCGCGCCATCAACACCACGCGAAAATCGCCTGAATGCTCCTTCATAAACGCCTATTTCATTCCAGGCCTTTCGCGAAGTATGCGGCCGCCATTTTTTAAAATGGCCAGCTCCTCATCGCGCTCGGCCATCTGGCGATTCAGGCGGGCGATCTCCGCTGCCTGCTTGCGTTTCGTTTCTGACTGACTGTTGCGGGTCTTCGATTTGGCCCGCCAGCCCTAAAGTTGGGAGGGATGAAGATCTAATTCCCGCGCCGCTGCGGCCTCCCCTAAGCGGTCAGCCAGGCCCAGCGCTTCGGCTTTGAACTGATCGGGGTATCGGGTGCGTTTCGTCTTGCTGGTTTTCTTCGGTCTTGCCATGACTCACCTCTGCTGCGAAGTTTAACTCGCTTTGCAGGATGTCCATCACTGGCGGGCAGGATCATCCTATGCTCGGGTAAAGTCATAAGACACGCTCAGAGGTGAGCTAGCCGATCGATCGCTCTTCTTCCTGATTGAGTGCCATTGGAAAGATTGGCGCCAATAGCTGAGGTCTCTGTATGCCGAAACCCTGGGCGTAGTCCGCTCCCAGTTCTTTAACGACCGTTAGGATTTCCTTGCTTTCAACGTATTCCGCGACGGTACGAATATTTAGCTCGTGGGCAATGTCAATAATGGATCTGACAAAAATTCTGTCGGTGTGATCCTGCACGATGTCGCGAACAAACATGCCGTCGATTTTGACATAATCCACGTTGAGTTTTTTCAGGTAGCCAAACGATGACAGGCCGCTGCCAAAATCATCGAGTGCAAACTCACAGCCCATATCTCGTAGAGCGTCGATCAGTCGAGACGCTTCGGCAATGTTCCGGATTACTGCGGTTTCTGTAATTTCGAAGTTCATCATCCCGGCTGGCAGATCGGACTTAGTCATCATTTTGACCAGCGATTCGCAAAACTGAGGGTCTCCTACACTTAAGCCTGACAAATTGACCCAGTAACGCCGACCGCTAGCTTTGAATTGGGAATGTATGAACAGTGATTTTAGAAGATTGCTCACAACCCACTCATCCAGCCTCGCGCCCAGGCCATATCGTTCGGCGGCCGGCAGAAACGCACCGGGTGGAATTAGTCTGCGGTTAGCAGGCTCGCGCATGCGTAGCAGAACTTCTACCCGCTCCGGCTCCTCTTGATCATGAAGCGGTAGAATTTTTTGTTCGAACAGAGCAAATAAACTGTTATCCATGGCGTCTTGCAGTCTTCTGACCCAACGCATTTCACCGCGTTGACGCTCCGTGACGTCGGAAGCATCGGTAACGACATGCAGCTGATTGCGTCCCGCTTCCTTGGCTGCATAGCAGGCAGCATCTGCCTGCTGTTGTAACTCCTCAGTGTCGCCCCGTTCTTTTTCAATCGGAACCGCTCCGATGCTTACGCCGATGCGGAAGTTCTCTGTTTCCCAATGAAACTGAAACTCTTCCACCTGCTGACGCACGTTCTCGGCGACCCTAACCGCGGTATCCGCGGGGCAGTGCCTCAATATGATGCCAAACTCATCGCCGCCCAAACGACCGACAACGTCATCGTTGCGCACATTGCTCTTGATGAGCTCTGCCACCTGCCGCAAAAGCTCATCACCGGCTGCGTGTCCGCAGGTATCGTTTACAATTTTGAATTGATCAAGGTCTAAGTACAGCAGATAACAGCACCAGCCAGATTTTCTTTCTGCCTCCCAAGCCTGGCCGAGATGTTCCTGGAAGGAGCGCCGATTATAAAGGCCGGTGAGTTCGTCGTAAGTAGCTTGAAAAGCCAGCTTTTGGTTGCTCAGCTCCAGACTTTTTGTGCGTTCGGCCACCTGCAGCTGGAGGCGTTCGTTGGCCATGGAGATGCGTCGACTGCGATAACGCATTAAACTAACGGTCGCGCCCATGAGCAGCATTACTATCAATGCCCAGAAGCTGTGTTTCTCCCACACCGGCGCGAGGACGGTAAAAGCCCACTCTGAGGTGTCGCCCAATTCGCCGGCCCGTTTTCTAGCCTGAACCTGGAACCGGTATTCTCCGCCGCTGAGGTCATTATAGTTCACCGATCTTGTGGCATCAGCGGAGCTCCAATTCTCGTCCAACCCCAGCAGCCGGTAACGGTATTGAAGATGACCGGGATTGCGAGTAGAAACCGCTCCGAAATCGATTCGAATTTTTCGCAGGTTGGCAGCCACCTGACCGCCGTTAGCGATAGGCACCTGTTGATCACCAGCTACTACAGAAGTGACTGCGGCGCCTGGAGGGGGAATTGTTGGCATAGGAAGATCGGTTCTTACCCGGGACGCGCCGGCCATTGTGCCTATCCATAAATCACCGTTTGGGGCAAAGTAGGTTGCGTGGGCATTAGCCTCCTGCCCTTGGAATCCGGCCAAGCGACCGTAATACACATATTGCTCCGTGGCTGGATCCAATTGATACAAGCCTGTTTCAGTCCCCATCATCACGGTTCCGTCAGGCAGGCTAGCGATGGCGTAGACGGTCTGACCCTTCACAGGGTCGTTATCGGGTGCCCAAAGTTCCTGGTCACTCAGATAAAACACGCCGCCATCAGACATGGCTATCCACAGGCCACCATCCTGCAGCGCTAGCTGATTGAACTCGTCGCGGCCAAACTCCTGGGTGCTTTTCATCAATACGGGCGGGAGCTCTGGCTGAGTAAGATCCAAGCGCTTGAGGCCAGAGTTGTCCTCACCAAACCACAGCCAGCGGCCAGCCTCTTGGATAAGCGTATATATGGCTCCCTCAGCGCTGATAGTTGTCAGGGTTTTAGAGTGTGGTTGATATCGGAGCAGACCGTCCTTGGCCGTGCCCATCCAGACATCCCCATTGGGAGTCCTTTGTAAATCCAGTATGGACTTTCCACCGGTGCCAGGGATGTGCTCTTTAGAAAGTCGGTCGGGGTCGATGAGAAATACCCCTGCGTTCTTGTACCCGGCCCAAATTCTGCGGCCATCGGCATCGATGATAAGAGCTTGCACCGTGCCGCTGGGAAGATCGAGAGATTCGCGCAACCTTTCCAACTCACCATCGGGCTGGCGCCGGTATAGATCACGTGTCGAGCCAAAATAGAGCACGCCTTGGTCGTTGCCGGTAATGGCAAATATGGGAGAGTTAACCTCGTTCAACTTTAACCAAAAGTGCTCGATCCGTTGGCCCAGGTGCCGAAATAGCCCGGAGTGTGAAGCCAACCACATAACATGCTCTCGATCGATAAATAGCTCGACTACGTCCGGCAAGTCTATTCGCGGAGTGTCGCTACCGAGTTGGATTACTCCTTTCGTGCCGGCGACCCAAGGCTGATCCAGGTTGTCCAAAGCGATCGCACGTAGGGGCAGGCCTGCGCGATGGCCACCGTTGTTTTTCGCTGTCTGGCTGATGGTTTGATCAGTCCAACGCAGCTGCCCATTGTCCCAAGATCCTAGGTCACCTGCAGCGTTGGCCGCCAAGGTCCGGCCTGCGGTGCCCCACAACGCGGTGATATCATCAGCGACTAGAGTTGGTTTGTTGGGTCCAGCAAGATTGATGGCAAAAAGTTGCCGATCCACTCTCGCCAGCAGCGTGGAGGTATCACCGGCAACCAGTTGATCGGTATTCCGAAGCGTTGGCACAAAGGGCATCAAGACCGCTTGATCAGTCCGGTACTCAAGCCGCTGAATGCCCGATCCACTAGTGGCCACATAGATATTGTCTAGTATCTCTACCAAACTGGTAACGGCGTGCGATTGTCCAACAGCGGGTTGCACCGTAGAAATGACCTGCAGGCCTTCAATCAAACTTAGACCGCCATGCTTATCGCCCGCCCATATTTTTTGATTACTGGTTGCAATGAGTGCCGAAACAGAATTGTGACGCAGCCCTTCGGTTGTGGTGATGTGTTGGAAACTTGCGCCATCGAAGCGATTGACACCCAGTTGGGTGGCAAGCCACAAAAACCCCGATGAGTCTTGAACGATGTCGACAACCAGACTCTGACTCATTCCCTGAAGCAAGCCATACTTGAGGAGCGGGCTCGCTGGCTGCCCATCTCCGTTTTGGTGAGCTTTGGTGCCAACCCAAGCAACCACCATCAAGACGGCCAAGGTAAATTGGATTAAACGGCGCATATCACGTTATCGACACTTCAGCGTCGGGCTAAAGACTTCAATTATGGCAGATGCGACTCATATCAGCCTTCACCGGAACGCAAACGAACGCAATTTTTAACGTTATCATTACCGGGTTTCCCAGGGATCGGCCAAAAACCCCGAAACAAGCAATCTTCGGGGGCAGGACCAGGCGCCAGGTCCAATTGGTCTTGTCCCTTGGCTTCGAGGGCCTATTTTGACTTCAGTGTTGGGCGATCACTATTGGAGCCGCCGACGTGCCAGCTGAGGCAACGATGGTCAGATCGGCCCCGGGCTGCGCCGGCGAGAGCGAAAAATAGACCAACCCAGAAAGGTCGAGCCTAGTGGTGAACATGAGTGAATAGGGCCAGCGGCGTAGCCATAGTCTGGCCGCCAGCAGAGTCGTTGCCGCGGTGCCGGCAAGGGCGATTAACACATGCATTGCTGCAAATGTGCCAGTTCCGGTGATCGCCGTTTGAATGGCTATGCTGGCCCACTGCACAGGCAAAAGCGCTAGAAACCAATCCGGAACCATACCCGGCCAAGTGAAGGCTATAAGCTAAACAGATGCCTCGCCGGCGACGACAAACAAGGCCATCAACCACCCTTTATGAGACAAGGTTTTAGCGAATAGAGCGCCTCGCGCGGCGAAACTGCCATTGGCGATGACCATGGCTAATCCGGTTGAGAAAGGGTGCGGCAGCGCCGGCATGTGCAGCGAAAGTGCCAACACGACTAAGCACGCTGCGTTCAGCAATGCCAAGAGGACGCTGATCCAGAAGCGTCCAGCAGTCGCAGCGGCTATTATGCCCACGCCCATTAAGCCCAAGGTGAATATTGGGCCACTCGCTAAGGCCAAAGGTGAGGGCGCTGCTGAAAGCACCCGCATAACTAGAACAGGGACGGCAACGCCGACGAGCGCTGTGGTGCACCACGCTGAGGTTTGCCGATTCAGAGGTTCGGCAGACGTCAGAGACTTCGTAGTAACGATAGTGGCTGAAGCGCCAGGTATTGTCGACCGCTTCGGCGGGTCACTTATTTGGTGTCTTGTTCAGACCTGGCAACTGGTCCTGACCCTAGGTTGCCAATACCTAGCTTAATATGGCCAAACTCGAGAGCCTCGGAAGCGCCGGTATATTCATGATGCTTCATCCCCCTCTAAATCCAAGCACAGATTAGCATTGTTAAGGCCATACAAGCGGCCGTTGCGCATTTCAAAGTTGCGGAAAAGTTTGCCGTTTTTTCGCCAGGCCTGTTGCAGTCCCAACGGCTGTCCCATGTTAAAGCGAGAGACCTTGAACTTCTTGCCGTCCTCATACCAAGCCCAGGATTCACCGTCGGGTTTA
>JBGCET010000035.1:0-133490 GCA_045106555.1 Lysobacterales bacterium | reverse complement strand
CGGCCGTTGGCCGGGTTTTTTTTGGGCCTGGGAGCAGCTCAGTCGCTACGCTCCCTGCGCGTTTGTCCCGCGCTTTGCGCGCTCCGATCGAACTCCGCGTGCTTTGCACGCTTTGGAGTTCTCATCGATTCTCCGGGCGCGCCATATAAAAAAAAACGGCCCGCGGGGCCGTTCTTTTTTTATATGGCGCGCCCGGAGAGATTCGAACTCCCGACCCTCAGGTTCGAAGCCTGATGCTCTATCCAGCTGAGCTACGGGCGCGTTGTTGCTTTTGGGATGCTCAATAGGTGGGAACTGAACTATCCACTTCATTTGACCAAGCGTTAATGCCGCCGGTGATATTGTAGACCTTTGTGAAGCCCTGTTTGCGAAAATGTTCCGCCGTTCCTGCACTGGACCGGCCGTGATGGCACATAAACGCAATGGCGGTGTCTTTCGGCAGCGCCTTGATCGCCTGCATTTCTTCCCGAGTCAGTGCCACCGTGAAATCCAGGCTGGCCTGCTGTTGCTCACTGACCGGGCGCACATCATAAACTGTTGGGGCCGTTCCGTCAGCAAACTGTTGCTTCAAATCGGTCACCGATAGTGCCAGTACTGGCGGCGGAGCCTGGGGTAGGTCAATGGTTAGGCCCGAACCCTGCATCGCGTCTTCAAAACCGATGTTAGCTCCGCGAGCACGCTGGGCGGTATTAATGTCCATGTGGAACACAATTCCACCGGCCTCACTCTTGATTTCACCGCCACTGGCTGGCTCCAGACTGAACTGGCAGCGCCAGTACTCATCCACCTTGAAATGAAGGTCAGCGCCAGGCTGACTCTCCATACCCTGACGGATCGCATCGGCCGCCTGATCAGAAATCGTAATTTCTGGCGGGGTTCGATCCGGCGGCTCCATACCCAGCATCTGGTGTAGCTCACCCGAGTTAAACATCTGGTCGACAATATCGCTACCGCCCACCAGCTCTCGGTCAATATAAAGCTGAGGAATGGTTGGCCAGTCGCCATAGGTTTTGATCGCTTCGCGAACGCCCTCGTCCTCCAGAACGTTGAAGGTGGCGTAGCTTCCGTCCACCAAGGAATTGAGAATGCCCGAGGCCGAAGCAGAAAACCCGCACTGAGGCGCCTGGGGCGTACCTTTCATAAACAGCACAATCCGGTTATCGGCCAACAATGATTCGATTGTGGCAACAGCATCCTGACTCATAACGATAGCGTTCCTAGGAAAATGGCTTTCGGGTGCACACCCAAGTGATGGCGACAATATACTAAAGATCAAGGCCTGGCGGCATATTCCGATTTGGCGAGTCATTAATCGTTGAAAAAATCAGGCACTCATCAGGCGGCGGCCGCCTCAAACGGTCAATAGGTCAAACCATTGGAGATGATGCTGCGCCGGGACCCGCCCTTCCTGGTCTTTCAGGCTGCTGGACGCCCTCTTTTTAACGACGGGACATCCACGCCCATGGCTTTCAGTCGACTGTTGAGGGTTGTGGGTTTGATGCCCAGTAGAGCGGCGGCGCCACTTGGGCCGGATACTCGCCAATGGGCGGCTGCCAGGGCGGCGATAAGATTTTCTCGTTCGCGTTCGCGCATTTGGGCTTCTGTGGCGAAACTCGCTTTGGGTTGCATCGGTGATTGGTCGGTTGTCGCAGGTTCAATCACTGTGACTACATCCGTTGCTGGCTCAGCATCGGGTAGATCCAGCTGAAGTCGGCGGCCGCTTGAAACAATTACTGCACGCTCCAGGACGTTGCGTAGCTCTCTAACGTTACCGGGCCAGGGATACTTCACCAACCGCTGCATATCCTGGGTGGAAATAGCAGGCGCGTCGCGGCCGAAATCCGTCGCGATCTGCTGGAGAAAATGGCTGGCCAGCTGAGGGATATCGTCCGAGCGATCCCGCAGGGCGGGCACCTCCAGGGGAAAAACGCTCAATCGGTAGTAAAGATCTTCCCTAAAACGCCCATCGTCTACCGCCGCCTTAAGATCGTTATTGGTGGCCGCAACGATGCGCACGTTAACCTTATGGGACATGTCTTCTCCCACGCGCTGAAACTCTCCGTCGGCTAGCACCCGAAGGAGCTTGGCCTGCAGTTCAAGGGGTATTTCACCCAGCTCGTCCAAAAACAGGGTTCCGTTATCGGCAAGCTGGAAACGACCGGTTCGATCGCGATGAGCGCCAGTAAAGGCGCCTTTAACGTGACCAAAAAATTCGCTTTCAAACAACTCCTTTGGCACGGAGGCGCAGTTCACTTTTACCAGAGGCTGCTCGGCCCGGTCGCTGCGACGATGTATAGCGTGGGCCACCAGCTCTTTGCCGGTCCCCGACTCACCGGTGATCAGCACGGCTGCAGGGGTTCTGGCAACCGCCTCGATACCATGCAGCAGCCGCTGAAGCGCCGGGCTGGAGCCTACAATCTGGCCAAAATTCATGGCCACATGAGCTTCCTCGCGAAGGTAATCACGCTCCTGTTCCAACAAGGTTCTCAGCCCAGCATTTTCCTCCAGCGCTCGTTCCAGTTGGCGCCGGGACTCGTTGCGCTCGGTCATGTCTTTCGAGGCCACCAAAACTTGTCGCGGCTCACCATTTTCTTCTCGGTCGATAGCCGCAGACGACAAGACCTCAACCACCCGACCATCCCGGTGCTGCATCTGACGGGGCACGTTGGTGTATTCATCCAGTGCAACCAGGCGCTCTAACCGCCCTTCATCCAAATCTCGACGGGTGCTCTCGGTATAAAACTCGTCGATTTTGCGGCCCAACACCTCCCGCCGTTGATAACCCAGGCGACTCAGCCACTGATCACTAACTTCAACAATGCGCCACTCTTGGTCGAAGGTATGCAGCATGGTGGGCGAGGCACGGTAAAGGCGAGCAAACCGGTCGTGTAGCGCTAACTGTTCCCCGATCTCTGTAAAAACCGTAAATACTTGCCGGAAGCGACCGTCAGCCGACAAACGCGTCACGCTATTGGCAGCCACCGGCATCGCCCGTCCACCGCGACGCTCCAGCGTGACGTGAATATCCTTCAAGGCTCCGGTTCTATGCAGCTGGGGACGCAGATCCTGCAGCACCTTGCGGCGGCTCTCAGGCTGCAGCAACGTCTCTATTCGCCGCCCCACCAAGCGCTCCCGGGAATAATCCAGTCGCTTGGCCAGCGCATGACTGACATTGAGAATCCGACCTTCCAAATCGGTAGACACCGCCAACAGCGGCGCGTGCTGGAACATCCAGCTGGAAAACCCTTGTTTTTTCATGTCGGAAGATTATCAAATATTACGAAATACAGTCAATTTATTACTATATTTCGTTTTTTACTTTATATCGCCATTTATAAAATCCAGCGATAAATCTAAATCATTGAAATATAAGGAATTTTAAACTTGGCACGCTCCCTGCTTACTAGAGCCCATGAACGCAACTCGTACAAGGAACTGAGTATGAACACGATAATCGCCACTATCATTCTGGCCGCCAGCGTAAACACCAACGCTGAAACGGATCTGCGCGATGCCGCCTCCAAAGAACTACTGCAACTGCAGGCCCAGGCACGCACAGAGCTGAACATCGCGATGACCAAGGACATTCATCAACAGCTCAAGACCGGCATGGAAGAGCAGACGGCCAGCGCACTGATCGCCGACAGCAATGTTCTGCTGGCCGGTGAACCACGCAAAGCTAAAAAGAAGTAGTCAGTCCCAGCAAAACGTTGCGACCTGCTCCGGGGAAGTACCGCAGGTTGCCAAAGGCAAAATCTGCCCGCTCCGCATAACGCCGGTTGGTCAGATTTTGCAGTCGAAGCTGGAGCTGCCAGCGACCGCTGGCCCCTCTTAGCGGTCGCTGGAAGTTTGCGTGGAGCAAGCTGTGGCCACCGTATCGCTGAGTATTGGCGGCATCTAGAAAGTAGTCGTCCAAGAAAATCCACTGCAATTGCGAAGTCACACCTCCGACTCTGCCACTGACTGACATCTGCGCCTGGAGTCGCGGCGCTGTGTCAACGAGATTGCCCGCAACGATTGTTTCTCGACCGCTCGCAGCCCGGGAAAACCCATAGGTGTGGCGGGCACCGGTGATAGCCCCCTGCCATTGCCAGTTTTCGCCAAGCTCAATCTGGGCTTCCAATTCAAGCCCCAGATGTCGGGTAGCACCATCACTGACATTGAAGCCGTCAGCATCACGAAAAATGAAGTTACGCTTGCTCATGTAGTAGGCGCCCACCGCCAGGTATCCCCGGGAGCCACTGTGGCGATAGCCGGTTTCCACAAAGCGCATTTTTTCGCTGTCCAGGTCCGCTACCGACTGACCGCTTTGCAGCCGATACAGCTCGCCCACCTGAGGCGCCCTGAACCCACGACCCACCCGCCAGTACACCTGCTCATTGCCCCATCGACGCTGCAGGCTAAGACGCGGAGACAGGTCAGTAAACGAGTCGCGACGATCTGAAGGACGGGTATACAGACAGCCGCCAAACCCACAGGCAGAGCCGTCATCTCGAGTGCTTCCGTCCAAGGCCTGATTATCGTAGCGATAGCGAGTGCGCTCTGCGCGCAGGCCCACACCCAGAATCCAGCTACCCCAGCGCTGCTGTGCCTGCACAAATCCCGCCGACGTTAACGCTTGCGCCTCATAATCGTAGTGAACACCAGGGGGCCGAGTCGCCACCAAAAAGGCTGAACCCGCCGCAGGTCCCACCTGAGTCTGCCTCAGGTAAGTATCCGCCCAATCCACATCTGCGCCCACTGTCAGATCGAAATCCCCCCAACTCCGACCCGCCAGCCCGCGAACGCCAGCGCTGTGCTGGCCGTTTTCCTCCAGTGGCTTACCCGGAAGAAAGTGCTGCAGAAAATCCATCGACGAATACCGGACAAAGGGCGTCACCTGGAGTGCCCAGGCCCCTCGATCAAAGCGAACACGGCTGGACAGCCGAACCGACGTGGCGTCTCGAAAGGCCTCTGGATTTACATTGTTGCGACGAAGCTGCGAATCGGCAAAGGCATTATTGCCGAAGATAAATCCCGCAGTCTCTTGATTGAGATTGCTGGCCGACAGCACGGTATCTACCTGGGCGGCTTGCCCTTTCCAACGCCAGTTCACACTGATCTTCTGTTGATCAAACCCCTCGTTATCCCGAAAACTACCGGCACTCACCCCGCTGACGTCTGCTCGCATGCTGTGCGCGCCCGCGCCGTGGGAACTACTGACATCCAGCCGACGATAGCCATCAGAGCCAAACCAAATGCTGGCCCGCGAGGGGTCTTGGGCATTCGGCGGGCGATGCTGAAGGTTGATCGCGCCATGAAGCGCATTGGTCCC
Source organism: Lysobacterales bacterium (assembly GCA_045106555.1). Lineage (GTDB taxonomy): Bacteria > Pseudomonadota > Gammaproteobacteria > Xanthomonadales > SZUA-38 > JANQOZ01. Next base: position 128,176 of record JBGCET010000035.1, on the reverse strand, counting down.
AAACAATACGGATGCGGGGCCGCGCACCACCTCCAACGCTGCGTCCGCTTCTGTTTGCAACTCAAACAGGTTATTGACGTTACACACGCCCGGAGGACGAATGGGCACGCCGTTTTCCAGCAGCAAAAACGCCCCGCAGGCACCAGCACCGGTCAGCACCGGTGACCGAATCGCGGTTAAATGCTCCTGCCCACTGCCCCGACTGACCCAGGTTCCCGGAACGCCATCGAATACTTCGTTTGCATGTGTCGCGCCCGGCTCGGAGTCCTGAGTGTTCACCACAGAAACTGCCTGGGGCGTTTCCAACTGTTGGTTGGGCTTTTGCGCCAACACCGTAATAGTGGGCAGACTATCGTCGTTTTGGGATAACGCCCCAAGCAGCAGCAACGAGGCGCTCAGCATGAACGGTCCTTCAATGATTGAGGAAACACATTACCGGGTGCAGACCCGCTGGCAGTGTATCGCAAACCCCGAGGTCAACAAGCCCGATAAGGTGAAGCGACCGATGCACAGGCTGGACAGCATGGCAGGCATGCCGACCCCATAGCGCGTATTCACGTCGGCCCCATGGGATCGGTTTAATCCCGCTCTAACGTTAATTCGTGCCAAGCGTTCGGCATCGTGGCGATCAACGGGTTGCGCTATGGCGTAACTCTGAGAGTAGGATCGCCCAGCAGTGCCCAGTTGATGATAACGGGGCGGTAACGGCTGAAGTTATCCACGCTCAAGTCTTTCTTGGCGGCGTTGATGGCCTGCCCAAGGGTGAAACCGTTGAGCAGCATGTCGTCGACGACGCGTACACCCAGGGCTTCGTTATCGCCGAAGATACTTAGCGTGGCCGCACCATGAACAGCGACGGCACCGCGGTCTCCACCGCTTAACAAGCTGTACGCCAAGGTGTCGCTGGAAGGGTCTACAAAGTATGTGGTGTAGCAGGTCAGCGGCATCATGAGCGTGGGTTCGCCGGCGTTGGTCAGCGAGTTTGCCATCGCCGGTGTAAGGAGGCCTTCGAAAGCCCACAAATCGGCGGCACCATGCCCGGAGTAGATGGTCATGGTCTGACCGTCGTTAATAGCGGCAATCAGTGCCGACTGGGCGGGGCCAACACCCAGCTCATCCACAAACACTTCTTGACGGCTGGACCAGGGCACCCCGCCCGCATCCACCAACCGGTCGCCGATGCGCTCGGCCTGCTGGAAAAATGGCGGAATGGTTGGATCAGACATGCCGGCAACTAGCGCCACCTTTTGCCTAGCGGACAGCCCGCTGCGCTCAAAATCCAGCGTTTTATTCACCAGAGTTGTTAGCTCAGCCGTGGTCCGGACTGGCCAGCGGCCGACCGGCAGATCAGCCACCTCGTCACCATCCACATCGACCAATAGACCGTCGCTGGGAGTGAAATTCACAAACTTATTGGTGGACGCGTAGGCCGTGGGAATGAAACTCACTGAACCTTGACCCGAGAAGTTTCGATAGTCGAAGGTGTCAGCACCGACGAGCAGTACGTGACCAATCGGCGCTTGACTCATCGCCTCGCGAACAAAATCGGTGATAGCAGAAGGTAATGCCATGCCGAAGCTGAATTGGTCATAGAGGTCAGCGACATTCACCACCTGCACGGTATAGCCGTCGGCGTTTCGCGCCGCCACGTAGGTGTCCAGATCCGGGCCAATAAACGCCGGATGAGCGATAATCAGGTACGTGGTTTGGCTAGCCACGGACGTTACCGGCGCGCTGCCCGCTGGCGACACGGCGGGAGAACTCAGGGCAGCAATGGTGGAAACAAAATAGCTGGCGGCCACAGCCTGAGGGGATGTGTCACCTGGCTGACTGTCTTCGAACCCGGACGCAAATAGCGCTTCACTGCCTCCGCCGGCGCCGCCGAGGGAGACACCGCCGGAAGACGTTGAGCGCAGCGGAAGAACCAGCATTTCGCCGCCTTCGTCCTTGGCATAGGCAACCAGTTGATCCGAGCTGAAGCCCATCAGCTCAAACCGACCCGCAGTGGCCTCAAACATCAGCTGATCATTGAGCGCCACGAAGGCTCGCGGATAGCTCAAGCTGTATGCCTCCAGATTCACAATATCAAAGGGAAAACCGGTGTCGCCCGGCAGCGTCAGGCGCAGCGTATTAAGCCCATCCACCAGATCGCCACTGGGAACATTGCCATTGAGTACCCACTCACGAAGACCGTCGGTGCGGGCATCGATGAAGACGCTGCCGCCATTCAATGAGGCCTGCAGGTGGTGATCGGGATTGGGAGATGTGGTGAAATCTGTCAGGCCCACCAGGTCGAGAGTGACCTGCGCTGACCCTGAGGCCAGATTGCTGACCGGCAAGGAGACGTCGGAAAAACCGGCGCCGAAAGTGGACAACTCCTGATCAAACCAGGGATCCAGCGTAGGCGTGGCAGGCTGATACTCATTGTTCTCGGCAACACGCTCCCGGTGTAGGTAGCTATCCGGCGCAGGACCCTGGCCGAACCCGCTGACCAATCGCGCCGGACGGGCCATAGAGGATTTAATGTCCAGGCGATAGCGGTTACTGTTGAGGTACAGCCCATCTTCCGCACTCGGCGCCTGGCCAATGAAATCGATGCTGTCGCCGACGCCAAATCCGGCGCCAGGGTTACTAATGTTGACGCGACGAGGAATCGGCTCATTGCGCAGAGTAAGCGCGATATCACTACTTGCTGCGCCCTGAAAGTTCAGGCCAGCGTGCTGCAGCTGGGCAAAAGTCACTCGGTGCAATCCCACCTCAGAAACATCTAGCCAGGCCGACTGGCCAGCACCCTTACGCTGATGGGTCAGCGACTTGCCGGACTGATGACGTAGGCCCTTCAGCTGCAGGCTGGCGTCCAGTTCCTGGGAGATAGCAGACCAGTTGATGGGATTCGGCTTCATGGCCGTACCGTTGTCCGAACCCAACGCAAATGGCCCAAATTCTTGGGTCTTTCCGTCGATATCGTGACTCACCAAAAGCAGCGACTCACCCACGCCATCTAGCTCTACCGCATAATTTTCTACATCGGTGGACCATTGCCGGTTACTGGGCACGGTTCGGCTTGCAACGGATTTCTGATGGGCTCCGAGCAACTGCAGCTCAAACCCAGCATGCATCGACTGAGAGGCTGTTTGCCAGATGGCCTGAACCGCCCCGTCAGCATTGCGCGAGCTGAAATAGCTCAAGGTCACTGGCACCGAAGATGGTGGGCAAAACACGATATCGGACAGCAAAATCGCCCTGGAACTATCGAAAGTGTTGGGGGCAAGGTCGTCGTAATCGAGGCGAATCCCCACAATAGCTTGATCGAAATAGATATTCACTGCTGATCGCGGGTCGTCGTCCGTACTGTCGTCAAACCCCAGATGAGAGTTCACCGAATTGCCGGAAAAGCCATAGGTCGCGCCATCGCTGACAGACTCAAAAATCGGCGAAACGGTGCCAGAACCAGGAAGAACACCGACAATCGTTACCTGATCGGCAAAGTCCAAAACATCGACAAACGAGTCAATGTCGGCGAGGGAAAAACGCACGTCCTGCAGTGTATCGCTGAAAGAAATCTCAATCGTTAGCAACTGAGAATCGCTATTAGGGTCGGGGTCGTGGAAATAGTTGATCATGCTGCCGCCACCACCAATGGAGCCTGTATTGGTGAACCCGTTATTTTCGTCTGGCGAACTTGGCCCTAAGTCTGCGAAGTTGCCGCCATGGGCAAAGGTGAATACGACGTCGGGGAAAGGCACGTCAGCGACGCTGAAAGACGGACTCAAGGCGCCGGCTGTATACGTTTGATTGTCCCAATCCAATCGGATAAGAGGGGCAGAGCACATCACTGGCGGCGGATCAGGTGTCGTCACCGTAATGTCAGACACGGCAAACAGAAAGGTTTGCGTCGTTGGAGTTAAACCCACCACGCGCAATCGAGTGATGGGTCCAGCCACAGTAACGTTCAACGTACCATTGGTGGATCCTCCACCAGAGTTGCTGCCGGTGCCGGTCGCGACGTTGCCTGCCAGAGTATATGTTGGCGAAACGGATTCCGTCGCAAGAACAATCGTCGGCGATATATCGGTTGCGCCATTAAACGCGCTCAGCGTCACGGAGTCGCTGTTGTCGATGTCGTAGAGCGATAGCTGAAGGGTGTTCACCGGCTCAGCGAAGGTCAGGTCAACGGTGACCGGCACACCGGCGTTGCCGCCATAAAGGATACTGTTGCCAGTACCAAACCCGCCGCTGCCATTGTAAGTGCCCGCTTCGATGGGGCGATCAGCGGGTATCGCGCCGGTATGGGCGATATTAAAATTCACTGTGCCTACGGCATAGTTGATGTTTGAACCACCTGTAGGAAATACCGCCGTGTTCCAATCCAGATTGACGACACCGGCACATGCGCTGCCAGCTGCCAACAGCATGGCCAGCGAACTGACTAACAAGTTATAAATTTTCGACGTTCTCATTGCGGTTTCCTAACGTTTGAACTAACGTCCCTTGGGCACGCTGTTCCATAGAGAAATCAATTATTTACCAAATACAGCTATGAATCCACACAACAAATTGAACATTTTGCTAATTGCGCTATCCGGTGCCGCATTTCTGATATTCGGTGTCTGGCTGCTGGTGTCTCCATTGGAGGGGCTAGCATCGTTTGGCGTCAACCTGGCCGCAGAGCCAACTCATCGTATTGAAATTAGGGCCTTTTATGGTGGATTAGAGATCGGCCTGGGCCTTCTGTTACTGAAGTTTGCATTTAGTGCCCAGTACAGACGGGCCGGACTTTGGCTGGTTGTCGCCAGCTATGGCGCCCTGGCGGCGGCCCGGATTGTCGGCATTGTGGCGGAAAGCGGTGCCATCCCTCAGATGGCCTGGGTGGCGCTCGCGGTCGAATTGGCGTTGGGCGTTCTGGGCCTCGCAGCGCTGATGATGAGTCGCAACGGCGAACCGTCATGACGCAATCGCCTAAAGTTGAAGTAAGCCAGCACCTCACCGAGGTTCGCTACGAAATCCGAGGTGCATTGGCTCGACGGGCTCAGGAACTGGACCGACAGGGTTACGAAGTTCTGCACCTGAACATTGGTAACCCGGGACGATTCGGCTTTCGGACGCCGGAAACCATGCGCCTGGCCATCATCGAGAACCTTTCGAGCAGTGAAGCGTACTGCCATCAAAAAGGCATTTTCCCCGCTCGAGAAGCGGTGGTCATGCAGCAACAAAATCGCGGCGTGATGGACGTCACCGTGGACGACGTCATCATGGGTAACGGCGTCAGCGAATTAATTGACCTGCATTTGCGCGCCTTGCTCAACCCCGGTGACGAAGTGCTGGTGCCTTCGCCGGACTACCCTTTGTGGACAGCTGCTGTAGCACTCAATGGCGGCAAGGCAGTGCACTACCCCTGCCCTTCCGACAACGACTTTCAGCCCGATTTGGAGGCTTTGGAAACGCTGCTAACCCCCAAAACCCGGGCACTGGTAGTGATTAACCCCAACAACCCCACGGGCGCCGTTTACCCGGCTGACACCCTGGCTGCGATGGCCAAATTCGCCGAACGCCATCACCTGGTCTTGATGAGCGACGAAATTTACGACCAGGTGTTGTTTGACGACGCCCAGTTCACCCCCATGGCTACCCTGGCCAAAGACACTCTATGCATCAGTTTCGGTGGACTGTCCAAAGTGTACCGAGCTTGCGGTTATCGGGTCGGTTGGAGCATTACCAGCGGCGACCGCAAAGGTGCCCAGGATTTTCTCATCGCCACAGAAATGTTGGCGTCGTTGCGGCTTTGCAGCAACGTACCGGGGCAGTGGGCCGTGCAAACTGCCTTGGGCGGGTATCAAAGCGTTCACGAACTGACCCGCCCTGGCGGGAGACTCTATGAGAGTCGTCGCACGGCCATACAGGCCGCATCAGCCAGCCCTTATCTGAACATAGAGCCGCCCGCAGGCGCACTCTACGTTTTTCCGGTCATCACCGGCATTTCGGGTTTCGACGATCATCAGTTTGCCATGCGCCTGCTGGAAGAACACCATGTGCTGGTGGTTCCCGGCAGCAGTTTCCACTATCCGAAAAATGACGCACTGAGGTTAACAATCCTGCCTGATCCCGAGACATTGACCTCAGCCTTTGATCGAATAGGCAAGTTGCTGGACGCAATGGCCAGTGAATGATCACCCTTGTACTTTACTGCCTGATGACCGTTGCTGATTCCAAAAACGACTCGACAGCCGAGCACAAACGAGGGCTTCTGGCGCTGGGCGATTCCTATACCGTGGGCGAAGGGTTAGCAGCCAACGAGAGCTGGCCCTATCAGCTGCAGGCGGCGTTACGCCAGAGCGGCACGCTACCTGCCGATACCGCGCCACCAACGGTGATTGCTCAAACCGGCTGGACCACCAATGAGCTGATTGAAGGTATTGAACGACGCCAGCACAGCGTTGCGCCGCCGGCAGATTGCTACTCGTTGGTCACGCTATCTATCGGCGTCAATGATCAATATCGAGGACGCCCGGTCGAACAGTTTGAGCAGGGTTTTTCCCGCTTGCTGAACACGGCTATTACCCTTGCTGGCGATGATCCTTCACGGGTATTAGTGGTGTCGATCCCAGACTGGGGCCCATCACCGTTTGCCCTGAGCGCGGGCGCTGATCGGCGCCGGGTAGCCAAGGACATCGATTTGTACAACGGGCGCAAACGCGCATTGGCAATCGAGCGCGGCGTCACCTTCATCAACATTACCGACGCCACTCGTGAGGCACCCATGACGGCATACGCCGCCGACGGGCTGCATCCAGGACCCGCTATTTACGCTGACTGGGTGAACCGCCTGATCGATTCGGCGACTACAATACTCAGCCTGCCCGCAGGCTGTACAGCGGCCTGACTGAATGCAAACCAGCCGACTCCATGTGGCGCTTTATCAGCCCGAAATCCCCCAGAACACCGGCAACATCATTCGCTTGTGCGCCAACGCAGGGGCGTCTTTGCACCTCATCGAGCCGCTGGGTTTCGCCTGGGACGACCGTCGACTGAAGCGCGCGGGACTGGATTACCATCAGCTGGCGCGGGTCACCCGCTATCCTGACTGGCAAGTATTTACGCAAACGCTTTTGCCCCGATCTGGCAGCCAGCGGCTTCTAGCCTGGTCTACGCGCGGCACCCAATGTCACGCCGAGGTGTCCTTCTGCGAGGAAGACATTTTGTTGTTTGGACCAGAAACCCGCGGACTGCCCGAGTCAGTGATGACCCAAAGCCACGGCACGCTGAGATTGCCTATGACGGCGGATGCCCGCAGCATGAATCTGTCCAACGCGGTGGCCGTAGGCGTATACGAGGCATGGCGCCAGCTGGGTTTTCAGCTGCACGACACCGACTGAAACCTGCAATTCCGGTACACTGCCCCCATGACCAGTTTTCTCATTTCTCCCGGCATGGTGCTGCTGTATTTACTGGCCGCCTGTGGTGCGATCATCCACTATCGAGGCCAGGTGCGGTTCCGTCCCTTGCGTCAACTGACCTCGTTCACGACCTTTCTGTCGCCCGTCAATGTATTCATGTATTTGTTTTCGGCGGTTCCCAACAAGCCGTTCCTGGATCCGGAACTCATCCCCCAGCTCAAGGTGTTGCAGGACAACTGGCAAGTGTTCCGGGATGAGGCCAAAGCGCTCCATGAGCATGGCGAAGTCAGGGCATCAGAAAAGCTGGATGACGTGGGGTTCAACTCGTTTTTTCGCCGTGGATGGAAACGTTTTTACCTCACCTGGTATGGCAAATCTCTACCATCAGCCGACAGCCTGTGCCCCAACTCGGTGGCCATACTGAAACAGTTGCCCGGCCTGAAGGGCGCCATGTTCGCCATGCTGCCCAGCGGCGGCGAACTGATGAAGCACCGCGACCCGTTCGCCGGTTCACTGCGTTATCACTTAGGCCTCATCACGCCCAATGATGATCGTTGCCGAATCTTTGTCGACGGGCAAATGTATGCCTGGCGCGACGGCGGCCAGGTCTTATTTGACGAAACCTATGTTCATTGGGCAGAGAATCAAGCTGAGACTGATCGCATTATCCTGTTTTGCGACATTGAACGCCCCATGAGCAATCGGTTTGCCCAGTGGGTCAATCACGGCTTTGGGCGACTGGTAATGGCAGCGGCCAGTAGTCGAAACCACCCAGACGAGCCCGTGGGCGCGCTCAATCATGTGTTCAGCGTGGTCTATCCCGTCCGCAGGCTTGGGAGAAAAATCAAAACCGTGAACGAACCCATTTACCAGCTGCTGAAATACGCCATCTTCGCCGGCGCTCTCTACCTGTTGCTGAAACCGTGGATTTAATACCCAGCCGCCACGTCCTGGCGCCATGGACCTGAACGCCCGCCAGCTTGGCTCGCCTGGCCACCCTCACGTGCTGATTGCCCACGGCCTGTTTGGTTCTGCCAGCAACTGGCAAACCATTGCCCGCCAGTTGGAGAGCGACTTTTGCCTGTGGCTGGTCGACCTTCGCAATCACGGCAATTCGCCCCATAGCGACGACATGACCTACCCTGACATGGCGCAGGACCTTGCCCTCTTCATTGACACACACTGCGCAGGCCGGGCAGCCCTGATCGGACACAGCATGGGCGGAAAAGCAGCAATGGCCGCAGCGCTGTCCTACCCGGATAAGGTTCAATCATTGATGGTGATGGACTCCGCCCCGATCAGCCATCGGTCCGCCTTTGAGGCCTACATTGAGGCGATGATGAGTATTGATCTCTACCGATTGGAGTCGCGAGCCCAGGCCGACAACGCGCTGAGCCAGGTGGTGCCTGAGGCCGGCGTTCGGGCGTTCCTGTTGCAGAACTTGCGCTCAATGGACAACGCCTGGACGTGGCGAATTAATTTACCTGTGTTGGCCAAATCACTGCCCACGCTGAGCGCGTTCCCCGAGTTTTCTGGTCGCTTCTCCGGGCCTGTACGCTTTCTTCGCGGAGGCGATTCGGACTACGTGCCCATGGACGTCGCCGAGCAGTATTCACACCTGTTTCCTGATGCCAGCGCCCAAACCATCAACAACGCGGGCCACTGGCTCCATGCCCAACAACCTGAGCGCGTTACCAAAGCCATTCAATCCTTTCTCGCAACCACCTAGCCCGCGCGACACCAGCAAACGGGTTTTGGCTCTGGTTAGCAGCGAATAATCTATTGGCCAGTATCGGGCAGCGAGCCGCCCGTTTGTCAGCTAAGGTCCAACGCGAACCGTCGCAGCACCTCTATCGGGATAACCTCCAAAGAGCGCTGGTGAGTCGATTTGAGGTAGACCCGCGGAGCGGCTTCGTTTTCGTACGCCTCCACCCAGCGGCCAGCACATAGGCACCAGCGGTCCCCATCACTCAGACCGGCAAACCCATAGGCTGGCTGGGGCGAGCTCAAGTCGTTGCCGCGGCTGGCGGAAAAGGCCAAAAACTCGCTCGAAACTCGGGCACAAACGGTGTGAGCCCCCCGGTCTTCTCGACAGGTGTTGCAGTAGCCGTCGCGGAAAAAGCCGGTGAGCGGTGAAGCACTGCAGGGTGACATTGGCTCACCCAAAACATTGAGAGGTGCGTCTTGTTGCATGGGCTTCCTGGTGTGGGTTTTGGCAAACAGTCGCGCTTCGTGCCCGGCCCGCCTAAGCCCTGGCCTTGGCCGCCGTTTCGATAACGTCCTTAAGCTCAGGATGACGATCCAACAGCACTCGGAAGTCGCGGGTGCTTAAGGTCAGCAGATCACAAAAGCCGTCGGAAACCACGCTGACTTTGCGCGGCGCATCCTCCAGCAATGCCAGCTCGCCAAAAAAATCTCCCGTGCCCAGAATGACATTCTCCGGCTCGAGCATAACTTTCGCGGCGCCTGAAGAGATGAAATACATACGGTCACCCCGCTCCCCCTGAGTAACCACCTCCTCACCGGGAAACGCCAAGCGGGCTTTCAGCATTCTGCACACTTCGGTCTGGTGGTCGGCTGAGAGTGAAGCGAAAAACGGCATATTCTCTACCAGCCGATGGGCATCCAGACCTAAATCCAGTTTTGGCCAGGCGATGGCCGCCGAGTGCTGGTCTACCTCTCGCTTAAGGTCACTGTAGACCTCTTTGCTGATGACCGATCCGGCCAGCATTTTGCGGTACTCCGCGTATTCCAGGCGCACGGCCATCTGCTCCAGCAATGCCGCCTCCAAGCCGCGGGCGTAGCCGGGATACGCGGCCCGCAAACAGGCCAAAGCGTTGGTGTGATTGGCTAACCGTTGATCCAACAGTTCGGTGGCCTGAGCAGCCACCTCTGGTTGTACCAAATCTTTCCCAATACCTTTGCTTTTCAATTCCCGCAGACCCATGGTTGTAGCCTGCAAAAACTCAAACCGCTGTGCCAACTGACGAGTCAGCGGACCCGCAATTCCCAATCGGCGTTGCAGTTGGGCGGCCAACATAATTTGCCAGCTCATGCTCAGCTGTTTTTCGTCCGCCGCCAGATAGCCCTGTCGACCGTCGGTCTTGATCCCATCCTGAACGTCGTTGACGCCGCTGAGCAGGCGGCGGGTGATGTCAGACGACACCAGGCCCTGATCAAAATACTGCTCGTAAATTTGCTGCTCATTGGCAGTAAGCGCCTGCAGCGCCACCTGTACCCAGTTTTCCTGGTTGATCGCGGCTGCGCCGGACTCGCTGGCGGATTTTTCTGCCCGATCCACATAAGGCCGGGCCGACTGATTGACCAGCTCTTCGGGCAAATCCGATACCCGCGCCACTTCTGCCAAACTTCCGCCTACCCCGGCTAACGCCTGACTGAGTACCCGATCGCGCACCGCACGATCGACCGGGCTGAGCTTGTCCAAGCCAAAAGCGCGCATCACAAACTGAACGGTTGTGGCGTTAACGAACAGCGTTACCAGAACAAACCCCGTCACCAAGGTGCCCACAAAGCTTCTCACCTCAGCAGGAAAGGCGTCGTTTTCCATCACGGCCAAGGCCAGGGCGAGAGAAACCGCGCCGCGCAGACCACCCCAGAACATAACCGCCCGATATCCCACGCCCACCGCTTGAGCCCAGCCAAGTTTGGTGAGCAGCGGAACCAATCCAAAAATCAGTGCAAACCTTGCACCAAATGCGGCCAGCACAACGGCCCCAAGCCAGACAAAATGCTGAGTGGAAAATTCGGCCAAAATGCCAGGCACCGCAATCCCGACCAGCACAAAGATCACCGAGTTTGCGATAAACCCAACCTGCTCCCACACCCCTTCCATCTCGTGCCAGCCTTTTCGGCTGAAGATACTGCGCCCTCTGGAGCCTAAGACCAGGGCCGCCGTCACAACTGCCATCACCCCAGATACATGTAGGTAATGTTCAGCCAAGAGAAAAGACAGATAGGCCAGCGTCAGGGTCAGGGTGATTTTGGGCAATACCGCATCGCCCAGCCATTGCATCAGGGCAGCAAAAATTCTAGCCAGGATGTAGCCGACAGCGACGCCGCCAAAAAACACTTTGAGGAATGACCCAATGCCGGCCAGGGCACCGGCGTCCGACTCACCCAACACCATGGCGGACAATATGGTGAACACAACGATGGCGGTTGCGTCGTTAAACAAGCTTTCGCCTTCAACCAAAATAGCCAGGCGTTTCGGCGCACCGAGATCTTTGAAAATGGCAACCACCGCTACTGGATCAGTGGCGGAAACAATGGCCCCAAGCAACAAACACACCAGCAAGGTGACGCCGGTCACCGCCTGCAGCGTCAGGCCAACCACCACGGTGGAGATCAGCAGACCGACAACAGCCAACATCAATATAGGCGCAATGTCTTCCATCAATCGACGCGCATCGATAGCCAGCGCCGACTCAAACACCAATGCCGGCAGGAACACGAAAAGCACGGTTTCAGAGGTAATGTCCAGCGCGTGCAGTGCCGCCAGCATGTCGCTCAACATGCCCATCTGAGCACCCTGGATAACAAAGTGCTCCAGATAGCCGATCAGGCAGCCGACGGCCGCCAGCATGACGGTATACGGAAAGCTCAGTCGAGCAGCCAGCGGCCAAACCAACACCGCCAGCGTCAGCAGGCCACTTAGACCCAACACGGTTAACCAGACGTGTTCCATCAGCGTCTTCCCAATCCCCTGTATGTACGACTCAGTATAGCGGAGAGCGCAAAGGCGCAGGGAGTAAGCTCGGGGAACAGCGGTGGATCAGTCGGTCTCGACCCGAGGAACTCGGGCCAACAGATTGCGAACGCCCTCAGCTGCGGTGATTTCGCCCTCAACGATCCGGTGGATTTGCTCAGAGATAGGTAACTCAACGTTGACGCCTGCAGCCAAAGCCAGCAACGAGCGGGCAGTCCCTACGCCCTCAACCACCTGCTGAATGTCTTCTAGAGCATCTTCGTGACTCATACCTTGGCCGCGGGCCAGTCCGTAGCGCCGATTGCGGGACAGATCGCCGGTGCAGGTCAAAACCAGATCTCCCACTCCGGAAAGGCCGGTCAAGGTTTCTCGCCGCCCACCCAGAGCGTCGGACAAGCGCATCATCTCAGCCAACCCGCGAGTAATGATGGCGGCCCTGGCATTAGTCCCCAAGTTCATTCCATCGGATATTCCGGTCCCTATCGCCATCACATTTTTCATCGCCCCACCAAGCTCAGCGCCGACAATGTCGTTGCTTCGATAAGCGCGAAAACTACCGTGATGGAACACGTCAACAATGGCCTGGGCCAGCTCATCGTCAGCGGAGGCCACGGTGACTGCCGTGGGCAAGTCTGCTGCCACTTCCTGAGCAAAAGAGGGGCCCGTCAATATCGCGCCGGCACTCGGGCCAGGCAACAATTCCTGCGCCACCTGATGCAGCAAGCGCCCGGTTCCGGGCTCGAAGCCCTTGCTCGCCCAGCACACCCTCGCGCCGTCATCCAGCAGCGGCGCAGCCATTGCCAGAGTGTCAGCAAACGCATGGCTCGGAACGGACAACATGACAAGGCTTGCACCGCAGACCGCTTTGCCCAAATCGGGTTCGGGCTGCAGCGAGGGAGCGAAAGCGTAGCCAGGCAAGTACGCCATGTTGGCCCGACTCTCAGCCATCTCGCAAACCTGACCGGCGTTACGCCCCCACAACGCTACCTGTCGACCGCTTCGGGCCGCCTGCATGGCCAGCGCGGTACCCCAGGAACCAGCGCCGAGAATACAAAAAGGGGCGCTGGCCGTGGGCCGAACTTTGGCGTTGGCCTGGCTCAGGCGCTGCCGCCCGCTTGAGACTGTTCAAAGCGCTTGCGTACCTGATCGGCGTAAAGCTGATCAAAGTTCACCGGCTGCAACAACAGGGGTTGGAAACCACCATGGGAGACCAGCTCGGAAATCTGCTGGCGAGCGTAGGGGAACAGGATGGTGGGGCAGTATGCGCCCAGCGTGGCCTGCAGTTGCTCCTGCTCAAATCCTTCCAGACCAAAGATCCCGGCTTGCTGTACCTCAGCAAGGTAGGCCGTTTTATCGCCAAGCTTGCAGGTTACGGTAACGGTAAGCACCACTTCGTACTGGCCGTCGGAAACCGCCTGGACCCGCTGCTGCAGATTCATCTTTAGTTCAGGCTCTCCGCGCTCAGCGAAAATGGCTGGCGCGCCTGGCGATTCAAATGACACATCTTTCAGAAAAATTTTCTGAACGTTAAATCGCGATTGTTGCGCAGCTTCAGGCTGGGCGCCTGCTGTATTTTCTTCTTCGGCCATCAGAATTCCTTAGTCAGTTTTTGATTCAGCGCCGCAGCGCCAGAGTATCTTACGTTCAAATTTCGGCTTACTTGCCGCGGGTGACCGGTAGGTTCTCCGCACTCCATGCCGCCAATCCGCCTTGCAACCAGTGCACTTTCGCATATCCGGCCTTGACCAGCTTGCGACAAATTTGCTCTGAGGCCATGCCGTTCTTGCAGTAGACCGCCAGCGCGTTATCTTTCCAATCTGTCAGCGGCTTGTTTTCCGGCTCCAGGGATGATGGCAGAATGTTGCGTGCACCAACGATGTGGCCTCGGCTGAAGTCGGCATTGGCGCTGACATCGATCAATACCGGATCCTGCCGGTTGATCAACTGGGTTAACAGCGCAGGACTCAGGGAGGCGAAGCCACGGGACTTGTGCCGAAGCTCCGTCACGATCAAAGCAATCACCAGCGCAACGAACATGACAATCAGCAGCGGGTTATTAGCGGCAAACTCGGGTAAACGTTCAAGCATCAGAGATCAGTGTCTTGGCATTTTTCAGGCGGCAATTGTGCATGTATAGGCAAAAAACCGCCAATCAAGAGCGACGGGGCCTCAGTCAATTTGGCCCGGAGCTCGAGGCGAACATTTTGGTTTGGAAAAAAGCTCTGAAAACCAGGCACTTGGCTATGCTCGCTGGGATTCTGCTGGGGTTTTTGCTGGTCTCAACTGCGGCGGGCCAAAGTGGTGACAGACAGCGCCTTGAGCAACAGTTGGAAGAAGTCCGACAGAAGCTGACTCAACTACAGGGACAGCTACAGGAGAGCCAGCAGGCATTTGCCGCCGAGACAGCAGCCCTGCGAGAGGTGGAGCTGGCCATCAGCGACACTCGTAACGCGATCACGCACCTGAACTCTGATATAGATACCCAGAGCCAGGCGATCACCGATCTTGATCAACGGGCTAAACGCCTGAGCGACGGCCTTAGGACACAAACCCGTCAGTTGGCCAGCGCCGTGCGCTACGCCTGGGCCAGCGGACAGGGTTCAGCGTTGCGGGCGTTACTGAGTATTGATGAGGTCAGCGGCGCCTCACGCCAATGGCAATACCAGCGCTTGATTGCCGCAGCCCAGGCCAGGCAACTGAATCAAATCAAGGACAACCTCACAGATCTCGTGCAGGTCCGCAGTGAAGCGGCCAGCCGTCGCGATACGCTGAAGGGCCAAAGGGAAAGTCAATCCAGCCGAGAGGCAAACTTACTAAAGCAAAAGACGGAGCGGCGGCGGGCAGCGAACGCCTTAAACGCAGCAATTAAGCGTCAACAGCGAGAATCGGCCAATCTGACTGCCGACACACAGCGCCTAAATCAACTGATCGAAGAGTTGGTGGAGCTGTTTGCCGATATACCCTCGCAGCTCGATGGCGACCCCGGGCTGCCACCGCCCGCTGGCACTCTGCGTTTACCGGTGGCAGGAAAAGTGCTTCAGGGCGCTGGCGTAGCAAAACCGGGCGGCATGCATCGCCTGGGCCTGTTAATCAGCGCCACTGCCGGCTCGCCGGTCAGTGCCATGTCGTACGGCCGGGTGGCCTACGCCGACTGGCTCAGGGGTTTTGGGCTACTCATTATTATCGACCATGGAGATGGTTATCTGAGCCTGTATGCCTTTAACGAGAGCTTGTATCGAGAGGTTGGCGATTGGGTCTCTGCCGGTGACAGAATTGCCACCGCCGGCGCCAGCGGCGGCCGCTCCAATCCTGCGCTTTATTTCGAATTACGCCGCAACGGCCAACCAGTCGACCCTCGACCTTGGCTGGAGTGAGCCATATACGGCTTAGTTATAAGTGAAAATTTTTCATGTCTGGTAGCAACTCACCCCGTATAACTGAGGAAATCGCGAGGCTTACAAAAAAATATAGGTGACCATAATTCACTTATATGATTAATTTGATCGCTTGAATCCCACCCTCGTCAACCGTATATTTTTGGGCAAGGACAGACGGACAAGTCCGGTGTCGCTGAAAGACAGCGACCCCCACGGATGGCGCTCGATCGGTGCGACCGACGAGCAGACAATGGAGTTTGTCAGGGCACATCGGGTAAACCCCTCCCCTCACTCGATGTGCCTTTTTTTATGCTCAAAGGTAACGTACTCTCGCCAGCCACCTTGATTGGCACTCGGATACAGGCGAAATATTATGACCCAGCGTTTCAGCAATAAAATAGCCATCGTGACCGGCGCCTCCCGAGGCATCGGCGAGGCCGTAGCCCGACAGCTTGCAGCTGAGGGAGCGCATGTGGTGCTGACATCGCGCACCGAGCAATCACTGGCCGACGTTGCGGACAGCATCAACCACGCCGGCGGCAAGGCGACGGCAATGGCCTGCCATGTGGGCAAAATAGATCAAATTGACGCCCTGATGGCGCGAGTGGAAAACGAGCTGGGGTCGCTGGATTTGCTGGTCAACAACGCGGGCACTAACCCGTATTTCGGCCCTGCTGCAGATGCTGAACCCTGGGCTTTTGACAAGACTTTTGACGTCAACCTGAAAGGCCCTTACTTTCTGAGCGCTGGCGCAGTCAAACTGATGGCGAAAGGTAGTGGCGGCGCAATCGTCAATGTCGCCTCGATAGAGGCGCTATGCCCCGCCCGCCAGCATCTGCTCTACGCCATGACCAAAGCAGCCATGATCAGCATGACCCAAGGATTCGCCAAGGAATGCGGGCCGGCCGGCATCCGGGTGAACTCAGTGTGCCCGGGCGTTGTGGAAACCGCGCTGGCAAAAGGCCTAACGGAAGATCCGATGGTGCAAAAAATGCTGAAATACACACCGGCCGGGCGCCACGCCCAGCCTGCGGAGATGGTTGAAGGAATTTTGTACCTCCTCTCAGACGGTGCAAGTTACACCACTGGATCGACCCTGGTCATGGATGGCGGGACGTTACTGAACGCTTTCTAACGCTTTATCGCTGACGCGCCGCCGCACATCTTTAATTTTGGTACCGATTCTGCTATGGTATTCGGCTGTTTCCCGTGCGGCATATCAAGTTGGTCTTAACGACTGCCGGGCGGAACTTCACTGACCATTAGCACTCTAACTTTTGAGTGCTAATTAATTGGAGAGAACCATGAGTACCGCTTTGGTCACCAAAAACCTGCCGATTCCATCCGCCACGGGCAGCTTGGAGTCCTACATCAGCGCCGTCAATCAAGTGCCCGTTTTGTCGTTTGACGAAGAGCAGGGCCTGGCGCGGCGATTCCGCGAAGATGCGGATCTGGAGGCAGCTCGAGGTCTGATCATGGCCCATCTGCGTTTTGTCGTTCATGTCGCTCGCAGCTACTCCGGTTATGGTCTACCGCTGGGAGACTTGGTTCAGGAAGGCAATATTGGTCTGATGAAAGCCGTCAAACGGTTCGACCCCGACCAAGGCGTCAGGCTGGTGTCGTTTGCGGTGCACTGGATTCGCGCTGAGATGCACGAATTCATTCTGCGTAACTGGCGCATTGTGAAGGTGGCTACCACCAAAGCTCAACGGAAGTTATTTTTCAATCTGCGCAAGTCTAAGAAGCGTTTGGGCTGGTTAAATCATGCGGAAGTTCAGGCGGTCGCCAAAGATCTGGGCGTAAAGCCCGAAGTAGTTGTGGAAATGGAGTCGCGATTGTCCGGCCAGGATATCGGCTTTGACGCTCCAGCCGATGAGGATGATACGCGGCCCTCACCCACCAGTTATTTGCGCAGCAAGGTGGTCACCGACCCGGCCATGCTGGCTGAGGCTGACGACTTGGAAAGTCATAATAGCAATCTGTTGTACGAAGGCCTGGATCAGCTGGACGAGCGCAGCCAAGACATCATCCGCTGCCGATGGCTGGAAGACCGGAAGGTGACGCTGCAGGAACTGGCCGATCGCTACTCGGTTTCCGCCGAGCGGATTCGCCAACTGGAAGCCAATGCGCTGAAAAAGATGCGCGCATCCATTGCCGCCTGACAACGACTGCTAAGAAATCCCGTCCCGGACTAACCGCTCGAGGCAAGTTCGGGGCGAATCACACGCGGCATCCGGCTTGAAACTATTCGTCACCGTATCTGACGCCTGACCCGATAGCGTCGGTTGCCGGTCTTTTCGATTTCTTCCAATTCGAGGTTAATGGCCTCGCTTAGCCAATAGCGCTTCATCTTAGCTTGCACCCGACGAGCCACCAGGATGCGTCCGGTTCCAACATACAGGACATCGTCCGGTCGCAAGGCCGCAACCGACAATTCTCTGTCTACCGTCCGACCGGCATTAAACTTTTCTTCCATTCGACGCTTTTCAGCCACATCGGGATCAGCCGAGGCGGGCGCCTCAGCCACCACGGGCCCACTAGCTTTGTTGCCCGCAACTTCAGGAATTTCTCGCTTTGGCAGGGGCCTCAAGACAGAATAACGGCCCGCTCGCTCACGCTTGATCTCGGGTCGTTCAAGATTGATATCCCCCTCTAACCAATACACCCTCTGCCGGGTTCCAGAGCTGCGCACCACAGCGATAACTCCGCGGGTAGAGAAAAGGACGTCCGCTCGACGAAGTTCACCAACCTCCATTGAACGCTCGATAGGGCGACCGCGATTGAGGCGTTCTTGCAGGCTGGTTATTGCCGACTCCTTCCCTTTAATCTGATCATTGGCCGCAGCCGTTAGTGGGGTGCTCAGCAACGGTGCGGCCGTTGTGTGTTGCTGGCCCGGCCTCTCGTTTGAGTCAGTGTCGACAATGGCTGGAGCGCCCACCATGGCGGGTGACTCAGATAACGCGGCCTCTGCCTCTGTTTCCACCGCTGAGGACGACACCGTTGACGCAGGTTCACCCGCCGTTATGGGCTGGGGCGCGGGCGCAGCAAGTTTGGCCGTTGGTCCAGCTTCCTGGTCTGGCGCAACCGGTGGGGCTGTTTCAACCGCAGCAGCGCGTTCGTCTGACTGTCCGGGTCCACGTCCAAGGTCGGGGGTCAGCGTTCGTGTGCGCCCCAGTAACTCGTCGGCGCCCATAATTTGGGGCTGCAGATTCTGTACCTGGGAACGCGCTGAATCTCGCAATGCCTGGCTCGCGTCACTGGCACTTGGCGTTACCGCCACGGGGGTTTCCGGCGCCAGCGGTTTAGCGCCCCCCGGCATCGCCACCTGAGTCCCGGGAAGGAAAAAGGCGATACTCTGGCCCTGGCTGGCCTCAAATCGCAAACGGTCGGGGCTCAAATACTCAGACAGCTGCTGGCCGATCATTCCATGCCAACGCTCGGGAGCCACGATTCTCAACGCCCCGGACATTTCCCCCACTTCCTGGGCCAGCGCCGACAGCCTGTCGGCAGCCTGCCCGGACACAAGCTCGGCGCCAGAAATCTCCACGTCCTGTGCGAAGGTCTGACCCGCCAGCCCTGAGAGCAACAGCAAGCACAAGCCACAACGTCTTGCGTATCTCACCAGGTTTTCCCCCCCACCAACTGACCCGCAACCGGCAGAAATGCTCGCACATCCCAGGACTTCCAGACACCGGCTGAAAAGTAGGGATCACGCTTAAACAAGGCCATTGCTTCAGCCTCACTGTCGGCCTCAAAAATCAGCAGGCTCCCCTGGGTAGGGTCCCCGTTCGCTGGGCCGGGGCAGGGCCCGGCCAACACCAGCTGATCCATCACTGACTCAATGTGCTGCAAATGGGCAGCCATATGTTCGTCTCGTATGGCCTGAGCACCTTCGTTGTCTATGCAAAACACCAAGTAGTTCATTGTTTACCCATCTCCTGAATTTGTTTCACCAACGCAGCCAGACCAAAAACGTGCGCATCATCTTCCCCCAGCGCCTGAAGCGCCGCTGCCAGCTCGATCACATAATCAGCATTGCTGCCGCTGGGCCCCCTGCTCGCGAGCATTTGCCGCGCAATAACCTCGTCAGACGCTGGCCCTAAGAATGCCGGGTTACCCGGCGGCGCCACATAGGTCAGGCCGTGCACCCTTTGTCCGGTGGCCAGCAGCATGTCGATCCGCTGGCGTTGATACCCGTTTTTTTCCCGATAGTCCAGCGCCAGCAGTGTGCGTTGCCGCACCCGATACGCCATTCCGGCGCAGGCGATGCCTGCACGGGCTATCAGTGTCAAGACGCGACCGGGGGCTTCAGGGGTGCCCCGGTGATCGTGGGAACCCTGCCAGAATCGCCGCTCCCAGCCCTCAACCGAAGCCGCGCTGCGCTCAAGATAGGGAAAATCGACCTTAAATATCAGCGACCCATAGCCGAACACCCACTCGTCGCCTTCATTGGACCCATTATCGCAACGCTGTGCCATCGACGAATATTGCAACATAATTACCGCCCATGACACTCAAAGAAAAGGAGTTTGAAAAACTCTGGCGCCGACACGGCCCTGGCGTGCGGGCGCGACTGCATGGTCAGCGCCTGCTGGACCCGGCCATCGATGTCGACGATATCGAGCAAGAAGTGCGTGTTCGGCTATGGCGGGCGCTGAACACTGAGACATCGGTGACCCACGCTGCGTCCTATTTGAGAACCGTGGTCAACAGCGCCCTGATTGACGCGGTTCGTCGCGCCCAGGCGCGGGAGAGTAGCCGACGAGGCGGGGAGTTTGATGAACAAATGCACTCAAGCCATAGCAGTGACGCCATGACCGACCCGGTGCAGGGTGACGTTCGGCTAAGTGAGCTGTCCAACTTGACCGAACAATCGCTGCAAACACTGAATCCCAATCGCCGTCGGGCGGTTTCGCTGCGACTTCACGGCTTGGCAGTCAACGAAATTGGCCAGTTGTGCGGTTGGTCCAGTGCCAAGGCCCGCAATCTGGTTTATCGTGGGCTTGACCAGCTACGCGAGGAGCTCAGCAAGCGAGGAATCACCATTGAAAATCAGTAACCAGCAACTGGCCCAAGCCATTGGCCAACGTGATAACCAACATCCCTCGCCGGATGCGCTGGCCGCGCTGGTCGATAAGTCTTTGCCGCCACAAGAGAGAGAGGCTCTGCTGGAGCACCTGGAACGTTGCGCTCAGTGCGCCACCGCCGTGGCCATAACGCTGGAACCCCAAAAAGATGCTGAGCGCCGCTGGATTCCCCGTGCCATGGCCGCCGGCCTGGGCCTGGCCACCGTCGCGCTGGCGTCGCTGCTGTATATCAATCGAGCCCCCGAATCGGACATCCTGCGCGCCGGAACGTTGGCCCTAAGCCCGGCGCCGGGTGCCGAAATCACCCGAGACGCCGCCCAATTCAACTGGCCATCGCCGTCCGACCTGAGTTCTCGCAGGGTGCGGATAATGGATGAGTCTGCAGCAACACTTTGGCTGTCGCCGCCCGTTCAGCCACCGCTGAAGATACCTCCTGAGTCCATTGATGTGGCCGGCACGTACTTGTGGCAGCTGGAAGACAGCAACGGCAACGTTACCGCAGGACCGCACTGGTTTCGGGTTCGGTAAGAATCGCGACCGGTATCGGCGCAGCACTGCTGCTGGCCGGCGCGTTGGCACTCGCCTAGATATCCGTAACCCGAGTAACACTCGGTTTAGCGGCGGAGCGCGCTGGCAAACAGGTACACGATGCTCTTCTTGCGTGGCAACAGGGCACCAGCAAAGGCACGTTTCGGTCGCCTTTTGACGCACTGCTGGCAGAACAGGTGCACACTCGTTTGGAAGGTGCCAGCATCAGCCTGTTACGGGATGGCGAAGCCCTGACACTCGACTTGCCAGCGGGCTTGTGGGGCATTACCAGTCTGCCTTCGGAAGTTGACACCTCACCCAGGGCGGTGGCGATGACGCTATCAGTACGTTTCGCCAATATTACAGCCACTTTTTCTGGCGCCCTATGGAGGCTGAGCTGGCAGCGGGAAACACTCAAGAGGCGTTCGAAGTTTCCGAACGCTATCGTGTCCAGAGCTTTTTGGCGTTGCTGGGAACGCGCTCGTCAGCTTTATTGCTCAACAGAACCATATGGACACCTTTGTGGTCACAGCCAACGGCAAACTCACCTATCACTCGCTGCCGCTATCTCGGCGGCAGCTCAAGGGCGCCGCCAATCAGGTCAAAGTGTCGATGGGTGTACCGGGCGCTGGCACCAACAGCAACAAAGCCCTTGAACAGGCGCTAATTGCAGCGGAGTGCAGACCCCCATGCAAGCGTTGCCCGGCACACGGCTGGAGGTCGAGCAAATCGCCAGTTTGTTTGCTTCAGCCGAGGTGTTTCTCGACGAGCAAGCCAGCGAAAGCAACCTGCGCGAAAGCGCGCGTGATGCCGGCGTATTACATGTTGCCGCCCACGCGGTTATCCAGGTGAATCCGCCCATGGAGTCGTTTCTGCAGTTGAGCGCTGATGATCATCACGATGGCCGATTAATGGCCTGGGAAGTGCTTGAAAACCTGAATTTAAAAGCGCAGCTGGTCGCCTTGTCTGGCTGCGCTACCGCCCTGGGCCAGGGTGCCCCAGGGGAGGGTTTAAGGGGACTGACACGAGCCTTCAGCATTGCCGGCGCGCGTCGAGTGACGGCCAGTCTATGGCCAGTCTATGGCCAGTGTCCGACCGAGCCACAGCCCGCTTGGTGGGCAATTTTTACCGCTTTCGCGCCGTCGGCGTTGACGACGTGGCTGCCCTGCGCAAGGCTCAGCTAGCCTTTCTCAGGCCATCGCTGATGCAGCGAATCCGCAGCGGTTTCAGCGCGGACCGCAGCCACCTGTTTTACTGGGCAGCCTTCTCTGTTTACGGCTCCCGATAACCGCTGAAACCCAGGTTTTCGCGCAAGGTGGGACCAGCATAGTCTTGGTGAAACAATCCGCGTTTCTGAAGCTCCGGCACCACCAATTTCACGAAATCCGCGTATGAACCCGGCACATGGCTGGCACCAACCACAAACCCATCACAAGCGCCTTCAGTAAACCACTGCTCGAGCCCGTCAGCCACCTGAGCTGCCGAGCCGACGAAGTTTGGCGCTTCCTTGATGGTGCCCCGACCACTGAATTTGACGAATTCAGCCACCGTCGGATGGCTCTTGCCCGACAGTTTGACAACACGATCGTAGATCGAACGCAGACCACTGATGGCCTCGAGATCATCATCACTGAAAGGCTGATCTAAAGGTTTGCTGCCAAAATCAAAGTTCATGGCTTCAGATAACAACGCTAACCCGTCGATAGGCTTGGCAAGAGATTCCACCAGCGCCGCCTTGTCTTCAGCTTCCGCCTGGCTCTCCGCCACAATGGGATAAATCAAAGGTGTCACTCGAAACGATGCGGGATCTCGGCCGCTGGTATCGGCCTGGGCCACAATTTCGCCGTAAACTCGCTTGGCGAAATCCAGATTAGGGAAGATGGCGAAAATCAGCTCTGCCCATTGCAAGGCGAACTGACGCCCTCGACCACTTTGCCCCGCCTGAATAACCAGCGGATGACCCTGAGGCGTCTGGGGCACTGTGTGAGGCCCACGGGAACGAAAATACTCGCCCACATGGTCAAGCCGAGAGACTTTGTCCGGGTTGGCAAACTCTCCGCTGTTGCGGTCCAGTGTTAAGGCGTCTTTCTCCCAGGCATTCCAGTGCCCAAGAACCACTTCCATGAACTCATCGGAGCGGTCGTAGCGGGTGTCATGGGCAATCGACTCGGTTGCACCCATGTTCCAGGCCTCGGAATCGTTCAGTGAGGTCACCACGTTCCAGCCGGCGCGCCCCTGACTCATATGATCCAGGGTGGCAAAGGACCGGGCCACGTGGAATGGTGGATAGTAGGAGGTGGACATGGTGGCACCTAACCCCAGGCGCTTAGTGCCGGCAGCCAGCGTTGAAAGAACCACCATAGGATCAAGCTTCACCACTCGGACCCCGTTGCGCACCGATTCCGCGTGATTGCCCTCAAAAATATCCGGCATGGCGAGACGATCGTCAAAGAACATCAGCTGAAATTTGCCCTGCTCCAAGGTGCTGGCGATTCGCTGATAGTATTGCAGCGACAAAAACCCGTGGTCGGCCTCCGGATGCCTCCAAGAGGCCGCATAATTGGAGCAATTCTGCGCCTGCACAAACCCTACGAGGGCCATTGAGCGGTCGGTCATCGGTGCCTCTCCCTTACGTTTTAGTTGGATTGTTGCGTCACTATCGGCGAGTATAGATTAAATGTCCGGACATTTAAAAACCCCTGGCCCCGAACCCGCCGACAACGGCGCTATGATTTGGGTCATCTGTGTCGCCCTAGGCGCCTTTCTGCTTTCAGCGAAAGGCATTGTGGCAAAGCTGATGTATGCCCAAGGGGCCGACGCCACGATGGTGGCTTCTGTTCGATCCGTCATTGCCATCTTCGGCTTCTGGGGTTGGGCCGTATATAAAGTCGGCCTGAAGCCCATGTTCGCGGTGAATCCCCGTCACGTGGCCATTGCAATGGTCATGGGGTTTCTGAGCTACTACGTGGGTGCTTACGTGGATTTCTATGCGCTGACACTGATTGACGCGTCGTTGGAACGAGTGATCCTGTTCAGTTACCCAATCCTGATTGTCAGCTTCGAGGTTTTACGCACTCGCCGCTTGCCCTCCGCCGCCACTGGCTGGTCGCTGCTGCTGACCTATTTGGGCGTGATGCTTGCTGTGGGCGCCTTCGACGGGGAGCTACTGAAAGGCAACTTACTCGGCGCAGGACTGGTCATGATCGCTGCCGTAGGTGTCGCCGCGTTTTATCTGATTAATGGTCGCTATGGGCCTTTAATGGGTTCCCTTCAGTTCACCACCTGGGCCATGACGGCGGCTGGTCTTGGATTTGCTGCGCATTTTCTGATCAATGCCAATCTGTCCGACCTGGCCCAGCAAACCGCAACCTTCTGGTGGTTGATGGCGCTGATGGTGATCGGTGTCACCGTGTTGCCGCTGGTACTCATGGGTCAAGGCGTGGCGAAGATCGGCGCCACCCGCGGCGGCATGATCAGCACCTTGGGTCCTGCGGCGACGGTAATGATGGCATGGCTTATTCTGGGCGAGGCCATGCACCCATTGCAGTTGGCAGGCAGCGCGATGATTGTGCTCGGCGTGTGGTTGCTGGAACGAAAAAAAAGTCGAGCGTAAATGGTGAACCACAAAAACCGAACAGAGCGGCCAACAAACGACGCATCATGGGATCGACCAAAGACCTCCGGCTACTCCCCCACTACCGACCCTACGATTCAAAACCCGCACTCCGGGACGGCAGGGCCGAGCCCTAGGCCTTTGAAGGAATAGCCTCTTGCGGTCCGCTTTGTTTCCCTTCAAAGGCCTAGGGCTCGACCCCGCCTCGGTCGTTGGCTGACCGTTTCTAGTGCTTATCCAGGAAGGAAAACAGAATGTCGCAGAAGGCAATTTTCTGTTCCTTGCCCGCCACTACATGGGCCACTTCAGGCATGTCTACGCCCGTTGCGGTTGGAATCAGCGACTCAATTTCCCGGGTGTATTTCGGTGTAGTAATGACGTCCATGCCTGAGTGAACCAATAACGTTGGGGCGGTGATTTGGTCCAACTGGTCGCGCACGTCGTGGCTAATACAGGCATCAACAAGGCGGGCGTGGGTGGTTTGGCGGCCAACGAGTTCTGACCAGGGACCGCTGGGCGCCAGCAAGCGGGAACGGTTTTTATTGTAAAAATCGTTGCGAAAAGAATAACAGCAAACCAGTTTCTGAAACGCCTCAAAGCCCATGTCGCGGTGGACATCGCGAAATAATTCCAGCTGGTCTTTAAGCATGTCGTCAACGGCAGCCCAGCAGCCCATGTTTACCATGGAACGCACCAGCTCCGGTCGCTGGATTGCCACTTCCTGGGCGACGCAGGCGCCCATGCCGACAAGGCCGATGAAATGAACATTGGTCCAACCAAGATGGTCCAGTAGTTCCATGACGTCCTGGGCGTGCATTTTCATGGTGGCAGGTTGGGACAGGTCGTCGGTGGAGTCTCCCACTCCACGATAATCGATGAGCAGGGTCTGGAATTTATCGGTTAACCCCTTGGCAAGATTGCCTTCATTGCCGTGACAGTAAGTTCCCCACCCTCCCATGCAAATGGCGGGATCGCCTTCACCGATGATCTCGTAGTACATATCGTGATTGTTGACGTTGACGGTGGGCATTGCGGTTCCTTGTTCAGTAAAAAGGGAATCTCAAAAAAGGGTGATCTTCAGGCGCGTTTTTCGAACTGAAAATCGCCGGCGCGGGACAACATGCTGGGTACGGGTTTGCCCATCACCTGATCTAACCAGGCGGCCGTTTCCAGCACCTGGGCCAAGTCAACGCCAGTCTCAAATCCAGAATTGTGCAGGGCGTACAGCATGTCCTCCATAGCAATGTTGCCGGTCGCCGCCGGGGCAAATGGACATCCGCCAATACCGCCGGTACTGGCGTCCAATCGCTGGGAGCCCGCTTCCGCCGCGGCCAGGGCGTTGGCGATACCTGTGTTGCGGGTGTTATGGAAATGGCAACGCACCGGCAAATCGCCGGCCGCTTTTTTCACGCTATGCACCAGGGAGATGACATCCTTGGGTACAGCGACACCGATGGTATCGGCCAAGCCAATTTCACTGGGGCCATAAGGCAGACACAGGTCGAGTAATTCCAGTACTCGGGATTGCTCAACCAACCCTTCGAAGGGACAGCCCCAGGCGGCGGACAGGGTCAAGCTCACCGGCGTACCGGCAGCTTGGGCCATTTCACAGACTCGACCAAACGCGGCCACCGACTCTTCGGAGGTCACGCCCTGGTTCTTCAGATTGAAGGTATTGCTGGCGACCACCACGAAGCCAATTTCATCCACACCGGCGTCCAGCGCTCGCTGCACACCGCGCTCGTTCAGTGCCAGCCCAATAAAACAGGAATCGTCCAATTTCGTAAGCTCGGCCATCAAATCTTCGGCGTCAGCCATTTGCGGCACCCGTTTGGGATGCACAAAACTGGTGACTTCAAGGCGCCGGATTCCGGCGTCCAAAGAGCGGCGCACAAACTGTGCTTTGTCCGCAGTGGATACGATTTCCGGTTCGGACTGCAGTCCGTCCCTGGGACCTACCTCAACAACCTCGATAAAACTCACCTTGATCCTCCTGACTGGGCTCGCCATCAGCGATTAGCTATGCGAATCAAGTATACCTTGGAAATGTCTGGACATTTGACGGGCGGTGCCACGCAGCTTATAAAACAGTCCCCTAACGTGATGGATGAACCCGATGACTGAATCGACCCAAGCCACCGGCCCCAGCGGCCCGCTGAAAGGACTTCGTGTCATTGAAATGGGGACATTGCTTGCCGGGCCTTTCTGCGGCCAACTGCTGGGGGACATGGGGGCCGAGGTGATCAAGCTTGAAGCGCCCGGAGTGGGTGACCCCATGCGTGTTTGGGGGCAGGAAAAGGCTCACGGTAAATCCCTTTGGTGGCCGGTTGTGGCACGCAACAAGAAATCGGTAACGGTCAATTTGCGCGTCGCCGAAGGACAGGCCATCGTGCGGGAACTGGTGGCTCAAGCAGACTTTGTGCTGGAGAACTTTCGCCCGGGCACCATGGAAAAGTGGAACCTGGGCTACGAGCAGCTCAAGGAAATTAATCCTGGCATCATCATGATTCGGGTCTCTGGCCAGGGACAGACCGGCCCCTACTCAAAGCGCGCCGGCTACGGTTCAATTGGCGAGGCGATGGGCGGCCTGCGCTATGTTTGCGGGGACCCCTCCTCCCCTCCCAGTCGCATGGGTATCAGCATTGGCGATTCCCTGGCGGCGACCTTCGCCACCGTTGGCGCATTGGCTGCCCTGCATCACAAAAACCAGACCGGAGAGGGCCAAATGGTGGACTCAGCCATTTACGAAGCCGTCCTCAACATGATGGAGTCGCTGGTCACCGAATACGATAAAACCGGCTACATACGAGAACGAACGGGGGCCATCCTACCCAACGTCGCCCCGTCCAACGTTTATCCCACGGCTGATGACAAAATGATTCTCATTGCGGCCAATCAGGACACCGTATTCAAACGCCTTGCCGCCGCCATGGGCCAACCTGAGCTGGCTGAGAACGAGCGTTACGCCACTCACGCGGCCCGCGGCGCCGTGCAGGTAGAACTGGATGAAATGGTGTCCGACTGGACCCGAACCTTTGATGCCGACACGCTGGTCAACATGATGGAAGAGCACGGGGTGCCGGTGGGTAAAATATACCGCGCTCCGGAAATGCTCGAAGATCCTCATTTTAAGGCAAGAGAAGCCATTATCAAGGTGATGCACCCTGAACTTGGCGAACTGAAAATGCAAAATGTCGCGCCAAAGCTATCGTTGACCCCCGGTGCGGTCCACAGTCCTGGGCCGGAACTGGGTCAACACAATCAGACGGTGCTCACAGACATGTTGGGCTACACGCTGGAGCAAATCGAGAAACTGGCGGAAGACGGTGTGATTTAAACCCGACGCGGGGTACGGCATACTGGGTCACCGTCCAAACAGAATAAGAATTATGGCTCCTGGCATCAGTGCAATCGCCGCCTACATCCCGCCCTACCGTGTTGACCTGTCTCGCTGGTGCGACTGGTACGGGCAACCCATCGGGAAAATTGAGGGAGTCGTAGGCAGCAGCTTTCGGGTTCGAGGCCCGCGGGAAAATGTCTACACCATGGCTGCGGAAGCAGCGCTTCGTTTGATAATCAACAACGATGTCGATACCGACCGAATCCGCTTCCTGGCCCTGGGCACAGAATCCAGCACCGACAATTCGGCCGGCGCAGTAGTCGTAAAGGGGTTATTGAATCAAGTACTGCCTCAGCTGGGCCGGCCACCCATTAGTCGCCATTGTGAGGTCCCTGAGTTCAAACACGCCTGCTTGGGCGGCGTTTACGGCATTAAGAGCGCAGCGCGGTTTCTGGCCTGCGAACCTGAAGAATCGTTGGCGCTGGTGGTTTGTGGAGACGTGGCGGAATACGCCCGGGGCAGCAGCGGCGAGCCCACTCAGGGCGCAGGTGCGGTTGCCATGTTGCTGAGCAAACAGCCGCAACTGCTGGAACTGAAGCTTCCCTGGGCGGGCAGTGCCTCAGATTATCGCCAGATTGATTTTCGCAAGCCGGTCAGCCAAGCCAGTTCCCGAGCGCCCAGACCCTTCGGTCAAAGCCGAGACTTTCCCGTGTTCAACGGCCACTACTCCACCAGCTGCTATTTGGACGCGACGCTTACCGCGATGAGAGACCTGTGGCGTCGCCGCGGTCAGCCGCCGGAAGCCTATATGGCCTCCCTGGCCGCAGTATTTATGCATCGGCCCTATCGGCGGATGCCGGAAACGGGTCTCGCCATCTCAGTCCTTGGCGCGATGGCAGCCGACGACGCCGGCATTGACAGCCTGAATGCGGTTGCCGCTTTGGCAGGCGTTGAGGGCGCAGCCTTGAAGGCCGAGCTAACAGCGACCCCCGACCTTCTGCACTTGGTGGCAGAAAACCGGCTAAACGAAGACCCCTACCCGCTGACAATGCAGGTAATTCGAGCCAGTCGTAAGGATGCCTTTTTTCAGCGCAGTATTTCGCAACCTCTCGCTTTGGGTTCGGCAGCGATGATGGAGATTGGCAATCTTTACACGGCAGCCCTGCCTGCATGGCTGGGTGCAGGCCTGGAACAGGCGGCAGAATCGGCCCCATCGCCGCTCGACGACCATCCCGGCTTGAACACTGGAGACGAGGTTCTGCTGGTGGGTTACGGAAGCGGCGACGCGGCTGAGGCTATTCCCGCCCGGCTCGTCGAGGGTTGGCAAGCTGCAGCTGGGCGCATCGGGTTTAGCGATATTCTGCAAAACCCCATCGATCTTGGACAACGTCAATATGAGGTTCTGCACGACACCGGCGAATGTGAAGGCCTGCGTCCCCCGCCAGCGACAACGCGCTTTCTGCTGGATCGCGTTGGCTTAAGAGACGATCCTGAGTTCGCTGATGCCGGGGTGGAATATTACCGCGTGAACAGCGGCGTCGACCCAAGCTCATCAGCGCAAAGCGCCTGACCGTTGGCTCAGACCACCTCTGACCTTCTGCGTCAGTACAGCAACGGCGTACTGGATCCGGAGTCGCCCACGCCGCTGTACCACCAGCTTTTCACCATGCTCAAGAGCTGTATTGTGGGCGGCGTTCTCAAAGACGGCGAACGCATGCCGTCAGAAAAAGAGCTGGCCGATGCCTTTGGCGTCTCGCGCATTACTGCGCGGAGGGCCTTACACGACCTGGCCACTCAAAGCCTGGTGGCGCGGCATCGCGGCCGCGGCACCTTCGTCAGCTACAGCTATCGACCGCAGCCGGTCAATGCACCGCTGCTTGGCATGCTGGAAAATCTGGAAATGATGGGGCGGTCAACAAAAATAGAGGTGCTGGGTCTGCATTTCGCCTATCCGCCTGTGCCGATGGCCAACCTTTTCGAACTGGAACAAAAACAAAAACTCTGTCAAATCATCCGCATGCGCAGCGCTCGAAGCATGCCTTTCGCCTACTACGAGACGTGGACCCGGGGTTTAGGCAAAGATCAGGTCAGCCGGTCAGACCTGGTGGAAAGACCGCGCCTGGAACTGTTGCGCGAAGCCGGCGTGCACATCGACAATATTGAGCAAACCTTATCAGCAAAGGCCGCATCGCCCGCTGAAGCTGACGCCTTAGGGGTCATGCCTGGAAAACCGCTCCTAAGCCTTTACCGTCGGTCATTTAATGCCTCTGAACAGCTGGTTGATCACCTCTACGCGGTTTACAACCCAGATCGATTCCAATACCACATGAGTATCACCCCCGATGGCACCGCGGAAGTTAAGACGCACTAGTGCTAGCCCTTTCCAGGCACCTGGGCAACGCCATCATCGATCAGCGACTGAATGTCCTCGTCAGACATACCCAACGCTTTCAATACCGCATCGCCGTCCGCTCCAGGATGAGGCACCGGGCTTCTCACGCCCAGCCGCTCTTCACCCAGCTGTAGCGGCAACGCCGGCAGCCGGGTTTCGCCACCGTCCGGCAGGTCCAGCTCCAGCAGGCCGCCGGAGGCATTGAGGTGTGGATCGTCAAACAGATCGTCCGGCTTACCGATGGGCGCAAACGGCACACCGCACTGGTCAAGCTCAGCCATCAACTCCGCCTTGTCCATTTCCATGAATCGCGCCTGGACAATGGGCAAAATCATGTCGCGTTTGCCTACCCGGTTGCTGTTTTCCTTAAGCTCAGGGTCATTCGCCAGATCGTCCAAACCAAAATGGCGGCAAAACGTTTGCCACTGCCCGTCACTGACGACCCCAACAAATACCTGATCATCCCCTTTGCAATGAAATACGTCATATACTGCCCAGGCCGAAACCCGGACAGGCATTGGCTGGGCCGACTGACCCGTGACGGCTTTCTGAGCCATATGTTGCCCCACCAGAAAAGCGGTGGTTTCAAACAGCGCGCTGGTCACCTGTTGACCCTTCCCGGTGTGCTGTCGCTGCTGCAGGGCAGCCAGCACGCCAATAGCACCGAACATGCCACCGGTAACATCGATCACTGAGGCGCCCGCGCGCAGCGGCCGACCCGGTGGACCGGTCATATAAGCAAGTCCGCCCATCATCTGAGTGACCTCGTCCAACGCGGTACGGTGTTCGTAGGGGCCTTTCAAAAAGCCTCGTGCAGAACAATAGATCAGCCGCGGATTGTCCTTGGAAAGATCTGCATAACCAAACCCCAGCTTTTCCATCGCCCCAGGCCTGAAATTCTCCAACAACACGTCCGCATGCAATGCCAGCGAGCGGGCAATCTGTTTCCCTTTAGCGGACTTGAGGTCGAGACAAAGGCTGCGCTTGTTGCGGTTGTACATGGAGAAATAGCCGGCGCCAGAACCGCGTAAATTTCGCGTCTTGTCACCCCCGATGGGCTCAATTTTCAGCACATCTGCGCCAAGATCTGCAAGCATGAGTCCTACGACTGGACCCATCACCATGTGGGAAAATTCCACCACGGTAATGCCGGCCAGCGGCAGATTTGCGTTGTCCATAAATGAATTCCGAAATAGTTGAGGCGGGAATTAAATGTGCCAAAAGTATATCATTAGGACAAAGCTATCATCCTTCCACGTTTTCGGATAATGACATTTTTTTATGGCTAAACAATCCATACTCATCAGCGAAGTGGGGCCCCGTGACGGGTTGCAAAGCATTAGCTCCATCATGCCCCTGGAAGCACGTAAAGCCTGGATCAAGGCAGAAGCCGCCGCGGGCGTCAAGGAAATTGAGGTGGGCTCCTTTGTGCCTGCCAAGGTTTTGCCCCAAATGGCAGGCACCGATGAGATCGTGGAATACGCGCGGACGATTGAAGGTCTGACCGTTGCCACGTTAGTACCTAACTTTCGGGGCGCCCAGAACGCCGTTTCCGCAGGAGCGCATAAGATCTCCATACCTTTTTCCGTCAGTGAAACTCACAGTTTGAAAAACGTGCGCCGCAATCACGATCAGATGATTGATGAGGTAAAAGCCATCGCTGCGCTTGTGGCAGAGCAACCCGCAGAAACTCGGCCACATTTTGAAGCGGGCCTGTCCACGGCCTTCGGCTGCACCATCGAAGGTGCTGTATCGGAAGATCTGGTTGTGCGTAGCGCCGAGCGTTTAATGCATGCCGGGTGCGCTGAAGTTGGACTGTCCGACACCACCGGTTATGCTGACCCGGCGCAGGTTCGCCGGCTTATTCGAAAAGTCCGCGCCGCCGTCGGTGATGACAAACTAACCGCAGTACATCTCCATAATACTCGAGGCGTCGGGCTGGCGAACGCACTGGCGGCATTAGACGAGGGAATCACCACCGTGGACAGCTCACTGGGTGGCTTGGGCGGCTGTCCTTTTGCCCCGGGAGCCAGTGGCAATATCGTGACCGAAGATCTGGCGTTTATGCTGGAGGCGATGGGATATGACACCGGCATTGATCTTGATGCCCTGCTGAAAGTCAGAGATATCGTCATTCAGGCGTTACCGGATGAGCCCATGTATGGGTTCACGCCTGATGCCGGACTTCCCCTGGATATGGCGCAGCGCGCCACCAATGCCTGACACGCCCATACGCAGGGTCAATCCGGCGGATATGCCAAAAGGCATCCGTGAAATCTGGCATAAATCCAAAGAAATTCGCGGCGACGCCACGTTCATCGAGACCATGGCCAACGCACCGGAGCTGTTGACCTGGTATCGAGACGAGTTTTACGGCCGCGTCTTCGCCGATGGCCGAGTGCCGCTCAAACTCAAGGAATTGGCGCGTTACCGGCTTTCCACCCAGCATGGCTGTCACTACTGCAATCAGGGAAATCGCTTGGATGCACTGGCAGCGGGCCTCAACGAAGCAGATCTGGGTGCTATTGAAGACAACCAACTGGATCACTTTGACGGCGTCCAACATGCCGTTCTTATGCTGGCCAACCAGATGCTGCTAACCTGCCATGACGGTCTGCTGAAAGGACCCGTCTACGATCAGCTTAGCCAATATCTGGATGATGGTCAGATCATGGAACTGGGTATGACACTGGCTGTTCTAACCGGCGTTGCCCGCTTCCTGTTTGTTTTTGATCTGGTAGAAAAGGAAGCCAGTTGTCCGTTTCATCCAGCACAATAACCGCAGACATCTTTTCAAACGCTGCCTCAGGCCCTACCATTGCGGGCCGTAGGGTGAATACCCGCTTGTCCCAGAAACCAAGGAGTTAATCGTGAGCGAAGGTACTTTTAGCAATATCCTGAAAATATTTGGCGGCAAGGAACCCACCGAAGAAGAGCAAAGCGTACTTTTTAAGGAGGCAGCATTGATGGCGTTGGCCCGCGCCACCAGTGCAGACACGAACATCAAACAGGTTGAACTGGAGCACGTTCAGGGCTTGCTTCGGGAGGCCACCGGCGAGGAGTTTGATATCGGCGAGATTCGAACCGCCGCCAAATCTGAGGTGTTTGAGAGCCAGCCGCTGGAAAAGTATCTGGCCGGAGTGGCCAAGAAAATGAAGAACGAATACCGGGTCAAGCTGATAGAACTGGTTGGTCGAGTGATCCACGTCGACGATCGGGTTAGCCAGATGGAAATCGACTACTTCAACCGTATCTGCGCGTCTCTTAACGCTACCCCGGCCGAAGTCTTAGGCTTGGTTGCTGACGACGACTAATAATTTGCGAAAAAACCACCCACGGTTTTTTGGCATCGACAACGGTAGTGCAATTTTCCGTTCTTTCACGTTTCCAATGACATACAGTCATTGGAAACGTCGGTAAATTTCTGAATCGATCGTGAACTGGCAGCTTTATCCTTTGCGGAGAAGAGCCCGTCTTATTTAAGTCAGGTTCGCGCCATTCCTCTGGCTACGGCTTCGCGCCCGCCGATCACTGCGGCCCAACGGCGAATGTTTGGCCACGGGTCAAGTCCGCCAGGCA
Source organism: Lysobacterales bacterium (assembly GCA_045106555.1). Lineage (GTDB taxonomy): Bacteria > Pseudomonadota > Gammaproteobacteria > Xanthomonadales > SZUA-38 > JANQOZ01. The sequence continues at coordinate 94,140 of JBGCET010000035.1, read as the reverse complement.
GGCGTGCCGCGGACGTGGCGGCGGATGGATAGGCCAGTAGGTCAGTAACCGTCAACGCGCCACCAACAAGGTAGTCCCGGTCTGCCAACCGGGCATCCAACACCGAGAATAAGCGCTGCGCGGAATCGACAAAGTACTCTACGACCCGCGAATCTTCCAGCGGAATGATTTCACTGAACATGAATTGGCCTGCCAAGGCTGGACTCATATCCGACGCCATCATGCCGACCCATTGATACATGTCCCGGCGCAGTTTCAGATCAGTGGGAATGAGCTTGCCAGCTTTTTCGCAGGCGTAGAACGCGATCGCCATACTGCCGTAAACGGCCTCTTTTTCATCTATCAGAAATGGCAGTTTGCCAAAGGGGTTTAACGCCAGCATCTCCGGGCTGCGATGCTCTCCCGCGACCAGATCTGCCGTGGTCGTATCATATTCAAAGCCTAACTCTTCTAAAACAACCTGAGCCTTCTGGCCGTTAGCGGTGGGCACTGTATAAAGCAGCATGGATATGTCCTACGAAAATTTTGTTGCCCCCGACTCAAGGGTCCGGGGAGATAAAGAGCTCCAACCATTCGCCGGCGTTGCCAGTAACTTGCGCCGCGATTGCGCCGCCATCAGGCAACGCCACAGTGGTCAAATCCTCGTCCAGCGTGGCGACGGAAAGACTCAGACTGATGATGCCGGCGGGCAAACCCTGAACTGAAGGTCTAGGGTCGGCGGCGGGCATTTGGTCGATTTCTATCAGGAAACCCGGCGCCATCGCCAATGCACAAATGGGGTGTTTGTGTTCGCGGTCGAGGTCAAAGGCCAGCGACAGCCCCTGAACCCGGGCTGGCACAAGCGGCGAATCGGCCAACCCAAACTGTTGTCGATACCAGCCCTTGATCTCAGATGCATTGGTGCCAGCCACGATACCGACAAAGCAGTGGCCCACTCCCTGCTTCAGGATGGGCAGCTCAAAACCAGGAATGGGCGCCTTAATTTGTGTCAGGTACAGCAGTTCGCCGCCCGGCCCTTCAACCTGCATGGCGCGAATATCGTCGGAGATGGAAAGTTCAGCCGGCGGACCCAGAATTCGGAAAGGCGAATCAGCCAGGGTCTGGGCCAGAGCGTCGACGTCCGCTACGGCTATTTCTGCGGCGTTCCAGCCTGGATAGCGAAATGGCACAAAATTGTCTACTGAGGGCACCTGCACCAACCGCACAAATCCGCTGGCCTCCTCCTTGGGAACCAGCTGAGCAACCCGCGTGTTGCGTTGTTCAGGCAAACCCCACAGGTCGGCCAGTGAATCAGCCTTTCCTTGCCAGGTCAGTTCATAGTCCAGAAAGTGGTGATAGGCATGAACGGCTGTCTCAAGATCTGGCACCCCAACGGTAAAACCAGCAATGCTGGGCAGGAAGGGCACTACTCCTGTCCTTCCAGAATTTCTACAGGCGGATCATCGGCAATTCCGTTAGTCATCAAGGAATAGGTTTTCTTACCCTCTTCAATCAGCCCGTAAACTTCAGCGGCACGCCCGCCAATCTGGACCACCATCTGTTCGTGGGTGGCCAAACCCAGCGTTTTCCAACGCGCCATCTGCTCATCGTTGGGTTGGTGCATGGTGACCCCCAAATCATCAAAGCCTTTGCCAATCCGCGCAATCTCCGCACGGATCAACCGCCGACTTTCCGCCGTTTCATCTAAACTGCGCATCACTCGGTGTTGGCCCTGTGGACCCTGCGCGGTATACCAATCCAGGTTGGCCACCGTCAGGCCTGTGTCCAAGGCGTGGCGGGTAAGGTTGAAGTGTTTGGCTTCCCGCGAAATACCGCCAATGGCAAACATGCCGATGCCGCCCTGACCGCTTTCAATCAGGCCAGTTTGCAACGAAGGGATCACCTCAGAAAACGTCACGGGTATCAGGTCTGCCCCAATCGCCTCCCCGAACATGCGAGACCCAAGCGCATTGGAAGACCGCATGGAAAGCCCTTGGGCATCGGCAGGATCTAAGATCGGCTTACGCCCATAGATATGAAACCAGCCCACCTCAGACCACTGCAGTAGCTGGAGGTTTTTCTCTGCCAAGAGCTCTCGAAAGATCGGCGTCAGATATTCGTCCAGCACAAAATCCGCTTGCGCCTGACTCTCAAACAGGTAGGGCGCAATCAGCACACTCAATTCCGGCACTACCGTTGCCAGGCCTTGCAATGAAAACCCGCTGATCTGCAGTCGACCCCGGCGAAGGTTAGATAACGCCGTTTCCTCACTGCCAATCTGACCCGTAATGAACAGGTCCAACGTGGTGTCGGCGGGCATTTGAGCGGTGTAGCGTTTGCCGAATCGAGTCCACATGTCGTGCCATGGCGTGTTGGGCACCGCCAGTGATGATACCCGCACTACCTGGGCATCGGAGGTGGTATTGTCAGAGCCATTGCAGCTGCACAATAACAACGTCAGCAATATCCAGAGCACAAGACGGTCGCGCCTTCCACTCCACGCACTCATACCGACTCTGCCGCTAACCAGCTGCTAACCCACTGACTATGCTGGACCGCCGCCTGAGGAACATCAGCCACCGTCACGCTGGAGCTTACGCCTGACGATTCAGGTCGCCCCTCCAGCACCGTGACGCAACCGGCAGATTTACCCAGCACATCACCAATATCCGAGTTCAGCACGGCGTTCCATAAGTTGGCTCCCACCACGGGGCTGCGCAAGGCATCAAACAAGGCCGCCTGCAGCACCTGGGGCTCTGGCCCGCTGGCAGACGCTACCCGGTGACGCCGATTGTTCTCATACCAGGGAAAATACAGGGCCTCCTGACGCAAGCGTCGCCACAAATGGAGCAAATGAGCGCCACACTCATCCAGTTTTGGCGACGGCCAGTAGCGATCCGGATCCAGCTGCTCTCCGTCGCCCGGTTGGATGGGTGCGTGCAGCGCCATCGGCAATGCCGGGTGCATTCCCGACAGGTGAGCCGCAATGGCAGCACTGCCGCCAAGCGCGATAACGCCCAGAGTTTTGCCGCTTTCCACGAACTGATCCGACAGTGCCTGGGCAAACGCCGCAACTCCCGCCGGGCTGGCCAGGGTCACCGAGGTCTCACCATGGCCGGGAAGGTCTGGGGCGACAACGGTGCACATATCCCCCAATGCATCACTCAACAACTGACAAAACGCCGCTGCGCCGTCTGCCGAAGACGCCGGCTGGTGCAAAACCAACACCTGTCGGCTGCCGGTACCCCAGCGCCTGACTCGCCATTGAGCATCATCGGCAGTAATAAATACCTCTGAATCACTGGCTGTAACCGAAACCGCTTCGCTGACGGGCGGACGGTCCGCCTGATCAAAGATCGCGGTGATGCGGGCTCTGAGCTTAACCGGATCCATCGCTACCGATTCAATTGATACCGTGTCGGGGATATCGGTAAGACGTGCAGCATGAGGCTCCAGCGGCTCCGCTTCTCGATACAGGATTTTTATGGGCACCGTGGACCGGTTGATCACCGGCAGCACGTCGTAGGCAAACGCCGCCAGATAGCCCTTGCGGTAATCTTCGCCGGCATACAAATAATCATGCATATACCCTTGAACCGCTTCCACCGGCGCCGGATCAAAATCCATCCGCGCCTCCGGACGGTGATCAAACCAAGGGAAAAATACTGATTGCTCACAGACTTTGGCCCACAGTCGAGTCAAGTGACTGCCATCCCAACGCGGCGGGTTCGGTTCAAAGTAGTGGGCCTGAATGGTAGCCCGTTCTTGGGGATCAAACACCGGCAAACCATCCAGCACCAGTAGGCTCACGCGCTCGGGGTACTGGTCGGCAAACGCCAGTGCAATCTCTGCGCCCGTGTGGACGCCGGAAATAAGCGCCTTGCCAACGCCAAGAGTATCGAGCAACTGAGCAAGGTTGCTGGCAAAGTCAGGAATGGTGGGCTGGGCCACCGGAAGCAATTCTGACATCCCGAATCCGGGGGTATCGGGTGCGATAACAAAGTAACGATCCGCCAACGCCTCCATTAGCCCAATCATGGTGGCGGAAGTTTGTGGCGATTGATGTAACAACACCACCGGCGGCCCGCTACCGGCATACCGCAGGTGATTGATTCGCCCGTTAACGCTAATGGTTTGGCGTTGAATAGTCATTTCGTTGGGGGATCTTCCACCAGCTCGATGTACTCTCCAGCAGCGCCTTTCAAAACCACGCTACGCCGACCGTTGTAGGGCGGGCCATCATGGGCGGCGGGAATACCCAACCAATGATCTCGATACTGATTGATGTCATCCACCAGAAAGGTGACCATCGCAATCCCTCCCGGCATACCTTCCTGGGTGGGGGCGCGCGGCGCAACCGCATCCGGGTAATCATCCAGTTCAAGCAGGAACCGTCTGGACAGCGGGACAATGGTTAATGGGTACAGAGTGTCTGCCGGCAGGCCCCAGGCGTTGGACAGTACGCTCACCCGATAATCGTAGGGTCCGTTTACCGGCATACCGAGCGTGTTCTTGTAGTAATTGTCGATGGCAACCCGGTCTTTCGCTGCGAGCACCATAATAAAAACACGATCCACCGGCGCCGTTGCCGGCATCAGGCCAAAGCCCGAACTGTCACTGCTGGCGATGCGGGTGAAGTAAAGCAACTCGTTCGAGGGGCCAATGGCTTGCATGGCCTTGATGAGTTTTTTGTCGGTCAGGTAATTGGGTTGCCCAATCACGTCAAAATGGGGGCTGGCCTCCAGCTTTTTGTTCAGTGCGTCTGGATCTTCCACCAGGATTTCTATGGCGTTCCAGCCCTCAGTTTTTAACGGCTGGTAGTTGCCCTGATCCGGCGTATGCACAAATCGCAAATACACCGGCTCCTGACTTTCTGGCTGCAACAGTTCATAGGCGTTGTCTGCCACCTCCGGCGCGTTCCAGCTGGCAGCGAGTACCGCACCAACCTGCCCGGACGTCACCTCCTCATAGTTCAGCGTTGCCTGGTAAATATCGGACACCTCCGAGGGCTCCCCTACCATTACGGTGACCATCAAGATCGCTTTCAACATGGCTTGATAATGTCCTGTTCCAGCAGACGACCAATAGCCGAGGCCTGCTGATCGACAAAAAATTTCCGTTCCGGAACATCATACCCGTCTGAACGGGTCAGCCCATTGGCCTGGTGGATCGGCGGGCCGCTGTACATGGCAGAAAACAGCTCCAGGCGTTGGCGAGACAACAGGTTCGGCATACCGGGGCGATTGCGATAGCGGCGCAGGGAGGCCAAGTCCAACTCGGCGGTGGCCGCCGAAGTTTCACCACAACCGGCCGCAGCCATTACCGAACCTTTGTAATCCAAAATCTTTGACATGCCGTCTGTGGCGTTCACCGGGATACCGGCGTTGTACAAGCCTGCACTGTTGGCTGAAACCACATAAGCCAAATTTTCCATCGCTCGCGCCCGCTTGGCGATGTCTTTTGGGGTGAGGTTAGGGCTGCCAACTTCGCTCGTGGAGTGGGTGATCACCTCGGCACCGCGCAACGCCAGCGCCCGACTGATTTCCGGATACAAGATCTCTTCGGACGCTACACAGGCAATGCGTCCAAGCTCGGTGTCCGCGACCGGAAAAACACCCTCCATACCGTATCGATCCAAATAAGCATCCCACACGTCGTGAGGCGTGGGTGCGTACATGGAAATCAAGCGGCGATAACGCAGCACCACGTTGCCCGTGTCATCCATCAGAAAGCAGGTTTGGAAGTAGAGGTCAGGGAAGTAAGGGTCCACTTCGTAAGCATTTCCGGCGATGAACACCCTGTTGTCACTGGCAACCTTTCCCAGGGCCACGTATTCCGGACCGTCATAATCTATCGCCGCCAATGCCTTCCAGGCGGCAATGGGCTCGCCGGCGGGATAGCAGGTGAGAAAATACTCCGGCAGCACAATCAGGCGAACATCTGGACCCGTGAATAATTTGGCCGCGCGAATTTGCACCCCAATGGCATCGACGGTTTGCAGCATCCGCGCTCTGGCGGCAGGAATGTCCATACCGTTGACCGCATAACAGGCGGTCTGCAGAGCGATCGCCTGATAGGCCGGATGAACCAACACGTTAGATGAACTCAACGCTCCAGTTCCACCAGTTCGTAGAAGGTCTGCATGTATCCGCCGACAGCGCCGCGCACAAAAATAAAATCATCGTCAGCAGTGCACCAAACTTCGTAAGGAGGATGTTCTTCCGGCAACCCGCCTTCCGCCGTGTCGGTGTACTGGAATTTGTGGCAATCGAACGTACCCGCCGGAACTTCAATAGTTTCATCACCCAGGTATTCCAGCCCGAAACCCACCCGAAAGAGCATGGGCCCGGTGGCGCCGCGGTGGTCTGGCGAGGTGAGCATCATATTGGGAAAATACTGCTTTTTCGGCCCGTTCTGATCAAATACGGCAAAACACATGGCGTCAGCCACCAGCGGGTGGGTGCCCAACCAGCGCACCGGTTGCTCCAGAACCATGCTCTGGCTCAGCCGTCCGTCGCGCTGGTTAAACGACTCACACTCCGCCAGGGTATCGGTGAAGCGAAACCACGCAGACCCTTCAAATTTGTCGGCGATGGTTAGCCGATTGAAACAATCCAGCGGCGCCCAGTTTTCATCCCAGCTTAAGGTGACGTCTCGCAGCACTGTCGGTGCGTCATCAATTTCGCAGTGGGCACGCAGGGAACGTGCACCGTCACCGTGAACGGTGACAATAAAGGTCTCTCGGCCGCGCTCGTGGCCCATACGGTCAGGCTTGGTGCTGGTGTAGAGCAGTTTGCCGCGAATGGTTCGATGTTCCATAACGTTATACCCCGATAATGTGTAAACCCAGCATGGCGTTAACCAGTAACCCCACCCAGATAGTAACGACGAACGGTTTCACTTTCGCCAGCGACGCTTTGATGGTGGCGTTGACCTCATCGTCAGCGCCCACCGTCACCAGCTTGCCAAACGCCGGTCCAAACGGTTTCAGATTGATGCGGATCAGCAGGCCCATGGTCATCAGACCGGCAAATACGATAAGTTTCCACGCCACCCAGTCAGCCCGCAGCAAACCGTCACCCACTAACGAGTGGATAGACAGTGCCAACAGACCCGTAATGACTATCAAGCGCCCCCACCAGTCGACCTTCGTCAAAATAACCGCCTGACCGTGGCTGATATGCAGCTTGATCACCGTCGCCACCCATAGCAACCCAAAAACCCATAGACCGGCCACAGAGATGCCGGACATGGGCACCAGCCCCAGCTTCCAGCACAGATGGAATCCGGTAGGCAACATGAGCGCCATACAAATTCGCGGCGCCTGATCCACAAACAGCATGATGTCGGCGGCGGTGCGCCTCGCCTCAACGCCACGACTGGCATCAGCGATGTATTTGCTGGAATAGAACACGCCCAGGTCGCCGCCCAACCAGTAAACAAACAGCAATATGTGCAGGAGCTTCAGAAACAGAATTTCGGTCATGGGAGCGGGCTCGGCAGGAATCCGTCAAATTGTACTAAAAGTATATCTTTAGTACCATTTAGCTGTCTTTGGACTTACGGCGCTTAACGACCCTTGGATTGGCTGACACCCGAAATTGCAGCCCTCAGCGTAACCGCGATCACCATCGCGTTTGCCCATACCCTGCTGGGTCCCGATCACTACCTGCCGTTTGTGGCGCTGAGTAAAGCGCGACGTTGGTCTCTCAAGAAAACCCTGGGAATTACGACGATCTGCGGGTTAGGCCACGCGGCTGGCTCCGTGCTGTTGGGGTTCGTCGGCATCGCGCTGGGAACCGCGCTCACTACCATGACCGGCATTGAAAACTGGCGCGGTGACCTTGCCGCCTGGGGCCTGACCGCTTTTGGTCTTATCTATCTGGCCATCAGCATCAAACGCCTTGGTCGCAAACGCAGCCACTCCCACCACCATGCCCACGGCGATGGCACGGTTCACGACCACCCCCACGATCATCACGGTCAACACGCTCACCCTCACACCGAAAACGGCAACAACCGTCAGGTATCGTGGACGATCTTCATCGTCTTTGTGCTTGGCCCCTGTGAGGCGCTGATTCCTTTGCTGATGGTTCCGGCAAGCCAAAACAATATGCCTGGAGTTTGGCTGGTGACGAGCCTGTTTGTTTTGGTAACGCTAATGACCATGCTGGCGGCCGTCGCGCTGTCCCTAGTGGGCCTGCGACAGGTGAAGCTACCGGCTATTGAACGCTACTCTGGCGTTATTGCCGGCGCTGCCATTTGTTTTTGCGGCGTGGCGATGGTGGCCGGTCTTTAAGGCCCGACGCAGACCCAGTTTTTCGTTACCGCCAACCGGTTTTAGTAGCTTGAATAGTTTCGCGCTAAAATCATGCTTCGAATTGATTTCGGACTCGCCATGATCAAACGCCTGCTGCTGAGACTTCTTTTTCTGACCATCCTCGCTCTCGTCATTGTCATAGGACTGGTGCAATGGTTGGCCGTGCAGTCGATTAATCAGGCCCTTGAAAGCCCCGCGCTTGAAACGATTGCGCTGGACCTTAAAAACACTGCAGAAAATACCAGATCAGGCGCACAGCCGGTGATTTTTGTCGGTAATAACTGGCAAGGCAGCATCACGGTGATTGATAGAGCCAGCCATCAGGTGATTGGCGTGCTCAGTGGCATACCCGACAAGAGGGAACGCCTGCAACAGATCAAAGACAAATTTGTTGAACGGATGGCGTTCTATGGCATCAAGCAATTCGTCGGTGAAGGTCACAACCAATATGTTGACGACATGTACAGCACTCTTGATGGACAGCGACTGATTATTTCTCGACCCAGTTTCGCTGACGTGATCGCCCTGGACGTTGCCAGCGGTGAGGTTGTTTGGCGTTTCCCTGTTGCCGGATTTCGTTCCGATCACATGGCTCTGTCGCCGGATGGCAGGCATGTTGCCGTCTCTGCCTCCACCGGCAACGTTGTACACGTCATCGACGTAGATACCGGTGCCGAATTTGGCCGCTTTCCCACCGGCGACTCCCCCCATGAAAACGTCTACTCAAAAGATGGCCAGCGAATTTTCCACGCCAGTATCGGTCGGGTGTTCACGCCACTGGACCTGGGCAGCGATGGGCTGCTGAAAGGTCAGCGGCTGTTTCAGGTGGTGGACGCACAAACCATGGAGATCATTGAGCGGTTCGATATCCGAGAAAAACTCGATGCTGCAGGTCTTTCCACCATTAGCCCTGCCATTCGCCCCATGGCCCACACCTCAGACGAGCAACGGTTTTATTTTCAGCTGTCGTTCCTACACGGTTTTGTAGAGTACGACATGGCCAGCGGGCGTATCACGCGCAAGGTCGATTTACCCAAACATACCACTGCCACACCAACCCAGTACGTCAACGACTCGGCCCACCACGGCATCGCCATCAGCGGCGATGACAGCAAGCTGTGCGTCGCCGGCACCATGGATGACTACGTCGCCATCGTAGATATTCAGTCGTTGGAAATAACGGTATTGACTGGCCTTGGGGAAAAGCCCTACTGGGCCGTCACTGACCAGACCGGCGAATACTGCTATATCTCCTGGAGCGGTACCGACCAGATGTCCGTCATTCGCTACTCAGACGCCAAAGAAACCCAGCGCATTGATGTGGGAGACCACCCGCAGCGGGTGCGCGAGGGTTTTGTCTCCAAATAGACTGATGCCGGTGAGAGCGACCCTCATCTGCCCATTCCTCCGCCACTTCTCGTCGCGGCAGCCCGCTTCCGAGACTCACCCAACTACGCTTCAAGCCAGCACCGCAATGGCGCTTTTTTGCGAGCCGCACATCTGTGCAAGCGTTTCGCGCTGAACATTGCCCAACGAGAGATCCGGGTGCCCGTCATAGTCACCACACGCACAAGCTGACACATCACCGGTCCAAAATACCTTCAGAGCAAATAATGGGTGTAAACACTGACTCTTGAACGCGGTATTGGCTTTCCATGATGAGCCATCAAACAGCGGCGCGGTGTCGCCGAATAACCCCCAGTTGGCAAACTGACGCAAAGGACCGCTGATTTCGATTGGGCAACGAACCGGAATGTTGTTTAACCATTGGTGCACGGTAGACCGCACCTCGGAGGGCTCCATCGACTTGCCTGATCCCACGGCGACCCGTACTAGGTTGGTACGCATGGAAACGATTCGCCGAAGCCCAGCCGTCATTACATCAAAATCGTCAACTCCGGTGATCGCAAGATGTTCATCTCGATCCAAACCATAAATCGAGACCTGCACAACGTTCAGTACATCCATAATTGATGCCATCGCGTCTTCAGGGAGTTGATCAGCAATACTGGCGTTGGTGGTCATTGATAGCGCACCTATATTTGACTGCTCTCGCGCTATGGTCAATCGATCAGCCAAATAGCGATCCAATAGCGGTTCACCTACCGAGGTGAATGACAGATCGCCGCCGCCCAGCGCAACGTATTGATCAAACGGCGAAACTGCGAACTGGTGGGTCGGAAGGACACCTAACCTGCTGTTAGCATTGAACGTTATCGTTTACCAAAACAGGCGCGCTCATGATTCGAAAACTACTCTGTGTTGGTGTCCTGGGCGGTTTAACAATCCCGTCGTCTCAAGCGCAGATGATGTGCGCCGGAGATCTTCACGTCGGTTACTACCTGGAAAACCCGCTGAATAATCCGGAGGACCCAGTTCCGGGCACCCTGTTTCTTAACATCCCCTCTGACGACAGCACGTTCGCTGGCGAAATGTATTTCACCTACCAAGGCTGTCAAAGTGAAAACATCGGCTCCGTGGCAGGCAACCGACTGACGAACAACCTTTCCGGCAGTTGGGCCGGAACCGTTGATAACACCGCACAAAGCGGCAGTTTTGTTGGCACCCTCGCAGCCGCTGGCACGTTTAACGGCACCTACGATGTCGACGGCGGCAAGCAGCAGATCATTGTGGAAGATTGCGTCGAGTACTTCATTGCCGCCAACGGCACATGGCTGCTCCAGTCTGTTGCCCAGCCGTCACCGGATGATTCGCTGATCAGCTACAGCGACGGCCAGGTCGCCTGGGATCTGGTAGACAACGCCCTGTTTACCCACTGCCAGTTGATCGACCTGTCCCGTGCAAGCTGCAGCGAACCGAATGCCGTACTCTGGCAGGCCATCGCACTGGCCAGCGATGGGGCGCTGAATGTGCCCCTAAATTCGGTCAGCGACGGCCGGGAATATGCGGTCAGCTGCGGTCAGTTCGACAATCAGGCCTCGCCTCTTGCGTTCAGCAAGAGCGCGTTTACTCAGGTTGGCAATCCTAACCCCGCCCCCCTGTTTGCCGACGGCTTTGAAGATACTGGCCCCGGAGCCCTGTAACGCTGCCACATCGCAACACCGACCCAAAACCGGTTTTGATTGGTGCCGCCGCGAGCGAAAAAGGCTGCTGGGTACGCGTCTGTTTTTGTGACCCCACAAGGACATTTTGGTATGACGCAAACAAATCAGAAAGCCCGCCCCCCGCTGCCTGGCGACAAAAAGGAAACATCAATTGGCACCACACGCAGACACCTCTTATTCGCCGCAGGCAGCCTGGCGGCGTCCAGCACTGTCGCCAGCTGGACTCCTGTCCCGGTCAACGCGCGCGAACTCCCAGCCCCCAGCAAGCAACTGGCCGGCGTTAGCCGGGTCCGCAGCGTTGCTGCAAGATCAGTACGTGTGTCAGCGGCGGTCGGTCAATTCCAAACCCCGACAATGCGGACCATTGGCAACGACGACGAGAGCCGTCTGTCCCAGTTTATCGGCAGCTTCACTAAGACGCTGCCGCACAACAATGTCGGCGAAGTTGAACCCGTTGCCTACCGAGCCTTAACCGGGGCTTTGCTGGGACGCAAAAACGCCAACTGGGACAATATTATTCTAGCTCCCCAAGCGCGTCGAAAACTGGCCAACCCACAGGCCTCATTATCGTTCGGCCTTGCCGGTGGCGATTCCCACGCGTTTTTCATGCCGCCCGCCCCCACTTTCTCCAGCGCCGAAACCGCCGCTGAGATGGCAGAAATTTACTGGCACGCACTGCTGCGCGATGTGCCGTTTGACGATTACCCAAGAGCGCCGGCAGCGGCCCAAGCGGTGTCGAGCCTGAATACGCTTGTCGCTTTCAGCGGCCCACGCGTCGGTGGAAAGGTAACCCCCGGTACGTTATTTCGAGGCTCGTTCTCTGGCGACCTGCTGGGCAACTATGTCTCACAATTCCTGTTAAAACCCATTCCTCAAGGCGCCGCCCTTATCGACCAGCGGTACCAGACCACGGTTCCGGGCGACGACCACATGACAAATCGTGACGACTGGCTGCACATCTTGCGCGGTGGCGCCCCAGCAAGCGTCAATCGCTACGAGGACGTGCCCAGATATATCACCTCGGGCCGGGATCTTTGTGAGTATGTCCACCGAGACTACACCTATCAGACGTATCTTCAGGCAGCGTTAATATTGCTGGGCATGAACGCACCGCGACAGCCAAGCAATCCTTACAACGACAATCCCACGGAAGGGGGCTTTGTTACCTTTGGTGCCGCTGACCTGCTGTCGCAACTTGGTGAGGTGACGAGCCAGGCCCTCAAGGCCGCGTGGTACCACAAATGGCAGCAGCACCGACGGCTACGACCCGAAGTGTTTGGCGGCCGGGTCCATTTCACCCTCACTGGTGAGTGCAATTACCCCATTCATGCCGACCTGCTCAATAGCGACGTCATTCAAGAAATTGCCCGTAGCAATAACGGCGAATTCTGGCTCCCTATGGCCTACCCCGAAGGATCGCCAACCCACCCAGCCTACCCGGCGGGTCATGCTGTGGTGGCCGGTGCTTGTGTCACAGTTCTGAAAGCATTTTTTGATCCAGCCGGACATGTTGCTCAACCCCTGCAGGTGGTGGCGAATTCCAATGGCGCCGCTGTCCAGCCATACGATGGCCCCGATACACTCACCGTCGGCGGTGAGCTGAACAAACTGGCCAACAACATTGCCATTGGGCGCAACCTGGCAGGCGTTCACTGGCGCAGCGATGGCACCGATGGGCTGTTGTTAGGTGAAGAGGTTGCAATAAGGATGTTGCGAGACGCCAGGCGGACCTACCGGGAAGTCACCTCTCCCATTGACCTCACGGGCTTCTCGGGCACCACCATCACTATCTGACATTGCTTACGCCTTGCGGCTATTTGCCCTTGCCGTACACTTGGTTGTCGAATATTTAATCAACGAAAAAGGCGCAAATATCATGAATCGGGCGTTCAATTTCAGTGCTGGTCCGGCAATGTTGCCATTAGAAGTTCTGCAACAGGCCAGCGAAGAGATGTGTGACTGGCAGGGGACCGGCATGTCGGTGATGGAGATGAGCCACCGAGGCAAAGAGTTTTTATCCATTTACGAACAAACCGTGACCGATCTGCGGAACCTGATGACCATCCCGGAGAACTACAAGGTGCTGTTCCTGCAGGGTGGCGCTACCGCCCAAAACGCGCTGGTGCCGCTCAATCTGCTGGGCGGCAAAACTCAGGCGGATTACGTCAATACTGGCGCGTGGTCTAAGAAGTCCATCAAAGAGGCCAGCAACTATTGCTCGGTTAACGTTGCCGCAACGTCTGAATCAGACAATTTCACTCACATTCCCAATCCGGACACCTGGTCGCTGGATCCAGGTTCCGCCTACGTTCACATTTGCGCCAATGAAACGATTGGCGGCGTGGAATACCATTTTGTTCCGGACACAGGCGATGTTCCTTTAGTGGCCGACATGTCTTCTAACCTGTTGTCCCGTCCGGTGGATGTGTCTCGTTACGGTCTGATTTATGGCGGCGCGCAAAAAAACATCGGTCCCGCCGGCGTGACCATCGTCATCGTCAGGGACGACCTGATCGGGCAGGCCGCAACGGCCACGCCAACGGTATTTAACTATCAACTGCAGGCTGACAAAGATTCCATGCTCAACACTCCATCCACCTACGGTATCTATATCGCAGGTCTTGTCTTTCAGTGGATAAAGTCTCGCGGTGGACTTGAGGCAATGCAATCTCGAAACCAGGAGAAGGCCGCCCTGCTTTATAACTTGCTGGACACCAGCGAGTTCTTCTCAAGTCCGGTAGCCAAAGAAAACCGCTCTTTGATGAACGTGCCGTTCACTCTGAAAGACTCGAATTTGGAGAGTAAGTTTCTTACCGGCGCCCAAGAAAAACACATGCTGCAACTTAAGGGTCATCGATCGGTAGGGGGAATGCGGGCAAGCATCTATAACGCCATGCCCAAAGAAGGCGTGGAAGCGTTGGTGCGTTACATGAAAGCATTTGAAGAGAGCCACACGTGAACATGAAAACGGCGCCATTCAAAGTACTGACACTGAACAACATTGCCGCCAAGGGCTTAGACAGGCTACCCAGAGAACGGTATGAAGCGGCGTCGGAAATCAGCCATCCCGATGCCATCATGGTTCGCTCGGCCAATATGCACGCCATGGATATTCCCACCAGCTTGCTGGCCGTGGGCAGAGCCGGCGCCGGCACTAACAACATACCCATCGACAAGCTTTCCCAGCAGGGTGTCCCGGTCTTTAATGCACCGGGCGCCAACGCCAACGCCGTGAAGGAACTGGTCATTGCGGGCATGCTGCTGGCAGCACGCAATATATGTCAGGCTTGGAAATACACCCAAAACCTCTCCGGCGACGACGCGTCGTTAGATGAGGCGGTGGAGAAGGGTAAAAAAACCTACGTAGGTTATGAACTGCCCGGGCGAACCCTTGGCGTCATCGGCCTAGGGGCCATAGGCGTTGAGGTGGCCAACACAGCACACCTGTTAGGCATGAACGTGTTGGGGTTTGATCCCGCAATCACCGTGCAACGGGCTTGGCAGCTAACCGCTGGCGTCCAGCAGGCGGTGTCGCTGGATGACCTGTTTGCCCGCGCAGACATGATCACGGTTCATGTGCCGCTGATGGACGCAACCCGCGATCTGGTGAATGGCCCTCGATTGAATTTGATGGGCCGTGGCGGCGTGATCTTAAATTTTTCCCGGGCAGGAATTGTCGACAATCAAGGCATCGCCGAAGCTCTGGATAGCGGACAGATCGGCAGCTATATCTGTGACTTTCCATCCAACTCGCTGAAAGACCACGCCAACGTGATTGCGCTACCTCATCTTGGCGCGTCTACGGCAGAAGCTGAGGACAATTGCGCCATCATGGTTGCCGATACCTTGAGAGAGTTTCTGGAAAACGGCAACGTGCGCAATGCGGTGAACTTCCCTGAAGCCGTTTTACCACGCACTCGTAACGCTGTTCGATTGGCCATCGCCAATGCCAACGTACCTAATATGGTGGGGCAAATTTCCAGCGTTTTGGCAGACGCTGGATTAAATATTGCTGACCTACTCAATAAATCCCGCGGCGACCTTGCCTACAGCCTGTTGGATGTTGACGGCGACACAATTCCTGACGAAGTTCAGAATCAGCTGCGCGCAATCGGCGGAGTGCTTAAGGTTCGAGTGCTTCAATAACTTGACCGTTAGTCACTCATACTCGTACACACGAGTCTGCGTGATGTACCCAGCGTTGCTTCCATCAAAGGCAATACTTTTGTGAAAGTGAACTCTCAACGAACTGACATATTCGAAATACTCCATCGTCTGAGCGTTAAGTAATCGCTGGGAATTTCCAGTCACAACCGGGCCGCCCGACCCCACTTCCGGCGTTACCGTGTTGTTTTGGGCGGTGCCGTATATTTCATCAATCTGAACGCACTGAGGTATAGGACAACTCACCGCCTTGGAGACGGTGGTGGTTACTGGATATACGGCATCCGTTCCGTCCGGCAGCTCGTAAAGTGACTGACTGACCTGACTCTCGCCCAGCACAAATTGCTTGCCCACCAATAGGCCAAACCTTCGATCCCAATCATGCCTGCTGACATTTTTGAGGCCTGGAATGTCCAACATCTGAGCCATGGTGTCAGCCATAGGTTCACCCATATCGTTGGCCAGATCGGCGATAAACTCATCGAACCCACCAATATCCTGGAGTTGACCTGCCGAATCGAGTTGGTAGGTCAGCCCTATCCGCGCTTTCATCTTTGCCATCGGATCGCCGACCCGTCGGCCATCTTGAAACAGCTCCATAGAAACCGGCTTTACGCTCATCGTCCAGCCCGACACCGACTTGGCCAAAGTCATTTCCGAGACGCTGACGGTTTTTTCTATTCGGGGCTGGCTTACCATCAGATTTTGCTTTGTGGTCACCGTTAGGGTCTGAACATAACTGCGCTCTTTCCCAAAGCTAAAGTTCACCGTATCAGCCTGCTCAGTCAACCCGGCAATGGGTACCGCGGCAAATCCAATCACCAGCAGAAAAAACGTACAACGAATGCTCATGAGTTCACCTCTAAACAATCAGTTTTCGATGGCTTCCAAACTGCTTCGAAACAACACATCGATCTCGTCGGCACCTAGATCCACCAATCCACCGCCATCTACCGAGCTGAACGTACCGGCCACGCGTGATTGACCGTCAATATCCAGCGCCCCGGGACTTACGACGCTGTCGTCTCCCCGATCTCTTGCCGGGGACGCCACTCTCAGGCGTTGGGTCGCGGTCAGCTGTGGATCCACAGCCAAAACATTGGGCCCAACCGTATGCTGATCCACATTGAGCGGAAACACTATGGAATCGCGCACCAGGCCGCCGGTGCCTCTAACCACCGTCAGTGCGCTATTACCCGTGCTTGTACTATCGGCATCAAGGGCCAGTACGCTGTTCACCACGGTCATTCCCGCACCGCCGTTGACCAGCACCCGGGTACCGACCAAGGTGCTATTAATCAGATTGAACTGGCTATTGGCGGCCTGCACGGCCAGTTGATCGTTCGCATCAATCACACTGCTGCGAATCGTCAGAATACTGCCACCGTCATTTTGCGACACCGCTACAGCGGTTCGGTTATGGCCTCGAAAATCACTGGATTCAATCAGCACATCGTGCTCGCCCGCACCATTTTGCTGAATATGGATGCCTGGCCCGATGCTTGCCGAATTGTTGACAAACGTGCAGTTAATAAAGGTAAGCAAAGAATCCTGATCGCCGTTAATTTGCGCATGAAATGCGCCGCCGATGCTGCCAACGTTGCCTTCCAGATAGGCGTCTTCCAACACAAATGTACCCGGTGCTGAAATATTCAGCCCGGCACCCACTGCACTGGCGCCGTTGATGATAGACATTGAGGCAAACCGCATGGATTCGCTGCCTTGTGTGCTCACGGCGAAAACCTGCTCGGCATCCTCTCCATCAAACACCGTATCGCGCTTTCCGGCACCCTCAATCGTTAGGTTTCCGGTAAAACGTAGCGGCAGCGTTTCGCCACTGGAAGCTGAATACACGCCCGCAGCCACGTTAATCACGTCACCGTCCTGCGCAATTTGCAGGGCAGTGGTTACAGTGGCCACCGCGGTTTGCTCACTCAGCCCGTCATTCATGTTGTCGCCGTTATCCGGGTCGACAAATATGGCGGCTGCAGAAACCGATCCGCAAAAAATACTCAAAACCAAACCCAACCGAATGCTCGCGATCATTGTGTTTCTTATCTCCAGGTGCCAGTCTTTGGGCGCGCAATTGTATCGACTTTAAGGCGACAAAAATGTCTACATCACAGCAAACTGAACTCACTCAACGTATGGTGGCGTGGTCCACCGGGCAAATTGCCGTTCAGATCTATCGCGATGTTCCGTCCCTGCTGCTGCTTTTTTACATGACGCAGGTTCTTGGCATTAGCCCGGGACTGGCCGGCTCAGCCATTTTTATTCCCAAATTGATCGTTTCCGTTCTGGCTGATCTTGGCGCAGGCTGGCTCAGCGACCGATTGCGGGAAAGCAATCGTCGTGGCCATTTACTCATCGCCGGAGCTGCCCTTTCGCCGATCTTCCTGGTGATGTTGTTCCATGAATCTACAGCGCTCTCAGAATCAGCCCGAGCACTGCAGGTTTCACTGGTGCTCGGCGCCTACATGATTGTGTTCTCGCTTTTTTCGGTACCCCACCTCGCCCTCGGCACGGAAATCTCGGAAAAGGCTGAGCGTCGCACCCAGGCCATGGCCTGGCGTACGGCTATGTCAGCCATTGGTCTGCTGATTGCCGCTTCACTGGCGCCAGTGCTCGTGGATCGATTTGGCGGCGGCGCTGAGGGTTACAGCCTGATGTCTTGGGTGCTGGCCGCGCTGTGCACAATCACACTGCTGATAGCCTGGTGGGGTAGCCGTCACATTGATGTTCGGGCTGCCAGCCAACCCGATCCTGTGGAGCCGGCAACCCACAGGGAGGGGCGTTGGCGGGCCCTGCTGGGCAATCGCGCAGCACTGGGATTGCTGGGAGCATTTCTGTGCCAGTTGTGCGCTATGGGTATGGCCTATGCCACGCTGGCCTACCTTTTTAGCTTCAACCTGGCGTTTGAACGGCCACTGGAAACCATTGGCGTGATGGTGCTGCTCACCAGCGTAATGGCGGTGTGCATGCAGCCGGTTTGGGTGGCCGTCGCCAACCGTATTGGACGCAAAGCGGTATACATTCTGGGGCTCTTGGGATACACCGTGTCCCTGTGCCTGATCGCCTACTCACCGGAGCAAGCCAGCCTCAGAGTATTTGTCAGCGGCGCGATTATGGGTATGTTCCAATCCGCCTGCTTTACCACCGTTTTTTCTCTACTGAGCGATGTCGTGGAAAAAGACCGCCAGGAGTCGGGACAATCCAGAGCCGGCTTTTACTCTTCGTTATTTACGATCGTCGACAAAGTGGGCTTCGCCCTGGGCGGCACGCTGCTGATTGGACTGGTACTGGAATTCACCGGATTTGTCGCGGGCCAGAACGTTCAGACTGATGAGGCCAAAGCCGGGGTCGTTCTAGGTTTTGCTCTGTTACCGGCGTTTTTTAACCTGCTTTCGCTGCTCCTGATGATGGTGGTTTACCCGTCAAACCGAGTGAAGTAAGCCCCTACCCCCCCAAGGCACTGATTTTATTGAGGTAAATTAATCATTACATTTTAGTCAAGATTCAACGCCAGGGCATCACTAGATTATTGGTATTCCACTCACACCGTTGGGAAACCTATGTTCTCTATTGCCCCGTGGCTCCCCCGGCTAATCCGACGAACCACCAATGGATGTGTCGGGATACTTGCCATCACCACCCTTTTGGTCACGACCGCCAGCGCTCAATTCATCATTGATAGTGATGGCATAAGCGGCCAATTCAGTGCGGTCACGATAGGCCAGGACGATTTACCCATCATCGCCTTTCAGGCCAACAACGCGTTGAAAGTCATCCACTGCCTGACCAGTGATTGCTCAACCTCTGAGGTTTCCGACCTATCGGCCATCGCCCCCAGCGCATTGGAAATCAGCATTGCCATCCGAACCGACGGCCGACCGCTGATAGCGCTTCGCTCCAATAGTTCTGTGGCCGTGGAATTGGTGGACTGTGGGGACACCGTCTGCAGCACTGCCAGCAAACGAAACTTGGCAAACTCAGGCCGCTACCCTGACATCGCCATTCGCGACGACGGCAGACCCATGATTGCCTTCTACCGTCGTTCCGACTCCAGCGCGGCGGTGTACGACTGTAGCGATGACGGGTGCAGTGACGGCACCGTTCGCATCCTCGATACGGCACCTTCTCCCAGTAACGCTCTGGGGACATTTCCCAGTATCGCGATTGGCTCAGGACTGCCCATCATCAGCTATGTGGAGGGCTTCCCCAACAACCGCTTGAAGGTTTTTCGCTGTGCCGACGTCAACTGCGCTTCAGGCACTGCGACGATTGCTGGAAGTGGCGCCAACAGCTACACACAAACGGTGGTGCCGGCGGACGGTAGGCCACTGATCAGCTATTACTCCGGCAGCGATTTGCGGCTGCTTAACTGTCTCGACATTGATTGCACCCAAACCACCCAACGAACGGTGGACTCAGGTTCGGTGGGTGCCCATTTATCCATGACCCTCAACGCGAACGGCGTTGCCGTAATGAGTTATTCCGATAGCGCCAATCGAGACCTTAAGAGTTATCTCTGCAACGACATTCGCTGCGCCAGCGGCAGACCCGACCGGGTTGATCAAACTGGTGACGTCGGTCAGTTTACCTCCATCGCGCTACGCCCCGGTGAAGGGCCGATTATCAGCTACTCCGATGACGGAAATGACGACCTTAAGGTGTACCCCTGCCCTGATCAGGGTTGCGCCATCCAGGTTTTCACCGATGGCTTTGAAGCGGCGCCGCTCTGACTCATGGATCTTCTCCTTCAAAACTGCTGGCAAACACGCTCAGCGTCAAATTCTGCCCCCAAAGCTCAAACTTGTTGTCGATACCACCGTTGGCATTGTCGTCCCCCCACCACAGAGCCAGAATGCCCTGGGGCGAGGCAGCGATACTTGGCAACAAGCCGTTAAAGTTGATGTCATCCCCACCCATGTTGCTGATTTGCGTCTGGTCCGCGCCAGGCGCCGGGTTTACCCCAGCTTTTAGTGCCCGCACCAGTACCTCCCGATCACCATCGCGGCGAACATCTACGGTGCCGCTCCAGGTCACCACATAGGATTGCTCGGCGGCAACGTACGCCAAACCCGGCCGACCCGCTTCCAGACATTGCCCGCCCGGCCCGCAATCAATATTGGTGCCAGCGCGAAGGAATCGGTCAACAAAATCTGACACGCTGATCTTGAACTTACTGGCGCCAAGCGGGCTGCCGCCGGCGCTGATACGTCGCCCAAACATTTCATAGGACTCGGCTACCATTCCCTCTGCCGGGTCGCTCTGAGCAAACGCGATGAAGTATTCGCCCAAGTCTGGGTTGTAAACGATCTGGGAGCGCGAGGTGTAAAATCCGGCGGTGGCAAACTCCACCTCCTGCACCAGCTGCGCCGTGCCTTCCGCCGACAGCACCTGAAAACGGGGTGGCAACGTATTGTTGGACCAGGCGACCAAATACTGGTTGTCGTCGCTGTTATAGGCCACAGTGGGATTGGCTTTGACCTGATCGATGGTATCAACACGGAAACTGTCACCGACCGGCTGAGCGTTACTGGCATCAAAGCGCCGGGCCCGGATAGTTCGATCGGTATTTGCTGCCCCAATACGCGCCCAAACCACCAGAAATTCATCGTCGACGGTGCTGAGAGCCACATCGGGACGGGCATCGATCGTCGCCTCGCTGTCGATGACAAACGTGGGTCCCGAAGGCTACCCCGAGGCGCTGATTAGTTGACCATAGATGTCGGTGCTGGTTGCGCCAAACTCACTGTCTTGGGCGTTGTACACCAACACATAGCCATTGCGGTTTGGATCGTAAACAATCTGCCGGTTTTGCGGAGCGCCGCCGGCGCTGCCAGTGCCATCAACAGCGGTTAGCAGCGTTGGCTCGCCAATTGGCGTTCCGCCAGTGGTCAGTCTTAAGCCATAAACCTCAATCTCATCGAAAGACGTCGGCTCCTGAGGCCGGCGACCGAGGAAGATAACGAAGTACTCGTCATCTACGGAGTTATAGACCATATCCTGGCGCGCAGCGAAGGCGAAGGTATCCGCCGCAGGCCCAAAATTGGTCAGACGAAAATCGTCGGGCCCGGTCTCCACCACGCCGGCCATTGACTGACCTGCAAGCAACAACAGGACGACACCCTTCAAAATACGACAGGCATTCATTACATGCTCCAAACGTTTGGCTTCATTGGGAGAAGCGCAGTGCGGGCCATAACGGGATCAACACCCCTGCGCGGGCTGGTATATAGTCAGCGTTCTAACCCTGACAGTGGCCCGATAGGGCATGGAGACTCTGAATGGGTCGAAG
This sequence comes from Lysobacterales bacterium, assembly GCA_045106555.1. GTDB lineage: Bacteria > Pseudomonadota > Gammaproteobacteria > Xanthomonadales > SZUA-38 > JANQOZ01. The sequence goes on along the minus strand of JBGCET010000035.1, from coordinate 72,311 downwards.
TGGTGAGAACCAACACAACGATAACCGGTCGGCGACGCTCGCCAGTGCGGATGATCTGCGGCCAAGCCGACGTGATTTCCTCGCCGGCGCAGCTGCCGGCGCAAGCCTGCTGGCTGCTGGCGCGGGGAATGCTCTGGCAAAAACCATCCGCCCAGACGTTGTCATCATCGGCGCCGGTTTATCCGGCCTCAACGCCGCCAGAATATTGCAGAGCGTTGGCCTTACAGTGGAAGTTTTGGAATCTCGCAATCGGGTTGGCGGGCGAGTTCACACCCTGGACGATATGCCAGGAGCGCCGGAAGCCGGCGGCAATATCATCGGGCCCATGTACGCACGCCTGTTCGACGTCGCCCGTCAGTTAGACGTGCAGCTCAGACCCGCACGAGCGCGGGAAGCCGTTGAGTTGTCTGACCCAAAAAACCAGGCCATCCTGCATCTGAACGGTCAAGCGATTAGCGTGGAGGATTGGCCCACCCACCCTCTCAACCCTTTTCCTGAAACACTGAAAACAGCCCTCCCATGGAGTTTTCGCAGCGCCGCCGCCGCGCCACTCAACCCGCTGAGCCATACCTCAGACTGGATCAAACCTGAGTTCGCCAAACACGACATTTCGTTGCGCCAACTGCTGACCCAGGCCGGGTTGGACACCAATAGTATTCGGCTGGGTATTGGCGAGAATCAGGGCTACGGCAACTATCCCGATGACGTCTCCGCGCTCCACGTTCACCAGCTGCATACCTGGGGTCGCTATCAATCTAACGGCAACCAGGTGTTTGCCATTAAAGGGGGCAACCAACGGTTGCCCGAAGCGCTGGCCGCTTCGCTAAACAATGACGTTAGGCTGGGGCAGCGCGTTGTTGGCGTTAGCGGCCGTAACGATGGGGTGGAGGTGCAAACCGATGCTGGCACACGTTTTCACGCCAGAGCAGCACTGGTGACGCTGCCGTTTAGTGCCGCCCGGCATCTCAAGTTTGACCCGCCGCTAAGCGGCAAACAGGCAACAGCAGTCGCCACATTGGGCTACAGCACAACCACCCAGATTATTTGTGCCATCGAACAACCCTTCTGGGAACGCGACGGGTTACCACCCACCATGTGGACAGACCTGCCGTTTGGCCAGTTCCTGACGTACCCCTACGGCGCCAATGGCGAAATGACAACGGCGGCATTTTGGATGATGGGCGCTGATGCCCTATACGCAGACCGGCTCTCGCCGGCCGACCTAACAGCTAAGTGCATGGCGGAGTTACGCGCCATTCGTCCGAAGGCCGCCGATGGGATTACGCCGCTGCGGGTTGTGTCCTGGCAGCGCGACATTAACTCAGGCGGGACGTGGGCCTCATGGCGACCTGGGCAAATCGCCCGGTTCGCCCGCACAATGGCGAGGCCCCACGGCCGCGTTCACTTTGCCGGCGAACACACGGCGGTGATTGAACGCGGCATGGAAGCGGCGCTGGAATCCGGCGAACGGGCAGCGCTGGAGATCGCCACACGGCTGGGATAAATGCTGCAATGACACGAGCGTTGAATTCTATGAGGGCAAACTACTCACAAACGCTTTGTTGCAGATTTTTCTCGCGCTGGACGCTCAGACTCTTGAGCTTTGCTTGCAACCGGCAACCGCCCAGGCGTCCCGCGGCGCACCCTGTACGGACTTTTTTTTTGTCTCAGGGTTTGATTAACCCAGCAGCATTAACGAACTGACGTCAGCCGGCGCATGATCCACTCCAGCGGGCCATGAGCCAATGCCCGGCGCCATAGATTGGAAAACACCACCGCCCCAGCGACAAAGACGCCAGACCACTGCAACGCTTGACCCGCGCTGCCAGCGCCAATCAATCCCTGAGATTCCATTAATCCCATTCCCAAAATGATGTGGGCCACATAAAGGGTGAGGGTCTGGCGACCCGGCACACGCAACCACCGAAGCGCGCGAACATCTCCCACCAGTGATGACAACAGCAGACAACAACCGATGGCCAACGCGGCCAACGCCGACCCCGCCGCCAGATAAAGCGGACCGGGCGGGATAGGGGAAAGACCCACCAGCGGTATCGCCTCAGGATCGGCGCCCGCTACAAGCTCGGTCGCAATACTTGAAAGCCACGTCACACCACCCAGGATACTTCCACCGGCAAGCACTAGGCCTACCTGGGTGCGGCGCTGACCCAATTTCAGTCGCGCTAACCAAAGCCCCAGCAGGAAAAACGTCAGCCAGGGAAACACCGGATGCCAGCCGTTGAAAAACAGGTTGCGGAAAAACCCAGTGCCCGTCCACAAAGCCTCGTAGTGGTAGTTTTCCCAGTCCCAAATCAAGCCCCTCCAATCGGCCTCCTACTCGCTGAGTGTTTTTTGCTTCGGTCAAAAAAATGTCCAATTTCGCCTGCCGCTTACGCGATGAAGTATGAACGAAAAACCCAGGGATTGGATCATGACGAACTTCGCAATACTCCCATCAACGGGTGGCCGAACCGCCACCCTGTGTGCCTCATTGACGCTGTTGACTGCGGTATGCACCAGTCAGGCTCAGACTATTGGCGAGCTGGCCGTATTCGGCGACAACGTTGCCGACCCGGGTAACATCCCAGCATTACTGGAAGCCGGCAACGCCGCCGGCCTGGGGCCGGTGGACACCAACTTTCCGCCCTCCCCGCCCTACTTTGGCAATCGCTATTCCAATGGACCGGTGGCCGCCGAACGACTGGGAGGGATTGAGGGGATTGAAGCAGGCTCGGTCACCAACCTCGCTGTTGGCAACGCGTTTTCGGCGCAGCTGCCTGTCAGCCTGGCCGGCGGCGCGCTAATCGGTAACGGAAGCTCTATTCCCGGCCCCATTGGACGCGGCTTAGCGGCATTGAACAATACAGACGTCACCAGTCAGATTGGCCAGTATCTCAGTGCTCGCCCAACTCTGAATGCCGACGATCTGATGCTCATTTACATGAGCGCTAACGACGCGGCGCTGGCGTTGAATACCATTGCGCTCACTGGCCTTAGCGGCGCGGAAGCCCAGGCCCTCATCATTCAGGGCGCTACGGCCAATGCCCGCAACACGGTTGCGGCGGCGGCTCAGCTCACGGCGGCGGGAGCACAACAAATTGTGCTGGCCAACCTCCCTGATATTGGCGCAACGCCAGCAGCAGCCGCTGGCGGCCTGGCTGGAATTACTGCCGCCGCGGGATTCACGCAGGTAGCCAACGGGGCGTTGGCAACAGCGGCGTCACAACTGGCTACCGACAGTGGCGCGGTGGTGACCGTATTTGATAGCTTCAGCTTGCTGAACGACATCACCAGTAATCCTGGAAAATACGGCCTGAGTAATGTCACTGACCCTTGTCTGGCCGTCCTGTCCTGTGTCGGCGACCCGGCTCAGGCTGATGCCTTTCTGTTTTGGGATGCGTTCTTTCCCACTGCTACAGTTCAAGGGATTGCCGCGGCCGCTTTGGCTGACACGGTCAACGCACCCAAAACCTTAGCCGCCCAGGGCGAGGTTAGTCGCTATGCGGCGGAGAAATTCGTCTTAACGATGATTGAACAAGGGTCGGTCGCTGAGCACGCCGCCGATGCCAGCCCAGGCTGGAGAATCACCGCCGGGGTTGAACGCCTTGATTGGCAGCGCGATGGCGAGGTTTTCGCGTTTGGTTATGACGCCACCATCGATCGCCTGAACTTAGCGGCTCACTACCACGGTGAAAACCTGACTGCAGCACTGGTGCTCAGCCGTGACAGCGGCGATGTGGATCACCGCGGCCTGTCCTCAGGGTTTGATTTCGACAGCACTCGACTCGGCTTGTATCTCGGCCGTCAGACCGATGTATGGGAGATGGCGTTGGCGCTGAGCTTCGGCGACGATGAGCTGGACAACATTCAACGACGCACCGGCGTTGCCGGCCAGATCGCCCGCGCAGACGGGGACGCCGACTCTCTGGCGTTGCTGCTGCAACTGCGCCGCCACTGGCAGCTGGATGCGCTGAGGGTTTCGCCGACACTGAGACTGGGCTACAGCGACAGCGACTTGGATGAGTACAGCGAGAGTGGTGCGGTCGCGATGGATCAGCGTGTTTCATCTCGGCGGTCAACCGCGAGCTTCGCAGAGGTCGGTGTCGGGCTGAACTCGCGCTGGTTCGGCGACTCACAAGGGCTGCAAGTCAGGCCTTACGGCAGCCTGTTTTACCGGGCGGAATTGGGCAGCGACGAACAGCAAATCAACAGCCGACTGGTCACAGTGCAGGAGGTTACTCGCAGCTTCGCCATCGCAGCGCCGGACAGCGACTACTGGCGACTGGCATTGGGCCTGCAGGCAGCTACTCAATCGGGTTGGCACTTCACATTGGACGGCGCACTGGAAGAAGGTGCGGATGAGCTGGACGGGTTTCGTGTAGGCGTCAGCGTCGGCTATCAGTGGTAGGTGGGCAGACTGTCGAGGTAACCACGCACGTGGTTGCCCTGCAGGTCACGCGATATTGTTGAGACACATTACCCTGGAGGTTTTCCGGTGTATGGTGAACGCTTCAGTCTGATCCACCAAGGGGGTGCGCGCAATGATTCGCCCGATGTTCACTTTACTGTTTACTATCATGGCCTTTTCTACGGCCGCAGAAGATCTGACCCTAACGGGCAATGATGCCTTCATAGCCATGCAGAAAACCACCTGCGGCACGGTGGAACCGGGCGTTACCCGTTATGGGTTTTTCGAAGGTCGCGCCTACAGCCGCGTGCTGGGTGAGAAAGACCGGCATATGTTCAATCTGATGGGGGTCAACGTCCGTCAGTGCAGAGTAGACAAAGACGCCACGCGCGGCCGCTCATTCCGCAGCGTATCTCGAGAAATTATGGTGTACATGGACCCGGCCACCGGCGAGGTCATCGACACCTGGGACAACCCCTGGACCGGCGAAACCATCAAGGTGCTGCACGTTGCCAACGACCCGGTGAACATGCGCGGCCCGCGCTTTGAGTTCGAAGAAGACGGCAGCTCCAACCTGTCCATGAAGCTTCGCCGCTACGGCGAGGTGACTGCCCGCTCCTCCGAGATACCGCTGTTTTACACCAATCCTTTGGGCGGCGATTATCAACCGTACGTGGGCGGCACTTACCACGCCATGGAAATCTTCGACAGTTTCTACAACAGTAAGCGGCTGCTCAATAACCGCACAAAGTCCCTGGGGCAGTCTCATCTGGGATGGGTGCGTGTGGCCAAATGGCTGCCCTGGCTGAAAATGGGCGACCGCCCAGGCTGGATGATTTTTAACGCTACAGGTTTCAGCACCTTTGAGCGCGACGAACTGCCTGAGCAGTTAGTAAAAATTATGGACGAACGCTATCCGGAATACTGGACGCCACCGCCGTTGGACGACAGCCGACCCAACGAGACGTCCTGGACCGTTTTCAAGAAATACATCGAAGACAATCCCAATGCTAGCGAGGGCGATACACACTGATGGCTGGTCAAAAGTGTTGGACGTGGTTGCTCGTTTTTTTGATGGCGGCCATATCAGCCTGCGTATCTGCCCAGAGCCCTGTTCACACGCCAGAAACCGATCAATGCAATGAGCCGGTTCTGATGCTTGTGATCGGCCAGCTAAACAGCAAGGACTCGCTGAAAGCTTATGGCCAGGCCCTGCGAAAACTGAACACCTACCCCGAACAACAGGGGTACTACGAGTTTGCGACCCGGCCCAGCGAGACCTTTGAGGGCGAATGGCCAGACAATCAGTTTATTGTGGGTGCGCGATTTCCCTGTGTGGAGGCGGCCCGGGGCTTTTGGTTTTCCGACGACTATCAGGCAATTCGGCATCTGCGCGCCGGTGAGGCGAACATCAGCGTGACCATTCATCCCGTGAATGAGGTGCCGGACTATATTGGGAACGGTCAACCGCTGCGGCTGTTGCCGCCGCAAAAGCCGCAAAAAAACCCCTGACATCCGCTATGCTCTGAAAAACGCAATCAATATTAATTCTATAGCCAGCACTCTGTTTCGCCGCACACTCATCGGGAAAACTGGAATTCTCACGGTCCTGTGTCTTCTGACCTTGTCCAACAACCCAACTGTGGCTCAGTCAGATCAGCAAACGCTGTTACTGGATCGCCGCTATGCCGCGCTGGATTTTCACGCCTTTGTTGACGCCCATCGCCCACACCTCACGCCATGGGCCGACGAAATGTTATTTCAGGCCGGATTTCACAGTGTCAGCCCACTGGCAGTATTGGCGTTAGTAGAAGAGTCGCTAAGGTCCATGACCGACAAGTCCAGCGAGACTGTCGACAGAAAAATCGAAAACCTTGCTGCCAATTTGGCCAGCCAGCTCTCAAAGCCCGCGAAACACCACGAGAGCCAAAAGCGCTCAATGGAAAATGACCTGCCTGAGTTGACGAAACACGCCTCAAACCTGGCAAAGTTGGCCGGACTGTCTTTGCAGCCACTACCCAAAGCGGGACCACGCCCGCTAATGGATTTACCGTTCGCCTACAACCAGGACTGGGAGTTTTACGGCACCCATACCTATACCGGCGCTGACGACGGCAACCCTATGTCCTCGATCGATTTCAGCCAGGACTGGCGTCAGCCGTGGGATACGGACACGTCAGGCAGCCGTATTTTGGCGGCCCATGACGGCATCGCTCAGGTGTATGGCCGCTGCATCATGCGCGTCTCCCACCCCAGCGGCTGGAGCACCCAGTACTACCACCTGGAAGACATAGTGGTGGAAACGGGCCAATCAGTGAAAAAAGGTCAGGATCTGGCCAAATACGCCGATGACCGGATCACTGCGGTTTGCCAGGGCGGCCTGTCTCGGGCCCCCCATGTGCACTTTTCGTTAATAAAAGACGGCAGCTTCATTGGCATTGACGGCCTGTTGCTGGGTGAACATCGGATTAAGTCTGGTCGCTTCAGTTACGACAACGACCCCCGCTTCAGCTGGATCGACCGAGGAGATCAACGGCTATTTGCGCTGGAGGGTGCGCTGACCCATTCCGCCGCCTTCAACACCCAGGTGGACCTCACCTTCGATGGCCTATGGTTTCCGCCGGACCTGCCCGGGCATGGATTAAGCCTGATGGTTCGCGATGGTGAAGATACTGTGTCCACCGATGTGGCGTTAGTGCTGTATACCTACGATGACGCAGGACAGGCCAATTTTTACGCGGGCAGTGTCAACGTGGAGTCTTGGGATCTGGCTTCAACGCTGAGCGTGCCCTTATTCCAATCTGCCGGCGGCGGATTTTCCACACTCCGCGCGGTCGATTTCGACAGCGAAACGGATTTCAGCCCGGCCGGCACGCTGAACCTCACGTTTCAAGATTGCGCCAACGGCACCGTCACCTTTCAGCTGACCGAGCGCAGCGCGGGTTCGCCAGTAGAACAAACCCTTTCGATCACCCGCCTATTGGGCGAGGGCTGCATTTCAATTAGGTAACCCACCAGCCTGCAAAAGCGTCGAGATTTCTGTCACACGTCCATTGGTCGAAGGCGGGCTATAATGGGCAGATGACGGGCAAAGTTTTCACCACCTTAGCGTTGCTTCTTGCTCTCACTAGTGGGGGTTACGCATTTGAGTGGCAAGCGGTCCCGCCTGCCTCTCAAGGTATGGATGAGGCGCTTTTGGCCAGCCTCACTGCAAGGCTGGCAACCGGAGAACTGGGGCGCGTCGATGGTCTGATGGTGGTGCGCGGCGGGCAGGAGGTTTATCGCGAATATTTCCGCGGCTACCAGGGCGAGCCGCTGCCGATTTACTCTGTGACCAAGAGCGTGGGCTCAATTCTCATCGGCACCCTGGTGCGCGATAGTCTCATCAGCACCAGCGCGCCGCTCAACAGTGCCTTCACTCAATACCCGCAAATTCAGCAAGACCCGCTACGTCAGCAAATTACCATCGAGCATGTGCTGCAACAGCGCCACGGCTACAACTGGATAGAGTGGCCCTATGGTCGCGAAGACCATCCCATCAGCACCATGCTGGGTTCAACGGACTGGTTAAGAACGGTGCTCACCTGGCCCATGGCTGAACCGCCGGGACAAACCTTCCAGTACAGCACCGGCGCTTCCGGGCTAATGTCCGGCATTGTGCTTGATGCCACTGGGCTGAACACCCAGGCCTATGCACAGCAGGCATTGTTCGAGCCCCTGGGCATCAGCCGCATTCGCTGGGGAATCAACTGCCTGGACTCACGCCAAATCTGCATTGCCGAAGAAGGCTTTCCCCTGGGTAATGCGCCACTGGGGTTTGGTCTGTGGCTCACGTTACCGGACATGGCCCGCATCGGTCTGATGATGGCCCAGGGAGGACGTTTTGATAGCCAACAACTGATCTCCCAGGACTGGATTGATGCATCCGTCCAAACCTACAGCACACCCGCCAGCGACCCCGAAGTGTTTTCCGTTCCCGGCTCGGGCTACGGTTATCAGTGGTGGATTCAACCCATCACCGATGACCTGAGCCGCACCTTCGACATGTATTACGCCAACGGATACGGGCGTCAATTCATCATGATGATCCCAGAGGCCGACCTGGTGGTAGTGCAGCTTGCTGAAGACTACCAATACGACGGCCCAGGCATCGGCACCGCTCTGCGCGAACATATACTTCCAGCAATCACTGTGAGCGGACAACGCGAACCACTTAGCGCCCGGCTCAATGGCTCATGGTACGACCCGGAGTCACCAGCCCAAGGCGTGAATCTTGAGGTCCTGGAAAGCCGGGGTGAAGCTCTGGCTTACTGGTACACCTACGACGACCGCGGCAACCAACGCTGGCTGATTGGCCAGGGCCCCATTGCCGACGACACAGCCTCGCTTGAACTGCTGGTCACCACTGGCGGTCGCCCCGCCCAAGCAACCGCGGCCACCGTGGAAAGCTGGGGAACCGCTGAGCTCAGCTTCGATTCCTGTTTACATGGCCAAATGACCTTCATCAGCACCGATGGCGCAAACCAGGGCGTGATTCCCTTAAGCCGGCTGACCGGCGCTGAAAATTGTGCAAGCAACGCCGCCAAGAGCGCCCTGCCTTAATGGGCTCACCCATCAACAGCCTGCTGATCGTAGAAGACGATCCCGCGCTGCAAAGTCACCTGCGGGAATCCCTGGCGGACCTGGTTAGCGAAGGCTCATTATGGGCCTGCGCAAGCCTGGCTGACGCCCGCCGACTGCAGGCGATTAACCAACCTGAGCTGATCTTGCTGGACGTGGGGTTGCCCGACGGTAACGGACTGGAACTCCTGGTGGACCAACACAGTGAAGTCCGCCCTGCCCGGGTGGTTATTTTGTCGGGATTCAGCGATGAGGAAACCATCGTCAACGCGATCGGATTAGGGGCCCAGGGATATCTTCTGAAGCAGGACACCCAAACCAATCTGCGCACCGCTCTGGTTGAAATTGTCGACGGCAAGCCGCCGCTGAGCCCTTCGGTGGCCCAATGCATCATGAGTCATATTCGGTTGGCTGAGCCTGCCCCAAGGGAAGAGCCTTCGACCTTTTTGCCACCACGTCAGCAACAAACGCTGAACCTGTTGGCTAGAGGTCTGACCTACCAGCAAATCGCTTCAGAAATGGACATCGCGTTCAACACGGTGTCCACCTACGCTCAAGAAATTTACAGCAAGCTGGCCGCTCGATCCCGGGGCGAGGCGGTACACAAAGCGCGGGAACTGGGCATTCTTTGAAACCGCAGACTCTTCCTGCGACGGCGCTCAACACGCTTGCGATTGCCACCCCCTGGATACTGGCACTGGCGTACCTGGGCGCCATTGGCTATCTGGGTAACGCGTTTCATCAGTTGGCTGAGTTCGAGGTCACCCAAATTACCGACGTCGAACATCCCGACCGTGCCGCACAAAAATTAGGCCTGGTTCGCCGGGTCGACGACCCACCACAGACCACCCCCTTTATCCATCAGTTTGAAGGGCCTGACGACGGTCAAGACATCGCAGTATTTATTCCGCGAATGAACTCCACCGCGCAGATTTTCGTTAACGACCATCTGGTCCACAACCCGCCCACCACATTCCGAACGAGCTACAAATACCAGCCCCAATGGATTCCGGTACCGCCGAAAACGCTTAAGCCCAGCGGCCTCAATGAACTGCGCATCAACCTCAAGGCCGAGAGTACTACCATGATGCTCAGCACCTTCTACGTCGGCCCCGCGGAGCGACTGGAACCGGTGTACGTTATCTTCGACTTCTTTCGCCAGGATCTCCTGCTGGCGGCACTGGCGGCCTCTGTCTTGCTGGGATTATTTATGGCAACCATCTGGGTAGTTAGACCCCAGCTGGCAGAATACGGCTGGCTGGCGCTGGCCTTCCTGGCCTTCAGCTATTACCTGTACAGCTTTGTTGGCCACCGCCAGATTGCTCTGTCCTACCTCGCCAACTGGTCCTATCTGCTCGCCAGGGCGATGTTCTTGTGGGCCTTTGTTTGCTTCACGCATCGCTTTCTGGAGATCAAGAGGCGCTGGTTGGAAATTGCTCTGGGGGTGTTCTATCTGGCCGTGTTTGGCGCCGGTCTGGCGCTAGTGCTAAGCGGGCGCAACAGCGAGTTCGCCAACCTCACCTTTATGACCAGCATGCCCATGGTACTGCTGGGGATCATATACGTCAGTTCGCTGTTAGCCGTCGCGCTCATACGGCGCCACCACGTCTACCTGCACTGGCTGCTCGTTGGCAGCCTGCTGGGACTTCTATTGGGCCTTCACGATGTGGCCGTGCTGTTTGATGTACAGCACTGGCTGATTCGCGATTTTTATCTCTCTCACTACGCGATTGTGTTTATGTCCGCAGGTTACGGCGGCGTGCTGGTTCATCGCATCGCCCGGGCATTGCTCAATTCCCAGGATCTCAACGACGAACTTAACCGCCGACTGGATGCCAAGACCGAAGCGCTGGAGCAGGAAAGTCGCCAGCGGGTAGCCTCTGAGCGACAGATTGCGCTGTACCAGGAACGCCAACGCATCATGGCCGATATGCATGACGGCGTGGGCGGTCAGCTAGTTGGCCTCATTGCTGCCAACCGGCGCGGAGAGTTGGACCCCCGCGCCGTGGGTGAGGAACTGGACGCCATTCTTGCCGATTTAAGAATGGTGTTGGACGCGCTGACGCCTGCGGGGGAAGACCTGGTGCTCGCCATGGCGAGATTAAAAGAACGTTACGAGCCGCTATTGAGATCTGCTGGCATAACGTTGCACTGGACGGTGGACAGCAAGATTGAACAATTGCCAATGGCACCCGGGCACACAATTAACGTGTTGCGATTTGTTCAAGAAGCCGTTCAGAACGTTGTGAAACACGCGGCCGCTCAGCACCTGTGGCTGACCTTGGAGCAGCACGCCGAAGAAACCCAGATTACCGTTCGGGATGATGGAAAAGGCGCCCCTGAACTCGACAACGACAACAATCCAAGCTCTCAGGGGTATGGCACTCGGACGATGAAACGCCGGGCGACAGCCGTTGGCGGTCAGTTCAGCCGCTGCCCTAGTCCAGAGGGAGGCACTCAGGTCTTGCTTAGCCTACCCAACTAAAAACTTCTCCGACCCCCAATAATTTGGGTAAACACCCCTCTCGCGCTGCTCCACACTCAAATCAGAAATCGCCCTCCCGCTCAATCGTCGGGCTAGCGAACATTGCGGCACGCCAAAAACTGCCGCCTGAATTTGAGGGCAGCATCCATGAATACTCAAGCCGTTGCACTGCTGTTTGGACTGACAATGACGGGTCTTGCGCCCAACACCCCACCACCACTGCCGTCCACCGCAACCACTTTGAACGAAGGCTACGAGGTATCGTGGAACCCTAACCCGGCATCTGACGACTTTTTTCCCTCCAGCAAGGCCTTTGCGGCGGCTTTGGCGCTAGATCGAACCGGGGCCAGCAGTCCCGGTAATCCGCGCGGACACCACGAGGGCTTTGCCAACTTCTTGTTTGCGTCCCCGTATTTCAGCGAGCAGCCCAAATCGCTGGACATTTACGACTGCAAAGAACCCGACGGTAACGGCGGCTGTGACAACGGCTTCGCGACCCTCTCTCGCATTCTGCTACCCACGTCAGTCTACGCAGACGAATCGGACAGCTGTATCAACATGATCGTCGGTCATGAGCTCTTCCACCATGTGGAGTTTGCCTACGCCGAACTGATCGGTGGTAGCGGATGCGGCAGCCTCTGGGGCAACACGGTTTGCGAGGGCCAGGCTCGAGCGATGCAAGACAAGGTCTATAACCTTTTAGACCTGCTCCCCAGCGCCAGCTGCACAGCGCCTTATCTGGGCCAAGTGAACAATTACCTTGGCGACACCAATCAATCCCTTTGGCTGGCCAGCTATGACGCAGCGCTATGGTGGACCTACCTCACGGAGCAGTACGGCATTAACGAGCAGGAGCCTGGCTTAGGGGTTGATTTCCTAACCCTTTGGTGGGGACAGGCAGTTGCCGCAGGGCTGCAGGGAGCTGATGCCATGTCGATCACTGATAGCACCATCAAGCTATTTGACGAGTCCCACAGCCTCTACAGCGCATTCCAGAATTTCACCATCGCCAACCTGGTGAAGGACTTTGACCTCAGTAACGCCAGCAGCGGTTTTGTGAATCGATACTCCTACCGAGATGAAGACCCCGTCGGTGGCTTTAACATGATGAACTACAACGACGTGACGATAGATTTTGACCTGGGGACCATTGGCCAGGGTCAGGAGGTGACTCAGCTGGTAGGGGTGCAATATTTTGGTGCACGCTACCTGAAGGCCGATATTTCCAGCTGTCCGGCCAACAAGATCATTCAACTGGAAATCGACGCCGCGGACACCACAACATCAGGCGCGGATGCGGTGGCCAGCTACGGCGTGGTGATCAATCGCAATGATCGCCCACGCGAGTTTTACAAAAAGTACGACGTGGACTGGACCCTCACCACCTTTCAACGCAGCAATCGATTTGACGAACTCTACCTGGTGATCGCCCCGGTGGCGGGGTTCTGGATCGGCAACGTAACCCTATCGTGTCAATCACCCCAATCCACGTTCGACGTAGATTTCCCACTGGCAGGCGAGAGTCGTCCACACTATGGCGGCAGCGCGAGCAACCCAGGCACCATCGCCGTGTCGGTGGTTCCCACCAGCACCGGGATTGACGGCAGAAAAACCGTCAGCGGATTATCGGCGCTGCAGTTCGACGCCAGCATTGGCGATCAGCCCGCTCAGGTTTTGCAGGCGGTGCCTGACGGCGATGGTTATCTGCTTCAACTGTTGGTGCCGCCTCAGGCGGCGGACGGTGCGTATCCGCTGGAAATCCGCGCCGGCGAAGCCGTTCAAACCATCGACAACGCGGTGGCCTACATCGATACGCCGCCGACCGAGGTTATTTTGGCCATTGATACCTCTTCCACCATGGCATTCCCGCCAGACGGTTCAAAACTCGCTGCCGTTACTGACGCCGGCCTGCACCTGTTGCAACAGCTGGACAGCGTCCTCGCCGCGGGCCTGGTAGATTTTAGCGGTGATGGTACTGAACCGAATGATGATGGACGCACGCTGGCGCCGTTAGCCGCTGCCGACGCCACCCACCGCAACCGCATTCGCGTCGCGCTGAACGGACTGTCCGCTGACGCCGGCAGAACCTCCGCTATCGGCGATGGACTGCGCACTGCCTACCAAATGTTTTTATCGGATGGTGAGCCGCTAAGGGCTCAGCACACGGTGTTGGTTGTTGACGGCCCGGAAAATGAAGAGGACCTGTGGCGGGACATCCGCGACACCATCGTGGCCTCAGGGATGATCGTCCACACCGTCGCCCTGGGCCCGTTGGCCGACCAGGCCTTGCTGGCGGAAATTGCCCGCGCCACCGGCGGCGAGTTTCGTTATGCCGACGTTCAGCCGCTGTTTACCGAGGTACTGGATCTGCACGCCGCCCTGGGTCAGATTGCTGACGTAATTGAAGGGCGCACGCAAATTCAGCGTGAGCAACTGGCCTTGGATGTCGGCAATGTCATCAGTTTGGATATTCCTATCAGAGAGAATACTAGCGCACCCGCCGTGATTGGCGTGCGTTCGGCTCGTTCGCTGTTTACCCCGCCCTCCATACAGTCAGTGCGGTTGTTCCGACCCGATGGCAGCGAAGTGCTGGCCCGTGACCTCGATGTGGCGCGCAGCGATGAGGGTAATGCCGTGAGTTTTATCGGCGCCCTGGTGAAAGGCACTTGGCGTTTGGAGGTAACAGCCGCCACCGCCGCCAATAACCAGCAGGCTGAGGTCGCTGTGTCGATCCCTGATGCCAACGGGCTGAACGCGCAAACCGGGTTTTTTCTGCCGGAAGTAGACGATGACGTTGTGCTGGGTTTTGTTGTTGGCCAACCGATTGGTGTCGGATTTTCTGTCGCCGACAGCCAGGGGTTACAACCGCTACGCTCATTAATCGCCACCATCGAAATGCCCAACGGCGACACGCAGGTGATTAACGTGCCGGTGGACAGCGAAGAAACGGGCCAAACCGAGTCTTTACGCGTGGAAGAAGGCTCTGGGTCCCGCTCCATCAACTTTTCCTTCCTATCCAACAGCGGCAGCGCAACCGGCTTACCCGACGACGGAAGCAGCGGGCAGAGGGGCACCTACCAAGTGCAGCTGGATGCCGAACTGGCAGACGGCCGAAAATTGATCGCGCATGAAGTGACCCACGTCGTTCAACAAACCACGCCGCCGGATCGTGATGGCGATCAGCTGCCCGATTCTTATGAAGACCGCTATAGCTGCCTGGACGGCGATGTAAATGACGCCACAGTCGACGGCGACGACGACATGTTAAGCAACTTTTTTGAGTTCACCCGCGGTACCCGTCCTTGCCTGACCGACACCGATGGCGGTGGCGAAATGGACGGCTCGGAGGTGCGCGGTGGACGTAACCCGCTGGACCCCACCGACGACGCCCTGCCGATGCCGTTGGGCGGCCATGTGGTCACCCAACGTACAGAGCACGAGGAGCAAGCGCTACTGACCGATAACGCAGTGACCGTAAAACTACCTGCCTACGGCCGCTTCGACAATCTGACACTCAAGCGGGGCCTTACCGAAGATTCGTTACTGCCTCTGACCACTTTTGATTCCGGCGCCCATCAAACCCAGGAATATGTGGATCGACGGGTAGACATTGGCCAGGAGTATTTCTACCAGTTTCAGGGTGAAATGGCCGACGGCTCGCTGTCGGCTCCTGGTCGAATTTTCTCAGGCTTTGCGCTCGCTGACGCCAACGCGCCACTAGGCTCGGTTTCGATCGCCGACTATCACCTGCGTACCGATGGAAATTCAGCGGTGGTGGAAAACGCCCTCTATAACGAAGACCCAGCAACCGCCGAATTCCGCGCTCGACTGGATCAAGATCGCTTTGGCCCCTGGATGCCTTACGTGTCTCAATGGACGGTGAATTTCGATGGGGTATCGGTACCCACCATCCGCACCGTGACCGTTCAGTACCGTGACCCCAGTGGCAACGTATCGATTCGGTATGTGGATGACATTACCCAGTGGCCTGCGGGCACTCTGGGCCGCATCACCGGGCGAATCACCCTGAGCGGAAATGAAGGCCTGACGAATATCCTGGTTTCGGTTAAGGACGATCCCTTGCAAAAACCTGCGTTAACCGATGACAGCGGCAACTATGTGTTGTCAGGTTTGGAGCCAGGCAACTACGCACTGGAATTTACCCGAATGGATTACGCGCCCATGACGGTACCCGGACTTGACGTTGATGCAGGCCAGGATACCAATGTGGCAGACCAGCAGTTGGTACCGGAAGGAGAATTTGTGTTCAGCGATGGATTTGAGTAGCTCAGGACACGAGTCGGCCTAAGCCTAATGAATTTGAGCCGGCATAAGGATGTGCCGATTGGTGGTCAATCACTCACAAAAATTTCTAGCTGGTGGCTTATCCCATCTGCGATGGCCGGGGCATCATAAAAGGTAACTGTAGGCCTGGTACCGGTGCGATCGTGCATCTGGCTGTACCAGCTTTCAGTATAAAACTGCTCAGCCAGAGGCCTGGAGCGCCATTCGTACACGCCGCCTCCGCATTGTTCACCGGAGATAAAGTACTTACGTTTCAGGCCTTCGATAGCGGTGTATTTCGGCCCCGTCTCTTCCAGCAAACGACGCAGATCCCCTTGCGACATCGTCGAGACGCTGGGAAACGTAACAATCACAACAGTGGGCATTTCACTTGCTTGGCTTGTGGTCATTTTTCGCTCTGGTTAAAAGATTCTCGCGACAGCACACGACCCTTCAGGCGCTTGTAGGGTCGTCTCGGTAGCCCTCAAAGTCCGAGGGACGAAGGGTCAGCTTCTGCATCAAATACCCAATGGACAGGCTGGCAATAATCACCACGTACAAACTGCTGATGGTGGCGTCCAGGTAATCCAGGTCGAACGCCCGATCCAGGGTGCCGGCCATATGAAATACGCTGAGCGCAATGCTGACGCAAACCGACGAGGTTAACGCAGCGGAGATGTGCCGCGCCCGATCGTGAGCGCTTTGATGGGGGTTGGGTTTGCGCCCTCGCAACATCATGGCGCCGGAGATAGCGATCACGCCATTGCCAAAGATTAGACCTAACGAGCGGGTGAAAGCGCCCGCGATGCCACCATGATCAGCGCCATTGAGCGCCGCATCAAACCCCACGGCGGCAACAATCAAAACCACGGCGACACTCAATGTTAACGGCGACACAAAATCGCTGAGACGTCTGGGCACCAGTGGCGCTCGGCGCACGCTGGCAGTGTTTAGCCGACGCATCATTCGATACTGACCGCAGGCGGAAATCTCAAGCGCGATAAGAGGAATAAACTGAACGGCTGCGAACAGCAGTGGCCAGATTTCAGAAACATATCCATCGTCAGCAAAGTTGGCGTGGTCCACAACAAATACCAGGGCCAGTAACACCACAACGCCCAACGCCGAGATGGCCTTGTTCGCCCAACGATAAGCGAGCAGTGACCCCACGTAGTAGTCCCGCGAGCGGGGATACAGGCGAGGGAACTCTTCGGGTGGATAAGTTTCCAGCACATGGCGCATGCGCGCCTCCTGCCTGCGCGGAAAGTACCGAGAAACGAGCCAGATCTGACCCGCAAATACGATGTAAAACAACCACTGTGCCCAAGTATGCATGGCAGGCTCCTAAGATTTGGGTTCGTTCATCACGTTGCTGAACGCTATTCGAAGTTCTGAATCCGTTGCGCCAAGATCGCGCAGCTTTGCGACGCTCTCGCGCAGGGTTTGGTTGATCTGAGCGCTCAAATCCACCGAACAATTGGCCGCGCCATCGGGATGCACCACGGTACCCCGGTAGCCTCGGCACAAGATGACAGCATCACGCTCCAGCAGCCGATAAGCCTTTGCGACGGTCTTGCTGTTGAGGCCCAGATCACCAGCCAGCTGGCGTATTGATGGCAACCCTGCACCGGGTTTGAGCATACCGCTGGCCACCGCTGTCTTGATCTGCTCCATCAATTGAGCAAAGGGCGGGCTGGAGGCTTCCAGGTCAATCACGATATCCATATTGATCTATGCACCATATGTACCACTCGCTGTAATGGTACATATGGATCAAAGAAATATCAAGATCAATGACAAATGTGAGTTTTTGAGTGACTCGCCAGCAACTAACCTCAATAAACAATGATCAACAGGGACAAAGCTCATGGAACTTGCATCCGCTCAAGAGAACGTACGACGGTCTTATGTGGGCGGGGGTCCGGGCGTCATTGTGTCCGGGGTAATTTGGGTCATCGCCGGCCTGGTGGAACGTCAGCGAACGACTGAAACCGCTTTTGTCGTCTTGTTCTTCGGCGGGATGCTGATTTTTCCCCTGGCCACGCTAATCGCTCGTCAGGTCTTCAAACGACCGGCGCTAGATGGGGACAATCGATTGAGCAATATTGCCCTTGAAAGCACGATTGCCATGATTGGCGGGTTTCTTGCCGCCTATCTAATCCTGCCCACTCACCCGCAATGGGTGTTTCCGCTTCTGGCCATTGCCGTGGGCACCCATTATTTTGCCTTCAACACGCTGTACGGTGATCGGACGTTCTGGGTACTGGGAACACTGTTAGCAGGTATTGGCATTGCGGCCATCGTGACACCTACGGTGATGTCATTGGGTGTTGCACTCCCCGTGGGGGTGATAGAAATCGCGTTGGGTGCTTACATCGCAATGAGTCATGCAAGGCGCTTAGCGTAGCTCGTGAGCGGCTTGATCAAAGAGCATAACCTTAAGGAGGTACTCACTGGTCTTGAGCAAAAACCCGGCAACGGAAATCAGGTCCCGGGCAATGCCAACGGGCAGCGGCAGCACCTGGCACTTCGTCCACAACCTCAACACCGATCCGTTGCAAGTAAGCAGTAAAAGCAGCAATGTTTTCTGCACTGCCTAGTTCACCGCGAGTACCACGATATTTATGAGCTTGAGCGGGCGGAACGATTGCGTTGTTGTCGGCATCCCGGCCCTTTTGTACTTCTAGTCTAATTTCGTCGAGTCCAATTTTTCGTACGTGGTACTGCAGAATACTGCCGTCGCCAAACTTCATACGAACCACAGGGTTCAGCCCAAAGGGTTCGTCCTGGAGTAACGCAACGTTGGTAAAAACCACGTGCCACAGATAACGCCATTGATGTTTGGCCTGGATTTTTTTCAGAACTTCTCGATGATAACTTCTGCGCCCAATGGCTTGATAGGCTGTTTCAATTGGCAATACCGATGATTGGATCATTGGCGCATCCAAAAACTCATCAGACAATAGCCCCAGCGCTGGACTTACGATGGTAACCAAAACCAGGGCGCCGATGACCCAAACACGTTGCTGCCAGGGCGTCCGTTCCTCTGCGCTGGCAAGTTTCCGCGGCACCAAAACAAGCAGTGCAATCAATGCTCCCCAAGAAAACACCACGGTAAGCAACAGCCACAAGAATTTTCGCCAACCGCCAACCCGGCGGCAGAGCCAGGCTAACGTGACCGGCACCAATAAGAAAAACACCACCATGAATACCGAAGCGTCGTAGGTAAAGTTAAACATCCGTCAACTCAAATTATTGGAAAGTACTAACATCGCTAGCGAACTGCGCTGGCTATATAACGTCTGACGCGACTCTCAAGAACAGGCAGGGGGAGCGAACCTGCGCCAAGAACGGCCTGGTGAAAATCGCGAATATCGAACGCATCTTTGAGCGCTTTCTGGGCCTCACTTCGAAGGCCCAAAATGGTAATCATGCCCATCTTGTACGACAGCGCCTGCCCCGGGTTTACAAAGTACCGTTCGACCTCGGTCACAATGTCCTGCGCAGACAACGGCGTGTTGGTGACAAAATAGTCAATGGCCTGCTGGCGACTCCAGCGCTTGTGGTGAATGCCGGTATCCACCACCAGCCGCACCGACCGCCACAGCTCGTTTTGCAGGCGGCCAAAGTCATACAGCGGCTCTTTGTAGAAGCCCATTTCCTTCGCCAGCTGCTCGGCATACAGCGCCCAACCTTCAATGTAGGCCACCTGACCGCCAAATTTACGAAACTGAGGAATGCCCTCCATCTCCTGTGCCTGGGCCAGCTGAAAGTGATGGCCCGGAACGCCTTCGTGATAGGTGATAGCCTGGAAAACGTATTTCTGCACGCCGGTCATATCGGCGAGATTTGCGTAGTACACACCCGGGCGCGTACCGTCCTGACTTGGCCGGTTATAAAACGCGATCGAGGTCGAGTTTTCCCGCCAGGGCTCCACGCGACGAACGTCCAGCGACGCTTTGGGCAGGGTGTGAAAATACTGATCAGCAATGGCAAAAATCTCTGCGGTCTGGGTCCGCGCATCCGCTAAGAACTGCTCGCGACCTTCATCGCTGTTGGGATAGAAGTTGTTAGGGTCGGTACGGATAAATTCAAAAAACCCCCGCAGGTCTCCTGAGAACTTCACCGCTCTCATGATCTCTCGCATCTCATTGTGAATGCGGGCAACTTCCCTTAGCCCTAGCTGGTGAATCTCCTCGGGCGATAGGTCCAGGGTCGTTGATGCCTTCACTCGGCGCGCATAAAACGCCTTCCCATCGGGCAGCGCCCAAACCCCCTGGCTATTTTTCTGGTGGGGCTGCTGGCGTTCAATTTCTGCCAGCAGACGCTGATATCCTCGCCGGAACGGCCCCTTTAATGCCACTGTCGCCGATTCCAACAGGGCCTGTTTGCGTGCTGAGTCCAGCGCCAGGGCATCGACCTTAGACTTGAAGTCTGACCACAGCGGATGATCGGTGACGCTGTTATCCAGCGGTTGACCGCTGAGGATGCTGCGGATGTCCGAAATCATCGGCTCAAAGGCAAAAGCCGGCGGGTTGGCGCTGAAGGTCGCCCGATCGGCCATCCGCGTTGCCATATCGGTCAACACCGCCTCCAGACCATAAAGGCGTTGCACGTACGCTTCTGCGCCCGCCACGTCGGTAATTTTGTGGTTGTTCTGCAGCAGGGTTAGCGGCGAGGTGTACTGGCCCCGAAATTGATCGACGACATAACTTTGACGACGGAATCTGGCATTCGCGATCTGTTCGGTCAGTTCGCGGCGAAACAGATCATAGTTCAACTGACCCTCGTCACTCAGCTGGGATCGATCAATTTTTGTGGTGATTTCGGTGAGGTCTAACTGGGCCTGCAAACGATCACGTCGGGCTCTGGCATCGGACCGGTCGGTCCACTGCGACTGCGCCCCACCGTCGATTCCCAGTTCAGACTGGCGGTCCGGACTCTTGGCCAGTTCTCGGTCGAATACCCCCTCGATAAAGTCCAGTAATCTCTGATCCTCAGACAAGGCGCTGGGCGAAGCACTCGGCTTCAGCGTGGTGGGGGATTGGCTGCAGGCGACAAGGACTAGTACTGCGGCAAGCACGAGGTGGTGGCGAATAGTCATCATTGGAGGGTCCCGATTTCTTCTCGCTCATAGTATCAGTTGAGCGCTGAATCTTGGGCCTGCCGGGGCAGATTCGGGTGGCCCTAAAACCGACTAACAATGAGGTATAGTCGCCCCATGAAATCGACGCTCTATAGCCACGTAATCGCCTTTGCCCTGCTAGCCAGCGGATGCGCCAGCAGTCCCGACCAGTCGCTAATGACTTTAACGGTCATTGGCAGTAACGACGTGCATGGGGAACTGGCTGCACGCGGCGGTGTGGGAGGCCTGGAAACCTTCTCCGGCTATGTACAGCGGCTGCGTGAGGTGCGCTCCGGCGATGGTGGCGCCGTCGTTCTTATTGATGCCGGCGATATGTGGCAGGGCACGCTGGAGTCAAACCTGACGGAAGGCGCAGACGTAGTGGCGGCGTTTAACGCCATGGGCTATGACGCCGCCGCCGTTGGAAATCATGAGTTCGACTTTGGCCCGGAGGGTAAAGAGGCCATCGCCCGCTCGGCTTCGGAAGATTCCCGGGGCGCACTCAAGCGACGCGCCCGGGAAGCGAATTTCCCGCTGCTTATCGCCAATCTGACGGTGGCCGAAACCGGTAAGTCAATCGGCTGGGACAACATACTGCCATCAGTGCTGCTGGAAAAAAACGGTGTGTCTATTGGCGTCATCGGCGTATTGGCCAGCCGTGGATTGGCCGGCACGATAGCGGCCAACGTGGCAGACCTTCGAGTGGCGCCGCTCGCGGCAACCATTGAACGTGAGGCGCGAAGCCTGCGCCAACGCGGCGCGCAACTGGTTATCGTCACCGCCCATGCAGGGGGGGCGTGCGAACGGTTCGACAATCCCCACAATTTATCCAGCTGCCGGCCTGACAGCGAAATTTTTCAGGTGGCCCGAGCCTTGCCGGAGGGACTGGTCAACCAAATTATTGCGGGCCATGTACACCAGGGCCTGGCCCATCGTGTTGGCGGCACTATCATCACTTCGGCGTATTCCAATACAAGAGCGTTCAGCCGAGTGGATTATCAAATCAACACCCGCGGGGGAACGGTAGAATCTGAGGTGATTTATCCACCCCAGCCAATTAGGGCAGGCAGTACTTACGAGGGGCAGCCCATTGCGCCACAGCCCAAAGTCAGCGCTATCGCCAGCCGTGCCAGGACAGCGGCACAAGCACTACGGAACCAGCCGATTGGGGTCGATTTGGGCGCCGCCTTCACCCTGCAACAAAGCCCTGACTCGTCCCTCGGCAATCTGTTTACTCAAGCGATGCATGAATCGCTGGACGCCGACATCGTGCTGCAAAATGTGGTGGGCGGGCTGCGCACCGCACTACCGGCGGGCCCGTTAACCTACGGCAGCTTGTTCAAGACGTTTCCGTTCGACAACCGGGTAGTAAAGCTTTCGCTGTCGGGCGCTCAGCTGCGCCAGGTCGCCGGGTCCGAAGCCAGGCGCGGCCAGAGAACTGTGGGCATTTCAGGCGTCTCGGTTTTCATTAGCTGCGAAAGCGATGGGATGACGGTCAAGCTTCAGCGGAACGACGGATCGGTTGTACAGGACAGCGACCAGATTAGTGTCGCCACCAGCGACTACCTGGCGCTGGGCGGCGCCCAAGTGCTGGAATCCGTGATGCCCGAGGGCGGCTTTCCGATTGATTTTGGCGCGCCGCTGGTCAGGGACATTATCATTGAGTGGCTGGCCGACCAGCCGTCGCCGCTAATGCCCGCGGCGTTTCGCAATGAATCCACCATCAACTGGCATCGTCCCGCAGCCCTGGACCCGAGCTGCGTATTTCAGCCCTAATTTATCCCTGCGATGATGCTGAAAATCAGCACCCCACCTGCGATTCGGCATGGACAACACCTGAGGTTTAGGTGTCATGTCGCCGGCATCAGCCGTGAGCAAACACCACCGTTCTCAACACCGCATGAAACGCCAGTACAAACAGGCACAACGTCGACAAGGAAAACAGCACAATGCGAACTTTGACCACGTTCACCAGCCCCTGCCACAGGCTGTGAAGGATGCGGAGAACGACGTACCCCCAAGCAGCCACGACGTTCACTGTCGCCATATCGCCAGAAATGGCCAACACCCCAATCACCGCATAAAACAGCGTCGGTTGCTCCATTAGATGGGTGTAGTTATGGGAAACCCAGTTCACCTTGGCCGGCATGTTTTGCTCAACATCAACATAACGCCCGCCAGGCGCGGATTTTTTTACATCAACGCCGGCTTTGGAAAACGCCGGAAATCGGGTTGCTACCAGCCAAACCAAAACAAGCAATGACCACAGCACCAAAACAGCAGCGGGTCCTAGAAGTGGGTTCATAGTAGTTCCTGTAGGTGTGGGTAATTTGTTGTTAGTGAAAAACGTGTTGGCAAGCCGAGATGAACTCCATCGGGCGATTGCGTGGTACATCCCCTCGAAAGATAATCGTCCTTTTTTTTGCCCGACGCAATGTAACGCCGGCCGCTGCCGATAGGGGTATTACCTCAACAGGAAAGGGTCTACCCTGAGTAACCCTGCAGGAGCTAAACCCGATGGACCCGTTTCACGCGTCAGAAGCGCCCAAACCACCCGCCAAACCCACGCCAACAAACCCACCCATCAGGGGTTCGAGGGGCCTGCTGGTGCTGCTGGTGTGCATTACCGGCTTAGGTCCGCTGGCCATGTCCTCGTTCATTCCTGCCCTTCCCGCCCTGCAGGAGGGATTTGGTGTCAGCCTATCGGTTGCCCAACTGACCCTGTCGGTGTCTTTATTGTTTATGGCGTTGGGTTCGTTGATCTACGGCGCGTTGTCAGATCGCCTCGGCCGGCGACCGGTGATCCTGCTGGGCGTCAGCCTCGCGGTAGTGGGGTCTATCATTTGCGCCAGCGCCAACAGCATCTGGCTGGTCATTGCCGGGCGCGCCATTCAAGCCGCTGGGGCCACAGTGGGTTTCACGCTGTCCCGTGTGGTGGTGCAAGACGTCTATGGCGATAAGTCCGCAACGAGCCTGCTGGGCTATATCTCAGCGGCAACGATGCTGGCCCCGGTTTTGGGACCTTTTATCGGCGGCTACCTGATTGAATATTTCAGCTGGCGTTATATTTTTCTGACGGTGGCGACACTTTCTACAGGGCTACTGGCCGGAGTATTTTTCCTCCTGCCAGAGACCCGCCCCGCGGACGTGAAGGGCGACCCGCAGCTAGTGCCCTGGAAGCGTTTTGCCAGTCTGCTATCGCGCAGGCCCTACGCGCGGATGGTCATCTACGGCGCCGCGCTGCAGGGCGCGTTCATGACCTTCTTATCTGCCGCGCCCTATCTGATCACCCAATACTACGGACTGCCGGCGTCAGCCTACGGCTGGTATTTTTTTGGCGTCCCTTTGGGCTATTTGATCGGTAGCTTAACCACAGGAAAGTTCGGCAGTCGGGTTACTCCCCGGGCGCTGATTTTCTGGGGTGCAACGGGCAGTCTGCTGGCCTGCACCACCGCGCTGGTCCTATCGGCCACAACCGACATTGGTCCCTGGGGCGTATTCGGCCCCATCGCGCTGATGACCACCGCCCAGGCCTTGGCCTACCCTGCTTTGCAGATACGCCTGCTCTCAGCCTCGGCCCCAAACCAAGGCGCAGGCTCAGGCTGCTTCAGCGCGTTGCAACTGCTAACCGGCGGCCTGATGGCCCAAATCGTCGGCCAAATCCTGCCCTTCGGCGTCGTCGGCGTCACCGCCCTAATGGTGGCCTGTGCCCTGGTCGCCATGACCATAGTCCTAACCCGCCGACCCGAACCACCGCCCAATCCCGCCTGACGCCCTCACAACCCAACAACCTGCGACGGTCACGACTCATGGCTTATTGGAAGATCGAGTCCCGATTGGCTCCTATCTCTTTAGGCCAGATCACAGATCTAGGCAACAGCCAGTCATAGGTGTTTGAGGGAAATAAAGCGGACCGAAGGGAGCCATTCCCTCAAACACCTATGACTGGCTGTTGCCGACCCGATTCCGCGAATCCTGAAAAAAGATCAACAACCCATCAGTAGCTGTCTAACAACAAATTGGTCTCAGTGGCCGTCACACCCTCAATCAACCGGATGGCCCCTACAATCTGGTTAAACGCCGCCAAAGAGTCCGTCTGAATTTCCGCAATGAGATCCCAGCGCCCGGTCGTGTGATGAATAGCCGTGACATTAGGGTTGCCCCGAAGCTCAGCAATCACCGCCGCCTCGCGCGCGCTTTGCGACTGAATACTCATTAAGGCACGTACCTCTGAATCTTCGATATCGGTACCCACCACCACTGTGTAGCCGGTAATAACACCCTGGGATTCCAACCGTCGCATACGGTTTTGCACGGTGGCGCGGGACACGCCAAGGGTCCGCGCCATGTCGATAACGGACATCCTGGCGTTGTCGCGCAGGAGGGCCAACAATCGCTGATCTTTAGGTTCTAGCTGCACTGATCACCTGAGAGTTTTACTTTTTGCCAATCATTAGTGTTAATTATGACACTTAGTTACGCTTTTTGATCACAAATACGTCTATTTTATAGCCACAAAAGCACCTAACCTACGCTCACTAGATTATTAGCGAGACAGTGTCATGACCCGATTTGTCGACGTACCCGCGCTTTGCCGCATGGTGAACCACATTGGCCCCGAGGAATTTGTCAAAGGTGTTGCAGACACCATGACCGAAGATTTCACACGCTGGGAGTCTTTCGACAAGTGCGCGCGGGTTGCCAACCATAGCGATGTCGGGGTGATTGAAATCATGCCCATCTCTGATGAATCCCGCTACGGCTTCAAGTACGTCAACGGCCATCCCGGCAATCCCGCCCGCGGCGTGTCGACCGTTATGGCCTTCGGTGCGCTGGCGGACGTGGACACCGGCTATCCGGTTTTGCTGTCTGAACTCACGCTGGCCACCGCCTTTCGCACCGCCGCGGCCTCTGCCATTGCCGCCAAAGCGTTGGCTCGCGAGAACGCCAAAGTGCTCGCCATGATAGGCAGCGGCGCCCAAAGCGAATTTCAGGCCATGGCATTTCACACGCTTTTGGGTATTGAGGAAGTAAGAATTTTTGATGTGGATACTCAGGCCATGACCAAGCTGGAGGGCCACCTGAAACAGTTTCCTGGGTTGAAGGTCATTCCTGCAAGATCCGCGTCAGAAGCCACCAACGGCGCAGATATCGTCACAACCTGCACCGCGGACAAGAAATGGGCCACCATCCTCACACCGGACATGGTGGAGCCTGGCATGCATATTAACGGCGTAGGCGGAGACTGCCCCGGCAAAACCGAGCTGCATGTGGAAGTGCTGCGCAACGGCAAGATTTTTGTCGAATTCGAACCCCAAACCCGGGTGGAAGGTGATATTCAGCAACTCCCGGCAGACCATCCTGTATTTCCGATCTGGCAGGCCATCGCCGAGCCAGGAACCGGAAGAGAGCGCGACCAGGACATCACCATTTTCGATTCAGTTGGGTTCGCACTGGAAGATTTTTCCACCCTCAGTTACATCCACCGCATGGCATTGGAACTGAACGAAGGGGAAGATGTTGCCCTGATCCCTGAGCTCGATGACCCGAAGGATCTGTTCCAGCGGATCATGAGTGAGCGAGGTGAGTCTCGCCGCAGAGTTGCCGCCTGAGCATCATCGGCCCTCAGCGAATCGTTAGCCGGCGCCAACTATTCTGAGGTCTTTTGCTGCACAACGGGAAACAGAGCGTCATTCTGGCTTGGCGCTCTAAGCTCACTGATTCGTTGTTTCAGTGAGCGGCGTTCTTCGTTCATTAGCTTTTGGTACCGACCCTGACAGGGTTGAGCGTTGCCAATCAAGCGGGTGCGATCCCGATCGTCAAAATGCAGTGTTGATTCAAACCGGCAATTTTCAATTTCTCTGGCATATCCATCCAGAACCCGGTTGGAACGGGTCCGTGCCTCTCGAACTTTCAGCCGCACGGAGTCCGACTGACCCGCGGCAAGCTGCCCCATAGACTCGGTGGACTCAACCACCGGTGGCGGCACCGAGTAGTGCCAGTGAACAGGCGTTGCGCGAGGGACCGACGCAGAAGGCGATGCAGAAGCCAAGCCAATGCCACCACCCAAACATAGACATGTGATTAAAAGTTGCGACTTACTCATCGTTACCTCCGTAATAGCATAAGAAAAGTAGCAAAACAGATGTCATGCAAACGTCACGACGGATGCTGCCAAGGAGTCAAACAGCAAAGGCTAACCCTTCGGAGACGGCGTTTACGCTTCACCCCATCGATCATTCACAGAAAATCAAGCAACCCGAATCAGTGCATTTCTTCACCGCCGCTGACATTCATCGCCTCACCGGTAATAAACGCCGCATCGTCAGAACACAGAAACGCCGTGGCCGCTGCCGTGTCTTCCACCAGACCCACTCGCCCTAGCGGAATGCGGGCCTTCAGGTTGGCGCGATACTCTTCCACCGACACACCTCGATAGCGAGCAAAGTACTCATTTTGTTTCGCCCCAAGCCCGGTGGTGACGTGGTTTGGACACACCGCGTTGACAGTGATTTGATCCGGCGCCAGTTCGATAGCCGTCGCGCGAGTCAGCCCCACCATGCCATGCTTTGAAGCGACATAGGCGGGCAAATGGGGAAAGCCCGACTTCGCTGCCTGACTGGCGATATTGACGATTCGCCCGCCATCACCCTGCTTGCGCATCTGGATCGCCGCGGCTTTGGTGCAGAGAAAAGCCCCGGTGAGATTTATGTCGATCACCAAACGCCAGTTTTCTGCCGTCACCTCTTCCAGAGGCTGCATCAAATAACCTACACCGGCGTTGTTCACCATGATGTCCAGCCGACCGAACTCACCGACCGTGGTCTCGACCAAACGATCAATCTGTTCTTCGCTGCGCACATCACAGGCCACCGCGATGGCCTGGGCACCGGCATCCCGCAGTTCCTGGGCCACCTGTTCCATTTCATCGCTGGCGCCCACGTTATCTGCCGATAAGGCGCCGTCCGTTCGACCAATATCGGTCACCACAACGCTGGCGCCCTGCTCCGCCAGGCGTTTCAAAATTCCTTGCCCCAGCCCCAGCTGTCGGCCCGAACCTGTGCACACTGCAACCTTTCCTTTCAGTGGCTTCATCCGTCCAGCCGCTCGCTCAGCATGAAGCAAGGCCCGTCGGCAAACGCCTGGAATTCTCCGGCCACCTTGCGCATGGTGTCAGTGGCACATTCCGCGCCAAAGGCCTCCATGTCGCTGATTTCAATCATCTCAACGTACTGATACGGGGCTGCCTGACCGTCTTTACCCAGCAGGCCAGTCGTGCGGAATGCATCAAAACCATCCACGCCCTTTAGACCACGAACGGTGGGAAGATCTGTGGTTCTGGCCCATTGCTCATAGGCCTGAGCATCAGCATCACTTTTTAAATTAAACAGAACAACAATAGTGGTCATGGATGGCTCCTCAATTTAGATGACAAATTTACCACGCATTACCCTCTGAACGTGGCAGAATTCGTCTATGAGCGACACAATTTACCCCACTCTCTTTAGTTCCCTAACCCTGTCCGGACATCATCTGCGCAACCGTCTGGCCCATGCCTCTATTTTGACCCGACTGGTCAGTGACGGCCGGCCCAGCGAAGCCATGCTGAACTACCTGGGAGCCCGTGCCCGCGGCGGAACCGGCTTGATCGTCACCGAGCCACTGGCCATGACCCGGCATAACCCGGACGCGGGCAAACTTCGGGTTTACGACGATGTGGCCATGGACGGTCTGAAACAGGTGGCCGAGGTGGTCGAGTCTGCCGATACGCGGCTGCTGGGCCAGATCCAGGACCCTGGACGGGGACGTCACTCCATTGGCCGAAACGACTCAGCCGTTAGCGCATCGGCCTTGCCCGATGATTTAAGCTGGACCGTACCGCGGGCCCTGACTGAAGACGAAATACGCAGTCTCATTGAGCAGTGGGCTGAGTCCAGCCTGCGGCTTCAGCGCGCCGGGTTTTCCGGGGTAGAAATCTCTGCCGGACACGGCCATATTTTTCATCAGTTTCTGTCCCCTTGGAGCAACCGACGTGATGACCACTACGGCGGTGACCACCAGCGACGCTGTAATCTGCTGTGCGAACTGATAAATGCCGTACGCCAAACCTGCGGCGAAAACTTCATCATTGGCATTAAGCTGCCGGGAGACGACGGCATACCCGGCAGCATCAACCTTAGCCTGGCAGCCGACATCGCCAAACAGGTGGCGGCCAACGGTAACTTCAGTTACTGGACGTTTTGCTGGGGCGCTCACGCCAACTCACTGTACAAACATTTACCGGATGCTCACGGCGAGCGTCACCCGTATTTAGACACCATCAAAGATCTGCGCCAGGCCGACCCGAGCATTGCCACCGGCGCCATCGGTTATATGACCGACCCCAACGAATGTGAAAAAGCCCTCACCGACGGTACCGCCGAGATTGCCTTTCTTGGCCGCCCCCTCATCACTGACGCCGCGTTTGGCAACAAGGCGCAACACGGGCAGGAAGCCACCATTCGTTACTGCGTGTCCTGCAACACCTGCTGGAGAGCCATTATTGAGGGCAATCAGCTGCGCTGCGACAACAACCCCAGGGTGGGTGAGCCGGCAGAGGAAATATGGCAGCCGGCGCCCTCAGCGAATCCGCGAAAGGTTGTGGTGGTGGGCGCCGGTATCGCCGGTCTTGAGGCTGCCCACGTGGCCGCCGCCCGAGGCCATCAGGTGACCGTCCTTGGCAGCTCAGCAGAGTTTGGCGGCAAAACCCGAATTCATGCTGACCTTCCCGGCGGCGAAAATCTCAGCAGTATTTACGACTATCAGTACCTGGCGGGACAACGCGCGGGGGTTCAGTACATCTTAGAGGGGCCTGCGACGGCAGCCAGCGTGCTCGACCTGGAACCTGACACGGTGCTTTTGGCCACGGGCTCTACGACCGCCCTGCCCGCCTGGCTCGATCCGGACTGGGCAGAGATGATTCCCGACGTCCGCGAGCTTTCGGCCCAGATGCTTGCACGCCCTACCCCCACTGACGGCGCCCTGGTGGTGGTGGACAGCGATCACACGGAAATGACCTACGCCGCCGCGGAATTGTTCGCCGGCTTGTTCGAACAGGTGGTGCTGATCACATCCCGAGAGCGCTTTGCATCAGACGTTTCGCTGATCAACCGCCAAGGGATCTACCAGCGATTGCATGACAAGAACATCGAACTGATTACCTGCGTCGAACCTATTAACCTGGACGACCTGGGTGAAGCCCAACTGGCTCTGCGCAACGTTTACACGGGCAATCAGCAAATGGTCGACAACGTGGTGGCCATTACCTACGCCGGCCCAAGAGTGCCCAACGTGGCATTGCTAAATCCGCTCGTTGAAGCAGGTGTTGAGGTGATTCGTATCGGCGACTGCGCCGCTCCGCGAACAGTTCTAGCGGCTACCGGCGAAGGCCATCGCGTGGCAAGCGCACTGTAAAGATTCTAAGCGCTGCTAGGAATTACGGGCGTTGCTGCCCGTACACGTGCACCGGGGTATCGGTGACGCCAGGTAATCCTTGCAGCGTTTGAATGTACCGCGACCCGACTTTCTCCGCCACCGAAACGCTGGCGACGTTGCCATCCAAAATGACATGCGTCACCTCGGGCCAGCCTAACTCGCCAAACGCATACTGAATGCTGGCCTTGGCCGCTTCTGCCGCGAAACCTCGCCGCAGATGTTCTGGTGAGGTGAGCCAGCCTACTTCGGCTTTCGGCCAGCCCACTGGATACCATGGCCCGACTCGGCCAACCCAATCGCCAGTGGTTTTTTCTTCTACAGAGAAAAACCCGAAACCGCGAATTTGCCAGTGACCCATCACCATCGCCATATTGCGCCAGGCCTTGGCCCGATCCAACGGCGCGGACCCAAGGTACTTCATGGTGTTGGCATCGGCCATGGCTTTGGCCCAGCCATCAAAATCTTTGTCTGGATCTACCGGGCGAAGAATCAGGCGTTCAGTCTCAATCATTTTTTTATGATACTGCGAGCGCTATCGGCTGGCTATCGGGGGTTCAGGCCACCCAACAGCCCGGTGCCCTCGGCGCAGTTCACATACTGAGCAAACTGATCGTCTGCCGGCAGCACCGCGACTTCGTGCCAAAACCGTGAGCGCATGTCCTCGCCATACTTGGGTGCAAACTCTAAGAAAGAACCAAAGATGGCGTTGTGAGAGGGATGATGCTCAGCCCACTTTTCCAGCTCCTCAAGCGACTGAAAATACGCATAGCCGTACGTATGGTCTGACGGTTCCCCGTGCTCATCGACAAAGCGGAAAAATCGGCAGTCATAACACTTCACCTCCTCGCCTTCGTCGCGCAGAAAGTTCATGCCGTTAACCAGGGTTGGCTCAACATCGTTGGAGTACTGAGCGCGTTCCTCGTCCACCGCGTCAGTGATGTCCTGGCCAGAGCGGATAATGGCCAGATTCACGTTAGGCCGAATGGTCACGCTGTGAGCATCTTGATCCAGCACCTGGACGCGCTCGTTGGCCTCAAACCGGTCAATGGCTGCGTCCGGTATTCGATCGCGCATGCTGCCCCAATAGGCATGGCGGGGAATAGGCTCGGTAATGCCGTCGCGCACATTGGCAATACCCACCAGATGATCCGGACCGGAATGCAGGGTCTCGAACCGACTCATGGGAAAGTTGAATACCTCACGAAACACGCCATAAGGAAGATCCGCCTGGGTATGGGCACCCCAAGTTTGAGTAAACCCCTCAGACTCAAACAAACGGCGCAAAGGTTCGGGTTCAAACCAATAGCCCGTGGCCACGAGTTGCCGTCGCCCTGCACTGTCGGCCTCACATTCGGATAAGTCCACATAGGCCGCCTGGCCAAATTCCAGCATCAGCGCTCTCAGCTGTTGAACCAGAGCCAGCGCGTCGGGACGATGGCCCTCATCGTATTGGCACCCCATCAAGCACATCACCACCGTCGTTCTATTGTCGTCAAATTCGGACATGAACGACGGATAAGGCGGCTCCCAGCCGTCGGGCATCTTCAGCGAGTAGGTGCGATTACCGGTAGTACTTTGCGTCATGGTCTTACCCTGTGAATTGCGGATTGAACACGCCTTTTCATGCCTGAGGCGATACGTCGCTGGGACTGGCGCCGAAGCGCTTTTTGAAGGCTCGGGAAAAATGGGCGGCACTGGCAAAACCTACGTGATGTGCCAGGCTTTCGATGGAGGGCCTACGCGTGTGCTCATCCATCAATATCGCCCTGGAAGCCTCCAGCCGCTTGCGCATGATCATCTCGTGAACGGATTCAGCTTCACCGGAGAACAGCTTGTAGAGGTAGCGCACACTGATGTTCTGAGATTCCGCAATGCGCGCGTTATTCAATCGGGGGTCGAACAGATTGTTGTCGATGAACTGACGCAACCTTCGCATCAGCGCTTCTTTGACGCAGTCGGTCTCAATCAATTTGCTGGTGATGACCGTTGAACTGAAGGTTAGCGCAATCATGTTGACCAGATTGTCGGACAGCTGGTCGTTGATCGGTTCGTCGGTAGCGCTGAGTTCGCCCACCAGGGAGTAAAGAAAGTTCTTCAGTATCAGCCCCATTCCTTCATTGGCGCTGATGGGAATGGCGGTATACTTCTCAGGCTCCATCAGATGCCGAGACAACACATCTCGGGGCATCTGCAAAACGAACTGGTGGAATGGGCGAGCAAACGCCAGAGAGTATTCCGACGCGCTGTCGTAGAGCGCAAAACTACCGGGTTTTAGCAGCGCTTCGCGGCCCGATTGGCGCACCACGCATTCGCGTTCCAGCTGGAAGCTGATGAGAAAATCGTCTTTGGTCGCGCGGGCAATCCGTTGCCGCGATCGCTGAACAAATTGAGGCATAGCCACCACCTCAGAAAAATTGACCTGACCAACGCCCAGCCCCCCTCGCAGCGTTCCGCTGAAATCACTTTTGTCCTGACCGGGGATTGCCGAGCAGTCCAGATTCACAAACTCGTGATTAACCACATCGCACCAGTATTCCCAACGGGACATGCCCTTAAGGTCGTCAACGTCCTTCTGGTAACCGTTGCGAATCACAAATTTCATAGACTCATCGTATGCTTGAACCCGGTTCATCGCCAGCGGGGAGCTACTCGGCACCGCTGTCGCCGTCCGCCGGACAATCCTCGCCGTTGTCTGTCTGACTGGCAACGCGTAGGGCACCGGCCATAGGGCGAGTGGGCGTCATCGGCTGCTGATTCCACAGTAAAGCGGTGGCGTCCGGTCGGGAGTAGTGCCCCACCGGGTCAGCAAAGCACTTGGCAATGGTAATGGCGCTTAAGTCCAGGTCAGCCACCACCAGCCCCTCTTCTTCCGGGTCAATATTGGCTCCCATAGCACTGCCGTCAGGAGCGTATATCCGCGCGTGACCGCCGCCTTTTTTCATGAGCGCAGCGTGGGTTTCGTTTTCTACCAGGGCGTCCACCATTTCCTGGGAGATCACGCCGCAAGGGGCAACAACAAAACAACTTCCCTCCACCGCGTAGGTCAATGATGCCGCAGTATTCACTACTGGCCCCAACGCATGCGCCTCGGGATACATGCTAAACGAGGGCCAGGCACCCACGTGAATTTGTTCATGCAGGCTGAACATGGCGTACCGATTTAAGGGCTGAAGATGCTCCCAGCAGGCCAGTTGCCCAATATTGCCAATATCGGTTTCGGTTACTTTGAGATCTGAACCGTCGCCATCGCCATACACCGTGCGCTCCATGTGGGTGGGTTTGAGTTTGCGGCGGGTGGCCAGCGTTTGCCCGTCGCGGCCGAACAGAAACTGGGCGATATACAAAGAGCCATGGTCGCGCTCGCTCGCGCCCAACGACACGTAAATGTTGTGTTGCTTGGCACACTGAGCAATGGTCTCGTATTCATCGCTGCCAATGGCCAGGGAGTTGGCGTGGTACTGACCAAAATATTTCATGTTCAGGGCAGTGGCATTGAGCCAAATGTACCAGGGATAACCGGGAATCCAGGTCTCGGGAAAGGCCACAAGGTCACAGCCCTGTCCCGCTGCCATTGCGATGTAGTCGCACGTTTTTTCCACCGACGCCTTGAGGTCCATGAACGCAGGCGCTGCCTGTACCGCGGCGGCTTTCACCAGTTGGGGTTGGTCACTCATGCACGAATTCCTCAGTTAAAGTTGTAGTTCAGACGCAGGCCGTATTCTCGCGGTCGATTCAGGTTACCTTCGTGAAAGCCCAAACCGAAATTGGAATCTCCACTGGTAATAAATCGCTCGTCAGTGGCGTTCTTGACGAACCCGGTGAGGCTCCAACGTTCATCGCTAGCCGTGTAGGACAGCGCCAGGTTGACCATGTCGTAGGCATCTTGGAACAGAAACGGTGAGTTTTGTGAATCGTTGAAAATATCGTCGGTGTAAATATAGTCACCTCGGAGTGTCAGATCGCCGCCACCGGACAGCAGCCAGGAGTATTCAGCGCCCAGCTGCAGCGAGTTTTCTGGCGTATTCACCAGGCTGGCGGTTTCATCAATGGTTAGTGACAGCCCCCCGATAGGTCGAATCGACTGATATTCTGCGTCGGTGTATCCGTAAGCCAGCTCCAGCAGCAGGTTATCTGTCACCAGAGCGGTAACCTCTAACTCCAAGCCGGTTATGTCTACGCTGCCGGCGTTCGCCGTAATGGGTCCGCCCAGGTTGTCGAAAAACGTCACCTGGGCATCCTGATAGTCCATGGAAAAAATCGCCGTATTGACTCTTACGCGGTCATCAAAACCCTGCCATTTCAAACCAATCTCATGGGACTCAACAAACTCAGGG
Source organism: Lysobacterales bacterium (assembly GCA_045106555.1). Classification (GTDB taxonomy): domain Bacteria; phylum Pseudomonadota; class Gammaproteobacteria; order Xanthomonadales; family SZUA-38; genus JANQOZ01. The sequence continues at coordinate 37,581 of JBGCET010000035.1, read as the reverse complement.
TCGAAGGTCAGCGGCGCCGGTCGGGCCTCAACGTAGCGCAGGACAAAGCCGCCACTCTTAAAACCTTCTGAGTAGTTGTAGTAGACCAACGCATTGTCTTGAAATGCCCAGTCCAGGCCAAGGCGAACGGTGGTCTCGTCAAAGGAAATGGTTTCATTGCCGCTACCGTTTCCGACGATAGGAATTAACCCTGGGGTCAGGTTGCCGTTTTCGTCGACCGCCGACAGCGGCACTGGCAACGGATTGCCGTCGATATCGGCTGCGATGTACTGGGTGTAGCGAAAACCTTTGTCGTCATCGGTTTTACGAATGCCTGCTGTCACCGAAACGGTATCGGTTATGTCATAGGTGCCCTGCAGAAAAAACGCGTCGCTGGAGTTGTCTACGGTGGCAAAGTTATTCACCGCTGCGGGAAACCCAAAGGGATTGGCCGGGTCGTCAACGTTGGGAAGAAATATGGGCACAAACACGTTGTCGGTGCCGTCTTCCTCAAAAAAGTAGGCACCAGCGATGTATTGCAGTCGATCGCCGATGTTGCCTGTCAACTGCAGCTCGTGGCTGGTTTGTTCATGCTCATACTCAGGATTAAAGGTGTGGGTGATGGCGATCGGGGTGTTATCAGGGTCGCGGTTGAACGATCCGTCGGTATCGCGAAATCCGCCTATGTACTTCAGCGCCCAGCTATCGGCTGTATAGGTTGCGCTGAACGATACACCGTTCAAATCAAGGTCAGTGCCGGTAGGTCCATCAGTAAAGCTGACGTCATCTTCAGGGTTACGCAAGAAGTCTGTCACCGGCGGAAGGTCTGGAGCAAACGCTGCGCGGAACAGATCGTAACCAATGGTGCTGGCACCCGGCGTGAACCCGAGGATGACTGACGCTGCACTGTTCTCATCAATTTTTGTGTAATCGTAAGTCAACTGGAAGTCGAGATTGTCGGTGGCTTCGTACACGGCTTTGGCACGAAACGCGATCCGATCCTGGTCACCCAGCTCACCACCGGCGAGCACCCGATCCACATAGCCGTCGGCGGATTTTCGGGAAAACACAAAACTGGTGAGCAGCTTTTCTGAAACGGGCACATCCAGCGACCCCCGCACGTCAAAGCGCGAAAAATTGCCGGCGGTTGCAGAGAGGCTGCCACTGAGTTCCCGGCCCGGCTTGCGCGAGGTGATGCTCATCGCGCCACCAATGGTGTTACGGCCAAACAACGTCCCCTGGGGACCCCGAAGGACCTCAATGCGCTCGATATCCAACACGTCAAAAACGCCGCCGGCAGAGCGGGACAGATAGACACCGTCTACGTAGGTGCCCACACCCGGGTCGGTAGTCAGACTGAAATCGGTATTGCCAATGCCGCGGATAAAGATCACCGCACCAGACGACAGGCCGCTCACCGGGGAGGTCGTATCAAACACCAGGTTAGGTGTGAAGTTTGCCAACTCAGAGATATCAACGATATTTTTGTTCTCGATCGCTCCAGCGGTAAAGGCGGTGACGGCAATGGCCGTATCCTGCAACCCTTCCTCGCGCTTTTGCGCGGTCACAACAATCTCTTCCAGCTGAGCGGCTGCCGGCATACTTAGCGCCAGCGCCACGCACGCAGGTAACGGGGTTTTCAGTAATTTGTGTGACATTCAGCGCACCTCAAAGGGGATTGGGTCATTTGCGTCAAATGGTAGGGTTCGGCCGGCCCTGTCGGCCATGCCGTGAGGAGAACCAGGGTTTGCCCAAACGTGCACCAGGCGAATTTGGGTATACACAAATAGGCATGCAACTTTTGCCTTTGAAACGATTTGCCACCAAACTGCCGAAGAACCTACCGTGAGCAGAATATGACCAAGCCGCTACGAATCGACATCGTCTCCGACACCGTGTGTCCCTGGTGTTTTGTTGGCAAACGTCATCTGGAGGCCGCATTGGCTGCGCGCCCGGAGGTGGCAGTGGACTGTCGCTGGCAACCGTTTCAGCTCAACCCGGACATGCCGCTGGAAGGTGTGGATCGGGAAACTCACTGGAAACAGAAGTTCGGTAACAGCGACCGCCTGGCAGGAATGGTGGAACAGCTAAGAGAGGTCGGCGCCAGTCTGGGCTTGGCATTTGCCTTTGACGCCATCACCCGTCAACCCAATACGCTCAAATCCCACACCCTGCTGCACCACCTGGATGGCCAATGGGAACGACAAAATCAACTGAAGGAAAACATCCTTGAGGGATTTTTTGTATCGGCGGTCGATATCGGCGATGACGACACGCTGGTTAAACTGTCAGCAGGCTGCGGCATCAGCGAAGAGGTTTGTCGATCGATTCTTGAAGGCGATTTGAGCGAGGTACGCAAGATCGATGAGCAATACCGGCAAATGGGCGTAACCGGCGTCCCGACCATTATCTTTGACGGCAAGGCGGCGCTGGTTGGCGCCCAGCCGCCAGAGGCGCTGATTGAGGCTATCGATAAGTTTGCGTAAGACAATACTCCCGGGAAAAGCTCGATGGCTAGCGGTTTGGCTACTTGCACTGGCTGGCCCCATCAGCGGGTGGGCGGCGGAATTTGTTACCAGCGAAGTTTGTGGGGAGTGTCATAGCGATGCGTACGAGCAATGGCAAGGCTCCCATCATCAGTTAGCGATGCAGGTGGCCACACCTCAATCCGTTTTAGGTAACTTTGCCAATCATTCCTTCGAAAGTTCCGCCGGTGAGATTCACTTCAAAACCAACGGCGGGCAATACCAGATCAGAACGTTCGACACTGCCGGAGAACCAAAGACATTTACCATCACCCACACCTTTGGCGTGTATCCGCTGCAACAGTATCTGGTGGATACCGCGGGTGGACGCAAACAGGCCCTAACCGTGGCTTGGGACAGCCGGACCGCCGATCAGGGCGGACAACGCTGGTTTGATCTTCTGCTGGATGAGACCACGCCGGCGGGCGATGAGCTGCATTGGGCCGGCCCCATGTTTAACTGGAACGGGATGTGTGCCGAGTGTCACTCGACAAACCTTAAGGTGAACTACGACCCCGTCGAAAACACCTTTGACACAACGTTTTCGGAGGTGTCTGTGGGCTGCGAGGGGTGCCATGGACCCGGCTCAGATCACGTGACTCAGGCACGGACCGAAAAATTCCGGCCTGACCTGGGCCTTGCCCTGTCGCTGAACGACCGGGGCCAGGCTCAATGGCTCATGAACGCTGATACCGCAATCGCCCAGCGCTCCCTCCCCGCAGCCTCACCTAAACAAGTGGAAGCCTGCGGCCGATGTCATGCCAGGCGTAGTACCCTCAGTGTGGATTACCGCTTTGGCGAGCCTCTCACCAACACCCATCAGCCCGCATTACTGGAGGCCAACCTGTACTTTGATGACGGCCAGATTCGGGATGAAGTTTACGTCTACGGGTCATTCCTGCAAAGCCGCATGTATCAGGCCGGTGTGACCTGCAGCGATTGCCACAACCCCCACAGCACCCTACTGAAAACGCCGGCAAACCCCAATGGCGTCTGTGCCCAATGCCACCTGCCGGCCCGATTTGGCCAACTGGACCATGGGTCTTCGCAGGCAGAAACCGCGGGAAACTGTGTGGAGTGCCATATGAAAAGCCGCACCTATATGGGCGTTGACAACCGGCGAGATCACAGCTTTGCAATACCAGGCGCAGGCACTCGACCTGATCACTTCGGCAGCGCTTTTGCTGCTGCACGGTCAGGCGCCCCAGGGGCCAACGCGCGATTGGCTGCTGTTGCCAGTGATACGCAAACACCAGACATTGTGCGGGCAACCGCACTCACGATGTTGGATGCCCGCGTCATGTCCACCCAGGTCATGGAGCTGCACCTAGTCGACCCCAATCCGCTGCTGCGCATTGGCGCCTTACGTTCTGTGACTTCCCTTGCTCCGGCCAGCCGCGTCGCGCTCGCCAGCCCGCTGCTGACCGACCCGATCCTGGCGGTACGGATCCAGGCAGCAAATGCGCTGGCAGCTGACGAGAATCGGCTGTCGATGGAGCGTTCGCTGGCGTTACGTGGCGCCCTGAATGAAGCAAGAGTCAGTCTTCGTTCCAACGGTTTTTTGCCAGGCAATGCGCTGGCACTGGCAGACCTTGAATCTCGCTCCGGCAATGTTGACGCCGCCGAGGATGCTTACCAACTCGCGCTGAGAGTGCTGCCTGGGATGGCTTTAGCCCATCACGCTTATGGCTTGTTCCTGGTTCGTCAAAAACGTATTCCAGACGCTTTGGGCGCGTTAAAAACGGCCTCGAGTCTGGCACCCGACAATTCTCGATTCATCTACGTCTACGCCATTGCGCTCAATTCAACGGGCCACGCTGTTGCTGCGTTGCCGCTGATGGCGAAGGCCCGTGAACGTTTTCCCGATGACTTTGACATTGGTTGGGCGCTAGCCACCCTGCAACGGGACGCGGGTCAGCTGGAGTCCGCCCGTACCACCGCCCAGCAGTTGGCGTCGGCGTTTCCCACTAACCGGAATATTCAGGCGCTGTTGCGCAGTCTTCAATAAAAACGTCGCTCACTCGGCGGCAGATCACTTCATCCAGGCAATGTTGTTTTCTCAGGACTGACTGAAAAACGTTCGAATTTTTCCAAACAGCTGAGCTGCCGCGTTTTGCGGGTCCACGTCCGCGTTACGACTGGCGTGCTGGTCGGTGGCTTTTTGTGTGGCAAGCTGGCGGCGGGCCACCACCTCGGAGATCCGTTCTCCCAGAGAAGGACGATCAGCCAGCAACTCCTGCATTACCGGCTTGGTGATTTCCAGCGTCAATACCGGTGTTGCCGCGCGAATGGTGGCGCCTCGCGGCGCGCCAGTAAGTAGAGACATCTCGCCAAAAAACTCTCCCGCCTCAATCCGCGCTACTCGAATATCTTCTCCCTGTTCAGACTGCAGCCACACATCCAGCAATCCCTGCAGCACAACAAACATGGAGGCCCCTTCTTCCCCCTGAGTTAACAGAGTGTCACCTTCCTGCCATGAACCCGTTGCGCTTTTAGCCACGACTTGATCAAGCTCATCGTCGTTCAGCGGAGCAAAGAACTCCATTAGCCCCAACATCTGACGCATGCTCAAATGGGCCTGGGTCCCTGCGGTCAACACTTCGGGCTTGGGCTGCTGAAAGTGCTCCAGCTTGGAATAGGCTGGTGTAATTCCTGCCAACCTGAGGTGTTTGAGAATGTGGGTCTGAATCAGATCCCGGGACAATGAGGGTGAGGTGCCGTCCCACGGCTTAATCCAATATCGAACTTTATAACGCACGCCGTCGTCATCCAGCTCATCAATCAGTACTTGAGGCTTTAAGGTGCTGTCGAATCCTGGCGAGTCAGTGACTGAGGTGACAGCTGCCAGGAGAATTCGCCGAGCCTCCTCAACCGCTACGGCGTAGTCCAGGGTCAGGGTGAACTCGAAGCGATTGGCGTGTCGCGGTCGCCAGTAGTTAATCAGGGTGGAGTCGCCAATTTCCCGATTAGGGATGACCAGATAGTTTTGGTTCTCAGCCACCAGGTGGGTGGTTCGCCAGTTGATTTGTTTGACTTGGCCAACGTGGCGACCGCCCTGGGTATCGTAAAAGGCGATCCAGTCGCCAATCTGAAACGGTTGCTCAATGTTGATCGCAAGGCCCGTAAACAGATCCGACACCAGGCCTCGTAGACCAAAGGCGATAACCACGCTAACCGCGCCCAGGGCAGTCAGAAAACCCAGCACGCTAGCATCGAACACGCTGTGGACGATGATCAAGATGACGATAAACAGCACCGCAACGTTGGATAGCTGCATCAACAGCAGCGGCACATCGTGGCCGATTGCGCGGCGCACGGCGCCTTCCCACAGCAGCTTGCGAATCAGCACGTTGAGCAGCAGCGCGCCAGCCAACCAGCTCAAGACCTGCAGGAACTGACTCAACCCCGTCGCCACAGATGCATTGTCGCTGACTCCCAGTAGCGCCTGCAGCTGGGACTCATAGCCACCGGCAAACAAACAGACGGCCAGCACCAGTGCCAACGCAATAACCTTTGCCATGTTCCCCTGTTTCCCCATATGTCGATCCGGCGTTGAACGGGAAAGTGGCATTGCGCCAATCCCCAGCAGCCGTTGTTTACGTGGTGTTTGTTCTGGATTCTATCAACGTTCCGCGGATAAAGGCTGACGGTCGCCAAAGCGGGTGGTTAACTTGTATGCTCTTGTTGTTAGTCACCTCAACAAATGCCGCCGGTCGGCATCGGAGAAATCATGGGCATCGTTGCACAAACTCAACCGCTGATCGCCGATATGGCCGGCGTCTGGGAAGGCGAATACGTTCACGTCGATTTAAATCATCAGGAATTTGACCGGCACCAATCCCAGCTGCTGGTGAGACTGCACGACCAAGACACTGATGACGCCCCTGGGGTGATCAAACAAACCAACATCTACACCTGGGCCGACGGTGAACAGGAGGTTCGCTACTTCGAAGGCGACTATCATGATGGTCATATTCGATTGGACAATGAGCTGATCACCGGCTGGACCGGGGCCATCAGCCTGGACCCTACAGGACGCACCTTGATGGTGGGTTGGACTCGCCCATCTGAACCGGGCTTTCGGTACTACGAAATTATTACCGTGTCAGAAGATGGCGAAAGCCGCAATCGAACCTGGCACTGGTACCGCAAAGATCGCCTGTTTCAGCGCACACTGATCAACGAACGCCGGACGTCCCGGGACTGGCAGTCCTACGACCAACCGCACTTTTATAAAACCGAACCGCGATCCCGCTCGTGACTCTTAGGAAGTCGCGCAGCTTGCAATACCGCACGTAACATGACCTACACATGGCTTTTGGTTTTTCACATCGCGGTGCTGGGCTACTGGCTGGGCGCCGAGTTTGTGATCAACTCCACCTATCGCTATGTCTGCCTTGGCCGACACATGCCCATGGCAGAGCGAATGCGCCTCATGGACCACGTTATGCAGGTGGATCAACACGTGCGCTATGCGCTGATTCTGCAGGCGGGTTTGGGCACCGGTTTGGCCGCCATTCGTGGCGACATTCCAGGCGGCAATGCAACACTGATGGCCGCCGGCGCGGTCACTGCACTGTGGCTGATCTTTGTTGAGATTGTGCACCGCAGGCGCGCCTCCGCCTTGGGCAAAGGGCTCGCCACTTTGGACCGCTGGATGCGTTATATCCTGGTTATCAGTCTCACTGCGGTAGCGCTGGGGCTGCTATTTGACGCCTGGCCTATGGGGCAGTGGCTACGCTGGAAACTGGGTCTATTTGCTGGCGTCATTGCCTGTGGCTTGGGTATCCGGCTGGTTCTCATTCGCCAGTTCGCCGTTTGGTCTGTGATGCAACAGGGCCAAAACACCGATGAAAACAATCAACATATTCATCGGACCTATCGGCAGGCAACATCGGTACTGTTGCTGCTCTGGGCTTTCATCATTGGTATTGTTGTGCTGAGCGTAATGAAGCCAGGCGTGTAGTCGTTTTGAGATTTGCCGGCAAACGACACCATCATTTGCTACCAAAGCCATCCATAAAGAATTAACGGCCAGGACCTCCCTCTGATGACCCACAGATTTTTCCAACGAGTGACCATTGCACTGGGACTATGCGGCGTTAGCGGCCTCATTGCGGCTCAACCTTTACACATCCTGGCCTACCAGAACCCCTCTACGCTCTCGCCGGTCGTTGAGGTGTTTGAGCAGGAAACCGGGGTTGCGGTGGAGGTAACCTATCAATCGGCAAAACAGGTTCTGGAAACGCTAACCAGTGGCAAGCAACCCGTTGATGTTGTGCTTTCCCTGGAGGCTAAGCGTCTTGCCGCGCTGGTAAAGGCTGGGGTACTGGAACCGGTGACCTCAGGCGTCCTCGAGAACGCGGTACCGGCTCATTTTCGCCATCCAAAAAATCTGTGGTTTGGCATTAGCAAATGGAGCCGCAGTGTTTTTTACGCCGCTGATCGGGTAGATCCCAACACCATCATCAGTCTTCAATCGCTGACTGATGAGCGCTGGCGTGGACGCATTTGCGTCAGAACTGCGAACAAGGTTTATGTGCAGTCGCTATTGGCATCGATGATTGCCAGCAAAGGCGAATCCGTTACGGCGGCCTTCGCTCAGGCACTGGTCAAGAACTTTGCCCGTCAGCCGGTTGATCTGGACATGGCTCAGCTCAGCGGCGTTGCCCAGGGCGTCTGCGATATCGCCATCGCCAACAGCTACTACTATCACCGCCTGATGGACTTGCGTTATCACCCGCTGTCTCCAGAGGCCGGCCAGCTGACCCGAGATCTGCTGGAAACGGTCAAACCTCTCGCTACGGGAATCGATGGCCAAGGTGTCCATATGAATATCAGCGCCGTTGGAATGGCGAAAGGGGCAGAAAATGCCGCTCAGGCGCTTCAGTTTATGGAATATTTGGTTCGCCCCGCCAGTCAACGGCTGTTGGTGGAAAGGGGCAGAGAGTTCCCCATCGTTGATGGCGCACGGTCGTCGGCTGCGCAATCCCTGTTCGGTGACTTTGCCGAATCACGCCAGCCTATGTCCGCACTGGCTGACCACTATGCGACGGCCGAAGCCCTCACCCGTGCCTCCGGCTGGTTATGGGACTAATCCCAGCCCATCGCCTTAAGTCGCTCAGGCTCGTACTGCATCAACAGCGCCTCGTTTCCCTCCGTATCCGCAAATCGAGCCAGAGTGCCGACGGTTGGAATAGTGAGCGGTTCTGCATCCAGCGAACCGCCGGCGTCAATTACCCGCTGGCGGGTTGCCTCCAGGTTGTCCACAGCGAAGGTGCACTCAAATCCTCTTCGCCCATCGGCAAGTGGCTGCTGACGCTTTTGCAACGCGCCAGCAACGCCGGCTTCGTGAATCAGGTAAAAACCCGGCGGCCCCCACGGTTCAAACTTCCACTCAAATACGGCACTGTAAAAATTCCGCGCGCGCTCAACATCGTCTGCTTCAATCGCAAAATGGGCTAATCGGTTCGGCATTGGTGTTCCTCCTAGAACCGTTAAGCTACCACGGCACCCCGCTGTCGCAATTACGGAAAAACGACCTTATTATTCGTTTATGCGGCAATCGCTCACACCCCATGACGAACCTCACCTCCTGCTGCGATCGCTCAGCCTCAACTATCGCGCAGGAGCGACTGAGCCTGAGCACTGCCACTCCTGGAGCCAATTGCTCTATGCAGGTGCCGGCGCGCTGAGTCTGAGGGTTGGTGATACACAGTGGATGGTCCCCCGCGGTCGGGCGATCTTGATTCCAGCGCAACTGCCACACGAGTTAACGATGCTCGGCCCGGTGGAATTACGCTCGCTGTACCTGGCACCGAAATTTGACCTGGCGCTGGCGATCCCGAGGGCATTTGAAGTCTGTGCCTTGCTGCATGAACTCATTGTCCGAGCCTGCCAGATCGGCGCTCTGGATCAACGCATCAGCCACCATCAACAGGTGGCGGCGTTGGTAGCAACCGAAATTCGCAACGCGCCGGATAACGCCATCCAGCTGCCTATGCCGGCTGACAACCGGGCTCTGCATTTGATTCACTGGATTTCCCAGCGCGACCAGGCGCAGACAAGCCTGGATGAACTATTGCCCAGAGCAGGCTTAAGTCGACGCACAGCTGAGCGCCTGTTCATGGCACAAACCGGGTTAACGCCAGCACGCTGGCGGCGACTGTACCTGCTCACCCGAGCCCTTGGCGATCTGTCGGCGGGTCAGAGTGTTGCGAACACCTGGGTAGATGCGGGGTACCGCAGCCAGTCGGCATTCAGCGAGGCATTTGCGCGCCTGTTCGGCTGGCCACCTGGGAAAGCCAGGCATCATTGACCCATCGCTTAGCCAGCGCAATCGGCTGCTACACTTATCGTGAGCTCTAAAGGAATTTTCCGCCACAATATGCCAGCAAAACTCTTCGTCACCATTACTCTGATGCTCAGCGCACTGCAGGCATCTGGCGCCCAACTACTCGTGGATCGACTTCGTTTCGACCAAAATGCGGGTACGCGGGTGGAAACGCTGATAACGGACGCCGCAGGCGTGGCACTGGCGTCGGAAATACCCATAGCCCTGAACCCAAATTCCGGTGTTGGCGGCAGCACATTGACCTTTGATCAAGCCAATACCGGCTTATCCCGCAGCTTTACCCTCACCGCCATTGAAGGCGGCGGCATAACCTTCGACGACGATGAAGGCGGCGGAAACTTGCCTAATTTCGATAACGCATTATCTATCGGTGATCTGGATAATTTTGAAAACGACGACTGGGTGATCTCGGTAACCAGTGGTGAGCCGCTGCGAATTTTTGGATTCACCCTGCGCGATACCAATGGCACCGCGGGTGAGGCCATCGCCCTGCTGGACTCCGGTGGCGCCGTGATCGAAATATTACCCATGCCCGACCTGGGCGCCAGCACCAATACGTTTGTGGGCATCGTCAGTGAGGTGGATTTTTTCGGCCTGCGGTTTGATGAAGACACCGGCGGTGACGACATTGCCATTGCCAATTTTGTCTTTGCGGTGGATGAGAACGCCACCAACGGCGTTGACGATGGGTTCGAAATTGATGACCAACCCCAACTCGCATCGCGCTTCCCCAACGCCCTTGAGGGCCAAATCCAGTCACACACGCTAACCCCGGGGGACGAAGATTGGATTTACTGGGAACTGGCGGAAAACACCGGCTGCAGTTCCGACAATTTCCCGTTCTTCATCACTGTCACCTCCGATACACCGGGGTTTCAGCCAATCTTTGAGACGTTCCCATCCGCTAGACTTGCTGACCCGGGCGTTAGCGCAACGGATGTGCTGGGCGCCTGTGGCACGACGGCTCCGGCCGGAACCACGCTGCAGCTACCGGCAGAGTTTCTGTTTCGCGTTCGCCATTGTCCAACCGCCCCGCAAACGGCGACCTACAGCTATACCTTTCAACCCATTGATGCCCAGTTTGTTTGTGCACCGTTGGCCACTATTTCCGGGCAGGTTCTCGAGGCCGGCAGCAACGCGCCGGTGGGTGGCCTGTTCATTCTGTCCAGTGACAACATTGCCACCGTGAGCGACCCGGCGGACGGCAGCTATTCCATTGTGGTGCTACAGACGGCGACGGGACAATCGGGGGCGGAGAATTTGTCACTGCGGGTTCTAACCGATGAATTCCAAGGCGGCGAAGCCACCATTGCTCAAGTGGCGCCAAACGCCAGCATTACTCAAGACCTGATTCTTACTCGACCCGACACGGTATTTAGCAACGGTTTTGAATGAGCTACCAGGCAATACCGTAGTCTTCACCGTAGTCGCTGGCGCCGCCCCACATGCTGCCGTTTTCATGGTCGAAATAGATCGCCGTGACGGGGCTATAGGTACGGTCAATCACTTCAACAAAATACCCTCGACGCTTTAGCTCGGCGCGGGTCCAGTCAGGCACTTTGCGCGTCACCTGTAAGCGGCCAGGTTGGGCTTCATGGGCGCCAAAAGAACTTTGCATCTGGTAGCTGGTAATCATGTGTGCTTCCACCGCCTGCTGAACATTCATGTCGAACTCCACCATGTTCAGGAAAAACTGCAGCAGGTTTTGATCTTGGGTGTCGCCGCCCTGAACGGAAAACGCCATCAGCGGCTTACCATCTTTAAGGGCAATACTTGGGGTTAACGTAGAGCGGGGTCGCTGGCCGGGTTGAACCACATTGTAGGGGTTGATGGCTTCGTCCAAGACAAAGCTCTGCATCCGCTGACTAAGACCGATACCGGTATCGCCGGCGATAAACGCGGGAATCCAGCCGCCGCTGGGGGTAATGGAAACCACCCAGCCCTGGGCGTCGGCCGCTTGAATTGACGTCGTACCGGCCAGGAATTCTTCATCACGTTTCGTCAGATTAGCCTGCTGGAATCCGTCCACGCCGTCGGCCTGAGCCGTGGGAGGAATATTGTTCCAGTCGTTCAGCAAATGCATAAACGGATTGACCTCACCCTGGAACGGGTAGGGGTCGCCAGGCTTAACTTCGGGATCATTTTTTTCCCAGCTGATCTGATCGCGACGGTGCTTGGCGTACTCCTTGGACAATAGTCCGCGGATCGGTTCCTCCGGTGGTGTGTAAGGATCGCCGTAGTAAAAATCCCGATCAGCAAACGCCAGATTCATTACCTGATACAACAGGTGAATGTAGCGACCGGTGTTGTAACCCATGTTCTTAAGGTCTATGTCCTCAAGAATATTCAACGCCTGAAGCAGCACCGGGCCCTGCACCCAGTGGGTCAGCTTGTACACCTCCACGCCCTTATAGTTGGTGCTCACCGGCTCTTCGATTTTCACCTCCCAATTGGCCAGATCTGCCAGGGTCATGATGCCCTCATATTCGGTAGAAGCGCGGATAATCTCCCGCGCAATATCGCCCCGATAAAACCGTTGGTAGGCAGCCATAATGGCGTCTTTGCGACTTTCACCCCGGTCCAGCGCCCGTCGCTCGGTTTCAACCAGTTTGTTGAGAGTTTTTAGCAAATTGGGCTGGCGAAAAATCTCTCCGGCTTTGGGGGCCGCCCGCTCTTGAGAATTGTCTGCGGCCAGGTGGGGCAAAAACACATCGCGGGAGTACGACCACTGCATGATGATGTCTTTGCGTTGCTCCATGTTATCGGCCTGAGATTCCTCAATGGGATATCCCTTGGCCATCTCCATCGCCGGCGCAAGAACCTCAGCCAGGCTCAGGCTGCCGTATTCGGCCAGCATCACCATCAAGCCTCCGGGAGTTCCGGGAGTTACCGCCGCCAGCGGTCCATATTCCGGCGGGTACACCATGCCCTTTTCTTTAAAAAATTCTGGGGTCGCGCCTGTCGGCGCTACTCCCAGCGCATTGATACCGACAACCTTTTTGGTATTGGGGTTATAGATCAATGCCTGGGTTTCGCCGCCCCACCCCAGCGTATCCCACATGGTAGAGGTAGCCGCCAGCATTGCGCAGGCGGCATCCACCGCGTTGCCGCCGCGGGCAAAGGTCAAACTTCCCGCAGTGGCTGCCAATGGCTTGCCGGTTATGGCCACCCAGTGTTTTCCGTGCAGAACCGGTTTAACTGTGGGTTGAGCGGTCACCCAGATGGGACAGAGCATCCCCAGAATCAGCAAAGAACGAAAGAAAAAATCAGGCCGAGTTAAGCGGCTTAAAGATTGTGGATTAGTCATATCCAAAGAATACCAGTGGCAGGCGTCCCTCGATAGCGGAACATCCTGCAACCCCCTAGGGGATGGCCGCTATGAACGGATGAAGTAAAACCCAGGCCTAACCATCCAGGTAATCTCTAATCATCGCAGCACAGGCCTTGGGTTTTTCGAAGAACAAAAACGTGCCGGCGTTCTTCACTACCGTACGCTGAGCCTTAGGCAAGAGTTCCAACAGATTTTCTTGGTGGCTGACATATTCGTCTCGCTCCCCCTGGGTGAGCAGCACATGACGGTCTTTCAGACTGGCCAGCGCCGGTCGACGGTCCCAGCGCAATACGCCATAGTGGGCATCAAAGGGCCGCAATCGGGTGACAACATTGTTGAGATAGGCCACCAGCACCTGCTCAGCAGACGCATTAGGCATATACCCTACATACCGCTGCCACGCAGCGTCCAGTGAACGACCCTCCCGGTCCAGTCGTTTTCGATTCTTAAGGTCCAGGCTATCGGTAAACGCTTTAGTCTCGGACGTATCCTTAACGCCACTGGTACCGGACAAGATAATCCCCTCAACGCGATCGGGATGTTTCCAGGCGAGATTCATCGCAATAAGTGCGCCGCCATGATGCCCAAGCACGTGGAATTTTTTCACCTTCAAATGCGCCAACACCGCTAACGCGCCGGCACTGTACTCATCGACACCCAACTCGTGGTCGGGGTCGTCAGAGCTACCGTGGCCTGGCCAGTCCCAGGTAATCAACCGATATCGATCCGCGAGAAAAGGCACCAGCCCGGCATACTCCTCCACCGACGAGGACGACTGGTGAACCAACAACAGCGCTTCTCCCTGGCCTGCCTCCCAGTAGTGCAACTGACCGTCAGGCGTATCAACATACCCCTGATGGATAGCCGGATTTGCTGTGGTTTGTAGCAGGGCTTCTTGAGCATAGGCGCCGCCAATCTGGCCCGCGAGGCCGACGATCAGCAGCAGGCGCAGGGCGTTCAAACGGTTGTGAAGGAGGTTAATCATTTGACCATCATCACGCACTGCCGTGGGTTTTCCAAGGCCATGGTTTCTATTCAGGGTTAACCAACTGCGCAAAAAGGCGCAGCTCACCACGTTCGACGGGCCGGCTCTTTGCCGTCTTGAGTATGGACCAACGGTCTTTTGTTCGGTGGCGCACGTAGACAGAGTCAATTGGACTCGAAGATTGGGTCGCTATTTTTTGACTGACCCGCGACGGAGGCGGCTTCCCCGAGCCACTTCGGTGGCCAGAGCGTCCAGGCGAGGTGCCCAAAGCTGGGCAAACTGCTGCATCCAGCCGTTTACTTCTTCAAATCCGGCGGCATCGAGAGCGTAACGCCGGCGCGTCCCCTCGACGGCCACCTGAGCAAAACCATGATCTCGCAGGACCTTCAAATGTTGAGAAACCGCCGATTGGGAAATACCAAAGCGGGATTGAATCACCGAAACGATTTCCCCTGACGTCTTTTGGTCCCGCGACAGGGTTTCCAGTATTTGCCGCCGGACCGGATCTGCCAGCACGTCGAAAGCCTGCATGATCAGGTACCCGTGTAGAATTTGTACGTTGCCAGGGATCGTCGACTCGCGATATCTGACGGCTGTCCTGAGCGTTCATCCGCGTGTTCCCACGCCTCCGTACTGGCCTTGATGAATGCGCCTCCCGATTCGCTGATCATCCAATCTTCGTTCGCAAGCTTTCCGAAGTCTGGATCTGTCTTATCGGTATGCCACTGAAGCCCGACAAGTGCCAAATCCCAGCCTACCCCGGTAGCACCGGGCCCATATTGGTCCCAATGGGCTTCGCTGCTTGGATCCGTCGCCATTTCATGCTCCAAAACCAGTTGGGTACCGTCGTCCACCGCCTGCAGGGTCACGCTAAGCCAGCTGATATTTTCGCCAAACTCCCAGCTTACCAACAGCTTTTCGGGAGGCTGGCACTGCTGGATGACACCACCGGCATTGCCTTCCAGCTGATAACGCCCGCCAGGCTTTAACTCTCCCGATAGCGGTAGAAACCAGCGGGCCAGCCGCTCTGGCGTGGTTAACGCATCCCAAAGGTCTTCCGGATCAGTGCGATAGTTTCGCGTCGCCGAAACCACTCGAGTGTCTTTGCCGTCCCGGGTTCGACCGGTGACCTCACGGAAGGAGGCGCCGAAAAAAGATTGTTCTGACATCGAATTACCCCAGTTTTTTAGCAATCACTAATATTAGCGCTAACTAATAAAAGGCATCAAGCTTTCGCCCTGGATGCGACAAAACGCTCATCTGATGTCAACCAACTCCGGCGACTCGCGTTGACTGAACCGAAGGCTTAACCAAAAGGACGACTTCACATGAAAACACTTTCTACCCTGCTGTTAGTTTGCGTTGCCTCGGCGCCCGCGCTGGTTGTGACCGACGTGAATGCTCAATCACCGCGAGTCGGCGAGAGAAATCCCCTGGACAGCAATGGCGACGGGCAGGTTTCTCAAGACGAGTTTATTGCCGCGTCAGCGCAAAGGGCCGAACGCCGATTTGGGCGTTTGGATCGAAACGAGGACGGCATTGTTACCGCCGACGATTTCGCTGACCTGCCCGAACGACCAGACGTCGACCGACAGGCCCTACGCAGCTGTATCGAACAGACCCTGGACATTACGCTACCCGAACCGCCGGATGCCGGATCTCGATTTGACGCTGCCGACTTAGATGGCGACGGGGTAATTACTTTGGATGAAGCGCTGGTTAGCGCGGAGAACACGGCGATAGAGCGTTTTGACCGCCTGGATACCAATGCTGACGGGGTATTGGAAAGGTCGGAAGTTCGCCAGTCGCGACGACGCGCGGCAAGGCTGCGAAACACTCGCCGTCAGTGCTTGGATGAACAACAGGAAATCAACGCCATGTTAGGCAGCTGACGCAGTCCGCAATGGGAAAACCCGCGCCGGGTCTGGCAGTGATAGCGTTAGCCAGATCCGGCGTTTAGGATCAGCACCTTTCCAACGTGAGAAGACTGATCCATAAACTCAAAAGCCGCTACCGCATCGTCAAACGCAAACTCTTTCGCCACCAACGCTTCCAGCCCAGCGGTTTCTACCGCTTCGACAAGCTCCTGCATCATCACCCGGCTACCGTTGCTGATCGCTTTCATTGTGATGTTCTTGATATAAAAATCCGGCATCGCCAACAGCTTTTTTGGCCGAGGTCCGGTACCAATCATGACCACCGTTGCGTTGACCGCAGCAGCCTGCAGAGATTGATCAAGGGTTGGCCAACCGACGTTTTCCAACACAATATCGGCGCCTTTGCCGTCGGTAAGCTCGGCAACACGTTCACCCCATTGAGGTGTCTTGCGATAGTTTACCGTCGCGTCTACCCCGTATCGCTCAGTCATCAGCGCCAACTTTTCATCGCTGGACGACGTAAGTATTACCCGGGCTCCGGCGGCTTTAGCCAGCATCACACCCCAACTCGATACGCCACCGGTGCCCAGTGACAATACGGTGTCTCCAGGTTTGACGCTGGCCACGTGATAGAGCGCCTGCCAGGCTGTTAAGGCAGAGCCCGACAAGGTAGCGGCGGTTTGATCGCTAATCGCCCCAGGAACTTTAACCAAGCCCGATTGGGGCAAGGTGGCCATCTCAGTAAGCCAGCCATCGATCGTGTTGCCTACGTCCGCAACATAGTTGGCCGGGGTCCAGGGGCCAGACTCCCACAGGGGAAAATGAATACTGGTGACTCGATCCCCAACCGCCACCCGAGTGACGCCCGGGCCGATGGCCGTGACGGTACCTACCCCCTCACTGAGGGGAATTCTCTCAGGCAATTTGTCTTGCAGAAACCATCCACGGGCGATGGCGCGATCTCGACCCGCAAGCCCGCTGGCCGCTACTCGGACCATCACCTCACCGGATTTGGGTTGAGCAACAGGGCGATCCACCAGTCGCATGGTATTGAAGGGGCCTTTCGGCCCCACTTCCCACGCTCGATAGGTATCCTTTGCCCCTGCCTGCCCCACAGCACTCAACCCAGCCGCCGTTAGAGTGCCGGCAACGAAATGCCGGCGATTCACGCCGGCACCCGTAAACTGATGGCTTGACTCATCGCGTCAATTAGAAGTTGAAGCTGGCGGTTAAGCCATAGGTTCGCTGCTCACCCAGAGCCGCGACATAGCCGTTAGAAAAGCCCAGGAACAGCGAGTTTGATACATACTTTTCGTTCGCCAGGTTTCTCGCCCACAAGGCAACATCCCATTGACCGTTGCTGATACCAAGGCGTGTATTAAGCAGCTGGCGCGAAGGCACCCAACCCACGTTCAACAGGCTGAGAAACTGGCGGGACTGGTAGTTCAGGTCGCCCCGGACGTAGTACTCCCAACCGTTGCTGATTTCTGCCGTGTATTGAGCGCCCAGGGTGTACTGCAAACGAGGTGTGCGGCTGACGGTGTTGTTGCTCACGTCGCCGTTGGACGGGCAAACAATGTCATCACACCAGCCACCGCGCTCCGCTTCAATGAAGAATGTGCCGTTATCCAGCTCGGGTTCGTTATACGAGAAACCGTAGTTTAACGAAATGTTGTCCGTTGCCTGGTAAATGCCGTCAATCTCCAGACCCCAGGTGGAGGCCCCACCCACGTTGTCGATAACCACCGGATCATTAGCCGCGCCACCAATGGCCGCCGTATTGATCTGCAAATCGGTCCAGTCGATGTAGTACAGCGCAATGTTAGTCAGCAGGCTGCCGTCCAAGAAGCGGTTCTTTGATCCAATTTCAAAGGTCCAGTTGCTCTCCTCGTCGTAGCTAGCCTGCGATGGATCAACCGGGTTTCCAGATCCGCCCAAGATTGGGCTGTTGAAACCGCCGGCTTTGGTTCCCTCAGCTAACGACAGATAAAGGAGGTTTTCATCGGTCAGCGCATAGTCAACCGTAACCCTGGGTACAAAGATATTGAATGTGTCAGACGCAGCGGTATCTGCGACACCAATCGTTTCTACCGACTTGTCTTCTTGCGAGTACCGTCCTTCAAGACTGACTTTCAATCGGCCATCCATCAAGTTGAATCCTACGCGACCAAAAATCGCTGTGGTTTCGTCAGCGAAGAAGTCCGGGTTGGGATCAACGTTTGGTAACTGAGGCAATGGCGTTGTACCAAGGGGCTGCAGGAAGTATCCGATCGCTTCGTACAAATCGTCTGATTCGTAGCGGAATACGCCAACTGAAGCATCAATCAAGCCGCCTGATGAGTAGTCAAAACGCAGTTCGTGGGAGTCAGATTCCAGACCACCGTTGGGCTGAGAGTCAAAAATCACCGTGCCCGGGAAGAAGTTCAGCAACGAGTTGGGGTTACCTGATCCATTGATGGCATCGGGTATCGCCTGGCCACCTGATCGGAGCCGGGAATCCGCCCTGCCATACAGGTAGCTCATGTCCCAGGTATCACTAAGCGACCACTCAATGCGGAACGTGGTGACTTCGTTAGTACCTTCCTGACCAAATGAGCGCGGATCCAGGATCAAATTCTCACCGTCGGGGCTAGCGGTAGAAGGCGGGGTCGTGGTGAGCTCGCCGCAAATCAGCGTATTGCTGGCGCCCAGAAACTCCAGACCCGGCCGTGGCGTCACCGAGCAGTTTGCCGAGTTTTCGCCGGCAAATCCAAAGAACGAAACGCCGTTTCGACCCAGCCTGGTAAAGATCGGATTGGCTTCCTGCATAATTTCGGTTCGGTAGTAACCCAGGTCAAACTTGAGATCCTCGGTGGCAATGAACGTCAGGTTTGCCGTTAAAGTCTCATTATCGAAACCCCCAAGGTTGCCATCTGTGCCGGGGCTGATCCCTGCGTCAGCCAAGGGGTGGGCGTTAGACCAGGTGCCATCATATTCCTGCTGGCCGTAAGTGAGGCGCCCGAGCAGCTTATCTTCAATGATGGGACCGGAAAATGTTGCTCGTGCCGTAAAGAACTCATCGGACCCCGCACCTAGCTGAACATTGCCCTCAAATTCCTCGGTCGGCTTGCTGGTCACGTAGTTAATGGCGCCGGCAAACGAGTTTTGCCCGTAAAGCGCCGACTGCGGCCCCTTCACCACCTCTACCCGATCCAGGGCAACCATGCCGGTATCGATCATATAACTGCGCTGCAGGTAGACCCCGTCAAGGAACGTGGCCACGTTTTGCACCGGGTTGCTCAGTCGAACCTGGGTCTGTCCCCGTATTACTGGAGCTTCCAGGGCGCCGGAAAAATCTTCGAATGCCAGGCCCGGGGTGTAGGCCGCCACGTCTTCCAGGCTTTGAATGCCGCGTCTTTCAAGGTCGGCAGCGGAAAACGCGCTGACCGATATCGGAATATCCTGCAGGTTTTCCTCAACCCGACGAGCGGTCACCGTAATCTCTTCAAGCTGCGCTAGCACCGGCTCAGCAATAAAACAGAATGATAATGCAGCAATTGCCAGTGGACGTCTAAGCATAGTGGTTATAAAAACACCCTCTCCTGGTATAACGATGGCGTTAACGTTTTGTGAACATATAAGGCACCATCACACGGCGACGATGCAACTTTGTTTTGGAATACCAGCTATATTAAAAATCGCAACGTGGAAATTGCACCAAAAGTGATCAGGTTTGGCCCATTGATTGCCCCAACAAACCTGGCAAATGACCTCAGAGTTTGGTCAGTTTGAACGCCAGCAGCGCGTTGCCCGGAAGCTGGCCAAACAGCGCATAGCCCGACTGAACATAAAGCATGTCCCCCGCGGCTTGAACGCCGGCAACATCAATAGCCCCACCGTGAGTTACAACCCCATTCAGTGACGGGTAGGCATTCGCCGTATTTTCCTGCCACAACGCATCTCCCTCACTTTGGGAAAACGCCCGAACCGATCCATCAAGTGCGCCAACAAACACTAGATCGTTCACAGCCAAGGGGGCTGCCGACAGACCAAAATAGAAAGAACATTCCGGATACAGGGTAGAGCGAGCAAAATATTCATAAAGGTGCGTTGTGCAGCCGCGCTCCACCGGCGCAAACCACAGCGGCTCTCCTTGATCGAGACTAAACGCGTACAGACCAGGAGCCGGTCGGTAGTTGGGCAATGGAAAAGGCGGATCTGCTACTGGCGCAAACACCCGCCCGCCGGTAACCGCCAAGCCCCAGTGCACACCGCCTAACGCGGAGCCTGCGCCAGCGCGTTGCCGCCACACCACCCGACCATCGGCATCCGGGTCCAAAGCGTAGATGTCGCCGGATTTCTGCCCCACCAGTAATCGATCGTTGCCAGCGGCATCGGTAGCCAATACGATGGCCGCACCGATATCGTGATCTGGCCCGCGCCATTTCGGACAGTTAGGCCCAGGCGGGTTCTGATCGCAGGCAACGTTGTAGACATCGCCAGCCAGGGTCTGGAAATGCCAAACCTTTTCGCCACTGTCGATATCCAGCGCAACCACAGCGTCCGACAGTCCAGTGGCCGGAGCCGATGCATTTTGGCCGGTCCCGAAGTAAATCACGCCGCGTTCTTCATCGATGGTGGGGGTACTCCACACCGGTGCGCCGCTGGGCCCCCATTGCTGCACCCCTGACTCATTGACCCCTTGCAGGGTGGCAACGTTGGTTGTGTGGAAAGTCCACAATAGTGCACCCGTTTCAACGTCCAGCGCGGTGATGCCGCCATGGGACCGGCAACAGGGATAGTCGGCGGCGCCGGCCAGGCCCACCTCAGACATAGAAACCGGCACAATCAAGCGGTGCTCGCTTTGAACCGGAGCACCCGTCAGCAGACTGTGTTTGCTAATGGCAATTTTGGCCCGCCACAGTAGCTCGCCCCCCTGCAGCGCTCGCGCGTTGACGTAGGCGTCAGTGTCACCGAAAAAGATCACCGACTGGCCGGATATTGTTCCCAGCGTTAGCGCGGTCCGCGCGCCTAACTCCAGCGCCTGGTGCCAACGAATACAGCCGCTGAAACGGTCCAGCGCAAAAAGATGGCCACTATTGGTGGCCACAATCAGCGTGTCTTTGGTGATCACTGGCTGGGAACGGGCGGTGGCCACCGCAGGCAAGCCGAATACCCAGGCCAAACTGAGCGACGCCACGTTCTTAGCTGTAATGTTGCTGACGCCCGGCGGCACACTGAAAGTGCTCTGATCATCAACGGCCCAGCGGCTAATGACTGCGGAAGCATCGTTAATAGATGATGCCCCTGGAGCCTGACAAAAATGCTCACGGGGTGGCGAGTAACGCTCCCTGCCGTCGGTGATATGGTCGGCCAGGGATAGTATTTGGCCAAAATCTAAGCCATCAGCCTGCGACTTCATCACCCCATTGCTCAGCGCAAAGGCAATCTGGGTTGCACCGAGCTGGGCCAACACCGATCGACTCACGGCCCGTTTGTTGGCTGGATCGCTATGGCAGGAAGAGCAACGCTCAGAAAACAGCGTCTCAGGGTCGCTTTGCGAAGTCGCACCGCCATCCCCCGCGGGATTTTGCGCCCTTTCAGTTTCGCTGCACCCGAACAGAACAACGCCCGCCATGAGTATTGGCGTCCACCAGCGTTTCGTGAAAAACACTAGATGAATCGGGTTTTTCTAGATTGGGCAAAAAATGTCAGCGCGATCAGCCCGACTAACACGGCAATCTGCACCGAGATGATGGTGAGGTAGGTACTATTCCAGACCACCTCTGACCCATTGATCGTGCTGCGAACACCGTACAGACCGGCGATGGTCCACAGCAGCACCTGACTGCCGAGGTTCGCTCCCACTATGGCGGTCATGGTGGCCGCCAAGCCCTCAAACACTAAGCTGGTTACCAACACCACAATGTAGGCCAGCAGTATCTGCACCAGCAGAATAATCATGTAGGGCGCCCGGCCATGGGGCACCGAATCACCCAGGAAGATCACAAAACTGGCCGCCGACAGCAATAACCAGATACCGCCGCCCAGCAGCAGGTTGGCCCCCATCTTGGCGATGGTGTAGTCGGTAATGGTAATGGGAAGACTCAGTATGAACGGCAGGTTCTGAGCACGGCGTTCCTCGGAAACCGTTTGCATAGCGGCATGAAGGCCCGTTGCCACCAGCGCCGAGACAAACAAAATGAACGCCACGGTGCCGCTGGAATCGCCGAAAACCATCGCCAGCCCAATGGCGGCCAGTCCCGCCAGCCAGTAGCAAATGGCCGGTACTTTCATAATGGCGAGGTCTTTTTTGATTAACGCGGAAATCACCGCAGATCGCGATAGGGTATTCATGCTGCTATTCCCGTATCAGCCTGAAAATCGGCTTTCTTGTCACGTTGAGACTCCACACTCGTGACAAAAATCTCTTCCAATGTGAGCCGTTCAACCTGGCGAATTTCTGCGCCGCTGGCGCGCACCTGCTGCTCGAGTTCGCCATGATAGTTCGACACAGTTATCACCATCTGACTTCCGCTCCGCTGGCAGTCCATGCACTGCAACGTCGAGGGAGGCTGATAGCCATCACCTACCACCAACCGCAGCCGTCGCCAGGAATCCAGAAACGTTTCTTTATCCTCGCTGGCAACCACTTTTCCCTTGTTGATAAAAACAATGTGATCACACATCTGCTCAACTTCCAGCGTGTTGTGGGACGAAAACAGAACAGAGCGCGACTCGTCCTCCATAATTCTCATCATTTCTTCCATGATGACTTTACGTGCCACCGGGTCTAGCCCGGTGGTGGGCTCATCCAGAACCAACAGCTGAGGTTTTCTGGCAAATACGGTTAACAAGGCCGCTTTCACGCGCTGACCGTGGGAAAGGCCCTTGACCTTTTGTGTGGGGTTAAGCTCAAACCGCTTCATTAGAGTTTCGGCGTAGCCGTCGTCCCAGCTGGGAAAGATGGACTTTAAAAAATCTAGATGGAAGCCGATGGTGCGGTGCCCATAAAGGCGCATGTCTTCGGACACAAATCCAATATTCCACTTTGCCGCCACCTGCTGCTGGGGCATAGCGTGGCCAAGCACCTCGACGCTACCGCTATCCTGATGGACCAACCCCATAATGATGCGAATAGTGGTAGATTTCCCGGCGCCATTGGGTCCTACAAACCCCAGCACCGACCCCTGAGACAGGGTCAGATCTACATGGTCCAAAGAAAAATCTCGATAGCGTTTGGTGATGCCACGACATTCAATTGCGTTCATTGGCGGTTCCTCAAAAAGTGGTTTATTCAGCGTTGCTTGAGCATTTGCTGCAGCAACGTGATCAGTTCGTCGTCGGTCATTTGCATGGCGGCGGCCAGCGCCGCGGTCTGACCCAGCAGCCGCTCAAGCTCCGCTCGCCTGGCGTCCTGGACTGCGCTGTGTTGGCTGACAAATGAGCCTTTGCCATGACGCGTTGTGATGACCCCTGCCCGCTCCAGCTCCAGATACGCACGCTTGACGGTAATGACGCTCACACTCAGCTCAGCGGCCAGCTCCCGGATCGAGGGCAAGGCAAACCCAGGCTCCCAGTCGCCTAGCGCCACCCGATGACTGATCTCGTCAATGATTTGCGCATAGATGGGGCGGGCGTCTGCCTGGGAAAGGACAATTTTAGTGCTCATGTGGCAACTGAGTATACACAGTATATACAGGTGGTCAAAGTCACCATCCCCGACGGCCTTCACGTTATTGCCGACGTCACCGATCTATTTATCAGCTCCCTGTTACGCTGAAGAGCGGCCAAACCGACCTGCTAGGATGCAACCGGACAGACGTTTACTGCAGGAACGGACAGGAATAACGAACGTGAAAATCACTTCCCGACTGACCAGCCCCTCTTACTTGCGCCGAACCTTCAGCAACACATTGCTGCTGCTATTGACCGGTATGACTGGCGCCATCGCAGCACCGCTTGACTGGATGAACGGCCGATGGTGCACGCCAATAAACGATGACGTTACTACCGAAGAGCATTGGTTAAGCGACGCTGGCGGACGACTTCTGGGTGTTAACCGCACGCTCAGAGACGGACGCGCAGTGGCCTTCGAATTTCTGCAGATTGACCTGCAGTCCCAGCCGCCTGTGTACCTGGCTCAGCCCGGCGGCAGAACGGCGACGGCATTTTCCCGCGTTACTGAGGGCTCTCAGTGGGTCCGGTTTGAAAATTTGCAGCATGATTACCCTCAGTACATCGAGTATCGTCGTGAAGGCGCCAGCCTCACAGCAACCATCGGTGCGGGCGAGGGCCACGACCGCCGAGAATCGGCCATTGCGTTTGATCGTTGCGCTCAAGCCTCTGGATCCAGGCCCCCGAGCGACGCCAACGCAATGCTCGTTAAGCGCTACGTTGAAGCCTACAACCAGTGTGACCTGGCCGAGGCCGCAAAGCTCATGCACCCGGATATTCAGTGGTTGAATATTTCCGGAGCTGAGCTTACTTCCGCCGCCAACGACAAAGACCAACTGGTGGCGGAACTTGAGAGCTATATGGCCAATGGTTGCTCTGTGCGCAGCGAGCTGTCTCAGTGGTCGGTCAATGAGCGTTTCGTAACGGTCAAGGAAACGGCTCATTGGACAACAGATGATGGTTCGGCCCAGTCTCAGAGCGCAACGGCGGTCTATGAAATTGCAGACCAGAAAATCCTGAACGTTTGGTACTACCCGGCCATTAAGCGCTCCCAGTAATCCGAAGGGAGGTTTCGGTAGGTTGATCGGCAGGGCTTAACCGCTCAGCGACACGCCGACAAATTGGCTGGCATCCATCGACGGGTTTGACAGACAAACCGCCTGAGTTACCACGGCTCCCGACGGCCCAGTCTTGGCCACCAAAGAAAACTCATAGACGTCCAGCTGGGCGTCCTCAAGAAGCTTTTTACGCGCGGCGATGCGCTCTTTGCTGGTTAACGCCAGGTGGCTTGCAGTGAGCCCGCCTAACGTTCGTCCCGGGTTCAGGGAGCGACGCCAATGGGCACAGCTAAGCACCATGGAAAGCAGTTGATCCTGTAGCCGACCGAGTTGATCAGCGTCGTTGACCATGTGGAGTTTTCGGGCAATGGCCTGTGCCTGTTCGTGTAGTTCCATGGAATCGAAATTACCATGGAGAATTCTCAAAACCTGATAGGGAAAACCCTATACCGCGCCCTATTCGCCGGTTGCACGCTCACTTGCCGCGTCTCTCGCCGCCTGGAACGTATCAAACGTTGCGTAGCGCTCGTTAATGGTTGCCATCAGCCGTTCATTTTCCAGATTCAGGCGCTTCATAAACGCCTGAAACTCCGGGTCACCCACCAGCGGTGCCAGAAACCCAATGGGGTCATCAATGGCGGGCCAGATACATGACGAACACCCATACGACCGAGGAAACCGAAAACCGCGATCATAAGCGTGTTGCAAAAACGCCATCGCCTGATCCCGGTTTCCCAGATTGGCGTGGGCAATAGACCGGTGCGTTGCAGCGCTCCAGCTGTCGAACATTAACTCCGACCCCATATTGTTCTCAATTGACGCAAGGATCTTGCGGAAAAGCTGTGCCGATTCCCTTTCCTTTCCTATCCGGCTCATAGCCACTGCGCCGAGCATCGCGACCCAATCTCCGCTGGAGCCAAAGCGCCCAGAATCCACGCCAGAGTTTTGGCCTGTAAAGACTTCTGGCCATCGCCTTTGCAAGACCTCCAGCGCGTCGGCTGGATTGCCGTTTGCTGTCAGACCCAACGCATGAGCAAAAGACCGGAACGCCCCGGGCACCTGCGGGTCGCGGGACAGAGCAATATACTGGTCGTAGTCTTCCCGCAGCGCAGCGGCATTTAGTTGACCAAATGGTCCAGGGCTCTGGGAGGCGAAAAACAGCGCATCGTCAAAGCGGCCAAAATCGGCCAGCAACGTCGGCCCCAGGGCCAGGGAAAACGGGTCAGAATTCTCGCGTCGAGACCAATCGGCAAAGACCAGGCGCGCCATTCTTGAGATATCACCGTAGTCTTTGGCGATAGCTGCAAGGTCCCCGATGGGGAAATCGCGGAACGCTGCGTACGTTTGATCCAATACCGCACCGCCGCTCGCCATATCGTTGAGCTGATAACGTTCAGCAGCCAAAGAAGAAATGGACGGCACATGGGCCGGATCAATGCCTAGCGCAGTTTCCAGCAAGGTTTGGTCTTTACTAAGCCGATAGACCGCATAAAGCGCCTCCACACTTCGCGGATTGGCCCGCAACGCCATTTGATAAAACTGTTCCCAGCTGGATTGGCTGGATTTTCCCAACATTTCGGCCACCCAACCCTGGGCAAACAATACGTCGGGAGATTGCGGCCGGAGCGCCACAGCTGCATTCAGAGACTGGCTGATTTCTGGGTCAGGAGAGCGAATGAAATAGGCACTTGCAATGGCCAGATAGGCTTGGGCGAGCGCATGTTCAGGATCAATCGCTATTGCCTTGCGAAACTTCTCAGTAGCCGCTGAGCTGCGACGACTCCACAGCGCCCGTCCCTCCAGATACTGGATATGGGCGTCTGCTGACACCCCTACCTGTTCCGACTTAAGATACGTCGCCTCGTATTCAATAGCGCCTAGCAACTGATTGACAACGGCCCGCGCAATGTCATCCTGAACCTGAAAAATATCAGACACTTCTCGATCGTAGGTTTGCGACCAGCGGGTAAAGCCGGTGACAGGTTCAATCAGCGCGCAGGTCACCCGAAGCACGTCCCCAGAGCGCCGTACTGCACCCTCCAGCAGATACTCAACCTTCAACGATCGACCGATGGATTGGGGATCTCCGGTTTTGCCCTTGAAGCGAAACGCTGAGGTGCGGCCCGGCACCTGTAACCCAACCACTGCGGAAAACCGGTTTAAGAGCTCCTCAGACAATCCGTCAACGAACAGCTCGTCTTCGGCATCGTTAGACAGGTTGGAGAACGGCAACACAGCCAGTCGAATGGCATCGTGTTGCTTTGGGTCGGAACGTTCAATGCCCGACTTTTCGCCAAGGCCAAACCATGCCAGGGCGACACAACCCAACAGTAAAACCGCCAGCACACCGTTAAAAAGCGCCCCCCGGGTTTCCTTGTTGGGCACAACTGGTTTTGCTGGTTTTTCATCCTGTTTGCCACCCACACGCTGGGCCAACAACTGCAGCTCTGGGAATTCCGGATCGCCATTCCATGCAGAAAGGTCCAACGACTGAAGCTGCTGAAACCCCAGCGGCGCAACCGTGGTATCGATACTGACGGGAAAGAGTTTGTTCTGACGCTGGGCAAGACTCGCCTCATCGCGAACCCATTGAGATTCAGCGCCATGTTTCGACCAGACCACCACCACCGCCGTTGCAGCGGATATTTCTCGCTCAATAGCGCGCCCAAAATCTTCACCAGAGATCAGATCCCGGTCCCACCAAACACTGAGACCTGCGTGCTCCAGCGCGTCCACCAGCGGCCGCACTCGATCCCGGTCTTTTCTGGAGTATGAGACAAACACGTCAGCCATGGCCGGTATTGTAGCGGCAACACCGTAACAGCCATAAAGAAACGTCTTCGGGACTGCACTGGCAAACCTACGAAAGCTTAAGTACGCTAAGTTTCGTGAACATCGCTACCCAACACTTTTCGGCCGTCCAACAAATTAAGACCGATTTTCAATGGCGCGTGGCAATCGTCGCTGGATTGTTAGCGCTGCTTTGCGTTAGCAGTGCCCATGGCGCTGCGACCCATTACTTGGTGCTGGAGTTGAACCCCGGCTCGGTTACCGATTCGGCGCCAGCGGTGACCTATTATCAACAAATTGATATGTCTCACCGGACTCCTGCCAAAGTATCAAGTCAGCGATGGCACAACACCCTGCTGGCGGTGGACGCAAACGGGCTGGTGGTGGCCAGGGTGTCAACAGCTACCCATCACCGCACCGAACCCACCATAACGGTGGTACTCCGAGTTCCCGCATCAGCACCTTCGGTGGTGGTTCAACACTGGGGTGAATCGGCCACCTTGACTCATCAATGGTCAGTGGATGACCTGATTGGCATCGCGAGGGAGCGCGGAGCCACGGTGAAAGGCGGATCCGTTGAGGACGAGCGATCGCTCAACCGGGTCAATCTGCTGTTAATGGGCGAGGGTTATACCGCTGCCGAGGAAGACAAGTTCCATCAGGATGTGGATCGAGCCCTCGAGGGTTTTTTCGCCATCGAGCCTTATCGCTCCTATCGGGAGTTTCTTGACGTTCACCCCTACTTTGTACGATCTAACCAATCCGGCGCTGATCACCCCGGATGCGAGGACACCGATCCCAAAGCGCCGCTGGAGGTGGATACCGCCTTTAACGGCACCTTCTGCACTGCAGGTTTCGATCGACTGCTAACCGTGGATCGAAACGCTGTCGCGCGGGTGGCGGCCGAAGCGCCGTTTCCTTGGGACCGGGTTGCCGTGATTGTGAATGACGACACCTACGGCGGCGCCGGTGGATTTTTCACCACCTTTTCCACCCATCCGTTATCGCCCGAACTATTGATCCACGAATGGGGACATTCGTTCACCCTGCTGACCGATGAGTATGAGGATTTTGCTAACGCTCCAACGTGCAGTGATCGGGATCTGTCGCTGCCGCCCTGTGAGGCCAATGCCACGGACGAAACGCGACGCACCCATTTGAAGTGGCGTGGTTGGGTGGATGAGTCTGTTGCCATTCCTACGCCAACAAATCTTGGCACTCGGGAGGTTGTTGGGCTGTTCGAAGGCGCCCGCTATCAAAGCCAAGGAATGTATCGGCCAATTCAGCAATGCGCCATGCGGTCATTGGGAAGAGAGTTCTGCCCTGTCTGCGCCCAAACTTATGTCAGCACTCTGTACGGCGGCGGCTGGGGATTGCCCGACAACGGTATCTCGGTCATTGAACCCGCGTCTCAGATTCCATCACCCGCTGAAACGATCACGCTTAATGCCGGCCAATCCCTGGCGCTTTCGGCAAAACTTTTGATGCCGGCCCATGGGGTTGAAACACAGTGGGCAGTTGATGGACAGCTGATGACCTCAGCAACGGCCACCCCCAATCTCGAAAACCCGTCGCTGGCCACAACGGCAACGTTCAACTTTCAAGCGGACTTGCCTGGCCAATACGAAATAACGCTTACGGCGATTGATCGGTCACCGTTTCTGTCCGGTGCGCTGGACGCCCAGCAACGGCTGTTCAGTGAGACCTGGACAATCCAGGCTGAAGGATTTTCCGCATCCGGCCTGTGGTTCGATCCAGCGAAGGAAGGTGAAGGGTTTAATGTTATCGAAGCCGGCGGCACCATCACGGTGTTTTACTTTGGCTATCGCGCTGACGGTTCGCGGTTATGGTTAGTGAGTAATTCGGTGTCCGGCCCGGTGCCTGGGAACGAACCGCTGGCGCTGGAGATGATGATTGGCGGCGAAGGCCGATTTCAAACCCCAGCGTCACCCGACTCCCTGCAACGTTGGGGGACATTGCAAATAACCCTGGATAGCTGCGATACAGGAACGTTTACGCTGAACGGCGAGGATGGCGAGAAGGTCTCCGCAGTGGTGCGGCTTGCCGCTACCCTGCCCAACGAATGCTGACCGCGCCTTAGGCTAGCAGACTGTTGAAAAACCCTCAGCCGGCACGATCCGGCGTTGGAAAGCGCCTCAAAATGCTCATGTACCTGTCAGTACACTGCGCTTTTTCGGCCCTTCCCGCCTTGTCTCGCACTCGGCTGAGACTTTTTCAACAGGCTGCTAGGTTGCTTGTTCAATTTCCTCGCTGGCTTCCAGCCACGCCATCTCCAACGCTTCAATCGTCGACTTTACCTTGGCCTGATCTTGAATCAGCCCACTGAGTTCCGCCTTCCGGCTTTCGTCAGCGTAAAGCGACTCATCGGCTAACTTTGCTTCAAGCGTTGCCAGCTGGGTCTGTTGCTCCGCGAGCTTTTTCTCTGTGGAGCGGACCTTGTTGTAGAGAGGTTTGAGGCGCTGTCGCTGCTGCGCCTGCTCTTGACGCTGTTGCTTGCGGTTGACGGTTTTAGCCGGTGAATGGGCATCCTGTCCGTCCTCCGTTTCAGAGGTCACTTCCTGTTCTTTAAGCCAGGCCGGATACTCGTCGAGGGAGCGATCAAATTCGTTGACCCGGCCTTCATGCACAATCAGCAGCTCATCACACACGCTGCGCAGCAGATGCCGGTCGTGGGAAATCACCACCAGCGCGCCGGTGTATTCCACCAGCGCGATGCTTAGGGCCTGACGCATCTCAAGATCCAGGTGGTTGGTGGGCTCATCGAGCAACAGCAGATTGGGTGCCTGGCGAATCATCAGCGCCAGCACTAGGCGCGCCTTTTCGCCGCCGGAAAATGGCGCCACCGGCTCAAAGATTCGATCGCCACTGAAGCCAAAGCGGCCCAGGTAGGATCGATGATCCTGCTCTCGGTCATCTGGCGCATAGTCCCTTAGGTGGTCGATGGGGCTGCGCTCTGGCTGCAACAATTCCAGCTGATGCTGAGCGAAATACCCTATGCGAGTATCTTTACTCAGCACTCGGTCTCCCGCCAACAAGGTGCTGCCGGTACACAGGGCTTTGACCAATGTCGATTTTCCCGCGCCGTTGACGCCCAGTAACCCCAGACGATCGCCGGCAGCCAGATTCAGACTGATGTCGTCAACAATCACCTGGTCGTCGTAGCCCGCGCTGGCATCCATCAGCCCAAGCAGATGTTGAGGCTGTTTTTTAGGCTCAAGAAAATGAAACTGAAATGGCGAATCCACATGGGCCGGGGCAATCTGCTGCATTTTTTCCAGCATTTTGATTCGACTTTGGGCCTGACGGGCTTTGGACGCCTTGTAACGAAATCGATCCACATAGCTTTGCATGTGTTTGATCTGTTTTTGCTGGCGAGTGTACAGCGACTGCTGTTGTGCCAGCTGTTCAGCGCGAAGGGTTTCAAACTGGCTGTAATTGCCGCTGAACAGGTTGACCGCCTGGTGTTCGATATGGGCGATTCGGGTGCAGATCTGGTCAAGAAAATCCCGGTCATGGGACACCACCAGCAAAATCCCCTCGTAGCGTTTCAGCCAGCGCTCCAGCCACAGGATAGCCGGCAAATCCAGGTGGTTGGTGGGCTCATCCAGCAACAGGATGTCAGAGCGACACATCAAGGCTCGGGCGAGATTAAGACGCATTCGCCATCCGCCGGAAAAGGCGCTGACAGACTGGTTGAATTCTTCTGAAGAAAAGCCAAGCCCGTGCAGCAGGCGCGAGGCTCTTGAGTCGGCGGTGAAACCGTCGATAGCCTCCATCTTTTCATAGTGCAGATGTAGGTCCGTCGGGGTATCCGCCGCCTCACCCTGAGCAATGGCAGCCTGCACCCGACGCAGCTCCTGGTCGCCGTCCATTACATACTCAACCGCGCTGCCGCTGCCCTGAGGGCTCTCCTGCGCAACATGGGCAATCACGTCATTGGAATCTAACGACAGCTCACCGTCATCGGGCTCCAACTCGCCCCGAAGCATGGCAAACAAAGACGACTTGCCGCAACCATTGGCACCAATTACCCCCAGCCGCTGACCGGCGTGAACCTGAAAGCTTGCCCCATTAAATAGGACGTTCTGGCCACGGCGAATGGCGATGTCGGTAAGAGCGAGCATAGGCGGCAGGATTATAGGCTACCCCTGCCCCACTGACACCCGCTTGCCGGTTACTCAAAGCCGTCAGCGAAAATCTCCGGTGGCAAGTCGGTCAGGCGCAGCCCCACAATAATAGGATCGTGATCAGAGGCACGGAAAGGCAAAGCACCGTCAAAAATCGAAACATCGCGGCTAAAGTCCGTGTTGTAGTCGAGCGCGTTAGGTTCATCTGCGTTGATATTCCAAAGCGTCACGCCGGTGACCTGACTGCTTAATGAAGGGCTGGCCAGCGCATAGTCCAAGGTTCCACTTTGACCACTGAACATGAAACTTCTTGGGTTCGTTGTGCGTGTTGCCGCCAGATCTACAAAGCCCTGGCTGCCTAACGCCGCCACAGGGTCTTCCTGAGCGTAGGCGTTGAGATCACCCACGATCAAAAAGTCTGCGTCGGCAATGGCGCCTGCGGCGTAGCCGCCGCCGGTGGTGTCAGATAGCCACTGAGCCAGCTCGGAGGAGGCGTCCGCGCGTGCAGCGTTCCAAAAGCCTTGGCCGTCACCCTGATCGTAGTTTGGATCAGCAAGAAGATTATCGATGTCGGTTTGACTGAATCCTGTTGTTCCAGCGTCCAGCACCGTTTGGGCCTCCATCGCCAGGTCCTGCAGGTTGCTGTCGCTCTTCGCTTTGAAGTGACTGACCGCAACGGTGAGTTGTTGGCCTGCCCTATCTTCAAACGTGGCGGCCAACGTTGGACGGTTACGCTGATTGTCAAACACTTGGTCGGCTGCGCCAACAAACGGGTTCAATACCTGGGCAGTGGCTAAGGTTGCGTTGCCCGACGCGGTCTGAAAGACCAGGGAATCCACCGCAACAACACTCACCAGCGCGGGTTTGTAGATCAAACCATTGGCAATGGCATCAACGCCAATAAACTGCTCTCCAGGATTAACCCAGGCATAGGTGCCGGCGCCAAGCACAGCGTTGAGTTCAGCAACCAGGTTGTCCAGGGCATTGCCGTTAGCACCAACCAGGAAATCATTTTCAAGCTCGACCAGCCCGACAACATCGGCATCGATAGCGGTCAGTGCGGTCACCAGCTTTTGCGTTTGCCGGGCAAATTCGGCGGCGTTGCTAGCCCCTCGCGGATTGGCCCCTATCGCGGTGGTTCCCGCGTCCCGCAGCGTGCTGAAGTAGTTAAACACGTTGAAACCCGCCACTTTCAGGGTGCCGCCGACAGGCTCGGGCGTTGTCAGTCGTTCATTGGCCTTGTCGAAGGTGTTTTCGCCGTCCCGTGAGGCACGCACTCGCCAGGTAGCCGGGCTGGCGGCATTGCCGGCCCATTGGTAACTGAGTATCCCGGCAAGACCCGCTACCGTGTCGCCAATGCGCAGATCGGTATCAGTGCTGAACGTTGGGCCAAAGCCGTCCAGGTTGCCGATCAGCGCGTTTTGCACGTTCAGGCCGTCGTCGTAGACGATGGAGCGTGATCCAACGGTTTGCAGGTGGTCAGCAAACCCCGAAACATCGGGCAGATTGCTCTGAGTAAATTGCTCGAGACGGCCACCCTGGCTCAGCTTAATTTCGTTAAACCGCACAAGTTGAAACATCTCAGAAATAGTCAACGTATCGGTAAATGTCACCCGCATGCCTTCAAACGCTTCCAGGTCCGGCTGCAGCCGTCCGCTCTGACTGAGCGTTGTGGGCCCATCGGGAATAAGCACAATCTCCGACGCGGTCGGCAACCCGTTGCCTTGGCTCACAATTGAAATACTGGTTACCGACCCAATGCGGGTTTCTCCGTCGACCTCTGTCATCGTACCGGCCACCCTAACTAAATCGCCAACCTGCACATCGGTAATGAAGGCGCCACCCTCAAAGACAAACACCCCTTCTGACGTCGTCGTGTCTGCATCAGCATCACTGTCTTCTTCTTGCACGTAGAAGCCGCCAAGTTCTCTCCCAGTATCGGCATCGCCGGTTTGGAAATCGCCCACAACAATGGCTTCTACCAGCACGCCTTCACCGTTCAAAGGACTGCTGCTCATTGCCCCCTGAACCTCATGTATCAGGGAGATGGCCAAGCCCCCTTTGTCGCTGCTGTCAGCAACAGAGAATGCTGAACCGGCAACACCTGGTATCGGTGTGTTAGCCGCTGCAAGATGCAAGCAGTTCAGCGTGAATAAAAGGGAAACAAACAGATTTTTCATGGATACCTCAAGAGCGTCAGACAGGGTCAAGAACTTACTATCAGAAGCGCAACCGACCGCTGAATAAGATCAGTACGGGCAAAAAGGCGTGCACAAGCGTCATTTTCCGTGAATTACCCCGGAGCGCTGCGCCAGTCCGTACAATCAGGCGTTATGGAGAATTTTTCGTGATTCCTCTCTATGGCATTGTGCTGGCTGGCGGCCTAAGTCGGCGCATGGGAAAGGACAAAGCCCTGTTAGAGATTAACGGCGTTTCTCAGCTATCTCGCACTATGAAGTTGCTCGAAAACGTGTGTGAGCACAGTTTTGTTTCGGTCAGCACTCTGGAATCCGTCGGCCCGCGAGCCCAGTATCCGCAAATTGCCGACCAGTTCGCAGGGCAAGGGCCGGTCGACGGCATTGCCTCGGCACAGCAGAAAAACCCAAACGTTGCGTGGCTGGTTGTTGCCTGCGACCTGCCTCTGCTCGATCTGGCGACGCTACAGTTTCTCATCGACCATCGGTCTTGCGAGCATGAGGTGACGGCATTTATCAGCGCCAGTGACAATCAATCCGAACCGCTGTGCGCCATCTATGAGCCAGCATCCGCGGCAAAGATTCGGCAGAACTTAGAAAAGGGTACTCGCAGCGCGCGAAAAGTTGTGATGGATTTGAACCATTGCTTGATTGACCCTCCCGAGGGACCGGCCTTGGTCAACACCAACACACCGCAGCAATGGCGCTCAATCAAACAGGATTCCTGAAACCTCCCGTCTAACAAGCACCTCCGGTATCCGCCAGGGGGTGGGAAAACGTATCGTCGTCATCGATCGCGCTGCGGTTATCGTCAGGGGACAGACACTGAAAGTCTTTCTCGATTAGAAGCGTCAACGGCGAGTCGCCGCCGGTTTCGTGCTCAACGCGCAGAGACACTTCTGTACCTTGCGCCCACCCAATGGCTTCCCGGGCCGGAAGCCCAATCGTCATTTTGGCGCCGGAAAAGTGTGCCGAATATTCAACGCCATCCTCAACCGTCAGACAGTAAATGAACGTGCTTCCGGCGAACTGGGTCTTTTCCACGACCGGCTTTCCGCTGGCAATAAGCTCTACCTCGTTACGTTTCAAGCGTAGTCGAATGGCGTTCCCGAGAATGCGTAATTTCATAGCTTAAGTCTCTGACGAATGACCTAGTTATGACAAAAGATCCGAGCCTTAGCAAATAATTCGCAGGCCCGGTTAACTAGGCCAAAAAAAACCGAAAGGCACCAACTTACGCCTTCCGGTTTTGCCGTATCGCTGAGCCGGAAGTTAACCGGGATTTATCTGACTATTTGGCAATGGCCTTCTTGATCACGCCAACGATCGCCATCAACGCGCCACCGCCGACACCACCAGCGGCTACTTGGCCAACGATGGAACCAATATCCATACCGCCGCCGCCAGCGCCGATTCCCAGTAGCCCCAGCAACTGGCCGCCCAGCCCACCGCCTAAGATGCCCACTACGGAGTTCAACACTGTTCCCAGGCTGAAATTTTTCATCAGTGCCCCCGCAGCGTTCCCGCCTACCGCGCCACTGACCAATTGGATAATTAACGGAAGTATATCCATGACTCTTTCTCCTGTTACGTGAGACGAACGCGAGCTAACGCTTAACGTTCACCCCTTGTTAACTCCACACTAGCAACCGAAAACTTCGCCGATCCAGCGATGTGCGGGATTGTTCACAATCCGGAAAAAAGACGGTTAACCCTCGGTGTGCCAAACTCACCCCATCGGGCCACAAAATGGCCAATGTTATTTTCTGGGGTTAGGCGCCCCTGTTGTCTTTGAGGTTCAAAACGATGAATCAACCTGCTCATTCTGACAGCCCGCACGCACCAGATCAGGACATAGTGCTCCCCGATTGGTTATCGGTACATCAAACCGCCGCCCTGCTGCAGATGCCTCGCGGAAACCTCATCACGCTGCTGAAAAAGGGCGAGATGGATTCGGAGCGCCAGTCCGGGAGGCTTGTTATCCGCGCTGCCGCCTACCAGACTTTTCGCGACGCTCGCGTTGAGGCACAAACCCAAGCCTTGGATAAGCTAGCAGTATTGGACTCGGTGCTGCTGTAAACGATGACTACTCTTGCGCCTATTGCCCTGCTCGACGCCTGCGTGCTGTGCAGCCCGATCAAACGCAATCTGCTGTTAAATCTGGCCGCCGAGGGGCTTTTTCAGGCCCGGTGGTCCGAAGATATTTTGGCTGAGACCCAGCGGGCCATTGCCATCATTGCGGAAAAACGCCAGCACCCAGATCCCGTGGAGCATGGCAGGCGGGTCTACGAACTGATCGTTGAGGCGTTTCCCGGGCAATCGATTGGAGGATTTGACGCCTTCAACGAGGTGCTGGGGCAACTACCCGATGAGGGTGACCGGCACGTTATCGCAGCCGCAGTTAAAGCCGGAGCCGATATCATCGTCACCGAGAATCTGCGGGACTTTCCCCGCAGAACGCTGGCCCGATTTGATATAGAACCGGTCTCCAGCGATAACTTCATCATGGATATCATAAACCTTTCACCAGACCTTTCTGCCAGCGTCATCGAACGCACACGACGACGTTTTCAGCGGGCCGATAAAACCCCTGAAGTGATGCTGCAGGACATGAAACGGGCGGGCCTTCGGCGCTGCGTTGAATATCTGACGCAACGCCAATCGCTCAGCGACTAAGCGCCGGCTCAACATCGTGATTTGGCGACTGGGCAGGAATGCTGAGCGCAGCCATTTTCCATTGATCCTGCCATTGACTGAGCACCGCGCGGCGCGACTGATCACAGTTACTGGCCAACACGCGGTGGCCATACGGTAGCTGCTTCACGCCGGGAAGACGGATCACCCAATCGGGATTGCCCCCCACGGCTTCGACTTTCCAGCGCAGCTCAACGTGATGGTGACCTGAACGTTGAAACGACACCGGCGTAACAGGGCCAGCGCTGTCGGACACCGTTAGCCAGTGCTCAACAGCACCTTCTACCTCGTGGAGCTGCCAGGTAAACGTGGTGGTGTTTTTTGCTGTGCAGGCAGTCAGCTCACTCACACCGCCATCATGGGCGGCAATCGTTAGCGACACTCCAGTGAGTGCTATTGCCAGGACAAAATTTCTCATCGTGGGATTTTCCTTGGAAGAAACGGCAGCCAGGATCCTGGCTGCCGATAGTGGATTAGTTGTGCTCAGGGTTGTGCTTAACGTTGCGACCGTTATGCGGCGTGGCGGCGTACGGAAACACCTTGTTGTAACCAATGTCGTTGTCATTCACGTTATCGATGCCGTCGGCCACGGTGATCTGCAGGTTGTCCAAGTCACGCAGGTCGCTGAGCGCTGCTGACACCGCAATATCCACCACGTCGTCACCAAACCGCCGGCCATTGGGCCAGCCACCGGGCACTGCACCATCCCCAAAGCCGCTGCTGATCTGGCTAATCAACACGTCGCCGCCGAAAATCGACAGTCGAGAAAAACCCTCGTCGTCGGGATTGTTTTCATCGTCCGCGCCTGAGCCTGCCAGGCGAGCAGCGCTGGTAGACAGGTCCACCTTGATGAGATCAGGAATAAAAATGCCCGCAAGATCGGTGCGGTCCGTGGTTAAGGCCACGTCGTCGCCGCCGAAAATCAGCGCATTAATTAGCGCCGCCAGCTCCGGCGTCTCGGCATACTTGCGAAAAAGCGCCGCATCGAT
>JBGCET010000034.1:0-32765 GCA_045106555.1 Lysobacterales bacterium | reverse complement strand
GTTGAATCCACTTCCGTCGGAATAACTTTCAGCCCCGGGCCACTGGCAACTACCGTGGTGTTGCGGCCCTGGTCCTTGGCCTCGTAAAGCGCAGCATCTGCCCGCCGAATAAGCAGATCGCCGTTGCGGCCATGTTCCGGATAGGAGGCCACCCCGATGCTGGCGGTTACCCGCAGCTGATGATGATCGAAGTGCACCGGAGTCGAGGCAACCGCTAATCGCAATCGCTCGGCCAGCTCAAAGGCATGAGGTGCGTCG
Organism: Lysobacterales bacterium; assembly: GCA_045106555.1. GTDB lineage: Bacteria > Pseudomonadota > Gammaproteobacteria > Xanthomonadales > SZUA-38 > JANQOZ01. The sequence goes on along the minus strand of JBGCET010000034.1, from coordinate 32,507 downwards.
ACCTTGGGCAGCAGCACCACAAACTCTTCCCCGCCAAAGCGCGCGGCGTAATCGCTTTTACGCAGCGTATCGCGAATGTGCTCGGCTATGCGCCGGATCGCCTCATCGCCAGCCACGTGGCCGTAGTCATCGTTTAGCGCTTTAAAACGATCGAGGTCAATCATTAAGATCGCAAACGGCGTTCGCCCTTCCTCGCTGGCGCTCAACAGACGCTCAAGACGGTTAGTCAGGTGCTGGCGGTTATACAGCCCGGTCAGCGAATCGGTATTGGACAGCACCTTCAAGCTGCGGTTTTGCTGACGCAGAGTTTGGCTGGTTTTCTCAACCTGCTGACGCCCGTGCTCCAGACGTTCAACCATGTTGTTGAACACTCGTGTGAGGTAAGAAATTTCGTCTTTGCCGCGTACTTTGATGCGCACGTTAAGATCGCCGCTGGCCACCTCGGATGCGCCCTCGGTGAGCCGTCGTAACGGCGCGAGAGTTCGGGTGGAAAACAGATAGGCAATCATAGCCATGATGATCATCAAGCTGCCGCTGATGATGACCGTCAGTCGGCGAAAATTATTGATCTCGGCGAAGGCGTCCACCGCCTCACGCTCAGCCATCACTGACCAAGGGCTGCCAGGCATTGAACTCATTCGCGCAACAACCTCGGTGCCATCTTCGCGCCAGAAATTTACCGTATCGCCGCTGCGCAGACGCTCAATCAGAGACTCTCCCAAAATGCTGTCGCTGCCCTGCGGTCGGTTGTCGTCCTGGGAAATTACCCGTTGAGTCTGGTCGATGACACGAATGGACTCACCCGTGGAAGACGCAACTTTATTGAGTGTGGCATCCAGTTGGCGCAAACGCACACGGCCGGCCAGAAACCCAGCGCGTTTGCCGTCAAAGTCCGTCATGTGAGCGCCCATCAATAGCGTTCCGATATCGCCGCCCAGCAGCTGTATCTCTGGGTCGTCCAACGCACTAGCAGACAACCACACTTCAGGCAGTGTCCAGCCGTTGCTATCGGTCGAAACAATCAGGTCGCCGGATAATGCAAAAATGGCCAAACCTTCCAGGTCGGGAGAGCGTCGCAACACCGAATGCAGATACGCAGTAATTTCATCTCGTGAGACGGAATTGCCTTCCAGCGCTTTGTTGACGTTGTCCACCACCGTGTAGGACTGGGAAAAGACATCCAAATCCTGTCGGCGATTTTCCAGCCACTGGCTGGACTCACGGGCCACGTCCTCCGCGGTCATCTGCAAGCCTTGGCTGATCTTGTCCTGCAGTAAGCCAAGAGAGTTGTTGTAGTGGAGCAAACCCAACACCACAGAGGGCACCAACGTTGCCATCAACGCAAAGATCGTCACCTTTGCTTTGATGCTGCGCAATCCCTGAAAACGGGCAACGGGTTGGGTCGATTGGCTCAAGAGTCGCTACAAATCCTGTCAGTTCGCCTTCGGATATTACCGGAATCCTTCACAAGCCATAGCAAATAACTGTTGCAATTTATTGTTTTTAATAGGAATTTGTGAACCGGATCACACTCGTCAGGCTCGGCGGGGAAATAATCCCACACTTTGCGGTGAATTACCCGTATTTCCTTAAGGGTCAGTCGGGTCTTTTTCAGGTTGCCGAAAGCCGTAAATAATCAATCCTACCGCTGCCAAAGTAATGGCAGAGTCGGCGATATTGAACGCAGGCCAGTGCCAGTTTTTGTAATACACGTCGATAAAATCGATGACGTAGCCCAACCGAATCCGGTCGATAACGTTGCCGATAGCTCCCCCAACAATCAGCGCCAGTGGTGCGGCGGTCCGCCAATCAGACCGGTCGGTGCGATGCAGCCACACCAACAAAACCAGACTGATAACGATAGCAAGCCCAGTGAACAGCCATCGCTGGGCGCCACCCGGTACATTCAGAAAACTGAACGCCGCGCCAAAGTTGTACAGCAACGTCCAATTAAGCCCTGGAACCACAGCAACGCTTTCATAACGTTGCAGCGAATCTATAGCGATCCACTTGGTCCATTGGTCAAGAACAACGACTACAGTGGACAAGCCCAACCAGGGCAACGCTGATCGCCCGGTCATGCGAAGTGCCGGGTTTCACCCTTACCCACCACGTTCACCATGCAGCGGCCGCAAAGGTTGGGATGGGCATTGGCCATGCCTAAATCAGCCCGCCGGTGCCAGCATCGCTCACACTTTTCATTCTCGCTGCGGACAACGGTAATACCCACTTCCTGGTCGTCCACCGTACCTACCAATGCCCCTTCGGGCTTATCGTCCAGGGTAAACAGTCCCGCGCCAGAGGTAATAAAAACAAAACGCAGCTCGTTATCGATGGGCAGGAGTTTTTCATACATACTCTGGGGCAGATACACCGACACTTCGGCGTCCAGCGAGGCACCAATATCCCCTGCCCTTCGCACGGATTCCAACTCGCGACTCACCGCTTCTCGAAGCCCCAGAAGCAGGCGCCAAAACTCTTCGTCACAAGCGTCATCAGCCTGGGCTGCAGGCAGTGGCGCATACCAGGTTTCCATAAACACGCTTTCGCTGCGCTCACCCGGCATGTGTTGCCAGATTTCTTCCGCAGTGAAACTGGTAATGGGCGCAAGCCAACGCACCATGGCCTCCAGCACGTGGTACATGGCTGTTTGCGCTGAACGGCGGGCCCGACTGTCCGGTTGAGTGGTGTACAGCCGGTCCTTCAATACGTCCAGATAAAACGCCCCCATATCCATTGAGCAGAAGTGATGAATCTTCTGATAGATGTGGTGGTACTGATATTCACCGTAAGCGCTGATCACCTCTTGCTGCAGATTATGGGCGCGGCCCATCGCCCAGCGGTCCAGTGCCAGGCAGTCCTCGACAGGTAGCGCGTCACTGGCCGGGTCAAAGCCATGCAGGTTGCCCAACAAATAACGTGCGGTGTTTCGGATACGCCGATAGGAATCGGAAACTCGTTTCAAAATTTCGTCAGACACCGTCATCTCGTAACGGTAGTCTGCCGCCGCCACCCACAGGCGCAGCACATCCGCCCCCAGCGAGTTCAACACCTTCTGAGGAAGAATGACGTTACCCAAAGACTTGGACATTTTTCGCCCGTCCGCGTCCACCGTAAATCCATGGGTTAACACCTGCCGATATGGCGCGCGATTGTGCATCGCTACGCTGGTTAGCAGCGATGAGTGGAACCAACCGCGGTGTTGGTCCGAGCCTTCCAGATAAAGATCGGCAATTTCCGGCAATTCAGCTCGGCGCGCCAGCACGCAGTAGTGTGAGGTGCCGGAGTCAAACCACACATCCAGAATGTCGGTCACTTTTTCGTAGTCGCCCGCTTCGTCACCCAGCAGCGTTGCCGGGTCCAGGTCGTACCAGACGTCCACACCGTCCGCTTCAATCAGGTCAGCCACCTGCTTCATCAGGTTTACGCTGTCTGGATGGGGCGCGCCGGTTTGCTTGTGGGCAAAAATCGCGATGGGTACACCCCAGGTACGCTGACGGGATATACACCAGTCCGGGCGATTTTCGATCATGCCGTAGATACGCTGCTCACCCCAATCGGGAATCCACTTCACGCCGCCAATGGCGCTCAGCGCCTGCTTGCGCAAACCCTCTTTCTCCATCGAGATAAACCATTGGGGGGTTACTCGAAAGGCCGTGGGCGATTTATGCCGCCAGCAGTGCGGATAACTGTGCTCAAAATCTTCCGACTTCAGCAGCATGTGTCGCTCAGTCAACACCTCAATGATGTGGTCATTGGCCTTCCACACATGCTCACCGGCAAACACTGGCGTACCGTCTTCAAAAAGGCCGTTGTCGGCTACCGGGTTAACCACCGGCAGCTCATAAACTGCGCCCACCTCAAAGTCTTCCTGACCATGGCCCGGCGCCGTATGGACTGCCCCGGTGCCCGCCTCGGTGGTCACGTGTTTGCCCAGAATTAGCGGCACCTGACGATCTTCGATGGGATGGCGAACCGGCACCAGATCAAGATCGGCACCCTTGGCCTGTCCCACAACGTCGGGCGCGCCCTCCTGGCCATATCGAGCCAAGCACGTTTCAGTCAGTTCCGCTGCCAGCACCAGCAGCCGGTCTTCGCCGAGGCGAACCAGCTGATAATCAAAATCCGGATGTAGAGACACCGCCTGGTTGGCGGGCAAGGTCCATGGCGTCGTGGTCCAGATCGCCACGCTAATGCGTTCGCCATTCAGCGCATACCCAAACCTGCCTGCCAGGTCTTTGGCATCTACCGCGTCAAAGGCCACGTCTATGGCGGGTGAGGTTTTGTCCTGATATTCAATTTCCGCCTCGGCCAGTGCCGAGCCACAGTCAAAACACCAGTGAACGGGTTTGGCACCGCGCACCACGTGGCCCTTTTCCATGATCTGCGACAGCGCGCGCAGCATGTCGGCCTCGTATTGAAAGTCTAATGTGCGATAAGGGTTATCCCAATCGCCGATCCCGCCCAGGCGTTTGAAGCCCTCGCGCTGGTCATCAATCTGCTTCAGGGCGTATTCCCGGCAACGACGACGAAACTCAGCCGCGTCGACCTTTTTCCCCACCTTGCCAACTTTTTTCTCTACCTGATGTTCGATGGGCAAGCCATGGCAATCCCAGCCTGGCACATACGGGGAGTGATAGCCGTCCAACAGCCGGGACTTCACAATCATGTCCTTGAGGATTTTATTGACCGCATGCCCCAGGTGAATGGCGCCGTTGGCATACGGAGGGCCATCGTGCAGCAGCCAGGTTTTGTCCCGTTTGGATGTGTGGGCCACAATTCGCTCAAAATGTCCGCTTTCCGCCCATTGTTTGAGCATCTTGGGTTCAGCCTGAGCCAAATTTCCCTTCATGGGAAACTGAGTGCTGGGCAGGTTCAGGGTTGCTTTGTAATCGTTGCTCACAGTCGTCGTATTCTTTTTATGTTCGGGTTCAGGTCGCCAACAGCTTTCGTGCTTGTCGGGCGTCTTCATTCATCTGGACGGTCATTGCGTCCAGGTCGTCAAATTTCTCTTCGTCGCGCAGCTTCGCCACAAAGGTGATGTCCAGGTGGCGACCATACAGGTCGCCGGCAAAATCGAAAACGTGCACCTCCAGCAACGTGTCTTTTCCGCCAACTGTGGGCCGGGTACCGATGCTGGCTACTGCAGGCTGCTGCGTCAAGCCTGCTCCGGTAGCACGTACCGCAAAAATACCGCTAATCGGGGTGGTCTTGCGATGCAGGCGGATGTTTGCTGTCGGAAACCCCAGAGTTCGACCCAAAGCCTGGCCGCGAACGACGCGGCCATACATGCTGAAAGGACGGCCCAACAAACGACTGGCGCCGGCAATGTTCCCGGCCGCCAGCCGCTCACGGATGCGACTACTGCTAACCCGAGCTCCGTCCACCATCACGGGGTCAATGGTAATCACCTCCACGTCGCCGCCAGCAGCCAGAGTGTGGGTATTGCCGGCACGGTCGCGGCCGAACCGAAACCCCTCACCCACTACAATGGCCTGTGGATTAATGCCATGACGCAGATGTTTGACAAAATCGTCTGGAGAAAGCCCAGCCAGATGGTGGTTAAAGCGCATCAACCAAACAGCGGATAGATTGTACCCATTGAGTTCGCGAATTCTCTGGGCCGCGTTATAAATACGCCCGGGCGCGCCGCGGGGCGCAAAATACTCCCTGGCCAGTGGCTCAAAACTGACCAAAACCCCCGTCACCCCGCGCGCCTTGGCTTGTTTTTCCACCTCATGGATCAAGCTCTGGTGACCCAGATGTATGCCATCGAAATTGCCAATGGTGGCAATAGTGCCTCCCGCCAGGGGAGTCTTCAGATTGAGATCGCGGAAAAGCTGCAAAACGCACTACCGAAGGGCAAGATCAGGCGCTGGATTATAGCCTATGAAGAGCCCTGCCAGCTGTCCTGTGGACGTAACGAAATTCTCATCACGGCCGCTAACAGTACATAAAGCGCCGTGGCCCCAGTGACGCAGGCGGCAAGCCAGCTGATTCGCTGGGTAATGCTGCCCTCAATCCACGCGGAGCCGGCGGGGGCCAGGACGGCAACCAGCGCAGCAATCAATCCGCAGCCAATTAGCGCAAACGCCGCGCTACGTTGCCAGTGAGAGGAATGGACAATCAAGCCATCACGACGCAGCTGGCGGTAGAGAAGCCCTGCGTTGAGGTAACCGGCCAACGAACTGGCCAGTGCCAGTCCGGCATGGGGCGGCGCCACCGGCCAGCGCATCAACAGCGCGACAAAAATCACGTTCAGCACCATATTGGTCACCATGGCAATCACCGCCACTCGAACCGGCGTGCGGGTATCCTGGCGCGAATAAAACGCCGGCGCTAAAACCTTAATGACAACAAATGCCGGCAGACCCAGCGCGTAAGCCATCACGCTCGCCGCCGTATTGCGGACATCGTCAGCAGAAAAACTGCCGTAGTTAAACAGAGTTGCCACCAGCGGCAATGCCAGCAAAATCAGCCCCAAAGCCGCAGGCAAAGCAATTAATAGCCCCAATCGAAGCCCCCAATCCAATGCGCCGGAAAACCCCTGGGTATTGCTGCCCGCATGCAGCCTGGAAAGCGTTGGAAGAATAACCGTAGACAAAGCGATGCCGAAAAGCCCCAGAGGAAACTCCAGCAAGCGGTCTGAATAATACAGCCAGGTAATGCTGCCGACAGAAATCAACGAGGCCAACAGTGTGTCCAGCATGATATTAATTTGGGCCACGGAAGATCCAAACAATGCGGGCAACATTAACTTGCGAATTTTCACCACGCCCTCGTGGTGCCAGTTCCATCGCGGCCGTGGCAATAACCCCAAACGCATCAGTGAAGGAATTTGAAAGCCCAGCTGGATCACTCCGGCCGCCAACACACCCCAGGCAAGCGCTTTGATGGGTTCATCCATCTGGGGAGCCAGGCCCAGGGCTGCTGAAATTAGCGCTATGTTCAGCAGCACGGGGGTAAACGCGGGCACCGCAAAGCGACCGAAGCTGTTCAACACACCGCCGGCCAGGGCAGTGAGGCAAATGGCCAACGCGTAGGGAAAGGTGATGCGCAGCAGGTCCGTAGCCAGGGCAAACTGGCTGTCGTTGTTGATAAAGCCAGGCGCGAATAACGCCACCAGAGCCGGGGCCGCCAGCATGCCCACAGCAACAATGACAATCAGCACCGCACTGAGGCCGCCCGCCACCGCATCCAACAGCACTTTGAGCTCCTCAGGCGTTCGATTTTTACGGTATTCGGAGAACACCGGCACAAACGCCAGGGAAAACGCGCCCTCGGCGAACATCCGCCGAAGCATATTGGGAACCTTCAGTGCAACGTAGAATGCGTCAGTGGCCGCGCTGGCGCCGAAGGTGCGAGCAAGCACCACATCACGAATAAATCCCAACACCCGGGAGATCAGGGTCATGAGGCTGACAATGCCGGTCGCGCGCAAAAGCTTCACTGAGCTCCCCCAAGGTTGACCCCTGAAGCCTGGAGCGGCATACTAGCGCGCTTTTTTTGATTCGGAGTTATCACCGTGGCGCACTCAGTATCTGCCCGCAAGCGTATTCGTCAGTCTAATACCCGACGAACCCACAACGCCTCGATTCGATCCAATTTTCGAACCGTGGTGAGAAAAGTCCTGGCCGCGATTGAAGCTGGCAACAAGGACGAAGCCAATAAGGCGTATCAAGCCGCAGTGCCGGTGATTGACAAAATCACCGCCAAAGGCCTGATTCACAAGAATAAAGCGGCTCGTCATAAGAGTCGTCTGAACAAGGCGGTTCAGGCTCTGTCCTGATCGTTATCGATTGCCGGGTCCGGTGAAGCAACCGCTTCACCGGTCTCAACGCTTGGCGATTCTTCATCCTCTGCGTCAAGTGTCTCCACTGCCTGCATGGTAAGTGACTTCAGCTCGTCAAGCCCTTTTCCAGCCACCGCCGAAACTACGTAATGCGGTGCCTGCCACTGCAAATCTGACAACACTTTTTCTACTTTGGCGGCGAGTTCATCTTCTGCCAGAAGGTCGCTTTTATTCAGAATCAACCAACGCGGCCACTTCACCAGCTCGGGGTCAAATTTCTCAAGCTCATTTTCGATACGCCGGACCTGCTCGGCCGGGTCGCTGCCGTCCAGTGGCGCGAGTTCCACCACGTGCCACAAGATGCGGGTACGCTGGATATGTTTCAGGAACTGAATTCCCAGTCCAGCGCCATCAGCCGCGCCCTCAATTAGCCCGGGAACGTCAGCCACCACGTAGCTGCGCCCTCGGTCCATGCTCACAACGCCCAGGCTCGGATATAGGGTGGTAAATGGATAATCGGCCACCTTGGGGGTAGCCGCAGACACCGCCCGCACTAACGTGGATTTTCCAGCGTTTGGAAAACCCACCAGACCTACATCAGCCAATAGGCGCAGCTCTAAATGTAGCTCCCGCGCCTCACCGGCCACGCCGTTGGTGGTTTTGCGCGGTGCTTGATTGGTAGACGACTTAAACCGCGTATTGCCCTTGCCCCCCTCTCCGCCTCTGGCAACCAAAAGCTTTTGGCCATCGGTAGTTAAGTCGCCGATAAGTTCATCCGTAGTAAGCACCTTCACCATGGTTCCGACGGGCACAGGGATCAGCAGGTCCTCGCCACCGGCACCCGTGCATTTCTTGCCGGCGCCATGGGCGCCACGCTGGGCTTTGAAAATGCGCTGATGGCGAAAATCCACCAGCGTATTGAGTCGTTCATCAGCAACCAGAAAAATGCTGCCACCCAGGCCGCCGTCGCCGCCATCAGGGCCTCCTCTGGGAACGTATTTTTCACGGCGAAAGCTCAACGCGCCGTTGCCGCCGTTGCCGGCCAGGACGTTAATTCGTGCCTCATCTACAAATTTCATCTCGTTTCACCCTGCGAGGAGTCTGCGCCGAAACAATCTCCGGGCTGCCGCACCATCTGCTCAAAGCCACGATGGGACAAATCGTGAACCAAAAAAAACGCGGGCCAGTGACCCGCGTCTGTCATTTTCGTGGCACCCGCCCTGCAGGCAGGGCACCAAAATGTTGGGGTTTACGCCTCGGCGGGCTCAACCGTAACAAACTTACGATTCTTCGCACCCTTTTGAGCGAACGTCACTGTGCCATCAACCAGCGCGAACAGCGTGTGGTCGCGGCCCAAGCCAACGTTTTCTCCCGGATGAAAGCGCGTACCGCGCTGCCGGACAATGATATTACCGGCGCGAACAGCTTCGCCGCCATAACATTTAACGCCCAGGTACTTTGGGTTTGAATCGCGGCCGTTACGAGTACTACCGCCTGCTTTCTTATGTGCCATTGATCAGTCCTCGTTCTTGGCCTGATCAAGCTCGGCAGCCTGAGTCAGCCAGTTATCCCGCTCAATGCGGCCTTTGAAATTCAGCTCGTCATCCACCTGGGCAATTTGCTCCGGGGTAAATGCCGCAATTTGGCTGTAATGGTAAATGCCCAGCGCGTTGAGTTTGCGCTCAAGTACCGGACCTACGCCTGAAATGCGCTGCAGATCATCGGCTTCACCGTTCGGGCCGTCCATAAACTTCAGAGTGGGCGCGTCACCAGCGTCGTCTGCCTTAGCTACTGGCTTGGCTTCTGGCTTCGGCTCGGCTTTTGGCGCCGCCTTGGGCTTGGCTGCTGCTTTTGGCTTATCGCCTGAAGCACCAACACCCAGAATTTCCAGCTCGGTGTATGACTGCCGATGACCCATCTGCTTACGACTGTGCTTGCGTCGACGGAACTTGACGATTTTGATCTTCTCGCCGCGACCATGGCCCACTACGGTGGCCTGCACAACTTTACCGCTCACCAGCGGCTCTCCTACAGTGATCTGGTCACCGTCGGACACCAGCATGACTTGATCGAGCTCAACCTGAGCACCTTCTTCAACATTCAGCTTTTCCACGCGAATCCTGTCTCCAGGTTCTGCGCGATATTGCTTGCCACCAGTGGCGAATACAGCGTACATCGTCGTGCTCCAGAAAAGTTGGCCACAAAAGAGCGGGAATGCTACCGAATGAGTGCTTCCCAGTCAACGCCAAATACTCATCAATCAGACAAAATACGCCTGCAGGCCACACCTGGCAGCGCTGAGTCAGATGACTTTGCGCAGACCGACCTTACAGGACTATAGTTGTGGGTTTTGGGCCAACTTTTCTATGGACAAGATCACCATTCGCGGGGCAAGAACCCACAACCTTCAAAATGTGGATCTTGAGTTGCCGCGCGACCAGCTGATCGTGTTTACCGGGCTATCTGGGTCAGGAAAGTCGTCGCTAGCCTTTGACACCATCTACGCAGAGGGACAACGACGCTACGTAGAGTCTCTGTCGGCCTACGCCCGCCAGTTCCTTTCGATGATGGAAAAACCGGATGTAGACCACATCGAGGGACTCTCTCCCGCCATTTCCATCGAGCAAAAATCCACCTCCCACAACCCCCGTTCAACCGTGGGCACCATCACCGAAATTTACGATTATCTGCGCCTGCTGTACGCCCGAGTGGGCATTCCGCGCTGCCCCGACCACGATGAGGTGCTAGACGCCCAAACCGTTAGCCAGATGGTAGATCAGGTGCTGGCCCAGCCCGAGGGCAGCCGCCTGATGTTGCTGGCGCCCGTGGTGAAGGAACGCAAGGGCGAGCATGCTCAGGTGTTTGACGAACTCAGGTCTCAGGGGTTTGTTCGCGCCAGAGTCGATGGCCAGGTGGTGGAACTGGATGACGTTCCCGAACTGAAGCTGAGAGTCAAACACACCATTGAAGCGGTGGTCGACCGCTTTAAGGTTCGTGAAGATCTGAAGCAGCGCCTGGCTGAGTCCTTCGAAACCGCCTTGAATCTGGCCGGCGGCGTCGCCCGCGTGATCGGCATGGATGATGATCCAGTCGAACTGGTGTTTTCCTCCCGATTTTCCTGTCCAATTTGTGGATACAGTCTGCCGGAACTTGAGCCGCGGCTGTTTTCTTTCAACAACCCCAGCGGGGCTTGCGGCAAATGTGATGGTTTGGGCGTTATCCAGGTTTTTGACCCTGACCGGGTGGTTGGCCATGGCGATCGCAGCCTGGCAGCTGGAGCCGTACGCGGCTGGGATCGACGCAACGCCTACTATTTCCAGCTCATCAAATCCCTGGCCAAACACTACAAATTCGACATTGACACGCCCTTCGATGAGTTGCCGCCCTCCATTAGAACCGTGGTACTGAATGGCTCTGGGCAAGACAAGATCAAGTTTTCGTACCTCAACGAAAGCGGCGACCGTTGGGAGCGACAACACCGTTTTGAAGGCATCATCCCTAACCTTGAGCGGCGTTATCGGGAAACCGAATCTCCCATGGTGCGGGAAGAATTATCCCGTTACATATCAGAGCAGGTCTGCCCGGACTGCGAAGGCCAACGCCTCAACCGAGGCGCACGCCATGTTTTTGTCGGCGATAACAACCTGCCTACCATGACCCGGCTACCCGTGGGTCAGGCGTTAAGCCGCTTCGAAGCGTTGAAATTAAAAGGCTGGCGAGGTGAAATTGCCGACAAGATTGTAAAGGAAATACGCGAACGGCTGTCCTTTCTGGTGAATGTTGGCCTGGATTACCTCACCCTGGAGCGACAGGCCGACACACTATCTGGCGGCGAGGCCCAGCGCATTCGCCTGGCCAGCCAGATCGGCGCCGGCCTTGTTGGTGTCATGTACGTGTTGGATGAACCATCCATTGGATTGCACCAGCGTGACAACGAGCGACTGCTTGGCACGTTGTTTCGGCTGCGTGATCTGGGCAACACCGTCATTGTTGTTGAGCACGACGAAGAGGCCATCCGCAGTGCGGACCACGTGGTGGACATTGGTCCCGGCGCCGGCGTTCACGGAGGCCGCATTGTGGCGGCGGGTACCGGCGAGCAAATCGAGCAATGTGCAGAATCAGTCACTGGACAGTTTCTGACCGGAAAGCGCGCCATCGAAGTGCCCAAGACCCGCGGCAAGGTAGACAAAAAACGCCTGGCAAAAGTGTTTGGCGCCAGCGCAAACAACCTCAAGAAAGTGAACCTGGAAATTCCTCTGGGGTTGTTGACCTGCGTGACCGGCGTCTCGGGGTCCGGCAAATCCACTCTCATAAACGACACATTTTATCGCATCGCTGCGGCTGAAATTAACGGCAGCAATTCACGCCCGGCCGCCCATCGACGCCACTCTGGCATTGATCAGTTCGACAAAGTGGTTGAAATAAATCAAAGCCCTATAGGCCGCACACCGCGCTCAAATCCTGCCACCTACGCAGGACTGTTTACGCCGATTCGCGAACTGTTCGCCGGCACCCAGGAATCTCGCTCCCGAGGTTACAAGCCCGGTAGGTTCAGCTTCAACGTCAAAGGCGGACGATGTGAAGCGTGTCAGGGTGACGGCATGATTCGGGTGGAAATGCACTTTCTGCCTGACGTTTACGTTCCCTGCGATGTGTGCAAAGGCCAACGATACAACCGTGAAACTCTGGAGATTCGGTACAAGGGCCTGAATATCCATCAGGTACTGCAGCAAACGGTGGAAGACTCTCTGGAGTTCTTTAGCCCGGTTCCTGTGGTCGCCAGAAAACTTCAAACGCTAATGGATGTTGGGCTGTCCTACATTCAGTTAGGCCAGGCAGCCACAACATTGTCAGGCGGCGAGGCGCAGCGCATTAAACTGGCAAAGGAGCTGTCGAAACGTGATACCGGCAACACGCTATATGTATTGGACGAACCCACCACCGGCCTTCACTTTCATGATATTGAGCAGTTACTGAAGGTCCTGCACCGGTTGCGCGATCACGGCAATACGATTGTAGTCATTGAACACAACCTGGATGTCATCAAGACCGCAGATTGGGTCATCGACTTAGGGCCCGAAGGCGGCGACGGCGGGGGAGAAATTTTGATCAGCGGAAGCCCTGAAGAGGTGGCCGCTCACAAGACGTCACACACTGCGCGATTTCTGCGTCAGGCTTTGAAGGTCAAGACACCCGCCAAGAAAAAACGGCGAAAAAGCGCGTGAGTATCGTCGTCACGATTACCGCAGGCGTTACAGCCGGGCGCGAACTGGCGCCGAAATGCGGGAGCGTTGGCGCACCGGCGCGGTGCCGAACTCCGTACCCAGCCACATGATAGCCCGCGGCAAACTGGAAAACTCTTCTTGGGACAACGCACTGATTTCCAGCCCCCGCCATTGGGATCTGGCAGCCGCCGCCTCGGGCAGTATCAACGCCTGCCGACGGAGCCCCTCGTCCGTTAGTTGGGGAAACCAGGACGCATGAACCCAGTTCCACAGCTCTTCAGGAATTTTGTGCGACTTTCGCAGATCAAGCACCCAACCCTCGGCAGCCTTGGCGCTTCGCGCCTCGCGCAGACTGGAGAAAAATTTGCTGACCCCACGGAACCCCTGCACACCCTCGCGAACCACCACCACCAGACATTGGCTCCCTTCAATCCAAGAGATGTCGTAGGCTTCGGTTTGGCATATGTGTTGGTGCATGGATCTTTCCTTTGGCGTAGCCCCTCGACACTCATAATAGGCCAGCCGGGAAAATGTCACTGTTAAACAACGTCACGTTTCGTCCCCGGGGGCGGCGCGCCGGCGCGGCCCATTACCCGCCAAATGCTTTACTTAAGTTAAGAATCATTCGAGGATAATCTCTATGTACGTTGATTCCTCAACAATTAGGGGTGTGCTGGATGGTCTGGAGGCCATACCTCGGCCGGCCAACAGCACGTTAATGGTCATGCTGGCCAACCACCCTGATCTGTCCGTAAAGGACCTGGCGCAGGGGCTTCATGAACGACAAATACCCGCTTTTGGCGCGTCATTTCCTGCGCTGGTAGCCCACAGCGCGTTCCATTTCCAGGGCGCTATCGGAATCCCTGTCGTCCTCAGTCAGCCCCCAGTATTGGTCGACGACGAGACAATTCATACGGGCGTCGAGGGATGTGCCGACGTTAATCAAACCTGTAACGGTCCGCAAACGCTGGTGATGTTTTATGCAACACCGGAGTTCGACATCAACCACCTGATTCAAAAAACTTATGACCATTGGGGTCCCACAGTGAACTACGTCGGCGCGGGTGCAGGATCAACCCAATTCACGTCAGGTCAGTGGGTTTTTAATGGCGCTGAAACCACGTCCAACGGGGCCGTTTTGGCGATGTTAGACAGCGACAGCTCCATGAACTTAAAACATGGCTGGAAACCCATCGCCGGGCCTCTGGTTGCGTCCAGATGTGAGGAAAACCGCATCTGTGACTTAAACTGGCAAACCGCTTACGACGTTTATCGAGACGCCTTACCTAGGTCGCTGAATATCGCCGACCCCCAGGATTTGATTCATCGCATTGCTCGCACTTACCCACTGGCTATTGCGCCTACCGATGATGGCGAGCCCGTCATCCGAACGCCGTTTGGCGTGGACGACAACGGCGCTCTGCTGATGGTCTGTGGCGTGCCGGAAAACTCTACGCTTTATGTTGCCCATGGCGAACCGGAAGACCTGATGGGCCAGGCCCAGGGCCTGGCGGCGCCCTTGCGCGATGTCACCAACCCTAGCAATCATCAACTGCTCATTACCTGCATCGCACGGCACAAAGTGCTTGGGGCAGACCAGTTTCGCCGCGAATTGGAGTTAATACAGAGCGGCTCCAGCCAGCCCGTTTTTGGGGTCGCCAGTTTGGGCGAAATCGCCAGTGACGGCGCACGCTATTTCGATGTCCACAATAAGGCTATGGCGCTGGTGCAGCTCCATGCGTAAGCGCCAGGGCGACCGAAGACTCGCCAGCGTAGGTAAGCCGGGCTCAATACATGATTTGCTGAAACTGTATAACTTAGCGCTGGCAATCCGCGGCGGCGGCGACCCACACACCATTTGTCTGGACTTTGTCAGCGAGACGGTTCGGCAGTTGAAAATCTCCTATGGTGCAGTCTGGCTTATCGAACCCGGCGAGAAATTGGAGCGAGGAGAATTTGTACTTTTCGCCAGCTACCCAAGAGCCAGAGACGGGTTAGACCGCGTAACCTCTGATCACGCCATGCCCAGAGCGATCGCCCAGGGTAGACCTGTCAGAATGACCTGCAGCAACCCCGACTTCGCCAGCATCACCGTCGAACCCTCTATCCAGAAGGGTGTTCAGGTGATATTCCGACTCGATGGTGTGGGCCTGCTGAAATTCTACTGCACCGACGCCGACGGCATACCCGAATCTGAAGTCAACCAACTGCGGCGGGTTATCGACCGATTTTCCGACACCCTGCGCGGGGCATTTGCCACCCGCCGATTGCGCCATGAAATTAACCAGCGGGTCCAAGCTGAGGGAAAGCTGACGCGAGCCCGAGAATTGACTCAGACCTTGCTGGCGTCGTCCCCCGACCTGGTATTTCTTAAAGACTTAGAGGGCCGGTATATCCAGGGCAACGAGGCTTTTCGCTCATTTTGGAATATTGGCGATCGCCCCATCATGGGGTTGCGTCCCGAAGATATTATTCCCCAGCAGACCCTGCAGATCATCAAGGCGCAAGATCAGCAAATTATTCAGAGTGGTCAGGCCGAGTTTTTTCAAGAGCTCGTGCCAAGGCCCGACGGCACCGTGGCAATGATGGAGGTTACCCGAGCCCCGGTGCGAGATGATCAGGGCGAACTTTCTGGGATCATTGGGATTGCACGGGACTCAACGGAGCGATTTGCCACCCTGGCGAAACTGGAAACGCGAAATCGCGCCCTGGAGTCCATCACCGATGGGGTGGTCATCATCACGACTGATTGTGACTCCACCGTGGTTTATACCAATGACGCGTTCAGCAAGATGACCGGCAAAAGCAAAAATGAACTGATCGGAAGACCCGTCCGTGAAGTTGGTTTGATTCGTGCCGACACACTGATTCGATCCCAGATCCGCGAAGCCGTGCAGTCTCATAAACCCTATTTTCTTGCCATGGACCAGCCTCGCCCCAGTGGCGATCCGTTTTCCTGCGAACTGACCATGGCACCGGTACTCAATAACGACGGTGTGTCGACCCACTATATCTGCATTGTGAAGGAAGTGACCGAACGTGAACGACTCCGCCGAGAGCTTCAGCAGCGGCAAAAAATGGACACCGTCGGCCGACTCACCAGCGGCATTGCCCATGATTTCAATAACATGCTCGCCACCATACTGGGGTTTTCTGAGCTGGCAGAAATGCGCGCTGAACAAGCCGAAGATAGCCAGCAGCAAGAGTTTCTCGAAAGCATCCGAAATGCGGCCAACAATGGCCGGGAGCTCGTCTCGCAGCTGCTGACGTTCAGTCGATCGGTACCCACTGAACAGGCCCAGGTTATGCAGGCCAATCAAGCCGTATCCAATGCCCTGAGAATGGTTGCGCCCCTGTTGCCGGAAATCATTGAACTGAACTATGTCTGCAATGCCCCTCTGGCAACTCTGGCCGTTGACAATATTAGTTTCGAACGGGTGTTGGTCAATCTGTGCCTCAACGCTCGCGATGCCATGGATCCGTCTGGGGGAACGTTAAGCGTGAAGCTTGAGGTTCAGTCACTTGACGGCCGAGAATGCGCCGTCAGCCTGACCCAACTCTCTGGCGATTACGTCACGTTAAGTGTGGGCGACACCGGGAGCGCCATCCCCGATGACATCATCGGGCGGATATTCGAACCTTTCTTCACCACAAAACGTCCGACTCAGGGCACCGGCATGGGTCTGTCTGTGGTTCAAGGTATTGTCAGGGCCAATAACGGGTACATCCTGATTGAAAGTAGTGAAGGCGTCGGTACGACCATGACCGTGGCTTTTCCTGAACCCACGGATATCGCAGGTCCTCATCCTTATATTGCAAGGCCCAACAACATACCGGAGCCAGGTAGCTTGGAAGGGCGGCGGATTTTGGTGGTAGATGATGATCGACAGGTCGCGGCCTTCTTACGCGAACTCTTTCAACATGCCGGCATGCAGGTTAACGTCGCCTACGACGGTAGCGGCGGTTTGCGGGAATTTCGCCAACATGAGTCGGAGGTGGATATATTGCTCACCGACCAAACTATGCCTGGCATGAGCGGCGTCGATTTGATTCGCGAAGTACGAGCCCTGAAACCTCAGCTGCCTTGCTTGATGCTAACCGCCTATAGCCATTTTGACGACGCATCCAGCGCCGCTGCCGCCGGCGTAGACCGCTTGCTGCGAAAACCCACAGATAACAAAACACTGTTAAACGCGGTGGCACAATTCCTGTGACTCGGTCATGAGAGGCGATCGAAGACAGCCAGACCGTCAGTTCAGCGGCGACTGGCGGGCGCTGCGCAGCCTGGTGCCCTACTTCATGGAATTTCCACTACGGGTATTCCTTGCCATGGGGTTTTTAATTGCGTCAAAAGTGGCCACCGTGCTGCTTCCCATCGCCATGAAACACATCGTAGATTCCCTGGATGGAACTGCTAACCCAATCATTGTGGTGCCTGTCGCACTGGTTCTGGCTTATGGCGCCCTACGCCTGACGACCATTATTTTTGGCGAAATTCGCGACACCATTTTTGGCCGGGTGACTGAGCGCGCAATGCGCCGAATTGGATTAAAGGTGTTCAAGCACCTGCATGCCTTGGAGTTGTCGTTTCATCTTCAACGACGCACCGGCGGATTAGCCCGAGATATTGACCGTGGAACCAACGGCATCAGTTTTCTCATGCGCTTCATGCTGTTTAATATTTTGCCCACGTTGCTGGAAATCGGCTTGGTGGCCATCATCCTGGCGGTCAATTTCAGCTGGCATTACCCCGCCATCGTTTTTGTTGCTGTCGCGCTGTACATCACGTTCTCCGTCGTTGCGACGGAATGGCGCACCGGTTTTGTGCGACAGATGAATGAGGCGGACAATCAGGCCAACACCCGCGCCATTGACAGCCTGCTAAATTTCGAAACGGTAAAGGTTTTTGCCAGCGCGCCGTTTGAAGCCGCCGAGTACGATCGCAACCTGGCGAACTGGGAAACCGCGCGGCGGCGCAATCGAATTTCCCTCGCCGCTCTCAATATTGGCCAGGCGCTGGTGGTGTCAGGGGCCATGACCGGCATCATGCTGCTGGCGGCGGATGGCGTGGCCGATGGCGACTTAACATTGGGCGACCTGGTGATGGTCAACGCTTACATGATGCAGTTGTTCATACCGCTCAATTTTCTCGGTTTTGTGTATCGTGAAATCAAACGGGCCCTGGCCGATATCGAAGCGGTATTTCAGCTGCTGCGGCGCCAACCGGCAATTGAGGATCATCCACAGGCATTGCCCCTGAAGGTCAGCCAAGGCGGCGTGCAGTTTAACGAGGTGGGTTTTCGTTATGTCGAAGATCGCGACCTGCTGCAGAATTTTTCCCTCAACTTGGGTCCAGGGCAAAAAGTTGCCGTGGTAGGGCCAAGCGGCTCCGGCAAATCCACCCTCGTTCGACTGCTGTTTCGGCTATATGAGCCCGATTCAGGCAGCATCATCATTGATGGCCAGGACATCAGTCAGGTTACCCAGCAAAGTTTGCGTGAGCAAATTGGCGTGGTGCCGCAGGATACCGTCCTGTTTAACAACTCCATCGCGTACAACATCGGCTACGGCGTCCCGGGCGCGACCGAAGCCCAGGTTCGTGAAGCGGCGCAAGCAGCCAATCTGACCGATTTCATCCAGCAGTTGCCGGAAGGTCTTGAGACTCAGGTTGGCGAGCGAGGATTGAAAGTATCCGGAGGTGAAAAGCAGAGGATTGCCATCGCCCGCATGTTATTGAAACAGCCCCCCATCATGGTCTTTGACGAAGCCACCTCAGCACTGGACTCAGCGTCTGAGCAAACCATCCTGGGAGCGCTGGATCAGCTGGCGGACAATCGAACCACGCTGATGATTGCTCACCGATTAGCCACTGTGGTTAACGCTGATCAGATAGTGGTGATGAGCGGCGGCCAGGTGGTAGAACAAGGCAGCCACACACAACTGTTGAGTGCTCAGGGACAGTATGCGCAAATGTGGACGCTGCAATCTCAGCAGCGCAGCAGTTAAGCCCAGCCAAGCGTCATTCGCCACCGCTGGACGTCAGTCTTTCGGCTGTGAACGGTTTTTCAGACAGGTGGCAAATATCCCCCGCAAAATATGAATTTCCGTTTCGCTGGGAGCGGTTCGCTGAACCATCCGGCGCAGGCGTTTGCGCAAGGTGGCCGACTGGCGCCCGTCAAGAAAGCCGGAAACCTGCAGCACCTCTTCAAAGTGCTCCATCAACCGTTCCACCAAGTCGGCAGATGCCGGTTGATGTTCAGGCATCTGAACCGCTTCCTGCTCGCCGGCCGCCAAAGCGGCCACTCGAAGCTCGTAACACACCACCTGCACTGCGGCCCCCAGGTTCAGGGAGCTGTAGTCAGGGTTGCTGGGAATGTTGACTAAGGCATGACAACGGTCAATTTCGGCATTGGTCAGCCCGGACTTTTCCCTGCCGAATAATACGGCCACCTGAGTATTTGCCGGTTGCTCTAATGCTCGCTCCGCAGCCTGCCTTGGCGGCAGTTGATCCATGGGCACCGTTCGTAAGCGTGCGCTGGTGCCAAGCACCAGATGAGCGCCTTCCAGCGCTTCATCCAAGGTGGACACCACTTTAGCCCGGGCCAGCAATTCGTCCGCTCCAGAAGCCCTTGCGGTGGCTTCCGCGCTCGGAAAATTGGCCGGGTTGATCATCACGAGCTGCTCAAGACCCATGGTTTTCATGGCCCTGGCTGCCGCTCCAATATTCCCTGGATGGGACGGATGGCTTAGTATGACGCGAATCTGTTCCAGCATAGCGCTATTGTAACCTGTTGGACGCCATTCCAAGGACCGTTTCATGCCACAACCCGCCATTAATATCGCCGTCAAAGGCGCGCGTTCCGCTGCCCGCGTACTAATTCGCATGCTCAATCGCAGTGAGGCCCTCTCGGTGGTTGAAAAACAACGCAACGATTTTGTTAGCGAAGCCGATCACGCAGCGGAAAAGGCCATCATCTACGAAATTCAGAAAGCCTATCCGGATCACGCCATTTTGGCTGAGGAAAGTGGTCGAACGGGGCCCGAAGATGCTGAAACCGTGTGGATCATCGATCCGCTGGATGGCACTCGCAATTACATACAGGGGCTACCCCACTTTGCCATTTCCATTGGCGTGCAAACCCGGGGCGTGCTGGAACATGGGCTGGTGTACGACCCAACCCGGGAAGAAATGTTCACGGCCAGCAAAGGCAGCGGTGCGTACTTGAATGATCACCGGGTCAGGGTCAGCAATCGCACCGCCATGAGCGGGTCTTTGTTGGCCACGGGTTTTCCATTTCGTGCCAGGGAGGCGCTGGACGACTACATGAACATGTTCCGTGGCGTGTTTGATATCGCCGGCGACATGCGACGGGCAGGCGCTGCATCGTTAGATCTGGCCTACGTTGCCGCCGGACGTGTCGATGGCTTCTGGGAAATGGGGTTAAAGCCTTGGGACATCGCGGCGGGTGCCCTACTGGTGCGCGAAGCCGGCGGCCTGTGCACCGACTTTTCCGGCGCAGACGGCTTTCTCGATTCCGGCAACATTATTGCGGGCAACCTGAAATTGGTCGGACAGATCAAGAAAACGCTATCGCCGCTGTACACCGACGCTCTAAAAGCCCTAACCGACGATTAGGCTGTCCCCGGGGCGGACTGACTCACAGTCCGCCGTCGCCTAGGTTCGCTGACCGAGGCCCGCTAACGGCGAATTAGGGCCCGCTAACTTCGACGCCTTCCTTTACGGGAGGCATCAGATCTTGCTTGGTGACATTCAGCATGAGCAGCGTTGAACCGGCAACATAGATGGACGAGTAGGTTCCCACCACCACACCAATAATCAACGCCAGGGCAAAGCTGTGGATGATCTCTCCGCCCAGGAAAAACAGCGCCATTAACACCAGTAATGTGGTTAGCGACGTCATCAGTGTGCGCGAAAGCATCTGATTAATGGATTGGTTGAAGATGGACAGCGGCTCACCTTTGCGCACGGTGCGGAAATTTTCACGAATCCGGTCGTAAACCACAATGGTGTCATTCAGGGAGTAACCGATCACCGCCAAAATTGCCGCCAACACGGTGAGATCGAAGTTCACCTGCAGTATCGAAAAGATACCAATAACGATAATCACGTCGTGCACCAAAGCCAGCACAGCGCCCACGGAAAATTTCCACTGGAATCGGAAGATGATGTACAGCAGGATACCGATCAGCGCATAAACCATAGCCAGACCGCCTTTCTCGGCCAGTTCGTCGCCAACTTGTGGGCCCACGAACTCTACCCGACGAAGATCCAGTTCCTGACCGCTGGCTCCCTGCAGTGCCTCAAGCACTTGCCCACTGAGCTCTGCGCTGTTTCCCTCGTCAGAGGTTGCCAGCCGAACAACGATGTCGTTGGGTGCGCCGAACGTCTGTACAACCGCGTCAGTGTAGCCAGCACCAGCCAGGGCGCTTCGAACTTGACCCAGATCCACCGCTTCGGGATAAGCCAGCTCAAGCAACGTACCGCCAGTAAAGTCCAGGCCAAAATTCAGGCCCCGAACGGTCAGCGAAGCAATGCAAAGCACCAGGAGAACACCCGACAGTGTCCAGGCCAGCTTGCGCTGACCCATAAAGTTAATGTTGGTCTGCTTCTTTAAAATTTCCATGATCAGATCGCCAGTGATTTGATCCGGGCGCGGCGGCCGTAGATCAGGTTAATTACCGCGCGAGTTCCCATGATCGCGGTAAACATGGAGGTAATAATGCCCAGCGACAGTGTCACTGCGAAGCCTTTGATAGGCCCGGTGCCGAATGTAAACAGCACAATGGCCGCAATAAGCGTTGTAACGTTGGCGTCTGCAATGGTGGAGAACGCCTTGTCGTAACCGGCCCTGATAGAGGCCTGAGGAGTGTTACCGTTACGAATCTCTTCTCGAATCCGCTCAAAGATCAAAACGTTGGCATCGACTGCCATACCCACGGTCAGAACGATCCCGGCAATGCCTGGCAATGTAAGAGTGGCCCCCAGCAGCGACAGCAACGCCACTACCAGAACTAGGTTGGCAAACAGCGCCAGATCCGCTACCAGGCCAAATAGCCGGTAATAGATCGCCATAAAAACCAGCACTAGGAGGAAGCCAATCTTCACTGAGTTGAAGCCCTTCTCAATGTTGTCTTTACCAAGGCTTGGGCCAATAAAGCTTTCCGACACAATTTCTACCGGCGCGGCGAGCGCTCCCGCACGCAGCAGCAGCGCCAGTTCTGACGCTTCGGAAGGACTGTCCAGCCCAGTGGTTCGAAATCGGCGTCCGAAGGCCTCCTGGATGGTGGCAATGGAAATCACCCGCTCGATAACTTCGGGCTCGGTAATAAACTCACCGTTCACCTCTCGGGTCACGCTTTTGCGCTCCACATACACCACAGCCATGGAGTTATTGACGTTTTCCAAAGTGAAGTTACGCATCCGGTTGCCACCGGTATTGTTCAGCGTTACCGACACCTGAGGGGTACCAGAGGTGGGGTCAAAGCCCGCCGCTGCGTCGATCAGTTGCTCGCCAGAGACAATCAGACGCTTGTTGAGCAGCACCGGGTTTCCGTCTTTCTGGTAGTAGAGGCGGCAACCGGGGGGGATTAGCCCTGAGTTGGCCGCGGCAAAGGCATCTTCACCCATACAGACTGCGCGGTACTCCAACGTGGCTGTGGCACCGATAATGCGTTTGGCCCTCGCGGTGTCCTGCACGCCTGGAAGCTCGACTACAATGCGATTGGCACCCTGCTGAATAACGGAGGGTTCGGCCACGCCCAGTTCGTTAACTCGGTTGCGCAGTGTAGTGATGTTTTGCTGCAGCGCCGTGTTGGTAATTTCAGCAATCTTCTCTTCGGAAATGGTAAATCGAATGCCAAAGATTTCTGCGGATTCGAAGTATTGAGGGGTTAGCTCAGGAAGCTGATTGAAAATAACCGAGCTTGCCGATTCGCGGTCTTGGTCGTTTCGGAGTTGAACAGACAGCCCCTGCGGAGAGAGTTGGACCGAGCGATACCGAATGTTGTTGGTTCGCAGCAGGTTGCGCACATCCGTTTCATAACGCTCTCGCGCCAGCTTCAACGCGGTATCCATATCCACTTCCATGAGGAAGTGCACACCACCCTGCAGATCCAGGCCCATCACCATGGGCTTGCCGCCCAGGTTTGCCAGCCAATCGGGCGTTGCGGGAGCAAGGTTGGGGGCCACTACATAATTGCTGCCCAGGTGAGTTGCCAAATGTTCTGCAGCCTTCTTCTGCTGCGCATCGTCGCTAAAGCGCACCAAGATGCGATCTTCGTTCAGCTCAATGGATTTGGACTGAATTTGCTCAACACGCAACGCGTTTTCCACGTCGTCGCGAACCGCCACTGACATTTCAAACCCGCCTAAGGCTGAAATTTGCAGCGCACGGTCTTCCCCGTAAAGGTTGGGTAATGCGTAAAGCAGACCCAGGACCACCACGGCCACAATCAGCAGATACTTCCACGCCGGATACTGATTCATCGTCTAATTCCTGTTAAGCGAGAACCGCCTGGCTGCCAGCCGGGCGGTGTGTTTCAGCTGGATTTGATAGTGCCCTTGGGCATCACGGCGCTTACCGCGTGAGGCTGCACTTTGATATGGGTGTTGTTGGCAATTTCAACCGTGATGAATGCATCGCCCAGGTCAACGATTTTACCAAGGACACCGCCGGCGGTTACGACTTCGTCGCCTTTGGACAGGCTGTCGACCATCGACTTGTGTTCTTTCTGACGCTTCATTTGAGGACGAATGAGCAGAAAGTAGAAGATGCCGATGAAAACCACCAGCATAATGATGTTGGCCATACCTGCGCCAGCGGGGGAGCCCCCGGTCTGGGCCATGGCGTTACTGATCAGGAAATCCACGGTTCTTTACACCTTAATTTTTGATTATTTCTGGTGATGACTTCGGCTTCTGCCAACCGATATGGGGTACCGGCCAACAAAACACAATCCAAGCCGCCTATTATGTCACAGACCGCTGATCGTAGAAGGCCTTCGCGAAGTCCGCCAACTCTCCTTGGGCGATGGCCTCGCGCAGGCCCGCCATCAGTTCCTGATAGTAATGCAGATTGTGCCAGGTCATCAGCTGGGAGGCCTGTATTTCGTTGCAGCGCTCCAAATGCTTGAGATATGCACGAGAATAGTTCTGGCAGGTATAGCACTGACACTCCGGGTCCAGCGGCCCGGTGTCCTTCTGATATTTGGCGTTGCGAATACGGATGGTGCCGCGACGGGTAAATACATGGCCATTGCGGGCGTTTCGGGTGGGCATGACGCAGTCAAACATGTCGACCCCCATCAACACCGATTCCACAAGGTCTTCGGGCCTGCCCACCCCCATCAGATAACGGGGCTTGTCTTCAGGCAGCATCGGGGTGGTGAAATTCAGCACCCGGTTGCGCTCTTCCGGCGGCTCTCCAACGGACAACCCGCCGATGGCATAGCCGTCAAATCCGATTTCGATAAGACCCTGGGCTGACCGCTGGCGCAATTCCTGATGCATTCCGCCCTGCACGATGCCAAACAGGGCATTGGGGTTATCCGCAAACGCCTGGCGACTCCGAAGGGCCCAGCGAAGCGACAGATTCATTGACGATTCAGCGGTTTCAAAATCTGCTGGGTACGGTGTGCACTCATCAAAAATCATCACAATGTCGGAATTTAGGCTGCGTTGAACCGCCATGGACTCCTCAGGCCCCAGAAACACCTGGCTCCCATCAACCGGAGACTGAAAGGCGACACCCTGTTCGGTAATCTTTCGACGCTTGGCAAGACTGAACACCTGGAAGCCGCCAGAGTCGGTCAAAATGGGACCATGCCAGTTCATGAACTGGTGCAGGCCACCATGGGCCTCGATCACCTCGCAGCCGGGCCGCAGCATCAGATGAAACGTGTTACCCAAGATGATCTGCGCACCAGTCTCCGCTACGGCTTCCGGCAACATACTTTTTACCGAACCATATGTGCCCACCGGCATGAATGCCGGCGTATCCACCACCCCATGATTGAGGTGCACACGCCCGCGACGCGCTCTTCCGTCGGTTTTGAGCAGATCAAATTTCATCGGATAAACATCGCATCGCCATAACTGAAAAACCGGTACTTTTCGTCCACCGCGTGCCGGTAGGCCGCCAAAATCGCTTCGCGCCCGGCCAGCGCGCTAACCAGCATCAATAAGGTGGATTGGGGTAAATGAAAATTGGTGACTAGTCCGTCACAGCTCACCACATCAACCCCGGGATAAATAAAAATATCGGTCTCGCCTTCAAACGGCTGCACCTGCCCATCAACAACCGCCGATTCCAGCGCTCGAAGGCTGGTGGTGCCGACCGCAATCACCCGACCACCGGCGGCTCGGGTAGCGTGGATTTGCTCAACCAGCCCTGAACTTACCTGACACCACTCTGCGTGCATCTTATGCTCTTCAATGACGTCAACCCGAACCGGCTGAAAGGTGCCGGAGCCGACATGCAGCGTGAGGTAGCCCAACTGCACTCCAGCGCCGCGAAGCTTGGCCAGCATGTTCTCGCCAAAATGCAGCCCGGCGGTTGGCGCTGCCACCGCTCCGGGTTTGCTGGCGTAAACCGTTTGATAGCGACTGTCGTCTGTATCCTCGGTGGGGCGCTTGATGTAGGGGGGTAATGGCACATCGCCGTGGCGCTCCAGCAAATCCACTATAGGGATATCGGGGCAGGAAATTTCGAACAGGCTGTCCTGTCGACCGGTCACTGTCAGCGATACGTCGCTAATATGAATCAACGTTTGAGGTTTGGGTGATTTACTGGCACGTACCTGAGCCAAGCAACGATGAGGCGACAGTATTCGGTCGACCATTACCTCAACCTTGCCGCCACTGTCTTTTTTGCCGACCAGGCGGGCTTTCAATACCCGAGTATTGTTGAACACCAACAAATCGCCAGGCTGCAGCAGACCCGGAAAATCAACAAACTGATGGTCTGAGATAGCCTCTGGATCTCGGCTCAACACCAGCAACCGGCTGTCTTCCCTGCGTTCACTGGGAACTTGGGCAATCAGTTCTTCGGGGAGCTCGAAATGGTAGTCAGTAAGCTGCATGGCGGGCGGATGTTACCTGAACCCGCAGCCGTGTTGCTACCAGTAAAAGACCTACAACCAACCCTTCTGGCGGGCAAGCCTCGCGGCCTCTATGCGATTGGTTACGCCTAGTTTGCCAATGGCTTCTGACAAATAGTTACGAACCGTGCCGTGAGACAAATGCAGATTGTTGGCAATATCGGTACTGCTTGCACCCTCGCCGGCCATCCGCAGCACTTGGCGCTCACGATCGGTAAGCGGGTCGCGTTCGGTCCAGGCCTGGGCCGCCAGCTCTGGGTCAATGACGCGCCCCCCTCGATATACGGTGCGCAGTCCATCGGCTAACCGCTCGGCCGGGGCATCTTTTAACAAATATCCCATCACTCCACATTCCAGCGCGCGGCGAAGGTATCCGGGGCGACCAAACGTGGTCAAAATGATCACTTTACAACCTGCCAGATCTTTCAGCTGCTGGGCCAGTTCCAAACCGCTTTGCCCCGGCATTTCGATATCGGTCAACACAATGTCCGGCCCTAACGCCTGCGCAAGGGCGGCCGCCTCAATACCATCACCAGCTCTTCCTACCACTTCAATATCAGGCTCCAGCTCCAGCAACGCTGCCAGCGCGCCCAGCACCATGGCCTGATCTTCAGCAATAAGCACTCGCATCATAGAACGGGCCCAGTCAACGCCACGTTGTGCTCAGGGCCACTGACGTTCAGCATCATTTGAACGATTAACCCGTGAGGACTATTAGATTCGACTTGCAACTGTCCGCCGACCGCATGCAGTCGCTCTCGCATACCTTTAATGCCGGCGCCAGGGCGAACATTTCCGCCCCGACCGTCGTCCCGAACAACCAGCCGAATCTGTTGCTCGTCGCCGCTTAAGAGCACCCAGCAACGGGACGCTTTGGCGTGACGGTGAACGTTGGTCAGCGCTTCACGCAGCGTGAGTGCGAGAATATTCTCCTGTTCCGCCGTAAGTTCCTGGGGCTGCACTTCAACGTCCAGCCATACGCCCGCAGACTCCAGCAATTGTCGACCACTGGCCAACTCAGACTGAATCCGCCCTGCTCGGTAACCAGCCACGGCGCTGCGCACCTGAGATGCTGCTTGGCGGGAAATTCGCTCAATGTCTTCTAGCTCTTTATAGGCCGCTTCGGGTTGTTCCAGCACCGTGCGTCTCGCCAATTCAGCCTTCAAGGTAATGCTGGCCAGGGTATGCCCTAGTAAATCGTGAAGGTCTCTGGCGATGCGCTCGCGCTCGGCGGTACTGGCCAATCGCTTGACCTCTTCTCTCGACAGCCTGAGCGCTTCGTTTTTCAACTCCATCTTTCGATAAAAAATGTTGCAGGCCGCAACGACGTAACCGACCAGGGTGGTGACAATCGCCACCGAGGGATGCATGCCTAACCACCATACCTGCAGCAGCGCCGTCAGAATTGCCAAGGAGGTATACCGCATTGCAATGACCGGAGGACCAATCAACGCGGAAAAGGCGCAGGCGTGGATGAAGTAGACAGTGCCTCCCATATTGAAGGGCGTAACAATCAACCCCAGCAAAACGCATCCAGCAACAAATGGCAGCAAGGCCCTTCCTTGCACACGAAACGCAGAAAAGTACAGCGGCAAGAAGAAAGCAAAACTCGCAAGAGTGACGGCCGTTTCGGTTTTGCTCGCAGTGCCGTAAAAAATGGGCAGGAGCAGAAAACCGTTGTAGACCAGCCACAGGTAAGGTGTGTAGCTTAACTGCGCCTTTGGCGGCACCAAAAACTCATGGACTCGAACCAGTCGCATACGTAGATTTTGGATAATGTTCATACTTTAAACCAATGTTTTTCAGGATGTTTCTGCCGTTGAGAGTGCTTTCTCACGTTGCAACCCAATGGCGGCGACCCAAAAAAACACGACCGTAAATACGACCAACGCAGCAACGTGCATCCAGACAGGGTACCCGGCATCCATATTAATGGTTTTCGTTGCCAACTGGTTGAGATGAAATGGCGGCAAGACCCAGGCGAAAGACTGCAGCGCGTCAGGCATGATCCTCAGCGGAAACCAAAGCCCAGACATGGCAGCCATGGGCAGATACATCAGGTTGATGATAGGCGGCGCTGCCTGGCCATTCACCCAAGCCCCAACCATCAAACCCATAGCGCAGAAAGGAATCGAACCAACGAGCAAAATAAACGCCAGTTTCAGCCCAACAGACAGAGTGATATTCACCCCACCAAAAACCAGCGCCAAAAAGAACAGACTGGCTATAATTACCAAACCAAAGGTCATCGTCATCAGCATCTTGGCCAAAAAATACGCGCTATGAGGCATGGGTGAGGCAAACTTCAGCAGCATCAAACCCTGACTGCGCTCTATGGCTATGCCGACGCCAAAGCCGAACAAACCAGGGCCCATCACACCAAAAACACCGTAGCTTGCCAGCAGATAGGTGGCCATGCCCCCCTGAGTTCCACCGATGTTCAACACCAGAGCAAACAACACATAGAATGCCCCGGGAAACGCTAATGATGGGATGGCAAACCCGGGACTGCGTAGCAGGCGGAGAAACTCGTATCGCCACTCCAGTAAATAGACGTTGGCCCGGCTCATGACGCTGCCCCCCTGGCGTCGGTAGTGTCGCCAGTTAGGTGTAAGAACGCCTGGGCGAGATCGGCTTTGGACACTTCAAGCTCAGTGAGGCCTTGGTCTGCCGCCAGCAGTTGACGAACCAGCGCCTCCGGTTCACTGGTAGCTACGGTTAACAGCCCACCTTCTCTATCCGCGTGTCCCACACCCGCCATGGTCAAAACAGCGGATTTCTCCAGCGTCGTTCGGCAGCGTACTCTGCCGCTGGGCACCGCGGACTTGATTTCCTCCGGTGACCCATCAGCCACCAGTTGGCCGTGATTGATGACGACAACTCGGTCGGCCAGCGCATCGGCTTCCTCGAGGTAGTGGGTAGTTAACACTACAGCCTTGCCACTGCTGGATAATTCGCGAACGGCATGCCAGAAACGATGACGCGAGGTTACGTCCATTCCAACGGTGGGCTCATCGAGAAACAGCAGCTCCGGGTCTCCGCAAATACTCAAAGCAAACATGATGCGTTGTTTTTCCCCGCCTGAAAGATTACCGAAGCGACGATCCAGCAACGACGCTATACCCGACATATCCACCACCGCATCGCGGCCAAGGTTTTTTGGATAATAACTCTCAAAAAGATGCAGTAACTCTTTGACTTTTAGGGTGTCTGGCAACCCTGATATTTGCAGCATGGCGCCGCAGCGTTGGCGGGCAACACGCTCTCCAGGAGGGTGCCCTAACACGCTGATTGCACCAGCAGAGGGTTTCAGCAGCCCCATCATCAGATGGACACTGGAGGTTTTTCCCGCTCCATTGGGGCCCAACATCGCAGTCACCTCCCCTGCATTTAACGAAAGACTCAGATCATCAACGGCGGTGATGTCGCCGTAACGCTTGCTGACACTGATTAACTCTATGATGGGGTTTGTGGACATGGACAACCCGTGGGTTTGTGATTGGCCAATAGTGTCGCCCGCTAGCCGCCGGGCCACCAGTTCCGAAGATCATGACGATGAAATGACATTTGTCAGACTGCAAAAAGTCAGCGCTGTCCGATCGCCCGATCAGCACATCTTGCGCAGGCGGGTAGCCAGACCTGAACCTCGACTAGCTGGCGTGGCGACTGCCTTTTCCAACGCTGATTGATCTGCGTAGATAACCACTCGCTGACGCGCCCGGGTAATTGCCGTGTACAGCAGCTCGCGGGTGAGCAACGGCGAGCTACGGTCAGGCAGCACGCAATGTACCTCTCCAAATTCCGAACCCTGCGCACGATGCACCGTCATGGCAAAAGCCGATTCGACCGGAGGCAGCCTAGCTGGCGACAGCGATTTCAGCGTCCGGTCTGAAGATTCGACCCAGGCCATCAACTGCCCGCCTTGCTGGGAAATGAATCCCTGATCTCCGTTAAAAAAGCCGGCTTCGTAATGATTGCCCTGCAGCGAAAATAACCGCCCCGGGAAGGGTTGTTGATGATCGACATATCGACCGTCAAGGTGGCCATTACGACGCAGCCACCGAAAGATCATCGCGTTAAGCCGGTTTACACCGGCAGGGCCAGAGCGATGGGCGCACAACACGCGCTTGGACAAAAGCTGGCCCCATATCGCAATTGTCTCAACAGCATGATCAAAATCCAGCCAATCGGCGCAGATGGTGTCCAACCCAGTAAGCAGGGCCCGTTGCTCCACATCATCGCCTTGGGCCAGAACATCAAACAGCTCCGCACTTTCGCCACGCCTGATTGCGCTGGCCGCGCGAGCGATGCCCGATTGGGCTGAGTAGCGGAAGTTCTCGGCCAGAGTTTGCACACAATGGCTGGCGCCGGAAGTTGCCAGCCCCATACACAAATCGGCCATCACACTACCGGGCTGAACAGACACCAACTGATCTTTGTCGCCGAGCAAGACCACCTGGGCATCTGATGCGAGCGCGGAAAATAATGCCTGCATTAGCCCCAGGTCGGCCATCGACACCTCGTCCACGATAACGAGCTGCGCATCCAGCGGTCGGTTTTTATCAAACTGAAATCGCACCTGCGAAGGGCTCCATCGCAAAGCACGGTGAAGCGTAGTCGCCGGCGGCAGCGAATGTTCGACGCTGGACGCCACTGCCGCCGACAGCCTGGCGGCAGCACGCCCAGTTGGCGCCGCAATCAAAAGTCGTGACGGGTCCCCGCCGTCGGCCAACCACGACCGGATCAGGTGTCCAACCAGCGTGGTTTTTCCGGTACCGGGCCCGCCGGACACCACTGTCAGCTGGTGACACAAAGCGTGGCGAAGCGCGTCCCTCTGGTTTTCTCCCAAGCCCTCATGAACGCCCGACGTGTGTTTCCGTTTCATGGGGGGCGCATTCGCCAAAGCGGCGATATTAGTGGCGAGATCCACTTCCAGGCGCCAGTCAGCAGCGAAATACAACAGACCTTCATCCAGCACCAAAGGGCGATTGGCGCTGCTTGTTAACGACACCAACCCGGTATCGACGATTGATTCGGTGGACCACAATTCGGAGGCTGCATCAGCACTACCTGCCCCCGCATGTTGCCGGACGCGTTCAACAGATGCTGCGACATAGCCCTCTTCCCGTAATTTCTGCAGTGTGCTCCCAAGAGCGCCTGCCAGCTCACTGTGTTTGACCGCCCGACGTCTGAAAGACCTTTCGAACATGGCACTCGCGCCTGCGGATCGAGCTTTAAAGGGACTGTTCATAGGCGATACCTTATCGCAGACCAACAGCCCTGCACGACCACCATTTCTGGCTAGGTTCGACCGGCATGAAAAATCGCCCTAAAGGACAAAAATTCCTAACAAGAAGGATTTTTTTAACAGGCTGTTGTGGATTTGTTATCCCACTCACAAATAATTATTTCACCTGTGTTTCACAAATTTTTTTCAAAAAAACACTTGCATCATTTTTTCAAGCTCTGTATAAATTGTGCCCTAGACATATTGAGGACCCACCTGTGCAACTAGGAGCGCACAAAATCAGGCAGGAAAAACAGACACTTACGTGGATGTTGAACACTGCCGGGGAATTGGAAACGGATTTCGCGGTTCAAGAGATTGTGTCGATTAACGGCCCTATAAGGCCACCGTGGTACGAGTGGTTAGTACGCCCCAGGGATATCGGAACCAATGAGTTGGTCAGCGCAGTGCAGTCGTTAGAGTGGATGATGGAATTTGACGCTGCCGTCATCCGGAGCGCCTGCCACTGGGTTGAGGGTCAAAATAGCATCGGCCAAGAGTGCAAGCTTTCAGTTAATGTCTTTGCCGATTCGATCTCCGACCCATCGTTCACTCGGCAGGTGGTCGCCATTATCAACAGCGCTGACCTCAACCCCGAGCAGCTGTGTTTCGAAATTGTGGAACATACGCCGGTGCAGGACATACAGGCAGCTACCAAATTTTGCAGAACTCTGCGCGCAATGGGCTCGCAAATTGCCCTAGACGACATCGGCAGCGGCCACGTTCATGTCAGCCTGCTCGCACCAGAAACGCTCATCGATTTTCTAAAGATTGACCGCTCAGCAGTGCTGGCCGCAAAAAATTCAGAGCGACAATTTAAAGCTGTGCAAAGCGTTATCGACTTTGCCGAAAGTGTGAAAGTGCCCGTAGTTTTGGAGGGCATAGAAAGCAAAGAAGACCTGAACTTAATAGAGCGTTTCGGCGCCGAGTTTTATCAGGGTTATTTACAAGGCAAGCCACAACTCGTCGACTGGGGGGTCAACGAGGACAGGAAGCATGTGGCATTTGCTCTCCGCGAGTTAACCGCTTAACTCCAGAGGACCAGGACAATGGATTCACAAATTATTCAGACCCCACATCAATC
>JBGCET010000033.1:0-80356 GCA_045106555.1 Lysobacterales bacterium | reverse complement strand
GTAACGCGTGAGATTCACCCGCGGGCGAGGTACCAGCGCGGCAAGGCGAGCCACAAGGTGAGATCGCACAGCGATCGAGAAAGTGCCCTGGGGCATAAAATCCATGGGGTCCAGCACAACATGGGTGGTGCCGTCCCGATACGGCGTCTTCAACTCATAGCGAATGTTGCCGTTAGGCGTCAGTGAAATCCGCTGATCCGCGACGGGCGGGCGCGTGATGTAGCGGCACAGGCGCTCCAGCTTGTCGCGTTCGAAGGCCTGGGCACACACGCCAGCGTGGAGTGAGAAGCCGTTGGCTTTGGCCAGGTACGGCGGTTCGTCATCGTGATGTTCCGTTAGGGGTGGAAGAGTCTGCAGCGTGAAGGCCTTCTGGCCGGCCCGGGGGCCGACCGCCACGCGGTAGGTGATGGAATGGCCCAGCAGCGCATTCATGCCGTCGTTCTCGTCGGCCGGGTCGAGGGTTAGTTGGCTAGACTCCAGGTCCCGCTCCAGCAGCCCCTTGCGTTCCAGATGGCGGCCCACGCGCTGGCTGATCTGGTGCACCAGCACCTCAAGCTCAGTCTTTACGGGGGCGCTCACGCGCCGGAAGCGCGGCTTGTCGTCGCGTTCGACGTAGACCCCATCGAGGAACAACATGTGCAGGTGGACGTTGAGGTTCAATGCGCTTCCGAACCTCTGGATCAGGGTGACCGATCCGGTGTGGCCCTGCGAAACCGCCACCCCGGCGGCACCGGCGTAGCGCCGGGCGATCGCGCGGTAGACGATGGCGAGGACCCGGCTGAGCGTGGCCGGGCGCGTGGCGAACAGGTAGCGCAGGGCAAAGGGAAAGCTCAGCACCCATTGGCGGATCGGGTGCGGCGGGAGGATGTCGTCCACCAACAGTGCCGAGGTCTCGGCCATGCGCCGGGCGCCGCAGCTGGGGCAGAACCCGCGCCGCTTACAACTGAATGCCACCAGTCGTTCGGGGTGACAGCTGGTGCACTGTACACTGAGAAAGCCGTGCTCCAGCAGGCCGCACCGCAGGTACGCCTCAAACGCGGCCCGGACGCAGGCAGGAAGCGGCCGACCTTCGCGCGTCATCTGTTCGACGAAACAGGGGTACAGGGCGACGGCAGTCGTGTACAGCCGGATGATCGCGCAAGTCGCGCAAAAGATCATGCTCGACATTCGCGAGGAGCTCGCTCGGAAGCTCCAGAGTCTTTCGACCAGGTTCTTCGATCGAAATCGCACCGGCGACCTCATGAGCCGCGTTACCAACGATGTCGACGCCGTCGATCAACTGCTCAGCCAGAACCTGTTGACGATCTTCTGGGCGTTCGTACAGATCAGCTCGCTACTCGTGATCATGATTGCCCTCGACTGGCGACTCACGCTCGCCGTGCTCATTCCGGTGCCATTCTCGATGTGGCTCGTCAGCAAGCTCGGGAAGATGAGTGGGCCGCGATTCGGTGCCTATCAACGCACGATCGGCCAGCTCAACGCCTCGGCCGAGGAGCGGCTCACCGGCCAACGAGCGGTGATCTCACTCGACCGGCAAGTGCAGGCTGAAGCAGAGTTTGCGGAGGTCAACGAGCAGACCAGGGCCCTTGGCATCCGCGCCCAGAGCCTCACTGCGGTGATCATGCCGTTGATGTTCGGGCTGGGGAACCTCTCGACGGTCTCCGTGGTGAGCATGGGCGCATGGCTCGCCGTCGCCGACGATCCACCAGGGGGCGGCGTCACGATTGGCGTGATCGCCGCGTTCGTCACGTACGCAAGCCGGGTGGGTCAACCGCTCGGCCGTATCGCCAGCACGATCACGTCGATCTTCTCTGCACTCGCCGGTGGAACTCGGATCTTCGACCTCCTCGACGAACAACCAGACCTCGTCAACGCCCCCGATGCCGAGGACCTGCCCCCCGTCGAGGGGCGCGTCGTCTTCGACAACGTCGGCTTCGAATACGTCGAGGGTCAACCGATCCTGCGCAATGTCAGCTTCGTTGCTGAGCCGGGTCAGATGATCGGCCTTGTGGGACCAACTGGTGCCGGAAAGTCCACGATCATCAACGTCTTGAACCGGTTCTACGACATCAGCTCCGGCTCGGTCACCATCGATGACGTGGACATCCGAGACGTCACCAAGGACTCACTTCGCGACCATCTCGGAATCGTTCTGCAGCGCACCTATCTGTTCACCGACACGGTACGCAACAACATTCGGTTCGGTCGCCTCGACGCGACCGACGATGAGATCGTCGAGGCGGCGACCCTGGCAAACGCGCATCGGTTCATCATGTCGCTCCCCAATGGCTATGACACGGTGATCTCGGAGGGCGGAAACAATCTGTCACTCGGACAGCGACAGTTGATCGCCATCGCGCGCACGGCGATTGCGGACCCGAAGCTCCTGGTGCTCGATGAGGCGACCAGCTCGGTGGATACACGAACCGAACGTGCGCTCCAGAACGCGCTGCTGAAGCTGATGGAGGGCCGCACCAGCTTCGTGATCGCCCACCGTCTCTCGACCGTCCGGGATGCCGACATGATCCTGGTGCTTCAGGACGGCGAGATCACCGAAGCCGGAACGCACGACGAGCTCCTGGCACTCGAAGGGTTCTACTCTCAGCTCTACAACGCACAGTTCCGCGGCAAGGCGTAGCGGCTGCTAGTCCGAGTGAGGCTCTTGGTGGTCTCGGGTGTTGAGCTTCCAGTAACTACGTGACTCGATCGATGCGGGGTCGACGCCTTGTTCGACGCGTTCTCGCCCGAATTCCGGCACAATCGTCTGATGGCCATCCATGTCGAGTCCCTCGATCCGACCGACCCTTCGACCGCGCAACGGATCGTCGAGATCCAGCTTGCTGCGTATGCGGTCGAAGCCGAGTTGATTGGGTTCTGGGGGATCCCGCAGCTCGGCGAGACCGCCGACGACGTCACTCGCCGAGTCGACCTGACATGGCGTGGAGCGATCGACGACGACACGTTGGCCGGCATCATCGCCTGGTCGCACGACGACGAGATCGACATCGACCGCCTTGCAGTCGACCCCGCCTTCGCTCGCCGCGGCCACGGCCGCCGATTGATTCGAAGTGTGCCCGATGGCGACACCGTCGTGTCGACCGGCAAACAGAACGCTCCGGCAATGGCGCTCTACACGCGTGAAGGATTCTCCGTCACCGGTGAGGTCGAGATCGCCGACGGAGTATTCCTCACCCAACTCCATCGACCCCAGCGCTGACGATCCGACGCGGATTTGGGGCCCGACGTCAGATCGGGACCGCGACCGTGAACGTGCAGCCCGCCCCGATCGCCGTGTCGAGTGTGATCGTGCCGCCGTGGGCCTCGGCGATCGAGCGAGCGATCGACAGTCCGAAGCTTGCAACTCAGGCTGGCCATCAGGGCGGACTATATGTCCTACGGGCAGCATCCGCCTGGCCTGATACTCAGGCCCGTCAGGTGACTGGGATTGGTGTCCCACAGACCATCACTGCCTCGGCAGGGGTTCGTTTTTCTCGAAGACGGATCGGTCAGAAACACTAACCAATTTGACTTAGCACCATAGAAGACCTGACACCCACTTCTAATTCGCTCCCTACCGTGGGAGTTGCCGAGGCAGCGCGGCTCCTTGCTGTAGCGAGACCGTGAAGCGTCACGCGCGGGCTGGCCGATTGCCGGGCCGGCGCGTTGGGCGGTCATGGGTATTTCTGCGCGACGACGTGCTGGATTTCGTGCGGGGCTATACTGGCCCCGAGCGGTCGCCGCGCCGATCAAGAAGGAGAATGCAATCATGCAAATCTACCAACGAGGGAAACGCGGCACCTGGTGGGCCCGGTTCACGGCGCCGGATCACCGACGCATACACCAAAGCCTTGGGACTACCGACAAAAAGCAGGCTGCGGAGCTCGCAGACAAGCTGAAGTCGGAGTCCTGGCGGGTATGCCGGTTGGGCGAACGCCCGCGCCGCACCTGGCAGGAGGCCGTCCTGCGATTTTTGGGTGAGACTCAGCACAAGCGGAGTCAGGACAAGGACATTGCCCGGCTGAAGTGGCTGGACCGGTATCTGGGCGCGCGACACCTGGATGAGGTCACTCCCGACGTTTTGGCGACGATTCGGTCTGACATCCTGGCGGGCCAAACGCCTTTGGGCGGGAACGCTCCGGCTAATCTCAATCGCTATTTGTCCGTAATTCGTACCATTTTGCGAAAAGCGGTCTTCGAGTGGGAATGGCTGGATCGGGCTCCGGCCATCCGCCCGATGAAAGAAGGGGCCAGATTTGGTCACGACTTTCGCTGGCTCACCTATGAAAAGGCGATGAGGCTTTTGGACAAGCTGGACAACCAACGACTTGCCCACACCGCCGATATGGCTCGACTCACCCTGGCGACCGGACTGCGGGAAACCAACGTCACCGGCCTGTCCTGGGAGCGAGTGGACCTGTCTCGGCACGTGGCGTGGATCGGAGGCCAGCAGTCCAAGTCGGGTCGAGCGATATCGGTGCCTTTGAATGACGATGCTACGAAGGTTCTTCAGCGGTGGCGTCACCGCCACCCGAGCCGGGTCTTTGTTTTCAAGGGAAAACCGGTGGCTCGGGCCAACACCAAAGCTTGGCGAGACACCCTCAGATCAGAAGGGCTCAGGCCACATGACGGCCGCCACCCCGACAACTTCCGTTGGCATGATCTGAGGCACACCTGGGCGAGTTGGCACGTGATGGCGGGGACTCCGCTGGAAGTGCTGCAGCGCCTTGGAGGCTGGGCCAGCCTGGACATGGTGATGCGGTACGCTCACCTTGCCCCCGGCCACATTGCTCGCTATGCGTCTAACGTCAGTGGCCCAAATTTGGCCCAAGTCTCCAAGGCGGTCTCGAACCCCACCCGGAAACGCGCCTATAAACCACTGAGAAAAAAGCGAAAATTGGTGGGCCTCAGCGGAGAAACTTCGAACCAAATTCTTGAGGTTTTAGCTGAGTGGAATACCTTTCTTGAGAAAGATATTCCGGCACCTCCGGGAATGCAACCATGATCTCTCCATCAGCGTTTCCGTCCCCAATTACCCCTAAGTTCAACACGAAGACAGCAAAATGTCCGAATAAGCCTGCGCCGTTTTCTGTGCGATTGACACTTGAGGAGCGCAATCTCCTTGAAGAGCGCGCCGGCAGGCAGCCTCTGGGGCGATACATTCGAGAACAGTTACTTGGGCAAGAGGCTACGAGGCGAAAGATTGTTCAGCGGCCTAAAGTGAATGATGAACAGCTAGCGGCTGTCCTATCCATGCTTGGGCAGACCCATCTAGCGTCCAACCTCAATCAACTCGCTCGGCACGCCAATATGGGCACATTGGATGTCGACCGAGAGATTTGCGATGAGCTTCAGGAAGCCTGCGATGCCGTTATCGTGATGAGAGATGCACTGCTCTCTGCCCTGGGTCAGCGCCGCGCAATCAAATGATCCTTCAAGGCAATCAACGTGGCGGCGCCAGAAATCTCGCACACCATCTGCTCAAAGATGAGAACGATCATTTGGATGTGCATGAGCTTCGCGGGTTTGTGTCTGATGATTTAGTCTCGGCCCTGAATGAAACCTATTGCATTAGCAAAGCCACAAAAGCCAGGCAGTTCCTTTTCTCACTCAGCCTTAACCCACCAAAAGGCCAGAATGTCTCAACTGAAGCGTTCGAATCAGCAATCCTTCGTGTGGAGCAAGACCTGAAGCTCGATAACCAGCCACGCGCCATCGTCTTTCATGAAAAAAATGGGCGACGGCACTGCCATGCGGTGTGGTCACGGATTGACTGCGGTGCCATGAAAGCGATTCCTCTGCCTTTCACCAAACGCAAACTGATGAATATCTCTCGGGAGCTCTTTATTGAGCATCAATGGAAAATGGCAGATATGCGAGCCTTACGCGCGCTGCTTGATGGCCGTGATGACATCTACGTCAAGACCACCTGCCCAGACCGATTGGACAGCGCGGGCCCGCCGTGGGATGACTTTGCGAGCGCAGTGGCGCCGTTAGTAGCGGACTATCCCGATCGATGTCTTTGGGGCACCGATTGGCCCCACCCCAATATGCAGGATGCAATCCCCGATGACGGTCAGTTGGTGAACATGATCCCGCGAATTGCGCCGACACAAGAGTTACAGCGCAAGCTATTGCTGGACAACCCCCTTCGCCTATATTGGCCAGAGCAATCCTGACGTCAATTTTGCCGGGTTGAAATGATCAGGTCATGCCATGGGTTTGAGTGTTTCTAGATTGGGTTCTGGACTATGTTCTGGAGGCCAACATTCTTCGTTGCGACAATGGGCTTGCTTAATCGGTTTCGCAGGGAGCCGGGGACACGTTAGCAACACCTCGGCCTGACTCGCATCAACCGGCTTAGAGTAGTAATACCCCTGCAATTCGTGACACCCCCACTCATGCAGCATCTCGGCCTGATCCAGTTCTTCCACACCCTCAGCGACGACGCTTAGCCCCAGATTGATACCGATACCGATGATGCTAACTACCAGGCCGGGGTCGGAGGTAGGGTCAGAGAGCTGGCTGATAAAACTTCGATCGATCTTCAGAGCATCCAGCTCGAGTTTTTGCA
Organism: Lysobacterales bacterium; assembly: GCA_045106555.1. Classification (GTDB taxonomy): domain Bacteria; phylum Pseudomonadota; class Gammaproteobacteria; order Xanthomonadales; family SZUA-38; genus JANQOZ01. The sequence goes on along the minus strand of JBGCET010000033.1, from coordinate 73,785 downwards.
GGTGGGATAGAGAAGAGTATCCTGTCCCAAAGTCGTCCAGGGCGACTCGCATCCCGGCGTCGCGCAAAACTTTCAGCTGGCTAAGCGTGGCGCTTTCGTCACGTAGTACGCTGCTCTCTGTGACCTCAATCTCTATACAGCGAGGATCTGTGCGGTTCTTCCGGCACACTTCCAGTAGCCGGTGACTGAAATCTTCGTCATCAAATTGATAGGGTGACACGTTGATGGCAATTGGCACGCAGCCGAGCCCCATCTGGCGCCAACGCTGATGCTGAGCGATGGCCGTTTCTGCGACTGTCATGCCAAGCTGTCCGATTAGGCCGTTGTTTTCGGCAACCGGGATGAAAGCGTCCGGCGGCACCAGTTCGCCGTTGCGATACCAGCGGGCGAGCGCTTCGAACCCCAGTATTTTGCCTGATCCTGCTGCCACCCTTGGCTGATACGCGAGCTCAATATTTTTCTGTGCCACGGCGTCATAGAGTGAGGCCAGCATTTGCGGTTGTTGATTGGGCATGGCGCCGGCGCTGAGACTGTCAGTTGTTGTCGCGCGGGCGGACTTGCATGCTGCCATCAAAATCTCATCGGCGTTGATGCCATCATCTGGCCAGGCAGCGTACCCAAACGAAAACACCAATGGAATACATTCGCCGTCAATAGTGATGTGGTCACCAACGGTGCGCCGAATACGTGCACCCAGTACGTCCAGAGAGACTGATCGGTCGCTGGAGCTCAATAGAACGGCAAAGTCGGCGTCGGCAACCTGAGCCACCATGCTGCGGTCTGTTGGCATATCATTCAGAGCCACCACGTCATCCTCTGCTCGAATGCACGCAGTTAAGAGGCTGCTGAACCGATCAAGCATTTTGGCCCCTTTGGAATAACCAAAACTCCGGAAAACGCCGCTCAATGCGTGAATCTGGACCATCAATATTGCGCCCTCGGACTGCCTCTCTAAGGCGTTGAGCAGTATCCGTTGAGCCCGTTGGCGGTGGCTTGCCACCAACAGGACCTGATCTCCTGCCTCCATAGCAGTTTCGTTTGACAGATTTTCGGTTTGTGAAAGCGGTGGCAGATTATTACCGGTATCCGATTGGATGCCGAGCTTGGTCTTCTGATTGCTAAGGGCCATAAGCTTTAATCGGCGGGCGAGTGTGGGCCAGGCTGTTGGATAAGCGAATAGATCATCGATCCCTAGAGCGGCAAGTTGGCTCGGCTCACAATCTGGGTCTGTACAAAGGACCACAAAGCGATCTTGCCCAGAGGAGCGACAGCCCGTTATTTGGGCGCAAATATCCATGGCGGATCTGTCCGGTGCTCCCGGCACAAAAACAATGATCTCTGGTTGGTGATCGACAATGGCCTGACAGAGATCCGAAACCCTGGTAAACCGCCGGGGCACTAATCCCTGGTCGCCCAGCAGGCTTATTGCGGTATCGTCAATTGCATCCGCTTGGTCCAGTAAAACCAGTCCATGTTGTGGTTCAGGCTGACTCACGACCTGACCTTGTAGCGCTCACCAGTTTTCGCCCATTCGGCAACAGGTCTGAGTCAGGCATCGTTCCGGTTATTGCGATCTGATGTCGATGGCAACGGCCGAATTGGCTCGAATGGCAGTAGGTGGTTTTGAAGACCTTTAGCCCAAAATCGTTCACAAATATGGGGAACATCGGACATTTGGTCACAAATGGGCAGCGATTTTTCGGGTCTTGCTGGATGTCACTCATTATTGTGGTGTCATTTGTTTAAGCGGTCTTATTATCGGCGGATGAGAGGGCAACTTGAGTCTGCATAGCAAGTATCGCCTTGCGCCAAGGTGTTTGTGTGAGGGCAATCAGTGGCCCTTCTATAGGTACTGGAGTCCAGTCCTCTTCGTTGTTTCAACGGGCTTGCTTATTTCGTTCTTTGCTAAGCCTAAAGTTTCTGTTCTACCTGCCGTTCACCGTTACCCAACGGATACATTACTTACAAACAACATTGGATGAGTTTGGAGCAGGGTTTGAACGCAAAAGTTAGTAAGAAAGTTACCACCGCCAGAGCATCTGCAGACAATAGCGACAGTTTTTCAGCCTATCTAGAGGCGATTAACAAGGTACAGGCAGTGATTGAGTTTGATCCTTCGGGGACAATTTTGACGGCGAATCAATTGTTTCTAGATGCTATGGGTTACAGTTTGGACGAAATTTCCGGCCAACATCATCAGATTTTCTGTCAATCCGAATACTCACGTTCTAAAGAATATGAAGTTTTTTGGAAAAACCTTGGGCTAGGAAAGACTTGGTCTGGCGAATGTGTTCGGCTGAACAAACAGGGCAGTATGATTTGGTTAAACGCCTCTTACAATCCGGTTTTTGATGCTGACGGAAAAGTTGCCAAAGTCGTCAAGTTCGCCACAGATGTCACGGAATCCAAGCAGAAAAATGCGAACTCCGAAGCGCTGTTAGCCGCCATCGATAGGGTGCAAGCCGTGATCGAATTTGATCTCAATGGGGTGGTTCGGACAGCAAACGAAAACTTCCTGACGGTACTCGGATACACCCTTGACGAAATCGCGGGCAAACACCACAGCATGTTCTGCGACCCCGCATACTCTAGCAGCGGGGAATACAAGGAGTTCTGGAAGCGCCTGGCGGCTGGCAAGTTTAACGCGGGAGAGTTTCACCGAGTAGCGAAAGATGGAAGTGACGTTTGGATCAATGCGTCCTATAACCCGGTATATAACGCTGAACGAGAAGTGATAAAAATCGTTAAGTTTGCTTCTGACGTTACGGCGCAAAAAATCAGTACCGCAGACAATGAGGCGAAACTGCAAGCCATTGATCGGCTTCAAGCGGTTATTGAATTTACGCCTGATGGCATTGCAACCAAGGTTAACGACAATTTCCTTACCGCAATGGGTTATCGAGAAGACCAGGTGCTTGGTAACCACCACCGCATGTTTTGTCGAAAAGACCAGGTTGGTTCTCCCGATTACGAGCAGTTTTGGCGTGACCTGAACGATGGGAAGTCGTTTTCTGGTGAGTTTGAGCGAGTCGGGCACAATGGAGAGCCGGTGTGGATTCTAGGTAACTACAACCCGGTGTTGGGACCCAATGGCGAAATAATCAAAATCGTTAAATTTGCCACTGACATCACCGCTGAAGTCAAGGCTCGCAGCGAGTTACAGGAAAACGTGAGTGAAATCAGCATGTCGGTGGAAACGATGTCGCACCAGATTTCCAGTGAAATTGAGAAAGTGGCCAATAGCGTCCAAAGCCTTGGTGCAACATCCGAGGAAATGACGGGTTGCGTTGAGGAATTGAGCGCATCCATCGATTCGATTGCGCAAAATTCCCGTTCTGCCGATCAGCAGGCCAGCACCACGCGGGAAAAAGCGGAAGCTGGCGTGAATGCCATTGAACAATCCATCGAAGCCATGGAATTGATTGAGAAATCTTCAGAGGAGATTCGAAACATATTGATGGTGATTGGTGAAATTGCTGGCCAGACTAACTTGCTCGCATTCAACGCGGCAATTGAAGCGGCGCGAGCCGGCGAGCACGGCTTAGGTTTCTCGGTTGTGGCAGATGAGGTGCGCAAACTCGCTGAACGTTCCTCCCAGGCGGCGCAGAACATCTCCAAGCTAATTAACGAATCCACCAAGCGCATTGAACGTGGATGTGCAATATCGGAGCAGGCCGCTGATGCCTTCAAGAGTATTGTCGAAGGCGTTGTGCTGACGTCAAACTCCATCTCTCAGATTTCGGTTGCGGTTACAGAGCAACAGGCGGTAGCGAAAGATGTGGCCAGCGCCATTGAGAGTGTGGCTCATTCCGCTGAGTCATCAGCAGGCGCGACGTCCGTTATTGTTGGATCTACGCGAACGCTGGCTACTCAGGCCTCGGAGCTATTGACCTCAGTTAGCCCCAGTCCGTGAATCAGCGTCAGTTTGATAAGTTTCGCAGGCTCACCCACGATCTGACAGGCGTCAGTATTGCTGAGACTCGCAGATCTATGTTGACCTCCAGGGTTGGTCGACGAATGCGGGCCTTAGCCATGGAATGTTTGGATGACTATTATTCCGCCGTGCTGGAAGATCCAAGTGAACAGGCCATGTTTGTTGACAAAGTCACCACCCACGAAACCTATTTCTTTCGCACAGATAGGGTTTGGGACTATCTGCAACATCGATTCCTCCCTCAGTTCCATGCGAACAATCCTGGCGCCGAGTGTCGGGTTTGGTCTGCCGCTGCATCGACCGGCGAGGAGGCCTACAGTGTTGCCATGATGATGGACCAATACCGCCGTTTAAACCCGAGCTTCCGATATTCGGTTTTTGCCTCAGACATTTCCGAGGAGGTCATCAAGACCTGTCAGGCCGGCGTTTATAGCGGACGGCCTATTAGTCGTCTCAAGCAGTCAAGGCCAGAGTTCTTCCGACAGTATTTCGAAGAGGCAGGTGATGGTTTTAAAGTTGTCGATCTCATCAAAAACAATGTGAAGTTCGCCGCTCATAACCTATTTGATACAGGGGGTATTAGTGCCACTTTCGACCTGGTTTTGTGCAGAAATGTCTTGATTTATTTCAATCAAGAAGATCAACGCCAAGTATTGAACAACGTGCGTACTGTCATTGCTGATGGTGGGGTGTTGATCATTGGTGAGGCAGAAAATTTGCCTCAAGACGATCGTTCATTTCTTGTTGTCGAAGCGCTGGTCTATCAAGCATCCCGGGAAAATGATGTCTTAGCTTCACCTGTTGCAATGTCAGCTTGATGGCGGAGTTTGAGGAGATCAATGTCCATATCGGCGAGGTCAAACTTGGATACCGGGAGGCAAAGCTGCAGGCTATTCTGGGGTCCTGCGTTGGGATTATTCTGCTGGATCGCGAACGCGGAATGTGCACGCTGAGTCATAGTCTTTTGCCATTTAATTCAAGACCAGATCCATCGCGTAAGGGGCGATGGGTCAATCAGGCCGTCATGGCCGCCATTGGGTTGCTGAGACTTGGACCCGGTGAGCATGGCCGTTTGCAAGCAGTGGTGGCGGGGGGCGGTTCGATGATGGGAACCCATGACGTTTCAAAAATTGAGGTCGGTAAATCAAATACTGAAAGTGCACTTAGCGTGCTTGATGAGATGAACATTCCCATAATTCAGCAAGATACCGGCGGCCACAACGGGCGAAATATCTCAATAAATTCGAGTTCACTCGAATATCAGATAGAAATCCTTCCAAGGGCGTTAGAAAAATGACGATAGCTACAACCCAGTCAGAAGAACTCTTAGTCGATCCGGCGAGCGAAGTGTACGGGTCGTTTTTTCTTGGTGAAGGGGAATTTGCTTTGCCGGTGCAGTGCCTGAGAGACGTCGTCAATTCCCCAAAAGCATTCACTCCTCAGCCATTGGCGCCGGCAGCTATGGTCGGAATAATGACCCTCCGTGACATGGTGATCCCGGTATTCAATCTTCGTCAGGTCTTTGACATACGGTCCGGTGAGGCTGACCTTTCTGAGATGAAGGTCGCGGTCGTCAACTACCGCCAATTTCATATCGGCATGCTGTTTGACAAGACGGGCGAGGTATTTTCAGGGCAACGCGTTTGTGGTCGTTATACTGATTACTCGAGCACCAGCGAGGCTGGAATTGCGCTGGGTGCGTTCCGCTTCGATGACAGTTCACGAATTGTTCAGGTGCTTAATGCACAGGCGATAGTAGAGTCCCAGGGATTGCCGAGAATCCCCAAAACTACGCCAAAACAGCAACTAAGGCTCGTGAAAAATGCGTCGCGTGGAAGAAGATTTCAGAGTTTCCACTTTCAAGTCGGCAACGCGCAGCTAGGGATCTGTATGGACCAGGTTCAGGAAATCGTAAAGGCTACTGATGTAGATCAACGACTGAGTAACGGTCGCTTGTTGCGAGGCACCCTTGAGTTCAGGGATACAACAATCGTATTGATTGATATGCAAGTGGCTCTGAAGGTTGAACGCCCTGGGACCGCCCCAAGTCTCTCGGATCAATTCGTCTTGGTTGTTCGTGGGCTTAACAATAATGTCGGATTGCTAGTTGACAATGTCTGCGACATTATCAATTACTTCGAAGATGAAACGTCAGATTTTCCACTATTCGCTGAGTCAGGTGGAGAGGTTTTTACAGGCTGTATTTCTCCCAACTGCGGACAAGAAATTATCCAAATCGACGTCCTTAAACTGCTCCAGTTAAAGGATGTGAGAGACGCTTTTGAGGTCTGTGAGTCACTGTTTGAGAGTGTCTCACACAAAGAAGGTCTGCGGCTGGCGGCGTCACAACAACCCACCGGTACCTACTTGACCTTTTCCGTTGATAGGTTGTACGCATTGCCGATTACCGACGTTTCCGAAGTGGTCGACCTTCCGCAGAATTTGCTTGTCCCGCCGAAGCTAGATTCTCACTTCGCAGGAATATTGGATCTACGTGGAGAGCTAATTAGCATAGCCAATGCGCGAACTATTTATGATTTGGATGGCGACTTTAGTGAAAATCAAAAGGTGCTTATTTTTCAAACTGATCGGGCGCGTATAGGTCTTGCAGTAGACAGCATAGACGCCATTGTTCGTGTGCCAATGAATCAAGTGAGAGACATTCGATCAAACTCTGCCTGCCGAGAAAGAAAAGTTAGCGAAGACATAATGCAGGCAGTATGTTGCGACACCAGCGGTACAGGAAAAGTCAGTGATTTGTTGATCTTCGATCTGCAGGCAATTGTTCGCCGTTTTTCACGACAAGATGAAGCACAAGAACTTCCGGAAACCGTCGGCAAGGATCTAGTCACCGTCGCTGAGGCCGCAGGATAGGGTTCAAGCTGCACCGGGTTTTTGTTGCCATAGTAACTGTTCAACAATTCCTGACGTAGCCTCATTGTCGAACGTACGCTGCGGCCGGGCATCCAATCAATTGGCACAGAAGGTTCATGAGTTCAACTTTTTCGGCCGTGTTTTGGTCGTCGTGCTGAAACGTCGCAGCTAGTCCAGCGCACAGTGTCTCCTGGGATACCCTGCTAAGGGCGGTAGCGACTTTTAGTGACTGGTCTATAGGGGCTGTCCGGTTCGTTATAGGTCGATAGGCGATATCCAGAGCCTTTAGTGCGGAAGTTGATTCTGTCTCTGAGTTTTTGCTCGCGATTAGCAGCGCATAAATCACCGCCTGCGCCTGGGTCAGGTCCTGCGCTGCGGGTTGCAAATTGGCCGTTGGTTTAGGCTGCGGTTTCGCAGCGTGTTCCGGCGGTAAGGGTAAACTGGTCTCTCGGGTCTGTTCATACAAACGACATCTGGCAGAATAAGGGGGCAACATCACGCATATCAACGTCTAAATCACCCACTGTCTTGGAGCACTCCATTCATGATCGCTACCTATCGTTGCTGTTTGGCCCTGGTTTTTTTGCTCCTGTCGGTGTCGGCACAGGCCGTCAGTTTTAACCGAATAGTGTCTCTGGGCGACAGTCTGCTGGATGATCCGGTAGGGGCTAGAAGCCCACTGGTTTCCGATCAGCTAGCTAGCCGAATTGGCGCGCCGTTGACCAAACTTGCGGTCGGAGGCTCAACATCAACCTCGCTGATCAATGGCGGTCAGCACACGGAGGCCGCGGCGTCATTTGGTGAGGGCGACCTGGCGTTGCTATGGATTGGCGGCAACGACTTCCTCGACGCGGCCCCAGCGATCATTCTCGGCAATCTGGATTTCCTGGATACGCTGGAGTCTAACGTTGATCTGATTGTCTCTACGCTGGCCGATGCTGGCATCACGGTGGTGGTGTTTAACTTGCCTGACATTGCCCAGGTGCCGGGCGTGATTCAGCAGGTCGGGTCCAACGATGCGATTCGCCAGGCCAGTGACCAGTGGCGAGACCGGCTCAATGCCATTGCGATGAACAGAGGGGCAACGGTGGTTGATGTTTTTACCGTGTTCGATATCCTCGGCGCTCAACCTGAGGGCTTTGCGGTGGATGGCGAAGTTCAGGTTCCTTCGCCAACCTTCGGTGATGTCATCAGTTGCCCAACGTGCACCTGGGCGGACCCCATTCACCCATCCAGCCTTGGGCAGGGCGTCATCACCAACGCGGCTATTGCCAAGCTTAATGCCGAGTTCGATCCCGCAGGAAACACGCCATTGGCGCCTCTGAGCAAGACCGAAATGGCGTCACTGGCCTCTGCAGACACTTTTATTACCCTGGCGGGGCTGTGGTTTGATCCGGCGTTTGACGGAGAAGGCTACGATATCGTTCAGTCCGCTGGCGGCATCACGGTGTTTTATTACGGGTATGACAGCAACGGTAATCGTTTGTGGCTGATTTCAGAGCTGCTGGCGGATCGCCCGGCGCTCAATCAACCGATCTCCCTTACGATGTCGGTGGGTAACGGCGGGACTTTTCAGCAACCGATTCCTGGCTCGCAGCTGGAACAATGGGGTACGCTTTCAATGACCGTGACGGAATGTGGCGCAGGAGAATTTGTCATCGATGGTCTTGATGGCACCAAAACCCATGCGGTGGTTAAGTTGGCGGATGTGGTTGGCACCAGCTGTTTTGCGCCCTAGACGGCACATTCGCGCATTTCCGCACTATTAAGGGCAATTTCTGAACCACTTGGACGCTGTCGGACACCGACAATGAGAAGGTGGAGATGCATTCAGCAGATGTCTGCCTTAAGGGTTATGGCGCATGGCTTGCGTGAGGAATAGCCAAAATTCTTCAATCCCCCTGCATCAGATATCGTCGTCATTAAAATTAATTGTGCTGTTGCTATTTTCTGCTTCTACCAACCAGGACGGAACCGACACTCATTTTTCAGTCCACTAATGTGCCCGAATCAACCGGCCTGGCAGCGCATCGGTCGCATGTCCATTTTCATAGGTCATCTTTCCACTGACGAGGGTCGCAAGATAACCGCTTGAGCCCTGCTGAAACCGGGCCCCGCCGGCAGGCAGGTCATGCACAACCTTTGGTGTATGAACACGCAGGTTTTCGAAGTCGATCACATTGATGTCTGCTTTCAGTCCTGGCTTGATGATTCCTCGGTCGGTCAGACCAACGGCGCGCGCGGTATCGCTGGTTTGTTTCTTGACCAGGAAGGGCAGGTCGATGCCTTTTCCCCGGCTGCGATCCCGACCCCAGTGGGTAAGCAGGGTGGTGGTGAAACTGGCGTCACAGATCAGGCCAACGTGTGCGCCGCCGTCGCCGAGACCCATTACCGTGTCTGGATGCAGGATCTGCTCTCGGCAGACGTCGAAATTGCCGTCGTCATAGTTGGCGCGAGCGGAATAAAACAGCGTCTGGCCATCGTTGGCCAGCATTCGGTCATACATGAATTCTTCGGCGTCCATTCCCGCGCGAGCGGCTCTTGCTGCGAGTGAGTCTTCGGGACCGGGCTCGTAATCCGGGGTTTTTCCCATTTCCCAGATCCAGTTTCCGCCATCGATCAATTTTTCCAGCCGTTGATGGAATTCGTCGGTGGTTTCCGACAGGATCTTGGCGCGGCGCTGGGGATCTGACAGGGCGCGAAGGCGCTCGTCAAACGGCAGGGAGAGAACCTCACGGTAACTTTCTCGCGGGGAAAAGGGCGACAGAGAAGCCGTCAAACCCATGATGACGCCAATGGCTCGAGGGGCAATCTGACCGCGCATTTCCAGGCCGTCAGCATTCGCCTTTTCGATGCTGGACATGACGTCTCGCCAGTCCACTGAACTTAAGCCCTCGCCAACAGACATGGACAGTGGCCGGTCGGACTTCTCAGCAACCTGGCGCAGAATATCGAACTCATCATCGAGGCTGCCAAATTCGGAGATGGCTTGAAAGACACCGCGCCCGGCATCCTTCATGCCCAGACCAATACCGACCAGCTCATTGACCTCTGCATGGATAGACGGGGTTTGTTCGCCCGAGGCGGACTTATGGTGCAGCCAGCGGGAGGTTGAAAAACCAATCGCGCCAGCATGCATGGCCGATTCGGTGATCTTTCGCATCTTGGCAATATCGTCAGCGTTGGCAGGTTCACGATTAAGCCCGCGTTCACCCATTACATAGACACGCATGGCGGCATGGGGAAGCTGAGCCCCCGGGTCCATATCGTATTGGCGGGCACCAAGGTAGTCCATGAACTCCTCAAAAGATTCCCACTGCCAGTTCAGGCCCTCCTTCATGACCACTTCGGGAATGTCTTCTACACCTTCCATCAGGTCGATCAACAAATCATGGTCGGCCGGCCTGACAGGGGCAAATCCCACCCCGCAGTTGCCCATGATGGCGGTGGTTACACCGTGATCGTTGGAGGGAATCAAACGGTCGCACCAGGTGGCCTGAGCGTCGTAGTGGGTATGAATGTCGACAAATCCCGGGGTAACGATCGCGCCGTTGGCATCAATGGTTTGGTGGGCCTTGTCGGCAATCTGGCCAACCTCGCTGATGACACCGTTCGCTATACCGATATCTGCCGTAACAGGCTCACTGCCAGTGCCGTCGTAGACGCTGCCACCGCGAATAATGATATCTAGTGCCATGTCATGGATCCTTCTTGTCTACGCTGCACATTGACCGATTGTCCGCCTCATAAAAGGTAGTTTCCGGCAAGCTGTGGGGCGTCAGTGGTGAGTCTAATTCGATGTAGAGCTTTGCCACTTTCCAGGCGTTATCGTGTTTTTCCAGCCAGAAGTTATAGCTGGCACGGCCAACAACCGCCACTGACTGGCCATCATTGGGGGTCACACTTAACACGGCCTGAGCTCTGGCTGTGGCGGTAGCGCTTGTTTGCGAGGCAACATGAATCATTGCCATCGTATGTCGGCCCTGAAGAAAAACCTTCCGACCCTTAAATCGGGTATGCACAAACTCAAGAATGTTCTTTTGTCCCACAATTTCGAAATTGGCCCAACAGGGAACGCTGATTTGCAGCACGGGGTTGTCCTGCGAAAACATTGCCATGAAGGTGTCGTAGTGGTCGTCATCCAGCACGTGGCCGTAGGCAGAAAGCAGGTTACGAATAGCAATATGGTCGCTGACATATTGTGGGTCGTTGTTCACCTGTCCAGAGACGTCCCCCAGGGGTTTGGGTAGGCGCTTCATCAACTTTGGCCGTTCCGCTGAAACAGAGCCATTAGCAGTCTGCGCGCAGCCTGAGAGGCTTGCGAAAAACAGGCTGCAAGAGGCACATACCAGGAGAGTTTGACGAATGGTCACGGGTGGTCTCGTATCGTTAACGTCTGCCGAGTGTAGGCTTGTGAGGAGCTTTCCGCAGATCAATTCAGTGCGGTGGCTAAGTCAATTTGGACAAATTCGCCGTGCAATCGAAATGATTATGCGAAACGACCTACGCCGTGACGGCAATGACCCAACGGCTGCGCAGGGGCCGTATATGTTGACGTTAAAGCTCAGCACGGGCTCGATAAATTTTTCGGAGCGACGCAATGCACAATGTTTCTGACGCTTTTTCCGACAACTACGATGAAGCGAGGGCCAAGTTCCTAACAACAGCGGCTGCGGCTGGCGCTCAGGTCAAGTCTGCGCTGCATCCCTTGACGGGACCTGACGGTCAAGAACTCCACATGGACTTCGCCACGTTAGGGCCAGAAGATGCCGAAAACGCCGTCATCGTGGTGTCTGGCACCCACGGGCCAGAGGCCTTTTGCGGGTCTGGTGTTCAGGTCCAGTTACTGTCTTCGCCCCAGGAACTCGATGCGCTGGAAGATACCCGGCTGGTATTTGTTCACGGGCACAATCCCCACGGCTGGGCGTGGTTGCGTCGGGTGAACGAGGATAATATCGATATTAATCGCAACTACTGCGATTTCGACGAGCCCTATCCCAGCAATGAAGAGTACGAGACCGTGCGGGAACTGCTGTTGCCGGAGGATTTTGATGACAGCGCGCGGCAGGCCATCCTGGACTGGATTGCCGAGAACGGCGCGCAGAAGTTTGCGACTGTCGCGCTGGCGGGTCAGCGCATCGATCCTCAAGGCATTTTCTACGGCGGGCATAAACCGGTCTGGTCCCGCCGCACAATGTGGGAACACCTGCCGCCGTTGGTGGCGGGTCAAAAGCGCGCCATGCTGCTGGATTTCCATACGGGTGTCGGAGAGTTTGGCGAAGGCACTATCCTGCATCTGTATGGCAAGAGCTCGTCCGAACATGAACTGTTCCAGCGCTGGTACGACAACACCGTCGCCGGCGACATGGAGGAGATGAACAACGATGAGATTGACCACCAGCGTGGTGGCGCGCTGATGTCGGGAGTATCCAGATTGCTGCCTGATCAGGAATCCCTCGCTCTGGTCGTTGAGTATGGCACTGTTGGCATCCAGCGTGTCCTTTTCGCATTGATTATGGATAACTGGCTTCATGCCAAGGGCGTTTTAGACAGCGACAAGGGCCGGGAGATTAAACAGGAAATGCTTGACGCGCTGTACGGCAATACGCCCCAGTGGCACAGCAGCGTGTGGGAACATGGGTGCTGGTTAATTCAGAAGACCGCAGCGGGACTTCGCGGCAGTTAAGCCCCGGTTAACTCAATAGGAAAGATATTCGATGACGACAGCACTCCACCACATAGTGAACGGTCAAGCCCTGGCCGGCAGCAGCGGCCGCGTTGCGCAGGTTTATGACCCTGCAGCAGGTATTGTCACGAAGACCTGCCCGTTGGCATCTGCCGAAGAGGTTGATCAGGCAGTCACAGTGGCCGGCGATGCGGGTCGGAAGTGGGGTAAGGCTTCGCAGAAAACTCGCCGTGAAGTAATCTTTCGCATGCGAGAGCTCGTCAATCGGGATGCGAACGCGTTAGCCGAGGCGGTCTCAACGGAGCATGGCAAGAACCACCGCGATGCCATGGGTGAGGTGGGCAGGGCGCTGGAAACGCTAGAGTATGCCGCGTGCGCCGGTGAACTTACCAAGGGTGAGTTTTCGGTCAATATTGGCGGCGACATCGACAACTTTTCCGTACGTTTTCCTGTTGGCGTGGTTGGGTGCATTGTCCCTTTCAACTTTCCACTGCTGGTGCCGCTGCTCACCAGCGCGATGGCCGTTGCGTGTGGTAATTCCATCATCATGAAGCCGTCAGAAAAAGTGCCTTCAGCGGCACTGCGCCTAGCTGAGCTCTGGAAGGAGGCGGGTTTGCCCGATGGCGTATGGAACGTCGTGCATGGCGACAAAGAAGCGGTTGATGCCATGCTCAACCATCCGGATATTGCCGCCATCAGTTTTGTCGGGTCCAGCGCCGTTGGCGACTACGTTTACAACTCGGCCAGCAGAAACAAGAAGCGGGTGGCGTGTTTCAACGCGGGCAAGAACCACATGGTGGTGATGCCTGATGCGGACCTGGATTTTGTGGCGGATAGCTTTATCTCGGGCGCCTACGGCGATGCCAGCCAGCGCTGCATGGCGGTCTCTGTTCTGGTGCCGGTGGAAGAAAAAACAGGGGACCAACTAGTCGATCGAATTTCCCAGAAAGCGGCAGCGCTTAGTCCTGGCCACTATGCAGACCCGAACGCGAGTTTTGGGCCGGTCATTACGGCTCAGTCCAAACGGAGTATTGAGGCGGCTATTGAAGCCGGGCTGAGTCATGGAGGAACGCTGCGCAATGACGGTCGCGGGCAGAACGTTGAGGGGTTCGAAAACGGTTTCTTTCTGGGTGCCACGCTGATGGACCATGTGGGCGTTGACTCACCGTATTATCAGGAAGAGATATTTGGCCCGGCCCGAGCCGTGGTGCGGGCAGGAAGCCTGGGAGAGAGCATCGCGATGATTAACGCCCATCAATACGGCAATGGCGCGTCAATTTTCACCCAGGACGGTGGCGCGGCCAGGGAGTTTTACGAAAACGTGGAGACCGGTGGGGTGGGCATCAACGTGCCAATACCGGCATGCTCTGCGTCACACAACTTTGGCGGTTTGAAAAACTCCCGCTACGGCGAGGCCTTTCTTTATGGGCCGGATTCCGCGCGGTTTTTTACCAAGGAAAAGACGGTTTCCAGTCGCTGGAACTTTTCTGACAGCACCGACATCTTTGTCACGATGTACAGCGGTAAGGACAAAAACTAACCTCAACGTTTTACGACCCTAGTTTTGATCCGTCGAAAAACCGCTCGAATCGAAACGGGGTCAGGTCAAATTGAGCTGTCTGGCCAAGCATGTGGCTTGCCATCGCTTTGCCGATGCCAGGTCCCAGTCCAAATCCGTGTCCGCTTAAGCCGCTGGCTATATACAGGCCAGGGTACCTCTGAATATCTCCCAACGCGGGCAACACGTCTGGCGTCATATCGGTGGCGCCAGTCCAGGATTCGGCAATCTGCAGCTTGGCGAGGTCAGGGAAGTGGTCAGCGATTCGTTGCTGGGTCTTTTTGAAATGACGCGTTGAATGCCTGGGGTTGAGTACACGGGTTTTCTCAAAGGGTGTGATCTGGTCTTTGGTCCAGCGACGTTTTGAAAATAGGCGTCGTACAAACCCTTCGTAAAAGCCAGGGATGACGCTGGTGTGCTTACGGTATTTTTTCAGGGCGGGAGCAAACTGCAACGCGTAAGCGAAGCTGTCAAAGCATAGCTCGTGTTCCATGATTTCGCCCGGCATCAGGTTATATCCGCCGTCAACCCGGGAACGAAAACACACGTCGGTATGGCCAAAGGTGAGCGGGTGCTGATCGGTGGCCGGCTCGGTGCGGACAACGGTGGTGTTGGCAAGCAGCTGGGGGAAATGCAGGCCGTGATTTCGCAAGAGCTTGCCTGTCCAAAGCCCACCGGACACGAGCACCTGATCCGCCTTCACGGTGCCATCTTCGGTGTGAACGCCGACGACTCGGCCTGCCTCGATATCTAATAACCGGACCGCGCAGTTTTCGCGAATCTTCACGCCACCCTTGGCGTGCAGGCAACGGGCAATTGCCGGTACTGCGGTAAAAGGTTCGGCACAGCCGTCGTTTTCGGTGTAAAGAGCGCCCGCATAGGTTTTGCTCGCCATGGGCACCAACAATTGGACTTCTTTGCTGGATATGAGCCGGGTGTTTAGCCCGTTGGCCTGGCCAATCTTTTCCGCCCACTTGCCATATAGCTCGAGCTCCTCTTCGTGCTTGCTGATGAATATCGATCCGGGCCGTCTGAAACCTACGTCATCGCCAATCTCATCTTGAAGCGCCTGCCAGATAGGCATGCAGTCCATCATCATAGGCAGTTCCGCAGGGTCACGCCCAGCCTGGCGCACAAATCCCCAGTTACGGCAGGACTGTTCGCCGGCAATACGGCCTTTTTCGCAGATCAACACCTGCTTACCCGCTTTTTGCAAAAACCAGGCGGTCATGACACCGGCTATGCCTCCGCCCACAATCACCACGTCCGTTTTGCCTGGCAGGTGGTCCTGGAAGGTTACTGGGCTGTTTGAGGTAATTACCGGCATTGGGTGGGCTTCATGAATCAACCATGGCATTGACGCGTTTGACCATGTCGACCGGATCAAACACCCGAACACCGGTGGCCCGTCGCACAGCTTCAGTGAACGGGGGCATTGATGTGCATTCGAAAACAAATTGTCCGATATCCGGGTGTTCGTCCATCATTTGGGACGCGACAGTCACCATAGACTCTTCCACCAAGGCCGGGTCGAAGTGGATATTATCCATCACCAACCACTTTTCCACCTGGTCGGACTCGTACATGCCTTGATAGACAATGGGCCAGTTTGGATCAATACCGCATTCGCGGAACAGCGCCTCGTTGTGGCCTCGAAGAAAACCTTCTCCTACTGTGAGTACAGCGAGTTTCTTTCCGTCCGGCATCGCACGAAATAATTCCGGTACAAACATCATGGTCGATGAGTAAAAGGGGATTTCGAGTACCGACTGAATGGCTGACTGGATGTTGCCGGTTAAGCCGCAGCCGCCAACAATGGCTCTAACGCCCTGTTCCTGAAGCTCCAGCGCTGCTCTTTGCCATGCCGGTACGTTCCAACCTCGGCGCTCCTCGGAACTTTCGTGAAATGGGGCGGCATCAAACGGTTCGGGGACAAATTTGAGCCGTACCGGAAAGTCATAGGTTCTCATGTCGGCCTGGTGCCCAGGCAGTGTGATTGAAGGAAACCACATCTGAAAGGTTAGCAAGCCGACATTTTCCCCGTAGTAATACAACGCACGTTCGTCGCCGACTAACTCCCGAGTAATGGTTTCATTGGTGGTCGGGTCAAGATCAATTCTTGAGCGACGAACTGGGCCACTTTGATCAAGTTTTGTCATGGTGTTGGCAAGGTGGTTCAGCCCCAGACCTGTTCGTAAACACGCATGAAGTTTCCACCCATGATCTTTGCGATATCTTCGTTGGCGTAACCCTTTTTCCACAGGAGGTCGACCACGGCGGGATTGATCTTGGCAGGTTCTGCCGATCCTGAGGGGCGGCTTTTGGCGGCCTCGGCCGTCTGTCCGTCATCCTGATACCACTCGGGATGCTCGATGGCCATGTCCCACATGGGTTTCCAGCTGAAGGTGTCGTCGGAGGCCAGGCCCACGTGATCGATGCCGATCAGGTCCACGGTGATATCAATGGCCCGCACAATGTGCTCCGGCGTGGTTTCCTGAGTCAAGTAGTGATCAATGAACCACGGAAGGGTCACAATGCCCACAACACCGCCCGTGGCGGCGCAGGCTTTCGCTTCCTCGTCACTGATTGAGCGAAACATGTCGTAAACGCGGCGAGGGTTTGAGTGGGTGTAAACCACTGGAATATCCGGTTGGGTTTCCTGACTGTATTCAATGGCGGAGAGAGCGGTGGTCTCCGACGCGTGGGACAGATCAAAAATAATGCCGTACTTGTGTAAGGCGTCGATCACCTGTTTGCCGTAGGTGGTAATTCCGCCCGCCTCCTCCGCAGCCACCAGGCAGCCATCGCCCGCTCTTCCGCGCTCGTTGTACGCCGGAGCCAAGGTCCCAACGCCGAGACCACGCAGCAATGGCACATAGAGATGGGGTTTGTTGTCGAGACAATCGGCACCCTGGCAGTTAAAAAACACCGCCTGTTTGCCGTTTTCGTTGGCGCTGCGAATGTCTGCGGCACTGCGAACCACCTGCATCTTGTTCGACGCATATATGTGCTGGAAATTTCTAACGGCTTGGGCGATTAAATCGGAATTGGTTTGCGATGCACCGGTTAGAGTCACCCCTGTCACGTTGATGCCAGCATCAGCGGCCCGCTCGTGATATTCCTCAAACATCTCTTCCCTTGGCCAGCCTGTATCCACTGCGGAGGTCAGGCTATCAACCATCAGGTTGTCTCTGACAAAAGTCTTCGCTTCGTCGCTGGCATCAAAATATCGGCTTTCGTGTCCCATGACTTATTCCTTGGCTCGTAGTGTTTGGTTTGACAGATTCATGTTTTCATTCGTTTGCCGGCCGCGTCGAAAAAGGCATGCCCTTTGATGACATGGGCAGCCACCAGACCCTCGTCGGTTTTTATGCTGACTTCGCCATCGGTAACAAGGCCATCACACTGCTCCGCGAGGCTAATGCCAATAGTCTTGTTGAGTGCTCGGCTGAAGTGTACCGATGGCATTGAACCCACGGTGCGATCTCCGACAACCAGTTTGCAGGCTGGCGTAATCGGTGAGCGGCCATCCACGCTGAAACGCACCAGTCGACGTTTCGGCGTTTCCTGTTCCAGCTGCTTAAGTGCCGCTTCACCCACAAAGCCACGGTTTTTGCGGTCCCAGGCAAACCCTAAGCCGGCTTCGAACAAGGTGGTTTTAGCATCGGTATCGTGGCCAGGGAGGATATGGCCTTTTTCCAAGCGCAAATGGGACATGCCCAATATGGCGGTTTTTTGAATCCCAAAGGGCTGGCCTGCCTTTTCCAGCGCCCGCCAAAGGTGGTTGGCCTGGGCCGCGGGCACATGGAATTCGTAGCCCAGTTCACCCAGGAAGCCGATGCGCAACACCTGACATGGCACACCCGCCACCATGGCATCGATACCATTCATAAAGGGAAACGCTTGGGCGCTGACGTCCGCGTCAGTCAGTTGATTGAGTATTTCCCGGGAATGGGGGCCTGCGATGCTGAACGCCGCATAATTTTGTGACAGGTTGGCCAGGGAATAGTCCCAGTTCTCATTTGCGCACCACTGCTTGCACCACGATTCGAATGCTGCCGAGCGCAAGGTTCCGGTGCTGAGGTAATACTCATACTGGGATCTGCGAATTACCGTGCCATCATCCAGCATGTGTCCGGATTCATCACAGGACACGTAGTAGGCAATTTTCCCCGGCTTAAGCGTGTCGACGTTTTTGGTGGTGACACGGGCGATGACTTTGGATGCGTCGGGCCCCGATATCATGAATTTGCCCAAACTGGAGCTGTCCATAATTATGCCGTGTTCGTGAGCGGCATGGGCTTCACCTTCCGGGTCGCCAAAATGAACAATGCGTTCCCAACTCCCGAAGACCGCCCCAATGCCTCCGGCATCAACCTGTAGCTGATGGACGGGGGTGCGGTTCACCGGAGCCGGCGTGTCCTCGGACATCAGCCAACGGGAACATGCCTCTACCCCGACAAGGGTGTCAGAGACCTTGAGAAATCGGTCGAACAGGTTTTGCGCAAGACTGCGATCGCAGGTTAGGAGAAACCCTGGGGTTTGTTTGGCCAAGCGGAATACGTTGATGGGAACACCTGAAGACATTGCGGGCGTAAACGCTGCGCTGGCGAGGTCCGCTCTCACCACATCGTCGGAGAACATCGCTGCCACGACTGCTGTCGCCTGGTGACCCCACATAGCGAACACCGCGGTACCGTCTGTCATATCGACGTAATCTTCAGCAGGCCAATTCGAGCGTTCGCCGCCAACGTCCACTGCCAGCGCCTGCTCGTCTGACAGTATTCCGATCAGAAGCCCTTCATGAGCGAGACAGGTATTGGCTGGCTTCGTTTCTCTCAGTTTTGTTAGCGCTGTGCCAGAGATCATGGCGTTCAGGCAGTGCGACATGTCCGCTAGGCAAACGCCAGCACCGGGATTCTCGCCATCGAAGCGTGTAACCACGGGCCATTGGTTGACTACCCCTGATGTGTGCCCGCCGGCAGACGCGGGCGCAGACACCATAGTGGATCGAGTAGTGGCTGAGTCCTTCTGCTGTTTAGCGCCGTTTTTTTGAATGAGCATTCACTGTCCTAACTTTTTAGATGGCGGGGCCGGGACGTATCTTCGACCCGTCAAAAAATCTTGTGTAGCGAAACCGCTGTAAATCAAAAGGGGGGCTTTCGCCGGTTATGAGCTGGGCCATGACGCGGCCAGCGCCGGGGCCGATGCCAAAGCCATGGCCGCTGAAGCCTATTGCAAGGAACAGGCCGGGCAGGGCGTCAATGCGATCCATCACCGGCACCACATCGGGTGTAGCGTCGATCATGCCGGCCCAGGACTGGACGTGCGCCAAATTAGATATGGCGGGTGCGCGTTGCTGAAGATTGGATTGAATTTTCTTGAGCCCGGACGTCGACGGTGCAGGGTTCAGGACTCGGCACTGTTCGAAGGGCGAGGTCTCGTCGGCCTTCCAGCGATTTTTCATGATTCCCTGTTGGGTGCCGTCGCGCCCAAGCCGAAAAGCAATATCGCTGGTGCTGGCCAGGGATGGAATGAACTTTGGTGCAAAGCGCACACTGTCGGCCCCGATAGTGTGTTCGGTTAAGCCGCTGGCGACGGTATACCCGCTGTCCTGGCGGCGCCGAACAAAAATATCTCCAAGGGCGGCAGCTCCGCCGAATATTTCCGGCCCAGGCTGAGTGCGAACCACGGTGCCTTTGACAGCAAGCTGGGGCAGGGCGATGCCTAGATTCGATAGAAACAGCTTTGACCACACGCCCCCGGCACAGAGCACCCTGTCAGTGGCTACTGCTCCGTCTTCAGTAACCACAGCGGACACCTTTCCGCCCGTTGTTTCCACCGACCTTGCCGCACATTGCTCTCGAATCAGGCCGCCTTTGGCCTGCAGGCCTTTAGCCATAGCGGTCACCGCGATGAACGGCTCGGCCCGGGCGTCGCTGGTGGTGACCATGCCGCCTTTCCAGTTGGCCGTTGGAACGTCAATATGGCGACTAATGTTCTCTGCGCTGAACAGGTCGGTTTGCAGACCTTGTTCGCTGGCCAATTGGGCCCAAGTCTCAAATCCTGACATTTCTTCATCAGTTTCTGCCAGGGCAAGCACCCCTTCACGACGAAACCCGATGTCGCATTCCAACTGCGCTGAAATTTCTTCCCAGCGGCGGATACTATCGATAGCGATGGGCACTTCATCGGGGTCGCGCCCGGTCACTCGAATCCAGCCCCAGTTGCGGCTGGACTGTTCGCCGGCAACGCGCCCTTTGTCGCAAACGAACACTGACAGGCCCCGCTCCACCAAAAACCAGGCAGTGCAGATGCCGATGACGCCGCCACCAATAATCACCACGTCGGCCCGTTCGGGAAGCTCGTCCTGAAAGGTGATTGGCGATTTGTTATGGAATAAAAATGTCATGGGCGTGCTCGGATGCTGACCATAACAGCGTCTTTGCCAGTGCAGCCGGGGTGTTTGACTGAAATGCGCGAATCGACAATGGGTTTGTCGGCAATGACACAAGCCTGGCCGATGTTCGGCGTATCTTCATGTCATTGGAGGAACCCATGACGAAGTTGTTTGAAGGAAAAGTTGCTTTGATTACCGGTGCCGCTCAAGGCATTGGGGCCGCCACCGCAAAGATGTTTGCGGCCAATGGCGCCCATGTTGTTTTGGGTGATCTGCTGGCTTCCGTCACCGAGGTAGCACAATCTCTGGGCAATGAAGGTGCAACTGCCCTCTGCGGCAATGTCGCAGACCCCACTTACGGCAAGGCTCTGGTGGAACTGGCACTGTCGAAATTTGGGCGTCTGGACTTTGCCTTTAATAACGCTGGCGTTGGGGGGCAGCAGGTGCCTATCGATGAACTGGAAATTGACAGCTGGAAGCGGGTTATCGACGTGAACCTCAACGGCGTTTTTTACGGTATGCGCTACCAGATTCCGGCGATCCGAGACGGCGGTGGTGGCGTTGTGATTAACACTTCTTCAGTGATGGGATTAAAGCCGGTTCCAGGCTCCAGCTTGGAATACACGGCGGCTAAGCACGGCGTCATTGGACTGACAAAGCAGGCAGCTGCCAACCACGGCCCCGAGGGTGTTCGCTGCAATGCCATTTGTCCGGGGTTTATCGAAACGCCGCTGGTGTCCGATCAGCCGGTCGACTTCTTTTTGGAACGAACGCCCATGGGCCGAACAGGCACTCCCGATGATATTGCGGCCATGGTGGAGTCGCTGTGTTCGCAGGGAGGTGGTTTCGTTAACGGCGCCTGTATTCCCGTCGATGGCGGATTTGTTCTCTATTAACTTCAGACCGTTCAAGCAGACAACACGATGATCAAACTGAATTACTACGTGCGCAGAAAACCCGGTATGTCGGTGGATGACTTCCAACAATACTGGAAAGACTCCCACGGGCCGCTTTGGGCTAAATTTGCTGACCTGCTGGGGGTGCGACGTTACGTCCAGGTGGCGGACCTGCCGGATCATCCGATTTCAGCCGGCTACAAGGAGGGCTACCGCGTTGTCGGTGAACCTTATGACGGTGTCGCGGTGGCCTGCTGGGCGGAGATTGCTGTTCTGGAAGATGCGCTGGCCACAAGCGAGGGCCGAGAGGCCTGGAGCGCAATCCTGGAAGATGAAGGCCAGTTTATTGATCATCAGCGATCCATGTTGTCCTTCGGTACCGACCACGCCGTAATTAATCCTCGCGGCAAGCTGGTGGCCTCGGAGCAGAGCGACCTGCTGCGCGGGATCTATTTTCCTCGGGGACTCGAAGGTCTTGAACTGCCGGAACTTCAGCGTCACTGGATCGCCATTCATGGCGGGCTAACTCACGATTTTTCTGAGCATTCACCGAACATGCGCTATTTTCAGGTGCATGCCGTGGATAACGCGGTTGCTGATGCCATGCGTAAAGCGCGGGGGATGAAGAAAGCCCCAAACTATTTTGGCCATGCGGAAATCTGGACCTGCCCGGCCGAAGTGGAAAAAGCCGCCCAAAGTCCCCGAAGAACAGAGTTGTTTCCCTATTACATTGCGGATATTGAAGCGTTTTGCGATATGGATACCGGCTACTTTGTTATGGGCAAAGAAGACTACTTCGTGGACAAAGACATCTACACGCTGCCGCTGCCGCAACCCGCGTTCACC
The DNA here is from genome assembly GCA_045106555.1 of Lysobacterales bacterium. GTDB lineage: Bacteria > Pseudomonadota > Gammaproteobacteria > Xanthomonadales > SZUA-38 > JANQOZ01. The sequence continues at coordinate 51,591 of JBGCET010000033.1, read as the reverse complement.
CCGTCTAAGGTTCAGAAGACGGGAACGTGACCACTTTACGGCCGCGCTCGTCATGTAGCGTAGCGGCCTGCTTTCGCAGTAAAATTTCGGTATGACCGAGGTTCCAAACCCCAAGGGGCAGGCCACCAGTTCTTATCGCAACACTGCCATTATTCGCGGTGCGCTCACCGCGATGGGGATTGATGCCGATCAGCTTTTACGGGAAGCGGGCATCGAGCCCAACGAATACGAAAACACCGAAAAGCGGGTGCCGTTTGAATCGGCAGACCGCCTGTTTCGACTGGTAGTTGAGCGCACAGGGGACCCCGGCATCGGTCTTAGCATTGTCGATCACATGAATCCTACGGCCTACGAGGCGCTGGGTGTTGCCATGCTGTGCAGCAGCACGCTTCGAAATCTGTTTCGCCGATTCGAGCGTTTTTTCGATATTGTTTCTACTCTGGAACGGGGCCGATTCGTCGACACCGACTACGGGGGGTATTTTGCCGAGGAGCCTCTGGTTAGCTATAGCGATGTCACCCAGGGCGTTCATGCTGACGCGTTCGCTGCAGTGGTGATTCGCTTCATACGTCTGGTTTATCAGCCGGATTTTTCCCCCAGGCTGGTGGAGCTTTCGTCGAACCCACCCGACGATTTACACGCCAGGTATCAAGAACACTTCGGTCCCAATATCCAGTTTGGCGCTGACAAAACGGCCATACACGTCAACACCTCGGACCTTGATGCGCCGCTGACCGGATCAAACGCGAGCTTGGCGTTTCACAACGATCAGCTGGCGGTCGCTATCCTTGCCAGCTTGAAGAAGCATGATCTACGGGCGCGGGTATATGCACGCCTTATTGAATACCTGCCGGCTGGTGAGTGCAGTCGGGAAAAGGTGGCTCATTCACTCAACATGAGCGAAAGCGCATTCCAGAAAAAGCTGAAGGCTGACGGCACGTCCTACCAGGAAGTGCTGGATGAAACCCGCTCTGAGCTGGCCAGGCACTACCTGGGAAAAAGCGGCATCTCTATTTCGGAGGCGGCATTTCTGCTGGGGTTTACCGATAGCAGCAACTTCTCACGTGCCTTCAAACGCTGGACCGGCACATCACCCACCGAGTATCGCGAGGTCGGCGAGTAGCGATCCGAGCTCTGTAGAGCCTTAGCGTAGATCCTTACCCGATCGGATGGTCGATCAGGTCTTAATTGACCCGCCAGCAGGGCGTAGGTCTGCCACCATGATTTTCTGCCTAATCCATCAAGGGGAACGCCATGAGCAATTCCAAGAAGCCAGTTGTTGTGTACGGCGCCAGCGGCTACACCGGCCGTTTGGTGTGCGAGTTCTTGCGCCAGTACGCCATTCCTTTTATTGCTGCCGGCCGAGATGCCGCACGTATTCAGGAAGTGATGGATCACGTGCCCGGCATCGAGACCGCCGACTACGAGGTTGCGGAGGTGGACAACACCGTTGAAGATCTCACGAAACTATTTGACGGCGTAAAGGTGGTTTGCAACATCGTGGGGCCGTTTGAGCGCTTTGGTGAGCCGGTAGTTGAGGCGGCCCTGGCCGCTGGCGCTCACTACATCGACACCACGGGTGAGCCGGCCTTTGTGGAAACCATCGCGAACAAATTTGGCCAGGGGTTTGCTGACGCCGGCCTGGCGATGCTGCCCTGCGCGGCCTACATGTATACACCCGTCGATATCGCCATTCATCTGTGCATCGAGCCGGGCGACATGCAGGTGCTGGAGTGTGTGACGGCGGGGACCTTCGTTCCGACGTTTGCCTCCACCCAGTCTATCTACAGTCTGTTCAGCCACGACGCACGGTATCTGAAGAATAATGAACTAGTGCCTTGGGTTCCGGCCAAAGGCTACGACGTTCCGGTACCCGGCTTTGCCACAACCCAGCTGATGCACCCATGGGCCGGTGGCAACATGCCGCTGATCTATAAAGATCACCCCGTGGTTCACTCGGTGAGACAGCTCAGCGGCAATACCGATCGGGACCTGATGGAGGGGCTGATTGCCCTGCAGGCGGATTTTGAAGCCAATGTGCGCTCTTTGCCGGAGAAGGAACGCAAAGCGGCCCTTGATGGCATTGTTGATCAAATTGAACCGTTCATGCCGCCCAGAGAATCAACCCTGATCCACAAGAGCTGCGACATTGTGACCGGCCAGGGCTCCAGCGGTAGTCGCAAAGTGGTCATCCAAAGCACCAGCCCGTACACCCAGACCGGCCTGTTCCAGGCCGCAACGGCGGCCAAACTGCTGGCCTGCGGCACGCAGAAAGCCGGTTTTGGCACCGCTTGTCAGGCGGTTGGCCATGAGTACTTGCTGGGCCAGCTAAAGGCCTTCCTGCCGGCCAAGGTCACCATCGAAGAACTGTAGGGGTAAGACCATGCGCATTATCGACTTCTTCGATCAGGGCGTTCGTTATCACCCGAACAACATTGCGTTTGTTGATGGGGATGAACGCCTGACCTATGCGCAGGCCGACAGTCGATCGCGACGGATCGCGGCGGCGCTGTCCGGTCGGGGCTTTGGCAAGGGTACCCACATCGGGGTGTACTCGCCCAATGCCAATATTGCGTTCCTGGCGTTACTTGGGCTGATGCGTGCTGAAGGCGTGTGGCTGCCAATCAATCCTAGAAACTCTGCCGACACCAATGTGGACCTGTCGACGCGCTTCGATATGGAAGTGTTGTTCTATCACAATGCGTTTGCTGAACAGGCCCAAGCCCTATCCGCTGCGGTCCCCGGTATCAAGGAAATCGTGAGTCTGGACGACTTGGACGCTTGGCTGGAAGGTTACGACGACAACTTTGACTGCGGGCCCGAAGAAGAGGGCGACCTCCTGGCAATCTTCCCCACTGGCGGGACGACGGGTAAGTCCAAAGGCGTGCTGATGAACCATGCCGCCATTGAAACCTGGTACGCCAACTATTACACCCACTTCGGCTACTACGAAAACAGTGTGCACTTGGTGGTTTCGCCAATGACCCATACGGCAGGAATCCTCGGCGGGATGCACTTTGCCCGGGGCGGCACCAACGTCATGATGTCGGCCGTGAGCCCAGAGGGTATCTTGCAGGCCATCGAAGCGCACGGCGTTACCCATCTGTTCCTGCCGCCCACGGTGCTGTACATGATGCTGGCGCTGGACAATGTGGAGGACTACAACGTCGCCACCCTCAAGCACTTTATTGTTGGCGCTGCGCCGACGTCGCTGGAGAAACTGAAAGAGGCGGTTAAAGTGTTTGGCCCAGTGATGACTGAGGCCTACGGTCAGGTGGAGGCACCCGCTGCGGTGGCGATGAAAGCGCCCTGGGATTACTTGGACGAAAGCGGCAATATCAACGACCAGCGTCTGAAGGGCATTGGCCGCCCCGGGGCGTTTAACCAAGTGGCGATCTTGGATGATGACGGTAATGAAGTGCCCCGAGGCGAGGCTGGCGAAATCTGTTTGAAGGGCCGGTTGGTCACCTTGGGTTACTACAAGAACCCTGAGGCGACGGCGGAAGCGCGGCTGTTCGGCTGGCACCACACCGGCGATGTAGGCGTGATGGATGGCGATGGCTACATCACGATTGTAGATCGTAAGAAGGACATGATTATTACCGGCGGCTTCAACGTCTATCCCAATGAAGTGGAACAGGTGATCTCCACCCATCCGGCGGTGCAGGAGTCTGCGGTCATCGGCATACCCGATGAAAAGTGGGGCGAAGCCGTCAAAGCCTGCGTGCAGCTCAAACCTGGGCAGTCGTTAACGGAGGACGAGGTAATTGCGCTGGTGAAAGACAAGCTGGGCGGCGTCAAAGCGCCCAAGTCGGTAGATATCATGGATGACCTGCCTCGTAGTGCCGTAGGCAAGGTATTGAAAACTGAGCTGAGAAAACCCTATTGGGAAGACGCGGAGCGCAACGTCTCGTGAAGCAAAACTGCTACATCGCCGGTGTTGGCATGACGCCGTTTGGCAAGTTTCTCGATCGTTCGATTAAGTCGTTGGCCGGGGAGGCCATCGACGCCGCGCTCAAAGATGCCAGCGTCGATAAAGGGGATTTGCAGGCAGCCTGGATGGGCAACGTTGGCGCGGGCATCGTAACGGGCCAGGTTTGTGTGCCCGGCCAGGTGATTCTTCGCGAGATGGGGGTTGGGAACATTCCCGTGGTTAACGTAGAAAACGCTTGTGCCTCATCAGCGACGGCGTTTCAGCAGGCGTGCTCCATGGTCACGCTGGGCGCCTACGACATGGTATTGGCCGCGGGTGTCGAGAAGCTTTTCTGCAAAGACAAACAAAAAACCTTTGACGTGTTCAGCGGCGGCATTGATGTAGAGAACGCTGACAAACTCCTAGGGCAGGTTACGGCCATGTTGGAGGAAGCCGGCGTGGTGGTGGATGCCAATGGCGCCGGCAAGTCGCGTTCGGTGTTTGTCGATATCTACGTTGGTTGGGCGCTTAACCACATGAAACGGTATGGCACCACCGTGGAACAGCTGGCCGCCGTATCGGCAAAAAACTCCTTTCACGGTAGTCTGAACCCCTATGCGCAATACCGAGACGTTCTGAGTGTGGATGATGTGCTCGGGGCGAAAGAGGTCCTCTGGCCCCTCACGTTGCCCATGTGTTCGCCAATCGGTGATGGCGCATCAGCCGTGGTGATTGTGAGCGAAAAGAAAGCCAAAGAACTGGGCATGTCTCGTATGGTATCGGTAGAGGCCTCGATGCTGTCCAGCGGCTATGACTACCAGCAAGGCGACCCGACTCCACCAGAAAAAGGTGCTCACCAAGTGTATGAGCAGGCAGGCGTTGGCCCCAACGAGTTAGATGTTGTGGAACTGCACGACGCCTCGGCAATCTCCGAGATCATGTACTACGAGTACCTGGGGCTTTGCGAAACCGGTAAGGGTGGTGAGTTTGTCGAATCTGGCCAGTCCCGACTGGGCGGAAAAACCCCGGTGAATACCTCCGGTGGACTGATGCGCAAGGGCCATCCTGTGGGCGCCACGGGAGCGGCGCAGATTTTTGAGCTCGTTTGCCAGCTGCGGGGTGAGGCTGGCGAACGTCAGGTCGAGGGAGCCCGTCTGGCACTGGCCGAAAACGGGGGCGGTTTTATTGGTACAGATATCGCCGCATTGGCGCTGACGGTGTTGAAAAAATGAACCAAGAGACGGTGACGCAAGATCCAACGACAAGAAAGTGGCCCCGGCGTTACACCATGCTGGGCTTGCTGCTGGTTGCCATGCTGCTGTGTTACATCGACCGCATTATCGTGTCCCTGGCCGCGATTGAAATGCAAAAAGAATTTGGCTGGGACGATGCCAAGAAAGGCCTGGTGCTCTCGGTGTTTTTTGCGGGTTATCTGGCCACCCAGATTCTGGGCGGTTTTCTCTCAAACCGATATGGCGGGCGCACGGTCTTTTTGCTGGCGGTATTGCTCTGGTCGGTATTTACCGTGCTTACGCCCGTGGCCGCCTACATTTCTTTCTCAGCCTTGATTGCTGCACGGATCATGCTGGGAGTTGGTGAGGGGGCGGCGTTTCCCGCCGCTTTTAACCTTATTCATCGATGGATGCCGCCCACGGAGCGATCTCGCTCAGTGGGCGGGCTCAGCACCGCGTCATCGATCGGTACGGTGGCAACACTGCTTACCGCGGGATACCTCATTGGCACGTTTGGCTGGCCTTCGGTGTTCTACCTGTTTGGGTCGATGGGGTTCATCTGGGTGGCCTTCTGGATCTGGAAAATTCCGGCAATGCCGGAGAAATCTGAAGACGAATGGGATGCGGGTCACGATGCAAAACCGGCGCCCATTCCCTGGAAACTGCTGACCACCCATCCCGCCGTGATCATGATCTACGGGCTATCAGTCTGTATGGGCTGCGTGTCCTTTACGCTGGCCAGCTGGTTGCCCAGTTATTTTGTCGACAGTTTTGGGCTTTCACTCACACAGGCCGGTTTGTATTCCATCTTGCCTTGGCTGGCGTTGGCAGTCACCACGCTGCTGGGCGGAGCGTATGCGGACAAGCGAATTGCGGCAGGCGTTACGCGGATTCGTGTTCGGAAAACGGTGACTATTTTTGGTTTGGCGTTGATTGCCATTAGCTGTTTAACGTTGGTTTTCGCGCCCAATGTGGCTGTCGCGGTGCTCGTTATTTGCTGCCTGTTTGGCGGGCAGGGGATCGCGGTCGTCGGCTACTCACCGACCGCCGCCGACTTATTGCCAGAACATGGTGACGTGTTTTTCGGCATCGCGGCATCCGCTGGATCACTCGGTGCTCTGTTTTCTGTATCGGCAACCGGTGTGCTGGTGGAAGAAACCGGCAGTTACGACGGACTTTTCCTGAGTCTGGCCGGTCTTTGCACGCTGACTGCCTTGTTGTACTTAATGATTGGCCAAGCCGAGCCGCTGACGCGAATAAAGAAAGCCCTAGATGTTTGATCCCGGCCTAACGCCTGAGCAAGAACAGCGGGCTGCGGACTTGCACCGAGACCTTGTTGTGATCGACATGCTCACCGAATCGTCGTTGCCAGAAAACCTGTTTCAAAACATGCTGGCAGGCGGCCTGACCTGCGGCAGTTTCACCATAGGCACCGCGGGTTTGAAACGTTTTCATGATGGGATCCTGCCGCACCATGAACACTGGTGGAGCAGGCAATCCACGGTAGAAGACCTGTCCCTGATGCAGGGCTTGTTGGCCGATCCCGGGAACGATGCGATTCACATTACATCGGCAGCGGATATTCGCAGAGCCAAAGCCGAGGGCAAGGTCGGCGTTTTGCTGAACGTGCAAAATTCTATTTGCATTGGCACCGATATCGATCACATCGATTTTTTCTATCACCTGGGGCTGCGGGTGATCCAGCTGACTTATAACCTGCAAAACTTCGTCGCCTCCGGCTGCCTTGAGGACCCGAAGAAAATGCTGAGTAACTTTGGCATAGAGGCCATTGGCCGGATGAACGAGCGGGGTATGCTCGTCGACACGGGCCACACCGGTGAAGGCTCCATATTGCATGCGGTAGCGGTGTCGGAAAAGCCCATTGCCTGCTCCCATGCCGGGCTGGCTGCCTTGTCGTCACCGGACAATCCCCGCGTGGTTAGCGATAAAGCCTTACGCGCAATAGCGGAAAAAGGCGGCGTGTTTGGCCTTACCGCTATTCCCGGCATGCTCACTGGCGGGCTTCGGTGCACTTTAGATGATTGGGTCGATCACCTGCAGCACGCAATCAACACCATCGGGATCAATGGCGTTGGCATTGGGTCTGATTTTATTGCTGGCGCCAGCCTGGCCCAGATCGCTACCTCACCGGATTGGAAAGGCAAGGAAGTACCTACGTCGTTAGAGGTCTGGCCGGTTTGTGACGGCCACGAAGGATTTGAGAATCACGCAAAGTACGGCAACGTCACCAGGGCTTTGGTGGCTCGCGGCTACAGCGATAGTGACATTGCCAAATTGATGGGCGGCAATTGGCTGAGGTTGATTGAGGACACCATTGGGTAGCCTCTCGTTAGTTGTCGACAGCATTTCACCGCACCCATTAGGTGAATCGGTTGATTGAATAGTCTGAGATATCAAATCCTTCGGGTTCGCCCACCATGTGGTCAGCAAGTGCTTTGGAGGAACCGGCGGCCTGAGTCCACCCAAGGCCACCGTGGCCAGTGTTGACGTAAACGCCTTTTACCGGCGTTGCGCCGATGATGGGCAAGCCGTCGATGCTAAGAGGGCGGTGTCCACCCCACGGGTTGATATCTGCCATGTCGACGCTTTCTGCCAATGTGGGGAACACCTGGCGTAGCAAATCCAGCAGGTACCGAGTGCGCCTGGCACTGACGCCCGGGGATATGCCCGTAAATTCAGCCACACCTGCCACCCGAAGCGTGTCGCCCAGTGGGTTGGCTCCAATGTGGGGGCCCATATCAGCTATGACGTGGGCGGGGCGCGGGCTCCACCGCGCCATTGGAACTGAAATCGAATACCCCTTGGCTGGCCGAACGGGCAGCGTAATTCCCAATGGCTTCAGTAGCTGACCAGCATGGACACCGGCCGCCACGACCACTCGATCGGCATCCACCGCGCCTTGGGCGGTTTCGATTCGGATACCGCTGGCCGTACGTTCAATCTTGGTAACTCCAGCCCCGTAGTGAAATTGCGCGCCCTGCTTTTCAGCAATGGCCGCCAGCTGCTCGCAAAACATCCGCGCGTTGCCAGAGCGGTCATCCGGGAAATGAACGGCTCCTGTCAGTTTGTCACCAATGTCGGTAAGCGACGGCTCTTGGGTCAGCAAAGCGTCCCGGTCCAGTACGTTAAAGCGCGATCCCTGGGCCGCTACGTGCTCAGCAATGCCTGTGTACATTTTCAGGGAAGGCTCGTCCCGAAAAATCACTAGGCCGCCGTTTCCGGACCACGCATAGTCCAGCGGTTCCTGTTGATTCAGTTTATTGAGCACTTTCAGCGTGTATTGGGCAAGCGAGCGATTCTTCAGCATGTGATCGAGGAATATCTGCTCGGTGGAATTCCTGAAAAAACCCATGCCCCATTGGGTTAATGCGGGAATTGCCCGGTTTCGCACCACGAAGGCTGACTCGTCGCCCTGGCCTGAAAGGCCGTTCCACCAGGCGCCTGCGAATCGACGCAACGCACCAGGGCCGTTCCACGGATCAGGCGCGCTGGCTTGGCAATATCCGCCGTTGCCAAAGCTGGCGCCCTGGGCTGGCTGATCGTGATGTTCCAGCACGGTTACCTCCGCGCCGTGGCGACGGAGAAAATAGGCGGAGGTAATACCCAGTAAACCGGCGCCGATGACAACAGTTTTCATTCAGTGACTCCTGATCTGACGCCCTTAGGTGCCTGCCACATCAATGTACCAAAATAGCGGCATTCGACCCGGTCCGCGCAGGCAACATTCCGGTCGATAGGCATAGCCTGAATGGAAATGACCACAGCGAAGCCCGTAATGCCTATCGTTAGTGGGTGAATGAAAGCTAAGGTGATCGGCAAAACGTTATTCAGTATTCGATGGGAGCACTCTTTATGCCAGATTATGCGCTTATGCACAGGCCGGCAACCACTGTGGATTTTGGACTCAGCCCCCAGCAGGAGGAGCGCTGCAGTGTGCTGCACAACAGCCTGTTTGTGTTCGATGCCCTGATGGAATGCTCCTGGTATGACAGTTTGGTTGGCCTTGCGCAGACAGGCGGGCTGAGCGGAGGCAATCTGTCGCTTGGCATCACCGATATGCACGGCTGGCTCGAAGGTGATGAGTTTCCGGTGGACCTATGGTGGTCCTGGCGCGCATTGGAAAATGACCTTAAGCAGCTGCCGGAAATCGTGCGTCGACATCCTAACGACGTAGCCGTCTGTTTGAATGCCCAAGAGCTGCTGGCGGCAAAATCTGATCAGAAAGTTGGCTTGATGCCCGGCGTGCAAAACACCCAGTTCCTGGAGCGGGACCTTGGAAGACTTGGCATGGCGCATGACCTTGGGCTTCGAATCGTGCTGCTGACCTATAACCGCACCAATTATGTTGGGTCGGGCTGTATGGAAAGCCCGGATGCCCAGTTTGGCCTGAGTCGATTTGGCGAAGAGGTTGTTGGGGCCATCAACGACCGCAACATGCTGGTAGATACTGGTCATTGTTCGTCACCAACCCTGATGGCTGCGGTGCAGGTTTCAGAAAAGCCCGTGGCCTGCTCCCATTCCGGCCTGCGTTCGATGGTGGACCAGCCGCGGTCCCACACCGACGAGGCGGTAAAGTTGCTCGCCGATCGCGGCGGTGTGTTTGGCGTTATCAGCACGCCTGGCGCTTTGAACGGCCAAAGTCGCTGCACGGTAAACGACTACCTGGATAACATTGAACACGCGGTCAACCTGGCGGGTATTGACCACGTAGGGGTGGGCACCGATTTTGTGCTGGCCTCATCGCTGGAGCAGATACTGGGCGGCCCAGACTGGGGTCAGGCGGAACGCGAACGCGTTGGCGTTGCGGTTGACGTGTGGCCATGGTCGGAGGGACACGTGGGTATGGAAAACAGCTCAGGTTATCCCAACTTAACCCGCGGTCTGGTGGCTCGTGGATATAGTGACGAGGATATTGCCAAGATCATGGGTGGCAACTGGCTGAGGCTGATTGAAGCGACGATTGGATAGCTTATGGGTCCCTGCAAGCAAGTCAGGGTGCCAGCGTTGAGACACGATCCAAGGCGTCCACGTATTCTTCCAGTAGCCGATGCACAACATCGCGGCACGACTCCACCTGATTGAGTTGGCCAATCACCTGGCCCACCGGGTTCATCGCCACATCCTGAGCTTGGCCCGCACCTGCGTAGAGTTCGGTGCGCCTGCGCGCATCAGCGCTCACCATAAACTGCATCGGCATATTCAGTGGCTCTGGAGAATTCTCTGCATCCCATGAATCGCTCCACCGATTTCTGATCAGCCGGGCCGGCTTACCGGTCCAGGCTCGAGAGCGCACGGTGTCCTCGCTGGTGGCGTTCAGGTAAGAGGCTTTTTGCGCAGGCTGCGCTGCCGCTTCCTCAACGGTTATCCATAAAGAACCGGTCCATACGCCGGCGGCGCCGCTGGCCATAGCCGCCAGCATCTGGCGGCCGTTGCCGATCCCGCCAGCGGCCAGCATGGGCATGGGGGCAATGGCGTCAGCAATCTGAGGCCACAGCACAATGCTGCCAATTTCGCCGGTGTGGCCGCCGCCTTCGCCACCCTGAGCCACCACAAAGTCCAGCCCGGCTTGCTTGTGGGACAGGGCCTGCTTGACCTTGCCGCAGAGCGCGCCAATCAATCGTCCGCTCGACTTCACCCGTTCAATAACATCCTCGGGGGGTGTACCCAGGGCGTTAACGATGACCCGGCATTTGGGTCTGGTTAGTGCCTCGTTGACCAGTGGCAAGGCAGTTGCATAGGTTGCGCCCGGCAACGTGGGTTCAGTGTGCGGCATGTCTGCTGGCCATTCCGGCACGCCGTGCTCTTTCAGGAGTGTATTGGCAAATTCCACGTGTGCTTTAGGAATCTGTTTCCAGAGATTGGTTTCCAGCGTCTGCGGATCCGTCTCGTCCATGCCCTCGTATTTCTGAGGAATGACGATGTCCACGCCATAGCCGCCCTCTACGTGCTCGTCCAGCCAGTTCAGTTCTTTTGCCAGTTGTTCTGGCGATAACCAGCCCGCGCCCAGCACCCCCATGCCGCCGGCGTTGCTGACGGCCGCCACAACGTCCCGGCAGTGGGAGAACGCAAATATGGCGTGATCTAAATTGAGTCTTCGGGTTAGCTCAGAATACATAACGGATTCACGCCGCCGCTGGAGTTTTAGCGGGTTCTCTCCAGGCAGTCAGCAGGCGCGCCTGGTTCGATGTGGCGCTCTCCAGGTGCTCCAGTTTTACGTGCCCGTAACCACGAATTTGTTCGGGTATTGACGCAATTTCTACCGCCAACGCGTGATTGTCACTGTTTAACGATCGGGTCAGCTCCAATAACGTTTGTTCGTATTCAGTGATCAAGCGTCGCTCGGTGCGTCGTTCCTCGGTGTAGCCAAATGGATCCAGTGCGGTGCCGCGAAGGAATTTCATTTTTGCGAGCAGACCAAACGCCGGCATCATCCAGGATCCGAAAGTCATTTTTTTCGGCAGGCCGGTCACCTTGTCTTTGCGAGCCAGGGCGGGTGGTGAGAGGTTAAAGGTGAGCCGGTAGTCGCCCTCAAACTGTTCGTCCAGCTTGCGACGGAACTCCGGGTCCGAGTGCAGTCTGGCCACTTCATATTCGTCTTTGTAAGCCATCAACTTATACAGGTAGCGCGCAGCGGCCATCGCCAGCCCGGTGCTGCCGGGAGCGTGATTGGCTTCAGCGGTTCGTACCTGGTCGACCAGAGCCTTATACCGCTGGGCGTAAGCGGCATTTTGATACTCGGTGAGCTCACCCATCCGATCGCTAACGATGTCCATCAAAGTTTGAGGCTTCTCCGCTTGTTGTTCATCCGGGCCGTTCTTGAGTATCGCCATTACGGAGTCAGGGTCAAAGGCTGCGCAGCGACCCCATTCGAAGGCCTGCTGGTTCCATTCCACTTTCACGCCGTTCAGTTCAATGGCATCAAATATCGCGTCTTTCGACAGCGGTAATAGACCCTGCTGCCAGGCATAGCCGACCAGAAACAGGTTGCTGCCAATGGAATCCCCCATCAGCTTTGTGGCAATTCGGCTGGCGGCGATGAACGTCAGGTCGTCCTTCCCCAACGCCTCTGTCAGTCGACCCTTAATGGTATTGCCCGGATACTGCAGGTCTGGATTGCGAGTGAAATCTCCGGTGATAGTCTCCTGCGTATTGACCACCGCTTGGGTAGTGCCTTTGCTTACGGTGGCGAGAGCAGGATCTCCCCCCGCTACCATCATGTCGCAGCCAAGAATCAAATCAGCTGAACCGACGTTAATTCGCGGGGCGTGAATGTCTTCGGTTTTGTTGGCAAATCGAATGTGAGTCATCACCGGGCCGCCTTTTTGCGCAAAGCCCATCTGGTCCACAATGGAGGTGCCTTTGCCGTCAATATGCGCGGCCATGCCCAGCAGGGCGCCGATAGTGATAACGCCAGTGCCGCCAACGCCGCAGACCAGAACGCCATAGGCAGCGCCGTCTGCAATTTTGGGCGGTGTTGGCTGTGGCAAAGACTGCAGTTTTTCTGGAATAGCGCTGCTGCCTTGCCCCTTACGCACGCTGCCGCCAAGCACCGTCACAAAGCTCGGGCAAAAGCCGTTGTTGCAAGAGTAATCTTTGTTACAGGACGACTGATCAATGGCTCGCTTGCGGCCATAGGGTGTGTTGACGGGTATTACCGACACACAGTTGGATTTCTTGCCGCAGTCGCCGCAGCCTTCGCATACCCGGTCGTTAATGAATAGGCGTTTCGCCGGGTCGGGGAACTTACCGCGCTTGCGCCGCCGGCGTTTTTCGGCGGCGCAGGTCTGATCATAAACCAGTGCAGAGACGCCTTTAACTTCCCGCAGTTCACGCTGAACCAAATCCAGGTCATCCCGATGGTGAACCGTGGTGCCAGTAGCGAAGTTTGCGCTGCTTGAGTATTTTTCCGGCTCGTCGGTCACCACCGCAATGCGCTCTACGCCTTCCTCGCGAACCTGACGGGTAATTTGTGGAACAGTTAGCGAGCCGTCTACGGGCTGACCACCGGTCATGGCTACCGCATCGTTGAACAGAATTTTGTAGGTGATGTTGACCCCGGCCGCCACCGCAGAGCGAATGGCCAGAGTGCCTGAATGATAGTAGGTGCCGTCACCCAACTGCTGAAACATGTGAGGAGTATCGACAAATGGCGCTTGACCGATCCATTGCGCACCTTCGCCGCCCATCTGGGTATAGCCATGGACCTCCCGGCCCATCCACGCGGCCATAAAGTGGCAGCCCACGCCACCGCCGGCCCGGCTGCCTTCCGGTACCCGAGTGGAAGTGTTGTGCGGGCAGCCGGAGCAGAAGTAGGGCAGTCGAGACAGTTCCAGGGGTTGACGTTGCTGGCTGGCATCACGCTGTCGATCCAGAAAGTTGATTCGGCTGCGGGTGCGGTCGTTATCGTGAAAGTAACCGATGCGCGCCGCAATCACCCGGGAAATATTATCCGCGCTTAGATCGCCAACGCTGCTAACCAGGATCTGTCCAGCCTCATCCAGGCGGCCAACAATTTTTGGCTGTTGACCCGAACGCAGCTGATAGCAAACGGCGCGCAGGGCGTTCTCAATTTGCTCATGCTTGTCTTCAACCACCAGAATTTCTTCGAGACCGCTGGCGAACTCGGCATAGGTTTCCCGGTCGATGGGAAACGGCATGGCCACTTTGAGAATGCGAATGCCAATGGCTGACATGACGCCCGCGTCTATGCCCAGGTCTTCCAGCGCCTGCAGCACGTCTCGCCAGGTCTTGCCCATGGCCGCGATACCAAACCTGGCCCGTGGGCTATCGTGAGAAATTCGGTTGAGTCGATTGGCACGGGCGAATGCGATGGCTGCGGGTATCTTGTAAGCGCGCAACCGCTCTTCCTGAGTGGGGAACATGTCGCCGGCCCGCGTGTTCACTCCGCCGGGGGGGAACGCAAAATCGGGTTGAACGAACTGAATATGGTCATGTCCGCCCTGGATAGACGCGGCGGTTTCGATGGTCTCTGGGAGGAGTTTGTAGCCCACCCATGCGCCGGAAAAGCGCGACAGCGCCAGGCCGTGCAGGGCCAGGTCAAAGACGTCCTGAATATCGGCCGGGTAAAGCACTGGCATCAGCAGGTTTTCAAAAATCAGCTCCGAGGCGCTGGCAACCACTGTGGAGCGCATGGCTGGATCGTCGCCGGACAAGATCAGCACGCCGCCGTTCGCCGAGGAGCCGAAGTAATTGCCCTGGCGCAGGGCGTCCATGGCTTGATCCAGCCCCGGCCCCTTGCCATACCACATGGAGTACACGCCGTCATAGTGGGCGTCGTTGAAGTGTCCAACCTGCTGGCTGCCCCATACGGCGGTTGCCGCCATATGTTCGTTGGTGGCGGGCCAGAACCGAACGTGGTTTTCTTCAGTGAGTTTGGCTGCGCGCCATAGCTCCATGTCGATGGCGGTCATGGGCGAGCCTCGATAACCCGACACAAAGCCCGCGGTGTTGAGGCCGGCGGCCAGGTCGCGGCGGCGTTGAACCATCAACACCCGCAATAGAGCCTGGGTGCCGGTCAGGTAGACCCGGCCGGTATCCAGCGTGTATTTATCGTCAAGCGTTACAGCGGTGTTGGCCATGTTCGGACACTTCCGGTTCTTGGGCGGGGCAGTGCCCGCCGACGTTAGATACCTGGAATTATCGAACTGCTCGGCAATGAGCGCTGGTCAATTAGTGCAGGATTTCATCCCGAGGTTGCAGGGCGTGGCCGTCCCTCAGTGCAGTTCCAGCTCGGCCTCAACCTCAACCGCAATACCAAAGGGAAGTTGGGCCATGCCTACAGCCGACCGTGTTGCCATGCCACATTCCTCGCCGAAGATATCGATAATTTGCTGGGAAAATCCATTTATCACTGGCGTCTGGCCGGTAAAGTCCGGTGCAGAATTGACCATGCCAAAGACCTTCACCCAGGATTTGATTCGATCCAGGTCGCCCAATTCCCGAGCAAGGGTGCCAATCATCGACATCGCGGTTTTTCTTGCCAATTCCGTGGCTTGCTCCTGGGTGACCGATTCCCCCACACGGCCCAGAGGTTGAGCAATAGCGCCATCAACTTCCTGAGCGCCGTGGCCGGACACGACGACCCGCTTACCCAATATCTTGGTCATCGACAGCGGTACCGAAACGCCTGCGGGAATTTGGAGTGGGGCAGGGATGGTGAGCCCGAGGCTCCTGATTCTTTCTTCGATATGGCTCATTGATCTCTTCCGAGTGACTAACGAATAACGAGAGGGTAGCAAGTCTCCCAGCTGAGCTGCTGGTGAATTGATGCAGGCTGCAGGTCTGAATGGGACCCTGACCCGTCCGATGCCGTTAGTGACGGGTTTTCCTGCGGGTTCGATGGTAGATTCGCTAATCAGTCAATGCAGCTTCGGATGAAAAGGTATGGTTAGAGCGTCGGGCCACAGTGAAAGTTGTTGGGACGCCGTCCATGCGTGACTCCTACCTGTTTCGGGTGCTGCTGGTTCCCACATCGGTCTTTCTGACGGTTCTGTTTGGTGGCTCCTACGGCTCCGGCCGGGAGGTGGTGGAGTTTGTCAGCAGCAACGGGCCTGCGGGTGGCTTGCTATCGCTGGCAATACTGGTGACAACCCATAGCATCCTGCTGGTCCTCAGTTTTGAGCTGGCCCGGCTCTTCCGGGTTTACGACTACGTTAGTTTCTGCAAGGTGCTGCTGAAGCGCGGCTGGTTTATTTACGAAATTGTCATCGTGTTGGGCTTGGTGATTGCGCTGTCTATCACGACCACGGTTGGCGGCACCGTGCTGGAAGAACATTTCGGCATCAAAGCCTGGATCGGCAGTCTGACCATTTTGGGGCTGATCATTGTGCTGAATTACTTCGGCCGCGAAGTGGTGGAGGGGTCGATGATGCTCACCGCAATCGCTCTATTTGGGGTGCTGGCGGTGTTGGTGTTTCAGTTACTTGATGGGCACCTGGAAAGGGTGACGGCAACTTTTGCCGAGGCCGATGGTGTCACTGGCGATGAAGTGACCAAAGGATTGATGTATGCCATCGGTGGAGGTGGGTACATCCCGCTGCTGCTGTATTGCGCCATGGGCTTGCGCTCACGCGCTGAGGTGATTACCGCCGCGCTCACCGCGGCCCTCGTAGCCGGCGTGCCAGCGTTGATCTTCCATCTGGCGTTCATGGCGGCTTACCCTGAAGTGCTGACGCAGCAGATCCCCACCTACTTTATGTTTGAACAGGTCAGCACTGTGCTGCTGCTAAACCTGTATGTGGTGATTATGTTTGTGTTGGTGGCTCAGACCGGTGTGGGCGTTTTGCATGGACTCATTGAACGGTTGGACGTGTGGCACCAGGCGCGCCGCGGTCGACGGCTCACAAGGACAGGCCATGCAGCCATTGCGGGCGGAGCGGCATTGCTCAGCTCGGCGCTCGGAACCATGGGTGTGGTGTCACTCATTTTGCGAGGCTACACCATCATGTTTGCCAGCTTTATTGTGGTGTTTGTCATCCCATTGCTGACCTACGGCTGCTATCTGGCTTTTTTTCGCCGACCGCCCGAAACCGTTGAGTGAGCATTTTAGGCAGCCGGGTAGGGCATGAAATGAATGTGATGATGTCGTAAATGACCGGGGCCGTTCCGGGCCCTGAGGATAAGATATTTACCACTGAAATTCCGCTACCGAAATCACGGGGAACGTCCTATGGGTTATCAACGCAGCAAATCTTTCGCAAGAACTGCTCTCTTCACCGCCATGGCGATCAGCCCACTGATGGTGAGTGCCCAGGAGGGCCAGCTGGAAGAAATCATCGTCACTGCCACTAAAACGGCCAAATCCCTGCAGGACGTTGCGCTGAGCATTGAGGCGGTGTCTGGTATTACCCTGGAGAACTACCGAATCGATGGGCTTAAAGGTCTGTCGGACTCCATCCCTAACTTCACCGTGAGTTCTGGTCTGACTGCGACCAACGTATCCATGCGTGGCCTGGGTTCAGGCCAGGAGCGAGGATTTGAGCAGGCTGTCGGCATGTTCATCGACGGTCAGTACATGCCTCGCAACCGGCAATACCGGTCGCCGTTTTTTGACGTTGAGCGCGTTGAGGTAGTGAAAGGGCCCCAGGCGGTCTATTTTGGCCTCAACTCCACCGCTGGCGCCGTTTCCATCAACACCCGTAAAACCCGACCGGGTGACGGCCTGCAACTGCGCACCGCCGCTGAGGCCGACCTGGAGTTTGGCGGATACGTGGTTGACGCTGCCGTTGGCTATGGCGGTGAGCGCACCGGGTTCCGCCTGGCCGTCAAGCGTGATGACACCGACGGTTATTTCCGTAACTCGTTCACTGGCGAGGACGACATCGGCGGCAAAGAATCCACGTTGGTTCGTGCCAGCATGATTTTTGAAGCCACCGATAACTTCACCCTTTCAGGCAAGATCGAATATTCAGACTACGAGTCTGACGGCAACATTGGTGAGCTGTTTGACGATGCTGCGGGGCGTGAGCAGTTGGCCACCATTGGTGAGTCTGACGGTCGACTGAACTATGTTCGATCCTCCGACGGCGGCAATTTCGGCGCCGCCACCAGAGCCGGGTTTTTGCCACTATCCGAACCTGGGCAAGTGGCTGAAAGCACTAATTTGCAGCTTGCTGGCGATCTGGCGCTAGGTGAAGGGTCTCTAACGGCCACTCTGGGCTACTCGGAATTTGAATATTTTCTTACCGTCGATCTAGACACCAGCTTTGCATCAATACTGGACTCGGCCATCGAAGAAGATTACGAACAAACCAGCCTGGATATTCGCTACCAGTCTGACCCATCCCAGAACGTCAACTGGATGGTGGGTGGATACTTCCACGACACCACGTTCTTCAATGCTCAACCCAATGTTTGGGGCCAAGGCTTTCCCTGGAACGGCATTATTGCCGGCGCACTCGGCCAGCCAACCGCAGACTTCTTGTTTCCCCAGCAAAGCCTGCTGGTCAGTGGAACGCTCTACGACCTGGACACTGAAATGTCCTCGGTGTTCGGTTCGGTGTCGTTCGGGTTGTCAGATACGGTCAGCATGAATATTGGTGCCCGGTGGGTGTCAGAGGACAAGGACTTGGAACGCGGCATCACCTGTCAGTTCTCCGACTTGAACGGCGGCAACGTGTTTGAACCTGCCAGCGCACCCACGTTGGGTGCACTCGGTGCCTGCCCAAGTGCAGCGCTTGCGAATATTTCTCGCGATCGTTCCTCGGACAATTTCATGCCAGAGGTGTCAGTGCAGTGGGACGCCACGGACAACACGATGGTGTTTGCCAAGATTGGCCGCAGCGCGAAAGCCGGCGGATTTGCTAGTTCTTCATCCATTGATCCGAACTTCCTCGAGTTCGACGACGAGACTGTCACTGGTTTTGAGATCGGTTCTAAATCACGCTTTATGGATGGTCGTGCAGAATTTAACGCAACGTTATTCCGGTCAGACTTTAAAGACCTGCAGGTGAATTCGTTTGTCGTTAACCCGGACACGAACCTACCTCAGGCAGTTTTGGAAAACGCGGCAGAAGCGGTATCCCAGGGCATTGAACTGGATGGCCGATTCCTGGTGAACGAATCCGTCACCCTGGGCGGTTCGCTGGCGTTTCTGGACGCGGAATACGATGATTTTTCAGCCGCACCCTGCAACCGCGCAACCACCGCTGCACCAGATGGATCTCTGCCGGGTACTTGTAACCTGACGGGTTCAGAACTGCCATTTGCGCCCGAATATTCCGGTAATGTGTATGTGGATTTCAATCGTGCGGTGAGCAGCAATTTGACATTGGTTGGCGGATTGCGGGCTACATTCAGCGACAGCTACTTCACCGACGGTACGCTGGAAGAGCCGGGCCGACAGGACTCCTGGACGAAGGTTGATGCCAGAATTGGTATTGCCAACGAAGCGGCGGGTTGGGACCTGAGCCTGGTTGGCACCAACCTCACCGATGAGGCAGTCCTTGGCACCAGCCAGGCACTGTTAGGCTACATGCTGGGCTATCTCGAGCCGCCTCGCGGTATGGCTCTGCGTTTCACCTGGCGCACTCAGTAAAACGATCTAAACCCGCTGAAATTCTCCTAGCCTTGGGTGAGTTTCAGCGGGTGTTTTGCCTGCACGGATAAGCGAAATTCTCGCCCTGTCTGTCACAATGTTTTCTCTATCGGTCCACCGGATTTGCCCTCATGTCCCGTCAGATTGAAGCCTTCTGTGACTATTCCACGTCTTACACCGAGTCGCGCAGCCGGTTTCTCGACGCTGCCAATGCCCGCAACGCCAGGCTGACCACAGTTCCCCATCCACTGAAAGGCCCTGAAGGCGAGAGCCTGTTCATGGATTTTGCCTGTCTGGGGCCGAAAGACGCGGCATCCGCCATTGTGGTGGTTTCTGGAACCCACGGTATCGAGGGGTTCTGCGGCGCTGGGGTTCAATTCAATCTGTTAAACGATGATCGGCTTTTAGAACGGCTCAAGGACTTCCATGTCATTTTGCTGCATGGCCACAACCCCCATGGATTTGCGTGGCTGCGCCGGACCAACGAAGACAACATTGACCTTAACCGCAACTACGTTGATTTTTCTGAACCCCAGGAGATGAACGAGGCGTATCAAAACGTGCGCGAACTGATTTTGCCTGAGCAGTTCGACGACAACGCCGAAGCGAAGCTCGCTGCGTGGATTGAAGAAAATGGCTTGAGCGAATATCAGAAGGTTGTCATGGGCGGGCAGAGGATTGACCCTCAAGGGATCTTCTATGGCGGAACCCAATCGGTCTGGTCTAACCAGCAGGTGCATCAGCTTTTGCCCCTGATGACTCGCCATCAACAGTCCGTGGGTCTCATTGATCTTCACACAGGCCTGGGGCCCCACGGACATGGCGACTTGATTCACGCCTATCCGAAAGGGTCGACGGAGTACGACAACCTGCGGGCCTGGTATGGCAAGGACATGATTGCCATCAACGCCGGCGAATACGGCGATGTGGTTTCAGCGGTGCCGCGGGGGCCTATCGTGTCTTCTTTAGACATGGTGTTGCCGGACCAAGAATCTTATGGGTTCGTGATTGAGTTTGGCACCGTGGAGTTTGATCGGGTGATCAGGGCGCTGCGCGCCGATAACTGGCTGCACGTACACGGCGATCTTAGCTCCAGCGAGGGGGTTGAGATGAAGCAGGAAATGCGCCGGTGCTTTTACTCGGACACGCAAGACTGGTGGCAGAAAATCTGGGATCGCAGCGCATGGTCCATCGAAAAAATGGCGGATGGTTTGGCGGCCAACGTCTCTTGAGTCAATGGTAACAAGGGCCGCTGAGTAGTGGATCCACTCACCGCCATCTTAATCTGCGCCGTGATTTACGCTGTCGGCGATTACGTTTCTAGTAAGTCGGGCGCTCTGCTCCCGATGCTGTTTGTTTCCGGCTTCCTTCTGCTCTTAGGTTTCTGGACGTTTCTGCCCTCCAGCCTTCTGGAAGACACCGGCCTGTTTCAGATCAGCGTAATTTTGGCGCCGCTGTTTGTGGTGCATACCGGCTCCATGATGAACGTGGGCCAAATGCGCAGCGAATACAAAACGGTGCTCATTGCTCTCGCTGGCGTAGTGACCATTGCCGCGCTGCTGTTCTTTGTAGGTTCGGCACTGATCGGAAAACAGCAGGCAGTCGCGGCTGCCGGCCCCATTAGCGGCGGCCTGGTGGCGGTGCTGATTGTGCAGGAGGCCGCAGGGGCTGCGGGGCTTGAGTCCATCGCGATTTTTGTCACTATTCTGTTTGTGTTGCAGCTGTTTGTCGGGCTGCCGATTGCCTCAGTGTGCCTGCGCCAGGACGCCGACCGGGAAATCAAAGCCTACCGCGAGCGCGGGGCTGAAAGTCCGAATGAAGCAGCAGCATCGTCCACTGAGCAAAAGCCCGCCTGGCGGATATTTCCGGCAACCCCAGATCACCTGAAAACTCCCTTTGTGCTGCTAACGAAAGCTCTTCTGGTGGCTTGGCTGGCCGTTTCCTGCGCCGCACTGATGGATGGGGTCATCAACAAATTCATTATGGCGCTGGCGTTTGGCGTGCTGTTCAAAGAGCTTGGCTTTCTGGAAGAGAAGGTGCTGGACGGCGCCAATACGGCAGGCTTTCTGCTGTTTGTGTTGTTCACGCTGGTGTACTGGTATCTGCCAAAAACCACGCCCAGCGACGTTGTGGCGCTGGCTGGCCCGGTAATGATCACGTTTGTTGTTGCCCTAGCGGCGATCGCCATTGTGTCGGCCATCAGTTCAGTGGTTTCCGGATACTCGTGGCGCCTGTGTATGGCGCTGGGGGTGTCCTGCATGTTTGGGTTTCCCGGTACCTTAATCGTTCCGGAGGAGGTGGCCAAAGCCAAAGGCAACACCCCGCAGGAAAAGGCGTACCTCACCGGTTTGTATCTGCCTAAGATGTTGATCGCTGGCCTGACGACTGTGAGCGTTGCGTCTATCGTCATTTCCGGGGTGATGGTGCAGTATCTTTAGCAGACCTTTTGCTTGCCCTGATTGACCAATGCTTAAGGCATTTCAGACCTTATAATTAGTCCACCGAATCACCACTACCGTCTAATCAGACCGGGAGAATCATTATGGCGGGAGCTTCAACCCAGCCAAAGTCTGGGCCAGCCGCCAAAGCCCTGAATATCGACGACCTGCGCAGCATCGCCAAGCGACGGGTGCCCGGTTTTATTTTTGACTACCTGGATGGCGGATCTGACGACGAATATACCCGCCAGGAAAACTCTCGGTCGTTTGCCGCGCTGTCGCTAATTCAGCGCGTTCTGGTGGATGTGGAAGAAGTAGACACCTCCACCACGATCTTAGGGATGCCAACGTCGGTGCCGTTTATTTTGTCCTCCACTGGCGCCAGCCGTTTCTACCATTCCGAGGGCGAACTGGCAGTAGCGCGGGCCGCAGCCCGAGACAACGTGATTTACGGCACCACCTCGTCAGCGATGTATGGGCTGGATGAGGTGGCAGCTGTGGGTGAGGCACCACGGTTCTTTCAGGTGTATGTGTTTAAAGACCGCGAAGTGACACGGGACATCGTCCAGCAGTGTAAGGCCCACAACTACAACGCCATGTTCTTAACCGTGGACTGCGCAACGGCGGGCAATCGGGAGCGCGATCTGCGTAACCAGCTGTCTGTTCCTCCCAAGCTGACCCCGAAGTCTATTTGGCAGCTGATGAAAGCCTGGCCTTGGACTTTGGATTATCTAACCCACCCCAAATGGGGTTTTCCCAACATTGAGAAATTTGTCGACGCCACTCGCATGGGCGACTTCAATTCCGCCGCTGAGTGGTTTGCCGGCCAACTGGATAGCAGCTTTAGCTGGGACGACGCTGCGGCCCTGCGCGAAGACTGGGGTGGTCAGTTTGTGATCAAAGGCGTCACCAGCGTGGAAGACGCCAAACTTGCTGCGGAGATAGGCGCTACCGGCCTGGTGGTGTCCAACCATGGCGGCAGGCAGCTGGATCACGCGCCCACCACGCTGGAAGTATTGCCAGACATACTTGACGCCGTTGGCGATCAGCTGGAAGTGTTGGTCGACAGCGGATACCGCCGCGGCACCGACATCATCAAAGCGTTGGCGCTAGGTGCTAAGGGCGTCTTGCTGGGCAAAGCGTACCTATACGGCCTGGCTGCCGGTGGCGAGGCCGGAGTCAGTCGCACCATCGACCTTCTGCGCAGCGAGATTGAGCGGGACATGCGCCTGATGGGCCTCAATACCATCAGCGATATCACCGAAGATTGTATTCGCTGGCGCGATCCCCGGTTTCTTCGGTAGCTGAGCGACTCGCCGATCCACCCGCAGACCACCGCGCTGCCCGCAATGATAAGCGGGATCAGCGATCCCAAGAGAAAATAAGCCTTATGGATTTTCAGGTTTCCCAAGAGCAGCAAATGGCGGTGGATTCGTTCCGTCGGTTCCTTGAAGCGGAAATCCGGCCCGTGCTGGCTGCTCATGACGATACCTTTATTCCCAAAAAGGAAATGCAGCGTTTGCTCAAGGAGCTTCTGCAGTTTGGCTTGGGCAACGGGCTGGCCGCAGAAGAAGAGGGTGGCATGGGGCTTGATCCCATCACCTTGGGTTTGTTGTTCGAAGAGCTGGCGCGAGTCTCACCGGATATCGCGATAGTCGTCTTGATCCAGGAAGAAACCGGCCTGTTGCTGTCAGCCGCGCCAGACGCACTTAAACAGCAGTATCTGAAGCCACTGCTGGAAGGCGATCTGTTTGGCTCTATTGGTATCAGCGAGCCTGCCGTAGGTTCCAACATTGCCGATATTCGCTGTCGCGCCAAAGAAGACGGCGAGTACTACCTGATCAGCGGCGAAAAGCAGTGGATTTCCGGCGGCCACTATTCCGACTTCAATATCTGCGTTGCACGGGAAAACGACAACGGTCCTGCGGGCATTGGCCTGTATTTGGTTGACCGCAGCCATGGCTATGAGAGCCGCAACATTCCCAAAATGGCCCTGAACCGGCAGTCCACGGCCCAGCTGTTTTTCGACAACGTTCGTGTGCCTAAATCACACACGCTGTTTCCCCCAGGTCAGGGGCTAAAGCGGCTCATGACGTTGCTGGAAGGTTCCCGGCCGCTGGTGGGATTAATGGCCGTAGGCATTGCCCAGGCAGCGCTGGACTATTCCATCACCTATGCCAAAGAGCGCGAACAGCACGGCAAGCCCATCGCGGCACACCAGCTGATTCAGGCGCGCGTCGCAGAGATGGCAGTGAAAACCGAAGCGGCTCGGCTGATGCTTTATAAAGCGTTGGATCAGGTGGGGCGGGGTGTTCGCAGCGACCTGCAAAGCGGCATGGCGAAATACTACGCCACCGAAATGGCCTGCGAGGTTACCCGCCATGCACTGGCTATCCACGGCGGCAACGGCGTTACCCGGGAGTTTCCCGTGGAAGAGCTTTACCGCATGGCGCCGATTCTGACGGTGACCGAAGGGACGCCAGAAATTCAAAAACTCATCATTGGCCGCAGCCTGTTAGGCGTGCCGGCGTTTTAAGGGGAGGGACATGGGCTTAGCTATTGTTGGTATTGCAGAGGTACCCACACTGCGCAATCCGGAGCGAACGCGCTGGGATATGTTGACCGAGGTGTGTATCGGCGCAATCCGAGACGCAGGCATCGATAAAAACGACGTTGAGGCGGTGATTTCGGTTAATCCGATGGCGCAGCCTCAGACAGCGCTGGATATGGCCCTGGGGCGGATTCCCGAAGTGCTGGGCTTGAAGGGCTGCAAAGACATCTGTGTGTTAAATGCCGGTGGCACCTCAACTACCAACTGCTTGCGGCTGGCCAAGTATTTCATCGACAACGGCCAGGCAAAGTTTGTCCTGATTCCCCACACCACGGTGCAGTCGGATATTCCCACCGAAGACCTGATCAACTTTTTTGCCACCGCGCCACTGGACATGCAGTGGGAGTATCCCTACGGCGTAACCTTCAACGGCGCCATGGGCTTAATTACCAACCGCTATATGCATGACAGCGGCGCCACGCCTGAGCAAATGGCCTCGATTACCGTATCGCTGCGAGGCTGGGGCGCGCTGGACCCGAACTCCATCTTCTACGGCAAACCCGTCACGCTGGATGACGTGTTGAATTCCCGCATGATCAGCACGCCGCTGCATGCCAAGGAGTGCAACTTTCTGGCTGACGGTGCCGGCGCCATGGTGGTGACCTCCCACGAGACCGCCCTTGAGATGGGGAAACCCGCGGCCTATGAGCTGGGTCACGGCGTCCGCTTTACCGGCGCCACGCCGGTGCTGCGGGAAGACCCGTATTTTATCAAGGCCTACCGCGAGTCCAGCAGCGACGCGCTGGCCCAGGCGGGCATGAGCATTGGCGACATGGACCTGCGGCAAATTTACGGCGCGTACCCCTTCACTCAGTGCAGCGCGCTGGAAGGCTATGGCGTTTGTGAGTTTGGCGAGGCTGCCGGCTATTGGGCGGAAGGGCGCTGCGGTCCAGGTGGCGATTTGCCGTGCACCACCATGGGTGATGCCACCGGTCGTGGTCATACCGGGTCGGGCGTCAGCATGGCGTTCTATCTCGATACCGTAAGACAGCTGCGAGGTGAGGCCGGAGAGCGACAGGTACCAGATTGCCAACATGCATTGATTACCACCTCGGGTGGGTCGGTGATGAATGCGGCCACCACCATCTTCGGGAGTGCGCCGCGATGAGCGATTACAAAAAGCCGTTGCCGGTGATCCAGCCGTTCACCCGGGAGTTTTGGGAAGGCACCAAAAACCAAAAGCTGCTGATCCAAACCTGTAACGAATGCGAGGCGAAGATCTTTTTTCCCCGCCAGCAATGCCCGGAATGTTGGTCGACGGACTTGGGCTGGATGGAAGCCAGCGGCAAAGCCACTATCTACGCATTTTCGGTGACCCATGAAGGGGTTGAAGAAGCCT
The DNA here is from genome assembly GCA_045106555.1 of Lysobacterales bacterium. Taxonomy (GTDB): domain Bacteria; phylum Pseudomonadota; class Gammaproteobacteria; order Xanthomonadales; family SZUA-38; genus JANQOZ01. Next base: position 25,981 of record JBGCET010000033.1, on the reverse strand, counting down.
TTAGAGAAGATCTACCGATTGTGCTGGCCTGGGTCGACCTGCCGGAGGGTATCCGGATGCAGACCAATATTGTTGAGTGTGACCCGGACGGTATCAGCATCGGCCAGGAAGTGGAGGTGGTGTTTAAAACGGTCACCGACGACATTACCTTGCCCTATTTTCGTCCGATAACTTGAAGCCGTAATGAGCGAGCCAAGCTGGGGAAAGTACGGAACCTGGGAAGAGGCTGAGCGGCATGTCGGCCAGGTGATCGGTGAATGTGTGGGCGTGGACGCCGTTGAGTTGGGGTCCATCCGCCGCTGGCTGGAACCGAAAGAATTTGCCTGCGACCTTCATACCGATTCAGCAGCGGCCAAGGCTGCCGGGTATCAGGACGTGATTGCGCCCAGCACGATGGTTTTCACCTATGGCTTGCCGGCCTATTGGTCACCCGGCGATGACCATGCGGCCCAGGGCGATGAGCCTCGTCAGATTCCGATCCCCGTGATTTTTGATGTCCCTGCGCCCTGTACGCTGAGCTTTGCCTCAAACATCGACATGGAATTTTTTGCCCCCATGGTGGTGGGCGACCGCATTCGTCGAGTCAGCCGCCTGGCCAGCATTCATCACAAAGAGCTGCGGGTAGGAAAGGGCGCGTTTATGGCTCAGGAAGATACCTACACGAACCAGAACGATGAGGTGGTGGCTGTGGTGATGTTGACCATTTTTCGTTTCTCGCCGCCGAAGGCAGAGGAGGGCGCGCAGTGACTCTCGCCTCGCCAGCACAGATCAACACGATTTCCGTCGGGGAACAACTGCCCAGCATTTCGATTCCGGTCACGTTACAGCGACTGGTGATGGAGGCAGGTGCGAACCGAGACTTGTCGTTAATTCATCATGATCGTGACGTGGCCCGAGCGACCGGCGCTGATGACGCCTACATGAACACGTTTTTTATTGCGGGAATGTTTGAGCGTTTGCTTCGGCAGTGGATGGGGCCCCAAGGCCAGCTCAGGAAAATTAGCAATCTACGGATGAGCCGGTTTAACTGCGTGGGTGATCAGGTGACATTTTCCGGGGTGGTTGAAGCGATTGATGTGGATGCCGGTGAGGTGACTGTTGCTCTGGCCAGTGACATCGACACGGGAACTACCGTTACCGCGACCGCGGTTTGCAGGCTTGATGACTGACGCATGTGATTCGGAGACGGTTCAGAAGTCCGTCGAAAACCAAAGCCGAACGATCCCGAACTGAGAGACTAACCAGACTTGATGTCGGCCGTTAGTCGGTCGCCATATCTGGGGTCTTAAAGATTTTTACTTCAGGCAATGGCCCCTCAAATCGTTCAATCTCCACCAGGCAGCTGTGAGCCGTTGGACCCTGAGCCAGGCTGGAGGTGCCCACATCTCGTGTCAGAGTATTCGGGTTGCCATGAACGTCCATGGACCCTTCATCAGCGGGGTTGGCCGGGTCGTACCAGGCGCCCGTTGGCAGCTCAACAACGCCGGGTCGAATCGTATCGCTTAACACCGCTGCAGCCAGGCATGAGCCGCGGTCGTTAAACAGCCTAACAATATCGCCCTGGGATATTTGTCGCTGCTGCGCGTCCACCGGGTTCATTCGGGCCACTTCCCGCTGTTTGATCTTGGCGTTTCGACTGGTGTAGCCATGATCGTATTGGCTATGCAGTCGGGTCTTGGGTTGATTCGATAAAAGGTGTATCGGAAATCTCGTTGCCCGCTCGGCGCCAAGCCATTCCTGTTTGTCGTACCACGTTGGGTGGCCGCCACAGTCGGCGTAGTGAAAGTCGGCAATGGTGGTTGAGTAAATCTCAATTTTGCCCGAAGGCGTCGCTAGTGGGTGGCCATCAGGATCCGCACGAAATTTTTCTAGCTGAAAAGTGGTATCGGGAAGCTGGTGGTGCAGGTTGATCTGTTCGCCGTCCCAGAACTCTTCAAACGAGGGCAGGTTGACGTCCACCTTTGCGGCACTGCTGCGAGTAACCTCATACAGATGCTGCACCCACTGAATCTCGGTGCGATTTTCCGTAAACGCACTTTCCACGCCAAGGCGCGCTGCCAATTCGCTGAACACGTCGAAGTCGTTTCTGGACTGCTGAAACGGCGGGATGGCCTGCAGCATGGGGGTAATATAAGTGTCGTAAACGCCGCCCGACATATCGTTGCGTTCCAGAGGCGTGGTGCAGGGAAAGACGATGTCGGCGTGGCGGGCAGTGGCGGTCCAGAACGGTTCGTTGACGATAATCGTTTCGGGTTTGGCCCAGGCCCTGCGAAGCCGGCCAATATCTTGATGGTGATGAAACGGATTGCCGCCGGCCCAGTACACGGTGCGAATATCTGGGTACTTGATGGTGTTCCCGTTGTAATCGAGGCTGGCGCCGGGATTCAGCAACATGTCGGAGATTCTGGCCACCGGTATGTGGCGCTGCACGGGATTGGTTCCCTGGGGCAGGGAGCCGATCTTGAAGTTGGGCGTGTTGCGACCCAGAAAACCAATGTTGTGAACTGACCCATAGCCGTAGGCCACGCCGGCGCCTGGCGCGCCGTGGGTGCCCAGCATTGCCGCCAGAACCGTCGCCATCCAGTAGGTTTGTTCTCCGTGCTCGCTGCGTTGCAGCGACCAGCTGATGCCGATGACGGTTTGCTCCCTGGCCATGCGCAGTGCCAGGTTGCGGATTTCTTCGGCGGAAATATCGGACAGGCCTGATGCCCATTCAGGGGTTTTGGGAATGCCGTCGGTAGTGCCCTTTAGATAAGGCTCGAATTGGTCAAAGCCAGTGCAGTAACGACCCAAGAAATCGCGATCGTGAAGACCTTCTTCCACCAGCACGTAAGCCAGTGCCAGCATGATCGCCACATCTGAATTGGGTCTGCAGGGCCACCAGGTGGCGTTCAGCGAATCGGCCATGTCGTCCCGGATGGGCGAGACGTTAACAAAATCTATCCCGGCTTGAGCCAGTTGATCTACCTGTTGCTGCGCCGTATGGCCACCCAGACCGCCCGCGTTCACCTGCGTGTTCTTCATGGCAATGCCGCCAAAAGATACCACAAGCCTGGTGTGCCTAATCATCTCTGCCACGGTGGGCGCCTGGAACATCAGCTGCAGAAAAGGCACGCCAATGACGCGCGGCATGATCACTTCAGCCGCGCCAGCGGAATAGCTGGTGACCGAGTAGGTATACCCGCCAATGGCGTTCAGGAATCGGTGAACCTGGCTTTGCGCATGGTGAAAACGGCCTGCGCTAGACCAGCCGTAGGAGCCGCCGTAGATCGCTTCATTGCCGTATTCGCCGCGGGTGTGATTGAGTGCGTCCGCTGCCAGGTCCAGCGCTTTATCCCAGGATACCGGCACAAAAGGTTCTTTGCCGCGTTGGCTGCCGTCACTTGCCAGGCCCTGACGCAGATAGCCTTGGCGAACCATGGGCCTAGCGACGCGGCAGCCGGCATCGTGGGTTTGCAGTAACGACTGACCGATGGGAGTAGGCGACTTATCGTCGGGGTAATGATGGATCGCTTTCAGATGCTCGCCATCGGTTTCCACCCGATAGTTGCCCCAATGGGAACTGGTAGGAACCACTTTGGTGGGCTTACTCATCGGTGCGGTTTCAACAGTTCCTCGGCAATAATGACCTGCCGGATTTGGTTGGTGCCGGCGCCGATTTCCATGAGCTTACCAATCCGATAAAGCTGGTTGATTTCGCTGTCCATTATGTAGCCGGTGCCGCCGTGTACCTGCACGCCGTTGTCCACCACCCGCATCAGGGAGCGGCCGGCATGCAGCATGGCTGCTGAGGTACGCATGTGAATCTCACCCCGCCCGCCGCCGCCCACTTCAAGGTCATGGACTTCTTTTACCAATTGATAGCTCAGTGCCCGCATGGACAGGGTATCGGTATACATGTCGGCCAGCAGCCCCTGCACCAGCTGGAAATCGGCGATGGCTTTGCCAAACTGTTTTCGCTGGGTGGCGTACGCCAATGAGATATCCAGTGCCCGTTGGGCCACACCCAGCATGTGGAAACACATCATGACCCGTTCCATATTCAGGCCGCTCATCACCACACCAATGCCGCCGTTTTCCGGGCCCACCAGGTTGGCTTCCGGCACCTCGCAGTCTTCGAACACCAGTTCGGCGGTGGGAATGCCGCGCCAGCCCATTTTGTCCAGCTTTTGGGCGACCTTGAATCCGGGGGTGCTGGTGTCGAAGGCAAATGCGCTGACGCCTCGGGCGCCTTTTTCTGGATCGGTTTTGGCGTATAGCAAAATCACCTGAGCAACCGGCCCCATGGTGATGAACATTTTTTGGCCGTTGATGATGAACCGGTCACCTTCCCGTCGGGCGGTGGTGGCCATGGAACCCAGGGCATCGGACCCGGCGCCGGGCTCGGTTAAACCCAGAGCGCCAATCACGCTGCCGTCGCAAAAGCCCGGAAGATACTGTTGTTTGAGTTCGTCGCTGGCGTTGCGTACTAGATTATGGGCGCACACATTCTCCGTGCCTAGCCAACCGGCGCCGAAGGTGGGGTTCCAGTACGACATGGCCTCGGTGATGAGGCATTGTTCCAGGTAGCCGTAGCCTTGGCCGCCGTAGTTTTCGGGCACTGACGTTCCCAGAAGTCCAACTTCATGTAGTGAACGAAATCGCTCTTCGGGGAACCAATCGTCTCGGTCCATCCGGGCGCACAGCGGGTGCAGTTCCTCCCGACTGAATCGATACACCATGTCGTAAATCTGCTGGTGTTCGTCGGTAAAGCCGTAGCTGGCAAGGTTGGGCTGTGTCATTGGATCATTGTCGCTCTAAAATAGCGGCTAGGTGGTATCAAATCGGGCACTAGCTGTGTCGTTTAAGCGCTGCCTTAAATTCGGCCGGAAGTTTGGCCAATTTCTTCGCTTCAGAGTCCACACAAGCCTGGGTCACAGTGCCGGAAAAAGCCACCTGTTGTTGGTCCATCGCGGTCACTTGCACGGTGTAGGCGTGTGTGCGAATTTCTTTCAGTCCGGCTCGGATTTCGATCTCGTCGTCCCAGGTCAACGGTCTTAGGAAATCCACGGTGAAGTTACGCGCAGGCAGCGTCAGGTTGCGGGCAAACATGTAACGCTCAAACGGTTGGCCCAGACAGTCGGAGACAAACTTCAGTGCACCTTCAATAATGTATTCGCAGATTCGCGGCGTATAAAGCACGCCCGCAGGATCGCATTCGCCGAATAACACCCGACGATTTTGCACAAAGTGTTTGGCTAGACCAGGGTCAATGGGGTTCATGATGCTGGCTCATCTTCCAGGTTCATCTTCAAGGCTCATCTTCAAGGCCCCAGTAGCGATTTAAGAATGTCGCCTTAGCGGCAGTGTCACCACTGTCGGCAAACACAAAAGTAATGGCATAGTGCACTTCAATGCCCTGACGTCTATCCAATACCTTCTCGACGGTTGCCCGGATGACAATTTTCGAGCCGACGGTTACCGGTTTGAAAATACGGATATCGTCGATACCCTTAACAATGATCCGCGGAATATTGATTTCCATTTGCTGCCAGAAAACGGCTGGGTACAGCGCCGGTAAATAGAGTCCGGGGGCGATCAGGTCGCCCAACGGCGAGGCCTGGCAACGTTCTCTGTCCCAATGGATCCATTCCTCGTTATGGGTGCCGCGACAAAAGTCCTGGATGCCTTCAATCGTAATGTCTACCGGTGGGGAGTCGACAATTTGACGACCTTCCAATGCGCGGAAATCGTCATAGGTGTTGATCACGGTTTTGCTTGTCATGCCGGTCTTTTTTCCATGGCGATGCCATTGAGAATCATGTTGCGCGCACCCCGGGCCAGGGCGCGCCCATCCAGTTGGTTACCGCGACGGTGCCACTCCAGAAGTAAGCCATCGATGATGGAGACGATCACGCTGGCCTGATAGTGGGGTGAAATGTCCCTGCTGAATTCCCCATTGGTCTGACCCTGCTCGGTAACGTGGGTTATCGCCTGATGTAAATCCACGTAGGTTTGCCTCACGTGCTGCTCAACCTTGTTGCCGGTACCGTGCATTTCCAGCGACACCAGCACATGCAGGAGAGGGAGCTCTTTGTGTTCCGCGCCTACTCGAGCGAACCAGTTAGTCAGCAGCACAATGCGATCTCTGGCAGAGCCGTTGGAGGATTTCAGTTTTTCAATGACCGGCGCAATCATCTCGGTATGACTGCGTTCCAATAACGCATCTAACAGCGAGAGTTTATCTTTGAAGTAAAAGTAAACGGCGCCCTTGGTTAGGCCGCAATGGCGTGCCACGTCATCCATGCTGGTGGTGGCATACCCCCGGGTGACAAACAGATGCAGCGCAGAGTCGAGCACGGAAAGCGTGCTTAAGCGGCGCCGTTCGGCGTTGGAAACCCGTGGTTTGCTGGCGTTATTTGCAGCCATTGCCGGTATGGATAGCACCTTTGCCGTTCATTACTTGACCGCATAATGCCATAAACATACTATCCAGTCAGTATTTGTAGAATTAGTGAGACACATTTATGGAAGGCAACTCGCAGTCAGCCGCTGAAAGCGCAATGCTCGAACGCATAGACGCCGGTGAACTATTTGAAAATATTGACGATTTGTCGCCGCGTCATCGGGAAATTCTGAAGCAAACTGCGGAGATTGCCTCAATCAGCGAGGTTAGCGTGTTGACCTGGGCGTGTACGGCGTATCCAAGCGCGCCGGATATCGGTGCCAAAATTGCCGTTTGCGCCACTATTTTGGATGAGGTGGGGCACGCCTATCACCAGGGCATCCTGGCCGAGCAGTTTGGCGTCGACGTGCACGCGCGAGCGTTTCACGACGACATCAAATACATCTGGACTTGGCCCATTATGGAAATCCCGATCCGCAACTACATCGAGTTTGTGGTGATGCAGTCGATGCTGGATCGGGCTGGCCTGCACTGGACTAAAGATCTTGAGCTTCACTGCAATTTTGCCCCCTACCGGCGCACCCTTCGCAAGGTGAACTTCGAAGAAGGGTTCCATATGCGCCACGGTAACTTTTGGACCGAGTACTACTGGAATCAGTCCGAAGAATCCCGCGCTATGGTGCAACGCTCCATCGACTGGATTTTTCCTTTTGGTGTGATGTGGTTCGGTAAACCAGACAATCTGAAAACTCGGCCTGAGCAACTGAAATACAAGGTTCGGGGCTGGGGCAATGACTTCATGCGGGATAAGTGGCTGCAGTCCGCCTGTGCGTTCCTGAATAAATTGGGCGCCGATTTTCCAGCAGAGTTTGATGAGGCGTCGAAAAAATGGGTGGTCACTATGCCTTACCCCATGAAGTACGACGCCGAGAACTATACCTGGAGCCAGGAGCAGTGTGACCACGACGACTATTGGCGCCATTCCCGCAAAGGTGGACCGATGCGTCCCGGCGCGTACGACCGACTACGTCGAGAAGAGTGGGGCGATCAGCTGTGGTAAGCCTGGTTGAAGGCGTGACCGCCGCCGTTGGCAAAGTGCTGGATCCCCATATCAACGTGCCGCTAACTGAGATGGGCATGCTCAGCAAGGTTGCCGTTGGCGACGATGGCGCGGTGGAGGTATCGCTGGTGTTTCCCTGCATGGGCTGCCCGGCGTTCACCATGCTAAAAGAAAGCGTCAAACGCCAGGTTGGGCGCGTTGCGGGAGTGGGTGAGGTCAAAGTGAAAGTGGATTGGGAAGCTAAATGGGACCGGTCTCTAATGTCAGACCGAGCAAAAACCTATGCCGCGACCAGCGGCTACCGGATTTAGGAAAAACAGCATGTCTTTAGGACGTTCTACCGATCACGATCAGATGTTTGAGGTTTTCGGCCGCGACCAGGTTGAACGGCCTCTGGCGCATATCGGCAGCATTGTGGCGCCCAACCAGGAACTGGCCGTGGCCCGGGCCCGCATGCTGTATTCCGAAAGGCCCTGGGTGGAGCTTTGCGTGGCGCCAGCGAAGGCCTTCATGGGCTGTTTGAAGCCAGGCCAGGATGGCCAGATCGGAGTGGCCTGATAGTGGAACAAACCGCCAAGAAACCGCTGACCCGAAGCCTGCCGCCAGACCATGGCTACGACCATGAGGTGGCCTGTCCCTGGTGCGAGTCAACGCAGACTCGGCTAGTGAGCCCTTACGGGCCAAGCGCAGCTGAGATGATGTTTAAATGCGACGGGTGCCTGCAGAGTTTTGGCTGGATGAAATGGCAGCACCGACTGCCCGAATGATCGACTAGAGGTTAATGAAATGACACTGTCTGATTCCGTCAGTAACGCCATCAAAGGCGATTTGCTCTGCATAGCTGACAGTAACTGGGTGCTGGGACACTGGTATTGCAACTGCATGCTGAACGGTCGTGAACTCACCGATTTCACGTCCATGGCTGGCATTGCCGAAGATAAACTGGGCCACACCCGAGCGCTGTTTCGCTTTATGGAAGAGTATTTTGAACTGCCGGAATACCAGCTGGAGTTTGGACGCGAAGTGTCCCAAACCCACAGCATGGAGCTTCTGGACGCGCCCCCGCAAAACTGGGCCGACTTTGTCCTCACGCTGTACCTGGCGGACGCCGCCATCTGGCGTTTTTCCAACACGCTGCGCGAAGGCAGTTTTGCGCCAGTCGCCAATTTAGTGACCCGGTTCGGCGAAGAATGCTACTTCCATCAGCTATGCATCGATGGTTGGCTGAAAGCGCTGAGTTCTGAAGAGCAGGCAGATTTACTTAAGGCGCTTCCCACGCGTCTGCCGTTGGCCTTGTCGTGGCTTAGAGACAGCGATGGCGACGAGTTGAGCGAGGCCGGAATTCGCAGTCAATCTCTGGCCGATGCTCGCACCTCTATGGCTGAGCAGGTGCTTACAAAGCTTAGTGGGCTCATCGAGATTGATGACAAGACATTGTCAGAGATGATGGATGCGACCACAGGTGGCCAATGGGACGAGCGACGCCGGCGAACGGAAGCCAGCGCGATGCCTGCGCGATTGTGGGAATCTATTGTGCCCACCAGTGAGGCCGCTCAGATTGCTAGGCGTCCGCTGGCAGTGAGTGTGGACGACAACATTGATCTGTTTGTCCGGGCGAAGAAAGACAAGACTGAACCCAACTTCTGAGGCGGCTATTCGTTGTTCGGGCTGATGTGCACTTCGATGCCGTCAAGTTCTTGAGTCATATAGACCTGGCAGGCCAGTCGACTGTTGTCACGTCGGTTGGAAACCAGATACAGCATGCTGTCTTCCAGATCTTCCACGGGCGGTAGTCTGTTAGTCCAGGCTTCATCGACAAAACAGTGGCACGTTCCGCAAGCGGCCGCGCCGCCACACTCTGCCACCATGCCGGGGATCTGCCGATTAAAGGCACCATCCATCAGGGTGAACCCGACCTGGACCTCTTCTTCGTGGCGATCGTCGTTTGCATCAATGTAAATCACGGTGGGCATTGCGTGCTGCCTGCTGAAATTAACTAAGGAAATGGTAACCCGCAGTCTGGTGAATCTCACGTCAATTAAGGCTAATCACCGGTCTGGCTTTCATGCTTTGGTACCCGGTGACAACGTCCACAGACGCTAACTCTGCAGTACGCCTTGACTGGCCAATTGCTCAATCTCCGACGCACTTAATCCCCACTGGGACAACGCCTCCTGATCGTGCTCGCCCGGCTCGGTAGGCGCATGAGCGATGGACGATGGTGTGCGAGAAAATCGTGGCGCCGGCGCCGGCTGGCGGATGCCATCCACACGCACGTACGACTCTCTCGCGTGACTATGGGGATGGTCCGGCGCCTCGGACAGTGATAGTACCGGTGCTGCGCAGGCGTCGGTTCCCTCAAGAATATCCCGCCATTCGTCGCGCGTTTTTTGTTTGAAGCGGCCAGTCAAGATCTGCTGGTGTTCGGGCCAGAGTTTCGTGTTGTGTTGTTCGCTTGGGGCAATGTCGGTAATTTCCATAGCGTCCAGAAGGGCGGTGAAAAACCGTGATTCCAGTGCGCAAACGGCAACAAATTTGCCGTCCCCAGTTTCGTAGTTCTTAACAAATGGCGCTGCGCCATCGAGCAAATTACTTTGCCGGGCGTCAGTCCACATGCCCCCGGCCTGCAGGCCATAAAATAGGGTCATCATGCTGGCGACGCCGTCCACCATGGCAGCATCAACCACCTGACCCTTGCCCGAGCGCGAAGCCTCCAACATGGCAGCCAGCATGCCCATAGCGAGGTAAAGCGCACCGCCGCCAAAGTCGCCAATCAAATTTAGCGGCACGGGTGGTGGACGGTCCTTGTCGCCAATACTGCCAAGGGCGCCGGCAAGGGCAATGTAGTTGGAATCGTGGCCAACGCTGTCGGCAAGAGGCCCGTCTTGCCCCCAGCCGGTCATGCGTCCAAAAACTAGTTTGGCGTTTTTCGCCATACACGCCTTTGGCCCAAGACCCAGCTTTTCCATCACTCCAGGGCGGTATCCTTCAAACAGGCCGTCAGCGTCTTCGCACAAACGCAGCACCAGTTCGATACCTTCGGGCGTTTTCAGATCAACGGCAATGGTTGGACGACTGCGGTTCATTAAATTGAACCTTGCAGGCATAGCCACTCCCAGGTCCTTAGTGACTGGCCTGTCGATGCGAATGATTTGCGCGCCCATATCAGCCAGCAGCATGCCGCACAGTTGACCCGGGCCAATGCCCGCAATCTCGATCAGTTTATATCCGTTAAGTGGGCCCACGTAGCGGCCTTATTGGCTGGAAACAGGACTCAGTTTAGCAATCGAGGCCAAGGTCAAACCGTAGATTGTGGCAATCAACCGGTCATCACTTGATGGCGTAAACCTCAGCCCGGGTGCCTTCGCGAAATTCGCTGGGTGATTGGTCGGTCCAGCGATGAAAGGCGCGAGAGAAATTGCTGCAGTCGGAAAACCCCAGCAGGTAGGCAACCTCACTGACAGAGATGTTAGGCTGGCGCATATACTGCTCAGCCAGTTCTTGGCGGGTTCGGTCCAACAGTTGCTGGTAGGTGGTGCCAGCGTCGGCTAGCCGATTATGTAACGTGCGAACACTCATGTAGAGCGCGCTGGCAACCTTGGCTTTGCTGCAGTCACCCGAGGGCAGTAGTTCGATGAGTTTGGCATGGGCCTGGGCCTCTACGTTGGCGCGATCCAGGCGGGCCAGAAAATTCAGCACCGCTTCGTCATTCTGCCGCGCCAGTTCGGCATTAGCGGCAGGAAGCCGGGCATCCAATGTGGTTAGCTGGAAATAGACGCAGTTGCGGGTTTGACCAAACCGCACGTTGTCACCGAAATATTTGCGATAAATGTCGTCGGTACCAGGAATCAGTTCACTCACCAGGTCCACACCCACCGGATTGAAGTCGGGCCGGTACATGAACCGAATCAGCTTGAGGACGGTGGCAATCTGACCGTCAATGAGCACTCTGCTGACGGGCGATTCCTGCCTTTGCTGCTGAGAGGGAAAAACCAGAGCAGGATGTTCGCCACTTTCGTCGAACGTTGCTTCTCCCGAAGTGGTGATAAACGACTGATACCGAACCCAGCGCTGGCAGAAGGCCCGCAGGGTGCTACTGGAAAGCAGGGCAAAACCTAGCGCGTGGAACGTTGTGGGGTGAACGAAATCGGAAAAACGCAGGCCGAACGCCGGGTCTTCTGTTAGCTCAACGGCATCAGCTACGATTTTGAAGTGGGTCGCCGGATCCAGTCTGGCGGTGGGGTCTTTCAAATACGAAAGGTCCACACCTGCTTCTCGCATGACCTTTGCTGCATCGACGTGGTAAGACTCCAGCGTCTGAAAAATGGCGACGGCAATGGGTCCATAAGAGGAGCTGTGTCCAAACTGACCTTCCATTCCATCGGCTTCCCGCAACGGTAGATCCCCCATTATAACGCCATACTTAAGCCACGCCCTGCAGTTCCTCGGCCATGGTTTCGCTCATTTTGAATTTCTGAATTTTTCCCGTCACCGTCATGGGGAATTCATCGACAAACCGTATGTGTTTGGGGATCTTGAAGTGGGTGATTTGTCCGCTGCAGAAGCTCTTGATGTCTTCAGCCGTTAGGGTCTCGCCATCTTTTACCTGTACCCAGGCGCAGATTTGTTCCCCTAGTTTTTCATCAGGAACGCCAAAAACCTGAACTTCTTTGATGGCTGGATTGGTATACAAGAATTCTTCCACTTCTCTGGGGTAGACGTTCTCGCCGCCGCGAATGATCATGTCTTTGATTCGGCCGACGATTCTCATATAGCCCTCGTCGTCCATAATCCCTAGGTCGCCGGAATGCAGCCAGCGGGCGTCATCGATGGTGGATCGAGTCTGTTCCTCATCGTTCCAGTAGCCAAGCATTACCGAGTAACCGCGCGTACAAACCTCACCTTTTTCACCGATGGCCACTACACGGTCATTTTCATCAACCAGCTTGATTTCAATCCAGGGGACCGCTCGACCCACCGTTTCCACCCGCTTTTCCAGCGGGTCTTCCGGCAGCGTTAGGTGGTTGATGGGGCTAACCTCCGTCTGGCCGTAGCCGATAAGGATATGTTTCATGTGCATATCCGAGATCACCCGTTTCATCACATCCACCGGGCAGGGCGCGCCGGCCATCACTCCGGTTCTTAAGCTAGACAAGTCAAACTTTTCAAACTCTGGATGAGCAAGCTCGGTAACAAACATCGTGGGAACGCCATGTAGGCCGGTGCAACGTTCGGTTTCCACCGCGCGCAGTGTCGACTCCGGGTCGAAAGCCTCACCGGGATACACCGCCGTTGCGCCATGGGCAAAGCAGGCTAGGTTTCCCAGCACCATGCCAAAGCAGTGATACAAAGGCACAGGAATGCAAAGACGGTCGCTTGGTGTGAGCTGCATACCGGCGCCGGTCAAATAGCCATTGTTTAAGATATTGCAGTGAGTGAGCGTGGCTCCTTTGGGGCTGCCGGTGGTACCGGAGGTGAACTGGATATTGATGGCATCATCAGGGCGCAGCTCGCTTTTTAATTGCGTTATCCGATCACGTTCAGCGTCGCCGCCTTCTTTGCAGATATCAGGGAAATTCGCCATTCCCGGTGAGACGGCATTACCCATACGAATGACTAGTTCCAGCTCAGGCAGTCGCTGCGACTGGAGTTGGCCTGGCTCACAGCGGTTCAGTTCCGGTGCCAGTTCGTAGAGCATTTCCAGGTACTTGCTGGTTTTGAATTGCTCGGCACTGATCAGCGCACGGCAACCCGACTTATTCAACGCGTACTCAAGTTCAAACAGCCGATAGGCCGGATTCACGCAAACCAAGATGGCGCCAATTTTGGCCGTCGCCATCTGGGTGAGAACCCACTCATAGCTGTTTGGGCCCCAGATGCCGACCCGATCACCAGGTTTGATTCCTCGACTCAGCAAACCCGCCGCAAGGGCATCGGTTTGCGCATTGAACTGCGCATAGGTCCAGCGAATATTCTGGTGACAGACCACCAAGGCTTCGGTATCGGGATGCCGCTCAGTGACCTGATCCAGATAGTTGCCAATGGTCTCGTAAATGATCGGTTCGCTGGATGAACCGCAGGTATAGCTCTGTGTCAGGCCCGCCACGTTGTCACCTCTTATTGCTCATCGGATTCTTATGACTCTGGGTTCAGATAATGCCATACGGCCCGATATTGATCAGGTCTGGCTACGTATACCGTCAATCATTTTGGGCAATGGGAAATGCGAAAGTAATTGGATTGGTGTGACTCATTGCCAGATGAGGTAACGATAGCCACACCCCGTATTGCCCAGGCGGTTTTTTGCCGGGGGCTTTAGTGAATGTTAAAACCGCTGTTGCAAGGTTGCTAAAAACGGCGTGAAGCAGGATCATTCGATGCACATGGGAACAGCCGCAGCACTATGGCATGCCTAATAAATAGTCGGTGCCTGTCAGCGTCTGCAGTGTTTCCAGCCCTATACCGTCAAAGGATGTAGCCCGATCATGTCGCGAATTTCTTCGAAGCAGGCTTTTGTCCCACAGATTTCAGGACGCCAATGCCTGAACGTCTTTCTAGGTCTTGTCATGCTGACGTTAGCTGGATCACTGCAGGCCGGTGTCACGCCGCTAGAACAGCATTTTGGCCCCAACCCAGCACCCGCTCAGGGTTGTTCCCACTGCCAGGCCGAAACCACCGACATTTACATTGAGGTGACTCCGGGCCTGGCTCAGCTTGACGTCGATGTATTTGATGCCGAAGCAGTGGCTGGAGGCACCGAATTTGATACCAACAGCGGCAACGTAGCCTTTGAGATTTTTGACCCAAGCGGCGCTAAGTTTTCTGGTTTTACCTGCGATACCGCCGGTGCCTGCACCTGCGACGTAGGGTTTAGCTGCGGCTCGTTGGCAAGCCCGGACAACGCCTGGGTGAATTTTGTATCGGTGGCGACTCCCACCGTGGGTCATTGGCGAGTCACAGCTGATGTGGCGGGTGGTGGCGTCAATGGCTATCGAGTTCGTGCCCACGATGGCGACCCGTCTGCCGCCGGGGATGAGGTGAACGTTTATTTTGAAAACGCGTTTACTCCGGGTAACGCCAATGCCGACGCCAACCCCAAGGTCGACACTTATTTTCCTTACGTTTTGGGCGGCTGTTCGTTCCGTCAGAACGATTTTGATTTTGATAGCAACAACGGCAGTGCCGGCGCCCAGTCGATGGTGATGAGCAGCCGAACGGGCGCTTTCACTCAAACCACCGTTAACGCCAATCTTTCTCCCAACGGTTTATGGCAGTCTAACGACATTGTCAATTTCACCAGCGACAGCAATGCGGACGAGTACGGTGTGTGGAGTTTGACCACCACCATTAACGGCCTGACGGATAACAACCGAACCGACAATTTCATCGGTCGATTCGACTCCCTGGACCCTACGGGGCAAGTGACCATTGCCGGCGGGTTACAAAATGTGCCTTTGACGTTCCGTGTTTATGCGCCGGACGACAGCAACGCGGCGCCGGTTAAGCCGTTTTTATCCCAACGCATCCTCTCAACCAATATACCCGTCGTCGACAACGTGACCCGCCATAGGCTTGAGGTTAGCTTCACCAACCCCACCGAAAACCCGGTGACTTTTGATGCGGCCAATTTGGACCCAGCGGAAGGCAACGACAGCGCTGCTGTTGCCAACGTCATTACCGCCACGGTGCCAGTTGATGCGCGTATCGCTTTTGTCGCTGGTTCTGCCAGCGCCAGTGTTGGCGGGGTGACCGAACCTGCTGGCGCAGCCGGCGATCTGATCTGGGACCCAGGTCTGGTAGCCGCCGGCGCCACCGTTGTTTTGACCTACGATATCGATATCGCGCCCACGGCGGCTGGCAACATCGTGGTCACTGGCGACCCGGTCAGTGACACTGGCACCGACGCCGAATTTTTAGACGAAACCGGCACTCAGGACCTATATTTTGGCGCTCTTTGCGAATTGGCTTTGGCCCCGATTGTGGGCACTGGCGCTATCGGCGACACCATTTTTGGCGACGTCAATCGCAACGGCGCCGTCGACCTGGGTGAAGGCTTGTCCGGCGTCACGGTAACGCTGACTGGCACTGACGGCGGCGGCAATCCGGTACAGATCACCACTATGACGGATGGTTCTGGTAACTACAGCTTCGACAACCTACCGGATGGTAACTACGTGGTCATTGTCGATGAGTCCACGCTGCCAGCCACTTTTCAAGGTGGCAATACGATTGATCCCAACGGCGGCAACGACTCCACCACATCGGTGACATTGGCCGTTGGCGAGACCAACAACGATCAAGATTTTGGCTATCAGCCAGCCACGGTAAGCGGACAAATTTATGCCGATACCAACGGCAACGGCATGCAGGACGTTGGCGAGCCCAACTTGCCAGGTGTCGACGTGGTGGTCACCGACAGCGGCGGCATGACCCAGACCGTCACCACCGACGCTAACGGCGTTTGGACCGCCAATGTCCCCGCCGGATCCACAACCGCCGATATTGTTGATGGGACGCTGCCGCCGGGCGTGACCCAAACCGAAGGCACCGATCCAACCACAGTGACGGCCGTTGCCGCCACAGACACCGACGGCGGCATCGATGGCTTTTTCACGCCGGCCACGGTGAGCGGTCACGTTTACCTAGATTCCAACGGCAACGGTACGCAGGATGTGGGTGAACCCAACCTGCCTAACGTTGATGTGGTGATCACCGGCAGCGACGGCATGATGCAGACAGTGACGACGGATGCCAACGGCGACTGGAGCGCCAGCGTACCGCCGGGTCCTACCTCAGCGGACGTGAATGAAGCCACGTTACCTGCAGGCGTAACTCAAACGGAAGGCACGGATCCCACCTTGGTTGCGGCCGTGGCCGGTGCTGATACGGACGCGGGCAACGATGGCTACCAGCCACCGCCGGGCACCGTGAACGGCGTCATTTACGAAGACACGAACGGCAATGGCGTTCAGGATCCCGGTGAGCCCGGCATTGCCGGCGTTGAAGTGGTGATTACCGACAGCGCCGGTGGCACCCAGACAGTGAACACCGATGCCAGCGGCAGCTACTCTGCGCCAGTTCCGGCGGGCGACACGACATTGGATATTACCGAGGCAACGCTGCCGGCCAACTTCACCCGAACCGAAGGCACGGATCCCACCGTCGTTACGGTGCCCACTGGCGGCAGTGCCAGCGACGTTGACGGATTTCAGCCAGACCCAGGCACTGTCAGTGGCGTTATCTACGAAGACACCAACGGCAATGGGGTGCAGGATCCCGGCGAGCCCGGAATTCCGGGCGTTGAGGTAATCATTACCGACAGCACCGGCGGTACCCAAACCGTGACCACCGACGGCACCGGCGGCTACAGCGCCAACGTGCCTCCAGGCAGCACCACACTGGACATTAACGACAGCACGCTGCCGCCTGGCTCCACCCAGACCGACGGCACCAATGTCACCACCGTGACCGTGCCACCCGGCGGCACCGCCACCGATATTGACGGCTTCGCGCCGCCCAATGGCACCGTCACTGGCGTGATCTATCAGGACACCAATGGCAACGGTATGCAGGACCCGGGTGAGCCGGGTATCCCAGACGTGGAAGTGGTCATTACCGACAGCGTTGGCGGCACTCAGACTGTCACCACTGACGGTAGTGGTGGCTATGCCGCCAGCGTACCGCCAGGCGATACCACTGTGGATATTACCGAGGGCACATTGCCCCCCAATCTGACCCGTACTGAGGGTACTGACCCAACCACGGTTACGGTGCCATCTGGCGGCACCGCCAGCGACGTAGACGGCTTTGAGCCGCCTGACGGCACCGTCACCGGCGTTATTTATCAGGACACGAACGGCAACGGCGTGCAGGATCCGGGCGAGCCGGGTATTCCAGGCGTACAGGTCATCATTACCGACAGTGGTGGCGGCACGCAGACCGTGACCACCGACCCTAATGGTGGCTATAGCGCCTCCGTGCCGCCCGGCAGCACTACGGTGGATATTGTGGATTCGACCCTGCCGCCCAACGTGACTCGTACCGAAGGCACAGACCCAACCACGGTAACCGTCCCGCCCGGCGGCACTGCCAGCGATATAGATGGCTTTGAGCCACCCGATGGCACCGTCACCGGGGTGATCTACGAGGACACCAACGGTAACGGCATGCAGGACCCGGGCGAGCCCGGTATACCCGGGGTGGAGGTATTGATCACCGACAGTACTGGCGGTACCCAAATCGTGACCACAGATCCTACGGGCGGGTATTCCGCTTCGGTGCCGCCAGGAATGACCGTGGTGGATATCGACGAAAATACCCTGCCGCCGAATTTAACCCGCAACGAGGGTGTTGATCCCACCACGCTCACCGTTCCGCCCGGCGGCACCGTCAGCGACATCGACGGTTTTGAGCCGCCGCCAGGGAACCTGACAGGAGTGGTCTATGAGGATACCAACGGTAACGGCACCCAGGATCCTGGCGAACCAGGAATTCCGGGTGTTCAGGTTGTTGTGACCGATAGCGGCGGTTCAACACAGACGTTAACCACCGGCCCGGACGGCAGCTACGCAACGCCAGTGCCGCCGGGCGATACTCAGGTGGATATTGATGAGACAACGCTGCCTCCGAATCTGACCCAGACGGAAGGGTCCGACCCCACCACCGTCACGGTTCCTGCCGGCGGCACCGCCAGCGACGTGGACGGCTTTCAGCCGCCGGTGTCTACCGTCAATGGTGTGATCTATGAAGACACCAATGGCAATGGCACGCAAGACCCAGGCGAGCCGGGTATCGGCGGCGTCGACGTGGTGGTTACCGACAGCGCGGGTGGGCGTCAGACCCTAACCACCGATGGCACCGGTGCATACTCAACGTCGGTACCGGCGGGCGATACGTTAATCGACATTGATGACGGCACTTTGCCACCCAACCTGACCCGCACTGAAGGAACGGATCCCACAACAGTGGCTGTGCCCCTGGGCGGCAGCGCCAGCGATGTCGACGGCTTTCAGCCGCCAGCAAGCTCGGTGAATGGCGTGATCTATGAGGACACCAACGGCAATGGCACCCAAGACCCCGGCGAACCGGGTATTGCCGGCGTCAGCGTGCAGGTGACCGACAGTGTTGGCAACGTACAAACGCTTATTACCGATGCCAGCGGGAGCTACTCTTCACCGGTGCCAGCCGGCGACACGGTGATCGATATTATTGACAGCACATTGCCAGCCAACTTTACCCGCACTGAAGGCACCGACCCCACTACCGTGACTGTACCGGTGGGTGGTAGCGCCAGCGATGTGGATGGCTTTCAGCCGCCGGACAGCTCGGTATCGGGTGTGGTTTATGAAGACACCAACCTGAACGGCACTCAAGACCCGGGTGAACCCGGCATTGCCGACGTGACGATAACTATCCGCGATAGTGGCGGAAGCACTATAACCTTGATCACAGACGCCAGCGGCGCGTATTCAAGCCCCGTGCCCGCAGGCGATACCATTATCGATATCGTGGAGGCAACGTTGCCAAGCGGTCTGACGCGCACCGAAGGTACAGACCCCACTACGGTCACCGTGCCCGTGGGCGGCACGGCCAGCGACATTGACGGCTTTGGCCCCAACGCCTCTACGGTTGCTGGCGTGGTGTATTTAGATACCAACGGCAATGGGACTCAGGACCCAGGAGAGCAGGGGATCGCTGGCGTGCAGGTGGTAATCACCGACAGCGTTGGTGGCGTTCAAACCCTGACTACCGATGCCAGCGGCAGCTACACGACGCCGGTGCCTGCGGGAGATACCGTAATCGATATTGTTGAGGCGACGCTGCCAGCCGGAGTCTCCCGCACCGAGGGAACTGACCCCACTACGGTGACGGTGCCCAGTGGAGGCAGCGCCAGCGACGTAGATGGTTTTCAGCCAGCGGTGGGCGATAATCCACCGGTTGCTCGTGACGAGTTCCGAACCACACCACTGGACACTCCGGTGACCTTGCCGCTGTTGGACGGAAACGTGACCGATCCCGACGATGATGAGGATCTCGCTACAGTTGACCTGGATCCCTCAACGCCAGGGATTCAGACCTCGCTGACAACGCCGGACGGAACCTGGGTGAGTGACGGCGCAGGCAGCGTGACGTTTACCCCAGTGCCTGGCTTCACCGGAACCACATCCATCCCCTATGAGGTCTCAGACGCCAATGGGAACCTGTCGAATACGGCCACGTTGACGGTGGTCATTGTCGGCATCACTCCAACGGCTGTTCCTGCCACGAGCACCTGGGCGCTGATATTGCTTGTACTGTTGATGGTGCTGGTTGCGACTCAAATGCCGTCCCTGAGGTCAGGGCGGCGCTAGAGCTGCCAGCATTAAAGAGGATCTTCGCTCACAGACATTTTAATGTGACTATACTGGCCAGAGCTTGTTGAGCAAGGAATAACTCTGTGCCGGAATTGGTGGGTAAAAAACGTTGGTTCGTGGGCGCATTGGTCGCCGTGCTGCTTGGTGGGTGTTCCGATTCGGAGCCTGACCAACCCGGTCAGGCCCGCCTCCCAGCGACGGCCTTACCGGCATATGATGCCCCCGACGGTTGGGCTCAAACGAAAGGCGCTTCACTGACCCAATTCACCGCGCCCGAAGGAGATGCCCACCTGGCGGTGGTTACCGGGATCGGTGCAGCTGATGCAGTTGAGGCCGCCGAGTCGGCCTGGAAGCAATACGACCCATCGTTCAATCGCCTTATTCGTCTCAACACGTCCCAGCCGCCGAGTAATGGCTGGGATCACATCACCCAAATTGAATACGAATCCTCACCGGCGGAAGAAAAGCTTGTTTATGCTTCGGTTTACGCACTCGACAATCAGTTTGACGTGCTCCTGCTGGAGGGCAATACCGGTACCATCGTAAAACGTACAGCGGCCGTGAGCACGACGGTGGATAGTTTTTCCGCAGCCGGTTACACCGCCGAAGATCTGTCAAACCGTGATGCCAACACGCTGAGCCGTCAACGCATCGAAGACATTCGCCAGTTCGTGGTTAGTGGCATTAGAGACCTGAATATTCCGGGCGCCGCCTTCGCTCTGGTGCAAAACGGTGAGGTGGTCTTTGCTGGTGGTGTTGGCGTTAAGGATATGGAGACCGGTGCTCCGGTTGATGCCGACACGCTATTCATGATTGCCTCAAATACCAAGGGCATGACCACACTGCTGCTGGCGAAGCTGGTCGAGATGGGCAAGATCAATTGGGATGACCGGGTTATTGATCACTATCCTGAATTTAAACTCGGTGATGCTGAGACCACCCGCAGCGTTCTCATTCGCCACTTGGTTTGCGCCTGCACAGGGTTGCCGCGCCAGGACATACGCTGGATTTTTAGCAACGATGCCAACACGCCAGCATCGGTCACCTTCGACGACCTGGCATTAACCGCGCCGACCAGTGGCTTCGGAGAGCTCTACCAATACAACAACCAGATGGCGGCTGCAGCGGGCTACGTGGCAGGCTATGTACTGTATCCAGACATGGAGCTTGGCGCCGCCTATGACAAAGCCATGCAGACCTATATTTTTGACCCGCTGGAAATGGCGGACACCACGTTCTCAATCCCCGAAGCCCTGGCTTCTAACCACGCCTTACCTTACGCGCTGTCGCTAAACGACCAGTTGGAACCCATTACCCAAACGCCACAAACCGGATTTAACCACCTGGTGATGGCTTATCGACCGGCCGGTGCGGCGTGGTCTTCTGTGCGTGACACCATCAAATATGTTCAGAATGAGCTCTCTCAGGGCGTGAAGGACAACGGCATTCGCTTATTTGAGGCGGGCCCGCTACTTGAAAGACGCAAACCCTTTGTGCCGGTTAGCAAGACGCGGTCCTACGGTATGGGCCTGGCGCCGGAAACCATTGGCGGCGTGGAGGTTATTCGACACGGGGGCAGCATGGCGGGATACAAATCCGACATCATCATCGTGCCAGGGGCGAATACCGGGGCGGTCATCTTGGTGAATGCCGACCATGGTTACGACCTGGCTAAACCCTTCGGGCGAAAACTCATTGAAGTCTTGTACGACGGCAAACCCGCAGCGATCAACACTATCGCCGCTTCTGTTGAACAGACGGCTTTGAATAACGCCACATTGCGGGACGAATTAACGCTGCCTGCAGCGCCGGATATTGTCGCCAATCTTGCTGGCAGTTATCACAATGAGCAGCTAGGACTGGTTAGCATTAACACCGGCGGTCCGCAGCCCGTGCTGGACACGGGCGCCTGGAGTAGTCCTTTTGCCACTAAAAAAAATGCTGACGGTACAGTGTCCATCGTTTTGACCGGCGGCGGAATGGCGGGTTTTCCACTGGTGATAGGGGAAAACGATGGGCTGCGGACACTGACCGCTAACGATTCGCAGGACAGCTACGTGCTCACGGAAACCGACGTTTAGGCATGACGTTTAGGCATGACGTTTAAGCAAGTCGGTATTCACGTTGGCGTTTGTGTTACCTCCCATGCGCTAGCGATTGTTTGGCGTAGGCTCAAGGCATCACCCGGCTGTCAGGTCATCAGCACGCAGTTTAGTGGTCGGCGTTTTACGGGCGTAGACGATGGTTTCTGACTGAACAGGCTGCTGACGCCGCTGTAAAAGCTGGTCGGCAAACTCATGATTCAGGTCCCGATGCCCGGCTTCATCGTCGCGTACCGCAACGATGACCTCTCGCAGACGTGCGTTGGAAGGTAAGTTCCAATAATCAATGGCAATTTTCGGCGCGGGCACGTTTTCGTGCCTTCCTGCGTCTACTTCGGCCAAATATTGGGTATAGCTGATTACCGCTTCTTCTTCGAAATAGCCAACCACTCGATGGGCCGTGCGCGGTGAGAACAGATAGAGGAAGAAATAAGCGTTGTAAAAAACCGCCTGGGTGAGCATTACTATCAGGCGCTCAAAACGGCTGGGCTTCGCGATCTCAATAAAGGTCATGAGGTGCATGCGCTCATTCTCAGCTTCATCCAGCAGTGTTCTGATCCACCCTTGGTCGTCTTGTATTCGGCGCAGGGCCGACAGGTGTTGCAGCAGACCGCCAACCATTCCAGGCACCGCGGCAACGGTTTCCAGCACAACCGCGCGATTTCCATACCGACGGGCAAAAAACCGATCGGCGACAAATCTTAGTGCTTTCACAAACCCGTAGGCAATGCGGTCAGATATCGTCCTGGGGTCTCGATGAAGTTCAGAGTCAGAACCGGGAGGCGGAGATAATTTCATTTTAGTTGCTCAAAAAATTGCCGTTTAACGACGCTAAAGGGTAATGAATGTGTACTGGAGAAATCGTCAACGTAGCCATTGAATTTCATCACGTTCTGATCAGATTTTGATCTTGCGCTATCGTTTGAAGGAATTCGCGGGCCACGCGATTCAACGAATAACCACCATCGCGAGATCACTAGGCGCACATTTGAATTGCCGGGCATTGATCGGCAGTTTTGTCCTATGGGATGTGTTAGCTTCACCAGTGTTCCGTCTGGCGCAATGTTTTAGACACACACATGTACGCATTCCTTCTTTTTGGCCTGTTCTTCACGGGCATAGAATCCGAATTTGACCAACTCACCTCCAGTAGCTTCGAGTCAGGCGAGTCGATCTTTGTGCCCATGCCTCGGGTACGGCCACCGCTGAACTCAGGAAGTACCGAGATTTTTTGGTCTCAGCTACGTTTGCCGGATGGCAACCCGCCGGGTCCTGGTGACGTGGTGACCGTCACAAGCGACGAGAGGCTGGTGCTGGATGAAAGCGCCGCAGTCGAAGGCCTACTGGTTCTGGGTGAATTTTTCGTCGACGACCAAGGCCCACAGTCGTCTCAACTGCAGCTGCGCTCAGATTGGGTTGCCGTTGCCGCTGGCGGACGGTTTCATGTGGGGTGGAGTGAATTTCCGTTTACCGGGAAATTTGAGTTGACGCTGGCGGGCGACGATCCGCAGCAAGATTTGAATCTCGGCGATTTTGATGGGCCAAACATGACCATATCCAATCAGGACAGCTTCCTGATGGCGATGGGAACGGGCTCGAAAATTGAGATTTTTGCTGATGACGCACTGAAACGGTCTTGGGCGCAGTTGGGCACAACGGCGTCGGCCGGGGCCCAAACGATTCGTATGGCCGAGCGGACGGATTGGCAGGTAGGCGACATGATCGCCTTGGCTTCTACCGACTATGACTTCAACCAGGCTGAAACTGCCACCATCGCCGGCGTTTCGGCAGACGGACTTGAATTTACCTTGGACACAGCGCTGTCTTTCACCCACTACGGCGAGATTGAAACCTATTCCAACGGGGAGCGCGACTGGGATCTGGACATGCGTGGCGAGGTGGCCTTGTTGAGCAGGGACGTGCGCTTCACTGGCGATGCATCCGCCGCTAGTACACGTTACGGCGGTCACAGCATGATCATGAACAACGCCTCCATGCGGATATCGGGCGCTGAGTTCACGCTGATGGGGCAGGAAGGCTTGCTCGGCAAATACCCGCTCCATTGGCATCTCATGGGAGATGTTTCTGGTCAGTTCGTTCGCAACTCTTCCATCCACCACACCTTCAACAAGGGGCTCACCATTCACGGAACCAATAATTCTCAGGTTTCCAACAACGCGATTTTTGAGACCATTGGTCACAGCTACTTCTTTGAAGATGGTGATGAAACCGGCAATGTTTTGACTGGTAATCTCGGGTTCAACACCCGGGCGTCGGACTCACTGGAGGTGGCCACCATCGGCAGCGACTTCGATTCTCCATCCACCTATTGGATTGAGAACGTCGACAACGTGTTTGTTGATAACCATGCCGGTGGGTCAGAACGCAACGGCTTCTGGATCGAGGCGCAGCGGGAGGGGGCAGGCCTGACGGAGTTCGTTGGCAACACCTCACATTCGAATCGGCAACGCGCATTTTTCTTGCAACATGGTCAATTTATCTCCGACGGTTCGCCCACCGGCGATGCGAATAATCCGCAAAAGTCGAAACCTTGGGAGGTCGTGGACTTTACGGTTTACAAGAGCTTTAACCGAGGCCTATACGTTCGCGGGGTTGAGGGAGTTTTTCGTGAGCTGAAGATGGCCGAGATGGGCGAAGGCACGCGGTTCCGCTTGAATCAGTCGATTGTGGACAGCCTGATTGTTGGCCGTACCGCCAATGTGGGTTTGCCGGTGACTGACGAAGAGATTGCGCAGGGACGCTCGCTGCCCGGCGGCGAGGCCATTGAGGGCCATATGATTTATGACGGCCCGGGTGGTTTGGCCAACGTCCATTTTGCGGGTTTTTATGCTGACGAGGATACGGCCATATCGCTCACAAACGCGGTTCATAAATCGTCGGCGCACTATGTCACAGGGCTAACCTTTGACGCGGACACGCCCTACGGGAAGCGAGTGCGAAAAACTCGCGGAGGCCGCAACACGGTGCAAACTGATAGTGCTGCAAGAGCGATTATCGACATCGACGGCAGCTTGGGAGGGGTGCTGGGGGGGACGGTAACCCAGACGATCAACCAATCCTCGGGCGCGCAACGCTTTAACGCCAATGACGCTAGTTACTTTGAACCCCTCTGGAATTCGATGGTGAACGGTCCTGGTAGTTTCGCCACAATCAGAGTGGACAACAAGGTTTCCGACGCCGCGAACGACGGCAACAATATCGGCGATTTTCAGGCAAACAATAAAATTTTTCGCAGATCTGATGGGCACGTTGCAGAAGGGTTTGGAAAGCAGGTAGGACTGTTCACAGACTCGTCCTATACCTATGAGCTGGACTTCACCGGTGGCCCCGATCAATTCCGCCTTTGGTTGGCTGATACGCCCTGGGGTAGTAGCGTAATCATTCGGTTAGATGCTGTCCCGTCGTCGTCCAGCGTGACGTTGGCCCACCCCTACACACAAGAAAAGGCCGCAGCTCGCGAGGTGTCAAGTTTTGCCATGCTGGAGCAGTCACCGGACACCGCAGTATTTAGAGACGACGGTTCATTGTGGGTGAAGCTAGTGGCGCAAATGGCCCATGGGTATATGTGGCCTCAACCGCATCATACGGTGGACGATGAGCTGCTTGGTGGCGTGGTTGTCTTAATCGATAGCGAAGCCAATGTTAACCTCAATCAGCTAATATTTGATGACCCCAGCGGCGGCGACACACTTGCGTCTGCGCCCTACGCGGTGCCCGAAAGTTCGGCAGATCTTCGACTGTTCCTTGTTCATGCCCAATCAGGCCAACGGATTCGCCGGCTAAGCAACGGAAGGTCAATCAGCGGATCAGAGCTGCGGGCAGGGCGCTACGCCTTGGATGTCAGGTCATCGGCAGAGACAGATTCGGTGCGAATAGCCGTCAGCGGTTCACACGTTGTCGCTGACTCCCAAGCGCCTTTTCGGTTCAACTTTGATCGCCATGCTTTGCTGAAGCCCACGCTGCCCGGCGATCAAGACGTGGTGATTTCTGTTCAGGCGTTTTCCGAGGACCAACTATTTCCTGTAGGTAGTCAGGTATTCAGGATCGGGATTGACGAGGA
>JBGCET010000032.1:0-170998 GCA_045106555.1 Lysobacterales bacterium | reverse complement strand
GGTTCGTCCAGCAGATGCAGCGGCGGTAGCTCGCCGCTGGGGATATCGGTGAAAAGCGGCATCTGCTTTTCTTTTTTCGCCCGGGTGCTTTTCTCGACCTTGTCCGGTGCAGAGCTAATTTTACGTGGCGCCTGTTTACTGCGCTTAACGGTGTCGGCTTTGCGCACCTCGATGCGGCTGCGTCTGGCCCGGCGACCCTCTCGCCATTGGGCCCAAGCTTCCGGCAACGACTTCGTCCAGCTGACAAAACGCAGTGTGACTGCGCCTATCCGATCGGTTAAACGCAGCCATGACAAGCCGGTGAACAGCGTAATACCCGACAGGAACAAGGCTAGACAGACTAAGGTTGACCCTAAGGCCCCGGCCACGCTGGCCAGGGCATCGCCAAAGGTCGCGCCAATAATGCCGCCTCCGCCAGCCGCCACCATAGGGTGAGACGTCGAAAAATGCAGATGTGCCAGAGCCGATCCGGCCACCACGATTAGCGCGAATCCGGCCAGCCGAATCCACAGCTCAGCCTTGGCGGTAGCCCCATCGCGAGCACCGCACAGGATCAGCCACCCCCACCACGCCAGCATGACAGGAAAACCAAACGCCAAGAAACCGAACAACAGCAGGCCAATGTCCGCCAACCATGCGCCCACGACTCCGCCGCTGTTGCTAACATTGTCGGTAGACGCGCTGTTAGACCAGCCAGGGTCCGCAGGATCGTACGTAATCAGCGCGATTAGCAGGTAAATGGCCAGCGGCGCCAGGATGATAAAGGCACTTTCCCGCAGGCGCAGCACCAGGTGCTGGGCCAAACCACTGGATTTCGGCGTGTCGCTGGTTTTTGCCAAGATAGATTGCGCGCTTAAGGTAACGGTAAAGTGTAACCAGTTGCGCCGGTGTGGCCAACGTTGACAGAACCATCATTTGCCCTGCACCACCCTGCGCTCTTAGCTTCGAGGATTATTTGTTGTCTGATAACTCTGCCCTGCCACCGAGATCGCCCGCCCCCCAAGAGCCTGACGACCCGCCTGCCAAGGCGTCGGGGAGCTCGTTGCGGCTGCGGCAAATCAGCGACCTTTCCCAGGTTGATCAGGCTGACTGGAACCATCTGAGTCAAAACAATCCATTTGTGGACTACCGTTATCTGACAACGCTGGAGCGCGGCGGTGCGGTGGAGGCGGAATCCGGTTGGACGCCCTGCCACCTGTTAGCCGAACGGGACGGTCAACTGGTGGGTGCGGTGCCGCTGTATGAGAAGTCCCACTCCTACGGTGAATTTGTCTTTGACTGGGCCTGGGCAGATGCCGCCCAGCGTGCAGGGCTGCCCTACTACCCTAAGCTGCTGGCCGCATCCCCGCTGACGCCCGTTGCGGGACCACGCTTGATGGCCGGCAACGATAACGCCGTGCGACTGGCCCTGGCCCAGGGTCTGCAGCAGGTTTGCGCCGATGCGGACTTGAGCTCGGTCCATGTAAATTTTGTCGACGACGATGACGCCAAGGCGCTGACTCAGGCAGGCTTTCTGGCTCGCAGCGACTGGCAGTATCACTGGCAAAATCGTGATTATGAGAACTTTGACCAGTTTCTCGCCGCGCTGTCTCACAAGAAGCGCAAAAACATTCGCCAGGAACGGCGCAAGTTGCGCGATGCGGGTTGGACCTTCGAGCGGGTCACCGGCGACCAGGCAGAGGACTGGCACTGGGAGTTTATTTTTGCCATCTATCGCAATACCTTTGAGCGCAAGGGTAACTGGCCACTGCTTACCAAAGACATTTTTCGTCAGCTAGGTCAGCAGTTCGGCGAGCAGGTGCTGCTGGTGCTGGCCCAACGGGAAGGCCAATATCAAGCGGGTGCCTGGTTGATCCACGATCATCACACCCTCTACGGGCGTTACTGGGGCAGCTTCAGTGACGGCCCAGGTTTGCACTTTGAAACCTGCTATTACCAGGGCATCGAGTTTTGCCTGGAGCAAAATCTTAAGGTGTTCAATCCGGGTGCCCAGGGGCTGCACAAGGTGGCCCGCGGCTTCGAACCGGTAAAGACCCATAGTTTTCATGAACT
Source organism: Lysobacterales bacterium (assembly GCA_045106555.1). Taxonomy (GTDB): domain Bacteria; phylum Pseudomonadota; class Gammaproteobacteria; order Xanthomonadales; family SZUA-38; genus JANQOZ01. Next base: position 168,946 of record JBGCET010000032.1, on the reverse strand, counting down.
GTCCCACCCAGGACTGCGCGATGCTGTGCGGCGCAGTCTGGAAATGGAAGCGCTGCACCAGGAGGAACGGGGCGATGCACTGCGCGAACACAGCGCCTTTCGTCAGGAGCAGGGCTAAGCCCATGAGTCGTCAATGATCCCCTGGCTCTCACCCGGCCAGCCCTTTCCCCCAGTTGAGGAAGCCTTCGTGCGGCCCAACGGGCTGCTGGCCGCTGGGGCTGATCTGCAGCCTGAAACGCTCATCAACGCCTACGCTCAAGGCATTTTCCCCTGGTACAGCCCTGGAGAACCGATTCTGTGGTGGAGTCCGGACCCTCGCCTGATAATTCGGCCGGCAAATGTCCACATATCCCGCCGAATGCGGCGCACGCTCAAGCAGCCATTTGCGGTGACTCTGGATCGCTGTTTTGCAGACGTCATTGACGCCTGCGCGGCGCCAAGAGAAGGCGAAACCGAACAAGACAGCGGCACCTGGATCACCCCGGAGATGCGCCAGGCCTACATCAATCTGCACCAACTGGGACACGCCCACAGTCTGGAGGTCTGGCGTGACGACAGATTGGTTGGCGGCATTTACGGCATTGCCGTGGGCAAGGCTTTTTTTGGCGAGAGTATGTTCCGTCGAGCGCGAGACTGTTCCAAGGTTGCCCTGATCTGCCTTTGCCAATGGCTGCAGCACCATGAATTTGCCCTGTTGGACTGTCAGGTGGAGTCATCCCACCTGCTATCCATGGGGGCAAGCACAGTCTCCCGAGACCTTTTTTGCCAGGAAGTACGGGAGCTGTCGCGCCACCCGGGATTGGTTGGCAATTGGCAATCACAGGCGCGACCTATACAATGGGCGCCGTTTTGCCCTGATTAAAAAAGGATTTATGGCTAAAGAAGATGTAATTGAGTTGGAAGGAACCGTACAGGAAACCCTGCCCAACACCATGTTTCGCGTGGAGCTGGACAACGGTCACGTTGTTACTGCCCACATTTCCGGACGGATGCGCAAGCACTACATCCGGATTCTCACCGGCGATCGGGTTAAGGTGGAAATGACGCCATACGACCTGAGCAAAGGCCGAATTACCTACCGCATGCGTTAGTGCTGCTGGCGGTGCTGGCCGGGCAAGAATCGTCCGGCGCGCACCTGCAATCGGTTTAGATATTCAGAAACAACGTTGAACGCCTGCTGACTTTATTCGTCTGCAGGCGCGGGCGTTTGTTCCAGTAAGAGTTCTTTCTCTCTGATCAGCACCTGAAGCTCATTGTCGGCAACGTCCAAACTGACGTTGCCGCCATTGGCCAGTTTGCCAAACAGCAGTTCGTCAGCCAGCTGGGCTTTCACCTTCTCCTGAATGACCCGCTTCATGGGCCTGGCGCCCATAATGGGATCAAACCCATGCTCAGCTAACCACTGGCGGGCCTCGGGGGTGACAGAGATGCTGACCTCCTTTTCCTGCAGCAGCGCCTCCAGTTCGATGATGAACTTGTCCACCACCCGCAAGATGGTGTCAAAGTCCAGCGAGTTGAACTGAACAATGGCGTCAAGACGATTGCGGAATTCCGGGGTAAACATCCGCCGGATCGCCTCCATCGCATCGGTGGAGTGATCCTGAGTCTGAAACCCTATCGTGCGGCGACTGGCCTGAGCAGCGCCAGCGTTGGTGGTCATGATCAGTATGACGTTACGGAAGTCTGCCTTACGTCCATTGGTGTCGGTCAGCGTTCCGTGGTCCATTACCTGCAGCAACAGGTTAAAGACGTCTGGGTGAGCCTTTTCAATCTCGTCCAGCAGCAATACGCAATGGGGGGTCTTGGTCACCGCTTCGGTCATCAAGCCACCCTGGTCGAATCCAACGTAGCCCGGGGGGGCACCCACCAAACGGGAAACCGAGTGGGATTCCATGTATTCCGACATGTCGAATCGCACCAGCTCAACGCCCATGATCATCGCCAGTTGGCGCGTCACTTCGGTTTTACCCACGCCCGTGGGGCCGGACATCAGGAATGAGCCAATGGGTCGATCAGGTTCGCCCAGTCCGGAACGCGACATCTTGATAGCGGCCACCAAGGAAGTGATGGCTTCATTCTGTCCAAACACCACCATTTGCAAATCACGCTCCAGGGTTTTCAACACATCCCTGTCAGAACTGGACACCTGTTTAGGCGGTATTCGGGCCATCTTCGCCACGATATATTCGATGTCTTCTTCCAGCAGCCGCGTTTTCCTTTCGCCTTCAGGCAACAGCCGTTGACGCGCACCCGCTTCGTCGATGACGTCGATGGCCTTATCGGGCAAAAACCGATCATTGATGTGTTTGGCAGCCAGATTTGCCGCAGCCTCAAGGGCCGCAGGCGTGTACTCGATCTGGTGGTATTCCTCAAACCGCTCCTTCAGTCCCTGCAGAATTTCCAGGGTTTCTGCCACGCTGGGCTCAGGCACATCAATTTTCTGAAAGCGCCTGGCCAATGCGCGATCCTTTTCGAATACTCCGCGAAACTCCTGAAAGGTCGTTGAACCAATGCATCGCAGATCGCCAGACGCCAAAACGGGCTTGATCAGATTGGATGCATCCATGACCCCGCCGGAGGCTGCACCTGCGCCGATGATGGTGTGAATTTCATCGATAAAAAGCACAGCGCCTGGCTCTTTCTGCAGTTGCTTGATAACGCCCTTGAGGCGCTTTTCAAAGTCCCCGCGGTATTTCGTGCCGGCAATCAATGACCCGAGGTCCAGCGAATAGATCACTGCATCTGCCAGCACTTCAGGCACATCTTCTTCGACAATCCGGCGGGCCAGGCCTTCTGCCAAGGCGGTTTTACCCACACCCGCCTCGCCGACCAGCAAAGGGTTGTTCTTGCGCCGTCGACACAGCACCTGAATGATTCGCTCGACCTCATTGTGACGACCAATCAGCGGATCGATTTTGCCGGCCACCGCCAGTTCGTTCAGGTTGGTGGCAAAGCTCTCCAGCGGATTGGCCTTCTGCTCCTCCGCCGCCGGATCTATCGCCTCACCTTCCTCGCCAGTGGGTTCAGGCGCGTCTGCAGAGAGCTTGGAAATACCGTGGGCGATGTAGTTGACCACGTCCAGACGGGTTACGTCCTGTTTGTGCAGAAAGTACACCGCGTGGGAGTCTTTTTCGCCAAAAATGGCCACCAGTACATTTGCGCCCGTCACCTCTTTTTTGCCCGAAGACTGCACGTGATACACCGCCCGCTGCAGCACCCGCTGGAACCCCACGGTTGGCTGGGTATCGCGCTCGTCCGTGCTGGGCAGAACCGGGACGGTCTGTTCGATGATGTCGAGCAGTTCCTGACGTAATACATCAACATCAGCGCCGCAGGTGACCAGCACATGGGCGGCAGATTTGTTATCCAGCAACGCCAGGAACAAATGCTCTACGGTCATGAATTCATGCCGCTGAGCGCGGGCCTTTTTATAGCTTTGACTAATCGTCTGTTCCAGATCTTCACTGAACATTCAAACTTCCTCCATTGAACACATCAGCGGATGCTGATTGGAACGGGCGTGATCGTTGACGAGATCCACCTTGGACTCGGCAATTTCGCGGGTAAATACGCCGCATACGCCTTTGCCTCGGTAATGAACCTGCAACATGACCTGAGTCGCTTTTTCCTTGTTCATCGAGAAAAAACGCTCCAGAATTTCCACCACAAACTCCATCGGCGTGTAATCGTCATTGAGCAGAAAAACCTTAAATAGCGGCGGCTTGCGCAGCTTGGGTTTTGCTTCTTCGGTCTCGAGGACGGTACCTCGGGAATCGGGGGCTGACTCACTCACTGATGGCGTTTCCGGTTGGCTTAGGCAGCGTGCAAAACCGCTGCGGAAAAATGTTGGGCACATCGTTCATGCCACGAATTTAACTTAAGCCCCAAAGTGACAGTTTTCAACCGTTGACAGGTTCAATTGTCAGTGCTTTTTGGGTCATCCGACGGATGGATCGATAGAAAGGCTCAACGAACGCCTGCCAGAAAGGCATTAGAAGCCCATTGGTGCACATCGTGTGAAGGGAACTTTGCTGCGGCGCTGCTGAAATAATCCGACCGGACTATCGACGCCTGGGCACGGCCACCCAGGCGTCGAACTGGGTCATTGACTCAGGCGACCTTGTCAGACTGAAACTGCTCTTCCTCCGTTGAACCGCTAAGCGCTGTCAACGAGGACTTGCCACCACCAATCACCTGGGTGATGGCATCGAAATAACCGGTTCCCACTTCTCGCTGGTGTTTGGTTGCGGTGTAGCCATTGGGTTCATCGCCAAACTCCCGCTCTTGAAGCTCAACGTAGGCCGACATCTGTCGCGCCTTATATCCACGGGCCAAGTCGAACATGGAATGATTGAGGGCATGGAACCCTGCCAGGGTGATGAATTGGAACTTGTATCCCATCGACGCCAGCTCGCGCTGGAACCGGGCAATGGTATTGTCGTCCAGGTGCTGGCGCCAATTGAACGAAGGCGAGCAGTTGTAGGCCAGCAGCTTGCCCGGAAACTGAGCATGGATGGCTTCAGCAAAGGTCTTGGCCTGTTCCAGATCGGGTTTACCCGTCTCACACCAAAGCAAATCGGCATGAGGGGCGTAAGCAAGACCACGAGCCACCGCCTGGTCGATACCGTTGTTAGTGCGATAAAAGCCTTCGGTGGTTCGGTCACCGGTAAGGAACTGGTGATCGCGCTCATCGATGTCACTGGTCAGCAGGTCAGCCGCCAGAGCGTCCGTTCTGGCCACGATTAAGGTCGGCACACCCATCACATCTGAGGCCAGTCTGGCGGCCACCAGCTTGTCCACCGCTTCCCGCGTCGGCACCAACACTTTACCGCCCATGTGGCCACACTTTTTGGCTGATGCCAGCTGATCTTCGAAATGCACACCAGCGGCGCCGGCCTCGATCATGCCCTTCATGAGTTCGAAGGCATTGAGTACGCCGCCAAAACCGGCTTCAGCGTCAGCGACGATGGGCTGCAGCCAATCGGTGGCAGTATCACCCTCGGCGCAGCTCAGCTGGTCTGCTCGAAGCAGCGTGTTGTTGATTTTTTTTACCACTGACGGAACGCTGTCTGCCGGGTACAAGGACTGGTCCGGGTACATTTGACCGGCGTTGTTCGCATCGGCAGCGACCTGCCAACCGGACAAATAGATGGCTTTGAGTCCCGCTTTCACCTGCTGCATGGCCTGGTTGCCAGTCAACGCGCCCAACGCATTAACAAAATCTTCGCTTTGCAGTGATCGCCACAGCTTTTCAGCGCCCAGCGTGGCAAGGGTATATTGGATGGGAACCGTACCTCTCAGCCGCGCCACGTCTTCGCCGCTGTAGGGTCGGTTAACACCTGCCCATCGGGTATCGTCCTGCCATTGTTGTTCCAACGCTTTTCCTGAGGCTTGAGACATCGCGGGGTTTCCTTTTCTATTCCCAGTAGATGACTCAAATTTAGCGCCGCTTGATTATTTGGCAACTTAAATGTATCAATATCTACTATTAACCGAGCCAATACTTAGAGCTAAGCCATTAAAAAACCAACAGAAAAAAACCAGGAAAAAACCGGCCGCGGATCTTCACGTTACTTTTACAAAGGGGATCTGCTAAAACCGCTGCGCGCATTCTGTTGTGCTGCACGCACCGGCAGCATGTCCCGGGCAGCCGAAGAGCTATTTCTAAGCCAGCCTTCGGTCAGCTTACAGATTCGTGCTCTAGAAGAACGTATGGGGGCGACACTGTTCGAACGTCATGGTCCAAAAATTCGCCTTACACCCGAGGGCACAACCCTTTATGGACTGGCGCGCCCCCTGGTTGACGGCATTGGCTCACTGGGCGAGAGCTTTCAGGCTGCCATGGGCCGGCTGGAGACCGGCACCATCGACATCGCCTCCGGTGAATCAACAATTCTGTACGTACTGCCTCATCTCGTATCTGCCTACCAAGAGCAACACCCAGGTATTCACGTTCAGCTGCACAACGTCACCGGTAAAGACGGCCTCAGCATGATCCGCAGCGAAGAGGTGGATTTTGCGGTCGGATCAATGCTGGATGTGCCGCCAGATATTCGTTACGAACCGGTCGCTGAATACCAACCCAAATTGATTACCCCGATGGACCACCCTCTGGCCCGCAAGAAAAACCTGCGGCTGGCGGACCTTTCACCCTATGGCTTGATTTTGCCTCCCAAGCGGCTGTCGACCTGGCGCATGGTTGACCTCTCTTTTCAACAGCACGAGGTGCCTTATCATGTAGCGCTGGAAGTTGGCGGCTGGGAGGTCATCAAACGGTATGTGGAATTGGGCATGGGAATTTCCATTGTGACCGAAGTCTGTTTGCGCGGTGATGAAAACTTGTTTGTAGCGGACATGAGCCGTTATTTCCGCTCACGCAGTTACGGCCTGGTCATGAAGCGAGGGCGCTTTTTCACCCCCCAGGCCCGCCGCTTCATCGAACTGGTTCGTCAATCAGGTTTTGCGCCATCGTTGCATTCTGATGACCCACCCCCATCTTCCCAACAGGCTTAACGGGTCATTAACCGCGTGGTTTTCAAACCTCACACCACTGTTGCCACTATCGTCGAGAATCGCGGCGCGCTGCTGTTTGTTGAAGAACAGGTGCGCGGCACGAGGGTAATTAACCAACCCAGTGGCCATCTTGAGGCGGGGGAAACATTGTTTGATGCCGCACTGCGGGAAACACTGGAGGAAACCGGCTGCCAGGTCACCCTGCAACGACTGGTTGGCATCTACCAGTGGCATGACCCGGTGTCGGACAAGGCATTCCTGCGCTTTACGTTTTCCGCGAGCCTTGACCAACACAACCCGGACGCGCCGCTGGATGAGGGCATAGAACGGATTCGGTGGCTGACACTGCCCGAATTTCGCGCGCAGTCTTTACCGCTAAGAAGCCCGGTCATTACCCGCAGCCTTGATGACTATGCTGCCGGGCCAGGGGTTGACCTGAATCTGCTGCACTGGGTCAACCCATGACCAACACAGGTACCGATTGTGACCGGGTCATCGTTGGCCTGTCCGGCGGCGTAGACTCTGCCACTACCCTTGCGGTGCTGAAAGACCGCGGGCTGGATGTGGCCGCCATGTTCATGAAGAACTGGGAAGAAGACGACCGCTTGGGCACGTGCCCTGCCGAGGCTGATGCGCTGGATGCCGAGCGTATCTGTCAGGCCCTGGGCGTTAAGCTTTTCACCCGAAACTTTTCCACCGAATATTGGGATCGTGTGTTTGATCACTTCCTGTCCGAATACGCGGCCGGCAGAACACCCAACCCGGACATCGCCTGCAATCGAGAAATTAAATTCAAGACGTTTCTTGAGCACGCCGCCGATTTGGGTGGAAGCCATATCGCCACGGGTCACTACGCCAGGAACCGGCAGCGGGACGGGCGCTGGCAGTTGTTGCGTGGCTTGGATCGGAACAAAGATCAGAGCTATTTCCTGTATACGCTGGGCCAAAGCCAGCTGGAAAAAACCCTATTTCCCATTGGCGAAATGGAAAAGCCCGCGGTCAGGGATTTGGCCAGGGAGCTACAGCTGCCCGTGTCGGAGAAAAAAGACAGCACCGGCATCTGCTTCATTGGCGAACGCAATTTTAAAACCTTCCTCGAAGGCTACCTGCCCCACCAGCCGGGCGACATGATGACCCCGGAAGGGCAGCTCCTTGGGCGGCATGACGGACTGATGTATTACACCCTGGGCCAACGCCAGGGTCTGGGCATCGGAGGCACAGCGGGGTCCAGTGGCCTGCCCTGGTATGTGCTGCACAAAGACCTGGAAAAAAATCAATTGATTGTTGGCCAGGGGCACAAACACCCGTGGCTGTTCAGTGATGCCCTGACTGCCGGTCAGCTCACCTTTGTTGATGGCACCCCTCCCAGCGATCACTTCACCTGTCAGGCAAAAATCCGTTACCGCCAGGCCGACCAGCTGTGTCAGGTGCGAATTGACGGCGGTCTGGCATCGGTGGAGTTCGAACAGCCTCAGCGCGCTGTCACTCCCGGGCAATCCGTGGTTTTTTATGATCAGGAAATTTGTCTGGGTGGCGGGATTATTGAGGACTACTCGGGTCCAGCGCGGGAGGCCGCCTAACATGGCCCAAAGCGCCATGCGCGACCGAGTCATTGCCCTGGCCGGCGTATTCCAGGCCAGCGAACTGGCTCACGATTTAGCGGACAGGGGGCATCTGGACGAGACCGCCCTGAACACCAGCATCGAAAGTCTGTATCGCTTTGACGCCGCCAACGCGACCGAAGTGTATGGCGATCTCAGCAACCTGGAACTGGGCCTGCACAAGCTTCGCGCCAATTTTAGCGGGCGTCGTAACCCCAACGTCCTGCACGGCGTTGTGTCCTTGCTGCAACTGGCAGGCAAAGTGCTTAGTGACAACGAAATGTCCGAGAACCTCAATGATGGTCTGCAAGCCATCTCGGTGCACCGCAAGGACCCAGAGTTTGACCAGGAGCGTCATTTTGAGCGACTGGCGCAGCTTTATGTCAGAACAATCAGCACCCTGAAGCCCCGAGTAATTGTGCGCGGAAACCCCGTACTGCTGCAGCAAGATCGCTACATTCATGGCGTGCGCGCATGCCTGCTGACGGGGATACGGTCTGCTGTTTTGTGGCGCCAACTGGGTGGTACGCGCTGGCAGCTTATCCTGCGCGGACGAACAGTGCTGCACGTGACGCGCGAGCTGTTAGGAGAGATTTAGCCGTCGACAGAAGAATAACTTACCTCCCCCGCCTACAATTTTTGCCGCCATTAGGCGATAATTCGCGGCCCAGATCTCGCCAAAGCTCCAGGAGCATCATCCCATGAAGGATTCATTTTCCATCCAGTCCACCGTGACCGTCGGTGAACGTGAATACATTTACCCCAGCCTGAAGAAGCTGGGCGAACAGTACGATCTGTCCAAACTGCCCTTCAGCCTGAAAATTCTGCTGGAAAACCTGCTCCGGCACGAAGACGGCGTGGACATTACACGATCGGATATCGAAGCCCTTTGCCAATGGGATGCCGGCGCCGAACCTTCAACCGAAATCGCCTTCACCCCGTCACGAGTCGTGTTGCAGGACTTTACTGGGGTTCCTGCGGTGGTAGACCTGGCGGCCATGCGCGATGCGGTTCAATCGTTGGGCGGACAGCCCGATCAGATCAATCCGTTATCCCCTGCCGAACTGGTCATCGACCACTCGGTGCAGGTGGACAGTTTCGGCCAGCCCAGTGCGCTGGACATCAACTCCCGAATTGAATTTCAACGTAATGCTGAGCGCTACGCGTTTTTGAAGTGGGGCCAGACGGCGTTTGAGAACTTTGCCGTCGTGCCACCCAGCACCGGCATCGTTCACCAGGTCAATCTGGAATATCTGGCGCGGGTCATATTCGGCCGGCAAAACGCTGAAGGCCAGTGGCTCGCCTATCCCGATACCGTTGTGGGCACCGACAGTCACACCACCATGATAAACGGCATCGGCGTGCTGGGCTGGGGCGTGGGCGGCATTGAAGCGGAAGCGGCCATGCTGGGCCAACCCATTTCCATGCTGATTCCCCAGGTGATTGGCTTTGAACTTACCGGTGCATTGCCGGAAGGCGCAACCGCCACGGATCTCGTGCTTACCATCGTGCAAATGCTGCGCGAGCGCGGTGTGGTCGGAAAGTTTGTCGAGTTTTTTGGCTCCGGTCTCGATCACCTGCCGCTGGCCGACAGAGCCACCATTGCCAATATGGCACCGGAATATGGCGCCACCTGCGGCATTTTCCCTATCGACAGCGAAGCTCTTCGATACCTCCGATTATCTGGGCGCGATGAGCACCAGGTGGAGCTGGTCGAAGCCTACGCCAGAGCCCAGGGCATGTTCCGTGAGCCCGGCGATGCACCGGCCACCTTTACCGATACCCTATCGCTGGATATGGCCACGGTCGTGCCTAGCCTTGCGGGGCCCAAGCGCCCTCAGGACCGCATTCTCCTGACCGAAGCTAAAACCAGCTACAACAGCTCCCTGCAAACCATGGGAGGGCGGGAGCAGCCTAAATCGGTGCCAGTAGAGCAAGATGGCAAACAGTTTGACCTGCAAGACGGCGCTGTGGTCATCGCCGCGATCACCAGCTGCACCAACACCTCAAACCCGGCCGTCATGCTGGGCGCGGGCCTGCTGGCGCGCAACGCGGCAGCAAAAGGCCTCAGCGTGAAGCCTTGGGTAAAAACCTCTCTGGCACCTGGATCTCAAGTGGTCACCGACTACCTGAAATCTGCCGGTCTGCTGGATGATTTGGAGGCGATGGGTTTTTACGTTGTGGGTTACGGCTGCACCACGTGCATCGGAAATTCCGGTCCTTTGCCCCAGGCCATCGGCGACGCGGTGCGTGGCAACGATCTGGTGGTCTCATCGGTATTGTCGGGTAATCGAAACTTTGAGGGACGTGTCCACGCCGACGTTAAAACCAATTATCTGGCCTCCCCTCCGTTGGTGGTGGCATACGCATTGGCTGGCAACATGGGAATCGACATTACCACTGAACCTTTGGGTCAGGATCAGGACGGCAACGACGTTTTCCTGAAAGATATCTGGCCCAGCACCCAGGAAATTGCCTCTGTCGTAGCCGAGCACGTCACTGCCAAAATGTTCAGCGACAGCTATGCCAGCGTGTTCAATGGCAGTAGTGAGTGGAATGCGGTGCAGTCCCCGGAAGGCAATCGTTTTGATTGGCAGGACAACTCCACCTATATCCAGAACCCGCCCTACTTCGACGGCATGACCATGGCGGTCAGTGAAATCACCGACATTCAGGGGGCACGATGCCTGGCCAAGCTCGGTGACAGTATTACCACCGACCACATTTCTCCGGCCGGCGCATTCAAGGCTGATAGCCCGGCTGGACGTTATCTGGTCGAACAAGGTGTGGACCCCAAAGATTTCAATTCCTACGGCTCCCGACGCGGCAATCATCAGGTGATGATGCGCGGCACCTTCGCTAACGTACGCCTGAGAAACCAACTCGCTCCGGGCACCGAGGGTGGCTTTACCACCCACATACCCAGCGGAGAAGTCACCAGCATTTTTGACGCGGCCATGCAGTACGCGGCTGATGAAGTGCCACTGGTGGTGATTGCCGGCAAAGAATATGGCACGGGCTCATCACGTGACTGGGCTGCCAAAGGCACCATTTTGCTGGGCGTCAAAGCCGTAATCACAGAGAGCTTCGAACGAATTCATCGCTCAAACCTGGTGGGCATGGGTGTACTGCCGCTGAACTTCCTGGCCGGTGACAGCATTGAGTCTTTGGGCTTAACGGGTCATGAGACCTTCGATATCAGCGGTCTGGATGACGGCAAAGCCAAGCAGGTGACCGTTACCGCAACCGGTGACGATGGCAAAGTCATTACCTTTCAGGCTCGGGTGCGGCTGGATACGCCAAAGGAAGTGGAATACTACCGCCATGGCGGCATCCTGCATTACGTGTTGCGCCAGCTGGCGGGGCAGCCTCGGCCGGCTAAGGCGGCGTAAGAGAGTTTTTCGATGTTGCCGGCGGCGCGTTCAGCGTCGCCGGTTTTCTCGTTTTGGGGCATTGCCCCGGGACAGGCGTGCGCATTAGCGTGTTTGGCGGATGACTCCCTGCGGTCCGTTTAACTCCGCCAAACACGCTAATGCGCACGCCTGTCCCTACCTTGATCCAATCGAAGACTGGGTTGGGGTTTCTAGCCTTCGACGACGACTTTTAATTTAGCGAGACCTTCTTCGTAGCTGGCGCCGACCAGTGTGTCCATTGCCAGGCCGAAATAGCGCTGGATGATGTTGCCGCGGAATTCGGTGTCGAAACCCCAAACTACAGTGGTACCTGAGTCACTTTCAGTAAGCGTGTAATACGCATTGGCGTCCCCTTGGCTACCGAAGTCCAGATAAGTCTCTACCCGTCCTGGCTGGCTCGCGGTGATTTTCATGGACCCGTCGCCCAGTGACGGGTCTTCGCTGCTCCACGACATCGCAGCGCCAACGCCCGATACCGGCCCGCTGTATTCGTAGGTTGCTTGCGGGTCAATTCCGACCCAGGGTGACCAGTCGTTGAATCGCTGCATGTCATTTAAATAGGGGAAAACTTTGGCTGCTGGTGCGTCAATTGTGACGGAACGCTCCACGTGGGCGGAATCGGGAAGAAACAGGCCACCAATACCCACAATGGCAGCCAACGCTACCAGCGTGACGAACAGGAACTTGATAATTTTCATGGGAACCCCTCCAGACAATAACCGTCAACATATCGCCATCCCTGCAGAATTGGCAACTGTCCTTGGCCCCATGCACAGGGATTGCAACGTAAAGGGAATTCGAAGACGACAGGCGTCGCTGTTCGCGGAAACGCTAAAGTTCTTGGGAATTGGAGCGGTTGACGGCCCCCAGCGATTCGCGCTCCATCAGCATGGAGGAAAAACTATCGGCGGGTAACGGGCGGCAAAACAGAAAGCCCTGTAGCTCATCACACTGGTGTGCAGCGAGAAATTTCAGGTGATCTTCCTCTTCCACACCTTCGGCAACGACCTGCATGTTGAGTTGGTGTGCCATGGAAATGGTCGCCTGGACGATGGCCTCGTCGTCAGGGTCAACGCCGATATTGCGAACAAAAGACTGATCAATTTTGATTCGGTCAGCGGGGAAACGTTTCAGGTAGTCCAGGGACGACTGGCCGGTGCCGAAGTCATCAATGGAAATCCGGCAACCCATGTCTCGCAACGACTGAAGCCGCTCTGTCAGGCCCGAAATGCTCTTGATGCTAAGACTCTCGGTGACCTCGAGATCCAGATATCCCGGATGCAGATCTGCGTCAGACAGCGCCTGTTCGACCACTTCCAGCAAATTGGGCTGACGTAACTGCAGGGGAGACAGGTTGACGCCTAGAGTCAGCGGTATGTCGAATCGGTCCTGCCAGAGTCGAGTAACCTTGGTGGCTTCGCGCAACAACCATTCGCCGATGGGAACAATGAGGCCAGTTTCTTCCGCCAGCGGAATAAAAAACCCCGGGCTGATGAGACCGAGGTCCGGGTGTTCCCAACGGATCAGGGCCTCCATCCCCACAATATCTTCAGTGATCGTTGACACCTGAGGTTGAAAAAACACCCGCAATTCATTGTTGTCTTCGGCTTGGCGCAGTTTAGATTCCAGCACCAGTTTCTGTTGATGGGACTCTTTGGGTTGATCGACATATGCCTGGGCATTGTTGCGCCCAAGGCCTTTGGCGGCATACATCGCGATGTCGGCGCTCTTGATCAATGATTCGGCATCAATACCGTCATCCGGATAGAAGCTGATGCCAATACTGGCGGTCAGCTGGAGCTCCTGGGTATATTCAAGCTGCACTGGCTCAGCCAGTAGCTTGTTGATTTTCAACGCAATTCGCTGAACATCTTCTTTGTGCACAATGTGACGCACGATAATGGTGAACTCATCACCGGCGTACCGTGACACCGTATCGCTACCCCGAATCGCGCCCTGCAATCGTTCTGCAATCGCTGACAAGACCTGGTCACCCACGTCGTGGCCCAGGCTGTCATTGATGGTTTTAAAGCGATCCAAATCCACAAATAAAATCGCGAAAAGCTCCCCGGTTCTACCCGCCTCGCGGAGCGCATGGGCCAGTCGATCGCTGAACAGAGACCGGTTAGGTAGTCGGGTCAAAGGGTCGTGTAGCCCCAACTCTTCGCGCTGAACCCGCAGCGACTGAATCTCAAAAGACTGCGCCATGTTGGACGCCACGACTTTCAGGACGTCCAACGCCGAGGACCAATCTTCGATGGTGCGTCGACTGGCTGCAATCAGCGCGCCGCTGACCCCGCCATCGCTGCCGCGCAGAGGCAAACCGGCATAACTTTCCAGTTGATTTTGCCCAACAAAATCATCAAACCCCAGCTTGGTCGCTGCACTGTGTTCAGCCAGAACCCAGTTGCCGGCCAATATGATTTCGTAAGGCTTGTGGTCTTTCAGGTCTGCCAGCTGTCGCTGAAGGTCACCGCGACCACAGGCGGCCAACACCACCGGTGCCGGGCGCTCGCTGATATCGGGCGTGTTGCCACCGTCGCCTCGGCGTTTATCGCCTCGCCGCTGTTCGACGTTCAGCAATGGCAACTTACTGACCATAGGGGTTCTGGACTGCCCAACCACCAGAAATACGTCAAGATCCAGACATTCGCTTACCAGGTCGGCAATGGCTGAATCGGAATCCCCCGCCTGGGGGTCAGAAAAAATCCGACCCACGGAGCGCAACCGCTCCAGCAGCCGCAAGCGCGGACGGCGGTCTCTTAACCGGGTCAGATATACGGGGCGCCCGTTATGAATACTTAGGGCCTGGGTCACCTCCACTGCCTGGCGTTGTTTGCCGTCCACTGTTCGGTAGCATTCGGCGGATATTCGCCCTTCCTGACGCAACAGGGCGCGCTGTTCTTTCTTTTCCGCTGGAGAAAGATCCAGGTTCAGGTCGTCAAGGGTATTTCGACGCCAGAGCGCGTGATTTCCACCGTAGGCATCCAGCAATGCCTGATTGACCTCCAATATTTTGTCGCTGCCGGCGTCGACCAGCAGGAACTCATCGTCTAGCGTTTCAACGACGCTGAGGGCAGAATCCCTGGACGCCAACGGGCGCGGGGCTGTCGGGCCGCCCAGTTTCGCGATACGAAACTTAAGCTCCAAGCCACTGACGGGACTGCGCATCAGGTCATCGGTCAATGCACTGATCGCGCCCAAATGTGGCGAGCTCTGCTCTTCCTGAGCCGGCAGAATGCCTAAAACACGGCCGCTAGCGGATATGGAGCGAAATTGAGAGATCAGGGTCTTGATATCCGCCGGCTTGATCGACAGATCCAAGATCATGGTTTCCAGCGCCATTTGACCAACAAACTCGAGCGCCTGCGCCACGTTTTTCGCCGTGTAGATGGCCTCTACTTCAGCCTCGTCCAGCACTTCGAATAACACCCGCCGGTCGTCCCGCTGGGGGGACAAAATCAACACGCCACCGCCACTCATATCAAACCACTACCCAGCGGCCGTCACGCAGTCTGGGCCTGACATGTTCTTCGGGCTGTTCAAACACGTGGTAGACGCAATCAGCCAGGAGACCGGGCAGGCGAATCTCCTGACCCAGCAGAATAATTTTTTTCTGGTACCCATCACTGGATTCCGCCAGGCTGCGCAGGTGTTCAATGCCTCGATGTTGAAGATGCCCGTAAATATCAGAGAAAACGTAGATACCGTAATGCATGCTTTGCTGAACATGACGAAGGGCATCGTTCAATTTGCGACTTCCCGGCACGCTGATGTCCGATGCCTTCAGGCTGAGTAATCCGTCCTCCGGACTCCAGTGATAAACCGACCTGCCGCTATGACGGCACAGCACCCTGAAGTGTTTCAACGCAACACTTACGTCTTCGCAGTGCAGCGCCACCACGTTCTCCTCGCGCTCGATCAACTGGTCGTAAAAATCCTGCCCCATGTTCCCCATTCTTGTGATGATTTTTTTGGCGCACACCTTAGACCAGGCGCACAGGAAAAATACTAGCTTTCAATTCATTAAAAATCAATCATCTAGCACAACTTATTAATCTCGATTTCGAAGTCTTGCCGGTGATCAACGGTAGGCACAATACCCCCGAACATGGAATAATTACGTTAACTGCGCAGGGCGCTTGTCACCGGTCTGAATTTGGCCGGCCGCCACCCTGCCCTCAATGACCAACTCGGAGCAATCAATGTTTGAAGGTCTGCGCCTGAAACACTGGCGTCACTCAACCCACGACAACGGCATCGTTCACCTGGTGATAGATGTTGCTGACGCTAACGCCAACACCTTCTCTCGCGCTGTGATGGGGGAGCTCGCTCGGTTGATTGAGCGTGTTTATATCGACCCGCCCAAGGGGCTGCTGTTTACCTCCGGAAAGGACAGCGGATTCATTGCCGGGGCCGATGTCAGCGAATTTGAGCAGGTGGCCGCGGAGGGTCGCGAGATGGAAACCATCCGCGCCGGCCAGAACACGTTTGACCAAGTCGCCGGATTACCCTGCCCAACCCTCGCGGCAATTAATGGGTTTTGCATGGGCGGCGGCACTGAACTGGCGCTGGCTTGTGACTACCGAATTGCCACAGAAGATAGCAAAATAGGCCTACCTGAAGTATTGCTGGGTATTCACCCCGGCTGGGGTGGCACAGTACGGCTGCCCGCCTTAATTGGGGCGCCCGACGCCATGGACATGATGCTTACCGGACGGGCGCTGCGGGCGAAAGTCGCCCGCCAGAAGGGCTTGATTGACCGTATCGCGAGCGATCAGGGACTGCTTGCGGCGGGGGAGAAAATGCTGCTCGCCCGACCTAAACCTCGACGCGCGCCACCCCAGCTCAGAGCCCTGAACCTGTGGCCCGCCAGGCAGGCATTGGCCAAAGTGATTCGCGACAAAACCCGGGCCAAGGCAAACCCCAAACACTACCCGGCACCGTTTGCCATTATCGAGCTTTGGCGGCGTTTTGGTGGAAACCCATCAGCGATGATGCGGGCCGAGGCGCGATCCATGGTCAAGATGACGCACACCGATACGGCGCGTAACTTGACCCGGGTCTTTTTCCTTCGTGAGGGGTTGCGGGACGTTGGCCAGACTCAGGCAGCGCCCATCGAAAACATTCACGTCATTGGTGCTGGCGTTATGGGCGGAGATATTGCTGCCTGGTGTGCACTACGCGGCCTCACCGTGACTTTGCAGGACCGCGAGGCGAAATATGTTGAGCCCGCTATGGCCCGCGCCCATAAGCTGTTTGAGAAAAAACTCAAAACCCCGACCAAAGTGGCAGACGCCAAGGCCCGCCTGAGCATGGATATTGACGGTAACGGCGTTGCCGACGCCGATGTGGTTCTGGAAGCGATCTATGAAAACCTGGAAGCCAAGCAGTCCCTGTTTAAAGACATCGAACCCCGCATGAAGGATGGCGCAATCGTCGCCACCAACACCTCATCCATCCCTCTGCAGGATCT
This sequence comes from Lysobacterales bacterium, assembly GCA_045106555.1. GTDB lineage: Bacteria > Pseudomonadota > Gammaproteobacteria > Xanthomonadales > SZUA-38 > JANQOZ01. Next base: position 151,943 of record JBGCET010000032.1, on the reverse strand, counting down.
GGCCAGCGCCCTAAAAGACCCCAGCCGCCTGATTGGACTGCACTACTTCAATCCCGTCGCCAAAATGCCATTGCTGGAAGTGGTCACCCACCCCGACCTTGACCCAGCCGTTGAGCAGCGCTGCCGTGTCCATGCCAAAGATATCGACAAACTGGCGGTCACGGTAACCAGCACCCCTGGATTCCTGGTCAACCGAATTCTGATGCCTTATATGCTGGAGGCAGTCACTATGGTGTCCGAAGGCATTCCTGGAACGTTAATCGACAAAGCTGCCAAGAACTTCGGCATGCCCATGGGCCCGATCGAACTGGCAGACCAAGTCGGCCTGGACGTGGCCGCATCCGTGGCCCAGGTGTTGTCCGACCATTTGGGCCTGCGCATCCCCGACGGCCTGGAAGAAATGGTGGCCTCAGGTAAGCGCGGACGCAAAGACGGCGAAGGTTTTTATCAGTACCCAGAAGGCAAACCCGTCAAACCGGACGTACCCGAAGGTTACGCAGAACCCGCTGACATCACCGACCGAATGATCATGCCGTTCCTCAATATGACCGTGACCTGCCTGCGAGAAAAGGTCGTTGACAGCCCAGAGAATTTGGATGCGGGAATCATCTTCGGCACCGGCTTCGCCCCATTTCGAGGCGGCCCTTGCAAATACATCCAGGACACCGGCGCCGACGCGCTAAAGCAAAAGCTCGAGGCCCTGGAAGCCCGCTACGGCGACCGTTTCGCCCCCGACGAAGGCTGGGACACGGTATTCACGCAAGACACCGATTGACGATTCCCGCAGGAGGGCAACCCGCGCCCTCGACACCGAATCCACAAACCCAAGCGCTACATCGTATGCGTAGGCCGATCCGCGTTAACCATACCCGCAAGGATGGTTTCGATCTTCGTTTTAGCCATTTCGCCGTCATTGCCTTCATTGAACTGAACGCCAATGCCAGCAACCCGATTTCCTTGAGAGCCTGGTGGGGTTACCCAAATAACCTTGCCGGCCACCGGGATGCGATCTTCATCTTCCATCAGAGTCAGCAAGATAAAAACCTCATCGCCCAACGCGTACTTTTTGTTGGTGGGAACAAATAAGCCCCCGTTGTTCACGTAAGGCATGTACGACTGATATAACGCCGTTTTGTCCTTGATCGAAAGCGACAGAATTCCCTGCCGCGGCATTCCACCCGCCATTCATCTTCCCCATCAGGCCGCTGAATCTCGCCACATCAGCAGCAGTGCTTCTAACTGTAATTCGGAACGTGCACTCGTTTTCAGCAACGCACGACATCGATTGGTAGCATCATACAGGCGCCAAAGATTTGTCAAACCCCCAGACGCGCTGTTTACGGTGTCTTTGTCGTCACCCAACACCCTGGCCTTGAGCCTTACCTGGGCTAGCCGGGCCAATTGTTTCAGCTTCATTTCACCGTAACCGGAGTCGATCCAGCGCGCCGCCAACTCGGCAATGGCCACACTGGAGGACCTTAAATCGGCTAAATCATCGCTGACAGAAACGTCGGCAGAGGTGACGTCTTGCCCAAGCAAGCCAAGAACGTCATCCACCCGACCGTGAGTCAGCTCAATCAAATGAGCGATCGCCGAGGCGTCACAATCTTGCGCAATCGAGGCGAGATAATCGCTCAGCGACTCCGGCCCAGGCTCAAGACTGGGGCCAGGCAGAATGATAGTCTGGCAGCGAGACAAAATCGTGGCTGGCAGCGCCCCAGGGCGAGAACTACACAAAATGATGATCGTATTAGCCGGCGGTTCCTCCAGGGTCTTTAGCAGCGAATTCGCTGCCGACCGGTTCATGGCATCGGCTGGACTGATAATGAAAATGCGTTGCCCACTGGCGGTCAGGGTCGCGTTACGAGCCAAGGCGCGGGTTTGTTCGATTAATATCAGGCCGCTTTTGGACTCTGGCTTCAGCAGAACCAGATCTGGATGGCTTCCAGCGTCGACCCATTGGCACTGCTGACATTGGCCGCAGGCCCGCTTGCTGGAGTGGCACAACAACTCCTGGCCCAGTTTGCTGGCAAGAGTCAGCGCAAGCTGATCGCCAACCAGCAGCAGCGCGTGGGGCAAACGCCCGCCAGCGTTCAGCTCGCTCAAGCTGGCGAGGGCCGGCTGTAGCCAGGGCGGCATGGGCAACGGACTCTGCGCTGCGGCGGACGAGTCCGTCAAGATGTCGTTTTCCTGTTTTTATCCGCTTTCCCAGCCCCTAAAGAGGATCCCGACGAAGCAACCACAGCCCCCCCATGGCGTTGATCAACTAACGCACCGATAGCCTTCAACACCTGTGTGCTGACGGCTTTGCGGCTGCGACCAGCGTCAATGACGCAGTAGCGGCTGGCACTGCGGGCGCGAGTAAGATAAGCGTCGCGAACATTGTTGTAGAACTCGGCCTGCTCGCGTTCAAAACGATCTGCTGCCCGTCCTCGCGTTGCCCGCGTAAGTCCACGTTTGGGTGACACGTCCAGCAAAAGGGTCAGGTCTGGTTTAGCCAGCCGCGGCAACCAACGCTCCAACGTTTCAATTTTTTTCACCGACAGCCCTCGGCCTCCGCCCTGATAGGCAAAAGAGGCATCAACAAACCGATCGCAAATGACCCAGGTGCCCGCTTTCAGCGCGGGCACAATGACCTTTTCGACATGGTCAAAGCGCGCCGCAAACACCATCAGCAGTTCGCTCATTGGCGCGATATCTGACTTTGGGTTCAGCAGCACCTTGCGCAACGTTTCAGCCAGCGCCGTTCCGCCTGGCTCTCGGGTGCTGAGATGGGGTACCTCGCGCTCTTTGAGGAACTCAATGATCGTGCGCAGGTTGGTGCTCTTGCCGGCCCCCTCGCCGCCCTCCAAGGTAATAAAACGACCTCGGGATTGGCTGGCCATCAACCCTGCTCCAGTGCTGACAGAACACGACAAACTACATGATAATAATTCATTAAATTATTGATTTATTTATCTATTTTTTTGATTTTTTTAGCTGATATTTTCGAACAGCCAAATTATGCTCATCTAACGTTCGGGAAAATTGATGACTTCCATCACCTCTGGCGACAAAATACAACGCATCACCATCTCCCGGATGGGCCACAGCCTCCAGTGCCGCTTTCCCCGGCATTGCAATGGGGGTTGGCGGCAGACCGTGGCGTGTGTAGGTATTGTACGGCGTGTCCGCACGCAGATCCCGTCGCCGAATGTCTCCGTCGAAATCATCCCCTAAACCGTAAATCACCGTTGGATCGGTTTGCAGTCGCATGCCCTTTCGCAGACGGCGCACAAATACGCCGGCAATTTCTGCGCGCTCCGTTGCCAGGCCCGTTTCTTTTTCCACAATTGACGCCAATATCAGCAGCTCTTTTGGGTCTTTCAACGGCAAATCGACGTCGCGGCCGGACCAGACATCTGCCAATCGGCGTTTTTGCGCGGCATACGCCCGTTGGAAAACACTCAGGTCCGTGGTGCCGCGAGGAAAATAGTAGGTTTCAGGTTCAAACCACCCCTCAGGATGAGTTAAATCGGCGTCTATCCGTTGCGCGATCACCTCGCGCTCCAGTTCCTGCAGCGTATGATCCAGCGCCGGATGCTGAGACACCGCCTCCACCAATTCCTTGAACGTCCAGCCATCCACGATCGTTAAGGCATGCTGCACCACTCGTCCATCTGCCAGGTATTTCAACACCTGTGGCGCCGTTAGCCCAACCGGCACAGCAAACTCGCCAGCCTGAATTCGTCCCGCAAGTTCGCTACGACGCCCCAACACCCACCAATGCCAGCGGTGTTTAACCACACCTTCCCGCGCCAGTTGATCGACAATGGCGCGGTAACCCTGGCCGGGAATGACGGTCAGCATGACCGATTGAGCATGAGGCAGCGGCGCCGCGGTAAAGTCTTGATAACTGCGATACGCCCAAGCGGCCCCCACAACGGCGACAATAATCAGCCCGAGCACAAGAATTGTCAGACGCTTCAACATCGACTGTTGGTGGTGGTTGCATCAGCCGCCAAAGCCGATTGGCTGTCGGCGTTTGGCGACGCCAGCTTGGTGCGCCACGATCGACTCAGTCGTTCCGCCGGCCCCGTATCGAAAAACCGCAGATTGATCAGCTCCGCCACCGGCTCTATCCCGCGGACGGCGTTGCACAAGGCCAACGCCTGGGCATTGTCCAAAACGGTGCGCGTAATTCTGGATTCCTTAACCCAGCCCAAACTCAACAACGCTGCCCGAGTGGCACCCAGCACGCCAGAGCCGACCGGTGGCGTCAGCCACTGGCCATCGGACAACACCAGAACGTTGGCTTGCAGCGCCTCACACAACAGACCGGCCCCATTAAACACCAGCCCCTCGTCCCAATCATCCGAAGGTTCTTCGCTTGCCAGCAACACCTGCTCCAATCGCGCCAGATGCTTCATGCCGGCAGTAGCGCCTGCATCAGACATAGACTGGGAGCATATCCCGACCCTCAAGTTTTTCCGCGCCGGCGGCATAGCCAACAACATGACAACCCGCCGAACCGAGGTTTTACCTGCACTGCGGTAACCGGGCTTGGTGCCGTCTCCACGGGTGATAATGACGCGAATAACACATTCTTCAGTGCCTGCCAGCTTCTGACACTCACGCAGCAGCAGGGCCTCGGTTGGCACATTCAGCCGCAACCTTGCCGCCCCCGCATTCAGACGTTGCATATGCCAATACCAAAGCGGCGCGGCGCCGTTGACGAAACGCAGCGTCTCAAAAAGGCCATCGCCGTAGAGAAGACCCCGATCCGTTAATGGAATGTGGAGGGCCGGCTTTCCGTCCACTAACGCCTGAAACCGGTTACTTGGATCAACCACGGGAGCGGCTATCCGGGGCAAACGTTTCAAATGCGGCCAGCATGCCAGCCGCCTTGTGGTGGGTTTCTTCAAGCTCTCGCTGAGGATCAGAATCCGCGACTATGCCCGCTCCCGCCCTCAGTGAAACCTGCTCAGCAGTCAGATGCATGGTCCGTATAAGGATATTCAGATCCATATCGCCGTTGAGGTTTAGATAGCCCATGGCACCAGTGTAGGGGCCACGCCCTACCCCTTCCAGTTCGCCGATGATCTGCATGCAGCGCACCTTCGGACAGCCAGTAATGGTGCCGCCGGGAAAAACCGCTCGCATGACCTCCACAGGACTGATATTTTTGCGCCGGGTGCCACGCACCTCCGACACAATATGATGCACATTAGGATAACTTTCGGTGGTCATGAACTGGCTCACCTCGATGCTTCCCGGCACACAGATCCGACCCAGATCGTTACGTTCAAGGTCAATCAGCATGACATGTTCAGCGCGCTCTTTGGGGTGCGCCAATAAGGCTTCACACTGCTGGCGGTCTCGAACGGGGTCCTGACTGCGAGGGTAGGTTCCAGCAATCGGGCGAGTTGTCAGCTGCCGGCCTTTTTGCGCCACCAATCGCTCCGGTGATGAGCTGACAACTGCGTGCCCCTGCCAACTCGCCAATCCGGCGAATGGTGCAGGATTGCTGGCCTTCAACTGCTCATAGAGGTCTGCCGCATCGCCCACATGAGGTCCGCTCCAGCGGCGAGAGATGTTGGCCTGAAAAATGTCGCCGGCAAGCACATACTGTCTGACCCGATCTACCGCATCGAGAAAATTTTGCGGGGGGTCTTGTGTCAGCTCTGTAACAGCGACCCGAACAGACAATGGCGACTGAGCTGCTTCGTAATCCCGCACAAGCTGTAAAAGCAGAGACCGGCTTTCTGCCACCGCGGTCATTTGACCCCGTTCGTGATCAAACACCAATGCGGCTGGGCAGCGTACGGCCAGCGCCTGAGGGAACCCTGCTGGGGTGTCTGGCAAATCGGCTAGAACAGGCTCGATTCCCCGCGCAACCTCATACCCCAAAAAAATAAACCAGCCGCCGGTGAATGGCAGCGGGGAACGATCCTCATGGATTGGGTCGGAATGGCTGATGGTGTCGTTAGTACCCTGGACCGTCCAGCGATCCAACATCCGCAGGAACGCGTCTGCCTGTCTCGCTGAGGCCCCGCAAGGCAAGACCAGATGTTGCTTGCTGGCCATGAACAACACGTCATAACGGCTGTCAGGGGTGCCCTGAGCCACACTTTGCAGCAAAAACGGATAACGCCTTGGGTTTAGCCGATGAACCGCCAGTAAATCTTTACAGCCCTTCAGCGATTGGCGGACACTCAGAATTTCTTGAATATCAAAGTACCGTTGGTGCCACCAAATCCAAAGGAGTTGGACAGCGCGTATTCCAAGCTGGCATCACGGGTTCCGTCAGCCGCAAAATCCAGATCACAGCCCTCACCCGGGCTTTCCAGGTTGATGGTTCCTGGAACCACCTGATCGCGCAGACTCAGCACAGAGAAGATCGCTTCCACGCCCCCTGCGGCGCCCAGCAAATGCCCGGTCATGGACTTGGTGGAACTCACCGGCATTTTGTAAGCATGGTCACCAAAGGTCGTTTTTACCGCCTGACACTCGGCCAGATCGCCCACTGGGGTCGATGTGCCGTGAGCATTGACGTAGCTGATCTGGCTGGGATTGATAGCTGCATCGTTTAACGCCGCGTCCATGCACTGGGCAGCGCCAGCGCCCCCATCCGGCGGTGAGGTCATATGGAATGCATCGCCAGACATGCCAAACCCGGACAACTCGGCATATATAGTTGCCCCTCGAGCTTGTGCATGCTCCAGAGATTCCAACACCATCACCCCAGCCCCATCGGACAGCACAAAACCGTCGCGATCTTTATCCCAGGGGCGACTGGCGCCCTGGGGGTCATCATTGCGGGTGGACATGGCTTTGGCGGAAGAAAACCCGCCCATGGCGACCTCACAGGTCGCAAATTCGGTGCCGCCGGCAATCATCACGTCAGCATCGCCATAAGCGATCAGGCGTTGGGCCAGGCCAATGTTGTGAGTTCCGGTTGTGCAGGCCGTCACGGTTGCCAGGTTGGGACCTTTGAGGCCATGCATGATGGAAATATGCCCGGACACCATATTGATGATGGTTGAAGGAACAAAAAACGGCGAAATTCGTCGCGGACCGGACTTTTCATATTGGATTGAGGTTTTCTGGATGGTCGCGATACCGCCAATACCGGCCGCTACCGAAACACCGATCCGAGTAACGTCTTCCTGCTCAAGGTCCAGCCCAGAGTCTGCCAGGGCGTCAACGGACGCAGCGATGCCGTAATGGATAAACGGGTCCATCTTGCGTGCGTCTTTCGGAGCCATGTATTGGCTGACGTCAAAATCTCGCACCTCACCGGCAATCTGAGTGGCAAAGGCGCTGGCGTCAAAATTGGTGATCTGCCCCAACCCGCTGCGGCCATTGACGATGTTGTCCCAGGCCGTTGCCACATCATTGCCTACGGGAGACTTTATTCCCAGACCAGTTACCACTACTGTGCGTTTTGACATGCCCTTACTCCTGGAAGCGTGTGCTGATGGGTCATTGAGGGTTAGAAACGATCAAAAAGGCCAGCAGGACCTTGCCTGCCATGCTCTCGGCCCACTCCTGAACGAAAGAAGCTGCGCACCAGTCGGTGCACAGCTTCGCAAAGAGACCTGAAAAGATCTGGTCAGCCGACGTTTTGACTGATGTAGTCGATAGCCTGTTGAACGCTGGTGATCTTCTCTGCCTGCTCGTCGGGAATTTCACACTCGAATTCTTCTTCCAGTGCCATTACCAATTCCACAGTGTCCAGAGAATCGGCGCCAAGATCGTCGACAAAGGACGCGCTGGGTGTCACTTCGTCTTCTTTAACGCCCAACTGCTCAACCACAATTTTCTTGACCCGCTCTTCAATACTGCTCATGTGAAAGTGTTCCTCCTAAAATGCGCGCACATTGTAGTGAATGTGTATGCGCTGATCCAGCGTTTCAATGCCTGTTTGCACATTGAAACGGCTGTATGAAACTGAACAACAAAACCCGCCCAGCTTAACTCATATACATTCCGCCGTTGACGTGCAGGGTTTCGCCGGTGACATAAGCGGCCCCAGGAGAGGCCAAATACCGTACGGCTGCTGCAATATCTTCGCCTTCCCCCAAACGATTAAGGGGAATTTGTCCCAGCAGCGCCTCTCGCTGAGCCTCAGGCAGCGACCGCGTCATATCGGTATCAATAAAACCAGGCGCTACGGTATTGGCGGTAATTCCACGGGAACCCACTTCTCGCGCCAGAGACTTGGTAAAGGCGATGATTCCTGCTTTGGCTGCCGCATAGTTGGCCTGCCCCGGGTTACCCACCAGACCGATAACAGAGGCGATATTAATGATGCGACCAAATCGGGCTTTCATCATGCCACGCATGCAGACCTTGCTAAGCCTGAACACCGACTTAAGGTTAGTTGCCATGATGTCATCCCAATCGTCCTCGGACATGCGCAACAGAAGCTGGTCTCGAGTGATGCCCGCATTGTTGACCAAGATTGCCGGAGGCTGAGGAAGATCTGCCATTAAAGCCGCAATAGATTCCGGATCACACACGTCAAGGACTCTACCGCTATTCTCTGACGCCACCCCCAAGTCTTCAGCTCGCTGTTTGAGTGCCCCACTGATTGCTGCCGCGCCGCTCTCACTGGTGGCCGTGCCAACCACCATGGCCCCGCTGTCCACAAGCTCAGCCGCGATCGCTGCGCCGATGCCACGGGAAGCACCGGTGACCAGCGCCAGTTTTCCTTCGTTCTCCATAATTATTCCGCCGCACTGAGTTGAGCGTGAATAGCCGGCGTATCGATCAACGCTGCCTGTTCAATTTTCCGATTGATTCGTCGTGTCAAACCTGCCAGCACCTTGCCTGGTCCACACTCTACGATTCGGGTCATTCCTTTGTCAGTGAGATATTCAATGGTCTCGACCCAGCGAACCGGCTGATAAAGCTGTCGCACCAGAGACTCGCGAATATCGTCAGGATCGCTATACACCTCGATATCTGCGTTGTGCACTACGGGCACTTGGGGCGGGCGCAGCGCAACTTGCGCGAGTCGACTGCGCAGTTCCTCAGCCGCAGGCTTGACCAGATCGCAGTGACAAGGAACGCTGACCGGCAAAATTGCGGCCATCTTTGCACCCGCTTCCTTCGCCATTCGCACCGCTCGTTCAACCGCATCCACTGAGCCGGCAATGACAGTTTGAGACGGCCCGTTCAAATTGGCCGGAGAGACAATTTCCTGCTCTGCCGCAAGGTCGCAGATCGCGTTAACCCGCTCTGGGTCAAGACCGATGAGCGCAGCCATTGCACCAGAACCCGGAGGCGCAGCCTGTTGCATCAGCCGTCCGCGCTCAGCAACCAGCCAGGCACCATCGGCCAGGTCCATGGCACCACTTGCCACTAAAGCGGTGTACTCGCCCAAACTGTGGCCGGCCATCATGGCCGGCAGACAGCCGCCGTTTTCTCGCCAAACCCGCCAAGTTGCTATTCCCGCGACCAACATCGCAGGCTGGGTATTTTCGGTCCGGTTCAATGCCTGCTCGGGACCGTTCTGCGCCAAGTCCCACAGGTCCATGCTGAGGCGATCAGACGCTTCGCCAAAGGTGTCAAGAATACTGGGAAAGTCTTTTGCCAACTCTCCCAGCATGCCCACCGACTGAGAACCTTGACCGGGAAAGACAAAGGCCATGGATTGTTCTGACATACGTATTGCTCTTGTTGTTAATTAACGACGCTCGGCATATAGCCAACGTCAGTACTTGGGTGCCGGCAATTTGGATGACCGCACGTGAAATTCCCGCATTGGAGACAGCGAATCAGTATCGAATCAGCGCCGAACCCCAGGTAAATCCGCCGCCAAATGCTTCCAGCAACAGCACCTGACCGCGTTCGACTCGACCGGACCTCACCGCCTCATCCAGCGCCAGCGGCACCGATGCCGAAGACGTGTTGCCATGGCGGTCTACCGTCACCACTACCCTGTCCATGGGTAACCCGAGTTTTTTTGCGGTCGCTTTGATGATGCGCAAATTGGCCTGATGTGGAATCAACCAATCCACGTCACTGCGCTCCATATTGTTGGCAGCGAGCGTCTCGTCAACGATCTGACCCAGGGTATTAACGGCAACCTTGAACACTTCGCTGCCTTTCATTCTAATGGCGAGCCCCCCTTGAACCTCAGGCTTGAAGCCACGGGACACCCCCACCTCAACATTGAGCAGTTCCTTATGAGCGCCATTGGCATGAAGATGGGTGGACAATATGCCGGGCTTTTCGTCGGCGGTCAGTACCACAGCGCCGGCGCCATCACCAAACAGCACGCAGGTGGTTCGCTCTTTCCAGTCCACCATTCTCGTCAGGGTTTCTGCGCCCACAACCAGCACTGTGCGGGCATCCCCACAGCGGATGAACTTGTCCGCCACGCCCAACGCATAAAGAAAACCCGAACATGCGGCGTTAACGTCCATTGCGCAGCCGCCGTAGGCGCCCAGTCGGTCTTGAAGCAAACAGGCGGTGCTGGGAAAGACCAGATCCGGTGTTGTGGTCCCAACAATGATGGCGTCTAGATCGCCGGCTTCCACGCCCGCGGCTTCCATCGCCTTCAGTGCCGCCGTTTCGGACAGGTCGCAGGTTGTTTCGCCTTCAGCAACGATGCGCCGTTCTCGAATTCCAGTGCGGGTCTGAATCCACTCGTCGCTGGTGTCTACCAGCTTCGCGAGATCCGCGTTTGTCAGCACTTTCTCCGGCAGCGCGCTGCCGGTGCCTTGTATGGTTGAGTAAATCAGGGCCAGGTCCTCCTGATGGATAGCGAATCCTGAAGGTTTCCGGGGGGGTGAGTCAACAGTCTTTGGTCGATTGATGGCACTTAAGGTCTATCCGGCGAGCCTGGCATCAGCCGAGCAGGACCGAACCAGGACCAAACTTGGGCCGCACCAGGGCAGTTTAGCCCCATCAACATCAAAGAAGTTGTACGAGGTCAGCCGCAATATGCTCGGCAAGATCGGCCCGTGCTTCCCGCGCAGCCGTCTCCAGCGCGTTAATGAAGCCGGCAATATCTGCACCGCCATGACTCTTTACAACAATGCCGCCCAACCCCAGCATTGATGCGCCGTTGTACTGCCGCGGGTCAAATTTCTTTCGCATCATGCTAAAGGCTGGCCTGGCCGCCGCAGCTGCAGCGATACCTGCGACCCCGCCCTTGCCAAGACTGCGCAACTCTTCCATCAGTAGCTGCGAGATCCCCTCACTGCATTTGAGCGCGACGTTACCGCTAAACCCATCGCATACCACTACGTCCAAATCACCCAAAAAAATATCGTGACCTTCAGCAAAGCCTGAGTAGTTCAGACTGGATTCGTCCAGCAACTGGTTTGCCCGACGAACCGTGTCGTTACCTTTTATCGACTCGGTGCCGATGTTTAATAGACCTACTTTGGGAGCGTCTATTTTGCGCGTCAGCCTGGCCACAGCACTGCCCATGTGGGCGAACTGATACAGGTGATCAGCGCTGACGGTGGAATTGGCGCCGAGATCCAGCACCGTCGTTAAGCCGCGGCGTGAAGGCAGCGCGGCACAAATGGCCGGTCTTTCAACGCCCGGAACGGTTTTAAGGACTGAGCGCGCCAGGGCCATAAGTGCGCCAGTGTTACCAGCGCTGACACAGGCTTGAGCGCTACCCTCATAAACCAACTCCAGAGCCCGCCCCAGACTCGAACGGGTTTTTCGCCGTAACGCCTCACCCACCGACTCGTCCATGGCAATGGCCTCATCCGCCGGCACACAGGCAACCCGTTCAGCAATTTCCGCCGGTAGCTCGCCGTGCCAGCGAGTCAGAGCATCGTTGTCACCGACCACCTGAAGGTGCATTTGGTGGTCGACCGCCAGCGCCTTCCTACAGGCCGGCAAGGAAACCTCCAAGCCCTGATCGCCGCCGGCAGCATCAACCGCCAGCACCACCCGGTTCACGTGAGGTCCTGACAGCTTGGAGACTGCAGCAACATCGTCATACCCTGCCTCGACTTAACGCCAAGCGCAGGGTCAGCGCTTATTCCAGCTCTTCTTCAACGTCCGGAGCGGTGTCTACCACTTTTCGACCGCGGTAATAGCCGTCGGCCGTAATGTGGTGACGCAAATGCGTTTCTCCCGTGGTGGAATCGATGGACAACGCGGGGGTAGTCAACTTGTCGTGACCACGTCGTGCGCCGCGGGTTCGCGGGGTTCGTCTGCTTTTCTGAACAGCCATTTCAATCTCCAGTAGTTACTGTCGTTTGCTTAAACCCAGCTCGCTGAGCACTGCAAACGGATTTTCCATTTCCGGGCTTGCCGGGCCAAAGCCCGCTTCCACGGTGTTGTCGGTTGCCGCCGGTATTAATGGCAGCGCCAAAATCAATTCATCTTCTACAATGTCAGTGAGCGTCACGGCCCCGTCTGCCACCACCAACGGCTCGTAAGCCTCAGGCAAACTTGCATCGTCCGCCTCGTCACGTAACAGTCCGAGCCTGCTGGTTTGTTCAACCCGCTGCATGTATCGGGCTAACGTTCGCTGACACTGAAGCGGCACGCTGGCACCCAGCGTGACATCAACCACCGGAACGCCGGTTTGGTCACGACCGAACTGCAGGGTGAAACTCACCTCTCCCTCCACCGGCGGCGCCAGCAACGGCATCAATCGAGACAATCGGTCCAGTGGCCAGGTGCCGTTAAAGCCCCTGCCGCTGTCAACCAGACGCCATGGATCTACACTGGCTGGAAAGTCTCGAGACATAGCCGCCGAATACTATCGCTCTGAATCACCGCTGGCAAGCTCAATCCAGCGCGGATCTGACAATCGCAGCCGACCATCGCGTTCACGAATCCGCAACAGCAGCGGATAGCGGCCGGGTGGGAAATCGGACACATCAACGGTCAGCTCAAATCCGGTATTCGGGTGATCCGGCACTGCCGACAGGCCAAAAAATTCTGCCACACCGGGCCTGGCCAACCCATAGGTCGCCATGCCTGCAGATCGGCCGCCTAGCAGCAGCTCCACCTCGGACACACCGCGATACGCTTCCAACACCCACCCGCGAACCGTTAATTGTCCGTGCACAACAGCATTGGCGGACGGCTCATCCAGGTACCAAAAGGCAGGTTGATCGCACCCCCCGGGTGATCCGACAGCTGGGTCGGCGGCCATTAACAGCACTCGCTTGCGGCCGCCAAAGAGGCGAATCTCGTCCACAATCTTGCTGTGACCTAATTGTTGACAGACCCGTTGCATCCACTCAATGCGCGGCTTGAGGCTCAGCGCACTGAGCTCCACCGCCAGCAGATCGTTGGCACCCAGAGCTGATGAAGACACTTGACCCCAGATATTCAACTGGCGGGCTCGGCCGTGTTTGTAGTTCAAGGGATGATCCAGGCTGGCCACTGGCTGCGCCAGCTCGAAGCTGAGCTGAGCGGCCAGCATGAAGTTATCGGCGATAATCGTCTGCGTACCACGCTCAGCGGCCACCGCAGCCACCCTATCGGCTATCTGCGGCCATCCCAAGAGGTTTTCCGGCACCGCGTCCGCTGAGGGCAATCGCTGCTGCGGCTTGTTGGCTGCCGACTGCCAATAGGCCAGCAGAGAAGAGGACAACAGTAGCCCCGGCACCAGCGCGCCGACAATCAGCCACCCACCGACGGGACGTTTAAAACGGCCCGCAGCTACGCGCAACGCGGCAGGCAAACCGGCGCACAGCGTCAGCCATCCGGCTAGCGTCCAGTGAAAACTCACCCGCTCAGTATCCACCAAGGGCGAAAAGCCCCAGTAAATCAGCACAGGAAACAGCCCCAGCCACAACAGAACCGCAGCCTCACTGCGCCGACGAAACCAGGCCAGCCGGCGCACTAAGATCCACATCAACCATCCGACCACAGGCGTCAGCAGCACCATGTCTACCAGTGGCAGTCGCAGACCAGAGAGCCTGGGTTGCCAGGGATGACGGTCGACAAATTGGAATTCCAGCGCGGCAAATTCCTGGGTGGCGTTAAATGCCCACTGGGGCCACAGCGCAGAAAGGGCGATCAGCGCACAAACCCAGGGGCCCAACTGAGACAAATATCGTCGGGCTAGTGGGTGACCGATAAACAAACCGGCGAGACCCAGCAGAAATGGGGCAAACCGGTAATGGGTCAGCAACCCTGCCGCAAGCACCAAACCCAGCAACACCCAATCGCGCAATGGCGGGTTTCCTCGAACAATCCTGGCAGCCAAAGTGGCGGCAACCAGCCACAGTAAGTTCAACGGCCCATCGGGTAACGCAAAGGGCGCGATGACACCGTTGACCGGTAACGCCAGGGATAAGACACCCGCCCAGCAGGCGTCATTTCGGCTCGCGCCCAGTGTTTTGGCCAGCGCCGCAACGGCCACCGGAAGCACAAGGGACGCAAAAAAGAACACCAGGCGAACGCCGAAGTAGTGTTGTCCGGTCCCCTCAGTACCCAGCCGGGTTAGCCAGGCTGTTAGAGGAGGGAGGTCGCTGTAGGCCCAGGCGGGGTACCGGCCTTCCAGCCAATAGAACGCCTCGTCGCCAAATAGTGGCAGATGGTTGGACAGGGCAAGCCGAGCCAACGACAATGTCAGCAACATCCCGACTCCGACCTTGAAGCCAAAGGCCGGCAGATGAGTTCTTTCCTCGAACAGTCCTTCGGCAGTTGCCTGGGGCTGAGCCGTGGCTGGCGAAATCATCTTAAGGGTTTGTCTGGCGTCGGCCGATGAACAAAGACGTCAGCGATTTTGTGAATAACATCAGGTGATAACCCGGTGGCAACTAGGAGAATAATTGGCATGTCCGATCCAGCCCAACATTCTGGGGGTACGCCGGGGGGTAAGCAAGACGTCGTTAACCTGCCTCAGGCTCACGACACTGCCCATGAGGCGCTGAAACAAATTGGCACTATCGTGGTGGGCAAAGAGCGCGTGATTAAGCTCGCCTTAACGTGCATCATCGCTAACGGGCACCTGTTGCTGGAAGATGTGCCAGGCATGGGCAAAACAACCCTGGCCCAAGCCCTTGCAGCGACCACAGGCCTGGACTATCAGCGGGTACAATTTACCAGCGACATGCTGCCGGCGGACATTCTCGGAATTACGGTTTACAGTCGCGAGCGTGAGACCTTTGATTTCCACCCCGGGCCGATCTTTGCCCAGATGGTGTTGGCCGATGAAATTAACCGCGCTACCCCTAAGACGCAAAGTGCGTTACTGGAAGCCATGGCGGAACGTCAGGTCACTATTGAGGGTGAGTCTCGGCCTTTGCCAAACCCCTTCTTCGTTATTGCCACACAGAACCCTGTAGACCTGGCCGGCACGTTTGCCTTGCCAGATTCTCAGCTGGATCGTTTTTTGATGCGACTTCATATGGGGTACCCGGACCCGAGTGCCGAGCGACGCCTGCTGGAGGAAACGGATCGGCAGATGATGTTGAAAGATGCGAAGAATTGTCTGCCGGCCAGCAGCCTCAACGCATTGCAAAAGCAAGCCAGCGACATCCATGTGTCTGCGCCACTGCTCGACTATCTGCAGGCGTTGATCGCCGGAACGCGGAGCTTTCCGGGCGTTCAGACCGGACTGTCACCGCGAGGCGCGCTGGCGGTCCTTGCCAGCGCCAGAGCCTGGGCTCTGCTGGAGCGCCGCGATCATTTGATTCCAGAAGATGTGCAGGCAGTGTTTGTTGCTGTGGCTGCTCATCGACTGCGCCTGGGCACTGATGCTGGCACAGACCAGGAAGCGCTGGCGCAACAGGTGCTGGACCAGGTGCCCATTCCTTAATGGCTAACAGCAGTGAGAAAGCTGGCACTGCCGTAAGGCGGGATTTTTTTGACTGGGTATTCCGTTTCCTCAGCAAATTTGGCGGTCACCGGCCGCCCACCCAGCTGCCGGCGGAAGTGAACCGCCGTCAGGTTTACATCGTGCCTACTCGATTCGGCGCATTTTTCGGCTTCGTATTACTGGTTCTGCTGCTGGGGGCGCTGAACTACAACAACAATATGGCGTTGCTGTTCACGTTCCTGCTCTCGGCGCTGGGACTTTTGACGCCGCTTTATACGGTACGAAATCTGACTGGGCTCCAACTGCTTCAGGTCAAGGCAGCGCCGGTGTTTGCCGGACAGACGGCAGAATTTGTGTTAACCATCATGAACCCCAGCAGCGCCCCCAGGCCGATGATCTGGGCGCGGGCCCAAGGCGCCGCCACCTTTACCCAGGCCCCGGCACAGGGTCGCGCCGACCTCGGCATTGAGGTTGAGGCGCCTGAAAGGGGCTGGCTGAGTCTGCCGCGAAGCCGAATTTTTTCAACCTTTCCGGTGGGCCTGTTCTACGCATGGACCTGGGTCAACCCGTCTTCACGATGCCTGATATACCCAAGCCAGGAAGTGGACGCTCCTGCCCTGCCACGTGGCAGCAACCGGGGCACCGGGCGACCGGAACGCAGTGGCGACGAAGAGTGGTCAGGATTGCGAGACTATCAAGCCGGTGACCCTTCCCGCAGTATTGCCTGGAAGGTGGTGGCTCGCAGCGACCAAATGGTGACCAAAACATTCAGTGACCACCACAGCGAGCAACTGCATCTGGATTTTGACCGATTAGAGGGACTGACTGTCGAGCAACGCCTGTCCCGGTTGTGCCGCTGGATTGTGATCGCGGAAGATGAACAACTGGACTATGAATTAATACTGCCCCGCCAACGGCTGGGCCCTGATCGTGGCACCGACCACCAACACCAATGTCTGCGAGCTTTGGCCGAATATCCCAACTGAAACCCGCACCCGACTGGCAGACCTTCTGCTGGCTGGTTGCTTCCATGGTACTGGCGGTGTTGCCTCATGTGTCGCGCCTGCCGTGGTGGCTGCCTGTGGTATTTGTCTTGGCCATCTTAGAACGGGCCAGCCATTACCATCGCCGACGCCGGCCGCTTCAAGGCTGGATACGTCTGATTCTCACCGGATTATGTGTTGCGGCTCTGGTGATGCACTACGGAACCATTCTCGGTCGCCAGGCGGGGGTCGCCCTGCTTTGCACCATGTTGGCGTTGAAGCTGTCAGAAACGTTCCGCTCCCGCGAGGTGTTTCTGCTGATTTCCCTGTCGTATTTTGTGGTGATCACCCAGTTTCTGTTTGACCAGTCCATTTATCTCGCACTTTACCTGCTGGCCGTTGCTGTACTCATTACTGCGACGCTGATTGTCAATGAAGGCCAACCGGCCCGTGACCTGAGTGGATCAGCCAGCGATCGGACCAATGACCGAACCGGTGCGGCAGATACGTTGCGCCGCGCCGGTTGGATGCTGGTCCAAGGATTGCCGCTGATGTTGGCCCTGTTTCTGCTGTTCCCACGGCTATCGGCACCTCTATGGGGCATGCCGGAAGATGCCCTGTATGGCAAAACGGGCATTTCAGACCACATGGAGCCTGGTAGTATCCGAGACCTGTTTATTGACGATTCACCGGCCTTTCGGGTGGACTTCAAGGGCGATGCTCGCCCCATCCAGAATCAGCTCTATTGGCGTGGCCCAGTACTTTGGCACTTTGATGGCGCCGCCTGGTGTCGTCAGGCGCCCTGTGACCGTGACTCGCAAAAATTACCCGACCCAAAACGGATCGATCAGATACGCGGAGAGATTGTTCAACCCGTTCGATACACGGTAACCATGGAACCCAGTCAACAGTTTTGGCTGTTTGGCCTCGATACGCCGGTGCTGACCCCGGGCTGGCGAATTGGGCTGGAAACAGACTATACGATGCATCGCACCATGCCGGTCACCCGTACCCTCTCCTACGACATGACCAGCGATCTTGGATACCGAAAAAATCAGCGTATCGACCGTTGGCTGATTCGGCCGGGGCTGCGGCTGCCTGAGGGCCGGAACCCCAGAACCCTTGAGTACGCTGCTGAATTGAAAGCCCGGCATGGCGAGGATTCTCGTTCATTGGTGCAAGAGGTGCTGCAACGGTTTCGGCAGGAAAATTTTCAGTATTCATTTACCCCACCCCCATTGGGGTTCCACAGCGTCGACGACTTTCTCTTCGAGACCCAAAATGGCTATTGTGAATACTACTCCTCAGCCTTTACGTTTTTGATGCGCGCAGCCGGTGTTCCGGCACGGGTGGTCACTGGTTATCAAGGCGGTGAATACAACGGCAATCCAGAGTATTTACTGGTTCGCCAGTCGGATGCACACGCCTGGTCAGAAGTATGGATAGACGGTGATGGCTGGATCAGAGTCGATCCAACGGCAGCTGTCGCACCCGACCGAGTAGATCTTGGCGCGGTGGGCGCAATGGGAGGGCAGCGACGGGGAGTATGGGACTTCGGTTGGGTACGGCAACTGCGCAATCAGATGGACTCGGTGCATCGTCTATGGACAGACTTTGTTCTGAAGTTTGATCAGGCCAGACAGCGGTCTTTATTTAAACCGGTGGGGATTGATGATCTGTCGCCCAGCACGTCGATTTTAATTCTGACCGCAATCACCGTGTTGTTATCGAGCATCGTGATGTGGTTGTTGCTACGTGTCCAATGGCTGGGAGGACTGGACCCGGCAGCGCGGGAATATGCACGCTTTTGTCGTAAACTGGCCCGCCGCGGCTTACCGCGAGAAATTGCTGAAGGCCCACGGGACTACGCCAATCGGGCCAGCGCCCACTTCACACAGGTGGCCAAAGACATCAAGAAAATTACCGACCTGTATGTCAAACAGCGTTATGGCGCTAAAACCCGCGAAACAGATTTGATCAGCCTTCGTCGCGCCGTGGGATCGCTGCGCATTGGGCGTCGGAGCGGAAAGTCCTTGGACAAATAACAGGAATGTTTTGCGTTAGTGCAGGGGATACTGTATAAATAAACAGTGATTCAGAAACTGACAAAACGCCAGCAGGAGATACTCGACTTTATCTCTGACGTGCAGCAACGTAAAGGGTATCCCCCAACTCGAGCCGAAATTGCCCGACATTTTGGCTTTCGGTCTCCCAATGCTGCAGAAGCCCATTTGCGCGCGCTGGAAAAAAAGCAGGCTATTCAACTCAAAAGCGGCGTCTCCCGAGGTATTCAGCTAACAGAGATGCAATCCAGCATGACAACCAGCGGCCTCAAGCTGCCGCTGGTTGGGCGAGTCGCCGCCGGCCACCCCATTTTGGCGGCTGAAAACATTGAACAACACTTTGCGGTAGATCCTCATCTATTTAGACCATCACCGGATTATCTGCTTAGGGTGCAAGGACTCAGCATGCGCGATGCCGGCATTCTGGATGGTGACCTACTCGCTGTGCACCGTACGCCTGAAGCGAACAATGGGCAGATTGTAGTGGCCCGGATTGATGATGAAGTCACCGTCAAACGTTTTTACCGGCGTGGCCTGAAGGTCCTTCTGAAGGCTGAGAACCCGGACTTTGACCCCATTGAAATCGACCTGCGCAAACACGAGATGGCCATCGAAGGCCTGAGTGTTGGCGTCATTCGCTCCACCTCGTAGCCCGACGCCAGCCTGGCTGTTTCCATGGTGCTTCGCCAGAACTTTCTGCCCTCCAGCATTTGTCATTCAGTGCCCTGTTCGCTGGGAATATCCCATGCCTGAAAATGCAGCGGTTAATCTTGACCAACTGAAAAAAAAACTCCGCAGCCTGACCCGCCCCGGCGGCAGGCAGCGTCGTCTGCCTTGTGAAAACCCTCAACTGAGTGAACAGTTGCCTCTGGGTTGGCCACGGGGCGAACTGACAGAAATTCTTTTTCCCTGTACCGGTATTGGTGAATTCAGTTTACTGGCTCCGGCCCTGGCGCAATTAACCCACAGCCATGAATGGCTGGCACTGATCAATCCACCACATTGCCTGCAGGCCAGCGCCCTTCAGCGCTGGCGATGGAACCTTCAACAAGTACTGGTGATCAGCACCGCCGGGCAGGCCGACACGCTATGGGCGATGGAACAATGCCTGCGAGCGGGTGCCTGCGGTGCGGTGCTGAGCTGGGTCGCGCAACCTGAAGACCGCCAGTTGCGCAGGTTACAACTGGCCGCCGAACACGGCGCAAGTGCCGGCATACTGTTCAGACCACTGCATACTCGTCTGCAACGATCACCGGCCGCTCTACGACTTTGCCTGCAGCCAATGGGGCAGCGGCGATTGCGTAGCACGGTTATTAAACAACGCGGACAAAGGGGGCTGCCAGAGCGCACCCTTGTCATCCCATGAATTCGTTGAATTTGGCGGGTCACTAGGCACCTATGCCCAATTCACCCTCACTGACTGACGGGCTGTGGTTGTGCATCCATCTGAAACAGTTATCGTTGGATGCCGTTTTACGTAGCCTGCCGCCGCAACAAAGCGACCATCAACGCCCGTTAATAGCCGTTGTGGATCAACGAGGCAGTCAGCGCTGGATCACCCAGTTTGATCAGGCATTAAAACCCCTGGGCATTCATCATGGCCAGGGCCTGGCAGCGGCCTATGCGTTGGCACCACAGCTTCGAACCCTGCCCCGCCAGCCCCGGGCCGAGCGCCAGGGATTGCT
The DNA here is from genome assembly GCA_045106555.1 of Lysobacterales bacterium. Classification (GTDB taxonomy): domain Bacteria; phylum Pseudomonadota; class Gammaproteobacteria; order Xanthomonadales; family SZUA-38; genus JANQOZ01. The sequence continues at coordinate 131,470 of JBGCET010000032.1, read as the reverse complement.
GCAGGTGGCAAACTGGGCCTGCCAGCTTAGCAGTCAGGTGTGTCTGCATTCCCCCGACATGGTGTTGGTGGAACTCAGCGGCAGTCTGCGTTTGCTCGGCAGTAACTGGCGACAGGTGATTAAAAAGAGGGTGGCTGAAACCGGTTATGCCGTTGGCCTGACCGCCTCCCCTACCCTGACCAGCGCTCGGGTACTGGCAAGGGCTCAACGATATATATTGCTGCAACAGATCTCTCCACTGCCCCCGGCGTTAGGCCAATTACCCCTTAAACACCTGGAGTTATCCGCGGATATCGCAGACGGTCTTTCAAGCCTGGGGCTGCAGTCTTTGGACGAACTGCTGAAGATACCCAGAGATGGCCTGCTACGCCGTTTTGGTAAAACGCTTTTAGGCCACCTGGATCAGCTGACTGGCACTGCGCCAGAGACGCTTCCGGTTTATCAACCCCCTCAACAATTTGAATCCACTTTGGAGCTACCCAGTGAGGTTCACGACACCGCGGCGCTAGTGTTTGCCGTACAAAGGCTGCTGAAAGAACTGGAAGATTTTTTACGTGCCAGGGACCAGGCCTTGGCTTCGTTTGAACTGGGCCTGCAATACAGTCATGGCGAAACGCTATGGCTAAAATTTGGGCTACTGGAACTGGAACGCGACGCCCAGCGGCTGCTGTCGCTGGGACAGGAAAGACTTAATCAACTGAAGCTGCAGGCACCGGTACGTCAGATCATTTTGCGCGCTGCTCAGTTGTTTGATCATGCCCCGATAGCCGCAGACCTGTTTGCCAGCAGCCAGCCATTAAACGAACTCAACCGACTGCTGGAAAGACTGCGCTCAAGGCTGGGAGAACAATCGGTTTGCGGGGTCAGCGGCTGGGCCGACTATCGACCGGAAAAAGCCACCCGGTCATGGCCAGTTAATGAGGCCAGCGCTGAAGGTATGGCGGTGAGCAATGAAAGACCGGTGTGGATACTGGATCAACCGGAACCGCTATCGGATTGCCCAGGACAGATCGTTAAAGGCCCTGAACGTATTGAGTCCGGTTGGTGGGATGGCAGCGATATTCGGCGAGATTACTACGTCGTGGAAAAACCTCAGGGACAGCGCTTGTGGGTTTATCAGGACTGTCGCTCAAAAGCCTGGTTCAAACACGGTTTGTTCAGTTAATCTCCACCGCCACATCTTCCAACACATCGAAATCTTTCATCTCCACCTCACCCAAGTTTTGCCGGAACTCCACCACAAAGCTCTCCAAAACCTCAAAATACTCGGGGCCCGAAAGCTCCCAGTTATAACCGGTAGAATCGGCGACCTGCACTCGCAAAGCACCCACCTTCCCCAGCCGGGAGCCGGTCACCTCACGTTTTTGTTTTCGCACCCAGAGCTCGCGCTTCGCTAACGCCGCCAAATCGCCAAACTCTTCCTGCAAATTGTCGTAGTGCTGGTTTGCCAGCGCCTGCTCCTCGTCTCTCAGGGCCAACAACACCTCATCCCTGGCCGTAGCAATTCGGTCATCACCGTGGGTCGCCGCGAGTTTCAGCCAGGCGTATGCCATTGCCCAATCCTGTTCAACGCCGATCCCCTTGATGTACATCAGTGCGATGCTCTTTTGTGCCTGTTTATTGCCATAGCGAGAGGCCTGCTTAAACTTGTCCAGCGCATCCCGCTCAAAGCCATCCTGCAGCGAGCGGGCCGCTCGAATTAGGTCGGCCTGATCAGGGGTGGCAAAAATCGGCGGCCGGGCCTGGACTGCAAACGTCAACATCAAACCGAACAGTAACCACACGCCAAGCAAACCCTTGCCAGACAACCCCCTGTCACTTATTGAAGCCATCATCCCTTTTTCTCCAATCAGGCTGCTGTTGCAGATGCTGAAAATCATAATCTATGCGCTTACGCATAACTTTAGCAGGGTCTGCTGGCCTGCGCGGTGCGCAAAAGCACGAATACTTCCGTACCGCTAATCTACCGGGGTTTTCGCCCTCACCCCAAGCTTTGACCGGCCACCGCCCTGGGACGACCCGCCACCTATCAGCAACCAACGCACCAACGCTGTGATCTGCAAAACCAGCACGAACGAAAACGGAATTGCACCGGCAATGGCCACCTGTTTGTTGACGTCTACTTCCCCTCGCAGGACCAGCGCAAACCCCATCAACAGCATCAATAGCCCCCAGACCCACGGCACCGCCGGCAACCAGGCGCCCGCCAGCCTCCGCATCACCCAGGTGGCTGAATCGGCACTGGTGACCAGAAACACCGACAAAGTCAGCAGACTTCCCCAAGCCAGCACCGAACCGCCTGGAAGCTGGGAATACCAGACAAACAGCGGCGCTGTGTAATGCTCACCCAGAGCGGCAGTCAGCGCTCCAGGGTTGGCCTGTTCAAATGCCAACCCTCCGCCACCAAAGGCACCAAACCACAGCAACGAAACCACAACCGGCACGCCAATCACACCAACCAAATACTGGCGCACCGAGCGCCCGCGACTGATTCCTGCCAGAAAGATACCGACGAAGGGCGTCCAGGCAATCCACCAAAGAAGATAGACCACCGTCCAGCCCTCAGCCCAGTCGGTGCCGGCATCAGCATCAGCGATCAGCCGGATCGACCATGAAGGTAACGCTTTCAGATACAGCCACACGCTATCCATCAACAGACTCAGCACTGTGCGCCAGTCAATCACCAGCCAAAGCCAGATCATCAGCGTCAAAGCAAGCGCCATATTAAACAAACTCAACACGCGAATGCCGCGGCGCAATCCACTGCCGGCAGACACCAGCGATAGGGTTCCAAGGACCAACAACAGCAACCAACCCGGGATACTTTCCCCGCCCTGTGCCGTCAACCCCACCTGCAGAAGGTCAACCCCATTGGCCAGGGACCCGGCAACGCCAAACAAAACTGCCAGCAACGCAACAAGGTCGAAAAGCCGCCCCCAAATACGAGTACCACGAGCGCCTACGTCAGCGCCGGTCAGCGACGCGATCAGGGCCTCCCCGTGGCCCAACTCAGAGCGTTTGACAGCCGACGACGCCCTGCCAGACTGGGTATTGGTCTTAGCCGAGCCCACTTGCGCGGTCACCGTCGATCCAAGGCAGGCAAAAGCCAATCCAGCAACGGCATAGACTGCCCAGGCATGAACGCCCCAGTGCAGAAAGGTCAATGCCAGAGCCTGGCTCGCGCGACCGTTCGAACTCGCAGCGCTGTCAGAACCTAGGCCGACGGCGGGCTCAAGCGCATAGTGACTCAGCGGTTCAGCCAGCCCCCAGAAAACCAACCCCGAGCCCATGCCCGCAGCAAATAACATGGCCAGCCACGCCACCAGACTGAATTCCGGCTGCCCATCAGACCCACCCAGACGGCGCCGACCCCAGGGACCCACGACAAGCAGGATGGACAGCAACACCGCCGCTGAACAAAGCCACAACACCCAACGCCCCGCAGCCGACACCACCCACTGAGTGATTTCGGCGATGCCGTTTGCCACACTTTCGGGAAACAGCAATACAACCACGCCAAGCAACCCCACAGCCGCTAACGTCACGATACCGGTGATTTCAAAACGCATCGTTCAGAGCCTGCTCAGCAAACGCAACTCCATCCAGACCTGGTAGCGGGTTCTCACCCGGCATGTAACCGTCGCAGGAAATGCTTGAACAGAACTTCCAAAGCCAGTCGGCTGGCCGACAGGCGGTGACTGTCATTGAGAATATGCAGGGGCGCGTCGTGTTCGCTGGCCCAGCGCTGAACCTGAGCCAGGGGAACCACCTCATCATGCCAACCGTGCACCACCTCGATGATCGGCACCTGAACGCGGTAATCAAGATGTTCAAAACCTGGCCAATAGACCGCAGGGACCATCAGAAACAATCCATCGACCGCCAGCGTACGGGCGGCCATAACCGACACCACACCGCCCATACTTGAACCACTCAGCACGCACCGAGACGGGTTTTTATTGCCCACCAGGTGCGTTAACTGGTCGACCCGCTCCTCGGCATTCTTGTCGCCATAATCTGGCGCTACAACGTCCCAGCCCGCCGCTTCGGCCAACGGCCTTAGCCACTGTATCTTCTCCGCCATCGGCGAACTGTCTTTCCCGTGGGACATCACCATGAGCGCCCGCGTCACGATTGATCCTCCACCGGCATCTTAGCGCCCAGATGAGATTGCCCGCGCTCTCTGGCCAGCGTTATTTGGCGTGCACGTTCCAACAGCGACGATCGGCGCTTTTCGTCGACGCGGTCAAAACATTGAGGGCACGAGACGTGTTGCTCGTATCGTTGATCGATCAAATCCAACTCGGTAAGGGGCATGCGACAGTTGAAACACTGCTGATGAGTGCCAGCTTCAAGCTGATGATTCACCGTAACCCGGTCATCAAAGACAAAACACTCGCCCTGCCAGCTACTTTGATCCTGGGGTACTCGCTCGAGGTAGTTCAAGATGCCGCCGCGCAGGTGAAAGACCTCTTCAAAGCCCTGGGATTTCAAGTACGCCGTGGCTTTCTCGCAGCGTATCCCACCGGTACAAAACATCGCCACCTTGGGCTGCGCGACTTTGTTCAAATGGGTCTCAGACCACGTGGGAAAATCGCGAAATGAATCGGTATCGGGAGCAATGGCACCGGCGAAAGACCCCAGATCCGTTTCGTAGCGGTTGCGGGTGTCCACCACAACTACGTCAGCTCGAGAGATCAACTGATCCCACTGCTCCGGCTCAACGTATTGTCCGGTTTCGCTGTTTTCATCCAATGCTTGCCCCATCGACACAATTTCGCGCTTTAAGCGAACTTTCAACCGATGAAAAGGGGCCTTTTCACTGCGAGTGTTACGCCGCATTAACTGCTGAAAACCAACCCCATGCAAGAGGGCAAATGCCTCCTCAATAGCCGTGGAGCTGCCAGCAATCGTGCCGTTGATTCCCTCCCCTGCCACCAGCACGGTGCCAAGTAAGGTGGCTCCCTGGGCTGGCTGGCGCTGCTGGATACGCGTCATTTCGGCAACCAGGTGATCAACCATCCCCTGAGGATCATCTACCGGCTGGAACTGGTAAAAAGCGGCAATCTGCCAGATGCCATGGCTTTTGGATGGGACGGCGGCGGTCATGTGGACTTATCTGAGTGATCAAAACAAGTCCGTATTTTAGCACCGCGCGGCGCGGTATCATTGCCCCATGGACGCAATTAATCCTCATCTTCTCGACTACGTGTCGGCGCTGGCCCAACGTTCAATGGAAGAAATCTCCTTGGTGGTCATCCATTGTACCGAGTTGCCGGATCTCAAGACCGCTCGGCAATACGCTGAAGTTATCCACTACGCAGAGTCAGAAACCGGGAACGCGGGACATTTCTACGTTGACCGCAGCGGGGCTATCGATCAGTACGTGCCACTAGATCGTGTTGCCCATCACGTTACTGGGTATAACCAGCACAGTGTGGGCATTGAGCTGGTGAACCTGGGCCGCTTTCCCCACTGGCTGGACAGCCGAACACAGCGAATGACCGAGCCATACCCGGATGCGCAGATCGCAGCGCTCGTTCGATTGGTCCAGTGGCTCAGCCAACGATTACCCAGCTTACGTCATGTTGCCGGCCACGAATCGTTGGACCTACGCAAAGTAAGCGCCACTGACGATGAGGCCCTTGAGGTCTCGCGTAAAATGGATCCCGGCCCGCTCTTTCCGTGGCCGCAGTTTCTAGAACACATCGACCTGACACGACCGCCCCTGGGCCTGCAATGAGCGGTCAATATCGCAGCTTTTCACCGGCCAACGCTGGGACAAAAAACGCTCACTTGGCGGGTCACGGGCCTGGCACTAGTCCGCCAACCGGAAGGTTCTCCCACACAGTGCATTGGGCAATGGGAAAATCAGGTAAAATGCCTGAACAGGGAGTGTTGCCCGCGTCACCTATGCATTGCTGAGGGTCGCGCAATCCATGGAATTTGGAGATATTCTGGCGATCAGGACATGAAAGATCATTCAACCATTCGAGTACTGCAAACCGTAAAACATCCGTGCGGGTACTATGCTGATCGGTTCACTCGAAATCTTGTAGTGGACCCAGGTGCGGATCACCTTGACGTCATTTACGACTCTCTGACCGCCAGCGGTTTTCGGCGAGCAGGCGCCCTCATCTTTCGGCCCCACTGCGAAACTTGCAATGCCTGTGTTGCAACTCGAATCCCGGTGCCGGAATTCACCCCCAACCGAGGTCAGCGAAGAATATTGGCGGCCAATGAAGATCTGACTGTCAGCCAGTCTCCGGCACGGTTTTCGCTGGAAGTGTTCGACCTTTACCGGCGTTACCTCAGCGCCAGACATCCATCTGGGGGCATGGACAATCCCTCCCGAGAAGATTTTGAAAACTTTCTACTCAGCCAATGGAGCCGAACGTTCTTTATGGAAATGCGGCTGGAGGACCAACTGCTTGCGGTGGCAGTGACCGACCGGATGAGCAGCGGCCTGTCTGCCGTCTACACATTCTTTGACCCGGAATTTAGCCGACGCAGTCTCGGCACCTTCTCCATTTTGGCCCAACTACGTCTGGCTAGGGAACTGCGCGCTCATTACTTGTTTTTGGGGTACTGGATCGAGGGTCACCAGAAGATGGATTACAAGACCCGTTTTCAGCCGATGGAGGTGTTTCGGGAGGGACGCTGGCAAAAACAGCCCCGAAGCTAATCGCTTCGAGGCTGCCGTGGTTCAACGCCACCGTGACTTTACGCCACAGCCCTTTCTTTCAGGTGCTGCTCCAGCTCGTCAGCCCCGCCAATCAGCTGTCCGTTGATGAACACCTGAGGGTATGTGTGGACCGGCGAAATAGCCCGCAACGTGTTGTCGCTGAAATCCTGATTCAACACCAACTCTTCATATTGAATTGACCGCTCTTCCAACTGCTGTTTGGCCTGAACGCAAAATGGGCAGCCCTTGCGGGAGAATACCGTCACATCCAGCGGTTTGATGGCGTTTGGCGACAGGTATTCCAGCATGGTGTCGGCGTCAGAGACCTCAAACGGGTCGCCTGGATTCTCAGGTTCGATGAACAACTTTTCGATCACGCCGTTCTTCACCAGCATGGAATAACGCCAGGATCGCTTGCCAAAGCCCAGGTCGTCTTTGTCTACCAGCAGCCCCATCTTGTCGGTGAATTCGCCATTGCCATCGGGTAAAAAGCGAAGATTGTCGGCTTTCTGAGCGTGTTGCCACTCCTCCATCACGAACGCGTCATTCACCGACAGACAAACCACCTCATCAACCCCCTGCTGACGGAATGAGGAGGCCAATTTGTTGTAACGCGGCACATGGGACGATGAACAGGTTGGCGTGAAAGCGCCAGGTAGCGAAAACACCACCACGGTCTTGTTGGCGAACACCTCGTCGCTGGTTACGTCAATCCACTCGTGACCTTTGCGGGTTCGAAAAGTGGTTTGTGGGACGGTGCTGCCTTCGGTTAACGGTTGCATCAAAAATCTCCTGTTGTGGATATAAGTCAGTGGTTTGTAACGACAGTGGAGGTATCTTGCCTACCTCTATAAAATTAATGAAATTGATTATTTATACCGCATCAATTGATTCTGGCTATTACCTTTTTTGCACCGATAAGACCGTTTCCTGCACAGCCCCATCATCAAACTTCCATTCCACGGTCACCGTGTCATCCACCGCCAACACTTGTTGGCTACCCATCAACATCAGGTGAAGACCGCCAGGCTTCATCACCCGCTGCTCGCCAGGGTCAAGGCTCAGGGTTGCCACCTCCCTCATCTTCGCAATGCCATCGTCAAACACCGTTCGATGCAACGACACGTCAGAAAATTGAGGACTGCTGAAGGCCACAATCGTTTTGGTTGAGTCGCTCCGGTTATTCAACGTGCCAAACGCTGCGGTCATTCTCATGCCAGGCGGCGGCAGCCGCACATAGCCGCTGGTCATCTCTAAGCCCAGCTCACCGTGGTCGCAGCCGCTGAGGAGCACCACTATCCCCAGCACCAGGGCCCGGCCTAGCGCAAGGTTTTGCATCTTTTCAGACTTTGGGCCAATGTATCGGCACCGGAACAACAACCGTCCGACCGCGGAGATTATTGTGGACATTCGACTATTCCTTTTATTCCTGAGCGGGCTGCTATGGGGCGGTTTCACCATCGCGAACGCCCAACAATCTAGCGCTTCAGACCCGGACAATGACACCATGAATGAGCACAGCATAACGATTTACAGCCGCAGCCAGCCTGGCGCCGTAGACTCAAGCGCATTTACTGGCGGAGACAGTCCTTATCAGCAGGACATTCCCGGTTATGCGGTGGTCAGAACCATCCGAGGCATGGACCTTTCAAACCCTAGCGTTGAGTTCACCGATGTTGCCTCTTCCATCGACCCCACCACGGTTGCGTTTAAGTCTCTGAGTCATCCAGACAGCACCCGGGTATTGGAGCAAAACTATCGTTACGATCTCGTGAGCGCCTCACGCATGCTGGAGCAATTTGTGGGCCAGCAGCTAACCCTGCGCAACGTGTTGGGGGCCGAAGTGGAAACCTACCGAGGAACATTAATGGCTTCCAACGGCAATAACGTGGTGTTGGAACTGGCCGACGGCCGGCTGGTCAGTCTTTCTGACGTGGGCAACATTACCTTTCCTAATCTCCCTGGCGGCCTGATCACACGACCTACGCTTCAATGGCATATTGCCACCGATGCGCCACGCCACCACGACGTGGAGGTAAGCTACGAAACAGGCGGCATGACCTGGTGGGCCGACTACAATCTGGTGCTCGATGAATCCGACGGCTGCGAGATGGATCTGCAGGCCTGGGTGAGCATTGTCAACCAATCGGGCGGCACTTTTAACAATGCTCGCCTGAAGCTCATTGCCGGTGAAGTCAATAGAGCCCCGCAAGCTCGAGTTGTCCGCACAACGGCGATTCGACGCAATATGTCCATGGCCCAGGTCGAAGATGCGGGTTTTCAGGAACAGTCGTTTTTTGAGTACCACCTGTACACCTTGGGTCGGTCTGCCGACCTTCCCGATCGATCGCTCAAGCAGTTGGAATTGTTTCCCACCGCATTGGGAGTGAGCTGTGAAAAACAACTGGTATTTGCGGCCGGCCATCGGCCCTGGGGGGTTTACAGTGAGCCATTTACCAACACCAACCATCCCCAACCGCTGAAGGGCGATGTGGCGGTGCAGCTGAAATTCCTGAACAGTGAAGACAATCAGCTGGGTCTGGCCATGCCGGCGGGTCGGGTTCGGGTCTCACAGCGCAATCCCGATGACGACAATATGGAGTTTATTGGTGAGGATGTCATTGGCCATACTCCTCGCAATGAGCGGCTGACGATCGCTCTAGGTAATGCCTTTGATGTCGTCGGCGAACGGCGACAGGCTGACTTTCGCTGGAATGCCGCACAACGCTGGATGGAAGAGACGATTGAGGTTGAAATCCGCAATCAAAAAAATGTCCCCGCCAACGTCCTGATCAGGGAGTCCCTGCTGCGCTGGAGCAACTGGCAGATCACCCAGCAAAGCCATGCCTTTGACAAGACCGATGCGTCTACGGTGGAATTTGACGTTACCGTGGAGGCCGAGGAAACGGCCAGCGTCAGCTACACCGTGCGTTACGAATGGTGATCGGCAATCCAGCCACTCCAGGAGTCTACGTACAGCCTGGACCCTGGCAAACCTACGTGTTCCATACAGGCGAGGTTAAAGCAGGCGGTGACGCCTGAGCCACACATGTGAGTGACCTGCTGGGGCGGCACGTCGCCTAACGTGTATTGCCAGGATTTGCGAAGGGCATCGTGGTCCAACAGGACGCCATCGCTAAGACTGTCGGCAAACGGGCGACTGGTAGCGCCAGGCACGTGTCCTGCCCGTTGATCGATGGGTTCCACTTCGCCGCGAAAACGCTCGCCGGCCCGGGCATCCAACAGAAGACGAGTCTCAAGGTTATCCTGGGGGCTGGCGACCCATCGTGTGATGTGTTCCCCGGACGCAACAGGCATGCTGTTATGAACGGGAACCAATGTCGATGCTGGCGGCTTTGGCACGTTCTGACTTACGGAGCCGCCGGCTTGGCACCAAGCATCAAACCCACCGTCAAGAATAGACACCTCGGTGACGCCAATCCAGCGCAACATCCACCACGCACGGGCGGCCATCGCTCCAGACATATCGTCGTAAACAACGACTGGGGTGTCGCTGATCCCCCAGCGCCGCACAGCCATGACAAAGGCATCAGGCTTTGGCAGCGGGTGACGCCCCGGCCCCAGCGCCAAGTCGGCCAGATCGGCTTCCAGGTCGGCAAACTGGGCGCCATCAATATGACCCTCTTGATACATCTGGCGACCGGCTCCCGGCTCGCCCAACCGAGACCGACAGTCTAAAATCACTGGCCGCGGGTGGTTAGCTTGCCCTCGCATTACCCTCGTTACCGAAATAAATGCCGTCATTTCATCACCCCCGTCATTCGCTGAGCGAAATTCGCCGCCATGGCTGCCGTTGCGCCCCAGATTCGCCATGATTCATATTCAATCACATGAAATCGAGCCGTTCTGCCCGCCCGCTGCAGAGTTTCCTGTCGATAATTTTGCTGATCAAGTAGAAATGCCAAAGGCACCTCAAACACCGCCTGCACTTCTCTCGGGTCCATTTTCAACCTTGGTTCTCCGGCCACCAGACCCACCACCGGCACGACGCCAAACCCAGTAATGACCGGTACCGAGTCTAGAAAGCCCATCAAAGAAACCTGTTGAGGGTCCAGGCCGATTTCCTCCTGAGACTCCCTGAGCGCGGTGTCCACAAAGGATCGGTCAGCTGACTCGCGCCGGCCACCCGGAAAGCTGATCTGTCCACCGTGATTGGACAGTTTTTCTGTGCGATGGGTAAAAATTACCTGCCACTGATCACGGAAGACTAGCGGCACCAGCACCGCAGCAGGCACCAGAGGTTTGGATAACACCGCACTGAGAGGGTTGTCTGGGCTTAATACCGGAACATCGACGGTCTGGTCCATGGGGATCAGAGCGCCACTCAGATGCTGGATGATCTCGCTCTCAGGGTGCAGAGGATTGACCGCCGGACCAAAAGGCCGCTCGCTCCGGATCGGCCACGACGCCGTGTCGACCCTCTCGATAGATATCCGCCAAGGTTTGACGTGCTTGACTGCAATGACTGCTGGCCGACTGCTCTAAAAGGGCTAGCCCACGCTGGCAATCCTGGTCGACCAATTTGCCACTCAGGTACATCTTTCCCAGCGCCCAGGCAGCCATGGCATGACCCGCCTCTGCCGCTTGATGCAGCCAATGGACCGCTTTGGTGTGATCGGTGTTGCCGCCCTTGCTGGCCAGATGGTTAACCCCCAGGTGCCACATTGCCTGGTGATCTCCCAGTTGCGCCGCCTTCAGATACAGCTCATTGGCATGATCCATGGACTTGCCGGTAACCGCACCACTTTCGTAGATAGCGCCCAACAGCACCATCGATGGCGTATGACCGAAAGCGGCCCTGATCCGGGCCAACGCTCTCAGCAACGGATAACTGGGATTGGCGTTAGCCGCCGACATGGGTGCCCAAACCCTCCAGACGGTCCATGATGGACTCACGTTCTGAGTCCGTCATCGCGGTCCAGCGGGTAATTTCCTCAGCGCTGCGGGAACAACCGATACAAATATCCTGGGAATCCAGGGTGCACACGCCAATACAAGGGCTTGAAACCGGATCCGGCGCCTCGGGCGCCGGACCCCTCACTAATTCAGAAATCAGCTTTTAACCTCAACCAGGTTGATGTCGAAAACCAGCACTTCATTAGGGCCAACGGGCGGTTGTCCGCGAACGCCATACCCCATCTCAGGTGGTACAAAAACCTGCCACTTGGCGCCAGGCTTCATCAGCGGCAACACTTCTTGCCACCCTTTCAGCACTTGGTTAACGTTAAAGTTCACGGGTTCACCGCGGGCAAATGAGCTGTCGTATTCAAGACCGGACATGGTGGAGGAGCGATAGTGCACAATCACCTCGCTTTCCATGGTGGGGCGAGAACCACCACCCTCTTCGATGACTCGATACTGAACGCCACTGGGCAACACAACAATGCCCTTTTTGCCCTTATTTTCCGCCAGAAATTCATCGCTCTTCACTTTGTTTTCATCGGAAAGCGCTTTGAACTTCTCCAGCTGCTCGGCACGGAACTCCTGCTCCAGACGCTTCAAAAGCGCGACCATCTCCTGTTCCGGCACCCGTGCCTCATTTCCACCAACGGCGTCTCTCAAGGCTTCAACAACGGTTTCTACGCTGACATCCAGCTTGCGCAGTTTCAGATCGTTGCCGAACTGATAGCCGATGGAATAGCTCATCTTGTCTTTATCGATGGGCGCTTCATCCTGAGCCATCGCCAGCGGTATAGCCGATATCATGACCACCAGGGCGGTTAGCTGCGCCGCAAAACGTACCTTCATGTTTATTCTCCGAACCGTGTAGCCAATCCCCTGCGAGATCGGCAAAAAAGTCAGCCTGTCGCTTGCACAGGCATCGAAAGGTGCGCCATTCTACTGAACACAGCCTGCCCTTCAAAGCACCTGTGTTGATCAAAGCGCAAATTAGCGCTGGAAGGCACACCATACAGCCGGGGGAAAACCCAACTGTTAGCTAAACAGACCACAAATAACGTATCTGGTTCCCTGCCGCAAAAACAAAAATTCCCCAGTTTTTGTCAATAAAATCAAAGACCTAAAATTAAAAAAAGAAATTGGCACAAAACCTGTATAGATCCAAACCAAGTGAAATTACCGGAGCATTGCGCAAGTGGGCATATTTACCCGACTGACCGACATCATCAACGCCAACATCAATTCGGTGCTGGATAAAGCCGAGGACCCGGAAAAAATCGTCCGTCTGATGATTCAGGAAATGGAAGATACGCTGGTGGAGGTTCGGTCCGCTGCCGCCAAAGCCATCGCTGATAAGAAAGAACGAACCCGGGCCCTGACCTACCTTGAGCAGGAGTCGTTGGATTGGGAGCAGAAAGCCGAGCTGGCGCTTTCGCGAGACCGGGAAGACCTGGCCAAAGCGGCTCTGGTGGAAAAGTCTCGTGTTGGCACTCGCACTGAAGCGATCCAAAAAGAACTGTCAGCCGTCAATGAGCACCTGCAAAAACTCAACGACGACATTAACAAGCTGCAGGCCAAACTGAGCGATGCAAAAGACCGTCAGCGGGCGCTCAGCATGCGCCACAAAGCAGCCCAGTCTCAGCTGAGAGCTCGCAGCCAAATCCACGATTCGCGAATTGACGAGGTGCTGCACCGATTTGAACATGCCGAACAAAAAATCGACCGTGTGGAGTCTGAAGCCGAGGCGTTAGACATGGGCCGAAACAAGACGTTGTCTGATGAAATTTTGGAGTTGGAGCGAGGTGACGATATCAACCGCGAACTGGATGCCTTGAAGGCAAAGGTTTCACAAAGCAATAAAACGTCGAAGAAAGCGCCCAAGGAGTAACCGTCTAATGAACGAGACGCTAGCCATCATATTTATGACGATCGTTGCGCCAACCTGGATTGTCAGCCATTACGTCAGCAAGGCCCGCTCTGCCAAGGGTTTGACGCCAGAAGATGAAAGCATGATGTCGGAAATCTGGGAGAGCGCCAAAGTCATGGAAGAACGTATCCACACCCTGGAACGAATTCTGGATGACCAGTCACCGGGCTGGCGCGGGCAGAGATCATGAACCGACCCAGGCCTTCTCGACACCCTAACCGGCATCGCACCGGTCGAGGCCGCCGGCTGTTCAGAGACCCTTCACGGCGCTGGGTCGCAGGCATCTGCGCCGGAATCGCCAACCACCTTGGCGTGCCAGTTTTCTGGGTTCGTCTGCTGGCTGTTTTGCCGTTAATGTCGCCCTTATTGCCAATCATGTTGTTGGGATATGTGATTGCGACACTGCGCATTCCACTGGAGCCGGATTCGCTTTACGAAGATGTCGAAGAACAGGAATTCGTCCGCTCAGTCCACAGCGCCCCATCAGCCACGTTTGGCCAGTTGCGCCATCGAATGCGCTCTTTGGAATTCCGCCTCAGGCGGCTGGAGGCTTACGTCACCTCAGCGGAATTTACCATCGATGAAGATCTCAAGACTGGCGCCAAGCTGAAATCGATTTAGTTCGGTGGGCGGGGACGATTTCTGACAATCAGTGCGGCTCAGTGGGGAGCAACGTTGTACAATCACAGCCCCTGAAATCGTTTAGCCTGCTCATGACCGAAGTCGTTCAGTATGTCATTACTCTCACGGCCAGTGATCGCCCAGGAATCGTTGACAAGGTGGCCGAAACCGTCGCCCGATTCCATGGTAACTGGCTGGAATCCACGATGACCCGATTAGCCGGCCAGTTTGCGGGCATTACCTTGGTATCGCTGCCAGCCAATGAGGCCGATGCATTTCTGCAGGCTGTCAACGCTCTCGGCACTGAAGGGATCAACGCAAGCTGTGAGCGCTGTGATGCTGGCGCTGCAAGCACTCACAACGTAAATGCAATCACTGACGGTAATTTGCAGCAGATCGAACTGGTAGGCAGTGACCGGCCCGGCATTGTCAAGCAACTGAGCGAACTGCTTAAGACACTCAATGTGAACGTCGAACGCATTGAAACATCACGCCAGGCAGGCTCCATGTCCGGCTCTCCATTGTTTACCGCAAAAGCGCTGATTTCACTTCCCCAGGAACTGCCAAGCAACACTTTGGCCGAACGCCTGGAAGTGCTCTCTTCAGATTTGCAGGTATCCCTGGAGTCGCTTTAACCCCGGCTTCGGAAAACCCGCGCGGCGCAACACCGGCGCACCAAGTTAAGCGGTGGATTTAGACGGTCGTTACCCTTCGGTCGCTAATCTCTCTCAGCGCACTCAATATTTAGCGCAGCGAGCCGATAACACCACTTTCCGTCTGCAGGTATTATTCCGTGACTGCCACCAGCCAAGGATCCCTCACCGCCACCCGCCGATCACCCCTGAAGGTCAACACCTCAGGCTATTACAGCCGTATATTCAGCGAAATTCAGTCCGGGGATATCCCATTGCCCAGCTTGCCGCATCTTGCCTTGCAACTGCGCACCGCGGTAAGGGATGACAACACCAGTTTTGGCACGATATCGCGGATAATCCAAACCGATCCAGGCGTCGCTTCCTATTTGCTCAAACTGGCAAACAGCCCGGCATTCGCTTCTCGCAATAAAGCCACAGACCTTGGGTCAGCGGTCAACCGAATGGGTACTGGCAGCCTGGTGAACGTGGTGACCACCTATTGCCTTCGCCAACTGTTTCGCAGCAAGTCGCCGGCGCTGCGCGTCGCGCTGCGCAACGTGTGGGTGCGGTCAGCGAAGCTGGGCGCAACCTGCGCCGTCGTCGCGCGGGAAATTACTCGTCAAAACGCTGACCGGGCTCTGCTTGCGGGGCTACTAGCCAATGTCGGTGCCTTGCCATTGATTCGCGCCGTATCAGAGCGAACACCCTTATCGGAAAGCCACGACGTGATTACTCAAATTATTGAACGTTATTCGCGGCAGGTGGGCGTCATGATGCTGACCAACTGGGAATTTGATGACTGGTTGGTTGAATCAGTCCGACAATACCGTCAATGGCATTACGTTAGCGAAGAAAAATCGTCTTTCGCCGACCTGGTACTGGTGTGCGATTTTTTGCTCAACCAACAGGAACTTCCTCAATCAACGCAGCCATCGATCCAGTCGGTCCCCGCTATTCAACGATTCTCCAACCAGTGGCCTGATACCGAATGGACGCCGTCTTTGCTGGAAAGGCTTAACCAGCAGGTGATGGAAACGGAGTCCGACCTGAACGGGTAGTTCGCCCTGAGACGCCGGAGTCTTCAGTCGCAGAACTAATCGCCAACACGGTTAGGGCTGATGGGGGTCAGCCGATGGTGCAGCCTGCGCTTCCGGGACGTCGTTCTGGGGCTCAGAGGAAGGGGAATCTTGCAATCGCCTGGGCGTATTTCCAGGGCGCTTGCCAGTGGCCCTTGGCGCCGAGTTTTTGCTTGAGCCTCGCGCCTTTTGAGGCGTGGTTTTCTGATGACCTTCTTTACCCTCAGTGGTCTTGGCTTGTTCCGTGGGGCTTTTGTCGCCGGACCTGTCGAACAGAAAAATGGCGTCACCTGCGGCAAAGGCCGAGCCGTGAAAGACCAGCAGCAATACAATGACCGCCCCGGTAAACCTCAAATTCATGCTTTTCACGTTATCACCATTGCAAATGGGGCCCGCAGAAGGCCACCATTATGCGTTAAACATCAGTGATGCGCATAAATAACCATGAGTTTATCGACCTTCAACGCCCAGCCTTTTCACCAAGTGGTCAGTGAACTGACGGCTACCGACCCGGCCCACGACATCGAACACATCCAGCGAGTGGTGGCCAACGCCAGCCGAATCGGCCAAAAGGAACAGGCCAATATGGCCGTGGTATTGCCAGCCGCATGGCTGCACGACTGCATTTCGTTGCCCAAAAACTCCCCCGATCGAGCACAATCTTCCACCATGGCCGCAGCTGAGGCCCATCGAATTCTTAAGGCAATGAACTACCCCGAGAAATGGCTGGCCGATATTGAGCACGCCATCGAGGCCCACAGTTTCAGTGCGGCCATTACCCCTCGATCCCTTGAAGCAAAGGTGGTGCAAGACGCTGACCGGCTAGACGGAATCGGCGCCATAGGCATTGCCCGCTGCTTTGCGGTCGGGGGCGTGCTTGGATCGAGTTTGTACTGCGCTGACGACCCATTTTGCGAACAACGCGAACCCGCGGATAAGACTTACTGCGTAGACCACTTTTATCAAAAATTGCTGGGCCTTTGCGACACCATGCAGACAACTGCTGGCGCCCGTGAAGCGCAGCGACGCACCCGTGCCATGCAGATTTATCTGCGGGAATTACAACGGGAGATCTCTCTCCCAGCAGGAGTTTCCTCATGAGCCTGACATCAGTACGCGTGGGCGGGGTGCCCGAACATTTCAACTACCCGTGGCATCTGGCAAAAGACGCAGGCGCCTTTTTGTCTCTGGGCATCGACCTCAAGTGGACCAACTATTCCACGGGCACTGGGGCCATGGTAGGGGACCTGGAAAACAACGACCTGGATATGGCTGTTTTGCTCAGTGAAGGCGCGGTGGCTGCGGTTAGCCAAGGACAGGCGCTTAGGGTTCTGGGATGGACCGTGAGTACGCCGCTGGTCTGGGGAGTTCACGTGGCACCCTCAATAACCGCCGCAACGCTCAGCGAACTCCAAACGCCACGCATCGCCATCAGCCGGTTTGGTTCCGGATCCCATTTAATGGCCCACGTATTGATGCAGCGAGAAGGCCTGCAGCAGGCATGGCGTTCCCACGACTTTGTGGTAGTCAATAATCTGCCTGGGGCAGCGGACGCGTTTGCCAACGATCAGGCGGATTTGTTCATGTGGGAACAATTCACCACCCAGCCCAGCGTCGACGCTGGACACATGCGCCGGATTGCCACCTGCCCCACCCCGTGGCCGCCGTTTTGTCTGGTCGCCAGCGAAAAATTTCTGGCCCAGGCTCCCACAATTGTGGATCAGGTAATGCAGTGTTTTTATGAGTCAGCCAGGCAGGCACAGGAGCTGTCTGACCTGACCCAAAGAATCGCCTTGCACTACGCACTAAAGCCCACCCAAGTTGATGAGTGGCGCAAGATCACCCGTTGGACCATCGACAATCAGATAGACCCCGCACAGGTTAGCGAAATCATCGACAAACTGGCAGCCCTGGATTTAGCCAGAAACGACCTGGCTGCCAGCGACTGTCTTCGCTGAGCCGGTTGCCCCTTGGCGACACAGACGGCGATAAATCATCAACAGGTCCGTGACCAAAGTGGCGTCATCGGGCGCTGAGACCATCAGTCGGGTCAACAACTGACCGGCGGCTAAGCTGACGGGAATTTTCGGCCACCGCTGGGCGGTGGCGAAATGGACAAATTTCATGGCGCGAAAATTGTTGAACCAGCGCTGCACACGGCCGACAAAGGCCTCCTTACTGGCAGTATTGGCGCGAATTTCCCGCAGGCGCTCCGCCCACCCTTGTTCGAGCAGGAACGCCGTCATAGTCTCCGACAGTTCAGCAGGATTGGCGGCGGCGGCGGAAGCATCATCAGACACAAAAAACGTCGCAATGGCGTCATTCCACTGGGCCAGCTCATCGAATATTTGTGGCGCATAAGTTAGCCACTCCTGCCCCTGCCAGCTGACCATGGCACGCCCGGTACCGAACGGCACCCTCCAGGAATGTCTGGATGAGGGATACACCACGGTGGAAGTCAGGTCTGAAAAACACCCGGTCTCGGCCTGCTTCTGCACAAAGTAGTAATCTTCACCGGCCTGGCGACGATTCATGCCGCCTTGGTCCATATAGGCGTCACTGCGCACGGCCATGCAAGAACCTACGGTGTGAAAAACAAACGGCATCCCTGCATACCGCAGGGCGTGGACAAAATACCGCAGATGCAGCTCGTAACCGGCAATGGCTAAGGGGTTTTCGGCGGTGGCCAGACAGTGTTCGAAATAGATGCTGGCCCCAGCGACCTCAGGCTGACTCTGGAAGTGGGAGTGCAGAGCCGTCAGGTAATTGCTGGCAACGACACAGTCGGCATCCAGATTGACCAACAACCCATCGCCGGTAGTGGTTCGCAGCAGTCGTCCCAGGGCGGCATCCAGGCCGAGCTTTCGCGCCAGCCCAACGCCTGCATGACGCTCAGGCAAGCCTTCACAATACACATAATGCTCTTTTATGGGCTGTGGGCTTCGCGCCAGGCATTGTTCAAACAAACGACGATTGGTCAGACGCGTTTGCGTCTTACACTGTTCACCGTCATTGATAAGGACCACGATCTCTACCCCGGCAGCGGGTTGCTCGCAGACCTGCAGGCTATCCAAGGTATCCAGCAGCGCAGGCTCCGCCAAAGCGGGGATAACGATCACAATACCCAGATTGGGTTCCACAGGGGCTGTGAAAACTGATGCATCTGAGGCCACCAGATTCAGTCCATGCCTGCTAAAATAGGCCTTTGCCCGCAGCCGCCGAGATGCCGCTACCCGTGCCTGCCAGAAATCAGAGTTTGCCATGACCCGACGTTCCATCGACTTGTGCCAACCAACCGACCCTAACTGGGTCCAGGTTGTACTGGATAATTTTGACGAATTTCTTGCTGACCATGCCAACTGCGAGCGAAAAGCATCGGCGCTGGCCATGAGTCTGGTTGTTAAGTATCCCGACCGTCAGCCCATCATTCCAGCATTGATTGAGCTCGCCAGAGAAGAATTGGTGCATTTTCAGCAAGTCTACGACCTGATGTGCAAGCGCGGCGTAGCCTTGGTCAGTGACGAACCCGACCCTTATGTGCGGGAACTGCAAAAATTGATGCGTCATGGTCGAGAGGAGCGGTTTATTGACCGTCTGTTAATTTCATCGGTAATCGAATGCCGAGGCGCGGAGCGATTCGGCATTATCGCTGAGGCTTTGGTCGAACCGGACCTCAAATCGTTTTACCATGAGCTGTGGGCGGCGGAAACCAAACATGGCCATCAGTTTGCCGACATGGCGCGGAAACTGTTTGGCGATGACATCTACCCGCGACTGGAGACGCTGATGGCCCAGGAGTCTGAAATTATCCAAACTCTGCCATGGCGGGCATCGCTGCATTGAGGTCCACCCAAGGAACCAACCTCAATAGTGAGGTGGCGGTTCTGAGTCTTCGCCGCCCGCCTGGCCCGATGCCTCCTCAAGAGACAACAGCCGTTTGACCAGGACCTTCAGCGCCCTTTCCAGCTCATCAATTCGCTTGGCCTGAGACACCACGACCTTATCCAGTTCATGGAGGGTGTTGTCCTGAAAGGCCATTCGGGACTCAAGCTCTATCACTTGGTCCGACAATTTTGTGGCGCGACTACTAATGGTACCGATTCCTCTTTGAGTTCACTTGACTAGGTTGATGCCCTGAGCCCACGTTTCAAGCCTCAGGTGACGCCACCCGCCGAGGTGGGTTAGGCTCCCAACCATGAACGACACCACAAATCAGGGACACGGCCCTCAAGAACCCGTGGCAGAACCTAAGAAAAAATTCAGCGGCCTGCAGGTGCTGGGCATATGCCTGCTGGTGATGATTGTGACCGTAGGCATTACCAGTGTGATTGTCTGGCGCTACGCGTTTCCCAAGGAATTCGAACCGGTTGCCTTAAACGAACGTGAACAAAACACCCTGGATGAAAAGATTGATCGCCTCGGCATTTCTGCAGCGGTCGCCACAGAATCCGAGGCGACAAGCACAGAAGCGGCTACAGACCGTTCAACACGACTGGAACCCCAAGCCTACAGCGAAAAGGGCGCCTCCCGTGAGGTGTCATTTTCTGAGCGCGAACTCAACGCCTTGCTGGCCAGCAATACCGATATGGCCCAGCGCCTGGCCATTGACTTGGCGGACGATCTGGCCAGTGCCCGGCTACTGGTTCCGCTGGATCGGGATTTTCCGGTACTGGGCGGAAAGACCCTGCGTGTGAACGCTGGCCTTGAAGTGGCATTTCGCAACGGTCGGCCCGTGGCTATCCTGCGCGGCGTCAGCCTAATGGGCGTGCCGCTACCCAACGCCTGGCTTGGCAATCTGAAGAACGTGGACCTGATTGGCGAATACGGCGGAGACCCAGGATTTTGGAACACCCTGTCCGCCGGTATCGAGTATTTGGAAATACGCGACGGTCAACTGGAAATGAAGTTAAAACAATAGCTAAAGTCTTGCCGCCCCCTGACGATAACTCACTGTGCAGGGGGTACAAACTCGCGCGGACTGCCTCCCCTCAATTGGTCGGCGCACCGGTGTTTTCGAAATTTTGTACCCAACATGTTGCCCGGCTTTTTAGCCGGGCTTTTTTTGTGCAAGAAAACACGCCACAAATCCTGGCCCACGCGGTCGCAAAGGCCCTCTGAAGGAAATGAAGCGGACCGCAGGGGGCCATTCCTTCATAGGCCCGTTGCAACCGCGTACGCCGGCCCGCCCCCCCGAAAACGATCTTCTGCAGTGTCAACAGCATCACTAGCATCGCCCTCTACATCTGAGTGGGCTTAGAGAACCCCTTCTCGTTGGTAAAGACGCACGGCCAACAATGCCAGCAGGATTCCGACCACCAAGGTGCAGCCCATGGACAAAAGAGTCAGTGGCAGCGAAACCCATTCGCCTTTGATGGCCTCGGTGATAATCAGTGCCTGGCTGAAGCTGGGGATAGCCATGGTAACTGCATTGGCTTCCGGGGCCAGAAACATCACCATCATCAGTGGCAATGTCGGAATCAAAATAACCATCGTCAGCCAAGTTTGGGCTTCCTTGAAGCTTTTGGTGAACGAGGCCACCACCATCATGAAAGCCGCCGCCAGCAGCGACATGGGCCACAGGACGGAGAACAGTCGCAGGACCTTGGACAGTCCAAATTCTACCGACATGCCCACTTTGTCTAACGGAACCAGATCGATGGCGAACGAGAACGCGATGAGCACCAGCAGTAAGGTTGCGGCGGAAAACAGTGCAGTGGCCAGCAGCTTGCCCAGCGCCAACGCAGCGCGGGACACGGGCTGGGCAAGCAATGGCTCCAAAGACCCCTGTTCACGCTCACCGGCGGTGGTATCGATGGCCAAATAGAAGCCCCCCATAAACAACGAGAAGATAACGAAATAGGGAATGACGCCCAAGATGGAAACTGCCTGAGCTGAGGGCGAGGCCACATTGCTCACATTGATCGCCAGCGGCCGCACGACGGCAGGGCTAATCCCCCGAACCTGTAACCGCATGGAAGCCAAGGTTGAGTTGTAGGCGCGCAATACGGTTCTCACCCGGCGGAAATCCCGTTCAGAGTCTTTCGTTCGAGAGCTATCGTAGATGAGTCGCAAGGCGGCCGGCGTTCCTGCACTCAGGCTATCGCCAAATTCCTCCGGTACCACCAGCACCACGCCATGATCACGATTCGCCACCGCGGCATCCGGGTTGTCTGGACCTTTGACCGGATCAACATTGTTCTGACGCAAAAAATCCATCAGGTTTGGCGCTCGTTCCATCCCCACTACCGGCAGCGTAATCCCCTTCTCGGCATCGCTGACGGTGGTTTCCAGGACAAAGGACATCAGCCCCATGAACAGTGCCGGAGACAGTACTGCCATACCGAGGGCCGAGAGCACCGTGCGTCGGTCGCGGACGTTGTCCTGAACCTCTTTGAAAAATACCGTCAGCAGAGCGCTCATTCCAATCCCTCCTCTGAGCCGATGGATTTGACGAACGCGTCTTCCAGATTTTCTTCACCGGTGCGCTCCCGCAACTGTTGCGGGCTGCCCGAAGCAACCACCCTGCCCTTGCCAATGATGACAATTTCGTCGCACAGAGCGGCAACCTCCTGCATGACGTGGGAGGAGAACAACACACAATGACCTGCATCGCGCAGGCGCCGGATCAACTCCCGTAAAGCCCGGGTGGCCATCACGTCCAGGCCGTTTGTGGGTTCATCTAAAATGACATTGCGCGGCGAATGCACCAGCGCCCTTGCCAGGGCCACCTTGGTGCGCTGCCCTTGGGAAAAGCCTTTAGTGCGACGATCCAGAAAATCGTTCATCTCCAGCATGTCTGCCAGTTCGTCGATACGACGTTCCAGTGGCGCACCGCTCATCCCGTTCAACTTGCCAAAGTAGCGCACGTTCTCGCGAGCTGACAGACGTGGGTAAGGACCGGACCCATGGGGAAGCGCGCCAGTCGCTTTGCGGGCTTGCAGCGAGTGACTCACGACGTCAAAGCCATCCACGCGGGCGCTGCCCCGATCAGGACGCAGAACGGTATAAAGCACACGCAACGTCGTGGATTTTCCCGCCCCGTTGGGACCCAAAAGCCCAGTAATTGCGCCATCGGGAGCGGAAAATGACACGTCAGCCACAGCCTCCACCTTGCCAAATCGTTTGCCGATAGCATTCACTTCAATCATGGGGTTGGGCCTGAAAAGTCTTCAAAGAAAGCCAGCGGCCCCATCCGGTTGACGCACTCAGCGTCTACCGCCTCAGGATCGGCTGCATCAACAAACGTGGCCAGCATGCGAGGCATACAGCCTCTCATCGCCACTCCATGGCCTTGACCGGGAGCTACCACCGTTAGCTGGTTGCTGAGCGATTCTGCGGCCAACGCGCCGTTTCGCGGAGGAGTCACCGGGTCGAACTCTCCTGACAGCACCAGCACCGGAAGGTCGGACGTTAAGGGCTGTTTGAAATCATCATCCATAACGCCGCGCGGCCAATCCCGACAAAAGGCTCGCAATGAGGCCATTTGAACCGGCCCCATGTAGGTATCGCGCAATTCTTGGTCGTTAAAACCTTCAATAAAAGGCATGTCCTCAGTGCACACCACCGAATTGTGCATTCCCATGGCCAAGGCTGAGCTGAGCGACTCACCGACCATATGGGCCTGGGCCGCCATGGGCTGTATGTTGCCGTTGTAGGCTTCGTGAATCAGCAGCGGTAACAAAGCCTGCGACTCCCTTTGATAACTCATCATACGAATAGCCATCACCAGATGTTGCTGAGTGAAGGTCATCGGCGTGGAATGGCCAGTCAGCGGGTCGTTGATCGTCACATCCCGCGGGTTCTCCCGGAGGCGACTGGCTAACACGGAAAGTTTCACTTCGAGGTCGCCAAAGCGTTCACTGCAGGTGCTGGAGGCTTCACAGCGGGCAAAGATGTCGTCTAACGTATTTTGCCCGAATCGAGCAATATCTGGCCCCAGAGACCATTGAGCAGGCGCGACGCCGTCAATAATGACGCTCCGAGTTTGCTCCGGATAGCGCCGCATGTAATGCAATGCCACCCGGGTTCCGTAAGAAACGCCATAAATGTTGAGTACCGGGTAACTCAGCGCCACTCTCACCGCTTCTAAGTCTTTGACCGCAACGCTGGTGGTATAAAAACGCGGGTTGCCGGGCAGATCTGCGAGACATTCTCGACTGAATTGGGCGGCCAGCACTGGATCAAATTCAATCGGTGCGTCATCCGACATCAACTCTTCCGCTGCGTCGCAGCGCAATGGGTTGGATCGCCCGGTGCCACGCTGGTCAACCAGCAAGATATCCCGAGATTTTCGAATGCCGTCAAAAGCGTCCTGCATGCTGACATACAGCTCAACCGAGGAACCGCCTGGCCCCCCTTGAATCACGACCAGAGGATCTTCCGCAGGCGTCGGGGCGCGAGCCGGTATCCGGGCAACGTAAAGGTCTATGGTTTTTCCATCGGGCCGTTCGGGATTTTCCGCAATGGGGAAGATGCCACACTCGGCATCCGCCGATTGAACCCCGGACGTATCAAAGATGCGGCAGGGACTCAGGGCCAGTTCCGTTGCCGCGAGATCGCTGCAAAGCAGAAATCCAGACAACAGCATGAGGCTCGGCAGCACAGCTCTGGCGGGCCGCCGGTAGGTAAGTTGTAGGAATGTCATGGAGCAATTATTGCAAACCCTGAGCCGAACGCACAGGGTCATAGGGCACAGTCTTTAACCGCCCACGAATTGCCGTCGGCAACGGTATAATGGCCTACCATTCACTGGCCGAGTTTTATGCCTAATTTGCGTCGCCTGATGAGCGAATTTGGATTTGAGTCCAACGATGACTACGAATACCAGATGCGTTGTTTCCTCAATGCCCCGGGGCGAGAGCTTCGCTGCCTCAATATCGAAGGCGACATGCAGCGTCGGAAAACAGCCTTTGCCAACGCGCTGGCCGGGGCACTTGAATATGACCACGTGCTGTTTCACGACTTTTCCCAGCCCGAAGTGGTAAACGAGCGAGAGACGGACGAAGAACAGGCCCCGCTCAGCGCCTTCGACCGGACCATGTCGGAGGCCTGCGCCTACAGCGAAGCCGACACCACCATTTTAATTATCGACCAGCTGCAACAGGCAGACTTCCGGCACCATATCCGCCTGAATACCTTTGTGCGGACCGGCCAATGGTCGTATCCCCTGGCTACCCTGACCGCCAATGCCCGCAACTTCCTGATGTTTCTGATTTCAGAAGAGCCGCTCTATCATTCGCTGCAGAAGGTCAGTTTCCGGCTTTGGACAGATCCGGGGTCAAGCCAGGTGGCCTATCAGGCTCAGGAGTTTGGATTGGAGCCCGCAGCGGCGCCGGTGTTCGTCGCTCTCAGTGAGCTGTTTGCGCAACTCGAAGTGACCCCGACCCCCAGTGAAATGCAGCGAGTGATCGATGACCTGATGACCCGAGCCCATACCGCCGATTACCTCCGCCACAGTATTTATGGCTGGACCGAAGGCGTGGACCACGCGGCCCTGTACGGAGCCGAACTCAATGCCACGGTAGAACAAATACTCACCGCCGTGTCGGCCTACTTGGGCGTGGATGAAATAGAAATGGTGGGCGACACCGATGCCTGAGCCTCGCCAGACCTCAATCCGACAAAGCCTGCTGAACAACATGCTGCTGCTGGTTTTGCTCGTGGGAGTGGCGGTCTTGGTCACCACGTTTGTTGGCGCCAATCAACTCACAAGCAGCTTGTCCCGAATTTTGATTGGTCAAACCATCGACCGCACGGAGGCTCAAGTTGCTCAGTTCATCACCCCGGTCCGCCATGCACAGACACTCCTGCAACACTGGACTTCGGAAAATTTGGTGGAGCCAGCAACCGGCATTGGCGGCCGAAACCTGGTTTGGCCGTTACTGAAGGCGTCGCCACAGCTATACGGTGCCTTGATTGTGGATCCCCAGCGGCGAGTTTTGCAGGTCAATCGATTGAGTGATGTGTGGACGCTCAACCTGGTTGACGGGGCAGGAACGACGCCGGCCCGCACTCGCCCACTGGAAAGCGACCGCCAAACCTGGGACGCCATCGATTACCAGTTCGACCCGGCTGACCGCCTTTGGTATCAACAGGTACTTGAGGCCCCACTGGGGGAAATCCGCTGGACCGCGGCTTACCCATTTATCGGCTCAGGCCAACCCGGAATCACTGCCTCAAGTCGCATACAGGACAGTACGGGGAATTCCTGGGTAGTGGCGCTGGACGTTCTGCTGGAAGACATCTCAGAATTCACTCGAAATTTTGACGTGGGTTATCAGGGGCTGGTTCTGGTCACCGACGACAGCGGGCAGATTATTGGCTTGCCTAATCTGCCCCAGTTTGCCGCCCAAAGCGCTCGCGACAATGCGTATCTCAAACGCCCGCACGAACTGGGTTTTGCCCTGGCCATGGACGCAGCCACCGCCTTTCAATCCGACCCCAATGGCTTGGTTGAGGTGGACCCGGTTCGGTTTCGATCCGATGGCCGCCATTGGTGGGGCCAGGCTAAGTGGATACCGCTGAATGCCACTGAGCAGCTGTTTACCGGCGTTCTGGTCCCTGAAGACGAAATGCTCGGCAGTATTCAACAGCTTCGTCTGCTGGTCCTTAGCGTGGTGCTGGCGGTTGTCGCATTTGCGGTATACCGAGCGATTACCCTTTCCCGTCGGTATGCGGGTCCAATTTCCCGACTGGCCGATCAAAGCCTGCTGATAAGTCAGGGCGACCTGGCCAATCGAGACCCCATTCGATCGTCCTTGCGCGAGGTCACCAATCTTGCCAGGGCCCACGAGTTGATGCGATCCGGGTTGGCCAATCTGCTGAAGCTGGAAGACGACCTGCAACTGGCCCGACAAATACAGCAAAAGACCTTTCCCCAGGAATTCCCCGCCGTCCTGGGCTACCAGATTGCGGCCGGCAGCCGTCCCGCCGACGCCACGGGTGGCGACACCTACGACGTCATGGGTGTCAAACGAAACGGCACACAGGCGGCGCTGACCCAGCAACACCCTGACGAGGTATATCTGGTGCTGTCAGACGCTACCGGGCATGGCATGGGGCCTGCCTTAACCGCGGCAGAGGTGCGCTCCCTGTTTCGTATGGGTGTGCGCCTGGGTCGCCCCCTGGGCGAAATCATTACCCAAATGAATGAACAGCTGGTGGCCGACTCCCACGGCGGGCGCTTTGTTACCGCATGGCTGGGACGGCTGAACCCGGCAACCCATCAGCTGCACGTGTTCAGCGCCGGCCAGGCTCCCATCCTGCATTACCAGGCCGCCAACGACCGTTTTCTGGTGATGCAGGCCGACGCACCACCCTTAGGCGTATTGCCGGACATGACCCCTCAAACCCGCAGCATCAACCTGGCACCTGGCGACGTTATCGCCACCCTCTCCGATGGCGCCTATGAAGCCAAAGCCAGTGACGGCGAACGGTTTGGGCAAACTCGCGTTGAACAATTGATTCGCGTCAATCGAGCCCAATCGGCGGAACGCATTCTGGCCGCCATCGATGAGGCGCTGATCCGATTTCTTGACCAGCAGGGTGCGGATGACGATCAGACCGGCATCATTCTCAAGTGCATCAATCACCCTCGATAAGCGCGCCGCCGACCACCTCATGGACCTGTCTATTGTTATCGTCAATTTCCGTGCCTGGCAGCATCTAAAGGCCTGTCTTCATTCGCTCAATTACCTGGTAGACGCTGGAACGCCCAGTTGTGAGGTCATTGTGGTGGACAACCAATCTGCAGACGGCCAACTGGCAGAGTTTCGCCAGTCCTTTGGCTGGGTCCGCTGGTTGGAAAACACCGCCAACCGAGGATTTGCCAACGGATGCAACCTGGGTGCCGAGACCGCGACGGGCGAAACATTGCTGTTTCTTAACCCAGACTGCGTAGACCATAGCCAAGCCGTCGCCAGCTGCTGGGAGTTAGCCGGCGGACGTTCGCAGATTACCAGTGTGCAACAGCGCGGAGATCAGGGGCAGGCACGCAAGGTTGGTGGCCAATTTCCCCGTTGGTGGACGATGGCGGGTCCAGGCAGATTGCTCATGAGTTCGCTACGCCGCGTAGGGCCAACGAAAATGCTTGATAACCACCAGTGGGTCACCGGGGCATTTCTGATGATCAGACAACGGGATTATCAGGCCCTTGGCGGATGGGACGATCAATACTTCATGTACTCAGAAGATGTGGACCTTTGCCGCCGAGCAGAACGCCAAGGTTTGCCCTGCGTTGTGTTGTCGCAGTGCTCCATCATTCACCACCACGGCGGCTCTAGCCGGATCAATCCGCAGGTGAGAGCCCTGACCCGATCTGAGGTGGTCATTTCGCGCCACCGTTACATTCAACAACACCTGACCGGTGCCAGGCGTAAGCTAGCCCACAGCCAGGTCTTGCTGTTCGAGGCACTGCCGGCGATGGTTATCAGCTGGCTCGCTGCGGGTACCTCGGTCGGTCAGCGCGGTCGGTATTTGCGCCGGTTTTATCAGCGAGTCAGCAGGTTGGACCTGTGGAGCAGCCCCCACGTGCAGCACCCACCAGAACTGTGAACGTGTCGACCCGCAGTGGACGCCGTTTGACCCACTTTCAACCGCCAAACGGCCACCAGCTGCCGTCTTCCAGACTGTCTTCACAACGTTTGAGTTGAGCGCCCCACTCTTTCGCTCGAGTGTCGACTTTTTTGGCCACGGTTTTCAGCCACCCTTTGGCGTTGTAGGTTTTGCGAGCATAGCCGCCGTGGCCCTCGTGGTAGGCCAGATACTGACCGTACGGGTCCCATTTCGACAGCCCAACCTGACGTCGCGACACGTCGGTATACCAACCCACAAAATCCATCGCGTCGGCAAAGTTGTCGCGATCAGCACCGCGATTGCCGGTATCGCGCCGATACCAGTCCCAGGTCTCATCTTTCACCTGGGCGTACCCGAAGGCGCTGGAAGGCCGAGTAGTAGGAATGACGCCAAGCAAGCGACGGCGCGGTGGCGCCGCATCGGAAACAAACCGCGATTCCTGATGAATAATGGCCATCTGAATGTGCACCGGCGTACCCCAGCGATTCTCAGAAGCCTTTGCTGCTCGGAACCAGCGCGGTTTCTCGGAAAAAATCGCGCAGATACTCGACGTATCTGCCGGCGGCCGGGTTGCACAACCGCTGATTAGCATCAGCGCGGGCAAACACAAAACGGCCGACCACAACGCCAGCTTGGCACCACAGGCCAAGTTGCGCAGCTTCTGTGTGTTCAGTAAACCGACCAGTTGGTCTCCCACCAGGCCAGGAATTCGTCGAATTCAATGGCCTCGGAACCATCCTCATCAATGGCCTTAAAGGCTTCGTCAGATTCTGAACGACCGGCCTCGGGAGCGATCACCCGGAACAGTTCGCGAAACTCTTTGATGTCCAAATGGCCACTGCTGTCGGAGTCAAAGTACTCAAACTCCTTACGGACTTTGGCGATGCGTTCTTGGGTCAGCTCCTGCACGGGTATTCCTCACTGGTCGTCTGGTCGAACTATAAGCGCAAGATTGGGTTGCGCACAAGATGCGCTGAGCACTGGCTATTTCAGCGACTCATAGGAAATTCCCAAAATCTCGTAGTCAGCCTCTCCGGCTGGCGTTGTGACGGAAAACTCGTCCCCCACACGATGCCCCAACAGAGCCTTCGCCATGGGTGAATCGATGCTGATATGGCCTTTAGCCGCGCCAATTTCATCGGCACCTACCAGTCGATATCGCTGGCGCTTTCCGGCACTATCATGCAGAACCACCCAGGCACCGAAAAACACACGGCCACGGTCGGCGGGAAGTTGCTCAACAACGCACACCACGTCCAGTCGCTTGGCCAGGTAGCGGATTCGTCGATCCATTTCCCGCAGCTGTTTTTTGCGGTAAATGTATTCGGCGTTTTCTGACCGATCGCCTTCGGCGGCGGCTTCTCCCAAGGCTTTCACCACCAGGGGTCGCTCCCGACGCCAGAGTCGTTCAAACTCGGCCTTCAAGGTCTTGTGACCGGCCAACGTGATGTAGCGAGACTTTGTCGCAGAGGGGCTCGACATGAAACCACAGACTGATGGAAATGAGCGCTAAGTGTAAACCATGACTGACCAAATTCCGGGCACAACGCCTACGGCCCCCATCATCATCAAGCTGGGCAGCGCAGTGGCCAGAGACAAGCTGGGACTGCTGGACAAAGCCAGTCTGAATGCGATTGCAAGCCAAATCGCCGAGTTGGCCAATGCGGGCCAACCCACCGTGTTGGTTTCCTCCGGCGCCGTGGCGGTAGGCATGGGCAATGCGCCAGAATCTGTGCTGAATGAGAAACACCCGGTTCAGCGCCGGCAGCTGCTGGCGGCCATCGGCCAG
Source organism: Lysobacterales bacterium (assembly GCA_045106555.1). GTDB lineage: Bacteria > Pseudomonadota > Gammaproteobacteria > Xanthomonadales > SZUA-38 > JANQOZ01. The sequence continues at coordinate 101,244 of JBGCET010000032.1, read as the reverse complement.
GCCGCACTGATGACTTTCTACCAACAGGCCTTTGAGCAACATGACCTCACCGCCGCTCAGGTGCTGGCTACTCGGCAGGATTTCGCCAGTCGCCGACACTACCTGAACATGCGCGGATGTCTGCTGGGTGCGCTGGACCACCGTATTGTGCCGGTAGTGAATGAAAACGACGTCGTGTCTGTCACCGAACTGATGTTTACCGACAACGATGAATTGGCCGCCCTGCTCGCATCCATGCTAGGTGCCCGCCAGCTGATACTGCTGACTGATGTGGACGGCGTGTTCGATGGACCGCCCGATGACCCTGCAAGTCAGTTGATTGGCCGCTGGACCGGACAGTCTTTCTCACCCGATGCCGCTAACAACACCTCCGAATTTGGTCGTGGCGGAATCGCCAGCAAAATACGCAGCGCACGAAAGCTGGCTAGTCTGGGCACCGAAGTGTGGATTGCCCAGGGTCGCCGTCCCGGCGTGATCAGCGACATCGCGGCAGGCCGCGGTTACGGCACCTGCTTCCCAGCCCAGGCCAAACAGCCCACCCAGCCCAAACGCTGGGTCGCGGGAGCGCCCGCCGGGAGTGCCAGCGTCACCGTCAACTCCGGAGCGGCAGCAGCTCTACTGAGTCCAAACCGGCTGGCCAGCCTGTTGCCGGTGGGTATTGTCGCCATCACTGGCAATTTTGTCCGCGGCGACATCATCACCATTGTCGACGAAAAATCCGGCCCAATCGGTTATGGTCGTGCACAGTATGGTGCTGACATCGCACGAAAGCGCATTGGCCAGCAGCAACAAAAACCTCTGATCCACTACGACTACCTGTATGTCGAATCATGAACAACCTCTCCACACCTGACGACCACACGACCCACCAGCGGGTTCAATCGGCGCTGAGTCGAGTCAAAGCCGCTTCGCGGCAGCTGATGCTCGCTGCGCCGGCAACCTTATCCGAAGTAGTCCACACCATTGCCGATCGCCTGCGGCAAAACGTTCCCGCGGTGCTTGAGGCCAATGCCCTTGACCTTAAACGAATGGATCCGAGCAACCCAAAATACGATCGACTGCTGCTCACCTGCGAACGGGTGGAACAGATTGCCGCTGATATCGACTGTGTGGCGGAGCTGGAATGCCCGGTGGGTCAGGTTCTGGAACGTAAATCGCTGGACAACGGCTTACAGCTGGAAAAAACTCGGGTACCTCTGGGGGTTGTCGCTATCGTGTTTGAATCGCGCCCTAACGTCACTGTCGATGTCTCCGCCCTGTGCTTAATGAGCGGCAATGCTGCGTTACTGAAGGGCAGTCGCGACGCCAGAGACTCCAACCAAGCCATCGTTGAAATTATTCACTCAGCCCTCGCCGAACACGACCTTCCCCAAGACGCCATTACGCTGGCACCTGCTGAGCGAGAGGCCCTGAAACCTGTGCTGGAGGCAACCGAGGTGGTGGATGTTGCCATTCCCAGGGGCAGCCAGGGACTTATTGACCATGTGCGCGAACACGCCAAGATACCGGTCATTGAAACCGGCGCGGGCATCGTTCATGTCTACGTCGATGCCAGTGCCGACCTGGACAAAGCCCGCGCCATCGTCACTAACTCGAAAGCCCGCCGGGTCAGCGTCTGCAATGCGCTGGACACGCTGTTAATTCACGAATCCCGACTGACGGACCTGCCGGAAATTTTGCAGGACCTCGGAGCGATCCATCACGCCAAGGTGCTTGCCGAAGCGTCGGCCTTTGAGACGTTGAAAGGTCGCTATGCCGGCGAACTGCATCGCGCTACGCCAGACGATTTTGGGCAGGAGTTTTTATCCATGACTTTGGCGGTCAAAGTGGTTGGAGATTTCAACGAAGCGCTGGAACATGTAGCGGTTCACTCGTCGGGTCACAGCGAAGCCATTGTGGCGGAAGATTCCACCGTGGTGGAAACCTGGTTACGCTGCGTTGACGCCGCCGCTGTTTATGCCAACGCCTCTACCGCATTTACTGATGGCGCGCAGTTTGGCATGGGGGCTGAGATTGGCATCAGTACCCAGAAGCTGCATGCTCGGGGGCCTATGGCGTTGCCGGAGTTAACCAGTTACAAATGGATCGTCAGAGGTCATGGCCAGACCCGGGTTTGAGAGTTTCTTATTTTCGAAGAAGCTATTTTTGAGAAAATGGGGTGTCGCTTGGCGCGTCCATCTAATGGTACGGGGCGTAGTCGTAGCCCAGCGCTTCGGCCACTTCTTTTTGGGTAACCTTGCCGCGGAATACGTTGAGGCCATTGCGTAAGTGGGGGTCGGCCGCCATAGCGGGCTCGGCACCCCTTTGGGCCAGCGATAGAACAAACGGTAACGTGGCGTTGTTCAGGGCGAAGGTCGAGGTTCTTGGCACAGCGCCCGGCATGTTAGCGACGCAGTAGTGGACCACATCATCAACCACATACACCGGGTCGTCATGGGTCGTGGCTTTAGAGGTTGCTGCGCAGCCGCCCTGATCGATGGCTACATCGACGAACACGCTGCCAGGACGCATCTTCTTGATAATGTCCCGAGTCACCAGTTTGGGCGCGGCAGCGCCGGGAATCAGCACACCGCCAATCACCAAATCAGCCTCAACGCACAGACGCTCGATGGATTCCGCAGTGGAAAAAACCGTATTGAGTCTACTATCGAACTGGAGGTCGATTTTTCGCAGGACATCCAGCGAGCGATCCAACACCGTAATATTGGCACCCAACCCTACCGCCATTTGGGCCGCGTTGATTCCGACAACACCGCCGCCGATGATCACCACTCGACCCGGGTCAACGCCTGGCACGCCGCCGAGCAGAACGCCTGCACCGCCCTTGGCCTTCTCCAGTGAAGCAGCCCCGGCCTGCACTGATAATCGCCCGGCAACCTCGGACATGGGGGCCAGCAACGGCAAACGCCCATCGTCATCGGTGACCGTTTCATAGGCGATGCAGCAAGCGCCTGAGTCGACCAGGTCGCGAGTTTGATCTGGGTCTGGAGCCAGATGCAGATACGTAAACAGGAGGTGATGTTCACGCAGCATCGCACGCTCGACCGCCTGAGGCTCTTTCACCTTGACGATCATTTCAGCCTGGTCAAACACCGCTGCCGCATCCTCAACCACGCGGGCGCCGGCAGCGACGTAGTCGCTGTCGGTCAGACCAATACCCAGGCCCGCACCCTGCTGCACCAGCACCTCGTGTTTGCGTGCAGTCAGTTCACGAACCGACGACGGCACCAGACCCACCCGGTATTCGTGATTTTTGATTTCTGTAGGAACGCCAACAATCATGAAATAACTCCTATTGCTCGGTTGCCAGAGGCTGTTGGGTCAGAGGATCGCGTAGCGCGATGTTGGTCGGCGACTGTCCGGTGACTGACTGCACCGTCCCATGGTCGCCGTCCCCCGCCAGCGCCTCGTCTATTTTCCCTACCAGCAAAATGCGTAAAGCCGAAGGGTCCAGATGTTTGCTGGCCGCCTCCTGCACGTCAGCAATACTCACCGCACGCACATTGGCTTCATAGTTGCGCCAGCGGCCTGCTGGCTCGTTGTTAATCTCATCGCTGGCAAATCTGCGAGCGGATGCATCCGCGCTGGCGTAGAGTTCGGCCAGGAAAGCAGTGCGGGACTCTATCGCTGTACTTAGTTCCTGCTCGGTCACCTGGGAGGTGCGAATTCGCTCAATTTCCTCGATCACAATGGCCAGGGCTTGCGCAACGCTGGGGTTTTTCGATTGAAAATAGGCCCGAAACTGTCCGTCGTAATGGCGTCCAAGACTGAACCGGCTGCCCGCCGAATACGCCAAACCTTCATCACTTCGCACCCGAGAGGTAATCCGGCTGGTAAAACCGCCACCGCCCAGAATGTCGTTCATGACCGCGATCGCAAACTCGTCCGGATGATTTACCCGAGGACCTGGCAAACCCACGGTGACGCGGGTCTGGTTCACATCACTTTTGTTGACCGTATAGAGACCAGGGTCTTTTGGGCCGAGCTGATCCGGGATCGATGGAAGGTCAGCGCTAACAGGGAGACGATCCAACGCTTTGCTCAATGCACTTACCGCCGTGTCTGCGTTAATGTCGCCGCTGACCGCAATAACCAGATTTCCACGGGCGAACACGCGTTTCACTACCTCGGTCATCGTGTCGGCATCAATCGCACTGATGCTGTCCTGGGTAGACACCCGGGTGGCAAAAAAACCATCCCCCAGCATAATTTCGGACCACATTCGTGGTTCGATGGAACGGGTGTCATCGTTGCGTCTGCGCATACTCTCGATGTTTCGATCCACAGCCACCGCCAGCCGCTCGCTGTCAAAACCAGGTTCAACCAGCATATCCATCGCCAGCGCCAGCGATTCCTCGAAGTTGCTGGTCAAACTATTGATAGACACTTCAGAACCGGTGCTACCGATGGAAAAGCCTACGCTGCTAGCCAGAAAGTCCAATCGCTCGTCCAGTTCTTCGGGACTCAGGTCGCCAGCGCCGCCGTCACGCAGAAGCGCGGCAGTCATTCCGCCACTGCCGGCCGGTAAGTCCTGCAACAGGTAGCTTCCAGCGCGGGAGTAAATCTGAACCTTAACCAGAGGTAAGGCGCGATCGGTTACCACGAAGAGCACATCGCCCTGAGGCAACTCGTGGCGGTAATCTGCTCTGTCCAAAAAGGTTAAGGTCCGCTCTGCGAACGTTAGCTGGTCCGGATGATTGACCGCCCCCTGGGTAGCGCAACCGCTTGCGGTCACCAACGCCGCCAAGGCGAGGATAAGAGCTGCTGATCGTCGGTAGGTGTTCATCAGAGTCATCACTTGGCTTCCTCCAGCATGGCGGTGACCCGCTTAATCAGATAGTCAATTGCAGGCTGAGCGTCAGGCGGAACCTGTCCACGCATCTGTTCCAGCTGGGCTAACCCCTGACCGAGCTGCTCTGCGTTGGCGCCGGCCATTTGGCCCAACATGCCCTTTACCTGGGCTTGGGTTGCCGCGTCAAACCCGGCCAGCTCCGGATCCTCAGGCTCAGCATCAGCTTTTCTGTCGTAAAGTTTGCTGGCCGCCGTTTCCGCCAGCAAGTGGCGTTCGGCCACGTTCTTAACCTGCTCGGCGGTAACCATTTCAACCGCCTCGTAGGAGCTATCCATGGTGCGCCAGTCCTTCAGTCCGTCGTAGTACAGCAACTGAATCAGCAGGAAAAATGGGTCTTCGAGACGACGGTATTTGTCGGCGGCTAGCTGATTTTTCACCTTCTGCAGTTCGTAATCAGTGATGCCTCCGTCGGCAATTTTCGCCACCTCCTCCATCAGCACAGCCTGCAGCTGGTCTGGGGACACACCCTGTTTGCCCTGGGCATAGACCGAAAACGTGCCGTCATATTTTTCACTGTTGGCGGTTGCGCCAGCGCTGGTAGCGATTTGGTCACCCAGCACCAGGCGTTTGTAGAGCCTGCCGGTCTTTCCGCTGAGTACACTGGACAGCACCTGCAGGGGGCCGTCGTCCACACCGGTAAAGGCTGTGGTGCGCCACGACACGGTCGCGGATGGCGGCGCGTCGACTTCGGCGCGATAGGTCAGTGGTCCCAATTGAGGCATGGCCAGAGTCACCACATCCGGTGGATTATCTCGACCCGCCGGAATGCGACCAAAATAACTTTCCGCCCAGCTGATGGCCTGAGCTTCATCGAAGTCGCCCACAATGGCCAGCGTGATGTTGGCCGGTGCGTAGTAAAGATCAAAGTAGGCTTCAGCCTGGGTTCGGGTGATGGCGGCGATATCGCTGGGCCAACCCACAACAGGCCAGCCGTAGGGATGGCCGCGCCACATCAAAGACTTAAACACTTCGTCCTGAGCACCCGTTGGCGTGGAATCGGTGCGCATGCGTCTCTCTTCAAACACCACATCCCGTTCTGAATAAAATTCCCGGAACACAGGCTGCGCCAAACGCTCGCTTTCCATCCAGAACCAAAGTTCAAGTTTGTTGCGAGGAACGCGGATGAAGTACACCGTCATATCCCGATTGGTAAACGCGTTCATACCGCTGGCGCCGGCTTCGGTATACACCTGGTCAAATTCGTCTTTGACCATGTTGTCGCGCTGGCGTTCGACCAAAGCGTCGAACTGTTCCTGCAGCTCAGTCATTGCGTCGGTTTTGAGCGCTGGATCGGTAATGGACTCGCCCTCACCCAGACGAACCTGTTCGCGGTACCCACGTTCCAGGGTAAACATTTTCGTCCGCACTCGGTCCAACTCGGACTGAATGTCTCGGTCCAAAGCGGCATCACGAGTACCAATGCGTGGAGACCCTTTGAACATCATGTGTTCAAACAAGTGGGACATCCCGGTAATGCCTGGCCGCTCATTGGCGGAGCCCACGTGGGCCACCCAACCGGCAGCAATATTGGGCTGACCGGGCCGTTGCACCATCACCAGGCGCATGCCGTTATCCAGCACTACCTCGCGGGCCACGTCGGCCATTTTGGTGCTCTGCCCGGTGGCCAGGCCGGCCGCCATGAAACACAAAAAACCCAGCATTAATCGCATTCGTTGCTCCTGATTGAATGGCATCTAGGTGCGCCTCCGTGTAGACGGTCGCAGGCGCGGTATCTTAGTTGATGGACAGGTTGTCGCGCTACCTGTCATACCCGCTGCTACCCGCCAGAGACCACCCGCATCATCTGACCGCAAATCCAGGCCCCGTAGGTACCCAGGGCGTAGCCAAGTACCGCCAGCAGCACGCCTACAGGGGCCAGCGACGGATGAAAAGCCGACGCCACCACCGGAGCGGAGGCTGCGCCGCCGACATTGGCCTGACTGCCCACAGCAATAAAGAACAGCGGCGCTTTGATGAAATAACCTACCGTCAACAGCAAGATCGCGTGAAAGCTGATCCACACTAACCCTACCGCGAACAGCAGCGGCGCCTCGGCTACCGCCTTAATATCCATATGCATGCCGATGGTTGCGACCAGAATATAGACGAATGCCGAGCCCAGCTTTGAGGCGCCTGCATCTTCAAGCTGCCGAGTCTTGGTAAAGGACACGATCAAGCCAATGGTGGTAGCTATCACCACAATCCAGAAGAACGTGGAGGTTAAACTAAACCGGCTCAACCAGGGCGCATTCTCCGCCAGCGTTGGCGCAATCCATCCGGCGCACGCGTGGGCAATGCCGGTGCCGGTGAAGGCGACCATTGCCATTAACATCAGGTCTTTGGTGGTAATGATGCGAGAGTGTTCAGCCTCATAGGTTTCGATTTTGGTCTTGAGTCGATCGATACTGGAGTCATCGGCGCCAGAGAAAGCGTCAACCTTTTTCTGATTGCCAGCCATGATCAGCAGAACCGCCATCCAGATGTTGGCAACAATGACGTCCACCGCCACCATCTGGGAAAAGACGTCATTACCCACTTCAAACACTTCTTTCATGGCTGCCTGATTTGCGCCGCCGCCAATCCAACTTCCCGCGACGGTGGTCATTCCCCGCCACACCGCCTCCGGTCCATCGGCCTGGAGTAACTCTGGAAACACCGTGCCTACCGCCAGCAAGGCCAATGGACCGCCAATCATGATGCCGACGGTGCCGGTGAAAAACATGATCAGCGCCTTAGGGCCTAAACCCAGCACACCTTTCAAATCGATGCTCAGAGTGAGCAGTATCAGGGCTGCAGGCAGGAGGTAACGAGAGGCGACAAAGTACAACCGTGAGGCTTCACCGTCGATGACGCCCAGCGTATTGAATATCGCCGGAATGAAGTAACACAGCAAAAGAGCAGGCACCACGCCATAGAATTTCCTCCAAAACCGATGGCTGCTATGGCTGGTATGAAACACCAGCCCGAGGATCAGCGCTAACAGGCCCAAAACAACGGCATCGTTGGTAATCAAGGCAGTGGTTTCGTGCATGTATCAAGCACTCCGAGTGTAAGAGATCGCGAGGGTTTGATGATTGACGTCCCGAGTGCTTACGTCAAGTAACATAACAACAGGAAATCGGCCGGGCCGATCGACGGGGTTTACCGGTGTCCCTTAAGTGCTTTCAACAGCCGTCGAGCACGTTTGTCGGGCCGGCCCGAGTCATCCCGCGACCGACGCCGTTCTTCTGCCTCCCGGCGAGCCTCTTGGCTGGCCGGAGTTTCGGTATATAACTCAGCGGCCAGCGCTGCGCCTACTCGGCGTTCGCTGAGACCATTAACCTGAAGCTCCAACCGAACGTCGCCGCGACTCATTCGAATAACATCGCCCAACTGAACCGACTTAGCCGGCTTGGCACGTTGTCCGTTAAGGTCCACCTTACCGCCCACCAGGGCCGCTTTGGCCAGCCCGCGAGTCTTATACAGGCGGGCAGCCCAAAGCCATCGATCAATACGCAGCGAATCGGTCAGCTTTGCGACTCGGTCAACAGTTGATTCACCCGTTTCACATAGGCCGCAGGATCATCCAGCTGTCCGCCTTCAGCCAGCAGAGCCTGATCAAACAACAAATGGGCCCAGGCGCCGAACGCCTCATCATTCTCTACCGCTGCGGCACGTTCAACCAACGGGTGGTCTGGATTGATTTCCAGTGACGGTTTGGACCCAGGCATTTCATGTCCAGCCTGCTTCATCAGCTGCTGCATGTGCAGCGCCATGTCGTTCTCAGCCAGCACGATGCAGGACGGTGAGTCGGTCAAGCGACTACTGATTTTGACCTCTTCCACCTGTGCTTCCAGGGCCTTTTTCATACGTTCAAGCAACGGCGCGGCTTCGTTGGCTTTCTCTTCTCGCTGCTTTTTGGTGTCTTCGTCTTCCAAGTTGGAGAGGTCAAGGTCACCCTTCGCCACCGACTGGAAAGGCTTGCCGTCGTACTCGCGAACATGGCCCATCATCCACTCATCCACTCGATCCGACATCAGGAGCACTTCGATGCCCTGCTTGCGGAACACTTCCAGGTGAGGGCTGTTCAAAGCCGCCTGGTGACTGTCGGCGGTGACGTAATAGATTTTGTCCTGGCTCGCGCTCATGCGGGAAAGATAGTCGTCCAGGCTGGTGGTGGGCTCTGCATCGCTATTGCTGGTTGACGCGAATCGCGCCAGTTTCAGCAGCTTTTCCTGATTGGAAAAATCTTCGACTACGCCTTCTTTCAGCACCTCGCCAAAACCCTTCCAAAATTCCTGATAGGTGTCGGTGTCTTCACTGATCTGATCGAGCATTCCAAGGACCCGCTTAACCACCGAGCCACGAATCTTTTTAACCAGCGCGTTGTCTTGCAAAATTTCTCTGGACACGTTTAACGGAAGATCATCGGAATCCACAACGCCGCGAACAAATCGCAGATAGGTCGGCAATAGCTGTTCGGCGGCGTCCATAATGAAAACACGCCGAACATAGAGCTTGAGACCCTGACGCTCTTCCCTTCCCATCATCAGGTCAAACGGCGGCTTTTCTGGCAGGTACAGCAGCGTGGTGAATGACTGACTACCCTCAACCCGGTTGTGAGCCCATTTCAGTGGGTCATTGAAATCGTTAGATACATGCTTGTAAAAGCTCTTGTACTCATCGTCCTCAATGTCTTGACGGGACCGAGACCAAAGCGCGGAAGCCTGATTAACCGCTTCCCACTCCGGCTCTGCTGGTACATCAACAATATCCTCTTCGGCGTCAGCTTCTGCATCGACTTCTGGCGCGGCCACCACCTTCGGCATACGAATAGGGAACGCGATGTGATCTGAGTATTTGCTAATCAGGGAACGCAGCCGATAGTCGGCCAGAAACTCTGACTCGTCCTCTTTTAACGTGAGGACCACTTGTGTCCCGCGACCGCTGCTCTCGTCCAGAGGTTCCAGGGTGAAGGCTCCTTGGCCATCAGAAACCCACTGCCAGGCCTCATCAGTGCCGGCCCGACTGGAGGTTACCGACACCTGATCGGCAACAATAAAGGCTGAGTAGAAACCCACGCCAAACTGCCCAATCAGATTCGAGTCTGTGCGGGCATCACCGCTAAGCGCATCGAGGAATTTTTTAGTCCCCGAACGTGCGATGGTCCCCAGGTTTTCCATCAATTCATCACGGCTCATGCCTATGCCGTTGTCGGCGATGGTCAGCGTCTTGCTGTCGGCATCAAACGAAATATTGATGGCCAATTCGCTGTCACCAGCGTAAAGGCTGTCGTCAGAAACCGCCTCAAAGCGCAGTTTATCCAGCGCATCAGAGGCATTGGAAACCAGTTCGCGTAAGAAAATTTCTTTATTGGAATAAAGGGAATGGACCATCAGGTCCAGCACCTGGCGCACTTCGGCCTGGAATTCATGTTGTTCAGGCTGGGCAGTTTCAGTCATGGCATTTGCTATTCGTTAAGGGATGTCAGGCAGGTGGGCGCTTTTTCCGCATTTTTCAAGCGTCCACAAAAAAACCCGGCACAGGCCGGGCTTTTTGTGCCCGAGGGCAACGGTACGACGCCTTAGCGTCGGGCGAGCTTCTCGCGGATTCTAGCGGCTTTACCCTCACGACCTCGCAGGTAGTAAAGCTTGGCGCGGCGGACACGACCGCGTCGCTTCACGACGACCGAGTCGATCTGCGGGCTGTAGGTCTGGAAGACCCGCTCAACCCCCTCACCGTGGGAAATTTTGCGAACGGTGAACGCTGAGTTCAAACCACGATTGCGCAGAGCAATGACGGTTCCCTCGAAGGCTTGAAGGCGCTCACGACTACCCTCAACCACTTTGACGCTCACAACCACGGTGTCCCCGGGGCCAAAATCCGGGAGCTTTCGCTCCATCTGTTCTTCTTCCAGCTGTTTGATGATGTTGCTCATCACATTTCTCTCTGGTTCCGGGCACCTGCGTGCCGCTCGTCTAAAAATTCTTCCAACAGCGCCGCCTCATCGCAAGACAAACCCCGTCGATTAATCAATTCTGGCCGCTTCAGCCAGGTTACGCCCAGCGACTGCTTCAGTCGCCAGCGTGCGATGGCACCGTGATCTCCCGACCGCAATACCTGGGGCACGCTGCACCCGTCAAATTGTTCTGGCCGCGTAAAATGCGGGCAATCCAGCAACCCCTCGCTGAAAGAGTCCTGATCAGCAGACTGAGCATGACCCAGTGCGCCTGGCAACAGCCTGACCACCCCGTCGATGACCGCCGCTGCCGCCAGTTCTCCACCGCTGAGAACAAAGTCTCCCAGCGACCATTGTTCGATGTCGTGCCTGCTCAGCAAGCGCTCATCAATACCCTCGTACCGGCCACACAGCCAAATATGATCGGGCTGTTGCGACCAGCACTGAAGCGTGGCCTGAGTGACCTGCTGCCCCTGGGGACTCAGGTACCGTATTTTACTGCAACGCTCGTCCTTTGAACGCTTATCCAGCACGGCGTCCAAACAACGATTCAGCACCGGCGCGGTCATTAACATGCCAGGACCGCCGCCGAAGGGACGATCATCCACCGTGCCCCGACTATCTTTGGCAAAATCCCTGGGGTTCCAGGTGGTCACACTGGCAATGCCTTCCCGCATTGCACGACCCGTCACGCCGATGTCCAAACATTGGCGAAATTCACCCGGAAACAGCGTGACCACATCAATCTGCATGGCAAGCTGTCTCCATCCTTTGCTGCCGAACGCGGGCTAGATGTCGGACGGATCCCAGTCCACGGTAATTTCACCTGCCGTGATGTCCACAGCTACCACCACTTGAGGCTGTACAAAAGGAATCAAGATTTCCTCGGTTCCCTGTACAACAATTACGTCATTTGCCCCAGTGGCAATCATTCGCGCTACTTTTCCCAGCTTGACTCCGTTCAGGTTGCTGACTGTGCACCCCTGAAGGTCATGCCAGTAATACTCTCCTGGCTCTGTTGCCGGCATTGCATCCCGCTCCAACCAGATATCCTGACCGAGCCAGGGTTCTGACGTTTCACGGCAGTCCGAGCCTGCGGGACGCAACATCAGTATTTTTCCTTTCACCTGGAATTCAAACTCAAGTGACGAGGAATCGCCGATATTAATTTTCTTGTAGTCGAACAATCCGTCCCGTGGTTCGGTGAAAGAATGAACTTTCAACCAACCCTTGAGGCCGTGATGATCAACGACACGCCCCAGCGTTACGCGGGAATCCACCCTGACCTCCCGTTCCGGCGAGTTCGGATCAATTTCGCATAAACACGGGCAGACGCGCCCTGCTTAGGCGGCCTTCGCCGCCTCGCCGTCGGCTGCCTGCTTCATCAGAGAGCGTACTCGGTCAGAAAGCTGTGCACCAACACCCACCCAGTGCTTGATGCGCTCTTCATTCAGCTGCAGGCGAACTTCCTGCCCTTTGGCCACCGGATTAAAAAATCCCAATCGCTCAATGTAACGGCCGTCTCGCTTGTTGCGTTCGTCGGTCACTACTACGTGATAAAACGGTCGCTTCTTAGCGCCACCGCGTGACAATCTGATCTTTACCATTGGTTTATCCCTGCTGCATCGGCCAGTATTAGCCATCTGCGCGAACAAAAGCGCGCCATTTTACATCAAAGCGCCATGAAATAAAGGGGTTTGAGTCATGCTCAACAAATATGTTCGAAGACAGTGGACTACCCCCCCGGAAAGCCGGGGGGCATTCCTCCAGGTGGCATTCTGCCTTTCAGCTTTTTCATCAGCCCCTTCATGCCCCCTTTGCCAAACTTCTTCATCATCCGCTGCATCTGGTTAAACTGCTTCAACAGCTTGTTGAGATCCTGAATTGATGTGCCGGAGCCATTGGCCACTCGACGTTTCCTGGAACCCTTGTTCATTAAGTCGGGAAACTGACGCTCCTGCACCGTCATGGAATTGATCATAGCGATCATGCGCACGGTATCTCGATCGTCAACTTTGGCCTTCACGGCATCAGGAACCTGGCCCATCCCGGGCAGTTTATCCATCATGGAGGTCATACCCCCCATATTCTGCATTTGTTCCAGCTGATCACGAAAATCCTCCAGACTGAAGCGCTTGCCTTTGCTAACTTTCCGCGCCAGCTGTTCCGCTTTTTTCGTATCGACTTTCCGCTGGGCCTCTTCCACCAGCGTCAGTACATCTCCCATCCCGAGAATGCGTGACGCAATTCGTTCTGGATGAAATGCCTGAAGGGCATCACTTTTCTCGCCGACGCCCATGAATTTCACAGGCTGCCCCGTGACCTGCCTAACCGACAGCGCGGCACCGCCTCGGGCATCGCCGTCCACCTTGGTCAACACAACGCCGGTGATGGCCAGAGTGTCATGAAACGCTTTAGCGGTGGCCGCAGCGTCCTGACCAGTCATGGCGTCGACAACAAACAGCGTTTCAGCGGGATTAACTGTGCGCGAAATTCGCTGCACCTCCGCCATCAGTTCTTCGTCAATGGCCAGACGACCCGCAGTGTCCACCAGCAGCACGTCCATAAACTGCTTTTTCGCCGCTGCCAGGGCTTCTCTCGCAATAACCTCTGCTTTCTGGCTGGTGCTGGAAGGATGAAACGTCACCTGTTCCTGGGCCGCAAGGGTCTGTAACTGATCGATCGCTGCAGGACGATGGACATCGCAGCTCACAACCATCACCTTCTTGCCGTGCTCAGTTTTGAGCAGCCGCGCCAGTTTGCCGGTCGTTGTGGTTTTACCTGAACCCTGTAATCCCGCCAGCAAAATGACCGCCGGCGGCTGAACCTTCAAATTGAGTTCAGTATGTTCTCCACCTAATATTGCGGTCAGTTCGTCCTGCACCACTTTGACAAATGCTTGGTCAGGGCTGATGGACTGCAACACCTCCTGTCCCAGAGCACGCTGTTTTACCTGAGCCACAAACTGACTGACCACCGGCAGGGCCACATCAGCCTCCAGCAAAGCAATCCGAACATCTCTCAGCGATTGACTGATATTTTCTTCAGTAATTCGCCCTTGCCCGCGCACCTGTTTAAGCGTGGCTGCCAGGCGATCTGATAACGACTGAAACATGACTCTCGATCCAAATACCATCGGGGGACGGCATTATAAGCTTCTGACGCAGCCATCACAGGCCCAATTTGTGCGATGATTCGCCCATGAGTCCGGTGATCGCTGGTCTGCCCAGCATTTTTCTTTACCTAGTAGGTGCCACATTGGCGCTGATGCGAATCCGCGCGCCCAGCCAGGATGCCCATCGCAGCGTGCTTCTGGCAGCGATCGCTGCAGCCGCGCTGTGCCATGGCGGCCTGCTGTGGATCCTGGGCGGTGCCCAGGGCCAGCTTAACCTCGGGTTCTTTTACATGCTGTCAGCCGCTGCCTGGCTGGCGGTGGTAATGGTGCTTGCCGGCACCTTCGTCAGGCCCGTGCTGAATCTGGGCTTAATCCTGTTTCCCATGGCGGCATTGTGTGTGTCTCTGCAGCTCATGTGGGGCGTCAAAGTGGTAGTGCTGCGAGAACTTGGCTGGCAAATCAACGTTCACGCCGCATTGTCGGTACTGGCGTTCGCCCTGCTCAGCGTTGCGGCCGCCCAGGCCGTAATCATCCTTCTACAAGACCGCGCGCTCCGCGGCGCCAGCGGCTTAAGAATATTCAACAACCTTCCGCCGCTTCAGCGTATGGAACAGCTATTGTTTCAGGTCATATTCATGGGCTTTCTGCTGCTGACCCTGGCCCTGGTATCCGGCATGCTGTTTGTAGAGGACATGCTGGCCCAGCACCTGATTCACAAAACCGTGTTGTCCATCTGCGCCTGGATCGTCTTTGGACTTTTATTGTGGGGCCGATGGAAATTTGGTTGGCGAGGGCGCACAGCGGTACGGCTAACTCTGGCGGGGGGCGCGGCACTGCTTCTGGCCTACTTCGGGAGCAAACTAGTGCTGGAACTGATTCTTAAGCGCGTCGCCTGACCGCGCGCCACTGACCTTGGACGAAATCCCCCTGCTCTATCTGGTAATCAGCCTCGGCGTGCTGGTTTTGCTATCGGCCTTTTTCTCCAGTTCCGAAACTGCGCTCATGGCGGTTAATCGCTACCGTCTGCGCCATCTTGCGAGCGAAGGCGATAAAAAGGCAGCAAGAACTGCCAAGTTGCTGGCTCAACCGGATCGGTTGATTGGTATCATTTTACTCGGCAACAACCTGGTCAACATCAGCGCTGCAAGCCTGGCCACAGTGATCGGGATTCGTCTGTACGGAGACCTGGGACCCATCGTTGCCCCTTTTGTTTTCACCCCCTTGGTGCTGATCTTCGCGGAAGTCGCACCAAAAACCTGGGCCGCTATTCACCCTGAGAGCCTGGCCTACCCGGCCTCCGCGCCGCTCAGCTGGCTGCTGCGAATCTTTTATCCTTTTGTGGCCCTCACCAACTGGGCTGCAAACGGTTTGCTTAAGCTGTTTGGGGTCACCACCATGAGCCGCTCTGACCAGCTCAGTCGCGATGAGCTGCGAACCATGCTCAGCGACTCCAGTGCTCGCGCGACCGGCAGCTATCGGGCCATGCTGCTGAACATTCTGGACCTGGAGCAAGCCAACGTATCAGACGCCATGGTGCCCAGAAATGACATGGTTTGCCTGGACCTGAAAGACGACTGGGGCCACATTGTCGATCAAATTCGCAATAGCTTTTACACCCGCCTGCCGGTCATTGAAGGCGATTTTGAAGAGATTACCGGAGTGCTTCATGTCCGCACTGTCGTCAATCGTCTGGCGGCCGGAACCCTTGACCTGGCGGCGCTACGCAGCCTGGTACGCAAACCTTATTTCGTCCCGGAAACCACAAACCTGACCCAACAGCTGCTGGAATTTCAGGCCCGTGAACGCCGCCTTGGCCTAGTGGTGGATGAATACGGTGATATCCAAGGGCTAATTACGCTAGATGACATTTTGGAAGAAATTGTCGGCGAATTTACCACCGAGCCGAGAACCCGCATACGCCGCCTCACACGGCGGCGGGACGGCACCTTGTTGATCGACGGCGGGGAAAACGTTCGTTCCCTGAACCGACGACTGGGGTGGTCTCTGCCAACCGATGGCGCTCGCACAATCAATGGTCTGCTGCAGGAAAGCCTGGGAGTCATTCCCGAGCCCGGAACCGAAGTACAGATCGATGGTCTCAACTTCACCATAACCGCATTACATGACAACGTGATCAAAAGCGTTGAGGTGCGCGGAGCACCGCCCGAGGGTGCAGTTGTATCTGATGATTCGGAAAGTTAAGCTCGCTCGTCTCCCTTAACGACTCTTGGAATGTTGCTTCATCGTGACTGAGGCCAACCAAACCGGCTCCGAACGCCGACAATTTTCCCGATTCAACGTCGACGCCAAAGTGCATCTGTATTCCGGGTCTCAAGCCTGGGAGAGCGAACTGATTGACGTATCGTTGAAGGGTGCGTTGCTGAAACGGCCAGATGAGTGGGCCGGCAAGGACGGCGATTTTTTCCGCATAGAAATCAAACTGGAAGGCAGTGTCATCATCAGCATGTCCGTCAGCGTCGCCCACATCGCCGGCGACCGGATTGGTTTCATCTGCCAAAAAATCGACATGGACAGCTTTGTCCATTTAAAACGCCTGGTTGAACTCAACCTGGGCGACGCCTCGCTACTGTCCCGAGAACTCAGCGGCCTGGGCTAACAAAATCGGACTGAGCCTGCCCACAACAATTTACGTATTGGTGTGACGGCAGTCGCGCGAGCCAAGGCCTTGGGCGAGATAGGGTGTTTGAAGGAAGTGAAGCGGACTGCAGGGAGCCAGTCCTTCAAACACCCTATCTCGCCCAAGGCCGTGCTACTCCCCCAAGTCAGTCGTCAGACCGATGCCCCACCCCCCATTTTTTTTCGAACGCCCAAACATCCTCAAACCCCAGCAACGAACACATCTCCTGAAAATCAAAACGCGCCACCGGTGACCCCTGACTGGTCCCTGTAGCCTTAATGTGTTGAAGGGAAGACTCCACTGCCGCCATCGCTGACAGCGCCGTTATTGCGGGAAAAATCGCCAGCGAAAACCCCATATCTTTGAGCTGATCGCCCGCGAAGATTGGGGTATGACCGCCATCAGCCATATTCGCCATCATGGGATGTCCAATCGCAGCAGTCGCCCGCCGCATCTCGTCTTCAGACTCCAGAGCCTCAACAAAAACCAGGTCCGCGCCCGCCTCGGCAAAGGCCTGGGCTCGCTCAATTGCCACATCAAAGCCGTAGTCCGTGCGCGCGTCGGTGCGCGCAATCAGCAGCATGTTTTCATCGCTACGGGCATCCACCGCGACCTTCACCTTGTCACACATTTCCTCCACCGGTATCACCATGCGGTTTTTGGTGTGGCCGCATTTTTTCGGAAATACTTGGTCCTCAAATTGAAACCCGGACACACCGGCCTTCTCATAACCCTTCACCGTGTGGTGCAGATTCAACAGGCCGCCGTATCCCGTATCAGCATCAGCAACAACCGGTGCTTCGCTGATTTCGCATAAACGGGTGACGCGGTTAAGCATGTCGGTGAATGTAGCGATCCCCGCATCAGGTATGCCCAGGTAGGAGGCGGTGAGCCAGTAGCCCGACGCATAAACGGCGTCAAACCCAACCCGATTGGCGATATGCGCCGCCATCATGTCGAACACTCCTGGCGCCACCACCATCTGTTGGTTTTCTATCATTTGCCTCAGACGAGGATCAGCCATGGTTTTTCTCCGAATTCCGATTAGTTAATGAACATGATAACTGGCGCTGACGCCAATGGGCTGCCACTATTACACAGCGGTGCCGTCGATCAAACGGTCTATAAAAGCAGGGATGCAAATGGCCCAACAAATTCGCCATCAACTAACCAACATGGGAGCAACCTGGCTCTGTCTACTCAGGAAATAACCCTCACCCATCAACCGGTGGAATTGTTTAAGATTCTTAAACTTAGCGGCGCCACGGGCAGCGGAGGTGAGGCAAAAATGGTGATCGCAGAAGGGTTGGTCAGCGTTAACGGTGAGGTAGAAACCCGCAAGCGACGAAAAATCCGCCACGGTGATGAAATTAGCATTGAGCAGGAAACGTTGCAGGTGGTTTGCCATATTCCGGAGACACCTCGTGCAGCACGCAAAAAAATGGAGAGTCCCCAGTGAAGAAAATTGACTACAGCTGGTTCGTACTCGCTGGACTGTTTCTGGTGTACATGGCCACCAATGGGATACTGCTTAACACGCTGCCTTTGCTCTACCCTGAACTCACCCTGGAGTTTGGCTGGAACGAAGAGCAGGTCACCCGTCCAGCGGCTTACTTTCTACTGCTGACCGCACTGCTAACCCCCATACTCGGCGCTGCCTGTGATCGTTATCCGGCGCGGCGAATCATGTTGGCCGGGGTCGCCCTGATTATCATTCCGCTGGGTTTTTACGCACACATTTCCGAGTTCAACCATATGCTGTGGATTTATCTCACCTGCTCGGTGGGCTTAGCCGGCTGCGGACTGGTGGCCAGCATGTTGATTTTGTCTCGCTGGTTTGTGGAAAAACGCGGTCTGGCGGTTGGCATATTTTTGATGGCATCCAGCCTGGGTGGCGCCCTGTTTCCGCTGCTGGCCAGAAACACCCTGGAGGCCGAAGGATGGCGCGAGGCCATTACCCTCATCACCAGCGTCGGCGCCGTCATGATGGTGTTGGGGCTTCTGCTCATCCGCAATCACCCACCCGAGACGCCTGCCAAATCAGACAACGCTGCTCATGCTGCCAGGCCGTCAGCGCGAAAGGCTGCGGTGTCTACGTTAAGGCAGGCCATCAAGATGCCGGCGTTTTATTTATTGATGATCGCCACTGCGGCGTTGTGGTTTTGCATCGTGGGCATATTGAATCACCAATCCATTTTTCTCGGCCAAGATCTGGGCGTAGACCGCTCTCAACTGCCATTAATTTTCAGCGTGTTTTTCTGGAGCGCAATCGTCGGCAAGGTGCTGTTCGGTTATCTGGGTGATCGCTTTAACAAGATTTGGATTTTGTTGGCATCCATCATCAACCTGCTTTTGGGACTGGTGGTACTACGCTCCGTAGACCCCACCAACAGCCTGACGCTTTTCGGCTACGCCATGGTCTATGGGGTGGGGTTTGCCGGCGCGTTTTCCGCCATTCAGCTGGTGCTTGCTGAATTTTTTGCCGGACCTTCCTACGGCCGAATACTGGGTGTATTCACCATGGTGGATTCGCTGGCTGGCGCCGCAGGGATTAAGTTTCTTGGCGTCAGGCGGGTAGCCGATGAAAGTTATCTTCCAGCGCTGACCCTGCTCATTGGGATGTTGGTTGTCGTCAGTTTGATCACCATGGGTCTTCGAAAATTCCAACCCGAGACCGCGTAGCGACAACGACTAATTATTGCCGCCAGCAACATTCACGATAATTTTGCCCCGGGCCCGCCCGGTTTCCGAGTATTCTATGGCAGCCACCACGTCCTGAAGATCGAAACGTCTATCGATGACCGATCGTACCTGCCCCTGACCCATCAACGTCGCCAGGTGGATCAAATCTTGCTGGCGTAATTCAGCGAGTAGCGTGTGCAGGGCAAAGTCTGAGAAAGGCCTGCTGACTAAAATATTTAGCACGCCCATAAACGGCGCAATCCAATCGCCCTTCGACGCGCCCACCACCACCAGAGACCCTGCGGGATTAAGTACGCCTGTCAGTGCAGACACTGAGTGATTGCCAACATTGTCGATGATCAGGTCATAACGCTCGTCCAGGGTCGTAAAATCGGCGGTTTTATAGTCCACAACCTGATCGGCACCAATACTTAACACCATCTCCACGTTGCGCGTACTGCATACGCCGGTAACATCTGCGCCCATGGCTTTGGCAATCTGCACAGCGAACGTGCCGACGCCTCCCGAGGCGCCATTAATGAGCACAGACTGGCCGGGCTGGAGGTTTCCCTGGCGCAGAGCCTGCAGCGCGGTCACTCCAGCAATGGGAACCGCCGCGGCCTGCTCAAAGCTTACTCCCTCAGGGATGTGCGCAATTGCCCGGTCTTGAGCCCTCACAACAAATTCGCCAAACGCCCCGCCGACGCCACCAAACACACGGTCGCCCGGCTGAAATTCCGTCACGTTGACCCCGACCGCATCCACAACGCCGGCAAAATCCACCCCCACCGACGTATCGTTGGGCGTTCCCAAACCGGACATCAAGCGCATCAAATAGGGCGACCCTCGCAGGTAATGCCAATCCAGCGGATTGGCTGACGCTGCTACAACCCGAACCCGCACGTCATTTTCGGTGATCGGCGGCTTATCACGCTGAACAATTTTCAACACTTCTGGGCCGCCGTAACACGCAGCAACCACTGTGGTCATGGTCTCTGCTCCAGCGGACTGCTCGACTGTCGACGGACAAGGCGCATTCCTGCTGACCATGTAGGCCCCCGCGCCTAGGCTTAGACCAAAGAGAAGGAGAAAAATGCCGCCGAATTTGTATCGTTTTTTCATTGAGAGGATTTCCCGGGGTCCAGGCACGCAAACACGGTACCTACAGCCACAGGCCGTCGACAGGGCCGAAAGTCCCTGCCTTGGTCATTGTCCAGGAATTACCGCGCAGATGAGGGCTTCTGCGATCCTGCCCAGCTACCCAGCAAAGCGCCCAGCCAGGCCATGGGAAGATAGGCCACAATCAGGTCCAGCGCCAAAAACCAAATGGGCGCAGGGATCATCGTTGCCGCAGTGATCCCGCCGGCCAGAAAAAACACCCCAATTACTAACGCCATCCGCAGTTTTTGGCTGCCAGCGACCAAGTAAGCGACGAAAGCACCAGCAAGCGTGCCAAGCGCGTGCGCCAAAAAAGGAAACACATAGTGACGCAATTCGAACAGATGCATCCCGGCTGCCAGAGATTCCGGGTCGGTGACATCAACCCCGACAGGAGGCGGTATCACCGTTGGGCCAAGGATAATCAGCCCCATGTTTACCGCGCCGCCAATGACAATCCCCAGCACGCAGGCAAGAACGTTTTTCAGCGTGTTACCCATAAAGTTAGGCCTTTTGCAGTCTACCGTCACCAGCCATCACTATATCGCACATTCTGAGCTTGAGTTTTTGCTCGTTGCCGCCAACTGCGCAGGGAACGCTGGGGACATTTGGTGGCTATATTCTGATGCCCACTGGCAGCCTAAAAATCGCCAGTAGGTTTTAGCTTGAAGCGAACATTGATGGACTGTTTGGCCGCCGCATAGTCAACAACTGCAACGGTGCCAAATTTGCCATTACGATCTGAGCGTCGTCGTTGTTCATCGGTGATCATTGGGTCATCAGCAAGAAACACCTTTGGCGCCCATTGATTGCCATAATCATCAGATATCAGGGTGAAATGGATATGCGCAGCCTCACGGCCCAAATGATCAGCCGCCGGTCTTATCGTGTCAAACGTGAACCGACCTCGTTGGTCTGTCTTTGCCCAGCCTTGAAGACGCCAGGTCGTCGTGGTTTGGTCTCCGGGCCCGAAATCCAATCCGTCCGCATCCCGATGGTAAGCGTGCACGATGACTCCAGCAGCGTTTCGGCCATCGGGTAAAACGAGCCGCCCAACGATACGTAGTGCATTACCCGCTTCGTCATCAGCGGCGATCGACCCATGGGCCGTCAGAACCTCCGGACGAAGCTGAACGGCCTGCCGCCAACTTGCCAACCAGGCTGGATCGACCTGTGACGCCGAAACCCCTGGCAGTAACAACAGCAAAATCAACACCCTCGGCACCCGTCTCCGGGCACGAGTGAGACCAAAATCTGGTTCGGGACACCCCGCCCTGGTCGTTCGTGTTCGAGTCATTCGTTCACCGCTGCTGTCGCCGCCTTGCATGGTTCATAAGCCTAACAGTGGACGTGTCGCCGGGGGGAAAGCCACGCACCGGAAGCCTTGTGCCGCCTTCGGTTCGTCGCAAACTCAGTCGATTTGGCATCTGCCTTTAGCTAACAGCGTCCTTAGAAGCCCTGGCGGCCCCCGCCGTTTTCAATCGCACATAGACCTGTTTGGAGACATGAGCAACCACCGTTCCAGACTCATCGGTCAGGTTCACTTCGAAGGGAAAACCCTGTTTGCCACGCTCATCAACCTCGCGCTGGATCAGTGCCAGGCAGTCCTCGCCGATCTCAAATACGGCGGAGATAATTCCTTTGGCCGGCTTAAGAAAATCGGTTGTTGCCGATTGATCCCAGACAACATAGTTGGACCCCAGTTTATGGTCACGATAAACACAAAAAACGGATCACTCATGGCGTTATGCGAACCGCCAAAATGGGAGTCAAACAAATTACGGGTATACCAAATTACCCTTTATTGTCAGTCGGGTGAATTTTGAATTCCTCATTACTCCCAGGACAACCGCGGATATTTTTCAGCCAGCGCCGACAACGAGTACCGTGGGGATTCGCCACGCAGCAGCGACTGTCTGTGAGCGAAGATATCCTCAGAAATGCCGTTACGAAGTGCGGCCAGTTCTCGCCACAACTGATCAAAGGCCTCAGGTTTTTCTCCGCTTTGATCCAACACAGCCAACAATGGCCCCACAACTTCATAACCACGAGCAATTCGAACGGCCTGGATTGATTCAAATTGGGAAAGCGCATCAAGCCCGGCTCGGCTCGCTTCGTCATGTTCAGGCACACCCGCAAGCGCTGTTTTTCGGGCTTCGCTGATCTCGCGAAAGTAGTTCAACGAGTCGGCCATGCTGATACTGGCTGCCGCCCCCCATTGATGCCGGTCCGGGTGGCCAACGATTGTTTCAGTGCGCGGATCAACGACCAGCACGGTGGGTGTCGCGTAATAAATCTGCTCACCAAAACGTTGCATGACCGATTGCCCACGCTCGTAGTACCCCACATCGATCAGCGCACTCACAAAACCGCGATCGACCAATGTTTGCAATGGCTCTTCATTCAGTCGAGCCGCCAGCGCCCGGCTGTCGTGACACCAGTTGGCACCCAGCACAATCAGCGCAAGCTTGTCAGCATCCAGCGCACGGGCCAGAACTGACGACACCTCCCCTGACACATCATCACTGGGAACAAATAAGGCACCGTGCCTGGCTGACGCCTGCACGGCGCTTGTGGTGATGACAACCATCAAAAGCACACAATTTCGCAAATAGGTCATGGCCCCATTATCTACCCAAGCGTTGCCAAGTCCTAGTGGGCCGTGCAACCCTGCAAACCCTACGTCAGTCAGATGAATTGCGAGGCCCTTTTGTGCTGGAAGCCATCAACTTAAGCAAACGCTACGCCGATACGGTTGCCCTGGACTGCCTTAACCTGCGCGTTGAGCCCGGTCAGATATGCTGCCTGCTGGGGGCCAATGGCGCAGGCAAAACCACCACCATCCATCTGTTTCTCAACTTTATTTCCCGTAGTTCCGGTCAGGCGCTGATCAACGGAATTGATGTGGTTGAGGCACCGCTGAAAAGTAAAGCTCAACTAGCCTACATACCGGAAGTGGTGAATCTTTACGGGTCTCTCAGCGGCGAGGAAAACCTGCGCTATTTTTCTGAATTAGCGGGTAGAAAGTTAAATCGCGCAGAAATCGTCGATCTTGCCAATCAGGTAGGGCTGGCGGAGAGCGCCGTTGATCAACGGGTCAGCACGTACTCCAAGGGAATGCGGCAGAAAGTGGGCATCGCCATCGCCCTGGCCAAACAGGCCAAAGCACTAATCATGGACGAACCGCTGTCCGGACTGGACCCAAAAGCCGCCAACGAATTTTCCAAACTGCTCAAGCAGGTTGCTGAAAAGGGCGTGGCAACCTTGATGGCCACCCATGATGTATTTCGCGCCACTGAAGTTGGATCACACATTGGCATCATGAAACACGGCCAATTAGTTGAGCATTTTGCGGCCAACGAGAACAGCCATACCGATACGGAACAGCTGTACCTAAATCACATGCGAGATTGACCATGATTGCTGCTGTTGCCCGTAAAGAATTCAAGAGCATTGTTCGAGACGGTCGGTTTCGGCTACTTGCACTGGTTTGCGCACTGCTAATCGGCGTCGCGGGCCTGAATGGATTTCAGTCCACGTTGTCCCAAGCCCGGGACGTGGCGGCGGCGGCTCAGGCAGAGACTCAGAATTTTGACAACCAGGGCGACAAGAACCCCCATGCCGCCGCCCACTTTGGCCAATTTGCCTTCCGACCCGTGCTGTTGCCTTCGGCCGTTGACCCTGGCGCCAGCGCGTTTATGGGGTCGATGGTATGGCTGGAAGCTCATCGCATGAATCTGCCTCAGGCACGGCCAGCGGAAGACGCCGTCGGACACGGAAGGGCGACACGACTATCGGTGGCATGGGCGCTGCAGTTCATCGTTCCACTGTTGATTATGGTGACGGCGTTCGCATCCATTGCCGGAGAGCGAGACCGCGGCACCCTGGCTCTTTCCCACAGTCAGGGTGTCAGCGTGGCGGGGTTGGTCTTGGGCAAACTGCTAGGCATTGGGGTATCGCTGGCCATCGTGTTGGTGCCTCCCTTGCTGGTCTGCACTGTATTGATGGCCTGGGCTTCTCCAATTATTGAGAGTCACGGAAATGCCAGCCGCCTCGGTTTTATGACTGCAGTCTACGGGCTTTATTTGACCGGGTTTGCCGCCCTGTCTCTCTGGATCTCGCTGGTTAGTAAAACCGCACGACAAGCCTTCCTCTTGTTGTTGGGCCTGTGGTTGATGTTTACGGTCCTGGTCCCGCGAGTCTCAGCAGATCTTGCGACCCAACTGCACCCCACCCCATCGGCCACAGATTTTTGGGATGGCATCAAACGTGGCGAGGGTGCCGGCACACAATTGCCGGCAGACAGTCGCGCGCGAATCGGCGCAATTCGACAACAAACGCTCAAACGCGAACTAGACAAATATGGCGTTGAGACTGCTGAAGACCTGCCGGTGAATTTCACCGCCGTGTTTTTACAGGCGCTGGAGGAAGCAGACAGTCCAATTTTTGATCACAATTTCGACCAGTTGTGGCAGACCCATGAGGCCCAGCGCGGCGTACAAGTGTTTGCTTCAATATTGTCGCCAACCCTTGCCATCCGGTCGGTGTCCGCTGCGTTGGCAGGAACAGATGGCTTCGCCCAACGACATTTCTCGCTGGCCGCTGAACAACATCGACGAAAATTTGTGGCCCAATTGAATAATATCCAGGCGACCGAGGGCGCTGGCGCTCGATTCTTTGTGGCCGACGGGGAGCGTTGGTCGACGCTGGAGAAATTCCACTATGAGTCTCCATCAACCTCCATGGTTTTAGGCCGGCATGGGTTTGAAATTTTGCTGCTGATTGCCTGGGCGTTGACACCGTTGGGACTGGCGCTGTTTTCGGCCACAAGGGTGGGCGTACTGCCATGATAAGGCCCCTTATACGTCAGGACTGGCTGCTCCTGAGACGCGACCATACCTTCGCGCTAGTGATGCTCATTGGTCTGCTTGCGGTGGCTTATGCACTGTACAGCAACCACCAGTGGGCAGCGGACAAGCGCGCCGAGTTTCACCAGGCTCTGGAGCTCCAGGTACAACAAGCCCAGGTTGACCGTCAACGCCTGCAAGACCTGAATTCCGGCATCCTGGCGATCAGTGAATCTCCCTCCACGGGGTTACCTAACACCGTGAGCATGGAGTTTCTTAAAGCCCCGGGACTGCTTGCTGAGCTGAGCATTGGCGATTCAGACTTGCGTCCTGCCAGCGCTTCAATCAAAGCCATGGGACGCGCCAGTGACCTGTTTCGCTATTACCAGGTCGACAACCCGGAATTATTGGCCCAGGGCCGATTTGATTTGTCTTTTGTGGTGGTTTATCTAATGCCGCTGTTAATTCTAGCGCTCACTTACAGCGTTCTTTCCACCGAAGCGGAGAGCGGCGCGCTGCAATTACTGTTATCCCAGCCGGTTTCGGCAGCTCGGGTGGCCTGGACGCGGATTGGTTTGCGAACCACGCTGATTTTGTCTGTTGTCATTGGCACAAGCCTCGTGGCGTGGACGATTTTTGCAAACCCGCCACCGAACGATTCCAGCCAGCCCCTATTAGTCTCAAGTTCGAGCAATGATGTTGCGCTCAGAATCGCTGCCTACCTGGTTGCCACTGCCATCTACGGAGGGTTCTGGGGCTGTTTCGCCGGTGCAGTTGCCGGCGCCAACCGGAGCACTCAAAGCAATGCCCTGATTATGCTGTTGGCCTGGGTTCTGTTCACCATCGTGATACCGGCGATTGGTAGCGCCGCAGCGCAGACCCTCAAACCCATCCCTTCCAGATTGGAATACACCACGACTGCCAGAGACGCGGAAAATCAAGCCAACGCCAATGGGCGCGAGTTATTGGAGGGTTATCTTCTCGATCACCCCGAAATTGACGCGACAGAAAAAAGCGCGGTAGCGCCGTTCATCAAGACCTTTGTACTGGTGCAGCAAAGGGTGGATGAGGCGGTCGCCCCCATTGATCAGGAATTTGATCGTCAGCTTCTGGGTCAGCAGCGTCTTGCAGATCAGCTGGCGTATTTTTCGCCAGCCTCCCTGATGCAAAAAATGTTGGCTGAACTCGCCGGCACCAGCGGCGCCCGACATCTCGCCTACGAACGTCAGGCCGCTGAGTTGCGCCAACAATGGTTAACGCTACTGGAGACCCCGCTGATTGCCGGCCGGCGCTTGACGGTAGAAGAATTTGATGCACTACCTCGACCACATTTTGCTGTTCGACCAGCAGCCCAAGTCCTGGCCACATTGATCGTTCCTGGGTTAACGCTTCTCGCCTTCGCATTGGCCGTGGGATTTTACGGCCAACGACGACTTGGCCGCTTCAGGCCCGGTGTGCTGCCACAGTAAGGTCCAGCTAGAACCCCTCTAAAACCGTTTTGCCGATGGCTCGACCACTTTCTTGCAGCGTATGGGCATTGATGAGGCTCTCAACGGTCATTGGGCCCAGATTGTTGGTGGCGGTTGTCACCAAAGTGCCAGCGTCGATCAGCGCTGAAACTTGATTCAGCAGCTGATGTTGCTGGATCATATCGGGGGTCTGAAACATGGAGCGGGTAAACATAAACTCCCAGCTTAGCGACAGGGCCTTAGGCTTCATCGAGTTCACGTCAAGTGACTGGGGATCGTCGATCAGCGCGATATGACCCCGTGGCTTTATCAGCTCAACTACCGCGGCAAAATGTTGGTCGGTGGCGGTCAGACAGGCAACGTACCGGGGCGTAAGATTCAGTTCCGCCAGTTGGGGTGGCAGCGGCTCGTGATGGTTGATGACATGATGAGCACCCATTTTTTTAACCCAATCGGCAGTGTCGGGTCGCGATGCTGTAGCGACCACCGTCAGCCCCGTCAATTGCCTGGCAAGCTGAACCATGATGGATCCCACGCCGCCGGCGCCGCCGATGATCACCACAGATTCATCGTCACCTTGACCCTGCACCAGAGAAAATGAATCAAACAACATCTCCCAGGCCGTGATCGCGGTCAGCGGCAATGCTGCCGCCTCAGCGTGACTCAGTGATACAGGTTTGGCGCCAACAATGCGCTCGTCAACAACATGCCACTGGGCGTTGGTCCCTTGGCGCGTGATATCCCCGGCGTAAAATACCGCATCACCGGGCGCAAATAGCGTGACATCAGCACCCACACTTTCAACGACACCGGACGCGTCAAAACCGAGAATTTTCTTTTGCCCAGTTTCCGCACTGGCCCGGGTCCGTACTTTGGTATCCACCGGATTGACTGAAACGCCGTGCACAGCAACCCGCAGATCCCTGGGCCCCATCTCCGGCTCAGCGGCCTCAAACGCCACCAGTGCGCCCGGACGGGTAATGGGTCCTGCAGTTTCGTATCCAATGGCTTTCATTTAACAGGTCTCTGGAAAAAATCGCAGTATAGCTGGACTGAGTAAAACCATCGCGTTCAAACCATTAGGAACGACGTGCCTCCCGCCGCACCAACCAACGCACTACCCGCGCTGCGCCTAAGGCGGCTAGCAGGGGCCTTGCCACGAGAAATATCCGATAGCCCAGATTAACCAACGGCCTCAGTCTTCTCGACCCCCACAGCCGTGCCATTCGATCCATCCCCGCGGTGTGGTAAATCTGCGCAAACGCATCGGGACCGGACAACCATTGCCCATTTGATTGAACATGCAAAGCGCCAAGCAACTGTTCCTGGCTCGGCGTGTTTGCGCCGGGATCGGTCAGCTCCGGGGCAGACTCAGAGCAATCAATAAACCTCAGACACTGACTCTGACTGGCCTGTTCCAGCTCTTCAATTTCGGCCCGGCACACTGGACAACTGCCGTCGAAATACACCTGAACTTCCTTTGTGTCGGTCATAGCTCATGATAACGAGGCCGCAGTCTCCTGTCTCATCCACACGCTTGACTCACGAACAAGGTGACACCATACCTGACTCATGAAAGATGGAGCCAACCATGACTGACACAAATCAAGAGCGCGCGATTCTTGCCGGCGGTTGTTTTTGGGGCATGCAGGACCTGATTCGAAAGATGCCAGGGGTGATTTCCACACGGGTAGGTTACAGCGGCGGCGACGTCCCTGATGCCACGTACCGCAACCACGGGACTCACGCCGAAGCCATTGAGGTCATCTTTGACCCCGCCGTCATGTCCTATCGCCAGCTGCTGGAGTTTTTCTTTCAGATTCATGACCCCTCAACACCCAATCGGCAAGGCAACGATCGAGGCATGTCCTATCGATCTGCGATCTACACGGTGGATGATCAGCAATTGGCTGTGGTCAGGGACACTATTGCGGATGTCGATGCATCAGGCCTATGGCCAGGCAAAGTGGTCACCGAGGTGGCGCCTGCCGGCCCCTTTTGGGAAGCCGAAGCCGAACACCAGGATTATCTGCAACGCATTCCCCATGGCTACACCTGTCACTTTGTTCGCCCGGACTGGCAACTGCCGAAGCGGCAGGCCTCATGAGGTACCGCGGTTAGCCGTTGGAATAGGCAAAAAGACGGCCTGGGCCGAGCATAGTGGATTCGCTATTCGCTCACGCTATAATGGTAGGTAGACCCATGGAGAACCCTCAATGAAATCAATAGCCTTTGCTCTTTTGATCACCGCAGTGCCCGGCGCCATCGCGCAATCGTCCGGTGGAGAGTTTTCCATTACCCGATCGGTAGTTGCTGCTGGCGGCACCAGTAGCGGCGGTGAGTTTTCGCTCACCGGCACCATCGGCCAGCCCGTCGTCGCCCGCTCACAGGGCGGGCAATTCTCAGTTTCCGGAGGGTTTTGGGCGCCCGGACAGCTGCCAGACATGCTGTTCAGAAACGGTTTCGAATAACCCCCAGCCCTGAACGCTGGCGACTGGCTTTGACTGATTCCCCTACCGCTCGCAGCGGAACGTGCCTGTGTGGCGCTATCACTCTCAACGCTGAGCACGCATCTCCCCATGTCGGGGGTTGCCACTGCCGCATGTGTCGACGGTGGGGCGGTGGCCCCTATCTTGAGCTCGATTGTGGCAGCCAGGTTTCAATAACCGGTGAGGAACACCTCAGCGTTTTCAGCTCATCAGACTGGGCGGAACGCGGGTTTTGCGCTCGCTGTGGCACCCACATATTTTACCGCTTGAAAGAGAGCGGACAGCATATGGTGGCGGTAGGCCTGTTTGACGACCAGGAAGGCCTGACGTTCAAACGCCAGGTATTCATTGACGAGAAGCCACCTTATTACCAGTTCGCCGATGACACCGAAAACCTCACCGGTGAAGATATTTTTGCGCTATTTGGCGGCGATAACTAGCCCGTTCAGACCGCCGTATCAACTCCGCGCGAAACCCTCACGCCGACTCAATTGTTACGCAGAATCTCGGCAACAAGGTCTTGACACTGCTGCAAGCACACCAGCGTTAGCCTATAATCTGCCCCCGCGTTTTTGCAGAATCACTACTCAGGAGTCTTCATGGCCTCTCGTATCACCGTTGATAAACCCCTTGTTGTGCTGCACGGCGATGAGATGGCCCAGGTGGCGTTCGAAATTATCCTCAAGCGTTTTGTCACTGACCGACTGGATATTGATCTGGTCGAAGTTGACCTGACCGCGGAAAATCGCCTGCTGTCCAATGGTGATGCGGTTCGCGACGCTATTGAGGCGCTCAAGACTCATGGCGTTGGCATCAAAAATGCCGGCATGACGGTCAACCGGGACCAGCTAGACGAACTGCTGACCAAGCACCCTCACATCAAAGAAGAGGACTTGGATCGGCTAGCCACAAAATCGCCCAATGGCGCCATCCGCAAGGGTATCGGTGGCAACATTACCCGTGAGGATATCCAGTTTCGAAACCTGAAAATTCGACGTCCAGGTTGGATTGATCGAGACATCACGGTGTCTACCATGGAGGGTGGCGGCATCAAGGACAGCGCAAACGCACTGTCTGAAGCCACCGGTGTAGCCAGGCTAATGTTTGTCGGACAAAGCGGCAACCCGGTGGAAGTGCACCGGCGGTTTATCAATAAGGGTGACCCTTGGCTGCTGGCGACCAATGAATTGGCCGATGTTCAGGCTTGGGCTCACGAGTTTTTCCAACTGGCTATTGACGAAAAACGGCATACCTACCTAGGCCTGAAAGACACCGTAATCCCTGGCTACGACGGTGTCATGCGGGAAGCCATCGAAGACATCTTTGAACAGCACTTCAAAGCACAGTTTGAACAACTGGGGCTGGAATACCACTACGAACTGATTGACGCTCAGGCAGCGCGCATTGTTGCCAATCCTCCAGAGCGCGGGCTGTGGGGTGTTCCTGACAATACCTCGGGACGAAAACTCTACAAGCTGGTAAAACAGCTGAAAAAGTATGGCATTTCCGGTCGCGAGGCCCACGTTTCAATCTCACGCATGAGTGCTGGAGGTGGTGACCAATACGGCAGCTATAACGCTCCAGCGCCGGAAGATGGCATCGTCAAAGTGATTGTGGATGGCGACGAAAAGCACGCACGCCATGTGAGCAAAGGGGACCCCATGTTGTTCATGTCCAACGATCGCCAATCGATCAAGGACTGGGTGAGTCAGGTTTTCCGCGACGCATCGCAAAAAGACAAAGAGGTGTATTTTGGACTGAAGCGTGAATACATGGCCTACGACGACGTATTCAGCGACATTATCACCGACGTGCGTCGAGAGCTGGCCAAAGCCGATACACCCCCGCCGTCCTTCATGATCATGCGCCCGTCACGGCAATTGGTGAAACTGGTGGCTGATCCGCCGCGCAATGCCCTGTATCCGGCGCAGAATCTTGACGGCGATATTTTCTCCGACATCTCCGCCGCGCTCGGCGGCAGTCTGGCCACCGCCAGTTCCGTGATTGAAAGCACCGATGGCACCATGCTTTTCGAGGCGCCTCACGGCACCGCCCACGATCTGTTCCTGAAATATCAGGAAAGTCATGGCGAAGTCGCCCTGTTTAACTCGTCTGCCCTGCTCTATGCGCTGGCCAACGCACTGGAGACCCTGGCCCTGCGGGAAGACAATGAAGAGCTGGCCGCATACTCGAAAAACCTCAAGGGCGCGCTGGTGGAAACCGTTGGTAAAGGCATCATTACCGGTGACCTGAAAGGGAAAACCACCGACCCGGACAATGAGACGGTAGTGGACATGAACGGATTTCTTGATGCAGTAGAGACCGTGCTGGACGCTAATTGACACCTGGCGCAGCGTTTGGCGAAACGGAAATATGGGGGTACGCCCCTACCCGGTTTTCGACAACACCTGTGCCGGTTCAGTATCGATGGTTGCACCGCAAACGCAGTTCCGACCATTGGACTTAGCCTGATAGAGCAGCCTGTCCGCGCGCTCGAAGAGCGACTCGCCGGTATCATGCTCCGACAGTTGAGAAAATCCGCAGGACAGCGTGACTGGCACGTGGCGTTTTTTGAATTGAAAGTTGGCCCCGGCAATTTCGCTGCGAATTTTTTCGGCCACGCGGCCGGCGATTGTCACGTCGCCAGCCGGCAGCAACACCACGAATTCTTCGCCGCCATAACGGGCAACTAAGTCCGTCTTTCGCACAGTGCTCACCAACACCTCGGCAACGGAGGCAAGAACCCGATCACCGGCCTGATGGCCCAGCGTGTCGTTGAGCTTTTTAAAATGATCAATATCACAAACGATCAAACTCAGGGCTTGCCCTGAATTAGAAGACCGGGCGACTTCGGCTTTTATCGCCTTGTCGTATCCGGCCCGATTCACCAGTCCCGTCAACGCATCCCGGTTCGCTTCCTGGCGGGCGCTGTCCAGCTGTGACTTCAGGTTCCCAGAAGAATTCTCAAGCTCCATTACTCGCTGACGCAACTTGTGAACCTCAGCGTTTTGCACCGCATACCGCTGCCGCTCAAGGTCAATATATTCGTGCAGTCGTGACTGGATGGCATCCGTTCGCCGCTCCAGCAGTGAACGCAAGTCAGACAAGTCTTTACTGCGGGCAGCCTCACCGCTGAGAAGGTCCAGGTCGGTGTTCACCGACTGGGCGATTTCCTCGCTGAACCCAAGGTTCTCGGAGAAACTCGACTGGGTGCCAGCCAACGATTGATCGATGTCTTTCAACCGTCGAGTGAGCTGCCCCAGGAATCCCTTCAACTCCGCCACCTGGCGCGACTGACAGTCAGCAGCCTCTGACACCAGCTTAGCTATTTGGGCCAGCACGTCCGGCCAATCGGCTTCGGCGACAGGTGCAGTGAGTCTGGCGGTGACCTTTTGCATTGATTCAGGGTTCAAGACCTTTTGGTCCAGGGCCTTAAGAAAATCGACAAAACGCGTTTCTGACGTTACCAAATCGGCACTGCTCGCTGCCTTCGCACTGGACGCTTTGTCCACTGGCTTAAAGGACCCATCCAGGGTGCTGACAATCTTCGCAATATCTTCCAGCAAAGATTCTACCGACGTGGAAACAGGAGAGGTTCGAACGCCAGCGCGCAATTCATCAAGACACTCATCCAACTGGGCATCCACACCCGTGGCAGGGGCTGACAATCGGCTTACCGCCAGTCGCAACAGCGTCGCCAGGCGTTTCAGCTCCCGCTCTGCGTGTTCAGCATCATCCAGAGCATCAAAGTATTTTTCTTTCCAGTTTTCCGACATCTGCACAGTCCCGGTGTCTACGCAGGCTATCGGCCACCGATGCCGTTGACTTTAACGCGCTACTTTTTGCCCAGTAGAAACTTCGCCAGGATAGGAGGCAGCTCAATCGCCAGTGGCAAAGAAGGGTCGGAATAGCTGGCCATCTGCTCAGCCATGGTTCCCGGTACGGATTTCAACAGGTGATTCATGCCCGAAATCACCTGCAGTTCGGCATTGGGATTTGCCAACTTCAGTGCTTCACCGTCCGCCGGCGGAACCTGCAAATCTGCGGTGCCGTAAACTAATAGAACTGGCACCGATAGGCCGGCTATCTGGGCCAGTGGGTCATGTTTGAACCAAGAGATCAGGTAAGGCTGAACCGAGGGCCGGAACAGCGCAGCCAATTCCTGTGGGGGCGACGCCACCAGTTGACCCTGACGAAGCTCGCGCAACACCTGTTCACTGCGCTCAAGCAGGTCTCCACTTATCTGCTGTGCCAGCTGATTGGCGATCAAATCTGCGGGATGGGTACCGGGACCAGCCAGAATAACCAAACCTGCGAGCGGGCGTTGTTGCGCTACCGTGAGTCCAATATGCCCGCCCTCACTATGACCCAATATAAATACCGGCACATCACAGCGACGGTCCAGCCATTCCAGCAGGAAGCTGGCGTCTTGCACGTAATGGCTAAATCGTAAATCAGATTCGTTCTGGTCATCGACGATGCTTTCGCCCACTTTACGCTTGTCATACCGGAGTGACTCAATAGACAGTGACTGCAACGATTCAGCCAAATATCTCAAACTGTTGTTTTTACCCGGTAACAGACGCGAATTGCCATCACGGTCCGTTGGACCCGAGCCGGCGATAATTAGCGCACAAGCCTTGCTTGGCATAAGGTCAGGGCTGAGCAGGGATCCATGCAGCGTGACCTTGCCGACCTCAATTTCCACCGCCTGCTCCATTGCCACGGCCGAGACCTGACAGGTCAGTCCGCCAATGACCAACGCAACAACTAGGGCTGTAGCAACAGCAGACACAGAGCTACCCCTGTCCATTGTCAAACCCTTCAATTTGTCGATAGATAAAAAATGAATAGGCCACTGGCAGCAGCCCGGCAATCATGGAAATTATGATTAGCGGGACCAATCCAGCACCAGTAAAACCGGCCACCAACAACGCCAATCCGCTAACCACAAAACAGTATCCAGCCACCCGATGGGTCCTGGCCCATACTTCGTCACTGGCCAGAGTCCAGGGTGTCCGGATACCCACAAAAAAGTTCTTACGAACCTTCGACAGATAGTTGCCCAATACGATAAACAGCAGGCCTGTGGCTGCCGGCACAACCCGTTCTGTGGAAATGTCGTAACCCAACGCCGTCATCACAATGATGGCTCCAACACCCAGCATAAAGAGAACCAAAACCACCTGGAAAACATTCATTACCGTCGCAAACTCATGGGTCTGAAATCCTTTAGGGGAGATTTTAGGAATCGCCCACATGATTAACCAGGTGAGTAAAGCACTGCCGGGCCCCAGCAACGCGCCGGTAAGCCGACTGGAGAATCCGTCTGCCTCGCCTGTTGCGTTCCAATGAGTGGCCACGGTTTCAGGCATCTTCGAATACACTAAAGCAATGGCGACGCATGCGAGGGCTATTAGCAATCCGCTAATCATGTTGGCATTTCTATGGGTCATCAACGGGGTCCTCCTGAGGGGGATTGAGTAGTTCCACCAATGCACCAGCAGCATCTTCCATAACGCTGGTGTTTAGTGAATAAACAATGTGCTGACCACGACGCTCAGTGCGCACCAGGTCAGCCTGCTTTAGTAGGTTGAAATGATGGGAAAGCGATGCCCGCGTCATGACAAACTGATCGGCAATGTCGCCAGCTGAAAGCGAACCCGACCGTAAGATTCGCAAAATTTCACGCCGCGTCGGGTCCGCTAGCGCTTTGAAAAGTGATTGCCCAATCATTGAATTATGATATTTAGACAAATATCTAAATACAAGTGACCTATGGCACCCATTCCCTATTGTGACAATTGAACTCGGATAACAGAATGTGCTTCTATGCCAACCAACGCAGGTGTCCTTTACCTGCACAGGGAAATCACGATGTCTGTTACTCAACTCGCCTCATCGCTGACCGGCAGCTGGATCTTGCATCAGTGGACGACCCAGAGTCAGGATGCGGACGGCAACTTGCTAAAGACCCACTACCCGTTCGGCGAAAGGCCCGACGGCCTACTGATCTACTCCCCGGATGGATTTGTCAGCGCAACCGTGTGTCGTTCTGGCCGTCCACGAGTCTCCCAATCGGTAAGCCCTCGACAGCTATCGGCAGACGTTCAGGCTGAAGCATTTAAGAGTTTCTTTCACTACGCGGGTCGCTGGGCGATTGCTGATGGGCAGGTACGTCACGAAGTGAGTCTGGCCTTAAATCCCAATATGGTCGGCACCGTTCAACTACGCTCTCCATCATTCAATGAGCGCGGCTTGAGCCTTGAAGGCATGGAACTCATCGGCGACAACAAACGACGTCACGTTATCCAATGGACCAAGCCTCAAAACGCTCCTCAGCCCGCGCCATCTGTGCCTTCTTACGGCGTGGATAACTCCTGATTATGGCAATTTACGATGATATTTCATGTTTTATCTATCGTAGCGCCAGGAAGGCTGAAACCTATCTTTACGTGTCGAGCCAAGATCAATTCGATCAAGTTCCTCAACCCCTGCTGGAACAACTGGGAGAGTTGACTCTTGTCATGGAACTATCCCTTGGACCCGAACAGAAACTGGCCAGGGCCAATCCAGCCGCGGTTCGCGAGGCGCTGACTGCGAGAGGCTACTACCTGCAACCACCGCCAACCCGCACACCCTTGATGGCAAATGATCGCCTTTGAATTTGCTTCCAGGCAAGGCCGGCCAGCGTTTATTCGCCCATGAGGAACGACTCAATGTACCGATCCCAACTACTGCTCGTCAGCCTGACCTTTCTCACGCCGGTTTACGGCGAAAACCATTCCTGTCCAGCAAGTTTTGACGACGCCATAAAGCAAACGTTTAGGGCCATTAAAGAAAGAGACCTCGACCGGTATATGGGCACCCTCCCGCCCGCCTCTAAAATCGCCATGATCTTACCCAACGGCAGCCGCTGGAATGGTAGGGACGAGGTTCGCGCCGGGCACCGTGAGTGGTTTGCCGACCCGACCTGGACATTCAATGCACGGGTGGTTCAAAAAACCCAAACCGAGCATTTTGGCATGGCCATTTTCGATGTTTCCGTTGACCGACCGGATAATCCTGGCAGCCCGTTTCTGCTTTCAATGGGCTTTGCTCCCGGTCCATCGGGCTGTTGGCACCTGTTCCATGATCAGAATACGTTAAAACCCCAAGTCGTTGAATAGATTACACCGGCGACAACCTCGCCACCGCCCCACAGCCTGCTAAACTAAAGGCGAATCCGGGGGAATGATGGCAAAGTTCATGAGCATTGGGCAGGTAGCAAGAATATTCCTATTGACGATCATGGTCAGTGGGGCTGTCTGTGCGCAATCACCCAAAGGCGGTGGACCCGACATATTTGAACCCGACCCAACGCCGGACCAGGGGCCTTTTCTGGCGGGTTTTGACGCATTGGACAATACCAATGCCACCGTGGAACACGTGCGCTCCATCCACACCCCGGGGGATGTTGATTGGACGTTGTTCGCCACGACCTATAACTACCCCACCTCTTGGGTTGCGTCAGAGCCCAACACAAAACTGTTCATTCAGCTATGCCAAGATGAATGTGATGGCTCGGCAACGGCGGCTCTCAACCTGCAAATTTTCAACTTTGATTTGATTGAAAGTCCCGCGACCGCGACACCCGTGTTCCAAGTCAACACCTGCCCTGGCATGCCTATCGACGAAGTTGACCGCCAACTGCCCAACTTCACTGACGATGAAACGCTGTTTGTTCGAGTCAGTGACTGCGATACCACCAGCAGCGCCGTGGACTATCGGATTATTTTCCGGCGTGAGGAAGTGGGCGTTGATCTGCACAAAGTTACCGGCACCGTGACCCTGCTCAACGATGCTGGCGAACCCGTGCCAGCACCGGCTTACGCACTCATTCGATCGAATTACAACGATTTCACCTTCGCTAATCCGGCCGACGGCTCTTACGCCATCGGCCTGCTGGCGCGCAATTTCCCAAGCCCTATGGAAGTGATCGATCTTGAGCTAACAGTGACATTGTTTGGAGCGCCCTTCGAGGCGAGCCAAACCCAGCCTGTCACCAACATGTTGGCTGCCACAACCCAACAGATAAATTTCCAGCTGAACCTGTTCAGAAACGGTTTTGAGGGTGACGATTAGTCACTCGCGTTAACTTCAGCGATCCCGTTTCACCTCTCTTTGGCCCCTCTTTGGCCCACCCCGTATGCCAAAATTCGCGTTGCCGCAGGCCAGGCCTCAGGTCAAGAAATTTATAGGTTATTGTTTTCGTTAGTGTTATTTGGTGGTCAAGCAATAGTCAATGGATGGTCAGCCAGCGGTCAGGACTCCCGACCATCGGACCGTCAAACTCTCCTCCATCACGAACGAACGGTTCGCGAACAACTGATTGGAGAACGTCATGAAACGCCTGCTAATACTGTCTTACGGAATCATCAGCTATCTCATATTTTTTGCGGTTTTTCTCTATTGCGTCGGATTTATCGGGAATTTTGGCGTGCCCAATTCCATCGACGCTACCCCCTCAAGACCGATGTTGGAAGCCCTTCTATTTGACCTCGGGCTGCTGGCGGCATTTGTGCTTCAACACAGCGGCATGGCGAGACGAGGGTTTAAAGAAAAATGGACGCGGATTATTCCGCCGGCGGCTGAACGCAGTACCTATGTCTTGTTTTCATCCATTGCCCTGGCCGCGCTGATGGCTTTTTGGCAGCCCATCGGCGGACTGTGCTGGGATGTCACCGGAGAGGCAGGTCGTACCGCGCTGCTGTCACTTTACGTGTTTGGCTGGGCCATCGTGTTTGTCAGTACCTTTCTGATAAACCACTTTGATCTGTTTGGACTGGCGCAAGTGTGGGAGCAGTTTCGCGGCCGCCCTTATCGGTATCCGAAGTTCCGAACACCCGGACTTTACCGCGTTGTTCGCCATCCGCTTTACGTAGGCTGGATTATCGTGGCCTGGGCCACTCCCACGATGACAATTGCCCACGCCGTATTTGCGCTGTTGTTAACGGTGTACATCGTGGCTGCGATTCAGCTGGAAGAGCGCGATTTGGTGCACTATCACGGTGAGGAATATCGCCGTTATCAGCAGCAGGTACC
Organism: Lysobacterales bacterium; assembly: GCA_045106555.1. Classification (GTDB taxonomy): domain Bacteria; phylum Pseudomonadota; class Gammaproteobacteria; order Xanthomonadales; family SZUA-38; genus JANQOZ01. The sequence continues at coordinate 62,972 of JBGCET010000032.1, read as the reverse complement.
CATGTTGATCCCAGGTAAACCGGCTCAAATGTCCGCCAGCGAACTGCCAACGGTTGAGTTGTCTTAAGCCACAATGAAGTGTAGCGATGTGCGGGTCCAGAAAAGCCCTTTTCTGGGCCCCCATATTTATCCTCAAACCACTCTCAATGGTTAACGGCGGATCCTGTAGAATTCCTCCTGCAAGCGCAAACTGGCGTGGCTATGAGGTACCCCAAAAGTCACGTTCAAGGGTTCACGCCATCTGGACGGGGTTTGCACAACAATGCGGCGGCTAATGGGGCAAGGGACTGGTGACGATGATAACAACCCAAAAACTCTGTCGTGTTTTCCAGGTTGGAGATACCCGAGTGCATGCTCTGGATCATGTCGACCTGACCGTCGGCCAGCAAGATTTTGTTGCCGTAATGGGGCCGTCGGGATCTGGGAAATCAACGCTGATGAATATTCTGGGCTGCTTGGATACTCCGGATCAGGGGTCCTATCAACTGTTGTCTCACGAAGTGGCGGAGATGAGCGATGACGACTTGTCCCGTGTGCGCAATGAAAAAATCGGTTTTGTGTTTCAGAGTTTCCATTTGCTGCCCCGCTTGAGTGCGCTGGAAAATGTCATGTTGCCACTACGCTACAGTGAAGACGCCACGGTAACGCCCCAGCGAGCCCGCGATCTGCTTGCCAGACTAGGACTGGCTGACCGAATGGATCATCGACCCAATCAGCTGTCAGGTGGCCAGAGGCAACGGGTGGCCATTGCTCGGTCTCTGATCAGGCAACCGCCGTTGTTGCTGGCTGATGAACCCACCGGCAATTTGGACAGTCGAACCTCGGAGGAAATTATGGCCCTGTTTGAAGAACTCAACCGAGATGGTCAGACCATTGTCATGGTGACCCACGAAGACGAAATCGCCGCCCATGCTTCCCGTGTCATTGCCATGCGGGACGGAAAAATCGCATCTGACTCCCGCCGGGATGCAGCATGATGAACGATGCCCTAAAGACTACTGTCATTCTGCTGGCTTTCACCTACGTTTCCGGCGGCCAGGCCCAGTCACTGTTAACCGGGGTTGTTGAAGACGTCAGCGCACAGACGATCGAAATGCCGTCTCTGCCCGGGTCTTGGCAGCGCCGAATTGAATGGATGGCCGTCGAAGGCTCTCAGGTGGCGGTGGGTGACCCAGTTGTCCGACTTGACCCCGGTGACCTTATCTCTCAGGAGGAGCAAACCCGCACGGACCTGGAGAAGCAGCAGCTGTCGGCAGCCCGTCAAGTGGACGAGCTGCGGTTGAAAATCCTCGATGCCGAAAAACAAGTCGCCGAAACGATCGCCGCGGTAAAGCTTGCCGAGCTAGACGCGGTTATTCCCCAGTCAACCATTCCTCGTCTGGACTTTGAGCGCTATCAACTCACCTTGCAAACCGCCCTTCGGGACCGGGTCCGCAATGAAGCCGAGTTGCTCAATGCTCAAGCGGAATTACTCGACGTGGAATCCAGGGTTGACCTGGAGGTAGCACAAGCCCAAGCCAACTATGACCGAATTCGCAATGCGCTGGAGGCAACAACCATCCGCGCCAGCAAAGCCGGATTTGTCATTTACGGGGAAAATCCTTGGACCGGTCAAAAAATATTTCCTGGCGATACGCTATTCGGTGGATTTGAAATCGCCTCCGTTGCCAGCCGGCAGGATTTGCAGCTCAGATTTTGGGTACACGAAGCCGACATGCGGCATTTTTCGCCAGGCCAACCCCTGTCAATTACACCAGACGCCCAGGGGCTTCCAAGTTTTGACGCCACGGTTTCGTGGTCATCCAGCCAGGCTGTAGAACGTCAGGATTGGAGTGCCGGCGGTTACTTCGAGCTGATCGCCAAACCGGTTTCACAAATACCCTCTCAGGTCATGCCAGGCATGAGCGTAATGGGCGTTGCCACCAAGGAGCGGCAATCATGACCCGGTTCAGCTGGCTTTCCGCACTTCCCCTGCTCGCGTCCTTGGCGCCCGCGCTGGCTCAAGAATGGTTAACCGTTGCCGCAGAAAACCGGCCAATTACGGTTTCAGCCAGCGGCATCGTAGCCTCAGCAAACGCGCTGCGTTTTGGACCTCCACCCAGTCGCAGCTGGCGATTGACCATTACTCAGCTGGCGGCAGAAGGCAGCGTTGTCAGCAAAGGCGACGTGTTGGCAAAATTTGACGCCTCCAGCACCGATGATCGAGTACGCACACTGAAAGGCGAACTGAACGCGAAACGGTCGGAACTTAAATCCACGCTGGAAATTCAGGCCCAGCAAATCGAAGAAGAGAAAGTCCAGCTCGCTGACGCCCAGAGCCAGGCAGACAAAGCCGCCCGCAAGGCCGACGTCGACGGAGCGTTGTTCGCCAGTCTTGAATACAAAAAACTGCTCGAAGAAAAACGCGCAGCCACCGATCAATACCAGCGCCAACAGGCTCGACTGGCACTCACCCAGCGAGTCAGGGAATCACAGATTGCTGAACTCGAAGCCGACGTGCGCAGACTGGAAAGCGAATTGGCGGGAGCCGAAAGGGAACTGGCGTCTTTCACCATTTTGGCGCCCCAGTCGGGGGTTGTCATCGTTGGCACCAACAACGAGGGGCAGAAGCTGGACGTGAACGAACCCGTAAACCCGGGCATGACGGTGGTGCGATTGGCCGATAGCGAAAAGTTGATCGTGCAGGCGGAAGTGCCAGAGTTCGCCGCCGCCAGTATCGCCATTGGCCAGCCCGCCATCATCAATATCGATGCCGCAGGCGGCAACGAAATGGCGTCCAGCGTGATCGAAGTCGCCAGCATCGTTCGGCGCCAGTCCAAATACTCGCAGGCAATGATCAGGGATGTCACGCTGGAGCTCACCTCCCAGGATATTTCAAGGTTACGGCCCGGCATGTCAGCAAAAATTGTCATCGAAACCGACATTCTGCAGTCCGTCGTAGCGGTTCCGGACCAGGCGTTACGGTATCGAGGAGGCATTCCCGGTGTGGAACTGCGCGGGACTGGCTGGACTGCGGTAACGTTGGGCCCAGCCAGCGGTGGGTTGCGCATCGTAGACCAAGGACTGACCGTTGGTAGTGAGGTCGCCTTATGAGCAACTCCCCACGTCTGTGGTTGCTGTTGATTCTTCTGGCCACCCTCAACGCGTGTTCAGATGCGGGTAAGGAGCCACCCTCCATCACACTGCAACGAGCCAATACAGAATTTATGGTCAGCGCTGAAGGCGAGTTGATCGCCTCGGAATCGTTGCCCATTTCGCTGCCGCCGTCAGTGCGGATGCGGTTCAACATTGCCTGGATGGCGCCGGAGTTTTCCGAGGTAAAAGCCGGCGACGTGATTGCCCGCTTTGACGATGTTCAAATTCGCCAGGACCGCGCAGCCACCTCGCTGAACGTCACCAAGTCAGACTTCAAGCTGTCGGAGGTAAAACGCGGCGGCACGGTCGAGAAAAAACGGATTGCCCACGACAGTGAACGGGTCGGAGGAGAAAGGGCCATCAGCGAGTCTTTTGCCAGCGTTGACGAACGCCTGTTCAGCCGTAACGAGCTGATCGATGCGCTGGCCGACGTTGACTACCTGGACGTTGAATCGGCCTTTCTGAGCTGGGAGGAAGCCACCTTTGACCAGCGAATCAACGCGGAAGAAAACCTCATCCTCGCAGAACGAGCGGCTGAACTCTCCAAACTCGGCAAACAGGAAACCGCACTATCCATGATGGAATTACGGAGTCCGGCAGACGGCACTTTCGTCTACGCTAGAACTCCCTGGGGCGAAAAGCTCGGCAAGGGCAAAAGCGCGTTTCCGGGCCGACCTATCGGCCAATTGCCCATCCGGGGCAAGGTCAAGGCTCGTTTGTTCGTTCCAGAGAACGACGCGGTCGGACTGGCCAAGGGTCAACAGGTACGACTGACCCTGGACGCTGATAGCACGCAGTCTTTCAACGCGGTTGTCACTGCAGTGTCGCCGGTAGCAAGCCCCAGAAATCGCACCGACCCGCAAAAGTTTTTCAGCGTGGAGGCCAAACTTGACGAGGTGGATCCGGACTTGATGCGTGTGGGCAGTCGGCTAAGGGCAGAGGTCATCACCCATCAGATCGACGATGCGCTGGTGGTACCCGCCCAAGCGGTCTACGGCGATCAGGATGAAGCATGGGTATTTGTTCTGGGTGCTTCAGACGATGGTCGGCGGGCAGTGAAAATCGGCCGGCGCAGCCCAGACAGGGTCGAGTTGACGGAGGGCGTTGCAGCCGGCGAAAAAATTCGCCTCATTGCCCCGCCAAAGCAAACAGGATGAGCATGGAAAAGATCCTGATTGATGCACGGCAGGCGGCGGGGCAGCTGGCCCATCACCGAATGCGAACCGCCCTGACGCTGCTGGGCATGATCTTTGGTGTGGGCGCGGTTATTGCGATGCTCGCGGTCAGCGAGGGCGGTCAACGGCAAGCTCTGGAACTCATTGAAGGCATGGGGCTGCGAAATCTGATCGTCGACGCTCGCCAATTGGATGGAGAGACCGCGAAAGAGGTCCGCAAGTATTCTGCTGGCTTGAGCATTCGAGATGCTCAGTCCATACGACGGACTCTGCCGTTTGTAGACAACTGGTCGGGCAGCAAAACCTTTCGTACCTGGAGCCTTTTCAGCCGCAATGGCCAGAGTAAAGCTGAGGTATTAGCGGTCAGTCCGGACTATTTTTCACTCTCCAGCCTAAGTGCCCAGCGAGGCGCATTATTCACCGAGCAAGACGATCAACAATTTGCCCAGGTAGCCGTCCTCGGGTCCGGCGCTGCAAGAGACCTGTTCCCCAATGGCAAAGCCGTTGGCCAACGGCTCAAAATCAATCACCTGTGGCTTACCGTCGTGGGAATATTGGAAGACCGCCAGCTGCCGGACCAGCAGTTTGAGGGGCGCAATGTTGGCGGGGAAAGTCAGCAGGTGTTTGTGCCACTGCGAACCGGTCTGACGCGCCTGAAGCTGGATGACCTCAGCCAGGAACTGGATCAAATCAAGGTACAAATTGCCGAGACTGTGGACCCGGCAGCCGCCTCCGAAGCCATAGGCCATCTTTTGGAACGGCGCCACAGCGAGCAAAACGACTATCAGATTACGGTGCCCGCCCGACTGCTGGCCCAGCATCAGCAAACCCAGCGAATTTTCACCATCGTCATGTCAGCGGTTGCGGGCATTTCGTTGCTGGTAGGCGGGATCGGCATCATGAACATCATGCTTGCGAGCGTCATGGAGCGGAAATCGGAAATTGGCTTGTTGCGGGCGGTTGGCGCCCGTGAACGCGACATTGTGCGCCAGTTTCTGGTGGAGGCCACCGTGATTGCCATGGTGGGCGCTGCAGCGGGTGTTGTGCTGGGCGTATTGTTGGCCTATGCCATCGCTACTTTTGCGGGTTGGGCCGTGGCGTGGTCGCCGGTGGTTATTATTGCGGCCGTTTTAGTCTGCATGACCATTGCGGTGGGCTTTGGCGTTTACCCCGCCATGTCTGCTGCACGACTGGATCCGGTGCTTGCGCTACAGAGCGATTAGCGCAAATCCTGGCGGTGGCCCCGGAATCAGGACCACCGCCAAGCAATCAGGTTTTGCGGAATTTCAGGGTCATCCGATTGGACTCTCCTATCGCGTCTACCTCGGCCTTGAGCTCTGGATCGTCGGAAGTGCCGTTGTAAGACGGCGGTAAACGCCAAACAACATCACCTTCGCCGGGAACATCACGCGGGTTGGCGTTGACGTCCGACTCTGCTTCCAATTCAAATCCTGCTGCCGTCATCAGCGCAATCAACTCGGCCTTTTTCAGATAACCTTGGCCACCTTGTGCCCACTCCTGCGGCCAATCAGCCGGCGCTTCGTGCTGGACCACGCCAACGACACCGCCGACCTTCAACAGCTTGTGCACATCGCTGACTGCGGAGCTAAGAAAACCACCCTGGGATTCAAACCGGCTGAGGTTGTGCAGCGCACGAACCATTAACACCGCGTCCACGGTTCCGGCAGCCGAATCCGGCACCTTGCCAAACTCGTAGGCACCCAGCGACGCGCCGCCGTCACCACGCCAGGCTTCGGCCTGCACCGGCCAAGTTTCCGTCCACACTTTGAATCCCTCAATTTGTTCTTCGCCAAAGAATCCGAATAGCGGCCACATTTCAGCACTGTAGTTCACGCCAATAAGCCGTCCTTCTTCTCCCAGGTAGGGGATCAGAATTTTGCTGTACCAACCGCCGCCCGGCAACGCTTCGACCACCGTCATTCCCGGCTCAATGCCAAAAAACTGCAGGGTTTGCTCAGGGTTGCGAGCATCAAACCGGGCTTTTGCCTTATCGGGCTGGCTGGCCAGCACTTCGCTGAGCGAAAGCCCAGAAGAGGTTGGCGCATCCACTCGGGTTGCCGTTTGCGGCGGTTTCTCAGAAGGAGCAATTTCGGTGGACGCCGGCGCGGCAGGCTCATCGCCGGCACTGCACCCTGTAAGGACCGCCGCCAGCAATAACGGTGAGAACAGGCCCAGTGAAAACTTGCATTGCATGGGTGTCATTGAAATTCCTCGTTGTATTGGGGGATCAAGAAAGTTGATCTGCGATGTACTCAAGTTCGGCCAAAGCCACTTTCTCTGTTTCGGCCTGAAGGAACTTGGCCGCCTTGCCGCCAATCAGCGGCAGGTTCACTTTGGCCTTGTGACTGACACGGTAAGTGCACTGATCGTCGCCGTCAGCCACCAGAGTGATGATTGCGGACACACTGGCAGGCTGACCGTGGATCTCCATCTCGTACTGACCTTCCATTCGATCACTGTCACCCCGCCAACTCTCGGTTAACGTGAGTTCCTGTTCAGCGTTGAACATCTTGGCCAGAAATCCGGGCAGATCAGTCTCGGTAGTTCGCTCCGCGGTAACTGTTACTACCTCACCGTCGTCCTCGACATCATAGGACGCCTCAAGATCACCCACTGCCATCGCTCGCTCTACGAGGAAATCCGGATCAGCCAAGTACTCAAATACTGCGTCCAGGGACGCGTCAAATGTCATTTCTACGCTCATGGGAATTAGTCTATCAGTGTGCTTACCCGGGATGCTACGCCATTTCCGCCAAAACTGGTTGCAGGGTAGTCGCCAACTCCGGGTCTCCAAAAACGAAAAAATCTGGGTTTATCAGCGTCTGGCGTTGATTGTATCGAAGCGGTTTCAGGTAAATGTCCGTCAGCATTCCGCCGGCCTGCTCAACAATGCACTGCGCCGCAGCTGTATCCCATTCGCAGGTCGGTCCAAAACGTGGGTACAAATCTGCAGAGCCTTCGGCCACCGAGCAGGACTTCCACGAACTGCCCTTCAACGCCACCGTAACCGGTTCCAGTTGCTGCAAAAGGCGCTGTTGGCGAGGGCCAGCACGCTCGGTAGAAACGGAGATTCGCAGAGGGCTGGCCGGCGCAGAGGTGGCAATGGTATGCCAATCCTTGCCCACATCCTTGCGTTCGGAGCCAGCACCTTCGGCGGCCCTGTAGGCAATGTGATGCGCAGGTAAATGAACATAACCCAGCTCGGGCTTGTGGTTCTGAATTAACGCAACGTTGACGGAAAAGTCCCTGCTGCCACGAATGAACTGGCGAGTGCCATCTAACGGATCAATCAACCAATAGCGCGACCAACCCAGACGCCGTTCCATTGATGGCGCGGTGCCCTCTTCGGAAAGCACCGGCACGTCCAGCAAGCGGGTCAATCCTTGGGTCAATACGCTGTGAGCCGCAAGATCCGCTTCGGTCACTGGCGAACGATCCGACTTCTCTTGCACGTTCATCGTTTGCCTGAAAACTTTCATGATTTCGGCGCCAGCCAGTTCGCATAAATGCTCTACCTGGCCCAGCAGAGAAAGGGGGGTGTTGGATGTCATGAGGTCGATTCGAAAAATGGGCGGAAAGCAGCAGAATAACGGCGTCCCTTCTGCGAGGAACCATATCATAGGAGGCAAGGTAAGATTACACTGTGCTTTTACCTCGCCAGGAGAAAGAAGTGGAGCCCATGTCAACCGATGTCGTGATCGTAGGAGCCGGTCCCTGTGGACTTTTTCAAGTCTTCGAATTGGGCTTACTGGACCTCAAAAGCGTTGTCGTGGATTCCATCAGTTCTGCCGGAGGACAGTGTGTAGAGTTGTATCCCGACAAACCAATCTACGATATTCCCGCCATTCCTGAATGTACCGGACAAGAACTGGTGGATTCGCTCATGAAGCAAATTGAGCCCTTTGGCGCCCGACTGTTATTGGGGCAAGAGGTCACTGAGGTGGAGCCACAGCCCACCGCTGAAGGAGAGGCCGGTTTCAAAGTCGTTACGGCAACCGGCCAGGTCATTCACTGCAGAGCAGTGGTTATTGCTGGTGGCCTGGGCTCGTTTCAACCGCGTCGTCTGCGGGCGCCTGGAGCAGAAGAGTTCGAAGACATCTCTCTGCATTATCGGGTCCGAAACCCTGAACAATATGCCGGCAAACGGTTGATGATTTTGGGCGGCGGCGATTCGGCGCTGGATTGGGTAATCGCCTTGGTGGACATCGCAGAACGAATTACGCTGGTCCATAGGCGCGATGGTTGGCGAGCAGTCGATGCCTCGGTGAACAAGATGAAAGCGCTGGTTTCTGAGGGGCGCATGGACTTGTTCGAAAATGCTCGGGTCAAATCCATGCGCGGCAAGAATGGCCAACTGCAACACGTAGAATTGATCAACCGAGCCGGCGAACCCGTTGCCGATTTAGACATCGACCACGCCATGGCCTTTTTTGGACTGGCGCCCAAGCTGGGGCCAATCGCCCACTGGGGCGCTGAGATCAAGGGTAAGTCACTGCCGGTGGATACCGAGAAGTTCCAAACCTCCGTTGCCGGCATTTATGCGGTAGGTGATATCAACACCTATCCGGGGAAAAAGAAACTGATATTGTCCGGGTTTCATGAGGCAGCGTTAGCAGCCTTCGCGATAAAAAAACAGATTTTTCCCGATCAGAAAGTGCACCTGCAGTACACCACGACCAGCCCGGTTATGCATGAGCGTTTGGGCGTCAGTCCGGAAGAGCAATAACGGAATAGTACACCTACCCGGCGGGCGATCGCCTCAGGCGGGGGGGGGCGGACTATTGGATAAAAGTCCCTTCAAACGCCCATGCGGACCGGAAATTCTCCGCGTTGCCTGATCACTTCAACGGCTGCATGATTGCCGTGGTCTACACTGGGGCGGCTCTTTCATGGCTGGAAAATCACCGCGAATCAATGCACTGCACCGACTGGGTATTCTGGACACGCCGCCGGAAGCAGCGTTCGACCGAATTACTCAACTGGCAGCGCGGCTATTCAATGCCTCGGTGGCGTGCGTAACGCTAGTAGACGACGACCGCTACTACTTTAAGTCGGCCGTTGGAGCTTCAACCGGGTCAACGCCTCTTGAACCTGGATTTTGCGGCACCACAATCGAATCGGACCAGGTCCGAGTGGTCAATGACACCACTGCCAATGATTTGACCAAACATCACTCCCTGGTTTGTGCCGCCCCCCATCTGCGGTTTTATGCTGGCGCACCGCTAGTGACATCGGATGGCCATGCGGTGGGCACATTGTGTGTAATGGACACAGCGCCAAGGGACTTTAGCGACAAAGATCGGAACACTCTCAAAGAACTTGGCACTCTGATTATTCAGGAAATGGAGGCACGCCAGAAATTATTGGACGATGCCCTGGCATCAGAAACAGCTGACCAGATTCAGCGCCTGGACAGTTTGGCGAAGATCAGCAGCGGAATCGGACATGACTTCAACAACTATCTGATGGCAATTATGGGTAATTTGGACCTCATTCCGACCGATATTCATGCCGACGCAACCCATCAGCGGCTGTTGGACAACACCAAAACGGCGGCAGCACGAGCCAGCGAACTGGCTCAGCAACTGTTGACTCTGGCGGGAGAGAGAACCCCGCAGATGCGCACCACCTCGTTGCAGGGACTGCTGCGATCTGTAGTGAGTCTTGTCACTGCAGGACTGCCGGAGACAGTCAAAGTAGTAAGCAGCGGGAGTGACGCAGACATCCGGGTTCACGCAGACCCAAGTCAACTGCGGCAAGCGTTGGTAAACCTGTTACTGAACGCTGCTGAAAGTTACGCTGACCAGCAGGGTGTAGTGGAAATCAGCATGCGACAGGTGGCCAACGAAGCCCACCTTCAAATCACCGACCATGGTTGCGGCATAGAGCCGGACATTCAGCCAAGAGTCTTTGACCCTTTTTTCTCAACGAAAACTTCCAGTCGAGGGCTCGGCTTGGCGACTGCGCAACGCATCGTGAGCAATCATGGCGGAACCCTCGAGCTGTTCTCAGGCGCTGCGCCAGGTACTCGATGCACCATTACGTTGCCGCGAGGCAGCGAAGCCTCGCCCGTTACCCCCGATAGCGGCGACCCTGACCTGTCAGAATACCTGAATCAGCGCACTGTTCTGATTGTGGACGACGAGCCTGACGTAAGACGGTTTTTGGTCGCGGCTGTCACCCACTTGGGCTGTAAGGCCTTAGAGGCAGCCGGCGGTCACGAGGCCATTGCCCTGATCCATGACGAGGGCGCTGCTGTTGACGCCGTGTTGCTGGACACCAGCATGCCGGGACTCAGCGGCGACGCAACGTTACGTCTCATGCAGCAGCAATCCGAACCCATTCCGACCATTGTCATGAGCGGCCATGATCTAGCCGAAGTCAAAGGTCACTTTGTTGGCCTCGACGTATCGGATTTTTTGCAAAAGCCTTTCAGAATTAATCAGTTAAAACATTCTCTTAAGAAAGCTTCTACGCCTTCTAACGCCTGATCGCTGGCCCCGCGTTACACCCACAGCGTTACTAGCGACGGGGTAGCGTCCCGCGGCAGTGGATCTTGCCAGGTCTTCTTTTCCATTCCATTGATCGATTTTTCAACGCGCCTGCGCGTCTTGGTGCAGGGGAAGGATCCCCGTTGACTTAACTTAAGGAGATGTACCCATGCACACCCTCAACGAATTACAGATGATTGAAGTTGCTGGAGGCACGACACCCAACGACCCAATCTTCGACGCGCCGATCAGTTCGATCTACAATAATTTTCGCAACGCCGGAGCGAGCATCAGTTCTGCGCTGTATCAAACAGGCCGAGTACTGCAGGTGCCTGTTGCCCTTGCCGGCGCCGGTGGATATGCCGCCGGCACGTTGATCTACAACGCGTTGCCCCAAGAAGCTCAAAACACCATCGGCGGAACCATTTCGGCAGCGCTGGACAACATTCATAGCTTCTTCGGCAACCATATTCATTGACAGAGATATGCCTATGACAAACGACGCTAACCACTGGTCAAAAAAACGATTTCATTGGTTTAATCCAAAAATCGTCGGTTTAGTGATCTCGGTAGCCTCAGCACTGGCCTTGTTCTGGGTATCCAACAAACAGGGTATTGAGGAATTAATTGGCCTCGCAGGTTGCGTTCTGCTGGGAACCCACATGTTTCTTACCCCAAGCTACTACGGGGCGGAACTGGACAAGGTTGAAAGAGAGCGTCATTTGGACGCGAACGCTTACCTGAAACTAATGGCAGGGTTTCTGTTTGCGCTTTATATCGTGGCTGAATTTCTTATCTGACGGTGCGAAAGCTGCTGTTGTAGGACGCTGTACGAAAATGGTCCCAGGCATTGAGTTGGCGAAAGCCGTTAACACCGTGCTGAAGATGGTCATTAGCACTGCCGACGCAGTTCGTCGGCAGTGCTTCAACTCAGCAGGCCCAACACCTATGATGTCGCTTTAGCTAAGCGGGGTGTCCGGGATATGAAATTTCTACTGTTCGTTTGCTGCCTGACCTTAGCGTCAGCAGCCTCATCCCAAGCTGACCATCATGGGACACAGGGACGTGTGGTCTCAACGGTTCCTGGGATCCTCGCCCACCGAGATAGGGTCGCTCCCATTCGACAAATGCTGGAAGATCGGCTAGATAATTTGCTGCCACGCCTGATGCGCGAAACCGGTATCGACATGTGGGTGGTGATCGCGCGCGAATACAATGAAGACCCGACCTTCATGACGCTAGTGCCAGAACCGGTGTTTGCCGCCAGGCGCACCACCATGCTGGTGTTCTTCGACCAAGGCAAACGAAAAGGGCTTGAGCGATTCACCGTCAGCCGTTACCCCATTAGAGACTTCTATGACGCTGCCTGGGAAGGAGGCAATCTGGATCAGCAATGGCAACGCCTGGCTGAGGTTATTGCTAAACGCAAGCCGAAAAAAATTGCCATTAACCGCAGCAAAGATTGGCCTGTAGCGGATGGCCTGAGCGCTGCTCTCCATGACGAATTTATGGCTGCCCTACCCCAGACTTACAAGGACCGGGTGGTTAGTGCTCAAGACCTGGTCGTTCGTTGGACCGAAACACGAAGCGAGGCAGAGCTGCAGGTGTATCCACAGATTGTTGGTATTGCCAGAGCGGTGATCAGCGAAGCCTTTTCCGAACAAGTCATCACGCCAGGAGTAACCCTGCCTGACGATGTGGCCTGGTACATTCGCAGCCGGTTTGAAGCCCTTGGGCTTAAACCGTGGTTCCAACCCTACGTTAATATCCAGCGCCCGGGAACCAACACGAATCCAGATTCGCCGTTTTTTGGCATCAACGACCAACCGATCCAACGAGGGGACGTACTCCACACCGATGTGGGCATCTGCTACCTGCGCTTGTGCACCGACACCCAGGAAATGGGCTACGTATTGCAAGCAGATGAACACTTAGTACCCCAAGGACTAATTGATGCGCTGACGTTAGGCAACCGGTGGCAGGATTTACTGACGGGCAATTATGTAGCCGGCAGAACCGGCAACGAAATACTCGCCGCTACGTTGCGCCAGCAGGAAGCCGAAAACATCAACGGCAGCGTCTACACCCACCCATTGGGCAATTTTGGCCATGCACCGGGCCCCACTATTGGGATGTGGGATAACCAGGGTCCAACCCCTATCCGCGGAGACTGGCCGCTGCATGCCAATACGGCCTACGCCATCGAAGGCAATATTAAGACAGCAGTACCCGAGTGGGACGGGGAATTGGTGCAAATCAAACTGGAACAGGACGCTGTATTTGACGGCGAAAAGGTGTACTACCTGGCGGGTCGCCAAACTCAGTGGCACGTAATTCGCTGATCACACCGCCGAAAACCCAGGAAACAACAGTGCGTCGCTATCGTTCATGGGGCGCTGCCCCTGTCTAATTGTGGTCCGACAACTGACTGGGGCTGCCCCGTCGGCATTCACCTACCCAGTACTCGATGGGGTCTCCTTTTGCAGTGAGGTAGCCTGTACCGCCCCATCGTTTCAGGTTCTTTTGCGCCCGACGATGCCGGATACTTGATAGCCAGACTTCACCGCCACTCGCCGTGCGATAACAGTAGTAGCTTAGGGTGCGGGTTCGGTACGACCGAGTGTCCATGTGGTGGCATACCTGCCCTACTCCGCCCAGCGCCTCATTGATTTCACGCCACTGCCATCCGTGGGCTTTCGCGCGGGGATACAGTCGCCAAGTAATTACGTGGGCCAACTCATGGATCACGGTGGCTTCCCACTGATCTGGATTGGCGTCCAGCAGCGGTTGGTTTAGACGGATCAATTTCCCGCCACTGGCCTGGCCCGCTGCCTGACCGCGCAAATCCAAACGGATCTCTGGCGCATCACCCACGCTCGCGCCGTATAGCTCCAGCGCCGCAGCCATGCAGCGATTGACCATCTGTTGGATGTGCTCCGGCGTCATCAACCACCGACCACAGATCGAGGCGGAAAAACGTCAGGTATTTGCTTTGGTATCAGCAATGTACTGATCAACCAGTTTTTCCAAGATGGTCAGGGGCACCGAACCGTTCGTCAGTACCACGTTGTGAAATTGGCGAATATCAAACTCATCACCCAGAGCGGTTTTCGCCTTTTGCCTTAGCTCCAAAATTCGGGTCATGCCAATCTTGTATGCCAGCGCCTGACCAGGCATCACGAAGTATCGCTCTATCTCAGCCACCACGTCCGACTCAGCCATTCCCGTGTTTTCTCGCATATAGCGAATCGATGCTTCACGGGTCCACCGCTTATGGTGAATGCCGGTATCAACCACTAGCCGGACAGCGCGAAACAGCTCAGCCTGAAGCCGTCCAATATTGTCATAGGGATCCGTTTGAAAACCGGCTTCCCAGGCCAGCCGTTCGGCGTATAGCGCCCAACCTTCCGCGTAAGCCGTAAATGGTATCAGGCGACGGAAAAACGGCAGGTCTTTTTGTTCCTGAGCAATGGCAATTTGAAAGTGATGGCCCGGCACGGCTTCATGATAGGCCAACGTGCGCATGCCGTAGGTTGGGGTGGCCTTGATGTCGAACAAATTGGCGTAAAAAACGCCGGGGCGTGAGCCATCCATCGCCGGTGCGTTGTAGTACGCGCCCGGAGCCGTAGATTCCTTAAATTCCGGCACTCGGCGTACGTCGACCTCAGACACCGGCATGACGTCGAAGTAAGGCTCAAGCCCGGCACTGATTTCATTGATGATGGCCTGGTAATCATCCAGAATTTGATCTCTTCCCTCACCTGAATCCGAGTAGTAATAATCCGGAGATGCCGCCAGAGCATCGAGACTGGCGCTAAACCCCCCACTCGTATCCCAGCCTTCCTGGGTCAGAATTGCGAGGATTTCATCTTGCAGTCGATCGACTTCTTCCAATCCAAAATCGTGAATGTAGTCCGCGCTGTAGTCGGTCGTTGTGAAAAAACGTATGGCCAGCCGGTACAGCTCTTCACCGTTTGGCAGGGCCCATACGCCGTTGCTGGCGTTAACTTTGTTATCCAACACCACGAAGTAGTCTATAAATCGCTGATAAGCCGGATACACCTGGGATTCGATGGCCAACACCGCCGAATCCACAATACGCTGCTGATCTGACTCGGCGATGGATGCTTTGTCCATTTTGTCCACCAGCGAGGACATCAAAATGCCATCTTCCGGTGAGGTTGCAACAAACTCCCGCATCTCCTTGAGCACACGATCAATCACGAACTGAGGCGGTAAAATGTCCTTTTGCTCGCGGAGCTTCAGCCCCTCTAAGATCTGCGCAAATTTCACGTTGACGGCGTTTAGGCGGGAGACATAGTGCTCGGCATCTTCAACACTGGAAATCTGGTGAGAAGACTCCATAAACGACGGAAAATTGCTTTGGGCCCCAAACATCTGGTTTAAGGGGTAGTTGTGGTATCGAAATTCTTTGCCGTCCACAGCCACGTCCATCAGCGACAGCGCAATGTCTTTCGACATTTTGTCCGCGTCGCTCAGATCGTCGTCCTCGTAGCTGAGCAAGGTTTCCCTCGCGTCCATCAGCATTGCATAGGTTTCGTCACCGGCAGCGATGCTGGCATCGTTCAGTTCTGCGTTGTGGCCGTTGATACCCAGATTCTCAAGCATATGCAGCGAGGTCAGCATTTCCGGGCTGTCCAACGCCATTTTCATTGCGGTCTTGGCGAAAAACAGGTTGATGTTGACCGGTTTGAAGTACCAGGTATGGGCCAGAAACGCGCTACCCGCCAGAACCACCAGGCCAAACAACAGTCCGCCCCACTTCAGACATTTCTTGATAAAACCCATTTTATTATCCGAGTCTAAGCCGACCGCATGGTGCCATAACCCACTGGGAATTGTCTTGTAAGACCTTCGGCTTTCAGGCGATGCCTCAGCAATCCTTGATCCTGGCCTTAGGTCGTGCGTCAATATTCACCGGCTGAAGGTAACGGGTCACTGGAATACCGAAATGAAAATAAATGACGTCTGGGAAACCTGCCGCCAACTGCCGGGCAGCACCGATCAACGACAGTGGGAAAACGACCGGGTATTTAAAGTCGCCGGGAAAATGTATGCCTGCACAGGGCTAAAGGCGGATAGCCCATGGTCAGTAAAGGTCGAGGATCACCGTTTTCTGGAATTGACCGACCAGCCAGGAATCCAGCCCGCGCCCTATCTGGCCCGCTTTCACTGGGTACAAATTGACCCGGTCGTCAGCCACCTGGACGACGCCACACTGCGTGCCATGCTGGCAAAATCTCACCAACTAGTTGTCAATAAGCTCAGTAAGAAAAAGCAGCAGGAAATTTGGGATAACGAGGAAGCAAACCGGTGATTGCAAGCAAACTACCTGATACTGGCACCACCATATTCACCGTGATGTCGCAGTTGGCTAACGAATGTGACGCACTCAATTTGTCTCAGGGCGTGCCGGATTTTGATCCACCCGAAGCGCTAGTAGAGTCGGTTTGTCGGCACTTTTCCGGTCGTTCGAACCAATATGCCCCCATGGCGGGGGCACCGGCGCTGCTGGAGGCTATCGGCGAAAATCTGCATCAACGCTTTGGCGTTGATCTCAATCCACAAAACCACATCACCGTAACCCCTGGCGCCACAGAGGCGCTGTTTTGCGCCATCCAGGCATTAGTAGGCCCGGGCGACGAGGTCATTGTGTTTGACCCCGCTTATGACAGCTACGTCCCGGCAATCACGCTGGCGGGCGGTCAGTCTTGTCACGTTCCGCTGCAGGCGCCAGACTTCTCGGTGGACTGGCATCAGGTAGAGGCCAAGGTCAATGACCGCACTCGCTTGATCATTGTGAATACGCCTCACAATCCAACCGGCACGACCCTGACAATGGATGATCTGAATAGACTCGCCGATATCGTCCGAGACCGCGCTCTGTTCGTCTTGAGCGACGAGGTTTACGAACATATGGTGTTCGACCAAAAACCCGCACTCAGCGTACTGCAGCATGATGAACTGCGAGAGAAGTCCCTGGCGGTATCATCGTTTGGTAAGACATTTCACGCCACCGGGTGGAAGGTAGGCTATCTGGTGGCCGGCAGTGAACTGACCACTGAATTTCGTAAGGTGCATCAGTTCTGCCAGTTCAGCGTAGTCACGCCAGTGCAGCTTGGTCTGGCCGAATTTCTGCGAGCCCATCCGGAGCATCTGATGAATCTCCCGTCCTTTTATGAACGTCTTCGCAATCGGCTGGCGAACAATCTCGCAGACGGCCCGCTGAAATTTTCTCCCAGCGAAGGCACCTACTTTCAAATGGTGGATTACTCTCACCTGAGCGATCTACCAGACACCCAAGTTGCAGAACATCTGACCCGTAGCGCCGGCGTCGCAACCATCCCCATCTCGGTGTTTTATCAGCCTGAAAGTCGCCAACATGGCCTCAGGCTGTGTTTCGCCAAAAGTGATGAGACTCTGGATGAGGCTGCCCAACGCCTCAACAATATAGAACACTGCCTGAAAGCCATCCCATGATCGCCCATCACGGAGAGTTTTTTAGCTCGAGTTGACAGAAAATTACTTTAACACTAAAGTTTATTCATGGAAAAACGGCGTGCATTGGTAACGGGCGGTGGAACAGGTATAGGTTTAGCCACCGCAAGGGCGCTAATCGCCGCCGGCCATCACGTCACCATCAGCGGTCGCAACGAGGATGCCCTCAAACACACTGGGCTGCCTTACATCATTATGGATGTTACCTGCGAAGCGTCCGTCACCGCGGGTTTCGCGGCTGTTGGGGACATAGACATCCTGGTTAGCAACGCTGGCGCGGCCAATACGGCGCCCTTGCTCAAAACGTCTCTATCTCAATGGCAAGACATGCTCAATGTGAATCTCACCGGAGCCTTTCTTTGCGCCCGAGCGGGTCTACCCAGCATGGTTAAACGCCGATGGGGTCGATTTATTGTTGTCGCCTCAACCTCCTCTCTGAAGGGTTATCCCTACACGGGTGCCTACACGGCCGCGAAACATGGTGCCCTTGGGCTGGTTCGCACCCTGGCCCTTGAGATGGCAAAAACCGGCGTCACCGCCAATGCCGTATGCCCTGGCTTCACCAATACTGAACTGCTCACCCGGTCAATTGCTACGATCGTCAAGACCACCGGCATGGATAAAGATCAAGCGCTCAAGGCGTTGTTGAAAGACAACCCAATGGCCCGCGCGATCGAACCTGAAGAGGTAGCCCAGGCCATTGTCTGGCTCGCCAGTGAGCACGCCGGCGCCACCAATGGACAGCCCATAGTATTGGACGGCGGCGAACTCGCCGGCGGATGAACGGCAAGGGTAAATTGGCGCTGCTGGCATGGCTGGATTTGCTGCGCAGCGCTAACCGAATTAAAAAGATTATCGACGGCCGACTGAAGGCGGAATTTGGCCAGTCTATCTCCCGCTTTGATGCCCTTTCAGCACTACAACGAGCATCTAGCAGCGGTATCCGTGCCGGCGAACTCAGTCGCATGCTGGTTGTGAGTGAAGGCAATATCACCCAGCTCATGGGAAAACTCGTTCGCGATAACCTGGTGAGTAAACATCCACACGAACGTGATGCCAGAGTGGTGATTTATCAGCTGTCGGACACTGGCGCGGTGTTGTTTACCGAAATGGCAAAACAGCACCGGCGCTGGATCACTGAGCTGTTCTCTGGACTGAACGACAACGAGACCTCTGAATTGCGGGCATTACTGGAGCATTTGTCTCAACCCCCATCAACGAAGGAACCCACATGAACTTCTCCGCCGTAAGTTACCAGGCCAATCACTTTCTCTGGTCCGTCAAAGATGAGGTGGCCACCGTTGCGCTGAACGCGCCGGAGCTGAAAAACCCCTTGACCTTCGAGTCCTATGCCGAGCTGCGAGACGTATTTCGTCAACTGGTTTACTGCCCTGAAGTAAAGGCCGTGGTGTTTGTCAGCAACCAGGGCAACTTCAGCTCAGGGGGCAACGTGAACGACATTATCGGGCCGCTGACCCAAATGGATATGCCCCAGCTGTTGAACTTTACCCGCATGACCGGTGACCTGGTGAAAGCCATGCGCGGGTGCCCTCAACCCATTATTGCGGCGGTAGCCGGCATCAGTGCTGGCGCCGGCGCCATTATTCCCATGGCTTCAGATTTTCGACTGACCGAACCGGATTCAAAAACCGCGTTTCTATTCAACCGGGTAGGCTTGGCCGGTTGCGATATGGGCGCCTGCGCGATATTGCCGCGCATCATTGGCCAGGGACGCGCCAGCGAACTGCTGTTCACCGGCCGATCGTTAAGCGCCGAAGAAGGCGAACGCTGGGGGTATTTCAACCGGGTTGTACCAGCGCAGTCGCTGGATGAGGAGGCCATGACGCTGGCAAAACGCATCGCCAGCGGCCCCGCCTTTGCCAACGGAATCACCAAAAACCAGCTGAATATGGAGTGGGACATGAGCCTGGACACGGCCATTGAGGCAGAAGCTCAGGCCCAGGCCATTTGTATGCAGACCAAAGATTTTGAGCGCGCGTACCAAGCTTTTGTGAATAAGCAACGCCCCGAGTTCAAGGGCAACTGATGAGCGACAAAAGTTACCTTCAGTGGCCATTTCTCGAAGACCACCACCGCGAACTCGCCGCCAGCCTGGATGAATGGGCGTACGCCGAACTACCGGCTATTACCGACGTCCATGATGCTCACACTGACGTGGATGAGACCTGTCGCAAACTGGTTAAAGCGTTGGGTAACGCAGGCTGGCTGAAGTACGCCGTCCCCGCAGCCTATGGCGGCGTTCACCCAAACCTGGACGTACGCTCGCTCTGTCTGATTCGAGAAACGCTTGCCAGACACAGCGGGCTAGCGGACTTTGCATTTGCCATGCAGGGCCTTGGCTCGGGCGCCATCAGCACCTACGGCAGCGATGAACTGAAGGCACGCTATCTCCCCGCAGTGGCCAGCGGCGACAAAATTGCCGCATTTGCCCTATCGGAAAAGGATGCCGGCTCCGATGTTGCGGCGATGCAGACAACGTTTGAGCTTGGCCAAAACGCACGCTCATTAAGCGGTGAAAAAACCTGGATCTCCAACGGCGGCATCGCCGACTTTTACACCGTTTTCGGACGCGATGGTGCAAACGCCAAGGGCCTCACCGCAGCCGTTGTTGACGCAAAAACTAAGGGCTTTGATATTGCCGAACGCATCAACGTTATAGCGCCCCACCCTCTGGCCACGATCACGTTTGATCAATGCACCATTGAAAACCAAAACCTCATTGGCAGCCCTGGGAAAGGCATGGGCATTGCGCTTGGCACCCTGGATATTTTTCGCACCACCGTAGGCGCTGCTGCATTAGGTTTTGCACGCCGAGCACTGCATGAGGCTACCCACCGAGGACTCACCCGAAACATGTTTGGCGCCACCCTCGCAGATCAGCCCATTGCTCAGCAGCAGCTGGCGGAAATGGCCCTGGATGTGGATGCCTCCGCCCTACTGATCTATCGCTCGGCCTGGACCAAAGATCACGTTGGCGGGCGCGTGACCAAAGAAGCGGCTATGGCCAAATTGTTTGCCACAGACCAGGCTCAGCAGGTCATCGACAAAGCCGTGCAGCTCTTTGGCGGCCTGGGGGTGACGGTGGGCAACAAAGTGGAAGAGCTTTACCGGGAAATTCGCGCCCTGCGCATCTACGAGGGCGCCTCTGAAGTGCAGAAAATTGTTATTGCGCGTCAGCACCTCAGCCAATTTACGGGAGATCGGCACTAATGCATCAGCACCTACAGCCACCGGGCTGGCGACGGCCTAAAGGGTATGCCAATGGCATCGCCGCTACCGGAACCATGGTGTTCACCGCCGGCATAGTCGGCTGGGATGAGCGCGAACAGTTTGTTGCCAAAGACTTGGTCGGACAGCTTGAGCAGGCGCTACACAACACCGTGGCAATCCTGGCCCAGGCGGACGCCAAACCCGAACACATAGTGCGCATGACCTGGTACATCACCGACAAGCAGGACTATGTAGATAATCTTTCCCAGGTGGGTGAAGTGTGGCGCCGCGTGCTGGGCAAGGTATTTCCCTGCATGGCCTGTGTGCAGGTGGTAGCACTGGTAGAAGACGCGGCAAAAATTGAAATTGAGGTGACGGCCATGGTACCGCCAGTCGCTCACGCGGCAGGAGAAAGCTCATGAAAATTTCTGTGTTAGGCGGTGGCCCCGGGGGACTGTATTTTGCATTGCTCACCAAAAAACGCTGTCCTGAATTTGACATCGAGGTGATTGAACAAAACCGTCACGACGACACCTTTGGTTTTGGGGTGGTGTTTTCCGACGAAACGCTGGATGAGTTTCTCAGTGCGGACCCACCTTCCTACGACCTGATCCGCGACAGCTTTGCCTACTGGACCGACATGGTGGTGGAACGCCATGGCAAGCGCCACGTAATCGGCGGCAACGGGTTTGCCGGCTGCAGCCGCATGACCCTGTTACTGGTATTGCAGCAACGCTGTCGTGAGGTAGGCGTCACCCTGCGTTTTGAAACGCGTTTGGAGGCGGAGGATCTGGAGCAACGACTCGCCGACAGCGACATCGTGGTCGACGCCGGCGGTATCAATAGCCCAATTCGAGAACGCTTCAGCGAGCAGTTCGGCGCCACCATCACCGAGACTCGCAATAAGTTCACCTGGCTGGGCGCAGAGACACCGCTGGACGCCTTTACCTTCTTCTTTAAGGAAACCCCGGCCGGTTTAATCTGTGCCCACACCTACCAATACGAGAAAGGCCGATCTACCTGGGTGGTGGAAACGACGCCGGAGTGCTGGAAGGCCAGTGGCTTTGATCAGCTGGACGAAGCCGCCAACGCGGCGGCGCTCAGCGAGATTTTCCGCGACGAACTCAAAGGCCATTCCTTTATCACCAACCGCTCGCTGTGGCGCAACTTCCCGACCATTCGCTGCGAGAACTGGTCCCATAAAAACGTGGTACTGCTGGGAGACTGTAAAGCTACAGCCCATTGGTCCATTGGTTCTGGCACCAAGCTTGCCATGGAGTGCGCCATCGCTTTGTCCGATAGCGTGGTGGGCTGCGATGGCAATATTGATGAGGCGTTTAGAAACTACGACAAGACGCGCCGCACGCCGGTAGAAATCACCCAGCACAACGCCCAGGTTTCACTGCGTTGGTTTGAGAACATGCCGCTGCACTGGGAAAAGTCCGATACGGCGTTCGCCTTTTCCTGCATGTCCCGCTCCAAGTCCGTGGACTGGGACAACCTGAAACTCAGAGACCCGGACTTTCTGGAACAAGCTGAGTCCGATTTTTATCAACGCTACGAAAAACAATCCGGCCATTCGCTGGAAGGTCGGCGACCCACGCCCATGTTTACCGCCTTTTCATTACGGGACATGACTGTGAGCAATCGGGTCGTCGTATCACCCATGGCCCAGTACATGGCTAAAGATGGGGTCCCGCAAGAGTGGCATTTCAGCCACTACACCAGCCGCGCACTCGGTGGCGCAGGCCTGGTCTTTACCGAAATGACCTGCCCTTGTGCTGACGGTCGCATCACCGATGCCTGCACGGGACTGTGGAACGACGAGCAGCAGGAGCGTTGGACTCACATTGTGGATTTCACCCATCAGCAGTCAAGCGCAAAAATCTGCCTGCAAATTGGCCATGCGGGTCGCAAAGGTTCTACCCAGACCCCCGACCAGAAGATGGATCACCCTAAAGCTCAAGATAACTGGCCGTTGGTGTCCGCTGCAGCCATCCCTTATATCGAAGGCACCTCCCAGGTTCCGGCTGAGCTTGATCGAGCCGGCATGGATCAAATTCGCAACGAGTTTGTTGACTGTGCAGGGCGCGCCGAAGCCGCAGGTTTCGACATGCTGGAGTTGCACTGTGCCCACGGCTATCTGCTCGCCAGCTTTTTATCGCCGCTGACCAATCAGCGCACCGACGAGTACGGCGGCACACCCGAAAATGCGGTGCGTTTCCCGTTAGAGGTGTTTAACGCTGTGCGCGAGGTGTGGCCCGCAAACAAACCCATGTCCGTGCGGCTGTCGTCCAGCGACTGGGCACCCGGTGGTATCACCTTGGAAGACCTGGTGTATTTTGGCAACGCGTTCAAAGCCGCGGGCGTGGATATTCTCCACGCCTCATCAGGAGAAACCGTTCGCTGGCAAAAACCTGTTTGGGGCAGGATGTGGCAAACCCCCTTTGCGGAGCACCTACGCCAGCATGTGGAGATCCCCACAATTGCTGTCGGCGACATCACAACCGGCGCTCAAATCAACACCATCATCGCTGATGAGAGGGCTGACCTCTGCGCCCTGGGCAGGCCACATTTAAATAACCCATTTTTCACCCGCATGACCGCTGGCCACTACGGCGTAAAAGACCTGGACTGGCCCGATGCCTATGCATCCGGGTGCTACCAGCTCTTTTCCAGCGCCGGCAAGGAGAACCAAAAAGCCTTGGATTTGGCACTGCGGGCCAGACCCAATCGCCGTCATTACCAACAGGCTGACAGCTGATGTGGAAGCCGCCAGAACGGATCAAGTTCAAGGCTTCGGAAGAGGCCTGGCCCGACGCCCGGCAGGCTCAACAATCCACCCTGTTTTCGCCGCTTAACAAGGGTCGACTCTCGCTGAAGCAGCGCACCTGGATTCCTGCCATGGTGCCGTGGCGGGCCACCGACGAAGGTGAGGTGACCGAACACGTACTGGACTGGTATCAGCGTTTTGCTGAGGGAAAACCCGGCGCCATTGTGGTGGAGGCCACCGGCATTCGTGACGTGCCATCTGGGCCTTTGCTGCGCATCGGCCATGACCGGTTCATACCTGGCCTGAAAAAACTGGTAGAGACCGTCCGCGAGGCCAGCAACGGCGAAACCCGACTGTTTATTCAGCTGATTGATTTCTTGAGCATTCGCCGGCGTCCCAAAAAAGAGCGATTTCTCCAGCAGTTCTTACAGATTACCGATGAGCTACGCAAAGCCCTTGCTGATGTGGCCGAGCACGACGAGGCCATCCGAGATCACCTGTGCACGCTGGATGATGAGGCCCTGCAAAACCTATTGAACGTACGTGATTTTGAGAGCTTGACCCGTGGCTTCCGGGAACGGGTGACCGACACCCAACAGCCGCACATAGCCGAACTGCCACAGACTCTGCCAACGTTGTTTGCCGACGCCGCTGTGAGGGCCCAAACCGCAGGCTTTGACGGGGTTGAACTGCACTACGCCCACGCCTACACCATGGCCTCGTTTCTATCTGCCGTTAACACCCGGGAAGACGGTTATGGCGGGCCCCGGGAAAGCCGCATCAAATTGCCGCTTGAGGTATTTCGGTCGGTGCGTGCCGCGCTGGATGACGCGACGGTTTGCGGTTGCCGGATACTGACCGACGACTGCATTGAAGGCGGCTCGAGGGTTGACGACGCAGCGTACTTCGCCAGCGAACTCGCTAAGGCCGGCATGGACTTTGTATCTCTGTCCCGGGGCGGCAAATTTGAAGATGCCAAGAAGCCCTCTGTCGGTCAGGCAATCTACCCGTACACCGGCCCCAGCGGCTACGAATGCATGCCGGCCTATCTATCCGACAGCCAGGGACCCTTTGGACGCAACGTGCCGGCCTCCCAACAGTTAGCAAAAACCTTTCGCCGCCAGGACATCGAAACGCCGCTGGTCGTCGCTGGAGGGATTCACAGCTTCACCCAGGCAGAACAAATATTGCAGGACGGAAGTGCAGATATTATCGGTCTGGCGCGCCAGGCGCTTGCTGACCCAGACTGGTTTACCAAAGTCAGCAGCGGCCACGGCAACGCGGTGAACCTGTGTGAATACACCAACTACTGCGAAGGGCTGGACAGCAAACACAAGATGGTGACCTGCCAGCTATGGGACCGCATCGACCGCGGCGAACCGGGCAGTCGGCTCACGCCTGACGGCAAACGACGAACGACGGCCCCACCCTGGCGCAAGGAACAAGAACCGAATCAATAAGCCGTTCGTTCGACGAAGCGCGATGGGAGTAAGCGGCTAAATTCGCGAACTACAAAAGAACAACGCTGCTAACGCCAGGCAAAGTCTCTTCCCTTTTAGTCCACCCACATCCAGCATCTTCGGAAGCGTAAATACTGCCTCTGGCCGTCACTAGCGCCATCCAGTCATTCCTCGATGCTATACAGGAGGTATCTACGATACCGTCCAACCAATCCGGTAATCCGCCAGTCACCTTTTCCAACGCCTGTTCACCCTGCTCAAGAGTACGGCGATAGATCGCACCCTGGGGCGAAAAGTGATGCTCAGACGCCGCAACAAAAATAGTTTGGCCGACGATATCAACACCAGAGCAGTACTTGGCATGAAGCCCTTCTGTGTGAACAGACCAGGTTTTTCCGCCGTCGTAGCTGATACACAAACCCTCTGCACTAGCCGCAACCACACAATCTGAATTTCTGGAGTCGACACAGACCTGATGGGCGTCCAGGTTGACATCGATCGTGGGTGACCACGTGCCGCCGCCGTCCATAGAGCGAGGTATTCCTCCAACGTGAACGTTGGCGAACAACTTTCCACCGTTTGCGCCATGCAGAGAGCGAACGCCCAGCGGAGGCCCCACTTCCTTTCCGTCCACGATAGCTGTTCCTGCGAACCAGGACGCGCGACCATCGATCACGTCAAAGTTGTCGATTTGCCGGAGTTTGCGCTCTTCATCCAACGCCCATATTTGGGCATTGTCAGTGCCCACGAAGACTTTTCCATCGACGGCAAAGGTGACCGAAATATCATGCTCACAGCGAGCAAGAAGATTCCACTCACCCTGAGCGTTACGTTGGAACAGCGACTTCCCATCAACAGAGGCTAGAACGCCGCCATTTAAGTCGTCCGACAAACCGCGCACGGACTGGTTAGCGAACTCATGGGTAAGACCCTGATCGCTTAAGACATAGAGACCGTCGCTCCAGGTGGAAGCCAGTATTGTTGGATAGGTTTGCATGGCGTCAGATTATCACGCCGAGTCCAAGCGAGCGTCTTGAGAAAAGTCAGGCGGCCTGAGCGGGTTCTGACAGTTTGGCAATTGCGCTACTGAGCGCCTCGCCTTCCTCATCCTTAAGTGCCGCGTCGCGCAGCTCACGCAGAGCCGTCGAGGGATCGTCCTGATCGCTAATCACCGGGAGCAGATCCAACAGCTGCTGGTAGTTCATCAGTCCCCGTTCATGGGTCTCGCCATAGCCTTTGATCAATCGCTGTAGCCCAGCAATCTCGGCCGCCAGTTCAGGTTGTGAAACAACCGTTTCGTCAATAACCGAGAGCCAGCGCTCAATGCGATCATTCTCCACGGCGAATTTGTAGGTGTAGGGCCGCCAGAACTTCAGTGATGAGAGAAAATACAGCGGCAGGTATCCCCGAAGGCTGGTCGTGGGAATACGCCGACCTTTGCCCAACCCGAAACCCAAAAGACGTCGAGCCGTCTTGGAACCCAACACCCATCGCGCCAACACAGGTGGCAGCAGATCGCAAAACTCTTCCACCCGCGGATGCATATATTCGGTCACCCGAACAATCTGCTCCGGCTGAGCCACCACATCTTTACGAAACCGAGCAAAACGGGTGGAACGCGTTTTCAGTTCAGCAACCCGAATGGTGTCTTCAAATGCCATGGCCAGAGCCAGGTAGCGGGCAGTCGCGGTGGTAGCGGGGTAATCGCCCTCGCCTTCAGCGCGGGAAACACGAACCAGACGATCCAGGTAACGCTGGCCGTAGTCCAGACCGGAATGATCGACCACTTTCTCTAACCCCATCCGCGCCATCGATTGCACGGGCGGCGGAAGCTCCTGGGTCAGCCGAGCCAGCAGCGGGCGCACGGCGGGTGCAGCATCGGGTTGTTGCGCAGCCTTCTCGGTCGGTTCTTCTATCGCCTCAGACTCTTGCTGCCCGGTCACGGTGACCGCGTCAAACCCCGCCGCAAAACCGGCCAGGTTGGACTCAACAGCTCGGCCCAGGTCTCGAATAACCGCCTCAAAATCATCCCTCTCAAAGGGTAGCGAACCGGATCCCGCCAGAGCGCCAAACAACACCGAACTAATAATGCTGCGGGCGTCCTGGGCGCAGGCTTCCATGTCGGCTAGCAGTACCTTGCCCGCCGCAGCCTTTACCGCTTCGAGAATGTCCGACGGGCTTTCCCGCCCGTCCCCCATCTGAATTTTTTCGCCTATGGCATAAACCCGGTGGGTTGAGGCAATCAGCGTGGTTTGTTCCGTCACGATGCCGCGCTGCAGTGCTCTGCCCGCCTCCATCACCTCGGACGCCAGCACAATGTCCACATCCCCCGGCACCGGCATCAACGACAGCACGGGAGCGCAACCGGCTTTCTTTGCCACCGACTCGGGAAACAGCTCCACGTAGTAAACGGTGGCGCCGGTGCGCTGAGCCACCCCCGGCACCGAGGTGGACTGAGCGATGTATCCGCAGCGCTGACCCAGATCTACAATCCAGCCCGACAGCACCCCGCCGCCCTGGCCTCCCAGTGCCGAAATAGCAATCTTGAAGGGCTTATCCATGGAAGGCATGTTTCGCTCGCTGGCGATCTCTGCGGGCCTGCAGGTATTCGATCACGCGGCTGCGAAAACGCTGCAGCCACAGATCCCAGCGGTTGGGGTTGTACACCAGGTCTGCCTTGTAAAATGAGGGGCACAGCACTGCCGCGTGGGCATTGCCGCCACAGACCCCACAGCCAACGCAGTCGTTGTTCACGTGGGCCACCGGATCTTCCCGCAGTGGATCGGGGTTGTCTTTGATGGTGAGCGACGGGCATCCGGACAGGCGAATACAGGCGTGATCGCCGGTGCAGGTATCGGAGTCCACCCCAAAGCGGCTGCGTACAACACGGTTACCAGCCTTGATGGCCTTGTTGCGCAGGGGCTTTTCCCTGCGCTGGCGATTCAGCATGCACTCAGACTGGGCCACAATCACCTTCGGGCCTTTGACCCGGGTAGTCATGGCTTCGGTCATGACCTTTTTCATTCGGCCAATGTCGTAGGTGTTGACCTCTTTGAGCCACTTCACCCCAAGCCCTTTAACCGCGCGAGCAATGGGATTGTTGGTTTTGCGCCGGGCGTTTGTCGCTCTGGACGACAACAGGTCCTGTCCGCCCGTCGCGGCAGAGTAGCCGTTATCGACAATCACCAGCACGTTGTCGTTGCGGTTAAACACTGCGTTGCCGACGCCACTGGTCAACCCGTTATGCCAAAAGCCGCCGTCTCCCATGATGCTCACGGTTCGCTGATCCGCGCTTGCCTGCAAGGCAGACGAACCTGCCCAGCCCAGCCCATAACCCATGGTGGTGTTGCCGATGTCGAAGGGCGGCAAAATGGAGAAAAGGTGACAGCCGATATCGCAGCTCACATGAAACTTGCCAATGTCTTTCTGGACCAGTTTCATGGCAGAAAACACCGGTCGTTCCGGGCAGCCTGTGCAGAAGCCGGAGGGTCTTGCCGGTACCGTCGGCGACAAGGTTTTAACGGGAATCTTCATCGAAGCAGGCTTCGGCACCGCGCCGTCAGCAGATGCCTTTTTCTCTTTCAGCAATTCTGGCGAGTACTGGGTAAGAAACTCCATCAGCCCTTGTTGCATCACTTGGCCGGTGTATTCGCCAGCCCGCGGAAACACCTGCTTCCCCGCAACGCGGCAATCTATTTCAGCATTCTTAAGCAGCGCGTTCAGCGCCTGTTCCAGATATTCAGGCTGGCCCTCTTCAACCATCAACACCGCGGCTTTGTCCTGGCAAAACGCCGTCAGCTCATCGTCAATCAAGGGATAGGTGACGTTCATGCAGTAAATCGGCAGCGGGGTATCGCCGAAACTGTCTGACAGACCGCTCAGTTCCAAAGCGCGAATCAAGGTGTTGTAGAGACCGCCCTGAACCACAATGCCCACCGGGCCCTCGTCGCCGCCCAATCGTTCGTTCAGGCTCGCCCGACGAATGTAGTCCACCGCCGCCGGCCAGCGCTGTTCCACCTTCTCGGTTTCATGGACAAAATTTGATGGCGGTAATACCACCCGGGTGTAGTCACGCTGGGGGTTTTCCATGGCGTCCCGCAGGGTGAAATCCGGGCGTTGGTTGTTCGCCGCATCGAATGAGCCATGAACATGGCAGGCCCGAATTCGAAGCTCCAGCATCACCGGTGTATTGGAGGCTTCGGACAGCTCAAAGCCGCGTTGCACCATATCGGTGATAGAGGTGAGATTGGGCCGAGGGTCCAGCAGCCACATTTGCGACTTCATGGCGAAGGGGTGAGTTCGCTCCTGCATGATGGAGGAACCTTCACCGTAGTCTTCGCCCACAATAATCAGGCAGCCGCCTTTTACACCGCTGGAAGCAACGCTAGCCAAGGCGTCTGAGGCCACGTTGGTACCAACCGTAGATTTCCAGGTGACCGCACCGCGCAGTGGATAGTTGACTGAAGCGGCCAGCATGGCCGCTGCGGAGGCCTCGCTGGCACTGGCTTCAAAGTGCACGTCCAAATCGTTGAGGATGTCCTCGGCGTCAGCCAGCACGTCCATCAAATGGGAAATCGGGGCGCCCTGATAGCCACCCACGTAACTTACGCCGGACTGCAGCAGCGCCTTGGTGACCGCAAGAATGCCTTCACCGTGGAAGACCTCGCCAGCCCCCATGGTCAGCTTCTTCACTTCATTGGCAAACGAGCGTTCAGCCATGGGCAAGACTACGTAGCAAAAGACTCATCAACGCTACGGGAATTTGGTTTACTTTTCAATTAATTTTGTCCGATAACTCCGGGCCACTGGGCGCCTTTCACCGCTGACTTTTTAGCAAATGTTGCGCAGCCGCCTGGCCGGAAAGCCAGGCACCTTCCACACGAGATCCGGCACACCAGTCTCCCGCTACCCAGAGCCTGCTGCCCTGATCGGCAATAAACCCCTCTGCCAACGGATCGACTGCCTTGGCATAGCGCCATCGGTGAGCCACGGCCACCGCAGGCGCGGTGGTAATGGCGGTGACCGTTTGGAACTCCGCCAGCAGACGGTTGGCAACGTCTTCCGCAGATGCCTCTAGGTATTCCTGGCTGAAATCATCACTGCCGTGCACCACCCACCCTGGCGAAGTCTGCCGACCGGGGCGGCTATCCGACCTGGCGATCCAGCCAATCGGGCTATCAGCAACAAACGCCCCGTCAAACCCAGGGTCCAATTCAGAACCCACATCTGCCTCAAACCCGAGCATCAATGCCCAGCAAGGCACCATGGAAACCCGTTCAACCTGCTCACGCACAGGGTCACTAACTCCGCCTACCAGCGCCAACGTCTGCACCGGTGGCGCGGTCACCACCAGGTTGTCACACGCCAATCGCTCACCAGACTCTGCCAGCAAATCCCATTGACCGCCGCTACGGCCAGCCTCAACGATGCGAGTTGCCCGACGCAGATCATGATCAGCAAGCATCGCCCGGGCCATCTCGTTCATACCTGGCGCCCCCACATAGCGTGGGGGTTGCCCTATCAGAGGCGACGCCACCCCTGCATTATTAATACTGACAAATCGCCCGTTCCACACAGCCACCTGACCTGCCCGTTCCCAGCGCGCCACCTGGTCAGTAAACGAGGGGCTTTTTGCGGTGAAATACTGAGCACCATGGTCAAACAGCCAGGGCTCGTTGCGCCGCGTTGAACATCGACCTCCGGGGCCGCGGGCTTTGTCCACCAGCGTCACCTGGTGACCCGCCGCCGATAGAACGCCAGCACAGCTCAGGCCAGCCATGCCGGCACCAATGATGATAGTTGATGGCATTACGATTCATCCGCGTTGTTGCTAGAGCAACGGTGTTATACCAGATCCATTGTCATTGCAGCCTGTAGCGCGTATAAAACGCACTGCTTTTTCGCCAGCCATCATGAAATCAAACATCCATGAAATATTACCGAGACCAGATTGTTAACTGGGGCGAATCCGACCCCTTCGGGTTAGTCTATTTCCCACGCATGCTGTCATGGTTTAACGACACCGAACATGAGATGTTCGCCAAGGTGGGTTACCCGGTGAACAAAATGGTGGATGAGGATCGAACCGCCTTTGTGATGGGCGAAATTAACTTTCGCTTTATCGGGCCCGCCGCCTACGGCGACAAAATTCGCTCCACCATTGAGCTGGGAGAGATGCGTCGCGCCACGGTGCAGTGGAAGTGTCGCGCGGTAAACAGCGTGACTGACCAGCTCATCACTGAGGGCATTGCCACCCGAATCTATGCGCGCATTCAGGAAGACGGCAATCTGAAATCCGCCACCATTCCTGATGAAATTCGCAACATGCTGGAGACCACCGGCAACGCCGCGGAGTAGTTAGAAGTAGATCGCGCTGCTGGGCAAGGCGCCCTCGCAATTCACTAAGGTGGCCTTTTTCTGCTGAATCAACCAGGTGCCTACCGATTGCTCCAGTTCGTATCGGTAGGCACCGGCAAACGCCACGGGTACGTCTAAGCGGTATTCATGCATCAGAAACCGTGCGCTAACCGTCATGGTGCCGCGCTCATCATCAGCCTCGTCGATCATGACGTTGGACACCAGATGAGACGTTCTTGGAAACGGCTGCAGAGAAAACGCGTTGGGATGTTTAAACCGCTGCTGCCTGACTTTACGCAGCAGCGCATCTTCAAAAATCAGGGACACGTGCTGAACCGGATCTGGCTGATCGTGAGCTGCCGGTGCCCAATAGGTTCCGCCCTCCGCGAACAAGGCCTCCCAATCACTCCAGCGCTGCTCATCCAGCAGTCGCACTTCCTGATAAACAAACTGCTGGACCCTGTGCTGGAGTAACAGCTCTTGCTGAGTATCCACCTCAGGCCTCCTTGCTCATGCAGGCCTTCCAGGCTTTCAGCTGGTTGCGAAAGGCCAGATCGCTGGAACCTTTGGCATACCAGTGGCCAGGCTCAAGCTCCTCGTCATCGTTGATATCTCGGCTTAGCGGAATCCATTCGCCAC
The DNA here is from genome assembly GCA_045106555.1 of Lysobacterales bacterium. Classification (GTDB taxonomy): domain Bacteria; phylum Pseudomonadota; class Gammaproteobacteria; order Xanthomonadales; family SZUA-38; genus JANQOZ01. Next base: position 31,171 of record JBGCET010000032.1, on the reverse strand, counting down.
CCTGGGAACTCAGGCCCTGTTGCTGACGGCGATAGGCTTCCTGATCATCCGGCCCCACCAGATTGGCGGAAGAATTAATCAGATTGCAGTACAACACTGATCGTTTCAGCAGCTCGTCCGGCGCCCCTTTCAGGCGCAGGGTAAACGACTCAATGATGGTTCGATCCACAGCAATGGGCTTTACCACTCGGATCGTCTGGATAGCACCTTTAATGGTCAGGCTGGGATAAAACACGGTGTTGTGCCGATTTACCGCAAAGATCTCATCCACGCGCTCTTTGCCGTACGACGCTTCCATGGCGGCGTTGTAATCATCAATATCTGAATAGTTGGCGTGAATGCTATTTTTGCCGCCCGAGTATCCATGGCCATGGTCAAAGGCGTGCAGCCCCATGTCGTCAAAAAACGCGTAGCTCTCGGTAAACGGCGAGATAATTTCCAGCGCCGGCGGCAATGCGGCGTCTTTGCCTAACTCTTTTTTCGCGACCACCCGGGCGGTCAGACTAGACGACTGGTGCACGATCATCGGGTGCATCATGTCGTTGAGGTTCTCAACAAAGAACTTCCAGTTGCTGTCGTGCTCGTAGCGCATCACGCCCGGCACCACTTCCAGCTCGCCGTCCGGCGCCCGGTCTACCATGTTGTCGATGGACGAGGCCACACCACCCAGCCAGTCTTCCAGGCTGGGTACATCGGCGCTGAGACTGGCAAATACAAACCCGCGGTAGCTGCCCACCATGGGCACCTTCTTGATACTGGCTTCCGGGTCATCGGGCGTCAGACCAGAATCGACATACCCCTCAGCCAAGGGAATGGAGACACAGCGCCCGTCCAGCGCAAAACGCCAGGCGTGGTAGCAGCAGCGAAACTCCTTGAGCTGGCCGCAGCGATCCCCCACCAGCTGTGCGCCTTTGTGCGCGCAGCGGTTAAACAGCACGTGAATCTCCCCTTCATGATCTCGGGTCAGAATCACCGGCTGGCTGCCAATGGAAGTGGTGTAGTAGTCCCCTGGATTGGCCACCTGGCTCTCGTGACCCACAAAAACCCAGGTGCGGCCCCAGATACGCTCCATCTCCAGATCAAAGATTTCTGGGCTGGTGTAGACGCTGCGGTGCACCTTGTCCGGGCACACCAGCGTTTCAGGATTCAACGGAGTTATCATACGCCGCACCTCACTTTTTACCGATCGCTAAATCACCACAGAGCCAATGCTGGCTCCGCCACAAACATACAGAACCTGGCCAGTCACAAAGCCAGCTCCGGGACTCAAAAAATACGCGGTGGCCTTCGCCACGTCCTCACCGGCGCCCAATCGCTTCACCGGAATGCTGGCGGCCAGGTTATTAATCCGTTCCTGATCGTCACCCATAATTTCGTCAAACATATCGGTCACTACGGGGCCAGGCGCGACGCAGTTAGAGGTGATGCCATGGCCGCCCAGCTCCAGTGCCCAGGTTCGCAACATGCCAAACATGCCGGCCTTGGTAGCGGAATAGTTGGTGCGGGTTTGCAGGCCCAGCGCGCCCCGAGAGGAGATTCCCACAATTCGACCGTAGCCAGCCTGTTTCATTGCAGGCAGCGTAGCCTGAACCAAGCTGACCATGGTGGCCAAATGCAGTTCCGTAAGATAGTCCAGATCCGCCAGGTCCACATCCTCAATCAGGGCGGGCCGAATCACGCCCGCGTTGTGCACCACGTTCAAAATGTTGTGGCGACTGACGATGTCTTTCAGTGCGGCCCGGGTGGCTTCTCGGTCCGACAGATCCACCGCATACCCGTGAAACTGGTCATGATCCATCTGCGCTGCTTGACGTGACAGGCACACAACTTCACCGCCGTCAGCCAGAATCTGTTCACACACAGCAAGCCCAATACCCCGATTGCCGCCAGTCACTAAAGTAGCGCCGTTTGTTGCCCCGTTGGCCGCTGGATGGGTCATTATTCCTCCACCAGCGCAAGCACCCGTAGCGGGCTGCCTGATCCTTGTTTGATTTTCAGCGGTGCACACAGCAGCATCGCGCCGGTGGGTGGGAGCTGGTCCAAGTTTCTTAAGCACTGCAGGCCATAACAGTTGTTGCCGTGCAGCAACAAATGCGCTGGATGAGGCGGATCAAAATGCTCCCCCTGCCCGGCATCGGTGCCGATGGTTTCCACCCCAAAACCCACAATACCGACCTGCTCAATCAGGTACTTGAGCGCACTGGCATCAGGACCCGGAGAATGGGCGCCGTCATCGCGTAAGTTGATGTAGTCCTTTGGCTCACGTTTGGACCAGTCCGTCCTGAACAAGAACCAGCTGCCTTTCGGTATCGCGCCGTGGACCGCTTCCCATTTTTTGATGTGATCGCCGGTCAGAATAAAGTCTTCATCGGCGCCAGCCTCTGCAGAAAAGTCTGCCACCACTACCGGTGCAACAAATCGTTCAACGGGGATGGTATCCACCGAATTGTTGGGTAAGTCCCGCCCACTGATCCAATGAATCGGCGCATCGAAGTGGGTGCCGGTATGTTCATTGCAGCTAAAGTTCTGCCAGTACCAGCCCGGCCCGCGCTCGTCGTAGCGCGACACCTGCTCCAGTCGAAATGGTTCACACTGGCCCAGCTCCGGCGGCAAAACCAGCACGGGGAAATCCGGGTCCAGGGTAAAGGTCAGGTCCACCGTCTTGATGGACCCTGTGGCCATTGCGTCGGCCAGCGATTGCAAAATACTCATGACGTTACTCCACTGACCGCTCAGACTGCAGCTCTTTTTCCAGCACGCCAGGATCTTCTCGCCAGCGTGTCACCACATCGTTGGCAATATCACCCACAACGGCCTCTTCCAGGCCATCGTTTAGCGCACTTACCGTCACTGAAGCGAGTTTCTTTGGCGTCACCAACGGCGGAGACTGGGGTTGATACCAGGGGTCTTCCAGGGGGCCATAAAATACGTTCAGCAGCTTAACGCCGCTGCCCGCAAACTCTGCCCTGGCGGCCTGGGCCAGCGACAGAGCGGCGGACTGACTGGCGGAACTGGTGCCATGGGCCGGCCAGTTGGACAGTGCATACACCGACAGCCAGTTTGCCCAGCACACTGCGCCATGGGTGCCGTCGGCACCACGGCTGCGCATCACTGGCGCAAAGTGCTGAAGCAGTCTTAACAGGCCAAAATAATTGGTTTCCATTTCCCGGCGCGCTTCGATCAACGGCTGATCTAGCGCACCGCCGGGTCGCACATACGCCGCAGTATTGATCAGGATGTCGACCTTATGACCGATGGATGAGGCACATTCGCGCACGGAGTCCGAATGGGTCACGTTGAGATCCACCGGCTTGATGCGCTCCTCACCCAACAGCGCGTCCAGTTTCGCGTCCGGCTTCCAGGAATCAGCCACCCCGGCAAACACTTTGGCCGCGCCCGCATCAATAGCGCTTCGGGCCATTGCTTGGCCTGACGGACTGCGAACATCAGTAATCAACACCCGTCGGTCTTTTGGCGAGCAGCCCAGCACTCGCAGTTGAGGGTCGTCTTCCATATGCGGGGTTTCTCCTAGCGGCAGGGCCATCATGACGCCCTGCCCGCTTTGATCAGTTCGCGCGATGATATGAACCGCGTCGCCTTCGGCTACATCCTGATGAACGTGCATCACCACGCTCACCTGCTCTGCCACCCGCACCGTTCCGATGCGCCACGGCAGTCGCTCTCTAAAATAGACGTTGGTGCTGCTTTCCAGCACTGTGATGGCCAGTAGCTGGCCACGATCTGAAACCGGCATCCAGACCAGGTCTGCTGACCAGCAGCGATCACACACGTCACGCGCTGGATAGGCAATCGCCCCGCAATCGCTGCAGTGCTGCAGCTGAAGCTCGCCTCGGGCGGCGCGCACAGAAAACGCGAGCGCTGCTCGGGACCGCAACATCGGCGGCACAGTAGCCACACGGGTGCGTACCAGCGGATTTTTGCGCGGTGGCTTGGGTAGCTTATCCACCATGGCTGGATCGCTCCCCAGTTTGACCACTGCCACCCGCTGCCAAAATGGCGGCGGCGGTACAGACGCCGCGGTCAAAGTTGATCATGCCAAAACCCGAGACTGCCGCCGTGCGGGCATTGAGGACCGGCTTACCAATGGGCCTGCCAATCAGCTGGCGAACCGCATCCACCAGGCCAATGTAACCACCAGCGGCGCCGGCTTGGCCCGTGGAGAGCTGTCCACCCGAGGTGTTGTGGGGGAAACTGCCGTCGTTGGTAAAGGTGTGGCTGGCGATGAATTCACTCACCGCGCCTTTCTCGCAAAACCCGAGATCCTCAATTTGCATGGCGCAAATTACCGGGTAGTCGTCGTAGGTCTGGAGCAGGTCAATATCGTCCGGCGTGATGCCCGCCTGGGCCCACAGTTGATCGCGGTCGACCACCCAGCCCCCTCGCAGCTGGATTGGGTCTTCGGTAAACGCGTTATGGCGTTCAATGGTGGATAAGATCTCCACGTAAGGTAGATCAAGGTCACGGGCCGACTGCTCACTCATCACCAAAAACCCTTCCGCACCTGCACAGGGCATAACGCAATCAAAAAGGTGCAGCGGGTCAGCGATGGACCTCGCGCCCATGTATTGCTCTAAGGTTAAAGGCCGCTTCATCATGGCAAACGGAATGTCCAGCGCGTTGCTGCGCTGGTCCACACACAACCGGCCAAAGTCTTCCCGCCGAACGCCATAGGTGTTCATGTAGGCTTTGGTCATCAGGGCGAAGTTGGCGTTAGGACCGCCCGAGCCATAGGGGTATGCGGCGTCCTGAGAAAAGCGGCTGAAGCTGGTGAGCATGTTCTTAAACGAGCTCACCTGATTGGTGTCCGCCGCCACACAGGCCACCACCTCAGCATCACCACACTGCACGGCCCGGGCTGCGCGGCGCAGCGCGACCACACCGCTGGCGCCGCCCATGGGTATATGGTCTAGCCAGCGTGGCGACAGCCCTACGTGTTGCGTCAAGCCAACCGCGGTGTCTGGAGCCAGTGAAAACGACGACACGCAAAACCCATCGACATCTTTCGGACCCAGACTGCTTTCTTTCGATAGCGCCGCCAGCGCGCGGCCTGCCCACCAGTGGGCCGACTGATGGGAATACCGCTCATAAGGCACGGTGATCGGCGCGGCAATGACCACACCCTCGTAACCTTTGCGAGCGGGCTTTCCTGTCATTGGCCGGCGGCCGCAGGCCGGGGACGTTTCTTGCGCGAGATGACGTTCAACGCCCTGCCCGCTGCTACCTCTTCGGCGGCCATTTTCTTCGCCACGCCGCGCTGAACTTTCTCTGAGGCCGTTAGCGCAATGGCATCAACAAAGACAAAATACCCCGGTGCCTTGTAGTACACCAAATTCTCGAAACATAGCGTAAATAGTTCATTAACCAATATATTTCTATCCACACCCGGATCAGAAACCAGCATGGCAGCCACCTCTTCGCCGCGAATGTCATCCGGTACAGGACAGACCACACAACCCTTCACCTGAGGATGGCGTAGCAGAATGCTCTCCACTTCGATGGAGGCAATGTTCTCGCCGCTGCGGCGAATGATGTTTTTGCGTCGGTCGACAAAAAAGAAACTGCCGTCTGGACCGCGACGCACCTCATCGCCGGTGTGGAACCAACCGCCTTGCCAGGCCTCTTCCGTCGCTTGATCGTCTTTCAGATAACCACTGAAGAAATATTGTCGCGGCTGCTCGCCCTGGCGACGCACGAGCAGTTCGCCCGTCTCACCGTCAGCCACATCAAAACCGGATTCATCAACCAACCGGACTTCCAGCCCATCGGGCAGTCGACCAAAACATCGCTCACCCACGTGACGGGGTTCGTGAGAAGCGGTAATCCATGCGCCCGCGCCGGTTTCCGACATGGCCCAGGCCTCCGTTAAAGGAATGCCAAAGCGCTGCTCAAAACGTTCGTGGTGCCGGGGATCACAGCCCGCGCCGAAGGCAAATCTGACCTGATGGAAGCTGCTGTCCTGGGAGGTCTCCGGCGCGTTGAGCAACATCGCCGGCATCACGCCCAGATAGTGCATCACGGTGGCCTCAGAGGCAGTCACACTGTCCCACCAGGTTGCAGGGTGGAAACGGTCCAGCTGAATCAGGCAGGAGCCGGTTTCCAGCACGCCCATAAAAGACGTGGCCAGAGCGTTCATATGGGATACCGGCAACGGAGTGATAAGTCGATCACGGCCTTCGATAAATTGACATAGCCCGCCAATGGCGGCGTAAAAGTGGCCGATAAAGCGAAAGTATTCATTCGACAACAGGCAACCTTTCGGCGTGCCGGTAGTACCTGAGGTGTAAATCACGGCCGCTTCGGTGTTGGGCCCCAGCGGTTGTTTATCGATTGCGCTAAAGGGGTTAGCCGATTCCAGCGCCTGGGGCGTCACCAACGTCGGCGCATCGTTCATTGATGAAACGATACGAACTAACTGTTCTTGCACACTTAAGTGAGCCACCACCAGAGCACTTTCGCTGTGGCTGATCAGAAATTTAAGCTCCTGATCCATCATGGCAGTGTTCAGCGGAACGATACTGGCCCCGAGCGTGTTGAGCGCCAGAAAGTGGAAAAAAAACTCCGGTCGATTGTGCAGAGCCAGCGCTACCCGAATGCCCGGCCCACAATTCAGTGCGCGGTATTGATCAACCAAGCGTTCCACGCACTCCCGTACCTCGGCGTAGGTGTAATCGGTGCGGTCCAGTGCGTACACCTGCGCGGTCTGTTGCGGCACGTGTAAAAAGGGGTGATCGCCAAAGCGCTGCGCCTGGGCGAAAAATTGATCAGCGACGGTACCCCGGTCAGTCATCGTCTGGCATCTCCTGCCAATGCGGGCTGTTGATCTTCGTAAGGCGATCGGCTGAGGTTTTCCCGCACCGTTTTCAGCAGCGCGGTCATTTGGGCAATTTGCTCCTCATCAACACCGTCAAAGGCCTTTTCGAATACCCGTTGCCCAATGGTGCGGACCAGCGCAAGAGTGGCTTCGGCCTCGGCCGTCATGCTCACCTCCACCACCCGGCGGTCGGCGCTGGAGTTGTCTCTAACCACCAGGCCAGATTTCTCCATCCGACCCAACATGCGGGTGACCGTGGGCAGTTTAGTCACTGACCGACGAGCGAGGTCACCCACCGTGCTGGGATTACGGTCTTTCAGCAACGAAAGAATTCGCCATTCGGTGGTGCTGAGCTGATGACGCTTCAGCGCCTGCTCCATTTCTGCAGTGTAGGTTGAGGAGAGGCGAATGAGGTTATAGAGGACATAGTCATCCAGCTGAAAGTCTGGATGCAGTGGACCAATCTTGGCATTGTGTTCGGAAGCAGCCATGGATTTTCCTTAAGGTCTCACCGTTAGCATGGCCAACAGGTACACTGCTCGCCTGTCGGCGTAGGTGCACCCACTAATACCAAGATCCGTCGAGCGTAGCGACTTATGTTTTACAATTCAATTGATTTATCATTGAATGCCACGGCAAGTTCCGACAATCCCTACCCTCGCTCCAAGCAATGGACCCCGGAGAAACCATGAACAATACCCAGGCCAAAGCACTGATGGACTCCGCGGAATTCAAGGCGTTGTCCAGACGTCGTCACGTTGTGGCAGTCGGGCTCGCATTGTTTAACGTCGCTGTGTATTTCGTCTACGTGCTTTGCATGGGCTTCGCGCGAGACTTCATGGCTCAGCCGGTAATGGGCGGCCCACTCAATATCGGCCTGGTGGCAACCATAGCGCTTGTCATACTGGCGCCAGTCATTTCCTGTTACTACATCTGGTGGGCCAATCGGTTTTACGACCCGGCGCTCAAACAGATGCTGGCATCTGCACCATCGGATTTAAGGCCATGAGCGTGGCTCGTTGGGTGTGCTTGCTCATCTTGGGTTTTGTGCCGATGCCATCGGTTCTGGCTGCGGGTGCCGTGACAGGGTCGGCGGATCAACAACCGCTGAATACCGCCGCCATTGCCATGTTCTTAACCTTCGTGGTGGTCACTTTGCTGATCACTGTATGGGCGGCAAAACGTAGCCGTTCCGCCAGCGACCTGTATGTGGCAGGCGGTGGTATTTCTGCCTGGCAAAACGGTACAGCGATCGCCGGCGACTTCATCTCCGCAGCATCGTTCCTGGGCATCACCAGCGCGCTCTTCGCCTTTGGCCTGGACGGCAACCTGCTGATCATCGGCGTGATGGGCAGCTGGCCTATCATCCTGTTCGTGATCGCCGAGCGTCTGCGAAACCTGGGCCGCTTCACGTTAGTGGACGTGGTGTCATTCAGATTGGCGCAGCGCCCCGTCAGACTGGTAATCAGCATCGCGTCACTAACAGTCATTCTGTTCTATCTCATTGGCCAACTGGTGGGCGCTGGAAAACTCATCCAGCTGCTGTTTGGTCTTGACTACCTATATGCGGTGGTCACCGTCAGCGCACTGATGATCATCTACGTCAGCCTTGGCGGAATGCTGGCAACCACCTGGGTTCAGCTGATCAAAGCGCTGTTGTTGATTGCCGGAGGCGCCGTCACCTGTGTGCTGGTATTAGGCTACTTCGATTACTCCCTGAGCGAAGTGTTTAATCGCTCCGTAGAAAATCACCCGCGTGGCGTCAATCTGCTGGCCCCAGGCAACTGGATGGCCCAACCCCTGGGCGGTCTGTCGCTAGGCATGACCATGCTGTTCGGCTTCATCGGCCTGCCCCACGTGCTGATGCGCATGTTTACGGTGAAAGACGCCAAAGCGGCGCGACAGTCCTCGTTTGTCGCCATCTGCATCATGAGCCTTTTCTATCTGATGGTGATAGTGATTGGTTTCGGCGCGGTGTCCATATTGATGGAAAACCCCGAAAACTTTTACGACGCCGCAGGCAATTTGCGCGGCGGCGGCAACATGGTGGCAGTGCACGTGGCCCAGTTTGTTGGCGGCAATCTGCTCTTAGGATTTATGGCTGCTGTAACGTTCGCCACCATTTTGGCTGTCGTTGCCGGCCTGACCCTATCCGGCGCCGCCACCATCGCCCACGATCTTTACAAAACCTTCGCCGCCGATCGCCACTCAGAAAAAACCGAACTCACCATCATGCGAACATCCGTCGTTATGATCGGCGTTTTAGGCGTGGTTCTGGGCCTGGCTTTCGAAAACCAAAACATCGCCTTTGTCACCTCATTCGCCCTGGCCGTATCCGCCAGCGTCAACGCCCCGGTCTTGATCGCCGCCATGTACTGGCGCGGCCTAACCACCCGGGGCGTGGTCATCAGCAGCATCATCGGACTGGTAACCTCAGTCACCCTAATCGTTCTCGGCCCCGGCGTTATGGTAGCCATCTTGGGTTATGAAAAGCCTTGGTTCCCCTACACCTACCCCACCATCGCCACACTGCCGGTCACCGCTCTGTGCATCTGGTTTTTCTCCACCACCGACCGCAGCGACGGCGCCAACAAAGAACGCGCCGCCTTCGACGACCAACGCATCCGCTCAGAACTGGGAATCGGCATCGAAGGCGCATCGGAACACTAGCAGGCTGTTGAAAAAGCCATCCTTGGCTTTTTCAACATCGAGAACGGGAAATGTCATTTCCCGTTCTTTCGCGAAGCTTTACGATGCTTGAGAGATTGTCGATCCGAGGCGGCGATCGGCCACGCCCCCTTGAAGGGAGTAAAACGGACCGCAGGGAGTCATCCCTTCAAGGGGGCGTGGCCGGTCGCCGCCGGACCGAAGCCACGGTTTAAAAGCCTACAAAAACGTCAACGAATACGCCGCCAACGCCGAGTAGGCAACTGCTGACGCCGCCACCCATGAAACGGATGTTTAGCCAGAAGCTGATCATTTTTGAACACCAACACGAGCAACGCCCCGGCCACAAAGCCGCCAATGTGGGCCCAAAATGCCACCCCACCACCTTCACTGCCGCCAAAACTACCCAGTAGCTGTAGCACCAGCCAATAGCCCAGCATTAGAACCGCAGGCACTGCAATGGTGGTAATGAAAAACAGAATGTGGACGTTCACCCGAGGGTATAAAACGATGTATGCACCCATCACGCCGCCAATGGCACCTGACGCTCCCACCATCGGAATAGACGACGCGGGATTGGCAATGCTTTGAGCTGCTGCTGCCGCGATACCGCACAGCAGGTAAAACACAACAAACCGTCCATGACCCATGGCGTCTTCAACGTTATTGCCAAAGATCCATAAAAACCACAGGTTGCCCAGAATGTGCATCCAGCCGCCATGCATGAACATGCTGCTAACCACCGTAAACCAGCCGCCGCCCTCGATCGGACACACGATAGGACCGTCGGGTCGGGTGCCCAGCACGTCAGCCGGAATCAGGCCCAGGGTACAAATCGAAGAAGAAAGTCCGGGCTCCTGTCCGGCGCCCTGCACCAACACCCAAATCAGCGCATTGGTGGCAATCAGTGCCAACGTCACGATGGGTTTGAGAATGGTTGGGTTGTCGTCGCGTATCGGGATCAAGTTTGGGGTTCTGCTGTTGCTTTGGAAAACGCGTTCATCATATCAGCCAGCTGTTTGGATGAAGACACAGGCTGCAATCCATCGCTTGACCGCCACGCCGGTTCCTGCCACGATTTGCCCCCTCATTAAGACCAGCTAAGGGACAGGCCCGATGACGCTGGGGCAACCTGCCAGATTCACTCTGTGGATCGCGGTACTGGTGCCAAGTCCTGCGGGGATATTCCACCGAACAATGAGTCACTCACTCAAGCAAGATATTTCCACCGATGTACTGACGTCGCTGCCACCGCTCACGTTGGACAGTGGTGAGGTCATTGCCCCCCTTCAGCTATCGTTCGAAGCCATCGGCCCCTCGTCAGCCCCTGCGGTATTTGTCATGGGCGGCATATCAGCCTCTCGCCATGCCGGCAGCAACGAGATAGATACAAGTCCTGGTTGGTGGGAAGCGATGGTGGGTTGCGGCAAAGCCTTGGATACCCGTCGCCTGCGCGTAATCAGCATGGACTTTGTCGGTGGCAACGGCCAATCCTCCGGGCCTCGAAACAGCGAGGGGTGGCCAAGAACACTCACTCCCGGCGATCAGGCTAGTGCCATTACGATGCTGCTTGACGCACTGAATATTCAACAACTCGCCAGCTTTGTTGGCGCCTCATACGGCGGCATGGTGGCGTTGGAGTTTGGCCGAAGATTCCCTGAGCGCGCCAGCCACCTGGCCATCCTCGGCGCCGCTCACCGCCCGCCAGCAATGGCCACGGCCCTTCGCTGCGTGCAGCGCGAGGCAGTGCGCACCTGCGCAAGGCTAGGCAACACCGCTGAAGGTCTACGGCTTTCCCGAGCCATTGGAATGTCGACTTACCGCTCCGACCGGGAGTTTGATCAGCGATTCTCTCGTGAACCTAAGGCCGGCGAACCCGCTAGCTTTGAGGTGGAAGACTACTTATTCGCCCGTGGCCATCAATTTGCCCAGGAGTTTCACCCGGACGCATACCTCACCCTGTCGACGTCCATTGATTGCCTGGACACCCGGCCCGAGGACATCCACACACCCGTCAGCCTGCTGGCATTTGAAGACGACTTTGTTGCCCCGCCCAGCCTGATGCGCGATCTGCATGCGCGCCTGAGCGGTGACAGCACCCTGAAAGAAATTTCCACACTTTTCGGCCATGACGCCTTTTTAAAAGAAGTCGAGGCGGTCAGCCAGTGGCTGACTGAAGGGCCGTTAAACCACCAATACGCTAACCTGGAGAACACCGCGAATGAAAATTGAAACGCTGGCGATTCACGCCGGTCACGAGCCTGACCCCACCACCAAGGCGGTGGCAGTGCCCATCTACCAAACCACCTCTTACGCGTTTGACGACACCCAGCACGGCGCCGATCTGTTTGATCTGAAGGTGGAAGGCAATATCTATACGCGGATCATGAACCCAACCAGCAGCGTTTTGGAACAGCGTCTCGCGGCGATGGAAGGGGGCATTGGCGCACTGGCGGTGTCATCAGGCATGGCGGCCATTACCTATGCGGTGATGACCGTGGCCCAGGGCGGCGACAACATCGTGTCCACCGCTTCTCTTTACGGCGGCACCTACAACCTGTTTGCCCACACGCTGCCCAACTACGGTATCGAAGTACGCTTTATTGACGCCGATGACCATGACGCGCTGGCCAACGCCATCGACGACAAAACCAAAGCGGTGTTTTGCGAATCCATTGGCAACCCGGCTGGCAACGTGATGGATCTTGAAGCCATGGCCAATGTTGCCCACAGCGCCGGAGTGCCACTGATCGTAGACAACACGGTGCCCTCACCTTACCTGTGTCGGCCTTTTGAGCACGGCGCAGACATCGTTGTGCATTCACTAACCAAATATCTGGGCGGCCACGGCACCACCATTGGTGGCGTATTAATCGACTCGGGCAAATTCCCTTGGGCTGAACATGCCGAACGGTTCCCGCAATTCAACGAACCGGATCCGTCTTACCACGGCGTGGTTTATGCTGAAGCACTGGGGCCAGCGGCGTTTATTGGTCGTGCACGCGTTGTACCTCTGCGCAACATGGGCGCGGCTATTTCACCGTTCAATAGCTTCATGATTTTGCAGGGCATTGAAACACTGGCCTTGCGCATGGATAAACACTGCGAAAACGCGCTGAAGGTGGCCAATCACCTGCAGGGCCACGACAAAGTCAGCTGGGTGCGCTACGCCGGCCTTGAGGATCACCCTCATCACGCCCACGTGCAGAAGTACACCAGCGGCAAAGCGGCAGGCATCTTGAGCTTTGGGCTTAGCGGCGGCAGTGAGGCCGGCGCGCGCTTTATCGATGCCCTCAAGTTGATTGTTCGTCTGGTGAACATTGGCGATGCCAAATCCCTGGCCTGTCATCCCGCGTCAACCACCCACCGACAGCTCAACGCTGAAGAATTGGAAAAAGCCGGTGTCAGCGAAGACCTGGTGCGCATTTCGGTTGGCATTGAACACATCGACGATATTTTGGAAGACATCGATCAGGCGCTGGCGGCCTGCTGAGAACTTAAGTTGACGCTGCGCTCCGAACAACGGTTTGGGGCGCAGCATTCAGCATTTAGACCACGCGATTTCGGCCCTGGTCTTTGGCCTTGTACAGCGCCTCATCAGCACATCGAATGAGCTCATCCACCGATTGGCCCTCTAATACGGTGGCGACGCCGATACTCACTGTCGGTGAAATGACCTGACCCGAGAACTTCACCTCTACCGTTTCAATAGCGTCGCGTAGAGTTTCCGCCAGCTTCCGCGCTGGCTGACCTTTTGTCATGGGCAACAGAATCAAAAACTCCTCTCCACCCCAACGGCAACAGCTGCCAGACTTGGGCATATTGTCCTGCAATACCGAGGCGATGCTGGTCAGAACCAGGTCACCTGCCGCATGCCCGTGTTGATCGTTAATCCGTTTGAAGCGGTCCAGATCCAGCAACAAAACGCTGTAGGCACGGTGGTCTTTGAGCCAATGGGTATGGGCCGATTCAAACGCGGCCAGCGCGGCGCGCCGGTTGTTCAAGCCAGTCAGCGGATCGGTACGAGCCAGCCTTTCCACAGCGGCTTTTGCCTCGCTGGTCGAGGTTAGCGCCGCCTGGGTTTTTTCCTGGGCAATTTCCAGCGCGTTGACCAAGCGCTGTTTGCTGCGCACCAGCACCAACGCCCAGACCAGTAACGGCGTCAGCACCACCACGCCAATCAGCAGCAACCACTGCCGCTGCCGTTGAAATTCGTTTTGCACTCGCAGCGTAGTGAGTTCTCGCCGCGCGCCCTCCGCGGCAATAATGACGTCAACTTGATCGACCCGCAGCGCCAGCAGATCCTCGTTCACCGCCAGCATGTCGGTAAACGCTCGATCAGAAAATTCCAGGGCCCCCTCCAGATTGCCACTCTCCGCCAACAACGCGCTCAGCTTACGCGCCATATCCACCCCGGTCTGGGACAGCCCCTGTTTTTCGGCTCGAGTCAGCACATCACGGGCTGCAGCGATGGCCTCTGGCAGCCTGCCTGATGCGCTGAGGGTTTCCACCGCCGCTTCCTGGCACCAGACCAATACACCGCTGCGGCCTAAGCCCCCAGCAATCTCTTCACACTGTTGCTGCAACGCCGCTGCTTCCGCAAAGCGCTGCTGCAGGGTTCGAATTTCAATGAGATTCACTAGCGCGGCCACCACCGTAGTTGGCCTGTCTAGCTGACGCCCTAGCGCCAGGGCTTTTTCGACAAATGGCTCAGCCAGTGCCAACTGGCCTTCCTCGATATGTAATACGCCAATGTTGTTCTGTACTTTGGCGATGTCGACCAACGCCTGCTGGGACTCAAAGTGCCGCAAAGCCCGGGTAAAAAACTCCAGCGCCAGCGTTCGCTCACCATTTTTCATGTGAATCGCAGCGATCAAGTTCTCGGTTTGTGCGGCTTCGTCATTCATACCTGCAGCGACTGCCACCTCATTGGATCGATGAGCCAGAATCAACGCCTGATTCAGCGACCCCAGCCAATAGTAGTTCTGACCCGACAATCGAAATACCCGCGCAGCAAGCTCACCTTCCGGCTGATCAATAGCGATCAGTTCACTCAGGGAGTCGGCAAATTGATTTTGGTAATAAAGGGCGCGGGCAGAAAGATAGGAAACCCACCCCGCGTCTGCATCGCTGGTGTTCGTTAACAACGCGATCTGGCCTGTCGCTGAGGGAGGGTCGGTGTAAGAAAGTTCGAACAGGTCTTGCAGTGCCGGTGGAACCGCCAATGCATTTCCCCCGAAAAGTCCCAGCAGGCCAGCCAGCAACCATTTTCGGGTTAACAAAGCGTAAGTCGTTGAACTGGCAGGAAGCGCTCTCACGGCCAAAGTTTAGCAGCATCTTTGCAGGTCGGCTTTTCACCGCATATCCTCTTGACGCCCCACCCTACTCCATGTCCCAATTAGCGCCCCGTTCACACTGGATCCCCTATGGCTGACCGTTTTGAAACCACCGAGCGCTACGTTGTTACCGATGACCTGAAAATGGCCGTTAACGCCGCCGTAACGCTAGAACGACCCATTTTGGTTAAAGGTGAGCCTGGCACGGGTAAAACCCAGCTGGCCCTGGAGGTCGCCCAGTCGTTGGGCAAAGAGTTGATTCAGTGGCATATCAAATCCACCACCAAAGCTCAGCAAGGCCTGTATGAATATGATGCGGTATCGCGCCTACGTGACAGCCAGCTGGGCGACGATAAGGTTCACGATATTGGCAACTACATCGTCAAGGGTAAGCTCTGGGAAGCGTTTTCCCGGGACGACCAGCCGGTCCTGTTGATTGACGAAATCGACAAAGCCGACATCGAATTTCCGAACGATCTGCTGCAGGAACTCGACCAGATGGCGTTTTACGTCTACGAGACCCAGCAAACCGTAAAGGCCGTGCATCGCCCGATCGTCATCATTACCAGCAACAATGAAAAGGAGCTGCCCGACGCATTTCTTAGGCGCTGCTTCTTTCACTACATTCAGTTTCCCGATCAGGACACCATGGAGCAGATTGTTGAGGTGCACTATCCAGGGCTAAAAAAGACGTTATTGAACGAGGCCCTGAACGCGTTTTACAAGCTAAGAGATGTCCCCGGACTGAAGAAAAAGCCCAGCACCTCTGAACTGCTGGACTGGATCAAGCTACTGCTGGCAGAAGACATTCCGCCTGAAGCTTTGCGCACCGATGACAAACGTAGCGCCATTCCGCCCCTTTATGGCGCGCTGCTGAAAAACGAGCAAGACGTCCATCTGTTTGAACAGCTGGTGTTTCTGGACCGACGCAACCGCTCCTGATGCTGCTCAGGTTTTTTTTCATGCTGCGGGACGCAGGGCTCAAATGCTCTATTACTGAGCTGCTGACGCTGCATGAGTCCATGAAGCAGGGCATTGCCGATCACAGCATCGACAATTTCTACTACCTGTCCCGCGCCTGTCTGGTCAAAGACGAAACCCACTTTGATCGCTTTGATCAGGTATTTGCCGCCCACTTTCGCGGCATTGAGTCAGCGTTCGCCAAACTGGGCACTCAGGAGTTACCCGAGGAATGGTTGCGACGTCAGGCGGAGCTGGATCTGACGGAAGAGCAGCGCCAGCAAATTGAAGCCATGGGCGGCTTTGAGGAGCTAATGAAAACCCTGCGCGAACGATTGGAAAATCAGGAAAAGCGTCATCAAGGCGGTAGTAAGATGATTGGAACCGCCGGCACCTCGCCGTTCGGAGCGTATGGCTATAACCCTGAAGGTGTGCGCATTGGCCAGGACCGCAGCCGTCACCGTCGGGCCGTAAAAGTCTGGGACAAGCGAGAATTTCGCAACCTGGACGACCAAATTCAGCTGGGCACCCGCAATATCAAGGTGGCCCTGCGCAAGCTGCGCCGTTTTGCCCGGGAAGGCGCCGTAGACCAGTTGGATCTGGACGACACCATTACCAGCACTGCGCGCAACGGCGGCATGCTGGATATCAAGATGGTTCCCGAACGCCATAACGCCATAAAAGTACTGCTTTGCCTGGACGTGGGCGGCTCCATGGATGACCACGTCAGAATCTGCGAAGAACTCTTCTCAGCAGCGCGGTCCGAGTTTAAACACCTGGAGTACTTCTACTTCCATAACTTCACCTACGAGAGTTTTTGGAAAGACAACTACCGACGCCACAATGATCGAATGGGCCTGATGGAAGTGCTGCACAAGTTTGGCCCGGACTACAAGCTCATCTTTGTTGGGGACGCCACCATGAGCCCCTATGAAATCAGCTATCCCGGTGGCTCGGTGGAGCATTGGAATGAAGAATCCGGTGCGGTATGGATTCAACGCCTGCTGGAACACTATCGCAAATCGGTGTGGCTTAACCCTGAGCCCATGCAACGCTGGGAATA
The DNA here is from genome assembly GCA_045106555.1 of Lysobacterales bacterium. GTDB lineage: Bacteria > Pseudomonadota > Gammaproteobacteria > Xanthomonadales > SZUA-38 > JANQOZ01. The sequence goes on along the minus strand of JBGCET010000032.1, from coordinate 14,313 downwards.
CACACCATCAATAAAAATGACCCGAGAAATTATGGGAGACCGGATGTTCCCGCTGACGCTGAACGGGCTGGACAACGCCATCAAAGCACTCAGGTGATAATCCCACTAGACGCGCTGTCTGCGCTCAGAAATGCCCAAAGCATCGGCGTTCTCACCGGCGCCGGGGTGTCGGCCGAAAGCGGCATCGCCACGTTTCGCGATGCCCAAACCGGCTTGTGGTCAAACTACCGGCCCGAAGACCTCGCCACGCCACAAGCCTTTGAACGCGACCCCGCCCTGGTTTGGCAGTGGTACTGCGAACGGCGCAAGCAGGTGACGGAAGCCAACCCCAACGCGGCCCACAAGGCGCTGGCGGCACTGCAAACCCATCGCGGCGCACACATCATCACGCAAAATGTGGATGGCCTACATCAGCGAGCCGGGGCTAATGATGTTATTGAGCTCCATGGCAGCATCGTCAAAACGGTATGTTCCCAGACGGGGCAGGTTGTGCCCCCAGAGTTACTGGACGAGCAATGCCCACCTGGAGCCGCGGATACGCCCACCATGCCACCGCCCTCCCCGTTTCATCCCGACGGGTTATGCCGTCCCGGCGTCGTCTGGTTTGGTGAAGCCCTGCCGGCCCAGGCGCTAGATCGTGCGTTTGAAATTGCCCACAGCTGCCAGGTCTTCATTTCAGCCGGCACATCAACCGTCGTAGAACCCGCCGCCTCCCTGCCCCTGGCCGCGAAACGAGCCGGTGCATTCCTGATTGAGATCAATCCGGCTCAGACACCGCTAACCCCTCATTGTGATGCCGTTCTGCCCGGCGCTGCCGGTGAAATTTTGCCTCGGCTGGTGGCCGCGCTGGGGCTATAATCCCGCCATGAATATTCCTCACACCATGCAGGCGCTAGTTAAGCGCGAGGCTGCTCCCGGCATCTGGCTGGAGCAAGTGGATGTCCCTCGGCCTCAGGCCAATGAGGTGCTGATTCGGCTGGAAAAAACCGCTATCTGTGGCACTGACGTGCACATTTACAACTGGGATAGCTGGTCACAAAAAAACATCAAGCCTGGACTGATTATCGGCCATGAGTTTGTCGGCCGCATTGTGGAAATTGGACCTGGCGTCACCGGATATCAGCTAGACGAACGCGTGTCCGCCGAAGGCCACGTGGCCTGCGGCGTCTGTCGCAACTGCAAGCGCGGTAAACAACACCTTTGCCCTCACACCGAGGGTATTGGGGTGAATCGCAACGGCGCGTTTGCGCAGTACGTGGTGGTGCCGGCATCCAACCTGTGGCGCATCCCTGAGGAGATCCGCCCAGAGCTGGCCGCCTACTTTGATCCTTTTGGAAACGCCGCTCACTGCGCCCTGAAGTTTGACCTCATTGGCGAAGACGTACTGATCACTGGCGCCGGGCCCATCGGCATGATTGCTGCCGGCATTTGCCGCCATGTGGGAGCCCGCAACGTGGTGGTGAGCGACGTCAACGACTACCGCCTCAAGCTTGCCAGCGACATGGGCGCAAACCGGGTGATTAACGTCACTCGAGAGAACCTACATGAGGTAACCCGGGACATGGGTCTGGAAGGTTATGACGTGGGGCTGGAAATGTCGGGTAACCCCAAAGCCTTTGAAGACATGCTCGAGCTGATGTATCCCGCGGGCAAAATTGCCCTGCTGGGCATCCTGCCCGGCGAGTCCCAGATCGACTGGGACCAGGTTATCTTCAAAGGTCTGGAATTACACGGCATCTATGGCCGACTGATGTATGAAACCTGGTACAAAATGACCCAAATGGTGCTCACCGGATTTCCCCTGGAAAAGGTGCTGACCCATGAAATCCCCATCGCTGACTTCGAACAGGGGTTCACCCTGATGCGCGAAGGACAGTGCGGCAAAGTGGTATGTGACTGGAGTGACGTTCAATGAGCGCAGCGGCAGATCGATTAAAGCAAGAGCTTGAGCAAATTCGCGCTGACGGCCTGTACAAGACCGAACGCATTATCAGCACCCCTCAGCGGGTGGCCATTAAGGCCGATGGCAGCGATGTGCTGAATTTTTGCGCCAACAATTATTTGGGCCTGGCGGACAATCCCGAGGTTATCGCCGCCGCCCATCAAGCGCTGGACGACTATGGCTTTGGTCTGGCCTCGGTGCGCTTTATCTGCGGCACTCAGGACCTGCACAAACAGCTCGAAAACCGCATCAGTGAGTTCTTCGGCACCCAGGACACCATCCTGTACCCCTCGTGTTTCGACGCCAACGGCGGATTATTTGAAACTATTTTGGGACCTGAAGACGCGGTTATCTCAGATGCGCTGAACCACGCGTCTATCATTGATGGTATCCGGCTGTGCAAGGCCCAGCGATTTCGTTACGCCAACAGCGACATGGCGGACCTTGAAACCCAGCTGAAAAATGCCAGCGATGCCCGCACCCGGCTGATTGCCACGGACGGGGTGTTCTCCATGGATGGTTACATCGCCAAACTGGACCAGATCTGCGACCTGGCAGACCGCTACGACGCGCTGGTGATGATTGACGACTGCCACGCGACGGGTTTCGTTGGCGCCACGGGTCGGGGCTCAGCTGAACATTGCGGGGTGATGGATCGCATCGATATCTTCACCTCCACGTTGGGCAAAGCCCTGGGCGGTGGTTCCGGCGGCTTTACCACCGGCCGTCAGGAGGTGATTGATATGCTGCGCCAGCGCTCAAGGCCCTATCTGTTCTCCAACACCTTGGCGCCGCCCATCGTTGGCGCCAGCCTGAAAGTGTTTGAACTGCTGGACAGGGGCGAACAGCTCCGGACCCAACTGACAGAGAATACCGCCTATTTCCGCCAGCAAATGACTGAAGCCGGATTCGACATCCTGCCCGGCGAACATCCGATTTGCCCGGTGATGTTGTACGACGCGGAGCTGGCCCAGTCGATGGCCAGTCGGCTAATGGACCAAGGCATCTACTGCATCGGGTTTTTCTTTCCCGTGGTGCCGAAAGACAAAGCCCGCATCAGGCTGCAAATCTCAGCCGCCCATACCCGGCAACAGCTAGATCAGGCCATCCAGGCTTTCGTTCAGGTGGGGACCGACCTCGGGGTTATCCAAGCCTCAACCTGAGCGGTTGTAGGCCTCAGTCATCCAGTCTTTAACCTGCTGATCAAAATCGTCCGCAGATTCCAACCGAACCCGGTGACTGCACATGGCGTTGTAATTTTCCAAGCGGCCTTGGGGTTCGTCACCTTTGAGCGCCAGGCCTAAATCGATGCGGGTTTTAGTGGCGGGCGTGACCAGCGCAAACTGTTTCTTCCGGCGCAAACTGACGCTAGCTTTCTTCGGCGCAAGTTCGATATCACTCCCCAGCGATTGGGCATAAGAGACAATCAGATCGTGGAGCGGGCGAAGGTCTGCTTTTGCCCCGGAATACTGCTGTGAAACGAGATCCACTGGCTCATCAGTCTCTCTGGCTTTTGCCGCAATGAAATTGGCAAACCCGTGGGTGACACCATGCTCTCCCTTTAAGAGTTTCAGCATTTCTCCATGTTTCTTCAAACCGCTTTGCGTCAACAGCTGCTTCCATTGGGTCAGCGTCTTACCGGTTTTTTCCGGAATGTTTGCCAGCATGGTGTCCAGCTGCTTATCGGGCGTTGAACTCATTGTTGTTTCTCCCTATTGATCAACACAGGTTTCGTCTAAATTTTTTCGATCTTGTCAAAAGACCAATTTTCGGTTTTAGAAACCTTTGGCGTCAACGGCTCAAACAGCCCCATGACGCCTAACATCATGCGGCCACCGAACGATGGCTTGCCGTTTTCCACCAGAGCCTTGAACGTCTGAACGATGAACTTGCCCCCCTGAGCCATGCCTTTTTCTGTCTTGGTACCTGCCGGCACGTTGGTGGTGATCAAGGAGAACTCCACCGCCCCTTTTACTTCCTTCAACTCATAGGTCACCGTACACGGCGGATCGTCGTAGCCGGTAAATTTGAAGGTGTGGGAGTATCGATGAGGTGGATCAAACTCCAACACTTTGCCCACCACGCTGCGGTATTTGCCGCTGGTGGTCTGCATGGCGATGGGGGATCCGATGGTCAATTCACCCGTAGTTTTGCAGACTGACCCGAAGAAAAATGGCAGTACCTCATCCGTTTTAACCAACTGTGCCCAAACCGTTTCGATAGGGGCATCGATGGTGACTTTATAGACTGCTTTATCAGCGGCTCCGGTTTCACTGGTCATTTTTTTTCCTCGCGTTGGGCAGCTCTTTCGGCCGCATATTTGATCGTAGTGAGTTTGCCCGCCCAATGGCTTGAGTAGGTGTCCGTCCAGCGGTCATAAATCAGCTGGAGAGGGATCACATTGAGGTAAAGGCGCCTGGACCGGGCCTCTTTTTCGCTGGTCACCAGACCGGCTTTTTCCAATACGGCCAGGTGATTCATGACCGCAATACGGCTGACATCAAAATGGGACGCCAGGGTTCCTACTGGCTGCCCCGGCTGGTCCTTCAGACGATCCAGAATTTCCCGTCGGGTGGAATGGGCAAGGGCTTGAAAGATCAGGTCTTGGTCACTATCAGTTATCATGTAATTACATTATTACATTTAAAACTGACTGGCAACCTGGATCGACTACTTCCCCACCATGCGCGTTGAGATTGGGGCTTCGATGCCGTCGCGCCAAGAACGAGAAGGTAGGGACCGCTGCCAAGATTATTGGCCCGAACGTGGGACCAAGGTCATGGAAATCGCTCAGACAATCGACGATGCTGACTTCATGAACACTCGCCAATGGTTTATCGCGCTAACCGTTTTAGGCCACGCGCAATTCTCGACCGCCCAAACTTACCCGACCAGTGTGGATCAGGTCGGCATTACTGCGAGTGCCTGCCCTAATTTTCCTGGCCAGACTCTCGAAAGCCTGACCATTACTACCCCGGGCCAGCTGCTAGAAAACGTGCGGGTTAATGGTCGAATCAACATCGAAGCGCCCAACGTCACCCTACGCTGTGTCACCGCCAACGCCGGTCTGTACGCACTGCGGTGTTTCGCCAATGAAGGCTGTACTGATCTACTGGTAGAAAACTCAGAATTCTCCGGTGCCGCCTCAGCGGCCATGTACTTCGTTGGCCAAACCAACGCCATGATTCGCCATTCCAGTTTCGGCCAATCCACCGACGGACTCAAAGTGAATGCCAGCGGTAACACCTTCGACTACAACTTTCTCACCTGCCTGAACACCACCCGGGCTGATGCTCACATGGACGGGCTACAGTCGCGTACAGGTAACGATAACGTTTACATCAACAACAGCTGGCAGTCCGTGTCCTGCCCGCAAAGCGCTAACCAGGGCGGCGGCAGCGGCGCATTCTTTATCGAAGATGGTGCCTTTACCCGCACTTACATCGCGGGCAACTATTTCTCAGGCGCCGGGTATTCGGTTCGACTCAGAGCAGAAAACAGCGATCACTACACGTTTATCAACAACGTGGTGGAAAGAGATTCGTATCAATTTGGGCCCTTGGTCTATGGCGCAAGCTCCGGTCTATGCGCCCACTGGTCCGGCAACACCTATCACGATGGCGAACCCTGGCTTAACGGCAGCGCCGAGGACCCGGCCTGCGCCCTGCCCGCCCAACTAGCCGCTGCCGCTATCCTCTTCAGTGACGGATTCGAATAGTCTTTCAGCTGACCAATATTCCGAATCAGGTATCACCACAAACCTCACGAGCAAATGCCTCGATATGAGATGAAGCCTCTTTTGGGCAGCACTGCAATAAGAAGTGGGGAGCGACAACATCAACAATTAAAGCTGACCGGTTCCATCAGTTCCTGGAACAAGAACGAGTATCGGTTTCAAAGCAGTCTGGAGGAAGCTAAGTCCAACCCAACTGCTTGGACAACGATGCGTTTTTCTCGTGGGCAGCTTGTGCTGCTGGGCGGGACATGAGGCGCTGCACGTAGTCCGTCATGATGGGCTTTTTCTCGAACGCGCCAAACATCATGGCAAAGTTCACCGTGTTGCCAAACACCACATCGGCGGCCGAGAACGTCTCTCCCAGCAGGTACGGGCCGTTGGCCAACGCGTGTTCAACCGAAGCCACCACGTCCTCAAGAGAACCGTGGCCCGCCGAACCGGTGTTTTCTGGCGCGTTACCCGTCAGTTTATCCAGCATCGTGGGCTCGATGCAGCCGGACGCAAAGAACATCCAACGGTAGTAGGCACCTCGGTCTGGGCTGTCCAGTGCCGGCGCCAGCCCTTTGTCGGCATAGGCGTCAGCGAGATAAGCGCAGATCGCTCCTGTCTCCGTCACCGCAACCCCGTTGTGAACCAGCGCCGGCACCTTTCCCATCGGATTAATGGCCAAAAACTCGGGGGTTTTTTGCCCCCCGGTCTTCAGATCGACTATCTTGATATCGCAGGGCGCACCCAGCTCTTCATTCATCCAGAATGTGGCGGTGGCCCGAGTTTGCGGGCAGTGATAAAGCGTAGGTGCGTTTGCCATAATTTGTCCTCTGCGTTGTGAGTCTCTGCTAATGGTGTATTGCGCGTCAGGATCCAAGCTTATCTTTCACCCAGCCCAACACGCTCTCCAGCGCGGCGGGCAGTTTGTCGGGTTCGGTACCTCCAGCCATCGCCATATCTGGCCTGCCGCCGCCCTTGCCGCCAACCTGGCTCGCAACAAAATTAATCAGCTCGCCGGCTTTTACCCGGTCGGTGGCGTTGGCTGTCACGCCAGCGGCCAGCTGGACCTTTTGGTCGTCAGCCACCGCAAGCACAATGACCCCGCTTTGCAGCTTATCTTTGAGTTTATCCACCATCTGGCGCAGGTCTTTGCCTTTCACGCCGTCCAGTTTGGACACCACCACGTTGACGTCGCCAACCGCTACCGCTTGCTCAGAAAGATCGCCGCCGGCTTTGCTGGCCAAACTGGCGGTTGCTGCGTTCAGCGCTTTTTCCAGTTCCCGGTTTTTGTCCATAATCTGCTGAACCTTGGACGGCACGTCGAAGGCCGCGCTCTTGACCATCGCTGCGGTATCGGTCAACGCCGACTCTTGAGACAGCACATAGTCCAGCGCGCCATCGCCGGTCACCGCTTCGATGCGGCGCACGCCGGAAGCAATGCCCGATTCACTGATCACTTTCAGCAGGCCAATATCGCCCACAGCATTGACGTGGGTACCGCCGCAAAGCTCAACAGAAAAGTCGCCAAAACGCAGGACCCGCACCTCATCGCCGTATTTTTCGCCAAACAGCGCCATCGCGCCGGTTTCTAGCGCCTCGTCATAACTCATGAGATTTACATCGGCATGGCTGTTGCGACGAATTTCGCGATTAACCATCCGCTCGATGCTGCGCAGCTGCTCAGGGGTGACTGGCTCAAAGTGGGAGAAATCAAACCGCAGTCGATCCGGCGCAACCATAGAGCCTTTCTGCTCCACATGGTCGCCAAGAATTTCTCGCAGGGCGGCATGCAGGAGGTGGGTGCCGCTGTGATTGAGCACAATAGCTTCCCGGCGCTCAAGGTCGATACTGGCGGTGACAACCTGCCCTACGCTCAGTTCACCGGAGTCCAGCTGCCCCTGATGGGCATGGTGTACACCCGCCAGCTTTTGGGTGTCGTGCACGCTAAATACACTGTCATCAGCGCTGAGCGTGCCCTGGTCGCCCATCTGGCCGCCCGACTCACCGTAAAAGGGCGTTTGAGACAAAAATACCGTGGCTTTGGCACCGGCTTCAATTCGCTCTACGCTTTTGCCATCCACCATTAAACCCGTCACCTGGGCCGACACGCCGGTGAAGTGCTGGTAACCCAAAAACTCTGGTGGCGTGAGACTGGCAATCAGTTCGCCATCCACCGCATCTCCGGATTTGAATTGACTGGCCGCACGCGCGCGGTCGCGCTGGGCCTCCATAGCGCTCTCAAAGCCTTCGCGGTCGACACTGAGCTCTCGCTCTCTGGCTACATCGGCCGTTAGATCCACCGGAAAGCCATAGGTGTCGTAGAGCTTAAAAGCCGTGTCGCCGGCAATGACGGTGCCATCCAATTCGCCAATGGCGTCTTCCAGTAGCCGCATGCCGTTTTCCAAGGTCTCGGAAAAACGCCCTTCTTCAGTTTTCAGCACTCGCTGGACAAACGGCACCTTGGCCCGCAGCTCCGGATAAGCTTCACCCATCTGAGCGTCCAGAGCCGGCACTAGCGATGCAAAGAACTCGCCCTTTTGACCCAGCTTGTAGCCATGCCGAATAGCACGGCGAATTATTCGCCGCAGCACGTAGCCTCGCCCCTCATTGGATGGCAGCACGCCGTCAACAATCAAAAACGAGCAGGCGCGAATGTGATCGGCAATCACCTTCAGCGAGTTGTCCGATAGGTCTGTTGTACCGGTGGCTTCGGCAGCCGCGGCAATCAGAGCCTGGAATGTGTCGGTTTCGTAGTTGGAGTGTTTGCCCTGCAAAATAGCGGCGAGCCGTTCCAGCCCCATACCGGTATCTACGCAGGGTTTGGGAAGCGGGCGCATTGTGCCCTGAGCATCACGGTCGAACTGCATGAAGACCAGATTCCATACCTCAATAAAGCGGTCTCCGTCTTCTTCCGGCGTTCCTGGCGGCCCACCAGGCACGTGATCGCCGTGATCATAAAAAATCTCTGAGCACGGTCCGCAGGGGCCGGTATCGCCCATGGCCCAAAAGTTGTCGCTCTCAAACTTTGCGCCACCCGGTTTATCGCCGATGCGCAGCACCTTCTCGGGCGCCACGCCAATGTTCTTGGTCCAAAGATCAAACGCTTCGTCATCGGTTTCATACACCGTAACCAGCAGGCGCTCAGCGGGCAGCTTGAGAACGTCGGTCAAAAACTGCCACGCGTAGCCGATGGCTTCTTCTTTGAAGTAATCGCCGAAGCTGAAATTGCCCAACATCTCAAAAAACGTGTGATGGCGAGCCGTGTAGCCCACTTCGTCCAGGTCATTGTGTTTGCCGCCGGCCCGCACACACCGTTGCGAGGTTACGGCACGGGTGTAGGGCCGCTGCTCAGCGCCCAGAAACACATCCTTAAACTGCACCATGCCGGCGTTGGTAAACAACAGCGTTGGATCGTTCGCAGGCACCAGCGGACTGCTGGCAAGCGCCTGATGCTGGTGGTCAGAAAAAAACTGGATAAAACTGGCCCGAAGGTCCGCACTGCTGGTCATGAGCGGGTAACTGTCTGCTAATTAAAGGATGTTGCGAATGATATCGTGGCTGAAGCCCCGCTGCGCAAGGTATTTTTGTTGTTTTGCCCGTTCTTCGGCGGTCTCGGGGCTGCGAGATTTGAAACGCTTCTCCCAGGCCAGCTGAGCAGCGCTCAGCCAGTTGATGGCGTTGACCGCCGGTTCAATAAGGGAATCGGGTACGCCGCGGGCACGCATTTCCATTTTAGTGCGGATAGGGCCGTAGCCCTGCCGTGACCGGCGGCGAGAAAAGGCCTCGCTGAAACGCTGGTTGCTGAGAAGGTCGTTGGCCAACAACCAATCCAACGTTTGTTTCACAATGGGTGGAGGAATGTCTTTGCTCAGAAGCTTGGTCTGCATCTCTCCCGTAGCGTACTCCCGACGGGATAACCACGCCACGGAACGGTGTCGAGCCCGGCGAAAGGCCTCTGCCGCCCCAGCTTGAGCGGCTATGTCAGAGTCTTCTACCTCGAAACTTTCCACATCGACGTCATCACCGGCATTCGTTGTCGAATGCCGGTCTGTTGATATGAAACGACGCCCAGCCAGACTCAGGCCTCTTCAGGCGCCTGTTCGTCAGCGTCTTCTTCAGTCACTTCAACATTGCCCAGGAGCTCTGCGCGAATTCGACCTTCAATCTCCGCGCACATTTCCGGGTGTTCTTTGAGGAAATTTCGCACGTTGTCTTTGCCTTGGCCGATTCGATCGCCGTTGTATGAGTACCAGGCGCCGGATTTATCAACGATATTGTGTTCAACGCCAAGGTCAATTACCTCACCCTGACGCGACACGCCTTCTCCGTAAAGAATCTCAAACTCCGCTTTGCGAAATGGCGGCGCTGTCTTGTTTTTGACCACTTTGACTCGGGTCTCGTTGCCGATGACCTCATCGCCACGTTTCACGGCGCCAATGCGGCGAATGTCCAGCCGTACGGATGAGTAAAATTTCAGCGCGTTTCCGCCGGTGGTGGTTTCCGGGCTGCCAAACATCACGCCGATTTTCATACGAATCTGGTTAATGAACATCACCAGCGTATTGGAGCGCTTGATATTGGCGGTGAGTTTGCGCAACGCCTGGGACATGAGTCGGGCCTGCAGCCCCACGTGGGAGTCGCCCATCTCGCCTTCAATTTCTGCTTTTGGCGTCAGTGCCGCCACCGAATCGACAACAATAATGTCGATAGCGCTGGAGCGCACCAGCATGTCGGCAATTTCCAACGCCTGCTCGCCGGTGTCGGGCTGGGATACCAACAGATCGTCGATATTTACCCCCAGCTTCTCTGCGTAGCTTGGGTCCAGCGCGTGCTCGGCGTCGATAAACGCCGCCGTACCGCCGGATTTTTGGCATTCGGCAATGGCCTGCAACGTCAGCGTGGTTTTACCGCTGGACTCTGGACCATAAATTTCTACCACCCGCCCTTTGGGATAGCCGCCAATGCCCAGGGCAATATCCAGCTTCAGAGACCCACTGGAAATGACTTCGATATCTGCCTGGGTGCCGTCACCCATGCGCATCACCGCGCCTTTACCGAACTGCTTTTCGATTTGACCCAGGGCTGCTGCCAGGGCGCGCTTCTTGTTGTCTTCCATGGTTACTCCGGAAAATTGAATATAGTGGTTATATAAACAGTAATTATGTCACAGTTGCCCCAGCTTGGGTATCGACGCTTAGTCGTGTTACCCGCCGAATCAATCCTCAGCCGCCGTCAGCGCATGGCGCAAATGGTCGAGAGAAAATCTCACGGAGGCCTCGCGCACCGCCTCCCGCTCGCCCTCAAAGTGCTGGTGAACCGCCCAGCAGCGTTGTTCCAGAAAAAAACCAAACCAGACCGTACCTACAGGCTTGTCAGCGCTGCCGCCACCGGGTCCAGCCACCCCACTGACGGATACTGCGGCATGGCACTGGCCCAGCGCCGCGGCGCCGCTAGCCATCGACAGCACCACGGCTTCGCTCACCGCCCCCTCAGCCTCAATCACGTTGAGGTCGACCCCAAGCAGCCGGTGTTTCAGCCCGTTGCTGTAGGTCACCACGCCGCCTTCAAACCAGTCTGAGCTGCCGGCGACATCCGTGGCAGCCTTGGCAATCCAGCCTCCAGTGCACGATTCAGCCGTCATAAGCCGCAGCTGACGGGTTTTAAGCGCCTCACCCAGCTGTAAGGCCAACTGCGCTAGCGATGGATTTTGCGTCATCAGGTGCCTGTAAGAGTCTGCCCCCGGAGGGTCGCTTACTGTACACTTTTGCCCCTTCTGTGCGAAGCGACTTTGACCGAAATCGTCCCAACCCATGTCTTCCAAAGCGTCCAAAACATCGACAAAAAAGACATCCGGCCACACCCCCCTGATGCAGCAATACCTGGCCATCAAGGCCGAGTTCCCCGATATCCTGCTGCTGTTTCGCATGGGGGATTTTTACGAGCTGTTTTATGACGACGCACGGCGCGCCGCCAAGCTGTTGGACATTACTCTGACCCAACGCGGTAGCTCCGACGGGCAGCCCATTGCGATGGCTGGCGTGCCTTACCACGCGGTGGACAATTATCTGGCCAGGCTGATCAAGCAGGGAGAGTCGGCGGCCATTTGCGAGCAGGTTGGCGACCCGGCCACCAGCAAAGGCCCGGTGGAACGAAAAGTCATGCGGGTGATCACCCCAGGCACGGTCACTGATGAAGCCTTGCTGGCCGACCGCCAGGATAACTTTCTTCTTTGCATAACAGGATCTGCGCCTTTCGGCCTGGCCTGGCTGGATATGGCCAGCGGGCGTTTTCATTTGATGGAGGCACCCGACGAGGAAGCTCTGCTGGCAGAAATCGAACGCCTGGCGCCCGCAGAAATTCTGACCAGCGAAGCCGCCACGCCGCCTCAAGGGGCGACCCGCAACCGCGGTCACGCCACCCTGGCGCCTTGGCATTTTGATATCGATTCTGCCCGCGGGCTGCTGTGCGATCAGTTTGGCACCAAAGACCTGTCGGGCTTTGGCTGCGAGGAACTTACCTCAGCCATCCAGGCCGCGGGCGCACTGCTTTACTACGTTCGCGAGACCCAGCGCACCGCCCTGCCTCACCTGAGCAGCCTCAGAGTTGAGCGGCGCGACAGCTTGCTTACCATTGACGCCGCTACCCGGCGCAACCTGGAGCTGACCCAGCACCCCGATGGGCGCGAAGCCCACACCCTGGCCGGCGTGCTGGATACCAGCGTCACGCCCATGGGTTCGCGCATGTTAAGACGCTGGCTTGGCCAACCTATCCGTGATCAACAAACCCTCAAGTTTCGCTATCAGGCCATCGAGGCCCTGTTGATTAACGGCCGTTTTGAACCGCTGCGCGAAACCCTTGCGGCGGTAGGCGATATTGAACGCATCATCACTCGGGTGGGGCTTCGCAGCGCCCGCCCCCGAGACCTCAGCACCCTGCGCGATGCGCTGGGCATGCTGCCTGAGCTGAACCAGGCGCTAACGGCCCTGGACAGTCCACGCATTGCGCAGTTGAGCGATAGCCTGCAGCCACGGCCTGAAATTGCCGATCTGCTGAACGCTGCGCTAGTGGAAACCCCACCGGTGCTGATCAGAGACGGCGGCGTGCTCGCCGAAGGCTTTGACAGTGAACTAGATGAGCTGCGTCATTTGTCCAGAGACGCCAATCAGTATCTGGATGACCTGGAACAGCGCGAGCGGGAGGCTTCAGGCATTGCCACCCTCAAGGTGGGTTACAACCGGGTCCATGGTTACTACCTGGAAGCCGGCCGCCAATACGCCGATAAGGTGCCGGCCCACTACACCCGCCGACAAACCCTGAAAGCCGCTGAACGCTATATCACCGAGGAACTCAAATCCTTCGAAGACAAAGTGCTGTCAAGTCGGGAACGGGCTCTGGCCAGAGAAAAAGCCCTGTATGAAGCGCTGCTGGATGAACTCAATAGCCACCTGGCTATCCTGGCGGGCTGCGCCGAGGCGCTCGCTGAGCTGGACGTTCTATGCTGCCTGGCCGAGCGAGCAGAAACCCTCAACTATGCCTCGCCGACGCTGACCCAGGAGCCGGGTATCTTCATCACCGATGGCCGCCATCCGGTGGTAGAACAGGTGTCAGACAAGCCCTTCCAGCCCAATCACTGCGAACTCACCCCTCAGCGTCATATGCTGGTGGTGACTGGCCCGAACATGGGCGGTAAATCGACCTACAGGCGTCAGGCGGCCTCAAGTGTGCTGCTGGCCCATGTCTGCAGCTTTGTGCCGGCAGCGAGTGCAACCCTTGGCCCCATCGACCGTATTTTCACCCGCATCGGCGCCGGCGACGACCTCACCCGAGGCCATTCCACCTTCATGGTGGAAATGACCGAAACCGCCAACATTCTGCACCACGCGAGCGCCAACAGCCTGGTGTTGATGGACGAAATCGGCCGTGGCACCAGCACCTACGATGGATTGGCTTTGGCCCGCGCCGTAGCGGAACGATTAGCCAGCCTGCGCGCCATGACGCTGTTCGCCACTCACTACTTTGAACTAACAACGTTGCCGGAACAGCTGGAGGGTGTGGTTAACGTGCATTTGGACGCCGCAGAACACGGCGAGGGAATCGTCTTCCTGCATGCCGTGAAAGAAGGCCCAGCCAGCCGCAGTTACGGACTGCAGGTGGCATCCCTTGCTGGAATTAGCCCGGCCGTGGTGAAGCGGGCCAGCACCCTGTTAGCGGAGCTTGAGGCCGGCGCTGCAGCGCAGTTGGAACAGGGTTCCCAGCAGATGTCGTTGTTTGCCTCTCAGACACAGGCTCCAACGCCGGTGGCTGAACCTACCGCCGCCGATCGACTGCAGACTCAGCTGCTGGAAACTGACCCTGACCAGCTAACCCCAAAACAGGCGTTAGACCTGCTCTACCGGCTGGTTCAAGAAGCCAAGACCTGATCCCGTCAGGTAGCCCTGGACATCCGAACACCGTAACAGCGGCACTGGGCAAAAATCGCCAGAACCTTGCGGTACAATGGGCTGCTGGCGTAGCAACAGCCATCCGGGGCTGCCACCAAACCTTTTAGTCAAAAACCGTCGAGGCAACTGATGAGCGAAGAAATTTTAGTGTTTGCAGATCCCCAGGAGGTCAAGAAAGAGCTGGCCATGACTGAGCCGGAGGCCAT
>JBGCET010000031.1:0-76489 GCA_045106555.1 Lysobacterales bacterium | reverse complement strand
TTCGACGCACGGTACACACTTGATCTTTGTAGCGCACAATGCCGCCACGTTTTACTTCACTGGCCTTTGGCACGATATCTCCAAGAATTTGGGTGTCAGCTTCATTATAGTTTGAGCGCGAACCCGCAAGAGTCTCTCGAGCGGACGTTTGCAGTGGATTCGCCGGGCGCCAGTTTGGCCAAAATTGCTCGGTAAAGCCACCTCACTTCATCAATCGACAGTTTAAATCCGCAGATTTGTTCGCTTTGTCTTGCCTACGGCGTTTGTAAAGACAGGTACCGCATCAGCACCCGTGAATGGACGATACAGCCCAGGCGCGAGTGAATTGGACCGGTGATGTCATTAAATTCGTCGAACAATGGAGTTCGTAATGAAAGACTTTTTCTCAGGATGCCAACTGGCAGCCGCGCTCTTATTGGTTAGCGCCGGCGCAGTCGGCGCGGAATTTTGCGCCACAACCGGTGAACAATTGCAGGCTAGGCTCAATGATGCCGAGATCAACGGCGAGGCCGATACCATTCGGTTGGCACAGGGTACCTATGTCTCTGGTGCGGATGGGTTTACGTTCGACACGCGTAACAATCCTAATGGCGATGATTTTGGCGTCACCATAATTGGTGGCTGGACCAGTTTTTTCGGCAATCCCTGTGGGCAGCAATTGAGTCCCGATCCCTTGGATACTCTTTTGGACGGGGAGCAGATGCACCGCACGCTCCGCCTGTTCTTGAATGACGCGCCATCGGTTGAGGTTACCATCAAGAACTTGTCTTTCATCAATGGCGCGACAACCAGTGCCGGAGGCGGTTTGTTCATTGGGCCTGAGACGATAACGGCAAATATACGAATCGAGAACAATTTGTTTCTGCTCAACGAGGCGTCGCAGGGCGCAGCGTTGTTTATAGAATCTGCAGATATCATCCGCATTCGGAACAACGCCTTCAGCAATAACCACAGCACCAGCAATTCAGCTGTAGGCCCGCTGCGTAGCGTCACCACCGGCATTTACTTTACTAACAACACGGTCATCAACAATACAACGGAACTCCAAAAAATTTCTAGAAACCCTCCGTCAGGATTGACCATTAACGTGGAAAGTCCTGCTCAGTCGTTCGTGGCGAATAATATATTTTGGAACAATCAATTCGATGATCTGACCCTGGTTGATATTCCATCTGCTGGCACGATCTACCTGTATAACAACAATATACAAAAAATGACGGGGATGGCGGATGAGTCGGCAAACAACGTCGCGATAGACCCGCAATTTGAAACAGGGCTGGTGGATTTTCTACTCAGCGATCAGTCGCCAATGATCGACGCCGGTCTCAATGACCCATTCGTTGTGCCGATGCCCCCGATACCGTTTGAGTTAGATTGGCAGTTGGGGAGCTTTGACATCCTGAGTAATGAACGACGGTCAGGTGATGAGGTAGACATCGGTGCTCATGAAGTAGTCTCGCCACTAATCTTTGCCGACGGGTTTGAGTAGTCGCAGACGCAAGGATTTCTGGGGGGATTTCTGGGGTCAGAGTAAAGGGACACAGTAAAGAATCCAAATTTCCTTACTTTCTGCGGCGGTCTACTTCGACCTGGAATGCCTCGGTGCCCAAGACGATTCCGGTGTTGGCGCAATGGCGAATCTTGGCCAACACATCAACGCCCAGGGCTTTACCAACCAGTTCCCGCCAAGCCTGGCCGCGTTGTCGTTCGTCTGGCCCAATTCCCAAGTAGGTATCGTGGGGTGACCACAGCCGCGGGCGCACGCCGAAAGCATGTGCGCGAAAGCTGGACCACACATAGTCGCCGGGATCAGCAACCATCCCGGCCCGCACAGGGTTCAGCTCGATATAGCGAAGACAGCGCAAAAGGTACTGATCATCTTGTACCACGCAGGATCTGAAACGCCCCTCAAACAGCGTGCCGCTGCGTTGGTAGGTGTAATTGAAACGACGCACATACAGGCGTCCAAGAAACTGCATCAACCGCGATACGCTGTTGTTGTCGTCAGGCGTTGCCAGAAGATGAACATGGTTTGTCATAAAAACCCAACCATGTACCGAAACGCCATATCGCACAGCGCCATCGGCAAGCCAATTCGAATAAGCGGCTAGATCGGACTCACACGTGAATATGACTTGCCGATTGTTGCCCCGCTGAATGACGTGAACCGGTAGACCCGCAGGGCAGAATCGGGGGCGTCTTGGCATGAGCAATCTTCACGTTAGCCTGGATAGCTCTCATTGTGAATGACTACCAATCAGGACTCAGTGAGAATATGCCGCAAGTCGATGTGAGCTTACTCTGTCCCTTTACACTGACCCCAAAACTCGAAACTCGGCTTACTCTGTCCCTTTACTCTGACCCCATAAATTCCTGACCCCATAAATTCTCTCACCCCTACAAAAAACCCTGGTGCAGCCAGAGCTACACCAGGGTTTCACAAACGATGTTTCTACGAGTCGCTTAGAACTCGTAGCGCAATCCGATGCGCATTCTCCAAAGCGACGTCTGGCCATTGCGCTGCTCAGCCTGACCAAGCGCCTGCTGCTCGGCCGTCACGCCGTAGGGGAATGAGGGCTGCTCGAGGATGCCCCAGTCGTCGTTCAGCAGGTTCGTCAGATTGTCGACGACGAAGAATACGCTGCCACGGTGTTCCGGGCTAAACCCGGGTATTTCCTGGGACACCCGAAGGTCGATCTTGCTGAACGATGAGCCTTCTTCGCTGTTGCGCGTTCCACCGATCGGCAACACGTTCTGCTCGAAGTCGAGGAACGGCTGAAACCCGAATGCGCCAATGGTACCGGCAGCACCGTCCAGCGTGATGCTGTAGGGAATACCCGAGTTGTACTGGCCGAACAGCGATACACGCGTCTCGTAGTCTTTAAAGAAAGACTTCGTGTAGTTCATCACAGCCGTGATCCGATGCTCGATAGCCCAGTTGGAAGGCGCCAACTCTTCTGCTTGTGGGTCGGTAAACGTGCGATTGATGTAGTTTGAGAAAGCCACCGACGAGGTCATTGGGTTTACGTCTTCCGCTTGAGTCCAGGCATAACCCAAACGCAGGTCAATGCCGTTGTCCCAACTGTTGAAGGCGCCGAAAGAAACCGACTCGGACTCATTGCCATTGCCGCTGTTTGTCAACACAAACGCCGCTTCTCGGACACTGTCGTACACCGGGTAACCCAGATCGTTAACGCCCGTTTGCTCGAGATCGCCACGCTTGTAGATTGCGGTATCTTTGCCGCGTGTGATTTGCAGGTCTGCGGTCACGGTCCAATCTCGTGGAGCAAACCAAGTTAATCCCGCCGTGAACTTCCACTCACTGGGAATATCGAAATCCGGATCCAGGAAGATAATTTCGAAGTTGCTGCCATCGCCAGCGGAAACTACATCAGCAATGTTTTGCGGTACGCAATAGCCAGGACCCTGAACCGGTACGTTTGCCTCACAGTTTACGTAGTCTTGTGCAAACAGATCCACACCGTCGATGCGCGCCTGAACTGCCGTGGTAGAGGTGTTGCTGTAAGTGTTCGACAGCCATACGTTCGGGTTACCACCGGAGAACAGCCCCAAACCGCCGCGGAAGCTCAGAGTGTCCGAGTAGTCGAAGCTGACGCCGAGGCGCGGCTGCAACAGGTCGCGACCATCGAGGGTGGCATTGTTGCCAAAGCCATAGCTCGCCTGAAAGTCTTGGTTCAGGTTCGGCGCATCGTCGGTGGTGTAGTAGTCCCAACGCAAACCGTAGGTCAGGCTCAGACGATCGTTTACCTGCCACTCGTCCTGAATAAACAGATAGTTGATCGCGTATTCGAAAGATTCTGCGATGTCGTCTTGATTGTTACTGATCGCGTTACCGTAGTAGACCCTCGCGGCCATTCCGTTGCGGAAATCTTCGATGCTGTCGAAACGAAGCTCGGTATCAACGTGCTGATAGAACAGGTTGAAGATGTCATACGATTCGCGCTCATAGCCGAATGTCAGCGCATGGTCTTCAAACTGGTAGCGACCACGAGCCACCAACTGGTCGATGGTGTAGTCCAGCTCGTTGGCATGACGGCTATCGTCACCCCCGAGGTAAACATCGACGTTATCCAACTCAACGCGAACTTCACCAAATTCGTTGCCCGCGCGCGGCTGTTGCAGGAATTCCACATCACTGCGAGAGACTCGAAGCTCAGTGGAGAAGCTCGGCGTCCAGTCTGAATAGAGGCTTAGAATGGTCGAATTGAGTTCGGCGCCCCGGTTGTAGAAGTGATCGGAAAATTCAAACTCAGTGTTTTCACCATCTGACGGGGTGGCATTGAAGGAATCGTTGTACATGTAGGTGAAAGCCAGACGTTGAGTATCGCTCGCATACCAATCCAGCTTGGCGATGTACTTTTCGTCTTCAAAATCGAAATTGCCCGGTGCGCTAGTGCCTGGATCAAAACCGTAAACATCTCTGGAGATTTGTGCAATTTCGTCAAGCTCTCCCTGGGTGACCAGGACCTCGTTCACGGCGCCACTGCCAATCGCGCCGCGATCGTTGAAGTCGACGCCGTCATAGCGCTCGTAGGCGGCGTAAAAGAACAGTTTGTCCTGAACCAACGCGCCTCCGATCTCGAAGCCATAGCGGGTTTCGTCGTAATCCGTGACTGAAATGTCATCGCCTTCCAGGGAGTCACCCTGGAACGCGTCGCCGGCGAAGTCGGTAAATATCGAACCCCGCAACTCGTTAGTGCCCGATTTGGTGACCGCGTTGATGTTACACGCCGAGAACCCACCGTAGACGACGCTCATTGGCGCAAGCTCTACCGCGACCCCTGAGATGGCATCAAACGGAAATGGCATACGCTGTGTCGGATAGCCGTTGGAGTTCAAGCCGAAACCATCGTTTAATCGAATACCGTCGATCGTCAGGCTGTTGAAACGCGGGTTGGCGCCGTTGCACTGGATGGAGTCAGCATTGGTTGACTGATCTATATAGATCCGGGGGTCTTGGCCGATGATATCGTTGATGTTGCGGTTAATCGCTGGCGAGTTCTGGATCGAATTGAGATCAAATACCGCTGTCGGCCCAATCGCTGTCTCTGCTACTGCAGAGATCGCCCCTAGTACCACCATTTCCTCCAGCGGGTTGAGCTGGTAGTTCAACTGAGCTTGTTGACCCACCGCAAGCGCCAGACTCTCGGTGGATGCAGTGCCCTGGGGCGAAACGACGCTCACTTTGTAGTTTACGCCAGCCGGTAATAGACGAACGTTGTAAGAACCGCCTGCGTCGGTTTCGGTGCTGCGGGTCAGACCTGTCGCCAGGCTGACCACGGTGACGCTCGCACCAGAAACAGGCTCGCCGCTTGATGAGGTGACAACCCCTCTTACCGCGCCAGTGGTCTCCTGCGCATGAATAGGGGCGGCGAAGAATACCGCTGCGACGGAAAAACAGGCTAGAACGTAGCCAAGACGCTGCTTGAAAGAGCGTGTGTGAGTTGAGGTTTTCAAGATATTCCCCTGCCTGGTCAGTAATGGGTGATGATGCGAAGGCTAGCGGTGGTTTGTGACTGATTTGTTACGTTCCAGTGGTTACACGCCGCAGGGGAATGTTAGCAAAAAGTTAACCAGGTGAAACCGTTCATTACGTTTTAAATGCCATTCACGGACAGATTTTATCGTCGCAAAAGTCGAACTAACTTGAAGATGTGCTCACAACCTTTTGCAATACCAAGAAAAGTCCAGCACTAATTGCAGGACGATCGCAATGTACATCGTCGCAGTCACCGCAAAGGCGCCGCAGGTCGCAAGCGCTGCAACCGGAAACAAGGCACTCAGCGCCTGCAGTAACGCGATTATCAAACCGCTTTCTAGCGGCAAGGAGGGGTCGCAGAGGTACAAGATCGACAGCGAAAATAATGTTGCAGACGGCCAGCTGGGAATCCGAGAGGTGTTTTACATGAGTGCGGATACGGCTAATGGGACACGATTGCCAGGTAGGAATGCGTGGTCAATCAAACTGCCCAGGTTCGTTCCTTAAAGCGCATCCCCATCACAGGGGTTACATGGCAGGCGCTGTTGCAACTGTAGTCCAGTGAATTGCTCAATGAGTCGGGTCGTGCGCAGACTGGCGACAACTAAATACGGAGGGATTACGACCCCGATAACACACGAGGTTTACAAGTCGTCTGGAAGCGACTCAAAACCATCTAAAAATATCCGTTCGTTAGGGTCCAGTTCTCCCTGCCAAAACTCAACACCAAGGTCTGTGGCATCCCCAGTAAATCGGGAAGGTCCAGGGTTAGGAACAAAATCGCCGGCGTCCCAGAAACCTGCGGAAGCTGCGAGTAGTTCACTGCGAAACCCACTGGCACCGTACTGCACATAGTCCATCACAAAGTCCGGGTTTTCGAATCCTGGTTTCTGGGCAAACAGTCCAATGTCGGAACCCAAATCATTGAGGGCGTTATTCCATCTTATGACAACTTCCGCACCAGGCTGTCAAACCAGGTCGCCTGAAACGACGTCAATGTTTTCATCAAATTCTAAAGACAACGCTTCAATGCCGTCAGCGTTCAGTGCGAGAAATCCGATATTGAGCACGCTAGTGGAAAAACTCTTGAACGTGATTTCGTCAGTCAGCGGGTCGACTGTCACGATACGCACAATCCGTCGATCCAACCCAGATGGCTCCTGGGCTGATACAAATCCTAACGTGTTTTTCGCCCAAACTCTTAATTTCCACGATGCTCACCACGCTCGATACCACGATCCCACCCCATAGTGTCCGCAATGGATGAGCGCATCGGCAACAAGCGCTCTCCACCTGTCATGGGAATTTCGGGTTTCAAGGAAGCAATCATGGAAAGAGCAAAGAAGACTATCCAGGCGTCAGCGGGCGTTCTGTTGTTGTTATTCAACCTGTCGGCTCATGCTGAACCGCTGCCTGAATATGAGTTATTTGATTCCTCGGTAATGCGCGGCGAGACCGCTGACGGTACATGGCTGCAAGCAGAGGAACTGCTTGGCCATGAACGTGAACAGGGCCCTGTTTCGGCCGGTTGGAGAATCGCTTGGGACGGGATGGACAACGATCCCGGATCATTAGACATCGGCGGGCTGGGTGGCAGCGACCTGACTGAAAAGGATTCGGCTGACCGGTTCATCTTGAACTGGAGTGAGCCCCTAACGCAGGCTCGATGGGTTGAGGTTACGGTATGGACAACGGCCCAGCAGGTGTCACGCACCCGGTTGGTTAACCTGATGGATAACTCCTCAGGACAAATCGAGATTCCCTTTCACGTGTTTGAGGGCAATGCCGACTTCAGAAACGTCGGGGCAGTAGAGATCACTATTGGCGCCTTATCGGGCGCATTGCCGAATTTCCAGCGATTGACGGTCGCGCCGAAAGACTTTAGCGAAGGCGCTGAAGGTTTGGGTACTTTGTCGGAAATGCTGACGAATAAGGGCGCAATAACGCCGGCGGTACCGGCAACGTTAATTCTGCAGGAAGGGGACATGCCTTCGGCCAGCGCCGCTACCGTGACCGAACTCAATGCACCGGTCGTCAACGGCAACGGCGAGGTAAGTTTTTTGGGTGTTCTTAGTGACGACGACCGATTTGTCTTCACTGGCACCGGCCTCGTGCACCAAAACAGTACCGTCACGGCGTTTACCCTGACCGATGGTGAGCGGAGCATAGGCGTCGATAGCAGCGGTGGGTTTATCTATAGCCCCAGAGTGGATGACGCAGACGCGGTGTGGAGTCAAAACGGCTTAATCTTGGTAGAAAATACGCAGGCGCCAGGCTTTCCGACGGGCACCAACAGTACTTTCCACAGTCGCCCATCCATGATTTCGACGGGGGCTGCCTACTGGGTCGCCGGCTTTAATGAAACTGGCGGAACCGACTCTGAGGGCCGGGTGCTTTACACCAGTTCTGACGCCACCGCGGGCAATGTGAGTGTGGTGTTGCGGTCGGATGACATCGTAGACGGATTCGCTATCGCACGTCCTTCAGGGGTGGATTTTGATTTCGATATTTCCAGCGATGGTAGCCAGCATATTTCGGTGCTGGTGTTGGACACCGGAAGCCTTGACGATGACGGCGTCCTGTATGTCAATGGTTCGATTATTGCCCGCGAATCGACGCCAAGTGGAGCCGATGACAACTGGGACAACTTTGATTCTGTGGTGATCAACGACAGCGGCGATTACCTGTTTTCCGGCGATACCGATGGCGACACCGTCAGCGATGAGTTTATTGCCTTCAATGGCGTTATCGCGCTGCGTGAAGGCGACACGATAGACGGTGTGCAACTGGGCGACCTGGTCAGGTTTGTCAGCTTGAACAATCAGGGCAATGCCGCATATGCCTGGGCTCAAGAGCACCTGTTCTTCGCCTGCGACGCGTCCGCATTGGCTAGCACCTCGCTGCGCGTGCTGTCGGTCGGCGACACGATTGACCTGGATGACGATGGGCTGGCCGATGCGACAGTCACCGACTTCAAAGCCACCAACACACTCGGGCCCACGCAAGCGCTGGCCCCCGATGGACGGATGTTCGTTGAGGTTGATCTGGATGACGGCGTTGAGGAACGTGAAGCCATCATTGCGCTGGAGCCACCGCTTTGCCCTCAGCCCGAGATTGAGGTGACCGGTAGCGCGCTGTTGATTGAGGACGGCGACACCTCACCGCAATCAGATGACGGAACGGATTTTGGCTTAGTTACCACGGGATCCAGTCTCGTGCGCTCCTTTGTGATCAGAAACTCGGGCAATGATCCACTCATGGTTACCGACGTTGCGGTCAGCGGCGTCGCTTTTTCGGTGAGCGCGCTGGCTCCTGATGGCTTGATTGAAGCAGACGATAGCCGCAGTTTCGAGGTGACCTTTTCCCCCACAACCGAAGGCCCGTTAACCGGCACCGTTACTATTGCGAGCGATGATGCTGATGAAAACCCCTATACCTTCGATGTTTTGGGCATTGGCCTCGCACCCAGTGCGCCAGTCATCGCCTCCAACGACGGGTTTACGGTATTGCCAAGCGCCGCGGTGGGCTCTGTGGTGGGCCAAATCGTGGCCAGCGACGCTGATGGCAACATCCCGGCCACTGGCGCTTGGTCCATAGTTGCCGGCAACGATGCAGGGACATTTTCCATCAATGATGACGGCGTCATCGCGGTGGCAGACCCGGCTGGGTTGGCGTCCGTTACGTTGACGGTTCGGGTGGTTGATTCAACCGATCTATCTGACACCGCCTCGGTGAATATCGCGCTGGCTGAGGAGTCGATCTTCTTCAACGGGTTTGAGTAGCGTTAGTGCGGCGGCAGTGGCGCATCACAATAGGCCGAAAGTGTCCACGTTGCGGGTTTAGATTCAGCCACTTTACAGGTCGGCGAACCTTGAACCCTTTCGTCCTTCGGGTTTTTGGGTTCTTTTGGTCACTTCACACCGTTTGCGAACATCTATGATCGACTTGATAAGAAGTGTCGGCCTTGTTACGCCGGGCTGGTAAGAAACCCGTCGATACCTTGGAAACCTGGCGGCGCAATAGGCCCCGAGATGCCCGTTCGCATAACGTTCACAGGAGTGCTAATCGATGAATCAGAGTATCTACAACATGATATTTAAAATTATCGCCGACCTGGGTCTAGTTCTTGTGACGCTACTTTCATTGTGGGCCGGTTTTGCCGGTGCAATGTTGGGCAATGTAGCGGGTGGCGGTATCTGTTTCCTCGCAGGCGCGGTTTCGCTGGGTGCCTTGGCACTGTCAAATAAATAGCATCTGACCCTGCCCCGGCTTTCCCTTGGCTGCAGAAACAATTTTCGCAAACGGGTTTGAATAACCTCAAAAAGCGCCCTGTCGCCAATTCCCCCTTCAGTTTTCGCCCATGAACTGGACGGATCTTGCAATACCCATCCCGCGGATGATCCGTGTTTGCCGCTATTTGCGCTGATATACCCAGGGTCAAACGATACCCGCGACTTTCCGGCGCCACCCTAACGCCAAAGGGAGTTCGAAAAAAACGTCACCAAGACCCATCCAATAGCGAAAAGAAAGGAATCGCCATGAAACACCTCTTTGACAGCGCACCTGCTCGCCTCAGTACGGTACCGCTGATCGTCGCACTGCTGATCGTATCGCCGATTCTTGCGCAAACGCTGTCCCTAGACCCAACATTCGGCGTTGATGGGCGCGTCACTACACCCATCGAGTCCTTCACGAGCGAAACGGTGACGGCTTTGGCGACGGACGACCTCGACCGCATATACACCGGATACAGCGGCCTGAGCGGGGGCGTAAGCCGCCACGACCGGGAGGGTCTTCTTGACCCGGCCTTTGGTGCCGCCGGCATTGTGACGTTGGATTTTCCCGTTAGTGACATGGTTGTGCAGGCAGACGGAAGTATTGTGGCCGTTGGGTCGCGCCGTTCCGGGCTCGGTTCAGAAACGCAAGACTGGCGGGTTGTCAGGTTGCTGCCTGATGGCACTCCGGATCTGACCTTCGGAACCGATGGTTTCCTGGATGTGGATTTCCAGGGCCAGAATGATGCCGCTCAGACCGTCGCAATTGACGGCAACGGACGCATCGTCATTGGTGGTCGTGCGTTTGTACCGGGTCTAGGGTCGGCCATGGCGCTTGCCATCGTGGAGGCCAATGGCTCGCTTCGTAGGCAGCGCACCGTGAAATTTTTCGAGGGCACTGCAGACATCTGCATGGCGCTGATCATTCAGGACGACGGCAAGATCGTGTGTGCCGGTCTGGCTCGCAACTTTGGCAGCGCGGTGATGGCGGCCATGCGTCTGGATAACGAACTGGAGCTTGACCCGAGTTTCGGCACCGATGGACTGGCTGTCGTAACCTTCCCTGAGGGCCCGGCAGAGGCGAATGCGGCGCTGCTTCAGACGAACGGGTCCATCGTGCTTGGCGGCTTCGTCGAGGCGTCCGATTTTGATCGGAATCTCGCGCTGGCCCGTCTTACCAGCGCCGGTGAGCTGGACACCACCTTTGGTACCGAAGGACGGGTAGAACTCGCCGTGGGAGACGACGACACTGAGACCATCGAAGATCTCCTGGTCTTTCAAGGTGACCTCTATGCGGCGGTCGCCGCGGCTCAGTCGAGTGCCGTTCCCGGAAGCGTTGTTCTGGCTCGCTTCGACCTGGACGGGGCGGCCGACCTGGCATTCGGTAATGCGGGTATTGCGTCAGCCCAGTTCGTCGGCGATGAAGACCTTGCACGCGCCCTGACGATTCACGAAGGTGCACTGCTCGTGGGTGGGGCCGCAGGCAGCCAGAGCGTAAGCGAGGGCACCAACATCGGACTTGTCCGTTTTACCAACAGCGGCACTCTCGACAGCAGTTTTTCTGATGACGGCCTTAGCGATACCTCCCTGCGGGGGCCGGTCAATGCGCAGGGCCAAGCTATAGTTCACCAGCCTGATGGGATGGTCGTGCTGGCGGGTTTTGTTGGAGTCAGCTTTTCGGATCGTAATTTCGTCCTGTCGCGTTACCAACAAGACGGCTCGCTTGATGAGACGTTTGGCAACCTGGGCATCGTGGTGACCGATTTTGCGGACGGGGAAGATGCGGCCTTCGCGCTCGCCATCCAGCCTGACGGCAAGCTATTGGCTGCCGGGTCCGTTCGAGTTCCGCCAGCCACTGCTAACGACTTCGGCATTGCCCGGTATCTGCCCGATGGCACACTCGATCAGACGTTTGGCGACAGCGGTCGTGTAATACTGGATATCGACGGTAATACGGACGCGGCGCGCGACATTGTGGTGCAGGCGGACGGGCATATCCTGGTCGCTGGCACCGCGCAGTTTCCCAGTCTGAACTTTGACCGCAACCTGGTGGTGGCGCGACTGCAAGCGAACGGCGCCGTTGACCCAAGCTTTGGCAACAACGGCGTTGCTAACGTATCGGTGGGAAACACTGACGAGGGTTATGCGTTAGCAGTGCAGGGTGACGGTGCCATCATCGTTGGCGGAATTGGCGATCGGGACTTCGCTGTGGCGCGTTTCACCTCTGGTGGTGACCTTGATACAGTTTTCGGCGAGCAGGGAGTGGCTACCTTCGACTTCGCCGGCGAGTTCGATTTCCTTCGAGATCTGCTGGTGATACCGGACTGGAACGGGACTGGTGAGCGGATCCTTGCGGTGGGCAGCACACGTGACGGCTCATCAGTCACGCGCACGATGTTTGCGGCGGTGATGTTCATGACGGACGGCAGCCTGGAAACAAGCTTTGGCAATGCTGGCGCGGTGACGGTGGACGTGTCACCAGACCAGAGCGAAAGCGCCGCGGCCGTAGCATCACGCGGCGATGGCTTCGTTCTCGTTGGTGAGGCTGTCATCGACAGCCAGAATCGTTTTACGGCGGTTGGTCTGACGGTCAACGGCGAACTGGACTCCAGCTTCAGCAGCGCTGGCGCTGTGCTCACCATCAATAGCGTGGGCGGCGCTATCCAGCAAACCAATGATAGGGCTCAGGCGGTGAGCGTAGGCTCAACCGGTGCGGTGGTGCTTGCGGGTGAGGCGTTTAATCCACTAGTCGCGAGCGGTGGCTCGCGGTTTGCGGTCGCACGGCTTGCCGTGAGTGATGTGCTGTTCCGCGATAGCTTCGAGGTGGAAGGCGGCGCGCCCTGAACGGCGGGCACAACGATGCTTCGCGGCGCCCTGCTATCAACCTGACGTGGGCCTTCCAGATGCAAAATGTGGCAGTCAAACAGTGATTGTCTGGTGTCCAATGTCGTGAATGGGCTCGCTACCGTCGGCGGTAATCAGCATCAGGTCTTCCAGGTGGGCAGAGCCGCCCACACCAGATTCAATCAACGGGCAATCGATGCTTAAGATCATGCCAGGTACCAATACGATATCTTCTCGCGGCGGCAAGCCCGAGTAGCCCACATGGTCGGTGTGAAACATGCCAACGCTATGTGGCGCGTAAGGGATGTTGAAATTTTTATTGGCGCTGCGCAGTGCTTTCTGTCCCAACGCCTGTATCTCTGAGAATTTCAATCCGGGCCTCAGTTGTTCTCGAATGCTATCCCACCCGATGGCCATGGCTTTGGTGGCGTCGCGCATGGCTTTGTGCGGTTCGCCGACGAACACCGTGCGGCCATAGTCGCCGTGATAGCCTTCGTACTCGCTCACGCAGTCAATCAAGAACGCTTGGCCGTCCCTGAAGGTATCGTCATAGACTTCATCGCTGGTCCGGTCGATAACCATAAAGACGCCGCGCTGACCCCGCCGTGCGGCGGCCGCAAAAAATTCTGCCCGCAGGTCTCGATAGCCGCCTCCGGCTCTGACGGTTTTTACCGCCTCCATAGCCGCCGCCACGTTGCCGGCGGACGCCATGCGCATTAGCTGGATTTCCGTTGCCGACTTTACGGGGCGAATTCTACGCAGGGCATCGTCAGCGTTTACAACGGTGGCTTTGGGCGCCGCTTCGGAAACCGCGGCGGTAACCCGCGGATGGTCGACGGCAATTCGCCCGCTAGTTAAGCCTAAGTCTTTCATTGCCTTAGCTACCGCTTTTTCCATGCTGGCAAAGCTGCCTAGTTCGCTTACCTGGTTTTGGACTGCTTGGGCCCGGCTGCGCTCAATGTCATCGATAGGCGTTTCGCCGCGGTCGGGAAACAGGCTCAGCGATAATTCCAGGGTTTCCCCTTCGCTGGATGAGTTTCCTGTGAAAGCGTAAATATAGGCGGGAAGATCGGCATGCTGTAGGACGTCTGACAGCGTGTAGTAATAGCCGAAGGCCGAGGTGACAATTGCCAACCGGTTGTCTTGTTGGCGGGTAACAATGGCCAGACAGCTTGGCGAATATCCCATCCGAGAAACCACGTGCCGACTGCCGGTTGCCTGCTGAAAATTGGCGCCATCACCGAGAATCAGCGCGTCCAGTCCGAGTTCGGTCATCACCTTGTCGGCTTGCTCAAAATTCATCCGGGGCCCAGGTACGGGCGGATGAAGGGGCGTTTGCTTGCCGGAAGCCGCAGAGGCACTGTGGGCGGGCAGTGCGGATGCTAAGCCCGCGGCGGTTATTGTTCCCAGTGCATCGCGACGGTTCATGGTCATTTCCTTGTAAACGTGGTTGGCATTCGATGATCTGACAACAACGCCAACCCTACGGTTGCTCATAGAGTTACTCATAACGAACATACAGCAAATTCGCTCCACTGCTAACAAAAACACCGAAAAAGCGTTTTAAACAGAAGGTGTTCACTGGCTCAGCACCTACGGTGCAAGAGTTTGCAACCTCTGTGCAAGCACAGAGGTAACGTTTGACCCATAGTGGGCATTGACCCCGAAGGATTGGCAATTTTGGACCTTCCAATGATCAACGTTTCGTCTACATATGCTTGCCTAACAGCGGTAGCTGACAGTCAACGAGCGGACAGTTTCCGCCCGTCCTGGTCACCGCTTCGAAATGTGAAGAGCTGCCTGGCTCTGGTATTTGCTCTGGTTGTTTGTTTGGGAGTGACCAGCGCCTCGGCCGAAGTTAGCGCAAGCCCTGAGGCTAAACTGCCCCTTAATCCGGCCACCGGCAAACCCTACGAATTTTCCAGAAATCAGGCGCAGGTGCAGAAACTGGAACTGGAGGAGTTAATCTGTCATACGGCGCTGGGGCTGCCTCACAACGGCGCTTTTGGCGCAGCACTGGTGGCGCTGACTCCGCTGGAAGGCAATGCCTTTGGTTTCACCGCCTGGTCGCTGAACCTGGCGTTGAAAGCCTGCCCGCCGGCCCTGGATGCGCCGGACGATGTGGAAATTACGCCCCAGCAAGGGGTATGCGAGGGTAAAATTTCTCGTCCCGACACTAACGGCAACGCTACCAACATTCTTGGCGTTCAGGGCGCCGTATCGGGCTCCTGGGGCGCCGGCGGCTCGCCCAAAGTGTTTTCCTGGAATACCGACGTTCAGGTCGACAGCACCTTTGGCCTGCCCGGTGGGTTGCCTGCTGAAGACAGCGCCGGGCTGCGAACCCTGCCGCTGGGGATTTACAGCGAACTGTTTATTGCAGAAAACATGGCCAGCGGCTGGGACTTTGTATTCATTCCTGCCTTCAAACTGCCCAAGGGTATCGAGCGTTTTTTGGGTGGCGAAGCGGGTCGGAAAGCTGCTGAGGTGGTGTTATCTATTGCCATTGAAGTGGGCTTGATTGCCGCTGATCAAAACAACTTCATTTTCCCCGGCTTTCGCACCGGCACCTTCCGGGGCAAACCGCGGGAAATAGCCGTCTTAGACGTGTTTCCGCCGGTAGCATCGGTATCCCAGTCTGAATATGACATTGAAGCGCTGGAATTGGGCGGCGCCTCAGTGCGTGGACCCTCGCCCAGCGGGGCAACCAACCGAGACGTCCTGCGGGCCGGTTTTACGGTGACTGACGATTGTGATCCGGATGTAGAACTGGGCGAGCCGGTACCGGCTTTCTGGCCCATTGGCGAGCGAACCCGAGTTGTGTGGACGGCCAGAGACGATGGGCCCAATCGCGACCGGGAAGAAAATACCACCCAGATTGAGCAGTTTGTCACCGTGGTCGATACCCTGCCGCCAGTAATCCAGACCGCGCCTGATGAGGTGGTAGAGACAGACGGCCCGACGGCAGTGGTAGCGCTGCAGCAGCCCAGAGTCTTTGACTTTGGTGATGCCAATCCTGTGATCACGTTAGAAGGTGAGGTGCCGCCGGAGACTTTAACGTTACCCAGAGGCCAAAATCCGCTGCTGTGGACGGCCACCGACGCCTTTGGTCAAAGCGCATCAGCGACCCAGCTGATCAACGTCAAGGGCGTTGGTGAAAATCGCCCGCCCAGCGCCGTTCCGACCAGCGCTAACGCCATCACCTTTTCACCGGTGGAAATTGTGCTGAACGGCAGCGACCCGGATGCCGATCCGCTGAGTTTCCGTATCGAACAGTTCCCCCCAGGAGGCGGTTTTGAAGCGCCGTTGTTGCCGTTTTTCGTTGAAGACTTTCGTGGCACCTTTGAAGCCGCTAGCGCCTGCGACCCGGGCCGTGGGTTTGACGTACTGGCAGATCCTAGTCAGGTCAAAATCACCGATTCAGGCCTGACCTATGTTTTGGACTGCAATGAACCGGGCGTGCAGGGCAACAGCCGCGTTAGCGTACTCACTGCAGACCGGGAACTGATCGCCGGACGCGCTTTGCCGCGCAACAGTTCCCTGGTGAACGGTATTTATATCGCGCCGGGCAGCAACGAAATTCTTTATAGCGGCGGCGCGTTTGGCTCGACCTTTTTTCGTCTGGATGCATTGACGCTTGATACCATCGTTGAATACCGGCCCCGGCCCTCGAGCCAGATCGGCGGTATCAATGCGTTCATGATCGATGCCAACGATCTGCTGTATGTGCCAGACGGTTTGGGCAATATCGACGTGTTTGACCTGACCCAGGCAACTGATGAGGGCGACTTTTTTCTGATGCCAGAGCGGCTGCTGGAGTTTGACCTGGATCCGCTGGAAACCTCCGGCGGTGGCTACCAGGCCGTGCGCGACATTGCCATTACCAACAGCGGCGATCTGCTGTTTGTCAGCGAGAGCCGAATTCACCGGATGACCGGCAGCCGGCGGGATGCCAACGGCAATCCGGTGATTGGCCAAGTGGTGGGCTGGCTGGGCGCCTGTGGTTCAGGTGAGGGCTGCGATCTGTCTCGTCTTGCCAGTCGCGGCTACTCCTGCATCACCGGGGTGACCTGCAACACCGGCGCGCAAGAATTCTTCGGCAGCAACCCGGGTCAGCTGCGGCTGACCCAAAGTCTGGCCATTGATCGCCGCGACAACGTCTACGTGGCGGAGTTTGGTAATTCACGGGTCAGCCGGTTTACCGACGACGGCGTGTTTGGTGGCCAGGCGCAAAGCGTCTGCCCGGCAGACCAGCGCTGTTTCGTGCTGGGCGATTTTGGCCGCCCTTCGGTAATCTCAGTGAACAGTCGCAATCTCTATGTGCTTGATACCGCCACCGACGTGGTGCACGTATTTGAAACCAGCGTGATTGAACCCATAGACGACACCTCGGCGCGGGTAACCTATACCGCTAACGACGGTTTTCAGGGGGTTGATACCTTTACCTTTTCCGCCGGCGATGGGCTGGACAGCAGCGCGCCAACGCCGGCAACTATAAACGTGTCGCGTAATTTCCGCCCGCCGGTGGCAGACGAGCTGCGCGCCACGGGTATGGAAGATACGCCGCTGTCGATTCGTCTTTCCGCCACCGATCCCGACGGTGCGCTGGATCTGCCGCTAGCTTATGAGGTGCTCACAATGCCCGATCAGGGCACGCTGTCCGGTACGCCGCCGGTGCTGATCTACAGCCCACCGCTCAACTGGCACGGCACCACCTCGTTTACCTTCCGTGCTTCCGATGACCGGTCTAGCTCTCAAGCAGGTACTGTGGCTATTGAGATTACTCCGGTAAACGATCCACCGACCATTGAGTTTGTCGCCCTGGATACCGATGACCCAGCCACTGCGGAGGTTGAGGTAACCGCCGGTTACCCGGCCAATTTCACGTTCCGCTTCAACGATGTCGACGACGTGGATCTGCACCGCTTCGACGTGACCTGGTCGCCTGGAGATGCAGTGGAAACGGACGTGCTCAGCCCCAGCGCCGGCAACGCCAGTCCGCTGTTGGTAGCCATGTCCAAGGGCGGCGATGTGGCGGCCAGCCACACCTTCAGCAGCGCTGGGCAGGTTAGCCGAGTGCGGGCCTGTATCGTCGACAACGTGGTGTTGGATCAAAATCAAAAATTGGACAGCACTACGTCTTTGACGGACTGCCTGGATCTGAATGTGGTTAACCGGCCCAGGCCCGAGCTGGATGTGGAAATTCTGGCGCCCACACTGATTCCTGCCCAGGAACGGTTTGCCCAGATTGAGGTTCGGGTGACCAATCGTGCCCCTCAGTCGGGCGCAGGGGTAGCGGCAGGTGATTTGACGGTCACCATCGAAATGCCCGATACGCCGGTCGTCAATAAAGGGATCACAGGCTGTTCCTTTGCCGGTTTAACCACCACCTGTAATGTCGCTAGCCTCGCCTCCGGCGATACGTTTGTTGAAACGTTTACCGTCGACACCCAGGGCTTGTCTGAGGGCGCTGAACTCATTGCCAGCGTTGACGCTGCGGTGGCCAGTGAAGTCACGAGCCCCAGCCGCACACAAGCTGGCATGACCATCGGGCCGCTAACGGACATTGTAGTAACCGCATCTGAGGGCGCAGCGTCCGGCTGCCGGCTGGAGTGTTCACGGTCGGGGGTAGGGTGCTCGGGGGCAACTGTGCAGCCAGTGTGCACTCTCACCGATGCGCTGGCATTGGCAGAGAATGGGACTCTGAGCAGCGGCCCTCCCGTCATTGCGCTCGGTGAAGGTACATTTACCCTCGACGCGGCGAGCGCTCCCTATAGGGTGGATACGTCGCTATCAATTGTGGGTATCGGTACTGATAGAACCCGTCTTAGCGGGCAGGGGCAATTTCGACTGCTGGTCAGCCAGGGCAATGCAGTCACCGTGAGCGATTTACAGCTCACCAGCGCAGACGCAGGGATCGGTGGCGCCGCCGTTCAGGTGGCCGATGGTTCCCAGCTTACGTTGGAAAACGTCGCCGTAAATAACAGTACGGGCACCTCGGTGATTCGCAATGCGGGCGGCGACCTGATGTTGAGCGGGGTGAGTTTTGCGGACAATACGGTGGAGGAAAATCTCATTGATGTGCAGGGTGTGACAACGCTCAATAACGTCATGATGATCGATAACCAGCACATTCAAGGTCAGTTTTTCGGCTTGATCAGGTACCTGTCTGGCTCGGTGCGGCTCAACCATGTAACCGCGGTCGGAAATGACAGTCCGGTGCTGTTTTCTCTGCCTGGCGCGGGGTTTATTGAAATTACCAACAGTATTTTTGCCGACAGTTCACAGCCGGCGTGCCGCACCGACGCGATTACTGCCCAGACGTCCAGCGGGGGCAACCTATTTCGCCCCAGTAGCGGCTGCCCAATGGCCGCTCTAGATATAGAAACGGTTGAGCCGCTGCTCGCCGATCGGGTGACCCGGTCTGGTCATTCCATTCGCGCACCGCTTGAAGACAGTCCGGCCGTTGACCGAATTAGAGGCGCGTGTCTTGACGAAGACTTGCTGGGTACTGGCCGTCCAGTAGACGGCAATAACGATGGCAGAGCCGCTTGTGATTCTGGCGCCATCGAGCTTCGTCCAGAGAGTGTCTTTGCCAATGGTTTTGAGTCATAGGCAAACGCTGGGAATCGAGAGGGGGGTGAGTTGTTCGAAGCTGTTGTCAAAAAACGAGAGTTGGCTCATGGCATCCTCGGCGTTTCCAGATACTGTCGGAAAAACAACCAATATTCGTCGCTCTTACTCAGTGCGGCGAAGAGCTGTTGAGGTGAATGCCCCACATTCGGAAGCACCTGATAGGTGTGTGAGATCTTGAGTGTTTCCAGATGCTCAGAAAAACGCTGGTTGTAATCATGTACTGGGTCATTGATACCGACGACGATGCGCAGCATCAGCGTATTGTTTGATCCCGCTGCGTATTGCTTTGCCAGCTCCCACGGACTTAAGGCGCGAAAATACTCTGGGTCTCCGCCATAAGTCTGATCCAAAACCTGTTGCGCGTTTGCAGATCCAACGATCGGCGCCTCACTGGATTTTAGAATTTCCTGAAGAGGTCCGGCACTCAGCATAGAAACCGCCCCAAAAATGTGTGGGTAAGTAAACCCAAGGCGGGCCGCGCCATATACCCCCATGCTGCCGCCCTCAATGATTCGCCCGCTATCGAGACAACCCGGCAAAGCTGGCTCGGTCCAACGAGCACGCAGCACAAACGGATGTTTGTCGATCCTTGGTGCAGGTTCTCAAACTCTCTAAACCGGTGCAGCAAGAAATGCAGCACTTACAACCTATTTTACGTTTCTCCACCAACGCAGTGTCTGATCGCAGCCTCAAAGGATAGTAAGCACCAACTGATACGAACGCGGGAGAGCGGGTTCTTTCGTCGGTAAATTCATAGGTCGTGAGACCCGTTAGCAAAAAGAGCGATGCTCGGGCACTCCCGGCGTTTTGGCATGATGCGCCAACACGGCTACAATTAGCTTGATCAGATGCCTAAGGTATAGACACGGTGAACCGAGAGAACGCGGGTTGGAATTGGGCCAGCTTTTGGAACTAAACATCATGAGTCGTTTTTACATCCCATTGGGTTGCGTTCTCGCCGTATTATCATTGTCCGCTTGCGAAATCCGGCAAACTGCACCTAACCCCATACTTGCCGTAAACACGCATTATGTCGCCATGGGGAGTTCGTTTGCAGCCGGCCCTGGAGTAACCGAATCCGTCGAAGGTTCTCCGGCACGTTGCGGACGCTCCAAAGACAACTATGCCCAATTACTTGCCCGGCGTTTAGACCTCAACCTTGATGACGTCAGTTGCAGTGGCGCAAAGACTGACGACATCTTAATGCCCTCAAGACACTTACCCGCACAAATCGATGCTGTCGACGTCGATACGGGGCTGGTTACCATCACCATAGGCGGCAATGATTTAGGGTATATCGGCGGACTTATGGCGGCATCCTGTATGGAGCACCAATTATCGGAGCCAAACTCCGGCGCGCGAAAATGTTGGCCCCTGCCCGCACCACCAAATGCGTCTGACTATAAGGCCGTTGAAGACCGGATGTCGGCCATTGCTCAGCAGATCCGACAAAGAGCGCCAAATTCGGTTCTTGTTTTTGTCGATTACGCCACCGTCATTAACCCGCGCCAGCTATGCGAAGGCGCGCCGCTTCCGTTGGAATTTGCGCAAAACTCTCAAGATATTGCTGACACCTTAGTGGAGATTACAGAGAGGGTAGCGAACAAAAACAATGCACTGGTCATCAAAGCATCGACGTTGACTCGACAACATCACACTTGTTCAACCACCCCGTGGATGAGGGGCTACCCCGCGCCAAATTGGACGTTCAAGAGCATACCCTACCATCCAACGCTTGAGGGCATGATTGCTATCGCCGACGGACTGGAAGACAGGCTTAAATCCAAAAGCTAGCGAATAGCGCCCCCCGTTAAAGGAAATCGAATGACAATTTATGGAGTTAGTCTCTTGGCGGCTTGCCTGCTTACTGGCGCCTTCCTGGGCCAACTAATAGGGCAACTCATGGGAATTCAGGCCAATGTGGGCGGAGTTGGCATAGCCATGCTACTGCTCTTGTTTTTGACCAACTTAAGTCAAGAACGTTTTAAGTTGAAACCGATCACAGCAGGCGGAATTTCATTTTGGAGCGCCATGTATATTCCGATTGTTGTGGCGATGGCGGCTAAACAAAATGTTATCGCAGCCTTGTCTGGTGGTTGGATGGCCCTTCTGGCGGGCGTTCTTGCAGTCGTCGCAAGTTTCCTGCTGATACCGGTTCTATCCCGATTGGTTAGATCATATTGATCAACGAAGTTTTGACAGATGTCTTATCCAAGTATGGATTGATCACCGCCTTTGCGTTTGTGGGAATGGTAGTCTTTTTATCCTACCGATTGTCTGACATTTTCACGCGAGGCCGTGTGCATGGTTCAGCCATCGCTATAACGTTAGGACTAATACTCGCCTATTTCGGCGGAAAATATAGCGGCGGAAGCAAGGGCTTGGCTGACATACCACTGCTATCAGGTATCGCCATCATGGGCGGCGCAATGTTACGAGATTTCGCTATCGTAGCTACAGCTTACGGCGCCGACCTTTCGGCCCTAAAACGGGCTGGGGTTGTGGGCGGCCTTTCCGTCATCATCGGTGTCATTTTGTCATTCGTCGTCGGCGCCAGTGTCGCCTATTCCTTCGGCTATACGGACGCTATTTCCGTCACCACCATTGGCGCCGGCGCAGCAACCTATATTGTTGGGCCAGTCACGGGGACCGCTTTGGGTGCTGGTAGCGACGTCATCGCCCTCAGCGTGGCCGCCGGGCTGGTTAAATCAGTCATAGTCATGACCGGAACCCCCTTTGTCGCGAGATTTATTGGCCTGGACAATCCCGCCTCCGCCATGATCTATGGTGGCCTGATGGGAACTACAAGCGGCGTAGCAGGCGGGTTAGCAGCGACAGACGAAAAGCTCGTGCCCTATGGGGCGATGACCGCGACCTTCTACACTGGAGCCGGCTGCCTACTTGCGCCATCGGTGTTGTTTTTCGCTGTGCAAGCCATATTAGGTTAAAGCATGAATTTTTTTGCATCGATTGAAAAAGCGATTTCGCCGTCTCCCGACCTTGAGCTTTTGACAACCACAGAAAACGTATTTTTCAGTCGAGGCGACATTCTTAGCCGCACGGCGCAGATGGCAAACTACTTAACTGAACTCGGCGCTCAGCCCGGTGATCGAATAACCGTGCAAGTCGAGAAATCCGTTGATGGCATGTGCTTATATCTAGCCTGCTTGCAGGCTGGACTGGTTTTCCATCCGCTCAATGCCGCATATCTCAGAAACGAAATTGAATTTTTCTTAGAAAATGCCGAGCCATTTGCAATCGTGTGCGATCCTGAAAAATTGGAAACTATGACACGTCTCGCAGCTCCGCTTAGGATTCGGCATATTTTCACTCTTGACAGTGGAGGAGCAGGAAGTTTTTCGGATGCACGCAAACAGCAGTCTCCCAACTTTCCTACGGTGGGCCGCGCCAACGGCGATTTAGCCGCACTTCTATACTCGTCAGGGACCACTGGCACTCCGAAAGGAATCATGCTGACCCATGAAAATTTACAATCCAATGCCGAAACGTTGGTCGAGGCCTGGGGGTTTACGGACAAAGACTGTTTGTTTCATTGCCTGCCAATTTTCCACGTTCATGGGCTTTTTGTAGCGTTGGGGTGTTCCCTGCTAACGGGAGGAACGATGCGATGGGCCAGCACATTCTCTCCGCAATTAGCAAAAACGTTTCTACCAGAATGTAGCGTCATGATGGGCGTACCAACTTACTATACGCGCATGCTCAGCGATGCAACTTTTGGCAAGAAAAATTGTTCGAAGCTGCGGCTATTTACCTCGGGGTCTGCACCGCTTTTGGTGGAGACCTTTACCGAGTTTGAGACGCGGACCGGACACAAAATCCTAGAGCGGTATGGGATGACCGAAACGGGCATGAATTGCTCCAACCCTTTAATTGGTGAGCGCAAGCCGGGCACTGTTGGGCCCGCACTACCGGGCGTTACGGCACGGATAGTAGGAAACGATGGCGAGCCAACCCCAGTTGGACAAGTGGGGAACTTGCAGATAAGGGGTCAGAACGTTTTCAAGGGATATTGGCGTAATCCAGAAAAAACCGAAGAGGACTTTCATGACGACCATTGGTTTAATACCGGCGATCAAGCCCAGGTCGATTCAGATGGTTATGTAAGTATTGTCGGTCGGTCTAAGGATATGGTGATTACTGGCGGCCTGAACGTCTATCCCAAGGAAGTCGAAGACGTTATCAATTTTTTTGACGGCGTTCAGGAGTCAGCCGTTATCGGCCTGCCGCACCCGGATTTTGGTGAAGCAGTCGTTGCTGTTGTCGTACCAGAAAACGGTGCGCACCTTGAGGCCGGCAACGTCATCGCGGAAACCAAGTCGAAACTTGCTGGTTTTAAAGTACCCAAATACGTGCACATCATTAGTAAGCTGCCACGAAATACCATGGGGAAAGTTCAAAAGAAAGCACTGCGTGAAGGGCTGAAAAATCTCTTCGGTCAATAAATGAAGAACTGAGACTCGCCTCGGCGTTTTTGTGGGCGCAATGCGCGGGATCATGTATCGACGCAACAGCGTTGGCTAATGCGTTCCACGGCGCGCCCGCATCGTGCAGGCGATCGGAACAGGTGGGCTTCAGGCTGATGTCATGCGGGCTGTCCAGCAGGTCACGTAATGCGCGCATATCCGCCCCTCCCGGCCCCTGGGTCACGTCCGGTCGTCCCATGTGATCGAACATTATCGGTACCCTTCTTGCTGCCGATGTTCATCAAAAACCGTTCGTCAGCGGAAAACCGATCCAGCGACGACAAGCCGGAAGACGACTCGCCGTGGCTGCTTTTTTCACCATAAAATGCGTAGGTCCTGAGTTTTATTCAGATTTAATGATCATTAATATCAAAGTGTTATGCAACATAGTAAAGTGAAGGATAGTTTATGGCGCTTAAAATGACGCATTAAGTCTGGCTTTCTTGAATGTTCGAAAACCTAGGGTCGGCTTACAGCACATCTACTGCATCAGGGCCCCAGTCCGGAGTGAGGTGAA
Organism: Lysobacterales bacterium; assembly: GCA_045106555.1. Classification (GTDB taxonomy): domain Bacteria; phylum Pseudomonadota; class Gammaproteobacteria; order Xanthomonadales; family SZUA-38; genus JANQOZ01. The sequence goes on along the minus strand of JBGCET010000031.1, from coordinate 52,237 downwards.
CATAACGTTGAGCGAGCTGAATGCTGCCATGCCCTAGCAGGCTTGATACCACCTGCAGCGGCACGCCGGCGCGTACCAGTCGGCTGGCGAAGTCATGGCGGCAATCGTCGAATCGGAAGTTCTCGATTTGAGCCTCTCGCATCAGGCCAGCCCAGCCCTTTTTAATGTTGTCCAGCCGGCCCCCATTTCGGCCAGGGAATACCCGTTCAGGTGGTGTCCTGTTACTCGATAGTCTCTGCCACCTGAGCATCTCCAGCGTGGCCCGTTGGTTGAGTTTAATTGTTCTCGGCTGTTTCGATCTCGACGCGTTGCCCCTAACAGTTAGGCTTTGTCCATCGGGCGGAAATACTATGTCGCTCCACTGCAGGTCGAAAATTTCGCCACGCCTGAGACCGGTATTGAGAGCCAGAAAAGTCATCGGGCGAAGATGGCAAGTTCGGCCGCGCAGTGCCCTGAATAGCCGGGTTTTCTCGTCACTCTGTAGAAAACGATTTTTCACAACAAAATCAGTGGGTTGTGGTTTTATCCTTGCAATGGGGTTCGCGCTCAGAGCGCAGGCGGGGTCATTGACTGCGTGTTTTAGCGCGCTACGAAGTTGGGCTATTTCTCTGTTGATTGTGCTGGGCGCTTTTCCGGCCCTTCGTCGTTCGGACTGCCAATTTTCAACGTCGATGCGGGTCATCTTTCGCAGCGGCATATCTAGCAGGCTTGAGGGCAGGGCGCTGATCAATCGGTTGATCATTTGTTGCCCCTTGCTTTGGTTCACAGTGATCCATTGACGGTAAGGTCCGTCCAGGAATGTCCTCAACGTCTTTGGGGTATCGATTCCTGCCGCCGTCGCCGGTTGGCCGTCTGTTTTGACCTCAGCTTTAATTTGGGACGCGCGTTCTCTGGCTTGCTGAAGGGTAAAGTCCGATACGCTGCCGATGATCCAGCGACGATCTCGGGGGTATTCCACATACCAGGTGCGTGTGCCGCTGGGATACACCCGAACCATCAAGCCGCGAATAGCGCCGTCACGCACGTCGTAGCGACGGGGTCTTGGGCGCAGCTTTGAGACTGAAAATGCAGTCAGCGGTTTTGGTAGGGTTGGCATTGATGACGCAATGATGACGCATAAAAATTACGATATTTCTACCGTATCAATGGGAGGTGATGAGGGTCAAGCCCATTTAGAGTCTCGATTTTTAGTCGTCTTGGATACGCCGTGCGATGTAAATCGTGCTTTGCATACGTAAAAATGCGTAGGTCTAGTCTGTTGAAAAGTCATTTTTAGCAGCTCGCGCCTGTCGGGCTCGGTGCGGCTTAACCGAGCTTCGTCCAGGCTGTGTCTTTGCCCAATGGTTTTGAGTCGTAATCTAACCATCGTCGGTGCTGACTGGTTGGCTGTAATATGATCGTTGACCCGAAACTGTTGGCCTTAAGTGTCATTGAACGGCTTAGCAGGTGGCAGGCCGGTGGTTTGCACGTTCTTCACTTGGTCCGTAATAAATTTCAGCGCATTCAATAGGTCGCTTTTTTCCAGGTCGCGCAGGATAAACACCACCCGTGATTGGCGGTCTTCATCGGGCCATGCCGGAAGGATTTCGGGTGGGTGCCAAATGTGTTGAACGCCGTGGATTACCATTGGCACCTCTAGCTCGGAAACGTTCAGAATGCCTTTGATCCGAAGAAGGTTGCTGCCGCGCATCCGGGTTAAGTAGTCAAACCAGGCTTCAAACAGCCTGATGGGCTTGGGTTCTGCGAAGCTCAGGCACACCGAACGTATTTGTTCTCCATGGCGATTTTGATCATGGGGGTGATCGTGGTCATGGGCGGGCGCCATCGGCGGAGCGTAGGCATCCAAAGATAACCACTGCTGAACGTCCAGTGTTTTGGCCGTTGGATTGAATTTGGAGACGCCAAATATCTGTTCCGGATCAATCTGAGAGGGGTTGTCCACCACGAGTTTGGCTGCCGGATTCAATGATTTGAGTCGCGTTCGAACAGCGTCCCGCTGTTTCAGATTCACCAGATCGGTCTTGCTAACAACGATGGTGTCAGCAACGGCTACCTGTTTGGACGCCTCTGGCTGAGCCTGCAGCGTATTGATTGCGTTGACGCTGTCGACCACTGTGATGAGTTGTATCAGCTCGTACTGGCTAGCGACGGAAGGTTCGGCGAATAGCGTTTGAATAATCGGCGCGGGGTCCGCCAAACCGGTTGTTTCAATGATGACTTGATCAAACCATCGTTTGCCGTCGCGGGCAAACCGCCAGGGCGCTTCCCGGAGGGTTTTCGTTAAATCGCCCCGAATAGTGCAGCAAAGGCAACCGCTGGATAGGGCAATAACGCTTGACTCGTCGGCGGAGAACATCACCAGGTTATGATCGATACCGATTGAGCCAAATTCATTGATGATTACCAGTGTCCTGGACGCCGTATCAGAGCGAAGGAGACGGTTCAACAGGGTGGTTTTTCCAGCTCCCAGAAAGCCAGTTAGGATGGTGACGGGTATTTGATTGGCCATCGGTCATTCACGCCGAGTCATACGATTGCGGGTGGACATGACAAATCTAGAATTTGTTGTTCTGCCCAACGGTTCAGGGTTTATGCAAAAGTTTATTGCGCATTGACAACGGTTCATAAAAGATATGTTATAACGTTTCAGTATGGATTCCCAATAATCGCGGCATGGCTCGGGCTCGTAACCTATCAGTAACCCTTCGGTTCCCGCTTCGCGTGGGTCTTGCATTGTTTTGCCTGTTGCTCGTCGCCGGTCAGGTTGTTCAAAACGCCCATGCCGACCACGACTGTGAGCATGATTCATGCGGTCTGTGTGCATCGTTTTCTGGCGATGGGGCGATTGACTGCATCTCGCAAAGTCCCGATTTTCTCGTTGCCATGCAATCTTGCGAACCCCTGCCGTCGTGCGCGAGTTTGCCGGCCTTCCCGATACAAACGCCACACATCCGTGCACCGCCTCTAGCCTGATCCAACAACGCCCTCTTGAACTACCGAGCCTTGCCTTGGTGATGCGTTACCTATTTGGAAAAAAGATCATGTTGCAGAAACCTAAAAATCTGCAGGCTGTACTGTCGGCCTGCGCGTTAAGTTTATCGCCCACTTTCCCAGCTTTGGCTCAAGAATCCAGCGACGAGCCCCTGGAAGAAATTGTTGTTCGAGCTCACCCATTGTCTGCTGAGCAATTTGCCCAGCCTGTTTCGATACTGTCGGGTAGTCGATTGGATCGTGCCCGCGCCCCATCGGTTGCCGAGACCCTCGTCGGAATCCCTGGCGTTCATTCTTCGAGTTTTGGTCAAGCCGTTGGTAGGCCGATCTTGCGCGGTTTAGGCGGGGCCCGGGTCAAAGTGACAGAGGACCGGATCGATAGTTTAGATGTATCGGTGTCGAGTCCAGATCACCTGACCACAATCGAGCCTTTTTCGGCGCAAAGTATTGAGGTGCTCAAAGGCCCGTCTACGCTGCTTTACGGCACGGGTGCGATCGGCGGTGTGGTGAATGTGCACACCGGACGTATCCCCCATGAAGTACCCGACACGTTATCCGGCAAGGTGGAGCTGAGGGCAGCAGACAATGCTAGCCAGCAAACCGCGGCTGCCCAGCTCAATGGGGGCGCAGGATCGTTCGCATTCCACGTTGATGCGTTCTACCGCGACGCTGATGAGTATGACATTCCAGGATTTGCCGAATCTGCTGGTCTGCGAGCGCTTGAGGCGCTGGAAGAGAGTGATGACGAGGGTGAAGAGGAGGAGGAAGCCTTCGGAACCCTACCGGGTAGTCAGCTGGAAACCCGTGGTGGAGCTCTAGGCCTTTCCTATGTTGGCGAGCGCGGCTTTGTTGGGCTGGCTGTGTCCAGTTATGAAGGAGAGTACGGACTGCCTGGCGGACACGAGCACGAGCATGAGGAAGGCGAAGAAGAAGAGGGTGAAGAGGAAGAAGAGGAAGAAGAGGGCAATCCGATCCTCGATTTGTCGCAAACACGCATTGATGTTGAGGCCGGGCTCGATCGGCCTTTCGCCGGCTTTAGTAGCGCCAACTTTCGGCTAGGCTTTAACGACTATGAACACACTGAGTTTGAAGGCAATGGTGAAGCCGGGACGGTCTTTGCTACCGAGGCAATGGAAGGCCGGGTTGAACTGGTGCATGAGCCTTTCCTGGGGTTTGACGGGGCCACCGGAGTGCAGTTTTCTACTCGAGAATTTTCTGCTTTAGGCGAAGAAGCGTTTGTGCCGCCAGTGGATACTGACACTGTCGGAATTTTCTACGTTGGACAGCGCACGTTCGGCCGCACCGGTGTAGATCTAGGCGTTCGTTATGAACATGTTGAGCAAACTCCAACGGTAGGCCGGTCCCGCAGCTTCGACCTGGGCGCCGCCTCCATTGGCCTGATTCAGCCGCTGTCTGATCACTGGCGAATCACTGGCCAGCTGGACTATTCCAACCGTGCCCCAGTGGCGGAAGAGCTTTACTCTGATGGTCCTCACCTTGCAACACAAAGCTATGAAATTGGTGATCCAAACCTTAATGAAGAAAATGCGCTGAATGTAGGTGGCTCCATTGTGTATGAACGAGAAACCTTGAGCGTGTCGGTGAGCGCCTATCAAACCTCGTTTTCTGACTTCATCTATGAGGTGGCCACAGGGGAAGAGTTAGATGACCTTCCGGTACTTCAATGGCGACAGCAAGATGCAACGTTTCGTGGGCTGGAAGCTGACCTAGGTTGGAATGCTATGTCCTGGAGTAACGGCGGCATGGCGTTAAATGTCGGCTACGACCGGGTGCGAGCCCGTTTGGACGCGGGGGAAAACCGCAACCTGCCACGCATCCCACCCAGCCGTTGGCGTGTGGGTACTGTGCTGAGTTGGGGTGGTTCGCTGGCGGAGTTCAGCTGGAGCCGAGTGTCGTCACAGAACGATGCCGCTCTTAATGAATTGCCTACCGACTCTTACAACGATTTTCGGGTGCACTTTTCAACCCATCTGACGGTTGCTGGAAGTGATGTAGAGCTGTTTGTTACCGGGCGCAATCTGACGGATGACGAACAGCGGTATCACACATCGTTTATCAAAGACTTTGCGCCACAGCCCGGACGCACAATTGAAGCGGGCGTGACTGTTCGTCTTTAAACGCACTCAGGTTTGATCTTGCGACAACAGAGCGGTCTCTAGCGTTACAGCTAGGGGCCGCCCATCAAATTCTTCTAGTCGTAAACCGTAAGGTCAGCGCTTGTGATGCTGTAACCAGCGGCGCCCATTTCCGAGTTGCGGAATTGGGTTGTCATTTGGCCCGAGGCCCAGAACGGCTCCCACAAGGAATCGATAACCATCGGTTTGGCCAGGGTGACGTGGACCACTTGATTGGCGGGTGGGGGTGGATAATGCATGCAGGCCCCAAAGAAAGGCACAAGGAGAAGAGAGCTTACCGTTCCACCTTCAAACTCTAACGGCACAATGAAGCCAGGAATTTTGACGTTTGTTCCGTTAAGTTCCGCGACCACCTCGACACTCATGTTTTGATTCGTCTCAACGTCCTCAAGAAAACCGTCAAGCTGAGTTTCCGGTTTAGAACCAGGTACCGCGGCGGCAGCGGCCTGCGATGTCGGTAAGAGGTCGTTCCAGGACAATTCGCGGGGCTCTTGAGCCGCCACGCCTGCGGACACCAGCGTTAAAACGATGGTCCAGTTTTGGAGTGGTTTCATCAATAGTCAACGTAAAGAAATAGTTATAGGCTCTTCATCGGTGTTGGCCTCAATTACCCTGGTTACCGATGGCATTAGAATTTGAATCTCAATATGTTCGGTGTTTTCAAACTTGCCAACAAAAAGAGCCGTTACGGATTCGAGTCGTTCTACTGCTTCGCAAGTCCATTGGTATTGTGCATGCACCTCGGAATGCTCGTGGTTTTCATCATGGGAGTGACCGCTATCTGATGCCGTTTCTCCGTTCCGAGTATTCGATACCTGTTCCAGATAGGTCGGCCCTTCGATGACGATCACGTCACTAGTGCACGCAGCCGAGGTGGGTAGCCCAAACATCGCCTCAGAATCATTAAGCAGGCTGACGGCCTGCTGCAGACGGCGGTGCTGATCGTCATTTTTCGGAGCATGCTCAAAACCCATCAGGTCGGCCAGCGGCGCGCTTAACGCAATCGATAAGGTGGCATTCTCGACAACGATTCCTAGCTCGATATGGCCGTGTACATGCTGAGCTGGCGCCGCCGTGCCAAATAGCAACGACAGCAAAATTGCCGGCAAAGACATAGGGGATTTTAGTTTGCTCACGACTAAGGTGCGCTTGTGCTGTGGTGACTTCATTATCGGTTATTGACCTAGTAAGTATCCCAGATACTCGATGCTTCCCTAATGTTATAACATAACAATGAGATTAAAAGACGGCCACAGACTTATCCCGAGGGGGGCGATTTGGATCCAAGCCAATACCCGCCAAACTACCGATCCCTCTGCAGCGGGTTCTAGGTCAGCAGAGGTCTTATCGCGTCACGCAACCATGCGCTGTTGCAAGACCCAAGTTCTGCTTACGAAGCCAGCCGCAACGGCCCCATAAAATCTCGCTTGCTCAGTGGAACACCTTTCATCCGCAACAGGTCATAGGCGGTGGTTGCATGGAAAAATAGATTGGGGTGAGAGAAGGACAACACAAAATTCTCGCTCTCAAAGGGTATGCGCTGTTCGCCCAGAACGAATTCGACGCGTTTGCCAGCCTGAGCGTTCACGTCGTCCTCGCTGTATTCGCTCAGGGCATTGCGGGCGTCTTTGATTTTCTGCTCTGCATTTTCCCAACTCAGGTCGTAAGGGCCTTCAGGAGGCCGAAATTCGCCGGAGTAAACGCCTTGGATTGACCCCAGTGAGTGATGCACAACAGAGACGACTTGAAATCCAAAACCGAGCATGTCGTCAGTGAGTTGGCACGCAGCAACCTCATCCAGGTTCTCGTTCGTTGATTCAAAGTGTTTGCGGGCTTTTTTTAGCACCGAGCTGACCCCGTCGAGGGTTTGTTTTGAGGTGGCGATGCTTACCTCATATAACGAAATGCTCACAGTCTTCTCCTTATCAATGGGTTTCTGGATACCAGCGAACTGGCGAAATGGTCAAAATCTTGTGCTCATCGCTAATGCTCAACAGCCTGTCGTCAATAGCTACCTGCAGCGTCATTTTGCGTTCCGCCAGGCCCGCTAATTCCTGACTGTCTTTGTTATCAATATTAACGATCTGAAGGTTTTTGAATCGGGTCAGTGTGGGCTTAAGTTTCTTGAACCAGGTCGCGGCGCTGTTTCCGCTGTAACACACTACGGTTACTCGTTTTGCTCGCCCACAGGCGATGCGAATACGCTTTTCATCGGGCTGCCCCAGGTCGATCCAATGTTCTATTTCGCCGCTAAGGGATTTCTGCCATAGATCCGGTTCACTGTCTGTGCTGATTCCTTTGGTGAACTCCAGCCCCTCCTGTGCATAAATGCCAAAGCAAACGATGCGGACCATCATGCGCTCATCGGTCTCTGATGGGTGGCGGGCAATGGTCAGATTGTGATCCTGATAATAGTGGCGATCCATATCGGCAATGGCCAATTGGGCGCGGAAAATGGTTGCTTTAAGTGCCATGGTTATCGCTCACGTCAGTTATTTCCCAGCAATCAATTTTCCGGCAGCTGCTGAAAAACAAACCGCACGCCTGGGGGAATGCTGGCTCCTGTCGCGAGGATCTCCGCCAGGTCTGCCAGGCGAACGCGCATGGTTGCCGTGCTGAATTGCTGATTTTCCCCGTCCAGCAGGGTTCGCAGGTTCAGCCGGCCAAATCCTACCGGCTCAATCGTTGCGCCCATACCTGGTTGCATCACGCCGCCCGCGGCGCGATAGAAAGAAACGGAATAAACGCTGTCAGACACAGGAGCGACCGATGGGTCTGAACAGGCCAGCTGCCGGTACTCCGGGTCATCCGGTAAACCGTCACAAATAGAATCAAAGTAAAACCAGAGCGGTTCACCTAACTCATCGTAGGTATAGAGCAGGCCGTAAACGCGGCCATCGTCGCCCAATTCTGCCACCTGCACGCCAGACCCCACAATTCCTGGCTCTCCATACAGGCCGCTTTCTGACGCGCTTCGGTTGCCCGGACGGCGGCGTTGAATCAATTGATAGGGGTGGATCTGTCCGTTTCCGATGACAAACAGATCTGTCGTTCCAGAGGGCAGGGTTGAGTCAGCGGTGAAAATTAGCTGCTGAAAATTATCTGAGGTCCCTGCAAGGGTTCCAATGCGCACTAGAAGATCAGACTCAAAATCCCCCCCATTACCATCGGCTCCGGATCGCAAAAGTTCGGGGGAAAGTACTTGGATACCGTTACCAATTTGGGTAAAGCTTTCGCTACCAAACATTGTTGGCTCGCCGTTAAGCGCCACCGTAGTGAGTCGTTCAAAACCGAATTGGAAGTTACTGGAAAGTTTGGCAAAGGTTCCTGCACGAATGACAGTGTTCTGAATGACCGAGTCGGCTCGGTCGACTACGAAATCTGTCAATAGCTCCAGCTGAACCTCGCCGTTGGCGCTGTTGTACGCAATCAGACTGAAGTCGCTTCGTACTAGCGCAAAACTACGACTCGCAAGAATCTCGCCGTCTTCATCGACAACATTAAACGTACTAAGCCCGGGTTCAACCAAGCGATATCGAGAATCGGAGTCGCCAAAGTTTAGGTTGGCGACTAACGTTTCATCATTGACCTGCAGGTTAAGCAATTGCTCGTCTGGCGCATAATGGCTAAACAATACTCTCGGTGCCGAATTGACCCAGGAGGTGATTAGAAAAGCGACAAGCATTGCGGCAAAACGTATTGAATTCATTGGGTTTTTCCTGAACGCATGGAAAGTGGCACTCGCTCGAACAGGCCGGGCGATGGCCGTGATTGGTCTTTTGGGGGGATTATAGACAAATGCGCCAGTTCACTCGGCTTCGATTTGAGAGAGTCAGTCCCGGCAGGCATTTGAACGGTGTTTTGGTTATCGATATCAGCAGTTGGTCACAATATTCCCACCCGCATTGTCGCTGAAACTGTTGCCGCCGCCATCATCCAACGTTGAACGAAACCCAACGCAGACGCCGGCGCCGGAATTGTTGCTGATTGTGCTGTTGCGCAAAAATAACAGGGCGTCAATATCAAGATCGATGGCGGCGTCAGAGCTTTCCTGACCAGCGTGTTGTACCGTCACGTTCTCAAAGCGATTGTTTGGCGAATCCGACTCAAAAAAAACAATGCCTTCCCAATAGCCGGGCATTGAAACCAATCCCCGGAAACTAATAGGCTGATTTGTTGTTCCCACTGCAGTCAGCGCGGCGAGTTCACTAATTCTTAATGTCGCGCCGGCGCCAGCGACAATTTGCACGCCGGCCGCCAGTGATAGCGTACCGGACTCTACATTCAATGCGACATCAAGGAAATAAGGGGCGTTGAGCGATCGCCATAAGCCATCAGCTGTAATGCGATCCCGGCTGCTGACGCCTTCAACGAGCACAAAGGGTTGAGAGTTTGGCTGTGAGCCACCGGCATAGTCACTTGCCTCATCCAACATAGGTACTTGAGGTCCGCTGACTCTGAGCCCGAATTGCTCGTTGGCGAAAAAACGGTTTGCTTCAAAGTCCTGAAGGGTAAATTCGTCAAGTTCAACGCCGATGGTGGAACTGCCGCTGATCGTAGAGTAACGAAGGATCAAACCCGCACCGGAACTGGGTGCTGCGGCGATAGCGGCATCGTGGGCGCTCAGCGCGCTTTCACTGCCAAGATTAATGAAGTCGGAATACTCGATTCGACTATCCAAAGCGTCAAAACCGAAGAACAGACCACGGCCAAACCCGGCGACAGGCTGGCGAGCCGCGAAAGTGATTCGGTTTTCCTCTGATCCTGACGCCTGCAGCCCTCCGCCTTCGGCAACAGAAATACTGCCATTTTGAGCAAACTGGACCACTGTTCCGGGCTCGATGGTTAGGGTGGCATTAACGACTGACACTGGGGCAAAGCCAGGGGCGATTGGGTCATCCAGATTTCGTGGCACAATCAGAATGTCGCAGGCGGACGGGCCATTAGACCAAGTAGTATCTTCGATGATGTCGTCAGAAACTGTCAGTGCACAGGGTGGCAGAGACTCAAACCCATCGGAAAAAATCAACGCCAGTGCGTTAACACTGAACATTGCGCCCGCGGCAGCAGTCAGTACTCTTGCGGTTGACTGATGTTTGGTAAATAAGCGCATATGTCGCGGTACCTAAGTGCAGATAGAAATCCTGGCTCCTAGAGCGGAAAATTGCGATCACAGGATGTCTGAATGAGCAACGTAACAGTAGCCAAGTTAATAAATTGTAGTGACGTACAGGAGAACAATTCTTGCAGATTCCCATTAAGGTAAAACCCATCAAGAAATGTGATCGGTGCGGACTGATGTACCCAAAGTCGGAACAGTCTTGCTCGCATTGCGCAGACCTTTCCGATCGAGAAGTTGCAGCGTTGCAGGACAAATACGAGTCCTACCAGGATGGCAATGCCAATCTTGGCAAGTTGCTCTTATATTTCGCCGCTCTTGCGTTCGTTGGTACCTTGGTTCTCTGGTTAGGGCGTTAGCGGTTCAGATGTTATGGGAGTTGACGAAAGGTTGGCGTCAGATAGTGAGCCATCTTGCTAGTTTTCTACAGCTGCTGGCCAAACCAGGCCAACCCTAATCGCGCTCAGCATGACAAAAGAACTCAACACCAATGTTAAAAAAAAGCCGATAGGGTGACCTGGCACCCCCTGGCTCAGCAGGTAGACAAGATATGTTGCGGTAATTCCGTTGAAGGCCAGGGCGGTGTGCAAGGCCCACTTCATACCTATCCACAGTGCCCGGCATGTCAGGACGTTGATCAAGCCGGCGACTGTTAGTACCAACCCTGGTAGCAAGAGAAGCAGTCGCTTGGTGCCTGATACGGTGGTGTTTTCATCGATGGCCGGCCAGACGGCGGCGAAGTGGCCGAAAGCCGCAGCCAAAAGCAGCAGTCCAAGCAGGGCACCGGCAGCGGCTGCAAGGGTGTAAAGAGAGTTGCGTGGCGCTGAATTTCTGGGGTCAGAAACCAATCTCTTGCTCCCCAATTTTTGCGAGTCCACATTCGTAGGCAAACACCACTGCCTGCGCGCGATCTCGTAGCCCAAGTTTAGACAGCAGGCTGGATACGTGGGATTTTACGGTGGCCGGCCCAATGAACAGTAGCTCGGCGATTTCAATATTGCTCTTTCCACCGGCCAGCGCCTGCAGTACCTCACTTTCGCGAGCCGTTAGCCGCTCAAGCCTTTGATTGAGGCTGTTTTCGTTGCCCAGTTGGGTGGCAAATCGGCCGATCAGGCGCCGGGTAATGTCTGGAGCAAGCATGGCGCCGCCGGCGGCGACGGTGCGCACTGCGGCCACCAGATCCTCTGGCGGAATGTCTTTTAGTACAAATCCACTGGCCCCTGCACGTAATGCCTTATAAACATACTCGTCTGGATCGAACGTGGTCAGAATGATTACACGAGTGTGATCATTGCTTTCGTTTAAGATCCGCGCGGTTGCCTCCAGACCGTCCAGCTCTGGCATCCTAATATCCATCAAAACGACGTCGGGTTGATACTCCCGGGCCGCAGCTATCGCCTCTAAACCGTTGCCAGCCTCAGCCACTATTTCGATGTCGTTTTCATGCCCCAGCACCATCGCGAAACCACGGCGTACCAGAGTTTGATCATCCACTACCATGACCCGTAACGTCATGGTCTTATGTTGTTCAATGGCAGCAGAGCACGAACCTCAAATCCTCCGCCGGATAACGCTTGTGCGTAAAACTCTCCGTTAAGTAGCTCCACTCGCTCACGCATACCAGCAACTCCATGTCCGCTTGAAGGGTTAACATCCCCGCCCAAGCCGTTGTCCTGGGCAGTGACTATTACGCGGTCTTTATTAATATTCACTGCCACGGTAACAGTTACGTTGTTGCCTGCATGTTTGATGGCGTTAGTAAGGGCTTCCTGAACGATTCTGTACACGGTGAGCTCCAACCGAGGTCGTAGTCCTGAAGTACTGCCGGTAGTTGTCAGCTGTACGTTCAGCCCGGCATCGTTTACTTGTTTTACAAGCGCAGAAAGGTCCTTAATTCCAGGCTGTGGTTGCAACGCATCTTCTGGTTCAGCGGGTCGCAGAATGCCAAGCAAATGACGCATCTCCGTTAACGCATTTCGCCCGGCCTTTTCGACCGCGGCCATAGCCTCTCCGGCGGCTTTTGGATCTGTGATACTCACCGTCCTGGCGGCGCCGGCTTGCACCGTCATCAGGCTGACTTGGTGGGCAACGATATCGTGCATTTCGCGAGCGATTCGAGTGCGCTCAGCAGCAACTGCGCGCTCTGACTCGACGCTGCGTTCGCGTTCCAGGTGTTTTGCTCTCTCTTCAAGCAGCCTTAGATATTCACCGCGAAAACGTAATCGTCGGCCGAAGTACCAAAGCGCAATCACCAGACTCGCCGCCACCGTGCCGCCAATGCTCGGTTCCTCGATGATAAACAGGTCTGTGACGACAAGGGTCAAAGCAAGCGCCATACCGGTAACGCTTGCACGGTGCCTGCATTCATATCGACCCAGGCTGTAAAGGGAGAACGCCAGGGCAAAGATTCCGCCGCTCATTGAGCCGACGTAAACCAGCACGGATGCGCACATTACGGTGGCATGAACCTGCCACCCATGACTGCGCCGCCACAACAAAGCGAAGTTTCCAATAAAGGCGCATAGATAGGTTCCGGCGTCGGTCAATGTACCGATGGACAGCACACCCTGATCGGATTGCTGGGCCCAGAACCAAAGCGTTAGTAGGAGCGAGAGCGCAGCGACAAAAAAATCGGTGGATTGTGGCCAGCGTTCTATCGGTCCACGCAACGGCTGCCATACAGCAGCGCCAATGCTCGGCTGGTTAAGTTCTGGCATCGCGGAACGACGGCGCGATGCCGTCGGTTGGGACGAAGGATCGGGGCATATCTGCAGCCTAAACCAATGGCGACGCCTCTGTCATGCCATTCAGGGTGGATATTGCTACCCGACAATATCATCCTTTTGGGGGAGAGGAATTTCCAACCCCCGGCCGATGTTCATTCGAAGCCATGAGCGCAAAGTGATGACCTGAAACACGTCAATTATTGGGAGAATGTACATGAACGACACGGTGTTAGTGAAGAGCGCGTTTGGCGAAGCATTGCCGCAGCAGTTGTTTCAGGTTTCGGTCAAGCTTTGGTTTGCGGTTGCCGCTATTGGTCAGTGGATTTTTGTGGCCTACATACTTGCTGTGTTTTATCCACCTGTGGCGCAGCACGGGATGGAAGCACTTGTGGATTCGGATTTGCCGTCAGGATTCGTAGAGGGCGAGTCGTTTGGCAACCTGATGTCTATTGCGCACGTGCTACTGGCGGCGCTGATCATCGGCGGCGGTCCTTTGCAGATAATCCCAACCATCCGCAATCGCTTTCCCACGTTTCATCGATGGCTGGGAAGAAGCTATCTTCTGGCCGCAGTGAGCAGCGCTGTTGGTGGGCTGTATATGACCTGGACCCGCAGCCCGATTGGCGATTTTTCGATGCGCCTTGGTATCTCGGGTGACGGAATTTTGATCATCGTGTTCGCTCTGTTAGCGGTGTATCACGCGATGGGGCGTCGATTTAAAGAACATCGACGCTGGGCATTGCGGCTATTTCTCGTTGCCAGCGCTGTATGGTTTTATCGCGTTGGGTTGCTTGGGTGGGCGATGTTAACCGGCGGAGTTGGCATTGATTGGGAGTCGTTTACGGGACCTTTTCTTACTGCGTTGGGTTTTTCCCAGTATCTGTTGCCACTGGCAATGCTCCAGTGGTATTTCCACTGTGAGCGCCGACCTACATCAGGTGGGATGATTACGTTTTCCATTGCACTGTTTGGGCTAACGGCATTTATGACCCTTGGCATCTTCGCTGCCACCATGGGGATGTGGTTGCCAAGAATGTAGCATCAGATAAAGGGCGATCTGACGTTTCGTTAACCGCCATGTCATTTTAGAAATCCGATAAGCGGGTGTAACTTTGTTTGCCTCGGGCCGTATGCAGTTCTATGTGTCGCTGTGCACTCAACGGCGAAAAAAAATCGAAATTGGAAGGGAGTCTGACGGTGAGACATAGATTTGCTGGTGCCCAGGTAGCTTTACTTTTTCTGAGTGTCTTTGTTCAGGTTGAGGCTCAGAACTTTGAGGGCGCCGTTATCAGCGGCAAGGTCCCTGATGGCGATATCGACCGCGTCACGGTGAGTTCTTACCCGCCTCCCATCGACGATGGGTGGTCGGTAGCCAGTCATCCTGACGACCTTTCCGCTTCAGTCACTGCCGCAAGGACCTTTGAAGCGGCCATTCCGGTGGCTAAGTCAGGCTTCCACCGCCTGTCGGTCGGTAACGACATCTATGACGTGTACCTGTCGCCCGGTTCTCAGGTCGACTGGGAACACGGGGGCGAGAACCGCCCGGTAACATTTTCCGGTGACCACGCCGCGTCCAACCAACAGTTGTTAGAGCTCGGGCTGGCTCTTGATGGCGTCCACTCCAAATTGTTAGCGGAGGTTCGCGAGGTCTACGCCCTTGGCCTTGATGGCTTCATGCAGGATATTGATCAGCGGGAGCAGAACGTGCTCGCAGCCCATCACGATTGGCTCAAGCAACATCCCGAGACGCCAGCAGCCATTGCCCACCGCGCCCAGGTGGACATTAGGGCGCATTTTGATCGGTACCGTTTAATCTATCCCTCGTTGTTCAGAAACATCACGGGCAACCGGGCTGAGGTGAGTCAAGACTATTTTCGAACAATCCTGGCTCGCCAAACGTTGCAACCCCAGGACCTGTTTTCTCGCAAAACGGTCGCCATGCTGGACTCCTTTGTAGACCTTGAGTCAGCGGGAAGACTCAAATTCGAAGACGAGAATGCGCCGCGGGAAAAACTGGTTTCTAGATATCAAACCATTAAGAAAATGGACGTTGACGCCAGCGTAAAAGACTATTTACTGGAACAGATGTTCCGGACCTTTGAAACAAACTATGGTCCGGCGGATTGGGGTCCTGTAAAGGCGGCTTTTGCAGCGGATTTTCCGGGTCATGCATTGCTTCCCGCGGTAACGGCTACGTACCAAAAGGCGATGGCCATTCGGACTCAAGCTGACGAGATCCGGGTGTTTCGCCGTGTGGACGGCGTTGATCTGGAAGCCCACGTGTTTTACCCGTCATCTCACAAGCCGGATGATCGGCGAGCAGCGTTTGTCACGCTGCACGGTGGCGGTTGGGCTATTGGAACCCCCGAGTGGTCATATCCTGGCGCTCAGCGGATGGCTGAGCAGGGCATGGTGGCCATCTCCTTTGAGTACCGGCTTGCCGACGTGCACGGTAGCGACATGTCCGCCTGCGTAGACGACACGCGGCAGGCTATCTCCTGGGTGAGAGAGAACGCCCGTGATCTTGGAGTTGACCCGAATAAGGTGGTTGCCCACGGATTTTCCGCCGGCGCACACCTTGTCGGCATTAACGCGATTTTGACGCCTGCGGACGCGCTGGACGTCAGTGCTAGACCTAACGCTCTGATCCTTCACTCATCTACCTACAATACGCTGAAAAGCGGATTTTTCACCGCAATGACCCAAGGCAACCCCAAGACCGTGTCGCTCACCCATCAGGTGAAGCCAGGACTGGTTCCAACGCTGCTCATTCATGGCAAATACGATCACCTCGCTCCGGAAGATGAGTTCATGGAGTTTGTGGGGAAGATGCAGGCGCATAAAAACGATTTCGAATACCACCTGTTTGAAACTGGTCATTTCTTTCGAAATACGCAAGCTAGGAGCGAGGTTCACCGGCTGACCGACCAGTTTTTGAATAGCCGGGGTTTTCTGGCGAGCGATATTTCACAGTCCCCGGGTAAACATTGATGATTTAAGCCCTCGACTTTGTCTACTTCGGATAGGAATCAGCAGCGCGTTAAACGGTTTGTCGTCCCCACGCCGTGTTTTGAGGAACGCCGGGACACGACAGATAGGCTTTTTTTTCGCGATCCATGGCCTACTTTCGTCTGAAACACGTATTGAACAATGTACTCTGACGAACAGTTGCTTGAGACATGACCATGGACAAAATCCGTTACAAAAATCGGCTGGGACTTTTGCTGCTAGTGTTGGTGAGTGCGGGGATTGGTGAGATAGCCATCGCTACACAGCCCGATGAGCTCGTAGCGCTGCGCGAAGCCGCGGAACAGGGCGACCCGAAAGCCAGCCATGATCTGGCCCTGACTTTATTACCTGGCGCTGATTCTGCCGAAAAGCAGTTGGAGGTAGTTCGGCTGGTGGAGCGCGCAGCAGACGCGCAGTACGTGCCGGCGATGATTGATCTTGGCGAGTTCTATGGCAGGGGTACCCTGGTATCGCAGGATTTAGACAAAGCCATCGTAATTCTGGAACGCGCTGCGGAACTTGGTAGCACTGATGCACTGGTCTCGATAGGTGCATTGCACCTGTCGGGTGTGGACGGTCAAGCCGATTTTCCCGAAGGCATAAGGTATTTCCGCAAGGCCGCCGAATTGGGCAGCGCTTTGGCTATGGGGCGATTGGGTCTGATGTACCTCCAAGGCATTGGGGTCAATCAAGATTCCTCTGCGGCATTCAACTGGTTGTCCAAGGCCGCAGAAGCGGGTGACGGTGCTGGCATGACTTACCTCGGCGCTCTGTTGCTAAAAGGGGCGGAGGGAGTGCCGGCCGAACCGAAAACTGGCGTTGAATGGCTTGAGAAAGCGGCCGCTGCAGGATTCGTTGGTGCGGGATTTACGCTGGGAAATCAATATGAAACCGGGGAGTTGTTAGACAAAGACCTTGCCGCGGCGCGGCGTTGGTTTGAAGTGGATGCTGAACGGGCACCTAATGCCGCATACCGGTTGGGTCGCCTGATGGTTGATGACAAAACTGCTGACAAAAAAGCTGCAGTGCGGTGGATTGAAGTTGGCGCTCGGGGTGGCGTTGCCGACGCCCAGTATGAATTGTCCCAGATTCTTGCCAAGGGTGAACTTGTTGATGCGAATCATGGCCTTAGTTCTCAATGGTTGCGCCAGGCAGTCAATCAAGGTCACCTGTTGGCCGGCATGAAGTGGAACCGTCTGCAACGAGAGCGTGATGGCTATGGGCAGATTCCCGACGAGCAGGTCGCACTTCTTCAGCGCGCGGCAGCGCAAGGGGGGAGTTACAGTCAGGCTGAACTGGGGCGGATTTACTCCCTGGGCATCGGAGTAGAAAGAAATTCTGAGACCAGCGTTCGTTGGTGGCGCAGCGCCGCTGAGAAAGGCGTGATTGTGGCAATGCGGGAGCTGGGTGAAGTCTTATATGACGATAAGGCTCAGGATGTGAGACTTGAGGGAGCGGATTGGTTACGCCAGGCCGCAGAATTGGGTGACATCGATGCCCAGTATCTTTATGCACTTGAACTATTGTCGGGTCGTGTGACGGCCGAGGATCCCGCTGCTGCGGCCCATTGGTTCCGTCGCGCCGCAGAACGCGGCCATGTGCCGTCGGTGGCCTTCTTCGCTTGGTGCCTGTCTATGGGACGTGGTGTTGAGAAGGATGCTGAACTGGCATTGGTATGGCTTAGTCAGATCGATAATCTTCCCTACCGAATCGCCCGAATTTTCCGCGATGGTGAGGCAGGGGCACCTGTCGACCGAAGTTTTTCACTCCTGCTGACACGCCAGCGCCTGGCACAGGATAACAATCGTTCCTTTGAGGGATTACTGGAATCTTTGCTTGATCGTGCCAGTCGTAAAGAAAAAACGACTGCAGATGAGGCCTTTGATCGATTATCCAGGGTTAATCGCGATATCGGGCCCTTGGCGTGGCGGGCACTTGTCGAACAGGCCGACGACATTGTTCGAAGCGATACCGATCGGGCGAGTCAGTTAATCCAGCGAGCGCGGGAACGGATGGCCCTTTACTACTCTGAAGACCATCACCTGGGGGTCGAAATTGACTTGGTTGAGGTTGGTATCGGCAACGAGAAACACCAGTGGTTAGGTGGGGTCGTCAAGCTGGAAAAGGCGCTAGACCGCCTGGACCGACATCCCGAGACGCCGGTTAGTGCCGTAATTGAAGTCTTGCAGCACCTGTTTTTTCAACTTGACCTGCATCGTGAAGTGGTTGGCCAACTGGACGTTATGAAACGGCTGGCGCCGCTCATAGGGCTGCGTATTGGAAGTGACTATGAAGAACGCATTTCGGTGCTTACGGAAATGGGTGAGACTTTACAGAAAAAAGGACTGGCCGAAAAAGGTAGAGAGTTCCTGCAGCGTGCCCTCGACGCCTGTTTGGTATGTTCGGAAGCAGATCGAGAGTCTATAGAGGATAAGATTGCCACACCGCCCGAAAAACTGACAAATCGAGCGGACTCATTGGACAGTTTCGAATATCGTGCCGACTACGGCGACACCAAAGTTCAATTGCAGTTAGCGAAGTGGTTTTCCCAGGGCTTTGTGTCCAACGGAACCCTGGTTCCGCCTAACCCTGCTGAGGCTTTGTATTGGCTGTTAAGAGCACAGCAGGAGGGTACCGAAGACCCCGACGCCTTGCAGATTCGCCTTCGCATCGAATCACGCATCAGTGAAGATCAGCGGTCACTTGCCAACGCGCGTTTCTCTAAATTCATGAGTCAACAATAGCTGTCTTCTTGTTAGCTCAAAATCGTACTTTTCCCGTTTTGTCACATGGCTGTCCCAAACGTCCTATGAGCCTGCAGCCACGCGAAGGCCAGCCAGGTGACAAAACGCATAGTCAATCGAGTAAACAGTTGATGCGGTTAAAAAGCCTGAAACTCAGCGCAATTGCTCGAGGGGCTGTTCGCTGTTCATCAAATTACGGACCTGGTTCAAAATCCCAAAACGGCGATTGAAATCTTCGAGGGACTGTTGGTTTTCTGCTTGAATACGGGCCACAATTTCCGCTGCGCCGGGTAGTTTGACTAACGGGCTAAGTAAGCCGTTTTCTCTGATAAATCCATCATCGACGCAGTTATCGCAGTTCATGGAGTATAGAAAACGGAATCCTTGGTCATAGGCGGTCTGGAAGCTCGCCACCGCCTGCTGCTGTTGTCCCAGTCGGGCCAGCAGCAAGGCGTTGTTCATGGGTTTTTGCCAGGTCAGGGCGAATCCCCGGTAATCGGCGTTGAGAGCCAGTGTCCACAGCTGTCTGGCCTCTTCGACGCGACCCAGTGATTCTAACGCTTCTGCCACAACATACATTTCCGGGTCGCCAAGTGCGGCAAAGGCGGGTCGAAATTTTGGGGTAGGCGACAGCAGGTCCTTTCGCTCACGGCTGATGGTGTCCAGTGCCTCTTGAGGCCTATTGGCGGTGAGAAAAGCCGCCGCCAGCGCAAACCCTGATCCGCGAGGCGGGCTGTCAGACTCGGCAGCGCTTTTGGCGGTCAGAAGTCTTGCCTCCACGTTGCTGGCCAGTATCTCGGCAAAAATTTTCGATTCGGGGAGCCCCTCTGGGGTTGACGCCGCTTCAAGGCGATACAGATACTCGGCCTCCGCAAGTGCTCCCAGGTCAGCGAGTAGTGCTGCCCTAACTTTTCGGCCATGGCTGCTGTTTTCAGTGGCCTGCCAGTTCTCAAAGACAATTTCTCCAGAGAGCTGAAGGTCGCCCAGGCTCTTGGTCAGGGTGGAAGACATGCGTATTGGCATGTCCGGCACGTCGATCAGCATGTTGCGAACCAGTTGATTGGCGACATCAATCTTGCCCAACCGGGCTTGGGTGTTGATGAGGTTCATCCATGCTCTGCTGTGGGCGGGATCAATCTCAATGATTTTTTCCAACAACACCACGGATTGCTCGTCGGAGGCAGTCAATCGGTTTAGCGCATGCAATGTTTCGGTATGCCGCGGGTTCGCGCGCCGCGCACGTTCCAATAAGCTCACCATCATTGGGTCTGGCGCTGAGTCTTGGGAGGTTTTTGCCTGGCGTTGGTCCTTCACCCAGCCCTGAGCAAACAGAACATCGGCCGCATCGGGCCTAAGTCATACCGCATTTGCCAGAGCCTCATTGGTGAGGTCACGGGTCTGTCGATCGTCGGATATCGCGCTGACGATGGCCAGGTACGCCCAGGCTAGCCAATGATCTGGATCGAGGGTGGTAGAGGCTTTAAACAGTTCCAACGCCTCGCGATCGCGTTTGATCCACATCGCTCGACCCTGCAGATATTTCTCATGAGCTGCGGGATCCACCGCACCGATAAACGCCGGGTTGTCGGCGCCCGTGGCCGGTATTTTCCCTAATAGCTCTGTCACTACGGTTTGCGCGATTTCGTCCTGCACGACAAATAAATCCGTCAGCTGGCGATCGAACTTTTTTGTCCAGAGAATTTCACCGCTGGATGCCCTGGACAGCTGTGCGTTTATGCGTAGTGCATCACCGGACCGGCGAACACTGCCTTCCAGGAGAAATTCTACGTTTAGCTGCTCTCCAATGATCCGAGGATCTTCTGACTTTCCTTTGAACTGAAACGCCGAACTGCGGCCGGGAACGCGCAGACCTTCGACGTTGCCCAGCCAGTTCAGCAGTTCTTCGGACAGCCCATCTACGAAGAGTTCCTGCTCTGGTGCTGCGGATCAACTCACAAAGGGGATGACCGCGAGCCCGACATTGGCATCTGGCGTATTTTGATCGGTCGAACCTTCAAAGTCTGGGCTTTGCGATAGATCGTCGCTGGCCGGTCCGCTGTCTGAAAAAGGGTATTGCCAATAAAGGGTGAATATCGCTATCAGCGCAGCGACAGCCACGTAGACCCAAGGGCTTTTTCCTGAGTCTGGCTTGGCCGGAGGCGGCGCTTCGTTGAGATAGTCGGCGCGCTCACCGGCCACCATCTTGGCAATCGTATCAACCAGTTGATTAAATTCGGCAGCGTGGGCATCGCCGCGCCAGCGCTGAAAGTCGATGGCATGCAGCTGCCGGAACCCCATGCCTGGCAATACAGGCTCCATCGCGATAGGCACAAGGTTGCCCTTGTCACGCCCAACGCTGGCCTCGTCCGCCACCCACATGGATTTCACAGAAGCTTGGGACCAGACCACCACAACGGCACTGGCGGCCTCAAGTTCAGCCTCCATCTCGTTGGTGAATCGATTGCCAGGAGAAAGGTTGCGGTCCCACCAAATCGTCAGACCGACTTCCCGCAATGCTTCAGTCAGTGACTGAACCCATTGCCGGTCTTTACTGGAATACGATACAAAAACGTCTGCCAAGAATGCTCCTCAAGTTGTCCCATCTACCTCGATGTTGCGAGGCTAACAGAAGGTGATTGGCGTCACCCGCGGCCAATAGATAGAACTCTGGGAAGAAGGGGCAGCGTTGGTGTTGCGGATCGATAGGTTTGTTCAGCAGGAAAACACCGTCTATTACGCACTGCTCTGATTTTGCTGTCAGTTTATGGCGATATCAGCTCCCAACTGTTGGAGTAAATGACCAACGGGTTGGTATAAACCGCATCGTTGCCAGGGGCAGCGCTGGGTGACCCTGCCGCAATCAGGTTATTCCAGGCGGCCAGCGAGTGACCAACGTTTGACGCGGACAAGGGAAACACTGATCCATTGGCAATGATTAGCTTGCGGGTCGGTAGCCATGGCTCTAGCAGGTCTGCCTGGTTGTAGCTAAACACGGCGCCATCAACACCATCGCCCTGGACCCTGGACGACACCAGAACTTCATGATCGCCGTTATACAAATCCTGCTTAACGGCTACTGCCCAACCGAAAAAATCGAGTCTTTCGGAACGGTCGGGTCGCGTGTGGCGGGTAATTTCGCCCGCTGAGGGACCCGCAGAGTTAATGATGTACATCTGCCCGCCGGGTATTTCTGAGGTGTCGGTTGGCGCGCCCACAACAATAGTGTAATTGCCAGTGAACTGGCGCATCGGGATGATTTGTTTGCTGACGGCAACGTCCGCCCCAAAGCCCGCGCCGCCAAACTGTTCGCCGTCGATGGGATCGGGGTTTTCAATTGGAGCATTGCTGGCAAAGGGTGAGAATGCGCCACGGTTGAAGGTATAGATGACGCCGGCGCCGTTTTGCCCCCTGACTCTGGAACTTGGCGCGCCGGCTACCAGCATGTCACCGTCTAGTGCCACGGAGGTTCCGATCCCAGTAAACAGCGGTGTTGTTGCCGCATCCAGACCCAACGGCACCGCGGGCGGCGTCCACAGGTTTAGTGAGTTCAGATTGGAAACATGTACGGCACCGGTTCCAAAGGTGTTGGTGTCAAACCGGTAGCCGGGGGCACCAATGCCGACGGTCCAGGAAAAGTCGGGTTGGCCGATGGGAATATCCACGTTGATAGCGACATCAAAACCGAACTGGCTGGGTCTATCACCGGAAAGCGTTTGCACATATTCCCAGGTATCGCCGGCGCGTTGGTATAAATCGACTCGCCCAAAAAAGCCATCAGCCCGGGGCGATCCCACGGCAAGCCAGGCCTCACCGGTGTCGATTTGTTCATCCACCGAGAGCGACCAACCAAAGGCCTGGCTGTTTTGGGGGTTTTCCGGCAGGATTTTCTGCATTTGTACCCACTGACCGTTTACCCGCTTAAACGACCACACGGCGCCGGCTCCCACACCGGCTTCATCCTCAGTGGAGGTGCCAACCACCATCATGTCGGAAATTAACCCGACGGGCATAGAGGCCTGATTACCGCGCCATTGTTCGTCGGCTAACACGCGCCCGCCCAGTTGCTGAGTTGAGGGCTGGGCTACAGCACCGATGCAGTACAATCCGCCTAATGAGATCACCCACCATTTCATCACCTAGCCTCCGGATTCAGACAGAGAAAAACACTTCGCTCCTAGGTATTGGCGATAGTTTGCTGAAATCAACGCCAAATTTGGCGCAGTGCGCAGAAACCAATAGCTCGATAAAGTAAAATTAGCTTCAGGGTGCTAGGAAAGATCACCTGGATTCGTTGTCACAGTTAGCGAATTATTTATCCGCCGGGATTTTTGAGCTGTTTTCATTGACGTTCGCTGGCTAGTCCCTTTGCGTTTGTTTCGTTTGTTTCGTCTGTTTCAGCAATCTTGGTGAGCAGTTCGTCTGCTTGCACCCACTCCGTGTGCGCCTTGCCGTAGACATTTTCGAACACGGTTTTTGCTTCATGCAATAAGGGCTCTGCCTCCGCTATGCGCTGATTGTTGACTAGAACCCTAGCAAATCGGCTCTTGTGGACTGCAGATTCCGGGTGTTCATCACCGAAGTGTTGGACCGCAACGGACACAGATTCGCTCAACAGGGCAAAGGCTTCCTGCTTCTGGCCGCGCTTGTCGGCAAGCAAGCCCATGCTGGTAAGTACATTGGGAAGATCCGGATGATCACCTCCCCAATAAGCTTTCAGAACCGGCAGCGCCTCCTTAAATCGTCGATCTGCCTCGTCCAACGCGTCAGCGGTTGTCAGAACTGTCGCAAGATTGACCAGCGTGCGGCCCACGATCTGATGGTCTTTTCCGAACGCAACTCGGCGGATTTCCAGCGCCTGCTCCAGCAGTGCCGAAGCCTGGCCATAGTTCCTTCTCATATAAAATGGTGAACCCAGGTTCTCCAGCGCAAGGGCTATCTTCGGGTGGTTGTCCGGCATCAATGTCTTGAGCATATCGACATAGGCCTGAAAGTGTTCCTCCGCAAGGTCGTATTGACCTCGCCGCATGGCAATTGTTCCTAGGTTATTCAGACTTTCTGCTATATCTAAATGCGGGCTGTTGCCGTAGAGATTTCGTTGAGTTTTCAGTGCACTCAATCCCAGAGTCTCTGCCTGTTGGTGATTGCCAAGAAACAGCGCAATCGAAGACAGTGCATACACCACATTAGCGGTATCAAGGTGATCGTCACCCAAAGTCGCTTGGCGAATGGCAAGGGCTCGCCGCATCACTTTTTCGCTTTTGGCGTACTGCCCCTTTTGGGTAAAAACCTCTGCTAACGCCATCAGACTATCGGCAACCTCCGGGTGCATAGTGCCAAGCAATTCTTCATTCATGGCCAACGCCTGTTGCGCGGCGGCTTCTGCCTCCGGCAAATCTTCCTGCAAGATAAGCGCAGGCACCATGGCAGTGAGGCTTTGTGCAACCTGCGGATGGGACTGTCCTAGGCTTCCGCGCCGCAATTGGAGACTTTGCTCCAGGAATGTAATGGCCTGGTCATGGGTGCCCAGGCTCATGTAGACGCGCCCCATAGTGTGCATCAACCGTGCCTTAACCAGCGGCTGGCTGACAAATTCCCGGTCCATTTTTTTGGCGCCCTCGTCCAGCAGATCTCGTGCAGAGATGTTTCTTCCCATTCCCTGGCGTGGGTCAGAAACCTCAAACATCTCGACCAGAAAATCCACAACCTCTTCTGACTGCGCTTGGGCCTGCAGTGCCGCGTCTCGTGCTTGCGACGCCTGTTGTTTTTGCTCCAACGCTTGCGCGCGCTGTTGATAGGCGTAAAGCGCCAGACCGCTTGTCCCCACAAGACCGGCTAATGAGGCCGCTAAAATGGCCGTAAGGCGCTGGTTTCGTCGCGCCGCCTCTCGGCGAACTATTTCGTCTAAACGTACATCTAGCAATCCGGCAACCAGTTTTTGCAGAGCGGCGGATTTTCCATCGCCCTCATCGCGCGCGTCCGCGGCCACCGGCTCAAGGCGTTTTACGGTGGAATTTTCGTCGATAGAAGCGTTGCGCAATGCTGCCTCGGGAAAGCTCTTGTCTGGGTCATCGACCAACAGATAGAGGATCTTCTCACTGCGTCCCAGCGCTTTGAAATATCGGATTTCTTCGTTGACCCAATGCGATGCGGCGGCGTTGGGTGAACACACCACGATAAGATGCTCGCTCGCGGCCAGCGCCTTCTGAATGGTCGTGGAAAGATCGCTTGATGCACTTAGTTCATCACGATCGCGAAATATCGGGATCAGGCGGTTTGAATCTAACTGGTGTTCGCCGACAATTCGCTGAGGAATGCGGTAATTTTCCAGACGTCTATGCAGCCAGCTGGCCCAGACATTGTCTTTGTGAGCATAGCTGATAAACGCCCGGTAGGCAGGGGACTTTGACACACGGATACACGTCGGAGTAAGCAGTGCGAAGTGTAGCTGATTCGGTGGCTGAACGGGGAGTTCAAGTGACTGCCGACGCGAGAACCGCGCCGGCAGTCGGACTGCTGGATCAGTCGAAGTACACCCTGAAAGTGGCGCCGACGGTGCGCGGTGGATTGGTGCGGAATCCCAGCCGAGCTCGGCCACCGCGTTCACGATCGAACGACAGCAACGCATTTTCGTCGGTGGCATTGTGGACATACAGCACGGCTTCCCAGTTTTCTTTGATGATGCCGCCGCTGATATTGAGGATGGTGTACTCATCAAGCTCCAGATCGACGTTGGTAACGTCATTGCCGGTGGCGCCGCCGAAAGGCAGTCCGGAAACAAAGGTGCCGGCCCCGGCAACCTGGTCGCTGGGTTGGGTGAAACGATCACCCACATGCTGAACGGAAGCCGACACGTATCCATCTGACGGCGAACCGCCAAAGTTCAGCGGAAAATTCCAAGTGCCAGTGGCTGAGACCTGAAACTCAGGGACCGAGGCTAGTCGGTTGCCATCTTCAACGCCGCCAAGCACTGCGCCGGTGGCATCTCGAACGGTAGACCCAAATTCTGATTCCAGCAGACTGCCGGCAATGGCAAAGTCGAAGGAATCTGACAGCGGTCCGCCCACTTCAACCTCAATGCCTTGGGTGCTGGCTTCATCCACGTTGAACGAGATGCGTGAGGAGCAGGAGCCCGCGTCCAGCGTTACCTGCAGATCTTCGATGTCGGAGTAAAACGCGGCTGCGTTAAATGTGATGCCGTTTTCGAACTGCGTCTTCACGCCCACCTCGTAGTTGATCAAGGTCTCGTCGTTATAGTCCTGAAATGAACCGAAAATCACCTCGTCTTCGGGTGTGCACAGAGCGGTGTTCAGCGGATCGTTAACCCCACCTAGGCGGAACCCCTGGGAAATCTGTCCGTTGATAGTGGTGCTGTTGGATAGGTCATAGCTGGCCAGCACACGAGGGTTAAATCCGCTGGAATCGGTTTGATCCACGGTTCCGCTGTCGCCTGCCGCGAACAGGCCGCCCGTGGTGATGGTGCGTTCTTCTTCAAAGTCATAGTAGCGTCCACCAAAGGTTAGCTGCAGTTGTTCTGAAAAGTCGTACGTAACCTCACCAAATAGTGCCAGCTGGTCGATGTCGTAGGGAAGGTCTGAGTTGAACGGCGAGTCCAGATCAATAAACCCATTCGCCACTGCCGCCGAGGTGCCGGCGCCCAATGTCAGGTCTGTCGCAATGCCGTAGCCTGGGGTTGGCAAACGCTGATTGTATTCCCGGTCGGTGTTGGACAAGAACCCACCAACCACCCATTGCCAGGGTCCATCGGCGTTGGAGCTGAAGCGCAGTTCAATGGTGTTTTGTTCAAGCTCAGTGGCATCACGCAGATTCGACGGCAGCAGCACCGCGGCTTCCGGGAAGCCCAAATCTACCGATACGCTTCCGGATAAGGCGCTGGCATCGCGGCTGACCAGTAGATCCCGGTCCAACCAGCTGGCCACAAACGTAGCGTCAAAGGCATCGAAGGCGGCCTCTACCACTACGTCAGCCATCAGTGTTTCGTCGGTAAATTCCTCGTCCAGCAGCAGGTACTGTTCGCGCTCGCCCAGCTGGATTGCGGGACGGGTGGTGGTGTTGGGGTTAGCAAACAGACTAAACACCTCTTGCCGATTGAAGCCATCGGTTTCGATCGTCTGATGAATCAATCGCGGGGTAATAGTCAGCGTGTCGGTGGGCTCGAAGCGTAACGCCACTCGAGCGCCGGATCGGTTGCCTCCGTTGACGTCTTTTTTGCGACTGCCGTTTTCGCCTAGCGCATCGATAAAGCCCGCGTATTCCTGAGAATAGGCGACGGCCCGCAGGGCCATCGTGTCGCTGAGGGGAATGTTCACCATCCCCTTGGCGTGTCCGCCAATCTCTCCGTCGGTCACGGAATTGAGGTTAACTTCCACAGACCCTTCAAACGCATCGGTTGTCGGTTGGTTGGTAATGTAGCGAATGGTGCCGCCGATCGAGCCAGATCCGAACAGCGTGCCTTGTGGCCCTCGCAGGGTTTCTACTCGGTTCAGATCGTAGAGATCAAAGTCCGGGGTGAACAACGACAGGGAAATGACGGATTCGTCGAAATAGACGCCAACCTGTTCTTTGACGCCGGGCTGGTCGCGGACCACCTGGCCGGCTGACACGCCTCGAATGGCCACTTGGCTCTGTCCTGGTCCCAGGTTTTGAATTGACAGTCCCGCAACATTGCGCGACAGCTCTTCCAGATTCGTAGCGCCCAGGCGCTTGATGTCTTGCTCGGATTGGGCGTTCACGGAAAACGGCACGTCCTGGATACTGGATGCGCGCTTGGTGGCTGTTACCACAATTTCTTCCAGTGGCTGCGCCCAGATGGGGCCAGTCAGCAGACCCGCAGTAATTGCCGCGGCCAGGCGGCGAGTGACAAATTTATGTTTGGTCAACATAGTCATGCTCCTTAGATTGGTGCGGCACTCGCCCAATTGCTGAGGCGGAGCCGCTCAGGATGAATTAGCATGCTCATTATACATGCGGAAAAAATTCCTGTTTATCCCGGAGTCTTTCACCACAGCAGGAGGTTCGCGGGATAAGCTTGGTGCCTAAACTCACATTGAAGCCGAGGTACTGCTGAAACTCTTGTGCCGTTACCAATTCCCTGAGGCCAATCGGTTGGCAATAGACCCTGGCAGTGGCTGGGCGAATCTGGACTTGTCCACGGCCAACAATTCAGGATTGGCATCGTTAGCGCGTTGAAAAAACTCTGCTGGCAGGTTTTCGATTCCAGGCAGTTTACGGCCATTCCAGGTGGCAAACATGTGGCCGGGCCGGTCGCCCATTTGCATCCACGCTGGCCAAGGGAAGATATAACCGCCTGATGTGCCTGTGGGAAGATCGAGGATAGTGTCGTCCTCAAATTGCGCCAGAGGTGACCAGTTTGCTGAGGTTTCAATAAAGGTTGCCGGCCAGGATGCCGGAGGCTGGCGAACCTGCTCAATTTTAACCAGGTCACCTTCAATTAGAAACTGTTCGTGACGAATTCTGGGTGGCGCGTCGGGGTTGTCTAGCGGTATCACACCTTTAGGGGTATATACATAACCTGGGTCTTCGGTTAACGCCATTGGCGGAACA
This sequence comes from Lysobacterales bacterium, assembly GCA_045106555.1. GTDB lineage: Bacteria > Pseudomonadota > Gammaproteobacteria > Xanthomonadales > SZUA-38 > JANQOZ01. The sequence continues at coordinate 23,910 of JBGCET010000031.1, read as the reverse complement.
GTCACGATTTTACCCGTAATAGGGTTACGGGTCTTGTTAGTCCATTTGCCCGTCTTGATGTCGCGCGGATAAGACAAGTTGTGTCCCGCCACTCTATAAACGGAGGCGGCCAGCTTCTGATGATGGGAAAACTCGATGCCTTCCCATCGCACTACTGCCTCGGGTCGCTGGCCGTCAATGACTGCGTACATCTGGAAGTGGTACCAGAATAATACGTCCGCGTTATTGTGCAGATTGCGCAGTATTCGATAGCTTTGGCGTTGGTGTTGTACGGGATCGCGATAGTGCAGAAATTCTGACCGAATGCGTCCCTCAGGGAATGTCGCGGTGGCGTCTGCCACTGTTGCCGAGAGAGGCACCGCTGCCCCCGCCGCGGCCATAGAGCTAAGCATGAACCTCCGCCGTCCTGAGATCTGGGATGCGTCGTTGGTGGCCTGTATTGCCGGGTCGGCTAAAGCGCGTGTAAAAAAGTGGCTCATCGTAGTCTCCGTAATGTTGCGGCGCGCGAATCAATCCAGCGATTGATCAGCTATGCAAACACCACTATAGCGATAATCGTAATTTGCATGGCTCTGGCGGCCCTAACGCTTGCGCTGTGGCAAAAAATGCCGGAGCCTGTTGAGCAATACTCCAAACTCAGGCGAGTCGCGAATTATGGTTAGCAGAAGAACGTTTGTTTCCGCCGCTAGCGCGGCCGGAGGAATGCTCGGCGGCGCGTCGGTGGCCGCACAGTCGCCCATGTCGGTGACACCACCGGTGAGCCAGGTGACGTCCGAGTTTATTCAGTTTGAAGACCCCATAGAAGAGTTCCGTGCTCACATGCGAATGGAACGGGACCTGGTGGCCGAGCAGGGCACGACACTTACTTGGTATCACTGGATGGTGTTTGTTATTCCCGGTGGGCGTCGTCCCGAGCCGTTGGTCCGCTATGAGGGTATTGAGTACAGCTATTTCCGCCATTTGGGAAACAATAACTATCGGATACACGCCCATAACGTGTCATTTCCGCGGGACCTGAAAACCAATAAATTTACTGACACCGTATACAACCCGATTACTGAAAAGCAGGTCGAGGTACCGGTTTCGCTGTTATTAAATGATCCTGGAACTATTGGCAGCCCAATTGGGTTTCGAAATCTCAACGGCGATGGCTCGACCCAGGAGGTGTACCGGCAGTTTCGACTGGAAAACAATCTGATCAAGCTGGACAGCGTGCGCAGTGCGCCGCCGGACTGGCCGGCGACCCACATTGAAAATTCCTGTCAGTGGGTGGAGTTTGATTTGTTTGCCAATCAGACGATTACTTCATTGCCGGTACACTTTTGCGGCCACTATGCCTACGAGTACCCCAAGTGGTTGGGCATGCCCGAGGGGAAGGGGCATTTGACTGGGTTCTGGGACGGCAAAAAAGTGAATGGTCCAAGCGAGCTGCCCCGCGAAATGCTGGATCGGATGGAGCGAGAGTATCCCGAACTGCTGGCGCCGCGTTGGGATGACTTCAAACGTCCGATACCGTTTGACGTTTAGGGCTCCAGCCCAGCCAGGATAAGGTTGGGCAGGGCGGAGGTTTCCCAGTCTGGGTGGTAATAGCCCAGGCGCAATATCACCAGCCCCTGGTCGGGAAGGATTATCATAGTTCGGTATCCGCCACCCTCCAGAAAAAAGACGTTATCGGCTTTAATGGGCGGGCCATGAGGTACGGCCATTTCCTGTCCCTGAATGTACGGCCGCTTAGTTGCGCCTGACGGATTGCCCACCCAGAGCTGCAGGCCGTAGTTAGGATTGGCTGACGACGATGTTGTCATCTGCTGCGTCCAGTTGGCTGGCCACATTCGTTGATCCTCAACTATACCGTCGTTGAGCAATGCCGCGCCGTATCGCAGCCAATCTCTGGGTGTGGCTCGGAAGCAGCAATAGACCGCCGGCATTCCGCCAGGCCTATCCATATAAATTTGTGCTGTGCCTGCCCCAAGCGGGGCCCATAGACGGTCGTTCAGGAAGTCCTCGTACGACTGACCCGTGGTATTTTCCAACACTGCGCCCAGCAATTGGGCGTTGGCATTTGATAAGGCAAAAAACTCTCCCGGTGTGTTTTCCAGCGCAAAGCTCACTGCGGCTTTGCGGAAATTTGAACTCAAAGAAATCTGCGCGTTCTTGGCCATTGGGTCCGGGTCACCAGCCAACGGCGGGTTTTCTAAACCGCTCACGTTGTGCAAAAGCTGGCGCAGGGTAATGTCACCTCGTGGGTCGTTTTCCCATTCAGGTAAATATTGTCCAACCCGGTCATCCAGCGAAGAAATATTGCCGTCGTTGATTGCGTGGGCCAACAACGGTGGGATCAATGATCGGGTCATGGCACGGCCGGTGAACAATGACTCGGGCCCAATGTCACGCCAGTATCGTTCCAGTTGTACAACACCGTTGTGCAGCACGATCAGCGCTGCTGAGTTGTGTTCATCGGCCCAGGTTGCTGCAGTTTCCAAAGCGTCCTTGCGGATGCTCTCTTGTCCCTCAGGAGCGGCAGGAAAGAATTGTTTTGGATCGCCCGTCAACGTATGAATGGGTTGGTAAAAACTGGCTGGCCATTCTCCGGGGTCGGTGGGAAGAGTGTGCCAGCGATACCAGAATCGCCAATCAATCGTGGCCCAGCCAATTATCAAGGCGACTAAGGCCAGTCCTGTCACAATACTTAGTGTACGTCGAATCGCCATTGGGGCTACCTGATCTAGTTCTATGCTGAATTGTCAGTATCGCATGCGGCTGACATCCGGCCTCGTGTGCTCCCCATAAGGCAAAGAACGTCAGTTTGGTTCGGGCGCGTTACCGGGGCGATGCAACGGTTGCGGCAAATTTTTTCAGTTCGGTATTGAATCGTGCCGGCCGTTCGAAAAATATCGAGTGACCGGCGTTTTTAAAAACGGATAACTGAATTTGCGAGTGCGATCCTGCCAGGTCGGCGCCGTCTTCAAGCTGGAGCGGGTTATCCTTTTCTCCCAATGACAACAGAACCGGCAGGGTCAGCTGATCCAGTAGGTCTTGGTTATTGATCGTTCGCTGCATCATGGCGCGGCGAGCGTAAGCTGGCAGCATTAGTCCGATAGACTGAAAAATTTGACGGTCCGATGCCGACATTGGGGCCTCCGTCAGCCATTGAATCATGCCTTCGCTGGCGAGAATGTGTTGGGTAATGTCGGGGCTCTCACGTAGCTTTCGCAAGCGCAGAAATGCTTCCGTATCGGGGTTTTCCTTGGGCAAGCGAAAGGGTTTTAACGCTCCCAGGGCGCCGGTTAAATTAATTCCGGCAAGACCTTTGGTTCCGTATTCTCGGATATAGTCCATCAACACATTGCTGCCGTAAGACCAGGCGACGATCACCGGCCGGTGAACGCCAGTCGCCGCCATCACTGCGGCGACGTCATCGGCCCAGACTTTTCCTGGACCGTAGTCCTCGGCTAGCCACGGTTTCCCTGAGGCGCCGTGGCCGCGCAAGTCAAAGGCCACCAGAAAATGGTCGGCAGCCAGGTCAGAGTTAAGCTGATGAACGAAGCTGTAGTGGCTCTGGCCGATTCCATGAATAAAGACAATGGCGGGGTCGTCTGAGCTGCCAGCGGTTACGACGTTTAAGGGCACTCCGCCAGATCCGGTGACCGTGAGAAAATCCCACTGCGCGATTGCTGGCTGCCAACCGCTCAGGCCCAACAGCACCAGCACCCACGGGACGATTGCACGCGGTTTATTCATTCGGTAGTCCATCAGCCCAGCCGGATAGGCAAATCCCTCACGCGGTTGCCGGTGGCGGCAAAAATGGCGTTGCCAATTGCCGGTGCCACGGCAATCAGCGGTGGTTCGCCAAGACCGGTGGGAAATTCAGTGCTGGGCATGAAGTGGAGGTCCAGCTCGGGTACGTCACTCATTCGCAGCGGGGTGTAGGTGTCCAGATTTCGCTGAACGACCTGACCCTGTTCAAACTGCGCGCCCTCATGCAGGGCAAGACTCAGGCCCCACAACGTTGCACCTTCGGCCTGGGCCATGGCGCCATCGGGATGCACCACGGTGCCACAATCTATGGATTGCCAGATTTTCTTAACCGTGACCTCACTGCCTGATACCGCTACATGGGCCACGCACGCTGTCCAGGTGGGCATGGTGCGCTCCTGCCCATGAGCCACCGCAATACCCAGCCCTTCGCCTGCAGGAAGAGTCTGCCCCCAGGGGCTGCGTTCACGAACGTTGTTGAGCACTGCGGCGAGACGTGCGGCGCCACCCACTGACTCTGGCGCCTTACCAGCGTTTTTGCCGCTGGCATCCAGCATGCTCAATCGAAAGTCGATGGGGTCGACAGATGCGCGGTGGGCCAGTTCGTCCATAAAGCACTCAACGCCCCAGCCAATCCAGCCGGGTCCAACGGCGCGCAGCCATCCGGGTAAAAAGGTGCGTTGGGCCAGGTCATTATTAACCGCGCGGACGCGATGATTAGCCAGGGTGTACCAATGATCGGCACCGCTGATAGAGAACGAGTCAAATTTGCCTTCGCCATTAACGCCCTCAGCCAGAAAGCCTGGCGCGTTCGTTAGGGTAGGCCAACCCGCCGCTGCCGCATGTTCGATGCCCGTGAGGGTACCGGCATCGTCGAACGACGCGTCAAACTGCTGCACGGAGGGTGATCGTACACAATCCATTCGACTGTCCTGGTCGCGATTAAAGACCAGCTTCACGGGCTTGCCCAGCGCTTTGGCTGCCAGTGCTGCTGGGATCATCTGATCGCCAACCAAACGTCGGCCGAAGCCGCCACCCAGATAATATTGCTTAAGCACAATGTCACTCTCGGGCATCTCCAGCGCCTTGGACAATACGGGGAGAATGAGCGACTGCCACTGGTTGCCCGCGTGGATATGGCATTGACCGTCGACAAATTCCACCAGCGCATTCTGCGGCTCTAGCGTAAAGTGCAAGGCTGTGCCCGTTCGATAAACGGCCTGATGGGTGTTGCTGGCGCTGGCATGGGCTGACCCAACATCGCCGTCATCCACTACCAATACTCCGGAGTTCGGGTCTGCGGCCAGGCGGGCACCCTCTTGGAGCAGGTCGGCTTCCGAGACGTTTTGCGTGTCGCCGGCGGTCCAACTGACGTTGACCAGTTCTGCGGCCTTCATGGCCGCGGGAAGGGTGTCGGCAATCACTACGGCCCAGCCTTGCAGAGTATTGCTGGGATCGTTCAGCTGCAGCGTTTGCTGGTATCCGGTGACGGCGTGTGCCGCGCTGTCTTCAATGGCGGTAATGCTGCTGCCATATCGGGTAGGCGGTATGAGCGGGCTGGCGTAAACCATGCCGGGCAACTCCGCATCCAACCCATAGTGGGTGTCTCCGCGCGTTTTGGCCGGGATGTCCAATGCCTGAGTGGCTTTGCCGATAAAGCGTCGTTCAGCAACCGGTTTGGTGGGCAACGTGGCCAACTCTTCGTCGCTGAAACTGCGGCTGATGTCGCCCCCCTGGACGATATCGGCAAAGGAGACGGACTGGTCTCCCGCACTCACTTTGCCACCCTCCACACGACAGCTTGATGGCTCAACGCCCAAAAGCTTTGCCCCAGCGTCGCAAAGCACGATGCGTCCAGCAGCGCCCGCTTGAGACAGTTGAGCAAACGTGGTGAACACCGACCAAGAACCGCCAGTAACCATGTATCCCCAGCGCGGATCCGAATCTACGTAATCCACAGAAATAGACTCCCATGCGGCACCCAATTCATCCGCCACAATTCTGGCCAGTGCCGTGCCCACATGCTGTCCCATCTCGGCTTTGGCAATGTTGACCCGCACCTGACCATCGGCGCCCACGTCAAACCATACTGTCGGCGAAAACGGTTGATCATTTGCCGAGCCGAGCATTGCCTCAGTCGACGTGGTTGGCGCCTCTGTTCCACAGCCACTGAGACCGAGTCCCATGAACAGACCACCGCTGACGCTGGCGGCCAGAAATTGACGTCGTGATGTCGATGGGTTCTGACTCATGGGGAAGACTCCCCATTGGCAGCGCGCTTGATTGCGCGTCGGATCCTGGGGTACGCCATGCAGCGACAAAGATTGCCATTCATGGCACTGGTAATGTCGTCATCGCTGGGTGAGGGGTTGCTCTCCAGCAGGTTGGTGGCCTGCATGATTTGGCCCGATTGACAGTAGCCACATTGGGGTACCTGCTCTGCCACCCAAGCATCCTGAATGGCTTTGCCCGCTTTGCTTTCCAGACCTTCAATGGTGGTGATTTGTTGATCGGCCACACCCTCAAGAGGCGTAACGCAGGAGCGCACTGGCTTGCCATTTAGGTGAACCGTGCATGCGCCGCACTGGGCAATCCCACATCCGAATTTGGTGCCCTTCAGCTGAAGCTCATCACGGATGACCCAAAGAAGAGGGGTATCTTGTGGACTGTCTGACGTCACCGTCTGACCGTTCAATTGAAATTTGACCATAGCGCGTTCCTTGGTGTGTGAGTCTCAGGTGGTCAGCGGAACCAGTCTTTAACACGGTCAGCCGATGGGTCAGATCTTACTACACATGCTAGGTTTCATTGGGTGGCCTGCAGCGTTTTCCTTCGGGCTTGTTGGATGCTGGTTTGAAGAGCGCGACCTTTAACGATCGTTGGATGATCCTGGCCCACAGAGGCGGTTCCTTCCTCGATCGCCGAGGCAACGAGGTGGTCGGCCTGATCCAGTCTGTTGCGCAGTATTAAAGTTTTTGTCAGATTTTCAATGCTGCGCCAGGTTTTGGTATGTTCGATGCCCAGTAGGTTTTTTCTCCGCCGAAGCGTTTCACGATACAGAGTTTCTGCAAGCTCCAGTTCGCCCAGTCGTCTGTGTACCGATGCCAGATTGGACATCGAGGTCAGCGTTCCAACGTGATTGGGGCCCAGGGCGTTTTGTCTTTGGGATACCAACTCGGTCAGCAAGCTTCGCGCCTGAGTATTGCGACCCTGACGGGCTAAATTTACCGCAAGATCGTTAAGCCCCGTCAACGTTTCCGGGTGCGCGAGGCCCATGACCGCCTGACGGGTCTCCCACACTTTTCGATACAGTGGCTCCGCTTCGTCTAATCGCCCCAGTGCACCCAGGTGGCCGGCGAGGGTACCGAGGGTAACCAGGGTGCCGGGATGATTTTCGCCAAGAACCCGTTTTTCAATCTCCCAGGCCTGGCGCGCCAGTTGCTCAGCCTGGCTGTGCTCGCCGCGTTTGCCCAGAACCCAGGCCAGGTTAGACATCGAGATCAGGGTTTTTGGGTGTTCTGTGCCAAGAACTTTCTGGCGACGTTGCAAAATGTGGCGATGAAGGGTTTGGCCTTCCTCAAGTCTTTCAGCGTCTGTCACGATGACCGCCAATTCGTTCATAGATGCCAGCGTGTCCGGGTGATCGGGGCCCAATAATGCCTTTCGTCTGGCAACCACTTTCAGGGCAATCGCCTCGGCGTCGTTCAGGGCGTTGCGTCGCCAAAGCGTGGTACTTAGTCTGGACATGGCTTCCAGGGTTAACGGGTGATCAGGTCCCAATGCGGCTTCATGCTGGACCACTGATTGTCGGTGTAGGTCTTCGGCGTCCTCATACTTTCCCAGTTTTTCCAATACCGCTGCGGTGCTGGTGCTGACCTCGAGGGTCAATGGATGGTGATCCCCCAAAGTTTCCGACGCCAACTGCATCACCTGGCGGCCACGCTCTAATGCCGCGTCATACTCGCCGGATTCCCGCTCCACATCGATAAGTAGTGCCTGCACCGACAGTGTGCGCGGGTCATCAGGCCCCAGCTGATCGATTCGAATGTTAAGCGCGTTGTGGGCGAAGGTGCTGGCCTGGGGAAATAGCCCCAGCCCGTTGTACGTTTTGGCATAAGCAAACATCAAAGCACTTTGAACAAGAGGCTGCTCGGCCAGTGCCGGCAGCTGCGGTGCAAATGCGTCTAACAATTCCACGACAGTAAGATCTTTGCCCCGTTCCCGTGGGTCGGCGGAAGTCAAAAACTGCAATAGGAGAGAAACGGTTTTCTCAGCGGTACGAGTTTGCTCCAATGCTGTCGCTTCCGATATGCGCGCCAGCTGCTCGGCGTGCCGGGCTCGCGCGGCCTCGTTGTTTGCGTTAACGAAACCCATGCCCGTACCGATGACGCCAGCGACGATAGAAACAGCAATCACTGCGGCGGCCGAAACCGCGAGCGTGTGGCGGCGAACAAACTTTCCGAGTCGATAGGCCAGGGAGGGCGCGTGGGCAAGCACCGGTTGATGGTCGAGAAAACGTTGCACGTCGTCAGCTAAACTTGCCGCAGAGGAATACCGCTGCTCACGCTCGCGCGCCAATGCTCTGAGAATGATCCAGTCCAGGTCTCCCTTCAACGTGTTTGCCAGTTGTGTGTCCGAGCCTAGACCTCGATGCCCGTAGGACGACGTTTGCCGGGTGACAACCTGTCGACTTGGCGGTGTGGGTTCATCCTGGATGATTCGGTTGAGCATCTGGACGATGCTTTCGTCATTGCCGGCAAAGGGCGGAAACCCGGTTAGCAGCTCATGCAGCAACACACCCAGGGCATACACATCGGTTCGAGTATCGATATCAGCATTAGGCTGGCTAATCTGTTCCGGGCTCATGTACGCCGGTGAGCCAAGTAAGCCCGAGCCTGTTGCCATGCTTTGGCGAGCCAGGTCAGGGTCGACAACTTTCGCGATGCCAAAATCAATCACTTTCAGTTCGATGCGACCTTCTCGGCAATGCACCAGAACATTGGCTGGCTTTACGTCGCGGTGAATCACTCCTTTGTGATGCGCATGCTGGAGAGCCTGGCAAACAGAGATAAACAGGTTGAGGCGCTGTTCAAGGTTAAGCCGATTTTCATCACAAAATTGGTTTATTGGAATACCCGGAATGTATTCCATCGCCATCCAGGGTTCTCCAGATGGGCCGCTGCCAGCATCAAAAATTTTTGCAATGTTTGGGTGGTTTAGCGATGCCAGCGTTTGGCATTCGGACTCAAACCTGTTGATAAGGCTGACATTACTTAGATCTGCACGAATCAGTTTCAAGGCCACTTCGCGCTGGACAGGTTGAGTTTGCTGAGCCCGATAAACGGTGCCAAAGCCACCCTGGCCGATGTTCTTAGTGACGCGAAATGGGCCATAGTGGCGTCCAATAACCGATGGGTCAGGGGTTATTGCGTCGCTGATTATTTCGCTGGGGATTGGCTCGTTCAGAAAACCTTGTTCGTCAGCTTTCAGCGCCGAGTCCAGCAGTTCATGGACTTCGGCCATCACTTCCGGATTTGACCGTGCCTCGCGCTGGATAAATTCAGCAGCGCTATTTGGGTCCAGGTCTACTGCTCCGAGGTAGATGTCATAGGCTTGGCGACTGGGCTTACTCACCTTGTATCTGGTGAAAAATCCAGCCTCTGGCAGCGCGCAGGTCTTTATTGACTGAGGAGGTAGATAGCCCTTCAACCTCAGCAATTTCCTCGATGGTCAGCCCGCCGAAAAATCGCAATTCTACCAAACGGCCTTTTCGCGGATCCATGTCGGTGAGGTCGGTCAGCACCGCGTCCAATGAGATCAGATCGACGTCACTTTGAATGGCGGCTATGGCCTCGCTGAGGGTTATCTGAACGTGTTTACCGCCGCGCTTGGCGGCGCTTTTTGCGCGAGCATGGCGAACTAGAATATGGCGCATTACGGCTGCGGCATAGGCAAAAAATTGTGCGCGATTGGAAAAGTTGCGTTGCCCTGATTCAAACAACTCAAGGTACGCCTCATTAACCAGGGCGGTGGCTTGCAGCGTGTGGTTGGACCGCTCTCCGTGCATTTGGCGTCGGGCCATTTGTTTGAGCCGGGGATAAACCATTCGGGTGAGCCGCTCAGTGGCATTTGGCTCGCCCTGTTGAACCAGGGACAACAATTGACTGACGTTCGACAAATTGGCGGTCATGAATTTCTCCGCGTTTCTACCCAAAGTCTAGCATTACCCGGGGTTCAATCGGTGTTACACAGTTTGCAGATGGTTGGTCCCTTATTGGTTAGGCCGACTTTTTTAAGGGACTTGTTATGACTTTTCGTCAATTGCTGCTGTGCTTGCCCATTTACTTGTTGCTGTTTACCCAACCCTCCCTGTCACAGGAGGTTGAAACCGTTGACGTTGCGGCGGGCACACCCTGGCGTGACGTGCAGGAGATTGTTCGATCAAAAACGGCTGAAGGAAAGACCCTCATTCTGGCCTTTGAACCGGGTGACTACGAGGTAACGCAGTTTGAGGCTTCTGGCAACGCCTTACCCGAAGCCAAAGGCGATTTAGAGATTCGACGCGTGGGCCAGGGCAGCGACACGACGCCCGTGAAATTCACTGCCGAACGGGCGGGTTATCGGTTTATGACCGTAGAAAAAAAGGTCAAGGTTCGCAACATTACCTTCAAAGACTTCCGCACTCCAGCCGGCGCGCCCGGCGGGTGTTTCAGAATCGACTCCGGAGGCAAACTGAGCGAAAAACGTAACCGGTTTGAAAACTGTACCGCTGAAGAAGGCGCAGGAAGCACCATCAGTGCGGAAAATGGCAGCACCTATTTCTCCTATGAATCCTCCTTTATTGTCGATTTTTCGTCCCGCCCCAGCAACGCGCGCCGATCAGAATTCTGGGCCTTCCGCTCCACCGTGCTTATTTTTTCGGATGTCTTGATGGGTAGCCCACCGTTTAAGGCAACCCGTATCCAGCAACTCGATCCTATGAAGGGCGGGCAAGGCGTTGGTTTCAGCAACACCGACTACGTAATTGACGCGATGGAATCGACGGTGTTGGTAAACGGGCTCGCCGCTGAATGTGATGAGCAATGCATTCGAGTGGAGAGCTCAAGGCTAATCGTCGCCAATATGAGCGCTGAATGTGACGACAACTGCGTACGTGCTACCCAGGTAATTCGCGATGAGTCGTCTATTGATCTTAGCGAGTTTTTAGCCGGTGATAATGCTGGCGAGACAGCGCTATTGGCTATGGCCTCTGAAACTGAGCGACTGCTGGATGACCACGACTTCGCCGTAGTGAGAAGCTCGTTTCGCAGCACTGATACGCCGCTGGAGATGGTCAACAACCTAAATGACGACTCCGCGCGATTTCGCCTGGCCCATGCCGTTCTTTATTCCAGCAGTTCAGGCAGCCGAGCGATGTTGATCCAAAATCCAGGAACCGACAATCTCATCACCGACAGCGTTCTGGCCGCGCCCAATTCTCGCGTGGACGCCATGGACCTCGTTTACGGGGAATTTGATGTTAGAAATCTGATGATCGATGCCGGTGAGGAAGGGCTTAAAATTACCGACGGCAAAGTGACTGTCGGTGCCAGTGCGCTCTCGCTTCGCACAACCGATGATAAGCGCTTGAAGGCCGTATGCGACACCACGTTCAGTGCAGACGAAATCAATTCCGCCGGATACAACATTGTGGCTGACGACAGCTGCATATTTGCGGGGCCTGGCGACCTTACCAACACCGCACCAGGTTTTACGGTGTCGGAAAATGGCTCCGTGGACCTACTGTCCAACAGCCCTTTGATTGACGGTGGTCCGTTTGTCATTGATGGCAACGAGCTCCCCTGTGGTACAACAGATATTCTTGGCGTTCCACGGCCCCAGGATGCCAATAACGACGGTATCGCTGAATGTGATGTTGGCCCAATTGAAGTGGTGTCGGCCGCGGCTATTGGTGCGGCACAGAGCGGTGCCTACTTCGATTCCAGCCGCAACGGCGAAGGCGTGTTTCTGGAAATGCTGGGCAATGGGCAGGCGTTGATGTACCTGTTTTCATACTTGCCCAATGGCAGCGGTCAATTCTGGGCGCTGGGTGTTGGCAGGGTGGTGGGCAATGGTGTGGTGATTAACAAGGCCGACTTTCTGACCACCTCAGGGGCAACGTTTGGGGAAAACTTCAACCCCTCGGACGTTCAGCGGACCCCCTTTGCGGATGTCTCGATCAGTTTTCCTACCTGTAGCAACGCTGACCGGTTGGGAACCCTGGCCATAGAACCTAATTCAGATCTCGGATATCCGCCTTTGTTGAGTCGTACCTCCCGACTTACCAGCGTGATGAATTGTGATTCGCTGCAGGCCAACGGTCCTGGATACACCGGGTCGTTTTTTGATCCCAGCCATAACGGCGAGGGCGTCATCGTGCAGGTATTGTCCGAAACCGATGCGTTGATGATCTGGTTTACTTATGACGCTCAGGGAAATCAGTATTGGATTATTGGCTCCGCCAGTATCAACGGCAATGTCATCACGGCAGTGGACGCGTTGACCCAGAGCGGCCCCCGGTACGGGCCGCAATTCAACGCCAATGACATCTCCAGCACTGTTTGGGGGGACTTTTCATTGACCTTTGGGGAGGATTGCAACTCGGCGCAGCTCAGCTATGACTCGGTCGTTGCTGGGTTTGGGGTTGGAGAACAGTCCATGGTGCGCATTGCCGGTGTCCAGGGTATTAGCTGCGATGGATAGTGATGAAACGACAATATCGCAATCAAGAAGCGGCTCTAGGACCTGGGTTTCGGCAGACCCAATTCCATGGGAGCTGTATTTCAGCGTGAAGTCGGGCTGATGGGAAAGGCCAACGCCACTTGTGTGCCTTCACTGCCGGTTTGTACCGTCAAATGTCCGCCCAGCTGTTCGGCACGGTAACGCATATTCTTAAGCCCTTTGCCTGCAGAGCGCGTGTCATGAAACCCGCGCCCATTGTCATCCACACAGATCACAATCTGATCTTGCTGTGAGCGTACGAGCTTTAGGTCTATCCGGCTGGCGTTGGCATGGCGGAGAACGTTGGTGAAGGCCTCTTGCAGAAATCGAAGCACGTTTAACATGTCTGCGACACTTATCTGACAGTTTGCGGTGTCGGCTTCCAGTTGCCATGTCAGGTCCAGCCCGGTCTCACTTAGTCGAGGTTCAATACGTTCACGAAACGCCCCCAGAGCTAAGCCTAAGTTCTCATCGGCATGGTCTAGTGAGGATACGATGAGTCGCAGATCATCCAGGGCGTGAGCAACATCCTGCTCTGCATCACTGGTGCTGGCTTTACCCCGGCGTAACCGCACCAGTAACGAGGTCAGCTGTCCGCCCAGGCCATCATGCATGTCTCGCATCAGTCGCTGGCGTTCTTCCAAAATGGCTTTTGCTCGATCTGCGCGCTGTTCTCTTGCATGGCCGTCTTTCAGCGCCTGCTCCTGGTCTGCCAAGCGTGAATCCAAAACCTGATTGAGATTTTCTACCATGTGGCGGGCCAGTTGACTCTGACGCACTAAAATCGTCACGCTGCCCAAGGCTAGCAGCAGGCCGCAAACCGGGGCGGTATAAAAGGTCAGAAACACATCAGGCAAAAACGGTGCTGACAAATTGTATCGGTCATCCAGCGCATCTATGGCAAGAGCAAACAGGCATATGCCAAAGAGCACGGCCTCATATCGCCGAGTCCAGGAACCGGCGGCGCCGTAGCGAAGAAACTGGTAGCCGGCAATCACCGCCACAATGGCGGTGAGCATCGTTTCAACGGGAAATAACCAACGAAAAACGCTACCTGAGCTTCCTGTTAATCCGGTCAATGCCGCCAATGTACAAAGCAAGGCGGCAACAATGGCAAAAATCCATCCCGGGGTGACTTCCCGTTGTGTCCATGCGGCAGAAAACCTTGCCAGTGCGACCAGAAAACAGAACGTCACCTGATAGTGGATGACCTGTTGCCAGACCGACGGCAATACCCCATCAAAGCCAAAGAAACTCAGGTTGCGAACCGACCAGGCAATAAGCAACAACACCAGCGCGTTGGCACGTCGACGCTCGGATTTCGGCCACGGCGTTACCAGGCAGAGCAGGATGATAAAAGCCATCACGCCAACAGATGCCACCACCAGTTCAACGCTGATCATTCTCGACCAGGCATACGCATCAAACTGGGATTGAAGGTTGCCGACGAAGAAAGCAGGAAGGATTTTCAGCCGATTTCCCAGCACCGTAAATTCAAGGACGTTGCCACGGGGCAACAGCAAGTCCCGGGGCATTTCAAAAATCACCGGATCAAATCCGCCGACGGCGGTAGGTGGCTGGACAGGGGTGCGAGCGCTGAGTCTTTGTCCATTCAGACGGACTTCGGCCACCCGCCGTTTCCAGGTTAGATAGAGCCCCTGGGGTTCATCGTTATTGCTTGAGTCAAAAGCATGGCGAAATGTGGCAGTTGGACTGCGCGCCGGGTCTGCGATTTGATAGACCGGTGCCGGGTGTAGCTGAACAGGCATCCAACTATCTGCCAGGGCTTGGCTTTCCTCAGCCGAGACAATGACCTCAATTTGCCGCTGATAACCGGCTCCGTCAGGCAAAGCTGCCAGTTCGCCAGCAATCAGGGCCGCGAAAAAGATGACCCCGCTGGTTGCTGCTAGCGCGATCGCTATCATCAGCTGACGAATAGCGCGTTGGGGCGCCGAAGCGGGCATAGGTTTAACCGAAGTCACGAAGGATTGTCTTTGCCCACTTTGATTAAACGATGTTGCAAGGCGACGTTGACCGCTTGTCCGCGAGAGCGAACCCGTAACTTGCGGTAAAGCGCTTTGACGTAGTCACCCACCGTGTGGATGGACAGGTCGAACTGCCTCGCGACCTCTTTGTAACTCAGTCCATGGGCAAGACACTCCAGAACCTGGATCTCCCTGGGTGTCAGCCTATGTTGGGCATTTTTCTGAGCGGCGATTGCTGGGTCTGCGTCGCGAATTCGCCTGAGCAGGTGACGAGCCACGCCGGGGCTGATAGGCGCTTGATCTGCCATCACAGAGGCAAGCTGAGCGGTAAGGGTTTGGCTGCTGGAGTCTTTAAGCACGTATCCGTCAGCCCCTGCTTCCACTGCCGTTACGACGGTTCGTTCATCTCCTAAAACCGAGATTACCAGAACTTTGGCGTCGGGCTGTTGTATCTGGCTGGCGCGAATTAGATCGATCCCGGAACCGTCACCCAGGTCAATATCCACCATAAGCAACTGGTAAGGCTTAGCCAAAGCCGAAAGGCCCTTGGCGAGGCTGTCCACTGCGGCCAGCACTTGAAAATGCGGCATATTGGCCACTTGGGCCGATAGTGCATCAAGCGTTGCGTGATCATCTTCCACCAGAACAACGCCGTGGGGTTTTTGTTCGTTGCCGCTCTTCACTGTTGAAACTAGGATTACCAATTTAGCGGGAGATTGAGAACGTTAGCAGATTGTCAGGATGCAGAGCGGTCCATTTCAAACGTCGCCAATCAACGGGCAACACATCGGGCCAGTTTTATCGGGTGATCTCCTCAATTTTGCGCGCAATGTTGGCGGCAACGTCTTCAAAGCTGTTAGCAAATATTTGCCCGGTAGCCGATTCATCAACCGCGACATTGTTGGAAGGGTTTGGGTCAACGCGACCACCCGGTTGAATAATCTCAGCGCTGTTAATCACGATGCCCCGATATTCGGGTGCTGTTGAGGCCGTTAGTGCAAAAACGGCGGAGGCAGCGGCATCTAAATCCACCAGTTCGTCGATGTCACCATTACCGCTCGCGGTACAGGCGGCGTTCTGTCCCGGGGTGCATATCCAGCTGGCGTTCAGAAGCGACGCTGGGAGTGTGTCGACGACGCGGATGCCGGTGAGATCATCCACACTGTTGTTGGTGACCGTAATCAGGTACGTCATTGGCTCTCCGGGCGTAAAGAAAGCCTGGCCATCGTCTTTAGTTACGCTGAGGTCCACAGTGGTTTGACAGGTGACAACAACGTCAGTGATGTTGGCGCCATTGATGGTGCCACGGTCGTTACTAACGCTACAGATTTGAGTCGGGTTGGTTGGCTGATCATCGACACGAACCCTGTAGTCTTGCAGGTCAATAACAGCCGCAGGAAAGGTGAAGCCGCGATTGCCAGATAGCGAAAGCGGCGGGCCGACGTTTAGCGTGAGTGTCAGCCCATTGCCTGCCAAACCATTCACCGTGCCGCCCACGGTGAAGTCGGAAGTTACGCACTGTATGTCGATGGTAAGGTCGACGAAGCCGGCGACTCCGGAAGCCCCGGTGACGCTACATACCTGTACTGGACTTGACGGCTGACTGGCGACTGTCACGTTATAGGTGCTGCCCTCGAGTAAACTCGCCAGATAACGGTTTCCGTTAGCACTGACCGCCACAGCGGGATTTGAATTTAATCGCACTGATAGACCTGACCCCATTAGACCCGTCACGCCAATAAAAATATTGGCGCCTTGTATCTCCAACGCGCCAACATCACATCGTGCTGGCGCCGCGCCGTCACCTTCTGATGGTCGGAAATCGCCACGGGCGTCCGTACTAAATGATCCACAATCGGCGGAACGGTCGATGGCGGGCGAGCCGCTTCGCAGATTCATGGTAGGCACAATTCCGCCGTTGTTGGCCAACGGATCTAACAGAGGGTTTACCTGGGCGGCCGGGCTTCCGCCGCAGGTGCCCGTGTCATCGATGCTGTTGAAGCCCAGGGTAATCGTTCCACCGTTTCCCGCATTACAGTTGTTGCTGGCGTTGGACAAAATTGACTGCTGGATAGTGACGTTACTATTGTCCGAAGCGACAATCTGGGCCGCACCAGTGTTGTCGGTAATGGTGGAAAAAGTGATGGACACGTTGGGCGTGACATTCCCCGTGCCAAAGCGCAGCGCAGCGCCACTGGATACCGCCGAGTTTCCGACAAAGGTGGCATTGTTGATCGTCACGTTTTGACCTTGGCGCACCATCACCGCACCACCAATGAATGACGCCGAGTTGGCGTTAAAGGTTGAGCTTTCGATCACTAGTCCAGCGTCGGGGCCATCGGTATAGATTGCACCGCCTTGTCTGGCGATGTTGCCCTCAAAATAGCTCTCGTCAACATCAACCAAAGTGGTTCCGTTGGCAGAGATAGCACCGCCAGCGCCAGCAGCGGTTGTTTGATTATTCAGAAAGCGCGACCGTCGAAAGACGGCCAGGCTGCCCGATTGAACGCTGACCGCGCCGGCCCTGGCATTAGCGAACGTCAGGTCACGAATGACGAAGGTGCCGCCATTTAATTGCAGCATCGGAAACCCATTGCCAAACGGCTCGATGGTTAAGCTGGAACCAATAGGACCGTCTATCGCCAGGTTGTTGTTGGCGACCAGTGATGAACTGACCGCAATAGTTCCTGCCAGTGCCGTCATATCGACGATGTCCAGGCTGTCAAAAGGGCCCTGGGCAACACAGCCCGACGTTCTGACATCGGTGACATTGATGGACTCAATGGCTTCCCGCAAAGAACAAAGCCCGTCACCATTGGTGGTGGTATCGAACAGGGTATTGACCTCGATAGTGGCAGCATTGGCTGAAAAGCCCGTTAGCAATAGCCAGGCGAAAATTCCTTTTTTCACTATGCTTCCCTTAGTTCAGCAGATGAGCTGATTATGGTGATCACTGAGGTGTTCTGTGACTATCCCCGAATATTGGGGGGGGTAGGGAGTTATTCGATTTGGCAGGGATTTTTAGCGATCGTTTTGAAAACCACAGGCAGGATTTGTTCGGCCAAAGAGGTTACGACTAAATTCGTTGTGACTGGCCGCGCCGACCGTTTGGGACATTGCGCCGCGCCGCCTGACAATGCAACGGCGGCACCGCAGGCATCGCCGCTTGCCTGGAAATGAGTTTGCGACTCCAGCCAATTGAGCACAACACCAGCGGGATCTAAGTCACTCAAAGCTATTGTCGAAAATCCGCTCGAAGGTGCCCCGCAGGGCCAGTGAAGACCCCTGCCGCCACAGCGCGATCAGCTCTCCCCTTACGGTGATTACCTGCGGCAATTCTGCTCCCGCCGTTTCGTTGAGCTGAACTTCATCGGTGATGGGCGTACCGTCGGCGGCATAATCTCGAATAAACACCTTTTCCGCCATGCCAGTCAGTTGGTCAGACCACACGACGCTGAATCCACCGTCTGGAGTCATCGCCACATCTGGTTCGAACTGAGATCCCAGGAGCGTTTGGTTGACCTGAAACTGGTCACCCCTGGGAAGGCCATCTTGATCAAACCGCCGAGCCTGAATGCTCGTCGAAGAATCATCGTTCTCCGGTGAGCTTCGGCTTTGCCAGACCACGACGATGTTGCCCTGACTGTCCCTGGCGGCTGAAGGATTGGCTTGATCGTCAGGCGTATGGTTGTTGACCTGAAATTGATTACCCACCGGAAAACCCTGGCCGTCCATAAATCGGGCCTGAATGCTGAGGCCGCTTTTGTCACTGTCTGCTGAGCCTACTGCAGACCAAACTAGTAGATGCGCTGGTATTGCGCCGCCCTTATTGAAATCCGCTAGCAAGTCTTTCGAATAAGCGATCTCGATCACGCTACCTGACTGGTTGGAAAACGCTGAAACATTCAACGAATAGCCATTGGTCTCCCCAGTATGAGTGCCGGTAGACACTTCGTTGTCGAGCGGACCTGGGACTAAACTTGTGATTGTTGCGTGATCTCCACTGGCTTTACCGATTGCCTTGACCCCAGGTACCTGCCCAAGGCTCATCCCGTTTGGGCTGTACGCCTCGATCAATACTTCGAACAGGTCAATGCCGCGAATTGGGATCAACAATATCTGCAAAATGTTGCTGATTACCGTCAGGTCACCACCAGGCCCTTGGGCCTGTGGTGCCGTTTGCACTACCTGGAATGGGCCAGGCACCCCATCATTTCCAACTTCCGCCATCGCGAACTCGCTACTACCAAAAGGCTCGTTAGATCTAACCCAAATATGGCCACTGATTTGCTGGCCATCACCGGCGCTGGGCTCAAAACCGTAGGACTGAGGACTTCCGATAAAACCGTCGATCAGCTGAATCGGTCTCAATGAATCAGAAGCAGCGATTGCGTGACTACCAAAAATCCAGCTGGCGAGGACCAGGCCAGTCAGCAACCGATGGCGGAGGCGCAGATTGATGAAAAGGTTATCCATAGTGTTACGGCCTTTTTTGCAGAGTCTTTTTCTCATGCGAGAGTTCACAGCAGTCTGCGCCACGACTATCAGAATTAGCTAAAGGCAGGTATTCAGAAACACCGTGCGTAAGGAACGAGTCATGGCGAAAAGCCCAAATCGTCAAAACTGGACCCAAGCCCATTAGTGATTCGGCCTCTGTTCTTTCGTGATCCAGGTCGCCTAATTCGACATAGGCAAAGAAGGCGAAACGCGGCGGCTTGGGCTAGCCATCTGATTTAGCCCGCAGCAGGTATCGTTTGGGGCCTGGATAGCGACCCCGGTCCGTAGCGCTCCGACGCTTGTTGGTGCCCTCAGCCTACGTCAGCTGGCGTAGTAAACCCCCACCATCATCCGTGCCTTAGTCTCATTCATACTCTCCAGGGCTTTTGTCATGGCCGAGACCGCGACGCTGCTGTTGGACGACATCTCCCCGCCGCTCCCGGTTCGCCAATCGGCGATGACGTATTTTCAGGAGTCTCGTTTTCGTCCTGCTTTTGATGAGAGCGTGGCTGTAGCGAGGGATAACCAGGAAATCCATGTGGCGTTTCAGCGCTTTGAGGTAGGCACCTAAGGCGTTCGTCAAGGTTAGGCTGCGGCCTACAAAGTCCGTCACAGTGCTTCAGTTTGACAGCCACCGAACGGCTTCAGAGATTTGTTTGTCGTCGTCAAGTGAATCGGTTGGTTCAAATATCATGGGGATATCGATCCCCACACGGTGCTCGTATGGCGTGCCGTTCCGATCAACAAATACGCTCTGAGAAATCATCATAAATAGGTCATCGCGAACCTGGTCGTATCCGGTGGCGGTGGTGTATCCGGCGCTGGGTTCGCCGATGAACAGCGTGTTCTCTCGGCCCTTGAACGCGACGGCTACCAGTTCCCCGGAACTTATGGTGTACCGGCTTACTAGTACGGCGACTTTCTGGCTCTCATCAATTAGAGGTTGGTTTGGCATTTCACTGACCAAATTTCCGCTATCGAAAAATTGTCCGTCCCGAATGGTGTAGTGCCTGACGCGTTCACCTTGAGCATTTTGCAATCCACCGATAGGGCCATCGCCAATCAACGGGGCAAGGCCAGCAATCATCGGGTTCATGTTTCCGCCACCGTTAAATCGTAAATCCACTATCCACTTCTTGATGCCACGGTTGGCCAACGCCAGAAGGCCGGCTCGGATCTGGTCAGCGTTTTCTTTCACGCTACGGCCAGGGCCTATGCCAACCACTCGCAGGTATCCCAAGGCTGAACCCACTTGCCGGTAGGAAAACTGTGCCGAAATATCGTTGATGACCCGATCCACGAAATCTGCGTCTCTGTGGTCGTTTTCATTCGGCGGCCCGGAATAGGCTGCAACAATCGAAAAATCTTCTGCGGATCTGAATGCGCCGTGTCGATCTCCCAGAGCATTAATCAGGAACTCAAGCCCTGGGCGTAGGTCGACAGGAGACGTTTTTCCCTTAGTGAGTTCTTGGTATCGAGCGCTGACGACTGTCCAATCTACGCTGTTGGCATAGAGCGACGTGTCCCTGGCCTGAGCAACAATAGGGTCCATGGATTCTGTGGGGGGGCGCGTGTTTGCGCATGCCGTCATCAGCCCAAAGAGCAAGACGCCAGCAATTGATTGGGTGGTTTGAGGCCACATCTTGAGGGCACTCCTTTGGGGTGAACAGATCGCCTATTTTCTACCGTGCTGTTGCCAGGGCCCGCAACAACATCGGTGGCACCAATCCTGCAGTGTACTTTGCCACACGCCATTTCATCGGAAAAACATGATCAATCTCACCAATATTTGGCCCGAAAGACCGCTGGTTACTGCTGCAGGCTTCGTTTTCTGCCTGGCTGGTCTGGTCATGCTGGTCCTTCCTGGGCCTGGTGCCCTCTTGCTGGCATTGGGGCTGTCAGTCTTGGGCAGCGAATACCTCTGGGCGCGCAAACTGATGCGGCGCCTGCGCAACATGCTGGCTCGCCGAGGGCTATAGGTTGCTAGCGCAAAGTGTGGCGATGTGGTGGACAAATTAACTCCGGATTTACCTTGACGGGATAACCCACCCAGCGGGACTATTCGCTTCTGGGGCGTTTATAACGTGCCCTCGACCTTTTTCGTCGGAGTGAAGCGTGGCTCAATTTGCTGATCAGCTAGATGCGTTCTGGATGCCCTTTACCGCTAACCGGGATTTTAAACGCAAGCCACGCGTTATTGCTGCTGCCGCGGGTCATCACTACACCACCGATGATGGAAGAACGGTATACGACCTTTTTTCGGGGCTGTGGACTGCAGGCCTCGGTCATTGCCATCCGAAAATCGTCAGCGCAGTACAACAACAGCTGACCGAGTTAGATCACGCGATGAGCTTTCAGGTGGCCAACCCAAAGGCTGCTGAACTGGCAGAGCGGGTGATCCAGATGGCCCCGGACGGGTTTTCCCGATGTTTCTTCACAAATTCAGGGTCGGAGTCGGTGGACACCGCACTGAAAATTGCACTGGGTTATCACCAGGCCAGGGGCGATAAGCAGCGCACCCGACTGATCGGCCGCGAACGGGG
Organism: Lysobacterales bacterium; assembly: GCA_045106555.1. GTDB lineage: Bacteria > Pseudomonadota > Gammaproteobacteria > Xanthomonadales > SZUA-38 > JANQOZ01. The sequence goes on along the minus strand of JBGCET010000031.1, from coordinate 2,369 downwards.
CTATCACGGGGTCAATTTTGGCGGTATGTCGGTTGGGGGCATTGTCGCCAATCGCCGCGTTTTCAGCGCTAATCTGATTCCTGATGTTGACCATTTGCGTGCGACTCTCGATCTTCAGCACAGCGCATTTTCTAAAGGGCAACCCGAGTGGGGAGGCCATCTGGCTGAGGATCTGCAGGCCTTGGCAACCCAGCATGGTGGCAGCAATATCGCTGCTGTCATTGTTGAACCCGTGGCGGGCTCAACCGGCATCATTCCGCCGCCTCTAGGGTATCTGAAACGTCTACGTGAAATCTGCGACCAGCACGGTATTTTGCTGATCTTCGATGAGGTGATTACCGCTTTCGGTAGGGTAGGGGCGCCATTTGCTGCTCAGCAATTTGAGGTGATTCCAGACATTATCACCACTGCCAAGGGGCTCACCAATGGGGTGATTCCCATGGGCGCTGTGTTGGTGCGGGAAGATATTTACCAGGCCTTCATGCAGGGGCCAGAGGCGATGGTGGAATTTTTTCACGGATATACCTATTCAGGTCATCCGGTCGCCGCCGCCGCTGGTCTGGCAACGCTAGAGGTCTATGAGACGGAGGGGGTTTTTGCTCAGGCAGCGGCGCTTACGCAACCCTTTGAAGAGCTTTTGCATGGCCTGGCCGACCACAACCGAGTCATTGATGTACGTAACTATGGCTTAATGGGGGCGATAGAACTTGCACCTCGCGATGGCGCTGCCGGCGAGCGGGGGCTTGAAGTCCACAAGCGCTGTTTCTGGGAAGAAGATCTGGTGATTCGAAACGGTATGGATACACTGCAGTTCTCTCCGTTTCTCAATTCTAATATTGATGACTGGGAGCGTGCCTTTGAACGCATCGGTCACGTAATCAACAGTGTGGAGTAAAACATGGGCGTGCAGGGCGAGTCGCAACAGGTTCAAGAACAATCGACCGACGGGGCGGCGTTTATTCTCAATTTAATCTGTCCAGACCAGATGGGCATTGTACGCGACGTGACAACGTTTATTGCGGATAAGGGCGGCAATATAATCGACAGCGCCCAGTTCAGTGATCAGAAAACCGGTCGTTTTTGTATGCGGCTGCACTTTGAGATCGCGTCCGATGCAGTGGATCGTCAATCGCTGGATCGTGAATTTATGGATATTGGCAAACGGCATGCGATGGAGTGGGGATTTCACGACTTCGCTGACCCTGCGCGCATGCTGGTGATGGTGTCGCGCTTCGACCATTGCCTAAGAGATTTGCTTTACCGTATCGACATGGGCGAACTCAACGTCACCATTCCTGTTGTGGTGTCGAACCATCGAGATGCCTATCAGCTGGTGGCGTCCCACGATATTCCTTTTGTTCATTTGCCTGTAGACAAATCCAATAAGCGTCAACAGGAAGCTCGGTTGCTGGATATCCTTGATGAGGAACGTATCGACTTCGTGGTGCTGGCGCGCTACATGCAAATCATTTCAGCTGAAGTATGCGATTCGCTGAAGGGGCGTTTGATAAACATCCATCATTCGTTTCTTCCCGGGTTCAAAGGGGCGAGACCGTACCACCAGGCCCATGCGCGAGGGGTGAAACTTATTGGCGCGACGGCTCACTACGCCACGCCAGAGCTCGATGAAGGGCCGATTATTGAACAGGACGTGACCCGGGTGAATCACGCCCAGACGCCTGCTCAGCTGGTGGCGATGGGCCGCGAGATAGAAACCCGGGTTTTGTCTCGGGCAGTGCGCTATCAGGCTGAGCATCGCGTAATGCTGAACGATGATAAAACGGTTGTGTTTGCTTAAGACATGCGCAGTAGCACCAACAGTTTTCTCTCGCCGGCGGTGATCCCCTATGATGAGTGAGGCGCGTCAGCCGCGGTTTGGGATCATAGAACCTGGTCTGGTTCGCGAACCGCTGCGAGAAACGTTCGGCGATTACCCCAGCATGCTAAAAACGTTGCTGAGTGAGCACTTCACGGGAAATCAGTTCGACACCTTCAGCATTGTGAACGGTGAGGCGTTGCCCGAGCCAACGGCTTACGATGGCTTTGTGGTCATGGGTTCTGCCCACGGCGTGAAAGACGGCTTGCCCTGGTTTGATGCGTTGTGCGAATGGATTGGAAACGTCGTTGATCAACGTGTTCCTCTGGTGGGCATTTGTTTTGGCCATCAGGCCATTGCCCAGGCGTTGGGCGGTGATGTGGGTCGTTCGTCCAGCGGCTGGTGTGTGGGCTTGCAACGTTACTCGGTGGCAGGTCAGTCTGACGGACAGTCGGCGCTGATTGCCCATGCCTTTCATCAAGACCAGGTGGTCGAGTCACCGCCGGGCGCAGATACGGTGATGTCCACACCGTTGTGTCCTCACGCTGGTTTT
>JBGCET010000030.1:0-50713 GCA_045106555.1 Lysobacterales bacterium | reverse complement strand
GATGGTCTGCCAGCTTCAGTGTTTTTTGCGGAACGACCGATTGACCATCCAGTGAATAGGGCACGCCTCTGTTTCGGTTTTGCAGTTGGATTGTCGAGGTTGGTCCAACTTGGAGGAAATCGCAAACTGTCGAGACAGTTTCTGCTGGTGATGATTTCAGGTCCTCCAACGTGGTTACCAAGAGCCTGGCGCTGCCTATAGCTGTTAGCCACCGCTCAAAGGAGTCTGCGTATTGGCTTTGGCGTATGTGGCAGAGTTGACGTTGGCTGACGATCTGATCAATGTCTTCGTTTCCGGTGAGCCTTCCGCGAACAAAGTTGTGCATATAAAAGGAGAGCGCCTTTTCAACAGGGTGGCGTAAGCTCACGATCAGCTTGTAATCATTGCGTACCAGCAGTTCCATGTTTGACAGTGCTCTTTCAGATTGGAAATAGACCGTCGAACCCTCCCCCCGCTGGATAAAGTCACCACAGCCAGAAAAGTGCTGTTCAACATATTCAGCGTAGTCGTGCTGGGCCAAGTCCTGTTTCTGAAAAAACAAGAGTTCTTTGGGGCTGGAAAAGAAAATTTCCGGATGTATTGCCAACTGATGGCAAAGGAAGGTGGTCCCCGCCTTTTGCGTTCCTGCAACAAAAAAGGTGGGTTCATGGGCGTTGGTCACTGGGTAAGCCTCGTCCTGCTGGTTGGCGCTGACCGCATCGAGAAATTTGCCATAGTGTGGGTCAAACCAAATCGAGATTCAATCTACTTTATTGTTGCTGAGAAAAACGTGTTCGGTGTAGCGAAAATGGCCGGGTTTTGACGGTCTGCAATGAGCCGGGACGCCATTTTTGGGAGTGGTTACACGGCGTACTAGAAGCGTCCAAATTGCTGTAAACTAGCGGTTTTTCCGCCCTCTCCATGCCCCAAAAGTTTTCTGAAGGTATTATCGTGGCCGGCTGTCATCGCAGCGGCACCTCCCCTCTGACCCGGGTTCTGAATATTCTGGGCTTTCAGCTTCCGGCAGAGTTGCTGCCGCCTGTAGAGAACAACAATGAAACCGGCTTCTGGGAGCCGGTTGAGTGCGTCTCGATCAATACCAAAGCCATGAACAGTGTCGGCTTGGCGTGGGACAGTTTGGAGCCTTTTCCCCAGCATTGGTCTCACAGCAGCGGTTCAGAAGACACAAGGCGACGAATCAAGTCTTTCTTAAAGCGAAATTTCCAGGATACGCCGTTGTTTCTGATGAAGGATCCGCGAATCTGTCTGATGCTGGACGTCTGGCAAGAGGAGTTGGTCGAGTTTGGCGCTCAGCCCAAGGTGGTGATCCCCCTTCGCCACCCCTCCGAGGTTGCGGCATCTCTATTGAGGCGAGACAACATTCCTACGGGGGCGGGGGTAATGATCTGGTTGCGCCACGTGCTGGCAGCGGAGTTAGCGAGTCGGTCGGTCTCAAGATTCATCGTAGAGTATGGCGAAGTGCTCAAAGACTGGCGCTCAACCATGTCACAGCTCGGCGAATCGCTGGAGCTGAAATGGCCCGTCAATTTGGTTCATGCAAGCCAAGAAATTGAACGCTTTCTGCGGCCAGGGTTGCGTCATCATGACTCCGGTGACACCGGTCATTTGCCAGAACTGGTTGCGCAGGCATTTGCCAGCCTTCGGTTGTTGGCGGTGGACCCTAACGACAGCCGGGCCTTGGACAGTCTTGACCAAATTCGAGCCTCGCTAGCCGAGTCTGATGAGCTTTACGTCTCGGGGCTTGCTCACCAGTCGACAAAAATCCGAGCTGAGCGTGAAAAGCGCGAGGCGTTGACCGAGCAGTTGGAATCGGGAGCGACGGAGAGCCGACAACGAGTCACCCATCTGGAGCATCAGCTTGAAGAGGTGCGGCAACAGCTAACGCAGCAGCAGCAATCATTTTCCGATCGAGAGAAAGACCTGCAGTCAAAAGCCGAACATGCTGCAACCCAGCTGGCGGTGGCTGTTGAGAAGTTACAGCAGACAAGCGAACAGCAGAAGGTGTTGCAACAGGCTCATGCTGAAAGCGAGCAAAACGTTTCAGCTCTTAAGCAGCAATATGAGACAGCAGAAACCCAGCGTGCTGAATTTGCTGCCCGGGTTGACACCATACAACTGGAGCAAGAGCGCTTGATGGCTGAGCGGGACCAGTGGATTGAGCGATGCGAGAGTACAGAGTCACAGCTGGAAAACGATATAGCTCAACTTAAAACCGAACTGGAACATACGGCGAAACATCATCGGGTTGCGCTGGAGACTGCAAACAAACATCACCAGACTGCATCAGAAAAAGCGCTTGAACAACACCAGGGTGAGATGGAGGCTGCGCTCGAGCAACAACAGGAGCGCTATCAGGCATTCAGAGCTGACAGTGACCGGCAGGCGGCGAAGATAGCGGCTTTGAAAACAAGCAATCAAGACCTACAGCGACAGCTGTCCGGACTTCAAACGGAGTTTGGCGGTCAGCTGGCGGGCAGGAAGTATGTTGATCAGCAGATGTTGGCGTTAACCTCGCAGCTCCAGAACAAGGAGCGCGAGATGGAACGGTTGCTGGCTAAACAGCACCCGGCCGTATCGTCAAATACCCATCTTGTGCCCCGTCCGGACAATAGCTTCTCGGTGCCTCAACGTCATCGGCCTCTATCCCTTGCCGAGAGATTGGTCCAAGGGGTGGTTTCTGATCTTCGCTACCCTGGCTTGGAGCGCGAAAAAGAACTGGTGCTCGAGTCTGGCCTGTTTGATGCGGCTCACTATGCTCGCCAGCTGGATATTCCACCTGATGTAGCCCTCGACCACTATCTTGGCGCATCGGCCAGCGGCACGGTCCAGGCGGACCCTCATCCGCTGTTTTCGGAAAGTTATTACACCGGTCAGCTTGGCAATGGTACCAAGCGATATCAGGGCAGTTTCTTGTCCCACTACATTCTCCGCGGCGCAGAAAAGCTGATTGATCCCCACCCGCTTATTCACTCAGCTTTTCTGAGGCAGCAATTGCAAGCCGAGAGTCAGTTATCAGTGTTGCAGCAATATCTTCGCTGCGAGCCGGCTGAATCGCCTGATCCACACCCGCTGTTTGATCATGGTTATTATCTTGACAGTAATCCGGATATCGCGACGGCGGGTGTGAACCCTCTTATCCATTTTTTGCAGTTTGGAGCGAACGAAGGCCGAAACCCTCACCCGCTATTTGATACTCGATATTACCTGGATTCAAATCCGGACGTTAAGAGCAGCGAGACCAATGGGTTAATTCATTTTGATGTTTTCGGGGCTTTTGAGGGGCGCAATCCACATCCTCTTTTTGATGTTGCGCTTTACCTGGAAAAGGTTCCTGGTGCGCTAGAGGACAACCCGCTGATCCACTTTCTTTGCGGCGGTTGGCGAGATTTTCCTGCGCCATGTCGCGTGTTTGACCCGTCGTACTACACCGCCCAAGCTGGATTGGAGTCGCTCACCAACCCTCTGCTTCATTTTGCTAAAGCTGGTTGGAGGTTGGGTTTTAGACCTCACCCCCTGTTCGATCCCCGGTTTGTTGATATGCCGGTTGATGAAGCGTCAGATCCATTGGCTTACTTCGTCAAAACCGATGGCGCTGTATCCCCTTCAGCATTGGTCGATATTGAGCGAACGAAAGCGTCAACGAAGCAAGCAAGCGGCCTCGAGGCATTTGAAATGCTGGCTGGGGAAGATGTAGACAGTACCTGGACATGTCACTGCCTGTTTGATGCAAAATACTATCTTCGCCAGGCCCAGCGGGTGGGCCAGAGCAGGATTAACCCATGGATTCACTACCTCGAGCATGGCGCGAAGGCAGGTTTGTGTCCTCATCCATTTTTCAATCCTTCTCACTATGCACAGCAGATTGGAAAACCGATTTCATCCGGTGTGAGCCTGGAGCATTTTTTATCCAATAAGAGTGCCGTTCAGACCCCTCATCCGCTGTTCGACCCTAACTGGTTTCGCCAACAATCCAATCTGAAAACCATGTCGGCCGCAAATGCGCTCAAGGTTTATGTCAGCGATTCAAATTATTGGCGGTATTGTCCTCATCCGCTTTTCGATGCTGAATATTATCTTGGTCGATATCGAGATGTGCGCGATTCCCAATTAAACCCATTGCTGCATTACCTCACTCACGGCTGGCGCGAGGACCGGGCCCCGAACTCGCTGTTTGACCCTGGGTTTTACCGTGATCAGTATCTGAGCCCAATTAGCGGAGATCCGCTGCTTCACTACCTGGCGTTCGGATGTCGAATGGGCAAAGATCCCGGGCCTCGTTTTGATGCCAATACCTATATAGCTCGGGATCTGGCAGGCCACGCCGAGGATCCGTTGACCCATTGGGTCAAGCAATGCACCAGTCAGTCCAGGCCCCTGGAGGCGTATCCGCCTGATGGGCGTCGGCGGCTCAAGCTGGGTGAAATAGACGCTATCCACTATGAATTGCAGGCAAAAGACTCAGAAAAACACGCCATCTTGGTGGTCGCTCACGTCGCTGGGAAAAAAATATTTGGTGGTGAGCGGAGTTTCGCCGATATGTGTGCGGGGCTCAACGAGGTGGGTTTTTCCGTCCACGCAGTGTTACCTCAGGATCAGCAAGCCTATATAAAGCTCCTGTCGGATGCCTGCGTGACGATAACAACAATGCCTTACGACTGGTGGCGTCAGGGCAAGCCAGTCGAGGTAGAGATTCAAGAAGGCTTTGCCGCCTTGATTGACCTTCTTAAGCCCACAGCCGTGCACGTCAATACAATCATGCTTCGGGAGCCGTTGCTGGCGGCGCGCGAGCAAGACATACCCGCAGTAGTCCATATCAGAGAAATCATTCAGCACGACGTTGCCTTGCGCGATTTGATCGGGCTCGAAGCGAAGGAAATCATCCAGCGGGTGCATTCTAATGCGGATTGGGTGATTGCGAATTCACAGACAACGGCACGGTCGTTTGATGCTGATAAGACTTTTGTCGTCAACAATGTGGTGGATACAGACAGGTTCGATGTTGAGAACACTTTGTCTGCGGGAATGATAAGAGTTGGGCTGATCAGCAGTAACATCGAAAAAAAGGGACTCCGAGACTTTTTCGCTCTGGCCAAGCTGTGCGAGCCTGAAATACCGAACATGAGCTTCAGCGTCATCGGCCCAGAAACGCCACTTTTGCTCGAACTGCTGACCACCGCCCCCAGCAACCTGAGTTATCTGGGTTATTTTGAAAAATCCCTGGACGCGATACAGGCAGTGAATATCGTGCTGTCCATATCCCATTTCGCTGAGTCATTTGGACGAACAGTGGTGGAGGGACTGGCTGCTCGACGTCCTGCAATTGTCTATGACTACGGTACTCCACCCACATTGATCCAAGACGGAAAAACCGGCTTCTCGGTTCCCTGGAAGGATTATCAGGCCATCGCTCCAATTCTGAAAACGCTGGCAGGCGACTGCAATCTGATTGCCGCAATGGGTACGGCGGGCCGACGTGACGTTGAATCTCGTTTTTCCTTTGAGGTGTATCAGCAGGAGCTCAAAGCCGCCTACGGGAAAATTATTCCTGACTTGGAGGCAAAAAGTAGCGTGCAGATACTACCCGCTGCTGAGCGTTTCGACGCGATTGTTGGGCCGTTGCGCATTGCCTATTTTCTTTGGCACTTTCCAGTGCCTTCTGAGACCTTTGTATTAAATGAACTCAGAGAGCTGGTTCGCGCTGGGCACGATGTGTGTGTTTTCTGTCGTCAGTCGCCGTACCCAGATTTTCGGCCAGATTTTGAAGTTAGGTGGGTGAACGTCGCTGATGCGAGCGAGTTAGCTGCAAAGCTGCGAGAAACAGATCGGCAGATAGTGCATTCGCATTTCGTTTTCCCCACCGTAACGTCTATGGTGTGGCCCGCTTGTGAGTCCATAGGATTGCCATTTACGTTCATCTGCCACGCTCAGGACATCTTTCGATACGAGAACGACAAGAATAACCGCATCGCGGAAATCGTTGATTCCGATTTATGTTTGCGAGTCTTGGTGCCAGGCAAATTTCACTTCAACTATTTGACCGAGCGTAATGTTGATTGCAGAAAAATCATCATTCACCCACAGGGAATAGAATCAGAACGCTATGGTTTTGACGCACTTCAGCCGCGTGAGGTGAGACGATTTTGCGCAATCCATCGGTTTACCGAGAAGAAAGGCCTTCACTACCTACTTGAGGCAATGCGCGACCCGCGACTTAAAAACATTGAAGTCAATTTGTATGGCTACGGTCCTCAGGAGGACGAGCTTAAGTCGATGGCAGCTGAATTCGGGCTATCCAACGTCGCTTTTCCTGGGGGAATTGACGGTCGAGCCTCACTTATTTCGACCCTGCGCGAGCATGACGCGTTCTTATGTCCCAGCGTCCGCGCCGCCGATGGCGACATGGATGGGATTCCAACCATTGTGATGGAATCCATGGCTGTGGGGACGCCTGTGATCACCACCAACGTATCGAGCATTCCCGACATTGTAACCGAAGGGTTGACCGGATATGTGTGTGGACCTGAAGATCCTTCGGCACTGTGCGACGCAATTTTGCGGTGTATGTCCGCATCCTCATACACCCGCCAACGAATCGTTGAGAGGGCCAGATCCGTCATTGAAGCAGGAACCAACGCGGGTACATTGTGTCGGCGTCTGGAAAGGATGTGGCGGCGAAGCGCACTCGACATCATTATCGTCAGTTGGAACAACATCCCAGAGTTGAAGGAGGTAATTGCTCGAATCATCGAGCACACAACTTCTGAGTATCATCTGATTATCTGTGATAACCAAAGCCAAGCTCCTGTGCCGGCGTTTCTGGACGACCTGCATGCGGAGAGAAAAAATGTCACGGTGATTCACAATGACCGCAACGCAATGGTGGGGCCTGGGACAAATCGTGCGATGGCCAACGGGCGTGGTGACTATGCGATCTATGTCTGCGGTAAAGAAGGGATGGCCTTGCAACATGGCTGGGAACGTCAATTTACCGACTACTTCGATGAGCACCCAGAGGTGGGCTTGGCAGGAACCTGCTGCTACAGCCCGACATACCTTACTGGCGAGGGCTACACGAAATTGGAATTGTTCTCAAAGTTTCGCAATCCGTCATTCGCCACCGATAATCCCGACCGGGAGTTTTGCCATGTTCAGGGCGGCTTGTTTGGCATAAGGCGAACAATGTTTGAAGATATTGGTGGTTTTTCCGAAGCGGTACCTCACGCAATGACTGATGTAGAGTACAGTTATTATGTAGAGAGCTGTGGTTGGAAGCTGGGAGAGATGCCTGGAATTATTTCCCTTTACAACAAGACCCGACCAACGCTATTTGCACGCATCGAAGAGAGCATCAAGTCGGTGCATCCACCAACACTGGAACAGCTCCCGTTGCTGGATTCAATTGCAGCGGGATGTACGCGCTTTTGTCCGGTTTGCGAATGGTCTGGGGAAGAATTTGATGGGCACGGTGAATGTCCGCAATGTGGGTCGGCAGGACACCACCGCCAGCTTTTGCGGTGGTTGGCGGAATCGACTCTGACGTATCGTAGATTGCCTGCCTTGTGGGTGGGCCCGCATGATTGTCTTCTCGAGTTTTGGCAAAAAAACTTCCAAGGGCGCCAGCTATCTCTAGCGGAATTGGCCCTGGAAATCGATGAAAAGGGGCAGGTCAACCATAAAAGTGCCAGTCTGGAATTGATTGTCTTGGATGCCGAAAATCTGAGTGCGGACACGCAGTCCAACAAAATCATTGAGGAGTGTGCGAGGATTCTAAACAAAGACGGTTATTTGCTGGTTGCTCAGCATGAGTCCACCAATTCAGAGTTGGTTAATCAGGTCAAAAACAGGTTTTCTATGGTCGGCCGACCTAATTATTGCAGCGCGGTGATTGAGTACGGGGACGCCGTGTTGCTTCAGTTCCAGCTGTCAACGTCAGTAGTGCATTAGCGGTGAAAATCGTTCTTTATGGTGGTGCCGGCTTCATTGGTTCTGAGTTGGCAGATTATTTTCTGGCTCGGGGACACGTTGTCACCATCGCCGACGCGGAGCGCCGGGTCGCGAGGCTGCAGAATCTCAATCCCGAATTATTTAAGGCAGCGGATGTCTGGTTGACGGATACTCAGCAATCCTTGCCAGTCGCTGATGTTCTGGTCCACCTTGCTTGGACAACTACGCCCGCAACGTCGATGTCAGATATCGAGAAGGACATTGAAGACAACATCATTTCCTCAGTTTGCCTGTTTCGTGAAGCCGTTCAGCGCGGTATTGGAAAAATTATCTTCTGTTCCAGTGGCGGTGCAGTTTATGGTAACGCTGGACGCAAAGTGATCGAAAGCCGGGCGCCAAGTCCAGTATCCGCCTACGGTATCAATAAACTATGCGTAGAACGGTATTTGGATGTGATCGCTCAATCGTCGGGAATGCCGGCTGTCTCGTTGCGATTGGCTAATCCCTATGGGTCGTATCAGCTTCGCGGAACGCCTATTGGTGCCATCGCCACGTTTCTGAGAAACATTCAAGCAGGAGAACCCATCAGGTTGTGGGGTGATGGAGAAATTCGGCGGGACTATATTCACGTCTACGATGTCTGTGCCGCGTTTGACAGGGTGATCAGCAGCAGCACAATTCAGAGCGGCGTCTACAATGTTGGAACTGGAGAGTCCCGCAGCTTAAACGAGATTGTAAGTCGGGTGTCCGCTGCGACCGGCAAGACCGCTGCCGTGGAGTTTCTTTCGGCCAGAGACTTCGATGTCAGTGAGATATCGCTGGATGCCTCGAAACTGACCTGCGTCACGGGCTGGCTACCAGAAATTTCCCTTGAACAGGGAATCAACGAAGTTTACGAATCTGGGCAGAAAATATTGGCAAGCCGGCCTTGAGCCAGAGCGATATACACCAGTAAACCATTGGCTCCAGCTCAGTAGTCAAATGCACTGTAGCTCTCAATTGACCAGAAAACTATTGGCATTCTCATAGAAGATGCCTGTGCGGATATGTACGTCGCCAGTTCAGGCGTGCAGCCGATTGTCGGCTCAGCAGAGAAACGCGTCAAAGCGTTATAATCGTGCTTTCGATGGTTGTTGGGCCGCCTTGCCAAGTGGTTGATCTTCTTTCCCGATAGTTTGCAACACAACGCAGATTATTTTGCAGAGTGAGCAATTCGGGAGGAGGTCATCAGCATTTACTAATTTCTCGAAGGGAACTGCTTTGGTCTTCTCGGAACCCGTGTTTCTGTTTGCCTTTCTGCCGTTGGCTCTGCTTGGTGTGACGCTCACTTCTGGTTTGCTGCGCAATGCCATTATTCTGAGTTCTAGTCTCGTGTTTTATTACTGGGCGTCAGGGTGGCTGGTCTTGCTGCTGATATCGTCTTTTCTGTTTAACTGGGGGTGGGCTCGATTTATCAATCGTTACCGGGAGCGGCGCTGGTTAGTGCTGGGTATTACGATCAATCTCGGTGTTCTGGTTTACTTCAAATATACTTATTTCATAGCCGGCGTGGTGGATGAGGTTCTGGGCACCAGCGCGTCTGTGGTGTTCTCGCATATTCTTCTTCCCATAGGCATTTCCTTTTTTACCTTTCAGGGTATCTCATACCTGATTGACGTTTGGCGAAAGAGCGCACTTCCTGAACGAAGTGTTATTCGATTCGGCGCTTACCTGACGTTCTTTCCTCAGCTCATTGCCGGCCCAATCGTTCGTTATGCTGACGTCGCGGCAGACTTTGAGTCACCTAAACGAGATCTTGAACTCGTGTCATCTGGATGCGTTCGCTTTGCTCATGGATTGGCAAAAAAGGTCATTATTGCTGATACAGCTGGCGCAGTAGCAGACGTCTGTTTCGCGCAAGCTAATGGTGACCTTCTGGCCGGAGTAGCTTGGCTAGGTGCAATTGCTTATACGCTGCAGATCTATTTTGATTTTTCTGGTTACTCGGATATGGCAATAGGTATAGGCCGAATCTGCGGGGTGAGAATTCCCGAGAATTTCAGACACCCCTATTCCAGTTCTACGATCACAGAATTCTGGCGCCGTTGGCATGTGTCTTTATCGTCCTGGTTTCGGGACTATCTGTATATTCCGTTGGGCGGAAGCCGAGTTTCGTCTCCAGCGATTTATCGAAATTTGCTCCTGGTCTTTCTCGCTACAGGATTCTGGCATGGCGCAGCATGGAGCTTTATTGCCTGGGGTCTTTACCACGGGACGTTTCTGATTTTGGAACGCCTGGCCTTTTCGGGTAGGGCCGGAAACGTTCGATCACTGGCAATGCGTTACGTGTACCTTTTGCCTGCGGTGATTGTAGGCTGGGTCCTATTTAGGTCAGATTCGATCACCGATGCTTGGTATCACGTAAACGCGATGGTTGGGGTTATGGATAGCGGCGCATGGCAACTGCCAACGGAGGTAAGGGATGTGTTGACGCCATTGTCCACGTTAGCTCTTGTGATCGGGTCTTCGACCTTCTTCATGAGACGCAAGCATTCTGTGGGCGAAATGATATGTCGGTCGACGGGTGTTAGTGCTGAATGGACTAAATTGGGTTACGTGGCAGTCGCGATGACTGCCTCTGCGGTCTTTGCCCTCGCGCAAGATTTTAGCCCTTTCCTATATTTTCGTTTTTAGAGCTGACGATGACTAATTTTCTAAGAATTGTTCAGGTCGCAGTGTTTTCTGCTGTGCTGATTGCGCCGCTGCTGACCTTTCTCATCATGGGGCCGATTGACGCATTCGAAAACCGCGATCAGACGCTGTTCCCGACCATTTTCGAAACTTTGGCGCCAAATCCCGAGGGACGCGAGCAACTTGTCAGTGCGGTTTTGGAGCGATCAGCCGCCAAACGCTTTGCTATATCTACTCGCAATCAATGGTTGCGCACCTATCTGGGGTTCGTTGATGAGAAACGAGTAGTGTCGGGTGCGTCAGGGTGGCTGTTTTACCGCCCGGCAATTGCTGCTTGGGATTGCGGCAAGCTCAAATCAAATCTTTACGGCCTGGATCGTCTGGTTACGATGGTGGAGCTTGCGGACGCGGCTTCTGCACCACTTGTTTTCGCCATCGCTCCAAATAAAGCCTCCGTCATGCACGACAAATTGACCGGCCGAGCTTCCATTCGGGCAAGATGTTACTTGGATTTCGAGAAAACGTTTCGCAGCCGGATACAGCAGGTCGCCTCTCCGCGAATTGTCGATCATTATGATGTACTGAAAAACCCGACGGAGCTTGCTCCAACTTACTTCCGGACAGATACCCACTGGACCGGTCTGGGTGGCGTTCGCGCAATTGCTCAGCTAGGCAATTCCAAGTTGCTCTCAAACGGGCCCAGCGTGACGGTCACTCCGCCAGTAGGTAAGGTCGAAGCGAAAACAGATCTGAATACAATGATCTTGTCGGATGAAAGGGAAAAGGCAACCCGCCATCGGGTTGCCGTCAATGGAAAAACGCGCAAATATCCAAAGCTAACGATCGTTCATGATTCGTTTTATGGTAAGACGAAGGCTGCAACACAGGTTGTGTTTCCCGAGGCGAATTACGTTCACTACCGAGAATTGGAATCGCTCATTCTTCAACCAGACAGTCAGGTTATTATTGAGAGTGTCGAACGATACCTTCTCGGACGAATTAGTAGCGATAAACTCCTGGGTTGGCGCAGTCACTTGGGCCATTGGTTACTTGAAAAATCGTCACAGGCGTCCAAGGATTGTGCATGGTCTTCGGGTGTCGATCTGCTAGGCGCCGACGCACGGTTAGTTAAGACCGCAGGAAAGTTCGTTAAGGATGAAGCCACTCTTGTTACGACAACAGGAAATGAGCTCATTAGAATTTCGGTGCCAAAAGAGTGGTCTGGCGGAAACATTTGCCTTCAGGTTGATATTAGATCTGCGCAAGGGTCGCGTATGCAGGTTCAACTGCCATTGAGTCAAACCCCTGATCAATCCATGAAGTTTAGTCAAGGCGCGTCCGTTTTTGTGCATTATAAAAAACACCAATCGACACATAGCATCGTCCTGCCGGGTCGAATTGCGGGAAATGAAATTAGAGTGAGCCCGTCCCGTGCGCCTGGAGCAATCGTGCAGGGGCTGCGCATTGCTCCAATCATCGCGTTGTCCAACGATTGGTAGTCCACTCTCAGGGTCAATAACCGTTGCGAAATAGGGATAAGCTGGGAGCGCCTCGTGTTGGCCCTAGGATAAGTTTGAACTGGCGCTGAGTTTTACCAATTTTTGTCATACCAGATGTTGTCTGTTGATCGGCGCGAACCCCAAGTACAATGGCATGGTGCAGAGGATGTTTCCGTCAATCGCTGCTCGGGCGTAAATCATGCTGCGGGTCTAAATTCTGTCATCAGGCGCTAAAAAGATGAAATCACTCACGGATCGAGAATTGCCGGAAAAGACGCGTTGGTTGTTAGAAAATTGCAGAAGCCCCTGTTGCCAAAGTGAGCTCACGGTCAATGCGGACACCACAGTGAGTTGCGTACGGTGCAGCGTTGATTTTGGATCAAATGAGGGGCCACTGAACTTCATATCCGACGCAGCAAGAAACGCTTTCGGCATAACCTCAACCACCAATGTTTCTGCCCATAAGTATGACAAAATCGCGACCAATATGATTGACCAGTGCGGAATGGTTCTGGACTGTGGTTCAGGCAAAAAAGACGTGACGTACCCGAACCTGATTCAATGCGAGGTGGTGGAGTATCCTAACGTTGACGTTCTGGCTGTCAATCAGACCTTGCCGTTCCGAGATGCCTGCTTCGATGCGGTCTTGTCGTTGGACGTGTTGGAGCATGTAGACCAACCGTTTGACTGTGCGGCAGAAATTCTACGGGTTCTGAAGCCAGGCGGAAGGCTGTATTGTAACGTGCCTTTCTTGCAGCGAGAACACGGCTATCCGCACCACTATTTTGGCATGACGAGAATGGGCCTCCTGCGTCTTTTTGGCGATCAGATAAACGTCGATCAGCATAGGGTGCCGGCATCTGGGCACCCCATATGGGCGCTATGGATGATGCTACAAACCTATCGCGATGGTTTGCCGCAAGAGCTGAGGACGGATTTTCACCAGCTTCGGGTGGCTGACATTTTAGACAAAAATCCTGCTGAGTGGATGAAGGAGCCAATATTTCAGGCTCTGAGTGAGGAGGCTCGCTGGAAAATTGCCACCACAACGTCACTCATCGCTACCAAACGCAGCGCGGGTAACTGATTCGGTGGAAAGCTCGGCTAATGCCGTCGATCTGCCGTTGGCCGTGGACCTGGATGGCACGCTGGTCAATACCGATCTGTTGGTAGAGAGCATGTTTTGCAGTCTGTCACACAATCCTCTGGGCTTTATTCGAGCGTTGATAGGGCTTGGCGCTGGCGTTGCGACAGCAAAAAAAAATCTGGCCTTGCTGAGTGCAGACCTTGCCCCAGAAAACCTGCCTTTCAATGCTGACTTGGTGGAATACCTTCGGTCTGAAAAGGCCCGCGGCCGGGAGATTGCCCTGGTGTCGGCATCGAACCACCAATTGGTTTCTCAGGTGGCGAACCATCTTGAGCTCTTCGATTGGCACCAGGGCAGCACCCCTGACAACAATCTCAAAGGTGAACTCAAAGCCCGATTTCTTACCGAACGTTATCCTGATGGTTTTGTTTATGCCGGCGACAGCGCGGCAGATGTCGCTGTCTGGCGAAAGGCCAAAGGCGCCATCGCGGTGAGCGTCTCGTCCCGGGTAGACGGTGCTCTGCGCGAACTGACTTCCAGATCACCCCTGGAAAAGCGATTTGACTTCACTCCACCGACACTAGCCACCTGGGCTAAAGCGCTGCGCCTGCATCAGTGGATCAAAAATGCCCTGATTCTTATCCCGCTATTCCTGTCTGGGTTGTTCATGGATGCAGGGTATGTGGCTCAAGTATCCCTCGGTGTGTTGGCTTTTGGCTTGATTGCTTCTGGCGGGTACCTTTTTAACGATTTGCTGGATCTGCAAGCGGATCGGGTCCATCCCAGCAAGCGACACCGACCGCTGGCTGCTGGGCTGATCGGGCCATTTTCTGCGATGGCGGTTTGCGCTGGCAGTATCGCCAGCGGTTTGTTGGTTATGTCGGTTCTTAGTATTCAGGCGGGATTGTTGGCACTGGCTTATCTTGCAGGCACGCTTACCTATTCCGTCTGGATTAAGCGGTTGGCGCTGGTGGATTTGGTTGCCCTGGGCGGGCTGTTTACGGTTCGGGTAGCGATTGGCACGTCCTTGATCAACGCGAGTTATTCGACCTGGCTACTGACATTTTCCATGTTCTTTTTCTTTTCCCTGTCGGCGGTCAAGCGGGTCGCCGAACTGATGCGGGTTGGATCTGGGGCGCGGCGTGGCTACCTGCCGGCGGACCTGGGTCTTTTGCAGAATCTTGGTGTATCCATGTCCACCGCTGCGTTGGTGATTTTTGTTCTTTATCTCGAGAACGAGGCTCTGGTTCAGGGCAATTACCCCAATCCGCAGTGGCTTTGGTTGGCTCCTCTGGCGGTTTTCGTTTGGCTATGCAGGCTTTGGCTAATGGCCGTCAGGGGCGTGCTGCATGACGATCCGGTGGTATTTGCCCTAAAAGACCCGGTATCGATGACGATCGGCGCGGTACTGGGGTTTTCCGTGTTGGCGGCTCATTTGCTGTGAAGGCTTATCCCGTCAGGTCCTGGGGGCGGTTAAATGCTGACCCTCACCTCGTGTTGAGTCCGCGAAATACTGATGAAGCGTGGCAGTTGATGAAAGCCGCCGGTAAGGCCGGTGAAACCTTGTGTGCGTTTGGTCTTGGCCGGTCCTACGGTGACAGTTGCCTCAATCCCTCTGGCCGGTTAATCAAGCTCGGCCTGATGGATCATTTCATCAGCTTTGATCGCGAATCTGGCCTGTTGAGGGCGGAGGCCGGGGTATCGCTTGCCGAAGTGCTTAAGGCCTGCATTCCAGCCGGTTGGTTCTTGCCGGTAACCCCCGGCAGCCAGCATGTGACTCTAGGCGGCGCAGTGGCAAATGACGTGCACGGCAAAAACCATCACGTTGCCGGCACCTTCGGGGCTCACGTCAAGGCGCTTGAGCTCTTGACCAGCGACGGACTGCGACACACGCTGGAGCCCCGTCATCCCCGGTTTTCCGCCACCGTGGGCGGTTTGGGTTTGACCGGACTGATTACCTGGGTAGAACTGCAGTTAAGTCCCATTGGGTCTGCATTTGTAGAATCCGAACAGCAGGAATTCAGTGGTCTGGATGAGTTTATCCAAATATCCGAAGATGCTGAGCAGGCTTGGCCCTATACCGTAGCGTGGCTGGACTGCGTCAATTTACACAACGGTAAGCCGCGGGGCATATTCATTCGGGGGCGCTTCAGCAGCAATGGCGATTTTCCCGTCAAATCCCTTGCTGGCAAGCCGTCGGTGCCACTGGATTTACCAGGCTTTTCTTTGAACCGATGGACGGTAGGACTTTTTAATCGCGCGTATTATCAACTACAACGCCGTCGCCGCCAGCAGTTGCAGCACTACCAACCGTTTTTCTATCCCCTGGACGGCATCGATCAGTGGAATCGGGTCTATGGCCGCAAGGGGTTCTATCAGTATCAGTTTGTGGTGCCCCATGGCAGGGCTGAGGAGGCGATGGTGCAAGTGCTGCAGCGAGTGACGCATTCCGGCCAAGCGTCATTTCTCTCAGTTCTCAAGCGATTCGGCGATCAACCGTCCCCAGGGTTGTTGAGTTTTCCCCAGTCGGGTCTGACCCTGGCTATGGACTTCCGTAATCGAGGCCAAGCCACCCTGGATCTACTGGAGTCATTGGACCGAGTCGTTTTGGACGCCGGCGGACGGATTTATCCCGCGAAGGATGCTCGGGTCAGTGCCGCGAGCTTTCGCAGCATGTATCCTCTCGCCCAACGTTTCGAACAATATGTGGATCCATTGTTTTGTTCTGACTTTTGGCGCCGGGTCTGGCATGACTGAGCGCGTATTAATATTGGGTGCGGGTTCCGACATCGCGGCTGCCGTGGCTCGGTGTTACGCCGCTGAAGGCGCCGCTCTTTGCCTGGTTGCGAGAGAGAAAGCTCAGCTTGAGCGCATGGCTGCTGATCTGGCGGCGAGAGGTGCTGGTTCGGTGGTGGTTTTCGGTGCTGACCTGGGCGAGGTCGACGAACAGCATCTGGACCAATGGATTGCTGCTTTGGGCGGGCTGGACATCCTGCTGTTGGCTTATGGGATGATGCCGGATCAAGAGCTATTGATGGGCAGCATTAGTCGGCACAACCAGGTGTTGAATACCAACTTTGTCAGCGCCGCAGGCTGGCTGCAGCTGTCCGCTCAGAATATGGCCACCGCTGGTGGAGGGAAAATAGCCGTCGTGACGTCGGTGGCGGGCGATCGGGCCCGCAAACCCAACTATATCTATGGCGCGTCAAAGTCTGCCCTGGGGTTTTTTGCAGAAGGTCTGGGTTTGGTGATGGCCGACAAAGGTGTGCATGTTTGTGTCGTCAAGCCTGGCCAAACCCGCACCCGAATGACCCAGCATCTCGATACGCAAGGGCCATTGTGGGCTGACGCTGCGGTCGTAGGCAAAGATATTCACCGCGCGTTGGCAGCCGGCAGACGCGTGCTTTACACACCTGGACGCTGGCGCTGGATAATGGCGATTATCCGTGCCATACCCCACGCCATATTTAGACGACTGAACATCTAGTGCCCGACACGAATCAAAAAGTGGTTATTACCGGCGGGGCCGGCCTTGTAGGCCAAAATCTCCTGGTGTTACTTCAGTCAGCGGGCTGGAACAACATCACGGTGATTGATAAACATCGTGCCAACATGGAACTGCTACGCCGAATTCATCCCCAAGTGACCACCATTGAGGCAGATCTGGCCGAACCAGGGCCATGGCAGGACGCCCTCATCGATTGCGAGATGCTGGTGCAGGCTCATGCTCAGATCGGCGGTTTGGACTACGGTCCATTTGAAGCCAACAACATAACGGCAACTCAAAGGGTGCTGGAGGCGGCTCAGCAAGGCAGCGAGCCGTTCGTGGTTCATTTGAGCTCCTCGGTAGTGAACTCGCTGGCCGACGATTTCTACACTCGCAGCAAAACTCGCCAGGAGCAGATCGTGTTGGCTGATCGTCTACCCCATTGTGTGCTCAGACCAACTCTCATGTTTGGCTGGTTCGATCGCAAGCACCTGGGGTGGTTGTCCCGGTTTATGTCTAAGGTGCCGGTGTTTCCGATCCCGGGCAACGGCAAGTATCTTCGTCAGCCGTTGTACGTTCAGGATTTCTGCCAGGTTATTGTGCGCTGTATGGAGCGACGACCGGCCGGTGAAATTTACGACATTTCCGGCCTTCAACGGGTTGATTATATTGATCTGATAAAGGCTCTGAAAAAAGCGAACGGGGCCAAGGCAAAAATCACCAAAATCCCTTATGGTTTGTTTCGTGTGCTGTTGAAAATCTACGCTTTGGTAGATCGTGATCCGCCGTTTACGGTGGCACAGCTGGAAGCTCTGGTAACCCCAGACGTATTTGATGTAATTGACTGGCCTGGCCAGTTCGACGTAGAGGCGACCTCTTTGGACGATGCCTTGCATGCCACGTTTAATGACCCCCGCTACAGTGAGTTGGAGTTGGCCTTTTAATGGCCAAAGTAGCGGTGTTGGGCGCTGGTGCGATGGGTCTTGCTGCTGCCTATGAGGCGCTGAGGCAGGGCCACAATGTCACCGTATTCGAAGCCGGCAGTGAAGCTGGAGGAATGGCTGCACACCTAGACTTCGACGGTTTGTCCATCGAACGCTTTTATCATTTTATCTGCCGGGCCGATTCGCCAACGTTCCAGCTTTGCCAAGACCTGGGGATTGGTCATCTGCTGCGTTGGCGCGAAACCTCAATGGGTTATTTCATTAACGGTGAGCATCACCGCTGGGGTGATCCCATCGGGCTGCTGAAGTTCCCGTATCTGAGTTTTTTGGAAAAAATGCGCTTCGGCATCACCATGTTTTTGGCAACAAAGCGGCGCAACTGGCAGGCGCTGGATGGCATTTCGGCTCGTGACTGGTTCATCAAAACGTGTGGCCGACGGGCCTGGGATACACTTTGGGAGCCACTGTTCAGGCTGAAATTTTTCGAGTACGCCGACGAGGTATCGGCAGCCTGGATCTGGTCCCGGATCAAACGGCTGGGAACCTCACGAAAATCACTGTTTCAGGAGGAGTTAGGCTACCTGGAAGGCGGCTCCGACACCTTGGTTAAAGCCCTGGTGAGCGCAATTGAGAAGTCGGGAGGGACGATTAGACTGGGTGAACCCGTAACCGAGGTCGTGATCGAAGAAGGCGCGTTGGGCGCCGTTCGCAGCGCTAGCGGCGAAGAGGCATTTGACGCGGTGCTCTCCACGGTGCCGACGCCACTAATCCCACGCTTGATGCCAGGCCTGGGCACGGCGGCATTGAACCGTTATGCGGCGATCAAAAACATCGGCGTTGTTTGCGTGTTGCTGAAACTCAAGCGCAACGTATCGCCCCATTTTTGGATCAACATTTGTGACGGGGAAATGGAAATTCCGGGAATTGTGGAGTTTTCCAATTTGCGACCGGTCGCAGACACTGTCGTTTACGTGCCGTTCTACATGCCAACCAGCCACCCGAAATTTGCCGCTTCAGACCAAGCCTTTATCGACGAATCCATGGGTTATCTGGCAAAACTCAACCGTCAAATTCTACCCGAAGACCTGCTGGCAGCGAGGGTCGGCCGGTTGAGTCACGCTCAGCCTGTGTGTGAGGTGGAATTCAGTCAGATGATCCCGCCGGTGCAGACTGCCGTTGCAGGATTGCGTATCGCTGACACGTGTTTTTACTACCCTGAAGATCGCGGTATCTCTGAGAGCGTGCGACTTGGCCGAGAATTGGCTCTGGGCCTGCCGAGCTGAGTGGGGTGTCAGGGCAGTTTGTAAAGTTTGTCATGGTGGGAGGGGTCGCTGCGGTCGTCAATCTGGCCGCCCGCTATGGATTTTCCCAGTGGATGTCTTTTGAACTGGCGGTGGCACTGGCATTTCCGTTCGGCTTGGTCACAGCCTTTGCGCTTTCCAAAAGGCTGGTGTTTGCCCCCTCTGGACAACCGGCAAAAACAGAGTTCAGCTGGTTTTTGATGATCAATCTGGCTGCCTTGGTGCAAGTCTGGTTGATCAGCATTGCGCTGGCCCGTTGGCTGTTGCCGACGCTGAACTATACGTTCTACCCGTTAGAGACAGCCCATTTTGTGGGTGTGGCAACACCGATGATCACCAGTTATCTGGGGCACAAATATCTTACCTTCAGGGAGGTGTCCTCATGACACAGCAAACGGCAACCCCATGGTTGGATCGACTGTGTTTGCTGCTAATTGCATCCCTTGTCCTGATGGTGCAATTGCGCGGATTCAGTTTTGCCGGAGCAGGACTTGATCCTTCCTGGATGCGGGCGCTGGAAAACGCTGCTTTGTTGGACTGGCAGTGGGGGAGAGACATCGTTTTTACGTTTGGCCCCCTGGGCTATCTGTCACCCGGGTTGTTTCACCCCGATACCGCGGTGTGGATTTTGCTCTGGCAGCTCCTGCTGGCTGGGGCCTGGCTGGTATTTTTCAGCGCTCAAGCGCCGCTGCGAGGTGTGGTGCTATTGCTGCTTGCGATGCCTGTTGCCCTAATTGGCGTTGACCATCTGGCGTTGGCGGTGCCTTTTGCGGCGGCATTGCTGGCGCAGCAGGGTCATCGACGCCGAGCATTGCTGCTGTTCCTGCTGGCAGGATTTGCAGCCAACGTGAAATTCAGTTCTCTGATTGCGGCTGTTGCCATGGCTGGCCTGGTCGACCTCATTCACCTTCGGCAGGTGCTGCGGCTGCAAAAGGTCCCTGGGCTGGCGCTGGTTGGCCTGGGGTTTGTAGTTGGTTATCTGCTGGGTGGCCAGAGTCTGGCCTATCTGCCCACCCATTTATTGACCAGTTTGACGATGGCCAGTGGGTATTCCGATGCCATGGTCCAGTATGGCGCCCCAGCTGACATGTTGGTTTTTGCCGCGTTGGCGGCGGGTTTTGCCGGGATAGCTTGGGCATGTGGCCAACCCGTCCGCCGCAATGGGACTTTGCTTCTGTGGCTGGTGATGGTGTTCCTGCTGTTCAAGTTTGGCTATGTACGCCATTCAGAGCCGAGACATTTTCAATCTTTGGCTGGGCTGGTCAGTCTGGCGATGCTCATGTTGGTCGCTACCGGTGCAGGCGTAGAAAAACGCATTTCCAGCGGCCAACCTCAGAAAACAGCTGACGTTGTACCAAACACCTCATTGGGTTTTTGGGCCGTTTCGACGTTGGCTGTGGGAGTGTTCGCCGGTGTGCTGTTGACGCTGGCCGCAAGCCCCCATCAGGAAACGAATAACGAAAAACTCAGCGCAGCGGTTCAGCGCCTGGAAAACCGTTGGAACACCATTGCCGCGCTGACCCACATGACCCAGTGGCATGCTTTGGCCCGACGTCGACAGCGAACTGATGCACAGGTGGCCGATCAATGGGACGAGAATCCCGAAAGCAGCATCGACACGCTGGGTTGGGCGGCGGCCACCGCTATGGCGTCCGGTGCGCGTTATCGGCCCCGACCAGTGTTTCAAAGCTACGCGGCCTATTCGCCTGAACTGGCACAAATCAATCGGTCTGCGTGGGAGGCACAGTTGCCTCAGCGTGTGCTGTTCCACGGCACTGGCATTGATCGGTGGTGGCCAGGGTTGGCTGATGGTGAGCTGCACATGTTGGCGCAGAAGCACTACCGGGTCAGCGGCAATAAGGATCGGTTGGTGCAGCTTGAACGGGTCCAGGGTCTGAACTGCAACGAGAGTCGTGGCGAACCTCAGGGCAGTGTATTAGGTCAGTGGACAACGCTAACATCGGCGGATGCCGGCGTTGTTCGGTATCTGCGTTTCGATCTCAAACGCTCGCTGGCCGGACATGTGCGAAAAACCTTTTACAAGAGCCGGTTGCCTCAGCTTGAAGTTCGCCTCGCTGATGGCAGTAGCGTGACGCACACTGTGCCAATCAGTTTTTCAGGCGTGTGGTTTCCGTTGTCGCCCATTATCCGAAAAGGCGACGAACGGCTGCTGTTCCAGCCGGCGCTCGCGCCTGCCGATGCGCAGGTCACAGAGTTTAGACTGACAATGGAAGAGGGTGTTGTCGGTGGCCTGGCGCAACAGTTTAGCTGGGAGTCTTTGGACTTAAGTTGTGAGTCTGATGAGAAGGACTGGATCAACGAACTGATTTCCGGCGCCTTGTACAACCATAAGATGGGGCCGAAGTTTGAGCGAGGTGCGTTGTCCGCTCACGCGCCCATGCTGTTCCAACTGCCGGTCCAGTCAATATCTCGGGTTCGTCTGGTTTTTGGTATCAGGAATGGCGCATGGAAACAGGGGGACACCGACGGCGTGCGTTTTGACATTGTTTTTCAAGGGCGCGATGGTGTTGATCGGCTATTATCAACCAGAACGCTCAAGCCTAAAGTAAAACCAGCCGATCGAAATGATCAGGAGATGGTAGTGCAACTACCCAGTCCTCAGTCAGGCACACTGATGATTGGCATACTGCCGTTAGAAAATACGGGGTGGGACTGGAGTTATGTTCGGACCCTGGAACTCGAATAATGCGTCGATAAGAATCACAGGGAAGCCATGAAACGACTACTACAAGCAATTGCCGCGCTGATGATAGCGGGTACAGGAATGACATTCGCCGGCGTTCTGCAAGTGACATCGCCATCGGGTGGCGGGGTGACGGTTGGAGAAGCGCGAGACTTTGCCACGTTTGAATTGGCAGATCCCTGGGACATGAATAATCCTGAAGATATCGTCAGCAGCGAGTCGAACCAGCTGAGTAACGAGACGTTCTCTGGTGGTTTGTTCACTGCCACTACAACGGGTAACGATGGGGCCTTTTTTATGCTGTTTTCAGGCATCCAAAGTTCCATCATCAGTGTTACTCGGGGGCAGCAGTTCCCCGTCGACACCAGCATCTACCGATACGTCACGCTGAGAGTACGTTACCTGCAGCCGGCGCCACCGCCAGTAACGCCCCATTGTGTGCAGGTGTTTTATTACGACGACACGGCGGCCGGCGGCGACCCATTTGGCGCCACCAACCGGCAATGTCGTGATCAGGACGGCACCCTGATGCGTGATACCGATTGGAATATCGTCACCATCGACCTGCAGGCGGACTCACCTAGCGGTGACGTAGGTTCTCAGGCATGGACCAGCTTCGCCGACGTCAAAGCGATACGACTGGATCTCACAGACCTGACCGGCACCGACTTCGAGCTGGATTGGGTTCGTCTGGTGGCGGCCGACCAGCAGGACTCGGAGATTCAGGTGGAGTGGACCGACGCCGGTGAAGCGCCATACACGGTGAGCGCGATCGCTCCCGGCGGACAGTCTTACATCCTGGGTACTGGTTTCAATGGCACCTCAGCCACGGTCAATTTGGGGGCGCTGCCACCGGCCAGCTACACGATTCGTGTCGACGGCTCTTTTTCATCAGCTGATAGCCCAGCTGATGCCACGGTGAACGCGGCGCCGTTCTTGAACTTCAGTCAGCCGGACCTGATGGGCGATGTGGCGAACCGATTCTCGATGGTTGAGCTCGGCAACCCCTGGGGACCCCTAGATGCCGCTGATGTCGCGGATACTGGCCAGTTGTCAGGTGTTTCCTATGCTGGCGGTTCGCTGTCGGCAACCTCAACCGGAGGCGACCCAACGGTGCTGATGAATGCCACCACGCCCATTGATACCGCAGCTTACCGAATGCTGACCCTGCAGTTTGAAGTTAGCGGCGAACGCGACATCGGCGACGGCTCCGTTGCACGAGTGCTGTGGGGCAACGACCTGACAAGCCTCGCCACCAGTGATGACATCATTGTGCAGGAAGGGACCAATACCTACATGATTGGCGATATGCGTCTGCTGCAAACCGAAACCGAAGGCGCAGACCAGTGGTTTGGAACACTGGACTTTTTTCGTTTTGATCCCCACGAGTTTCCAACGCCAAAGGACGTCAGGCTCGATTCCATCATGCTAGCCCCGTTGGATACGGCGGATCCGGTGTTTAATATCGAGTGGGATGCTGTGGACCCTGACGACAATGCCAGCATCCGACTGTTCGTTGATGATGATAAGAATCGAAATAACGGACCTGCCCCGACGCTGATTTTTGACAGCCTGAACGAAGACAGCGATAGCAGCGCGCTGTGGAATGGGCCCCAGGACGTGGCTGCAGGTGAGTATTTTGTGCTGGCTGAAGTGAGTGACGGGTTAAACACCACCTTCCATTATTCCCAAGGGCCGGTCAGAGTGGGAGCGACACCGACCACCAATATCACGATTACCGAACCCGACGGCAACAGCGATGCAGTGCCGCCGGTGGGCGAGTATTCTCGCGACGTGCTGGGCAATGCTTGGCTGATGGATTCTCCGGGTGACGTGCTGACCGCGCGCTCCGCCGGCATTACCAACCAGTCCATCAGCAATGGCGTGTATAGCGGCACAACCACCACCAACGATCCGGCTTTTATCTTGCTGTTTCCCGGCGACGCTACGGCCAATGGCACGGCAAACCCCATTAATGCCTCAACCTATCGACGGCTGGTGGCCAAAGTCCGTTATCAGGCAAACGGCCCGCAACAGTTTTCACTCAACTTTTTTCGCGATGCCAGTCTTACCGATGGTGTATTTGGCACCACACAGGGCGTCGCAGTTTTCCCGGGCGAGTGGCAGGTGATCACGGTGGACATTCCCGAACGCTCCATAGCCGCTCGCGCGAACTGGCTCGATGAACCCACCTGGCAGGCGCTGCGAGTGGACCCTGGGGCCGAGTCGGGTGTGATGTTTGAAATTGACTGGATTGTGCTGGTAGCCAACTCAGGCCCGGCCCAACAGTTTACTGTGGGCTGGCAAGCTGATGAACTGGGTGCCGCTGTGCAGGGGGTTAATTTGGTTGACGAGGCTGGCGATGTGATTCCATTGACCAGTGGTCTGCCTAATACCGCCCGCACCTATCAGGCCGACATGGGTTTCCTGCCGGAGGGACTTTATTTGCCGCAGGTTTTTGCCGACCCAGGCCCGACGGCCACGGGCAGCAACCCAATTATCGTTGGTGCAGACCCTGGGCCCACCGATCGGATATTTTTCAATGGGTTTGAGTAGCACGGGCCACCCAAAGGCGGAGTCGCCTGGGCAGGAACTGCAACAGGAATACCGGTTGCGGTTTGGTCAGTTAGCCCAATATCGACAGTCGGTTTGGGCGGTGCTGTGCCACCAGTTTTTCAGTCGTTACGTGGCCCAAGATCATCATGTGCTCGATTTAGGCTGCGGCTGGGGTGAGTTCGTGAACAACGTTGATGCTGCCCAAAAGTGGGCTATGGACCTCAACCCTGATGCCGCCGAACGCCTCGCCAGTGATATTCATTTTGTGCATCAAGATTGCTCCGACACCTGGCCTCTGGGTGATGCGTCCCTGGATACGGTATTTTCCAGTAATTTTCTGGAGCACCTGCCCGACAAGCCCGCCATCGAGCGCACACTTGACCAAATTTTTCGATGCCTTAAGCCCGGAGGGCAACTGATCCTTCTCGGTCCCAACATGCGTTATGTGCCCGGTGAATACTGGGACTTTTGGGATCACCATGTGCCGTTGACGGACCGCAGCGTGGCCGAAGTTCTGGCCATGCGAGGGTTTGTCGTGGAGGAGCAGGTTGATCGGTTTTTGCCTTTTTCCATGTCCACTGGTCGTACGCCGCCCTTGCTGTTTTTGAAGGTTTATTTGAAACTACGGCCGGCTTGGCGATTGTTTGGCAAACAGTTTCTGGTTGTTGCTCGTCGGCCCATCGGCTGACCCGGGCTAGCACTGCTGGGCGGCTTTAGATTGCCCTTTTACTTTACTCTGGTCGACACCCCTGAAGTCTCATCATGACGCCCGTTAATCATCACTTCTTCATGCATATTCCAAAAACGGCAGGGACCACTTTGCGCGGCATTTTGGAGTCAAGGTTTGATCCTGAGCGAACTTTGCCTTCGCTGGCACAGATGAAAAACGACTTTGGCGGCCATTACCCGCCTATTCCTCAGCTATTGGCGATGGATGACCAGCACTGGGAGTCCGCCCAACTGTTGCGAGGCCACTATCCCTGGCAGGTGATGAAACGATTCAGCCGCAAACCGGTGATGTTAACCATGCTGCGCGAGCCGGTAGCGCGCAGTCTGTCTCACTTGCGGCACGTCAAGCGCAATGCACGCTGGGCGGTGGATCTCAGCTTGGAGCAAATTGCCGACCGCAAGGCATTTTTAGTCGCCAACGTTGGCAATATTCAGACTCGGATGTTGACCATGCGGTTTGCGATGGATGATCCATCCAGTTTTCCAAAAGATGTTAACCAGCCTTTTGCAATTGACGATGTGGCGTTTAAGCGCGCGATCGTCACCCTTCGGTCGTTTGATTTTGTGGGAATTCAGGAGCACTTTGAGGCATCCATGGCGCAAATGTTCCACATGTTTGGCTGGGATATGCCAGAGAGTTTCGTCCGCGCCAACACCAGTGAATCGATGGAGCAACCCCTGTCGACCGAGCTATTGGCGCGCCTCACCGAAATTAATGACCTGGATCTGATTTTGTATCGGGAAGCCTTAGAATTATTTCATGGTCGCCAAGCTCAGCGACTGGAGTCCGCTGGCGAGTCGGCAGACTGACGATTTAGGGCACTAAGTGACACCTGCTGGCAGTTCGCTAGCGTAGCAGGACGTTAGCGACTGATGACTTCGTCACAGTTTTGGAAACGCTTGTCGGAAAAGAGATCCGGGTCACACTTGTTTTCAATTAATCACTGCTAGACTCGCCCGCTTGTATGGATTTATCCAGGGGTTATTTAATGAACCGATCTTCTTCTCGCCGCCGATTTATCCGCGGATCTGCAGCCGCCGCTGTTGCGACTACCGCCGGCGCCAGCGTTGCCCAAACCAGCGTCGCTCAAACGACGCCCGGCAGAACTGTTGAGCTAAAACCGCTGGCACGGGAAATCAATGCCCTCAGCAGTAAAGCGGGCTCTGACAACACCTTGACACCACCCTTTGAAGTTCGGGTGTTACACAAGATGGGTTTTGGCCCAGCTCGACGAGAGCGCAAGGCTGGCGTGAGTTCTGGACCCGGTAATTCCGACGTGATTTTTTCAGGTGGTTTTGAGC
Organism: Lysobacterales bacterium; assembly: GCA_045106555.1. GTDB lineage: Bacteria > Pseudomonadota > Gammaproteobacteria > Xanthomonadales > SZUA-38 > JANQOZ01. The sequence continues at coordinate 24,490 of JBGCET010000030.1, read as the reverse complement.
CGCCTCCCGGCGGTGGTGGTGTTGGAAAGTTCGGCGACCTGGGTAAAGACGACGTAGGCTACTTTTTGTCCCTGGGCGCCAGCGACGATGAGCGACTGGAAAATTATGTCGACGAGCAACTCAATCCGGACACCATCGACGATAGCGACTTCGACGCTCGGATGGCCCCGTTTGCTGACGATTTTCCCACCCTCGATGAGAGTCGTGTGACGTCTTTCACCACTCGCGAGTGTAACGGTGACCAAAACATTTACCTGCGACCCTACCGAGATGTTCGCAATATGGCGTTCAATCGGGCCACGTACAGTAACAAGCAGCTGCAGGAGCTGATGGTGGATTTCTGGCACAACCATTTCAATGTGTTTGTGCGAGGAAATCGCGACATCGAGGTCGGTTGGGGTTCCTGGGACCGGGACATCATGCGTACTTACACCATGGGCAACTTTGCCGATATGTGTGTGGCGGTGGGCAAACACCCGGTGATGCTTCGCTACCTGGATAACTATGTGAATTCCGCGGGTGGCATCAACGAAAACTATGCCCGTGAGCTTTTTGAACTGCATTGTCTCGGTGCGGAAAACTATGGCGGCGTGGAGCGACCCTTCACCGGTTTTGAATTGCTGCCAGAAAACCCGTACGTCGCCATTAATAATTACGATATGGGGAACTTTGCCAATTCGTCGGTGCAGATTGCAGCCCAATACTATGATGACGACGTCTACGAGGCCGCGGCAGGGCTCACAGGCTGGCGCTATGGTCAAAACAGTAACCGCAACCCGCCCTGCGATGACGGGGTGTTTGAGGTTGACCTGGGTGCCCACGACGAGACCGGCAAATCGCTGCTCAGCACCGCCTCTAATCTGATTTCGGCCAATACCGAACCAGAGCGAGAGGGTGAACTGATTATTCGCGTCGCCGCTTATCATCCAGGTACCGCAACTTATGTCGCTCGGAAGCTGTGTACACGCCTGATTGCTGACAATCCACCGGAGTCTATTGTGCAGGCGGCGGCCGCCGAGTTTTTCGCGTTCCGCGAATCGCCCAATCAAATCAAACGCACGCTGCGGGTGATTTTGTTGTCGGACGAATTTAAGAATGCCTGGGGTCAGAAAACCAAACGGCCTTTCGAGTACATGATCTCTGCCATGCGGGCGGCGGGCAGTCAGCAGGTTGTTCGCGAGGACAATACAGACAGCCGTGACTTCCACTGGCAGTTCGACGACACCCGCCAGGAGCTGTTCCACTGGTCTACTCCGGACGGATATCCCGACAACCGGGAACACTGGCAAGGTTCAACCTCGCTGGTGCAAACCTGGCAAAACATTGACTGGATCTTAGATCGCAATGCCGGTGATGATGATCGCTGGATGCGCATCAGCGATATTGTTCGAGAGAACCTGGCTGGAGACTTTACCCCCAGAGGGCTGGCGGAATTCTGGTGTGAGTGGATTATGGGTTATACCCCCCCGGGAGGCTGGGTGGGTAACAGCATTGGCTATCAGGACGCCAATACTGATTTGGGTGGCTTTACCATGCAGTTCATGACCCAGGTCGATTTACCGAACCCAGACAATCGCCCGCACTTTTATCTCTACGACCAGTCCATACCGCGCCTGGATCTGTTTGAGGATGACTATCCTTACTACTGGCGCAGAAGACTGATCGGCATGGTCGATCTGATTCTGTGGTCCCCAACCTTCATTCAGCGCTAAGGACATCGACATGGACAAGGTCAACAAGAAAAAAGTGGCAATGCACGACCCAAGCCGACGAAAGTTCTTCACCCAGGCGGCTGCCGCTGGCGGCGCTGCCGGAGTTGGGTTGGGTTTCTCTCACGGTGCAGTAAAAGCAGGTAATGTGGGGGGGCGGCGAAAAACGCTGGTGTATCTTTTCCTGCGCGGCGGAATGGACGGATTGAGTTTTCTGGTCCCAACTTCTGCCGGCGCGTTTTCTTCCGCGTATCAGCTCAATAGAGACGCAACCCGTATCCCAGATCCCATCGGGCTAACCCCTAACTGGGGTATGCATCCGTTTTGTGGAGAACTGAACGATCTGTGGTTGAGCGGAAATCTGGGCCTGATCCACATGTGTGGACATAAAGACCCTGATACCTACACTCGCAGCCATTTCGACGCCCAGGAACAGATTGAACTGGGCACCCCGGGCTCGCAGGCCGCAAATACTGGCTGGCTGTCCCGTTACCTGTCCACGGCAACCGACGCGCCAGCGAGTCCGCTGTTTACAGCGATGGTGTCTGGCGGTAACCCGCCCACCAGCGTCAACGGCTGGCCAGACGTTGCGACCATCGATTCAACCAACGGGTTTACGCCCAACAGCGGAACCTATGAAGACGCCCATCTCAACGTACTCGCCCGCATGTACCAAGGAACCGGCGCGCTGGATGACGCGGTCTCCACCGCCATGCAGGCGATCGAAACCATCAATAACCTGGATCTGGATGACTACACACCTGCGGGCAACGTTTCCTACCCCAACAGCGGGATCGGAAACGATCTGAAGCTGGCGGCAAGCGTGATTCGGCAAGACCTTGGTGTTGGCGTTATCACGGCTGACCTTGGTGGCTGGGACACCCATAATACGCAGAACGTGCTCACCAACGGCTATGGAACTCGGATCGAAGACCTGACCAATTCTATTGCGGCCTTCTACAAAGACATGGTGGCAGCCAATTACGACGAAGATGTTACGGTGATCGTGCAGTCCGAGTTTGGCCGACAGGTTAAGGAAAACGAAAACCGTGGCACCGACCACGGTCTGGGTAACGTGATGATGGTTCTTGGTCCCACCAGCCGCATTAACGGCGGTCTGTGGGGTGCATTCCCTGGCTTTGACAACACGCCTGGAAACGCTTTTGTTCCAACCACCGATTTCCGTGATGTGATGATTTCTGTCACCCACGGGGTGTTGGGTAATCCGGCCTTTGGCGGTGGACAGTCCAGCATTTTTCCGGGGCACAATTACGCGCCGATCCCCGGGTTTTTGCGCAACAATCTATGATCCCATAGTGGATCGAGCCCCGGGTATTTGCTTGGGGCAGGTAGCAAAAAGTCGTCGGCGATACATTCGCCGGCGGCTTTTTTTTTATCGTTCAAACACGGTTTTCTTGCCGCTTAAGATATAACGGCGGAAGTAGCTCAGGTGCCGTGGCAGAAAAAACCGCTGTGCTCGTAGCAGTTGGCCGCTGGAGGTTTTGCGTAACGCATGGGTAGACTTTCTGGCCGCGCGTATTTCCGGCAGCGCACGCCAGGTAGCCCCCAGTGCGCCCAGGTGAGCCCTGAATAACACCATTCGGCCGCTCATCAACGCAACCAGCAATACGCCAAGGGTTTTGATGGCGAGAAATGGTGCGTTACAGGCCATCACCAGCGGTGGCGCCAGTTTGCCGTAGGTGTAGTTAATGTTCAGCGCAATGCGCAGCGCGTACTCCTGGGTGCGCACCTTATCCACAGACTGGCTAATTTTGTGATGCACCAGCGCCTTGGGTTCGTAGTAGGAGCCATAACCGGCCACAAATGCCCTCAGGCCAAATTCTGCGTCCTCGTAGCCGGTTTGAAAAAACTCATCAAACAGGCCAATTTCCTCCAGCAATCGGGTGCTGATCAGCATGGCGCCGGCGCACACCCCAATCAGCGTTTCGGCGGTCTGGTATTTGGCCGCGGGCTCACCTGTACCGCGAGGTAGAATCTCGCCTGAGTCCATCCAAATGTGCCCCGCATTGTCCAGTTCACCGGGCCGGTAGTAATTCACCATCTGGCAGCCGACGATGTCCATGTTCTGCTCACGGCTGGCTTTGATCAGGTGCTCCAGCCAGCGGGAGTCAACGACAGTATCGTTATTCAGTAATACCACCTGTTTAGGGGGCTGTGGCTGGTTGAGCACACTGCGCAGGGCCTGGTTCACGCCTCGGGTAAACCCCAGATTGCTGGCGTTGGACATCAACTTTACCTGCTCATGACCAGCGTAACGGGTGTTGAGCTGGTCAAAATCGTCACCCGCTGAACCGTTGTCCACCAGATGAATGACAAAGTTTTGTTCGCTCTGGGTAAGCAGGGACTCCACACATTCGAGGGTGTCGTCCAAACCGTTCCAGTTCAAGACAATAATCGGAGTGGGCGCGGTGGAATTCATAGGCAGGGTAACGCCGGGTCTTATCTGGGGACAGAGCCGGTGAGATTTTTAAGGTCGTTTTCTACCATCTCGCTGACGAGTTCATCAAAGCCGACTTTGGGCTCCCAACCAAGCTCTCGTCGGGCCTTGTCAGCATTGCCACACAAATGGTCCACTTCCGCAGGTCGTCGATAGCGAGGGTCGATCCGTACTAGGGTGTGGCCACTGGAATCGTCAATGCCTACCTCGTCAGCATCGCTGCCCTGCCAGCGGATTGGCCTATCCACAACGGCAAACGCGCGTTCGACAAACTCCCGCACGGTATGGCTTACGCCGGTGGCCAGCACGTAGTCTTCCGCCGTGGGGTGCTGGACAATTTTGTAGATTCCGTCAACAAAATCTCTGGCGTGGCCCCAATCACGGCTGGCCTCCAGATTACCCAGATAAAGCGAATCCTGCTGACCCTGGCTGATGGCTGCGACAGCACGGGTGATTTTGCGGGTGACAAAAGTCTCACCGCGCAGAGGGCTTTCGTGGTTGAACAAGATACCGCTGCTGGCATGCAGTCCATAGGCCTCACGGTAGTTAACGGTAATCCAGTGAGCATAAAGCTTGGCTACACCGTACGGACTGCGCGGATGAAACGGCGTAGATTCGTCCTGGGGAGAGACGGTTGTGCGGCCAAACAGTTCCGAGGTTGATGCCTGATAAAAGCGCACTGTGCGCTCCATATTCAATATCCGAATAGCCTCCAGCAGACGTAAGGTGCCCAGAGCGTCTGCGTTGGCGGTGTACTCTGGCGTTTCAAAACTCACCTGGACGTGACTTTGGGCGGCCAGGTTGTAGATTTCATCGGGCTGAATGTCTTGAACCAGTCGAATCAGATTGGTTGCGTCGGTCAGGTCGCCGTAGTGCAGATTAAAGGAGACTCCATCTTCGTGGGGGTCCTGATACAGGTGGTCAACCCGCTGCGTGTTGAACGACGACGCGCGGCGTTTGATGCCGTGAACCCGATAACCTTTGGACAGCAGCAGTTCGGCCAGGTATGTGCCGTCCTGTCCGGTAACGCCGGTGATCAATGCCGTTTTTGCCATCCTGTTTTGTCTCCTGCCTGTTGGTGTTCCAGTCCGCGATATCGACCTCAGGCGCCTCTGACCCGAACAATTTTTGGGTATCGACGATCCAGTTTGAAAATGATCCCGATGGCAATCAGCAATAGCACTGCTGCGCCGCCCAAAGCGGGCAGAAGCCCTTCCAGGTCAGGCCACTTGGCATCCATCAGCACGTCACGATAGCAGGTCAGCAGGTTGGCCATGGGATTAGCCAGCAAATACCGCTGGAGCTCCTCGGGCAGTTCGCTCACCCGATAGAAGATGCCGGAGGTAAATAGCAGCACCGTCATCCCATGATTGATCAGGTACCTGAGGTCTGGAAGCACTGGCAGTATCGCCGCCGCCATAAGCTGACAGGCCAAAATCAACACGATCTGAAAAGCCATCAGCGGGATCAATGCCAGGTAGTGGATGGTGGGTTCATACCCGCTTAACCAAAGAAACGGCAGCAGCAGCACAAATGTGCAAGCAAACTTAAAACTGTCGGTTAAGAAGGTCACCACCGGAAAAATAATTTTAGGCAAATACACTTGCTGCATCAGCGTGTTGCCCTGACGGATGGACAGAGCGCCACTGCTGACGCAGTTACTGAACCAGCGGAAAAATACCAGGCCAACCAGCAAGAAAGGGACGAAACCCGGTCCGCCCCGTTCCATGAATACGTCAAAAACCAGATAGAAAACCGCCATGTAGAGGATTGGGTCGATGATCCACCAAGCAATACCGATGTAGGTGCGTGAAGTTTCGGTCAGCAGGTCTGAGCGGGCCTTGAACAGCACCAGATTGACGTAGTGGGTCCAGCGAACCGCCATTTTATTGCCCCACCAGTGGTTGTATGTCGGATCTCAGTGAAAAATCTTCAGTCACCAGGGACAGGCTCGGGTTGTAGAACGGATCGCCAAGGCACAGCGCCAATGCGTGCCGGCGGCGCATAAACGCTGCTTCCCGGTTAAACCGCCTCTGCTTGTTGGGGGTATCTTCCACACCCCGCGATTTGGACTCATGGTGCACCAGTCTTGCCTGGGGCGTATAGACGTTCTCCAGGCCCATTTCCCGCAGTCGCAGGCAAAAATCAATGTCATTAAACGCCACGGCCAGGTTGTCTTCGTCCAACCCGCCTGCGCTTAAGTACAGTGATCGAGACACCATCAGGCAGGCGCCGGTGACCGCGCTGACGTTCTGCTCAAGGTGAGGGCGACTGAAATAACCGTGGTGAGTTTCCGGCAGGTATTTGTGGGAGTGGCCAGCCACCCCGCCGACCCCCAAGATCACGCCGGCGTGTTGAATAGTACGGTCCGGATAGAGCAGCAGGCCCCCTACCGCACCCACGCCAGGTTGCATCGAGTAGGCCAGCATGGCTTCCAGCCAGCCAGTGCTGAGGACCTCGACATCATTGTTCAACAGCAGCAGATGTTCAGCCTCCGATTGCTTTGCGCCAAAATTGTTGATCGCGGAGAAATTGAACGGCTGATCAAAATCAACAAATCGAACCCGATCGTGCTTGGCCCACCGCTCCATCAGGGCGTGAGTGTCTGGGCTCTGGCTTTGATTGTTTAGACCAAGAATCTCGTAGTTTTGGTATGTAGTCTTGTCGATCACCGAATGCAGACAGGTTTCCAATACCTCGGGCTGGTCACGAAATGGCACCAGCAGGGTGACGCTAGGTTCACTGTCCAGGGCGAATTTCACCTGGTAGGTGCCAGGGTATGGGCCTTTGTTTGCGACACCCCGCTGGCCCAGGTAGTTCGAAATAGCAGTGACGCCCCGATCCCAGGCATAGTCCTTGTCGCCAAACCGCTGGGCGGTGGAACCGGGCACTTTACGCCAGTAATACAGCACTCGACTGATATGAAATATGCTGTTGGCCCGGGCAGCGACCCGCAGCAGCAGATCGTGATCCTGGGATCCTTCATACCCCTGCCTGAAGCCGCCTGCATCCATTACCAGCTGGCGCCGGTAAACGCCGAAATGAGAGACATAGTTTTGGCTGAGTAACTGGGGCCAGGAAAAGTCAGGCTTGAAATGGGGTTCGACGATCTCTTCGGCTTCGTTAAGCTTGGCCTCGTCAGAGTAAATGATGTCCGCCTGTTGACCCACAATCACTCGCGCAGTCAGCCACAGCGCGTCGACGGTCAAGGTGTCGTCATGGTCCAACAAGCCCACGTATTCGCCACTGGCCAAGGATAACGCCTGGTTACTGGCGGCACTGATGCCGCTGTTGGTGGCTAGCTGCTCAAATTTAATCCGAGGATCTTTTAGCGATCGAAGGTAGTGGGTGATGGACTCATCACCTGACGCGTCATCCACCAGACACAATTCCCATTCGGGATAGACCTGTTCAAGCACCGATTCTACACAGGCTTTTAACCACCGCAGCTCGACTTTGTAAACCGGCACAAGAATCGAAATCAGCGGGTGGTGGGGCCATGTATCCCATTCGGTTTTGGCCTGTTGGCGAAGCGCGTCATCTGCTTCACGCAGGCCCAAATTGGCCACATCCCTGCGCAGATGGCACGCGCGGCTGCCGTTGGCAAACTCCATTTTGCCAATCAACTCCCAGTGTTCACTGGCGGACTCAAAGTCGCCGTCGTTGATTGCTTGGGCAATGTCTGGGTTGGAGCGAAGATACGCAGTCTCAGTAAATGGAATCTGACCCTGATCGCCGGCCACACCGCGAAGGTCGCTCAGCCAGCGATGAAAGGCGAATTGGCTTTCCACTCGAGTTGCCAGTTCCTGGTCCTTGCCAGGATTGGGTCCTGCAAGCCGAGTTTCTGGAGGCAGACCTGGCACGGACGTTTGGGCAGTGAATACTGCTAGCGGAACGTTCATCGATCCGGCTGCCGACTGAGCGACGTCCAGCAGGGGACTGTCGGCGGTGAAATTCCCCACCGCCAGGACCCCCCAGCAGGGTCCTACCTGTCCAAAATCTTCGCTCGCGCTCACCCGCACATGGGGCAGCAGCGTTTCAAACGGGGGAGGGTCGCCAACAATCAGCAGCCTGGCCTGGTCTGCGTCGTCGTTCAGCAGGGTCATACCTGCAGAGCTGCAGCTAGCCTCGGCGTGAAGCAGCGGTTGGCGGGTCAGTTCGAAACGATCAGACTGCTGATGCCCGCTGACACCGGTTTCCACCAGTGACTGCAACTGGTCCCAGGCCGTCGGTCCTTTGCCAAGGCCCAGCACTCGAGCGAGCACGCGGTTAGCGGTCGCAGCGACTTTAAAAGTGATCGAAGACAGGGTTGCGGCGGTGGCTTGGCGCAGCGCCTCATTGCTGCTGCGCTCTTTGGCCAGCCGGCGGCTCAAGCGCAGACATTCGCGTCTGAGTCGGTCTTCAGCAGTCGACGATGATTTGCTGGTCATGGGGTATTTTGCTCGAGGGCACGCTGCTGGTTGACGTAAGCATCCAGAACTTCGTCTCGCTCGCCTAAGGCTTTTATTTTGCCATGATCCAGCCACAGGACGTGGTCACAGTAAAGCCGCATCAGCGGCAGGCTGTGGGATACCAGTACCACGGTTTGTGATGAGGACATCCGATCCTGGATGACGCCAGCTGACTTTTGCCGGAACGCCATGTCACCGACTCCAACCACCTCGTCAATCAGCAGCACATCGGGTTCCAGGTACACGGCAACGGCAAACCCAAGCCGGGCCCGCATTCCCGCAGAGTAGGTGTGAGCGGGTCGGTCGAAAAACTCACCGAGACCGGAGAACTCTCGGATATTGTCCATTTCGGCTTTGATGCGTTTTCGCGATACACCCAGCAGCAAACCGCTGAGTACCGCATTGTTGCGACCACTAAGGGCTGGGTCCAGCCCAGCGTTGAGCGACAGCAGCGTGGCACTGCGCCCGCCCAGCTTAACCTCTCCCAGGTCCGGCGAAACGATTCCCGCCAGCACTGCCAACAGAGTGCTTTTTCCCGCGCCGTTATTGCCAATAACGCCCAACGACATGCCGTCGGCGATCGTGAAAGACAAGTCTTTCAGGGCCCAAAACAGCTCGTTGCCGCGCGAACCCTTGAACCGCCCATAATGGCAACCGACTCCGGTAAGCTCAATGCCTTTGCTGCTCAACGGTTTGGTCCGTGCTGCTGATACCAGCGGTAGGTCTGCGCCAGGCCGATATCCAGCGTGGTGTCGGCTTGCCATCCCAGCTGGTGAATCAAGGTATTGTCCAGCCGTTTCAACGGCGTTCCCTCCGGCTGATTGTGGTCAAATTCCAACTCGCCACTGTAGCCCACCACGGCGGCAATTTTGTGTGCCAGTTCGAAAATGCTGATATCCGACCCGGTTCCCACATTGATGTGGGAGCATTGGGGCGAGGTCAGTTTTGCTATGGATTCCGGCGATGCCTGGATGACCCGGCAGCAGGCCTTCGCCAGATCATCCACGTGCAAGAATTCTCTGCGGGCCTTGCCGCTACCCCAGACCTTTACGGGTGATGTGGCGGCTTCGCTGGCTTCATGGATGCGTCGTATCAGCGCTGGAATAACGTGACCATGGGTCAGGTCGAAACGGTCAAAGGGTCCATAGAGGTTCGTTGGCATGACGCTGCGGTAGTCGGTGCCGTACTGTCGGTTATAGCTTTCGCATAGCTTTATTCCGGCAATTTTTGCGATGGCGTAGGGTTCATTGGTTGGCTCCAGCGGCCCGGTCAGAAGCTGGCTTTCGGCTATGGGTTGTTCAGCTTCCCGTGGGTAAATGCAGGAACTGCCGAGAAACAGCAGATGCTCAATGCCAGCCTGCCAGGCGCCGTCAATGAGATTGAGCGCAATAGCCAGATTGTCGCTGATGAACTGGGCCGGCAACGTGTTGTTGGCGACGATACCGCCAACTCGGGCGGCCGCTATGATCACCTGGTCGATGGCCTGGGACGACAGAAACGCGCTAACCGCCGAGCGGTCGGTCAAGTCCAGCTCGCTGCGTTGGGCCGTCAACAAAATGGCTTCCGGCTGCAGGTGGGCCAGTTCACGGCACAGTGCTCTGCCCACCATCCCCTGATGGCCTGCCACAAAAATTCGCGCGCCTGTCAGCTGCATAACAGCGCTTCTGCCGGGCTGCCCACCAACAAGCGAGCCCCGGTACCCATGTCAGGCCTGACGCGACGCTGACCCGGTACAAAAAAAGCCTGGCCACGGATAGCCTTCATAGTCGGCAGGTGGATGCTGCCATCCAACACCAGAGCGCAGGCGGGACCAAAGATCGTCACGTCATCATTGGCTGTTGTGTGGCTAAGCGCAAATGCGCTCAGATCCGCGGGTGGTTGTTGCTGTAGCGTACCGCTGCTGGTGAAATTCAAGTGGTCAATCACGGCCGCCACGTCCACGTGTTTTGGCGTGAGGCCGCAGCGCATCACGTTGTCCGAATTGGTCATAATCTCGGCGCACTGGCCCTCCAAATAGGCGTGAGGTACGTTTGCGTCTTGAAAAATGCTTTCACCGGGTTTCAGGTGTACCAGATTCATCATCATGAAACCCAATATCCCGCGATCCACAGCCGCTTCGGCCGTCTCATGCAGGGCACGCCAGCGGGCGATCCAATAACTGGGGTCCTGTCGCTCAGACTGTTGTTGGGTTGAGGCCTCCATAACAGGTAACAACCAGGCTGCAAGCTGGGATTTAGGCGCGGTCATTACGTGGCTGAACAACGCTTTCAGTCCTTCGTTTTCCAGCCGCTTTACCAGATCGATCAAAGACGGATAACCGGACAACACCCTCACAATATCGGTCAGCGGTTTGAATCCATGCAGCAACCAAAATTCGCTTAACGCCAGGGCCAGTTCCGGCTTTGGGTTGGGGTCTTTGAAATTTCGGCGCGGATCTTCCAGAGCTATGCCGCGGCTATTTTCCTGCGCAAAGCCAGCAGCTGCTTCTGCGTGATTGGGGTGAACCTGAATGGACAGCGGGCGACTCACGTCCAGTACCTTTAGCAAATAGGGCAGTTCACCGTATTGCTGAGCGGTGGCCTCACCCAGCCAACGTTGGGGGGCTGAGCGGATCAGTGCATCCAGCGATCGCCAGTGGCCATCCAGCCATAGTTCGGCAGGATCGCCAGAGTGGGCGCCCAGCCAATATTCTGCCCATGGCCTGTCATCTACCTGGATTCCCAGAAGATCCGGCAAATAGTGCCTTCCGCCCCAGTCATAGTGACGGGGACGCCCACGTAGCGGGTAGGCATCGCGCATCTGCTCAGCCATCAACACACAGTCCCATTGCTATCAGCCGCGAGCCATCGGCCGCAGTGAGGGACAATCGTTATGAGCCGTAAACGATTCATGACGCGATCAGCGCCACCAAATCATCGCCGGAAAACGGCCAAAAGAGTTCTGAATCGCCATATTTCACTACCGGAATATGGTTGCCATAACGCTCGAGAAGATCGAGATTGCCCGCGATGTTCACCGGTGTGAGCGTCAAGTTGATCGATTGTGCCAGCGCCTGCGCCTGCTCGCACAGGCCACAACCTTCTCGAGTGTATAGAACTGCTGCTTGATTCATGCCACGGGGTATACAATAGCCGCCGAAGCTTCACAAGGCGTGGTTGATGGCCGTCAGTACGTTTGATCTGTTTAAAATCGGCATTGGGCCGTCCAGTTCTCACACTGTGGGTCCGATGAAAGCCGCTTGCCAATTCGCTGAACGACTGCAAAAAACTGGCCTGTTGAAACAGGTCAATGGGGTCCGAGCAGAGTTGTTTGGTTCCCTGGGCCACACCGGACGTGGGCACGGCACAGATCGAGCGCTGATCATGGGCCTGGAAGGTCAGCTGCCCGACCTGATCGACCCAGACCTGATTGAGCCAAGGCTGACGCAGGTAACTGAGCAGGGTCAGCTTAAACTTGCCGGCAAACGGTTGGTGGCGTTTGATCTCCGAGAACATCTGATTTTCCACAAACGCAAGACCTTGCCCTATCACAGCAACGGGATGCGCTTCTCCGTTCTCGATAATGCCGAAAATCTTCTCCTGCGGGCTGATTATTATTCGGTGGGTGGGGGCTTTGTGGTTAACAGTGACGACGCGGCCGCTGACCGAATCGTCAACGATAGTACCGCTTTGCCCTATGCCTTCAGCTCCGGTGATGAACTCCTTGCTATTTGCCAGGAACGACAGATGTCAGTAGCTGAGGTGATGATGGCCAATGAAGAGGTCTGGCGCAGCCGCGCTACGGTAAAGAAAAAGTTAGGGCAAATTTGGCAAGCCATGCAGGCGTGTGTGACCCGTGGCATAGCCAGTGAGGGGGTGCTGCCCGGCAGCCTGCGTGTTCAGCGCCGGGCACCGCAGCTGCATCGGCGCCTCAGCAACCATCCTGAAGAGGCCCTTAAAGATCCGCTGAATATTATCGACTGGGTCAACCTCTATGCCCTGGCTGTCAACGAAGAAAATGCTGCAGGAGGGCGAGTGGTGACCGCGCCCACTAACGGTGCCGCTGGTATTTTGCCGGCGGTGTTGCACTACTACGACCGATTCTGCCCGGCAGCCAGTTCAGCTGGCATCTACCGCTTTTTACTTACGGCCGCAGCTATTGGCATCTTGTTTAAGGAAAACGCCTCGATTTCCGGCGCAGAGGTGGGTTGTCAGGGTGAAGTCGGCGTGGCGTGCTCAATGGCGGCTGGCGGCCTGGCGGCAGCTCTGGGGGCATCCCCGCTGCAGGTGGAAAATGCTGCAGAGATCGGCATGGAGCATAATTTGGGCCTGACCTGCGATCCCATTGGCGGACTGGTTCAGATTCCCTGTATTGAACGCAACGCCATGGGCGCAGTAAAGGCCATCAACGCCCAGCGAATGGCTACCCGAGGGGATGGAAAACACCGCGTTTCGCTGGACAAGGTTATAAAGACCATGCGTGATACCGGTGCTGACATGAAAACAAAATATAAAGAAACCTCTCGCGGCGGGCTTGCGGTCAACGTGATTGAGTGTTGATGCTCGCCGGTTGGCCGGCCAGGGCTTGTGCAAGTTGTTTCGCAATCGGAGGGTTGCTTGATCTTGTTCGTCTTAGAAGACTAGCTCATAGGAGGGTGTAAGATGCGGCTGACGGTTAAGATCGCTGTAATGTGGCTGTGCATTTACTGCTGCTTTCAGCCAGCGCTGGCGCAAACTCTGCGTGTCGTTGATGTAGATCCCTTAGGCGATGATCAACCCGATGCCGGATGCACATTGCGCGAAGCCATCAACTTGGCCAATGCTGGGTTGGGTGAGGCGCTGGGGTGCCAAGCTATGGATCAGGGCGACGGATTGCCGATTACCTACGAAATCCGATTGCCAGCGATGCGATACGTGCTTGGTGCAGGGCTTGACGACACGAACCTCCTGGGCGATTTGGATATTCAGGTAGGCCTGCGAATGGTGGGTCAGGGGCCGGAGTCTTCGATTATTGACGGTCAGGGCGTGGACCGCGTGCTGCAGGTTCTTGGCGGACGCTTGGAGCTGGAAAATCTACAGGTGACTGGCGGCAATGTCTCCGGTTGTGGCGGCGGAATCCTTGCCAATGATCTGACCGTTAGAAACGTGTGGATTCAAGCAAACCAGTCATTTTCGATTCAGACGCGAGGCGGCGGCGGGATTTGTTCTGAGCAGGGACAGGTGGAGATCCTTGCTGGATCGGTGGTCGCGCAAAACAGTTCCAACGAACGCGGGGGAGGCGTATTCATTGGTGGAAATTTGCTCGTCAGAGACTCGTTCATCGAATCCAATGAAGGGGTCCTGGGCGGTGGGGTTTCTATTCTGGGTGGTCAGTTGCTTGTTCAAAACACGACATTTGTGAGCAATGAGGCTGTCTATGGTGGCGGAATTTTCTTAAACGCATTGACTGAAGTCGCCATCGAAAATTCATCGTTTGTGACGAACCTCGCGGAGTTTGGAGGAGGCATTTTTCGATTCCGGTCAGAGAACCCAAGAGTTAACATCGCTAATACGACGTTTGTCGGTAACATTGCCCAGGAACCTGGCGGTAACGGCGCTGGCGGTGGCATCTCAGGCAATGGCATGTCGCTAACTCACGTGACGATGGCTGGCAACCAGGCTGACGAGGGAGGTGGCCTTTATGGATCCTTTGAGGCGTCGGATGAATCTTTTCGGCTGGCGAACAGTCTGATCGCAGGAAACACCGATATGGCCGGTAGCCCATCGGACTGTGTCGGGTCGTTTGTGTCAGCGCAATACAATCTGATCGGCAGCAACCAAAATTGTGAAATGAGCTTTCCGGCCGGTGATCAGAACCTGATGAATGACCAGGTAGGCACCACCGCGTTGCTTTTGAGTCCGCAGCTAGGGTCGCTACCTGGCAGCGTAACTCTTCTGGTGCCTGAGGTTACAAGTCCAGCGGTGGATGCGGTACCCGAGGTTAACTGCGTTTATATTAGTGCTGGAGATAACCCGCTTTTCCAAGCAGGTATGCCCGTGCTCCACGACCAGCGTGGGGCGCCCAGGCAGGGCGCATGTGACATTGGTGCCGCCGAAAATTTGGCGCTGTTCGCAGATGGGTTTGAGGGGCAATCCATCAATGTTATGTCAATATAGGTGCTGGGCAACCGCTGGGAGTCTGCCTTGAGTGACACCAGGCACAAGAAGATTTGTTGTATTGCCATCGCCTTGACGGTGACCGCTGGCCTTATTGGTGCCGCCGCTCATGCCAAACGCATCTACACCTATCAAGATGAAAATGGCATTACCCATTTCACCGATCGCCCGCCTGACACCGACCAGCCGGTGGAAGAGCGAGTGGTACGAGTGGATAACACGCAGATGGTCACCGTGCGACAGGGTGGCAAGCCGGAGGCACGGGAGTATTACTTCACTAGCCGCTGGGAAGGTCCGTCCAGTGTGTCAATTTCTTATACCAAGTCCTCAAACGTGCGTGCGGAACCGCGATTGCCGGCAACGTTTATGCTGCCCGGCACAGAAGAAAGCCATCTGATCACTATTTATCAGGACAACCCCAGACTGGCCAGCGAGTATGGGCTTGAGTTTCGCAATGCGCCAGGGGACCCCCAGGCTCGACCGGATACACGCCAGAGATACCAACTGCCGTTTAGGCGAGGGGAAAAGTTTTATATCGGCCAGGGCTTTGGCGGACAGGCCACCCACAACGACACACAGTCATTTCATGCGCTGGATATTGGCATGCCTGAGGGAACGCCCGTTTTGGCGGCCCGAGATGGCATTGTGATGCATGTTGATGAAGATTTTTACGGCGCTGGCACCAACATCGAGAAATTCGCTCACCGCGCAAATCATGTCAGAGTCTTGCATGAAGACGGTTCGATGGCTGTTTACGCCCATTTGGCGTTAGAGAGTGTGGCGGTTCGGTCGGGCCGGGTAGTTACCGCTGGTGAACTTCTTGGTTTATCGGGCAACACCGGTTACTCCACCGGGCCTCATTTGCACTTTGTGATTCAGAAAAACGACAACGGCGAATTGAAGTCACTGCCGTTTCGGTTTCAAGACGGGTCCGAAGATGGACTGATACCCAAGGCCGGAGAATGGCTTGAGCACTAACGTCATTGTGCCTGGGGTTTTGGCCCAGACAGATGTCTGCTCTATACTGCCCGGCTGATTTAACCAGCGAACACCATGTCTGCTTTCACCGACGAAATAGCCCGCCGGCGCACCTTTGCGATCATTTCGCACCCCGACGCCGGAAAAACCACCCTCACTGAGAAGCTCTTGCTGTTTGGCGGCGCCATTCAGATGGCCGGTGCAGTAAAGGCAAAAAAGGCGGCCCGCCACGCCACCTCAGACTGGATGGCGCTGGAGCAGGAGCGAGGTATTTCGGTGACCTCATCGGTCATGCAGTTCCAGCACGCTGGACGGATCGTTAACCTTCTGGATACCCCGGGTCACGCAGATTTCTCTGAAGACACTTATCGTACGCTGACCGCCGTGGATTCGGCATTGATGGTTATCGACTGTGCCAAAGGTGTTGAGGAGCGAACCATCAAACTGATGGAGGTGTGTCGCCTTCGCACCACGCCCATCTTCACGTTTATCAACAAGCTGGATCGTGAAGGCCGAGATCCCGTTGATCTGCTGGACGAAGTGGAAGACGTGCTTAAGATTGCCTGTGCGCCGGTCACCTGGCCAGTGGGCATGGGCAAGCGACTGAAGGGGGTGTATCACCTGCTGGAAGACTCGGTATATCTCTATGAATCTGGCCGAAACTACGTTAAGCAAGACGCGGCGGTGATTAAAGGACTGAACAATCCGGAGTTGGACGATGCCCTGGGTCCGATGGCGGCGGAACTGCGTGATGAAATCGAATTGGTTCAAGGTGCCAGCCACGAATTTGATCGGCAGGCTTATCTTGAAGGCAAACTCAGTCCGGTATTTTTTGGTTCAGCGATCAACAATTTTGGCGTGACCCCGTTGCTGGATGCCTTTGTGGAAAATGCACCACCACCGCAATCGCGCAGCACCCAAACCCGGGACGTAGAGCCTTCAGAACCGAAGTTCACCGGGTTTTGTTTCAAAATTCAGGCCAATATGGATCCGGCTCACCGCGACCGGGTGGCCTTTGTTCGCGTGTGTTCCGGCGAATTCAGTCAGGGCATGAAGCTGCTGCAAAGCCGCATTGATAAGCAGGTGAAAATCGCCAACGCGCTCACATTTATGGCGCAGGATCGCGGCACGGTAACGACGGCCTACGCGGGGGATATTGTTGGCTTACACAACCACGGTACGATCCGCATCGGCGATACCTTTTCTGAGGGTGAAAAACTTCAGTTCACTGGAATTCCAAGCTTTGCCCCTGAACTATTCCGCCGTGCTCGTTTGCGCGACCCACTGAAACTCAAGCAGCTTTCCAAAGGTCTGGGTCAGTTATCCGAAGAGGGCGCCACCCAGTTTTTCAAGCCCATGCTGGGCAATGAACTGGTGTTGGGAGCGGTGGGAATTTTGCAATTTGACGTCGTTGCCTATCGCTTGAAGTCTGAGTATCACGTTGACGCATTGTTTGAACCAGTCAGCGTGGTGACCGCGCGCTGGGTTACCGGTGATGAGAAAAAAATTGCAGAATTCAAAACCAAACTGGACATGAACCTGGCCACTGATGGCCACGGTGATTTGGTGTATCTGGCACCGAGCAGGGTGAATCTGCAGCTGACCCAGGAGCGCTGGCCGGAGCTCACGTTTAACGCGACTCGCGAGCAGGTGTAAGCGTTCCAGGGTCGCTTTTTACTTCCTCAGGGCGGCGGGGTCGCTGCCTTCAAAGTCGTCGGAAAACAGCGCGACGGCGCCGGTGGTTCCACGGAATTCGGGGTTTGGCAGCTGATTGGTGGTCAGCGATGATTGCGCCATGACCCATGGAGTGGTTAAAAAAAAACGCTGATCCTGCGATCAGCAGCAAACGCCGCGAGAGAAAATGACTGACCAAGTTTGCGCTCCTGGGCCCTGTTTTTCGATGAGCCTCAGGTTGTAGATGCGCAAAACCGACAGTTTGTGGATCAGCTCAACCGCTGGAGCCTTTTGTGCGGCTTAGAAAATATAGGCCTGCATAAACCTTGGGGTCTACCATCAGGCCGTTGTTTTGCTGTTGCTCAAGCCAGCTGTGGCATTGAGCTTGAGGGACCTCATGCACCGTGATGTTCTCTGCGCCCACGCCACCACCGCCGCCGGTGCGGATCGGCTTTACCGCGTTGAAAAAGTAAATAAGCTCATTGGTCAAGCCAGCAGAAGTTGGGCCAGCGGTCAACGCGGTCATCGACTGCGCCAGGTAGCCACATTCTTCCTCTAGCTCTCGAATGGCTGCGGTTTCCAGCGGCTCATCCTCGCAGCCGGGCTCATCCCCCACCAATCCCGCGGGAAATTCGATCACGCGGGACCCCACAGGTGGCCTGTATTGCTCGGTAAACAAAATATGGCCATCCACTGTGCGAGCCACAATGACGACCACCGCGCTGGCGTTGGTGCGGGAACAGTATTCCCAGCGCCCGGTTTGGTAAAGTCCAAGGAACTTGCCGCGGTAAAGTTCGGTCATAAGCACATCAGCTACGGGGTCAGATTGCAGTGTAAGGCATTGACTACCGAACCATTAGGCCCCAGATGCAAGCAGGGACCCATGTTGCGCATCGTTTTAAAAGGACAATTCAGTGAGTTTAACTACGATTCCCCGGTTTAAATTACCTCGCGCCGCCTGTTTGACGGCATTGGTGCTGATATTGAGCAGTGTCTCAGCACAGGAACAGTCGCAAGACTTCAGCGAGGAAATGAACCCACAGCAATTGCTGACGGTGATGTTTCAGGCACAAAAAAGTGGCGATTTCGCCCTGATGCAACAGGCCGGAGAACGGCTGAATTGGCTTCGCCCTCAGGTGGGCACCTATCGGTACCTGCTGGCCAAAGCCTACGCCTTACAGGACAAAAAAAGCGAGGCCTATAACGCCCTTTTATATATGTCAAAACAAGGTCTTACCTTGGACATTAAGGCCGATGAGGATCTGAAAAACCTCCGCGGCACCGAGCTTTTCGACTTCCTTGCTGAGGAGCTGACAAAAAACGCCGAGCAAAAAGGTGTGGTCACTCGGTCTATTACTTTGAACAAACAGGGGTTGCTGGCGGACGGGCTGGCGTTTGACCCAAAGACCCGCCAACTGTTGGTGGGCAGCATCACTCAGGGCGCCGTTTATCGAGTTTCCAATGACGGAAAGCTTGAGGAACTGGTCAAGGCCACGGAAGAAAACGGCCTGTTGGGAGTTTTTGACATTGCGGTGGACGCGAAGTCTCGATCCCTTTGGGTATCGTCGGCGGCGGTCCCTCACTACCAGAGCATTCGATTCCAGGATGCGGGATTTTCGGCCATATTCCAGTTTGATCTGGATACCGGCGTTATTAAACGTCGCTTTGGGCTGCCCAATCGAGACCCGGGCAACAAACTGGTTAACTTGACAGTGGCAAGCGATGGCAAAGTCTATGCCGCCAATGCTGCGCGTCCTGAGGTGTATCAGATTGACGTGGAGAAAGAGCAAATGTCGCGAATTTTCACCGCATCATCGTTTACCAGTATCAGGGGGCTCGCGGTGTCTCCGGATGCGAAGACGTTGTTTTTCTCAGATTATGAAATGGGTTTATTCGGGGTCGACCTGACAACTCGCAAGGCCCATCTGGTGGGCGCGGCCGCAACGGTTAACCTTGGCGGCATCGACAGCTTGTCCTGGTACAAAGATGGTCTGGTAGCGGTTCAAAATGGCAATCTGCCTCATCGAGTGCAACGATTTGTGCTGGATGACGAGGGTAAGGCAGTCGTCGCCGCGTCATCGCTGCTGGTGAATGATGAGACATTTTTTGCACCTAGTGAGGGCGTTGTAGTCGGTGACAGTTTTCACCTTATCGCCAACGGCAATGCGCCGCTTTACAACAACGGGACGGGCAAACCCCTGGAAGGTGCGCAAATTAAGCCACAGTCTATTGTCACGATGGACGTGAACGTGGATATGACCACGCCCCAGGCAACTCGCTCTCTTTAGCTCCAGCGACTAATCAGCATCGCCCAGACGGGCGATTCGTTGTCGTAGTCCGGTGCCGAAATTGAGGTAGTCCAGCAGATCATGGACGGCGCTGGCGTCGATCGCTTTGCGGGTGAGTTCCGGTGGAGGTGAGGGCAGAGGTGCATCGCAGGCAATGTCGGTCAGGCGCCTTGCCAAGCGGGCCTCCTCGGCATGGTTTTTCAGTTTCGTCGCAATGCTCTTGGCCCCACGATGGGATAGAAAAGCAAACTCCGGTGATCGTTCCAGCGCCTCCTCCAGCGTACCGAAATGGTTCAACACCGCAGTGGCGGCTTTGGGGCCAATGCCAGGAATACCTTTGATGTTGTCTACCGCGTCGCCAGTGAGAGCCAGGTAGTCGGCGATTTGTTCGGGGGTGACGCCGAATTTGTCTTTCACGCCGGAGTAATCCATCCGTATATTGCGGGCAAAATCCCACATGTGGTCCTGCGGCCTTAGTAATTGGGCCAAGTCTTTGTCGCTGCTGACAATCACGTGATTGAGCGGCGCCATCTTGGGTAGCCGAGCCAGAGTCCCAATGAGATCGTCAGCTTCGAAGCGATCGTCAGAAAAACACTCGATACCCATAGCCTCCGCGACTGCTCGACAGTGGGCAAACTGACGCTTCAGTTCAAGCGGCGCAGGATCCCTGTTGGCCTTATAGCTGGGGTCGATGTCGTTGCGAAAGGATGACTCCAGACTTTCGTCGAACGCGATGCCCAGGTATTTGGGGCGCGCCTGTTCCAGCAATGAGCACAAAAACCCGGTAAATCCATAAACGGCGTTGGTGGCGTTACCGTCACGGTCCGTCATTTCATTGGGTACAGAAAAGTACGCCCGAAAGACGTACACGCTGGCGTCAACCAGATGTAGTTCAGCCGCTGGCGACATGACGGGTGCCTGACGGGGCCTGGTTAGCCTGGCGCAGGCGTTCCAGCAATCGGCTGTTACGCGGAAAATGGGCCAGCAGAAATTCCATCTGGTCCGCCAAGATTCGCTTTCCCTGAAGGTACACGTATTCGGCGTGAGTCGGAGCGAAAGGGATGGCCAGTAACTCCATGCCGGACCCTTCGGGAGTTCGGCCCGCCTTGTGGTTGTTGCAGCGTTTGCATGCAGTCACCACATTACTCCAGTGATCCTCGCCGCCTTTGCACAGTGGAGTGACATGGTCTCTGGACAGGTCGCGAAGGCCAAAGCGTTGGCCACAGTACAGGCAGAGGTTGGAATCTCGTCGAAACAGCGCGCGGTTTGTCAGTGGCGGTACGTAGTTGGGGCGACGATGGCCGGTGTCGGCGTGCACGCCGCGAGTGGCCACAATAGCGTTGACGTCAACAAAGCTTTGCAGACCGGTGCGGGCGCTGATGCCCCCATGGATGCGATAAAGCCGTTTGCCCAGGGAATAAACCACCAGATCAAGGGCCACGTATTTGGCGGCCTGTTGATAGTCAATCCATTCGATGGGCATTCCTGCCACATCGGTGCGCAGAACTTCCAGTCGGAGGTCGGTCATTACGCATTACTACATGGCCTCGTTGCCTCAATGTAAGTGGAATCAAAGGTTCAATCAACCGCTGGCCTCCGCAATAGTTCGGGCAATGACGTCCAGTTGATCGAGGCTCTGGGAAATGTAGCTACCGCCAAACAGGTTGGCGTGGTTGAGCAGGTGGTATAGCTGATACAGCGGTCGACGCCTTGGGTATCCCGGGTCCAGTGCCAATGCCTGGTTATAGCTGGCAAAAAATGCTGGGCCGAAACCGCCGAAAAGCTCCGTCATGGCGACATCAGTTTCCCGGCAGCCGTGATAGCACGCCGGATCAAACATTGCGGCGCGGTGGCCAACGGCTGCGTAATTACCGCCCCACAAGTCTCCATGGAGCAGGCTGGGAAAAGGCTGAAAACGGTCAAACAATTGGTCGGCGTTGCGGCTGATGTTATCCAGTTCGCGCAAAACCTGTGGATCTCCCAGCAGCGTCGCCTGGTGCAATAACCGGTGCTGAAGAAAAAAATCGACCCAATGGGAATTGGGTGGATTGGGCTGGCGTGTTGCGCCAATGCGATTATTTCGATGCCAGCCGAAAGTGGCCCGTCGGCGAGCATGGATTTGCGCCAGCCCGCGACCCATGGCGCTGTCGCTATGCTGAGACTTGGGCCTGATCTGCAGGCATTCCATAGCCAGGAACGCGCGACCGCATAATTCACCGTACGCAATTGGCCGGGGTATCTGCAGTGCACCATCGCCCTCGTCGGCGGCCTCATACAACGCTTCCAGTCCATCGGATTCTGCGCCAAAGGCGTCGGCATCTACGCCGCCGTATTTCACAAACAGCCGTTCTTTGGGGGAAATTAGCGTCACCGCGGTGTTGATATCGCCGCCGTTGACGGGGGTTACCACGAGGTCATCTTGATGCAGGCCCAGCTTGCGGCACAGGGCCGCAAGAAAGTCAGGAGGCAAGAAACAGGTCGACCAACTGGTCGTGACTATGGTCCATGGCCAGATCACAGGCGGACAGACCGTTGATGTCCCGAAGGCGTTTGTTGGCGCCGGCTGCCAGAAGTTCCTGAACGGGTTCCAGAAGTCCTCGGGCGGCGGCGGCATGCAGGGCTGACCAACCGGTCAAATCTTGGCTGTCCAGTGCGGCCTCATGGTTGATCAGCAGCTGTGTGAGCGGGGTGATGGCCTTGATTTGCAGTCCGCCGTCTTCTCGCGCTCGCACGCCAAGGAGCAACATCAGCGCGGTTTGGCCTTCATCGTTTGTTGCGTTCACTTCGGCGCCAGCGGCCAGCAGCGCTTCGACTGACTGACAGCCAGGCTCGATGGTGTCGCTGTACAAGGCGTTTTGCACCGCGGCCATAAGAACGGTGCCCTGGGTATCGTCTCGCTGTCGTGCGTCGGCGCCCAGGCTTAGCAACAGCTTGATCATGCGCGGTTTCCAGCGGGCCGCTGCCAACATCAGGGGCGTTACGCCGAATTGTTGTCGTTGATTGACGTCGACGCCGCGGTCGACCAGCAGTCGAACCACTTCTCGATGATCGCCAAGCACGGCTGCGCCCAAGGCGGTTGTGCCATTGGCCGCCGCCAGGTTGCCGTCAGCGCCTGCCGCCAGCAGCGCTCCTACAACGTTGGGGTGTCCTGCGCCGCTGGCTCGCAGCAACGGTGAACACAGCGCGCTATCACGTTCGTTCAGGTTATGTCCCTGGGCAATCAGGCGTTTGACCCGCCCCAGGTTTCCTTCATTTGCCGCTTTTACCAGTTGCCCGGGAGCGGGGGGAGATGGCGCCTTTTCCGGCTCAGCCTGGCTGCCGCGCATCAACATGTTTTGCAGCGTCGAGTCGTCCTGCTGCATGGCCAGCCCCAGGGGTGTTACCCCCTCCAGATTACCGAGTTTGGGATCTGCCCCGGCTTTTATCAGCGCTCGAAGCACCCCCAGTTGAGCGGGTCTTTGTTGTTCTAAAGCGCGCATTAGCGGCGTGTTGCCACCTTCGTCCTGAACATTGACCTCTGCGCCAGCAGACAGCAGTGCATTCACCAGTCGTTTGTCTCGAAAGACGGCCGCCCAGTGCAACGCTGTGCGACCCAGCCCGTCCCGCTCGTCAAGCACGGCACCTTCGCTGGCCAGGCGCTCTGCAAGTTCGGTCAACTGGGATTCGTGGGTATCGTCAAGCTCTGCGGACTGTTCATGCTGGGCATCGGCGAAACCACTGACCCAGATCAGTTGCTGGCCTCCTGGTTCTACTTGGGCTCCGCGAGACAGCAGGAGATCGACAATATCCACTGGGGTTGGAGATTGTTGCAGTATGCAGCTCAGCAATGTTTCGCCAGAGCGAGATTTTGCGTTGGCACCCAAACCGTTTTCTAGCAACCAGCGTGGCGCCATGGCGCGGCCGGCAGCCACCGCATTAAGGAAAGCTGATGATAGCCACCAGTTCGGCGCATCGGGTTGGCTGAGCAGCACGGCTTTCATTTGCTCGGTGTCGTCAACCATGGCGGCGTCCATTAAACCCGCGTACCCGGCATCGTCTTGGGCCTGAAGTTCAGCTTCATCCGGAACAAAGACTCCATCCCGGGTTGCTTCATCGGGTTCTACCACTTCGCCCAGTTGGTCGCCCAGATCTACCACCTCGGTCAGCGACTCAGGATCTTGTGCGATAGGAGGCAACTCGTGCTCAGTTGACGTATCGATTTCGATCGTAATGTCGCCAAGGTTCAGCTCATCGGCTGCCCCGGATAGTCCGTCGGTGGCGTCCAGGTCCACGTCGATATCCACCGCGCTGATCAGGGCAGCGGTGGGGTCATCGCCTGGATCGAACGGGCTGTCAACGATGCTGAGGTCAACGCCTGCGGCCGGCACCTGTACTTCGGTGCCAGGGTCGATGTCATCCGGTAGGTCGGTCTCAGCTGACAATGTCGCCAAGGGTTTACCGCTGTTTGATGTCTCAGTTTCGGAATTTACCTTCGATTCCGCACCGGTCAGGTCGGGATTCTCTTGAGTCGTAACAATTGGCTTGGGCACAGGAAGATCTTCAGGCACCAATTCAAACGCAGGCAGTTCGTCATCCGCAGATGTGACAGAGAGCTCTTCGACCCTGGCCGATATTGGCTCAGGCTCTGGCTCTGGCTCAGGCTCTGGCTCTGGCTCTGGCTCAGGCTCTGGCTCTGGCTCTGGCTCTGGCTCTGGCTCTGGCTCTGGCTCTGGCTCTGGCTCTGGCTCTGGCTCTGGCTCTGGCTCTGGCTCTGGCTCTGGCTCTGGCTCTGGCTCTGGCTCTGGCTCTGGCTCTGGCT
>JBGCET010000029.1:0-131479 GCA_045106555.1 Lysobacterales bacterium | reverse complement strand
GCCAGAGCCAGAGCCAGAGCCAGAGCCAGAGCCAGAGCCAGAGCCAGAGCCAGAGCCAGAGCCAGAGCCAGAGCCAGAGCCAGAGCCAGAGCCAGAGCCAGAGCCAAGGCCTGAGCCACAGCCTGGCCCGACGCCCACTTTGGCCGGAGCAGATGACTTACTGGATCTGCCGAAATCCGGATTTGTGATTCAACTGACCAGCTTATCCAAGCCCCAGTGGCTGCCCCTTTACCTGAAACGTCACCAGCTTCAGAACGACGACCTTATCAGCATCACGCTAGATGAAGGGGTCGGCCCCCGGGTACTTTTGTTGAAAGGCGGATACAATTCTCTGTCTGATGCCGAAGCGGCTATGGCGACGTTGCCAGGTAGCATCCGGTCGCCATGGATTCGCACCGTTTCGCCACTGCAATCGGCTATTGAGGCGCGGCAAAAATAGCGTGACAGGTCACTGACTGCCCATTAAAAACTGAAGGATTCAAACCGTTGACCGAATTAAAAAACGACACCTTACTCCGAGCCTTTCTACGCCAGCCAACGCCTTACACACCGGTTTGGATTATGCGCCAAGCCGGACGTTATCTGCCGGAGTACAGAGAAGTCCGGGCTCAGGCTGGCGACTTCATGAGCCTGTGCAAAAACCCCGAACTATGTTGCGAGGTTACGCTGCAACCACTGCGCCGATTCCCCCTCGACGCGGCGATCTTGTTCAGTGACATACTGACCATCCCCGATGCGATGGGCTGCGGCCTCTACTTCGCTGAAGGCGAAGGGCCCAGGTTCGAACGCCCAGTGCGCACCGTGAGCGATATCAACGCGTTGAACCCGCCGGATATGGGGTCTGATCTCCGATACGTTACCGACGCGGTGAGCGTTATCCGCAAAGCCCTGGATGGCCAGGTTCCTCTCATCGGTTTTTCTGGCAGCCCTTGGACTCTCGCCACCTACATGGTTGAGGGGGCCGGCAGCAAGAATTTCTCAAGGGCCAAAGCGCTGCTGGTTGAAGAGCCGGCGGCGGCCCACAAGCTCTTGTCGGTGCTTGCTGAGTCGGTCATCGTATATCTCAACGCACAAATTGCCTCAGGCGCCCAAGCGGTGATGGTATTCGACACCTGGGGTGGCGCTTTGAGTCCCGCTCTGTACCAGGAATTTTCGCTGAATTATATGAAACAGATTGTCGATGGCATCAACCGCGAGGCCGACGGCAGACGCGTTCCGGTTGTCTTGTTCACCAAAAATGCCGGCCCGCGCCTTGAGCAAATGGCGGACACTGGATGTGACGGACTGGGCGTTGATTGGACAACAGATCTTGCAGCAGCTCGCCGCTACACGGGTGATCGCGTAGCCCTCCAAGGCAATCTCGACCCGGCCATCCTTGCCGCTAACCCCCAGGCTATTTGCCGTGAGGCCAGCAAAGTACTGGACAGTTTCGGAGATGGGCCTGGCCACGTATTTAATCTGGGCCATGGCATTACCCCAGACATCAAGCCCGAACACCTGGGCGCGTTGGTTGAACACGTCCATAGCGCAAGCGCCAGAAGCGGTTCGTGACCACCACCAGGCTGGTCTTTACGTGTCAGGCTTTAAGCTGATCTTCCAAAGCCTGGCGCAATCGGGCTTTGCTGATGGGTTTATCTAGAAATGCGTTCATACCCGCTTTCAGGCAGCGCTGATGGTAGTCGCCCCCGGCGTGAGCAGTCAGCGCGATAATGGGGATGGAGGAAATTTGTGGGCGTGGGTCTCGTCGCAACAACGCGCTTAGCTCCAATCCATCCTGGCCTGGCAAATCGCAGTCCATCAAAATCGCGTCGTAGCGGGTGGCTTTGAGCTGGTTGATGCACTCAGTGGCACTGTCAACAACGTCCACCGTGTGACCCAGACCGTCCAGCATTTCCAGCACTACCGCCTGGTTCATGGGGTTATCCTCTACCACCAAGATGTGCCGTCCACTGGGTGCAGGCGTGGAGGGTTTTGCGGGTGCAGGCGGTATTCCGCTTGAGGCATCCATTAACGACAGCATCAGCTCAGACTCAAAAATTGGGGCCCTGAGGGGGTTGGCTGCTAACCGAAGCCCGGCTGGCAGGGACGGCGCCGGACCGTCGTCAACCACCCACAACACGGGCACCGGATCCCCGGGCCTGGCTAACTGGCGGGCGTGGTCTGAATTCCACGCTGCAGCCTGGGCGATTACCAGGGTTGGCAATTCAGCGGGCAAAGGCTGACCTGGCGAACCGGTGGAGACCTCAACCCGAATGCGTTGGTGGCTAAGAAAGGCGTCGATAGCCTCCCGGGCAACCGACGGCCTCATCAATAACAGACAAAACCCACGCTCAAGCCAATCTATTCCCGGCAACCTGGGCTCGACGGCGTCTCGGACCTGGGTCAAGGGCAGCTCAAACCAGAACAAACTTCCGTGGCCCGGCTTGGTAACCGCATCAATAGAACCACGCATTTTGTCTACCAGCTGACGACAAATGGCCAGCCCCAACCCGGTTCCACCATAGCGACGGCTGGTGGACTGGTCAGCCTGGGTGAACGGCTGAAACAGCTGCCGGTAGGCTCCCGTATCCATGCCAATACCGGTATCTTTAACCACAAATCGCACCGTGTTATCCGCCCCCCGAGTTACATCAACCCGAACCCGACCGCGCTCGGTGAACTTCAGGGCGTTGTTCAACAAGTTCATTAATACCTGTCGAATCCGCACAGGATCCCCTACCAGGTGCCGATTCAGATCAGGCGCAATTACGTATCCGAGTTCGATCCCTTTTTTCGACGATGCGCCGCTGAACAGCTTGACGGTCTGCTCAACGAGCTGACCCAGCTGGATATCAATTTCTTCCAACTCCAGTTTGCCCGCCTCAATTTTTGATAAATCGAGAATGTCGTTGATGATATTGAGCAGCACATTGCCGGAGTCCTGTACGGCCTGAGCATAGTTCCGCTGGTCGGTAGACAGGGGTGTTTCCAGCAGCATCTCCGTCATGCCCAGTACACCGTTCATGGGCGTACGAATTTCATGACTCATTTTCGCCAGAAAGTCGGACTTGGCCTGATTGGCTGACTCTGCCTCATCCGCGAGTTTGCGCACCTCACGAAACAAGCGCGCGTTCTCCAGCGCGACGCCCGCCTGACGGGCATAAGTTGCAGCCATCATGCGGTCTCGCTCCATATAGCCTTGGGCATCTTCCCGATGCAGGGTCACCACACCCATCACCCGTTCGCCGGCGGAAACCGGGACTGTGACGCTGCCACCCAGTTGACCCATCGCCGACAGCGTGGTGGGTTCCACCATGGAGGATTGAGACAGTTGAGTAATGACATTGCGGATATCACGAAAATTGGGCAGATCTTTCGCGTCAAAACCTTCGTGCACCTGAGCTCTGGGCAGGCCGGAACAATCGACGCTAACCACCGCGCGATCTGACTTCACCACATCTGACAACCCCTGGAGCAACCGCTTTAAAATCTCGGTCACTTCCAGCGACGAAGTCAAAGATAGGGTCATGTCGCGTTGGGTTTCAGCCCAGTTTTGCCGCTCTCGCGCCCGGTCCAACTCATGACCGCGGCGTAACCGACCGCGAAACCCATACGCAGTCCACGCCAGCAAACCCAGTGCAGACAGCACATAGGCAGCATAAGCCCACCCGGTGCGCCAGGGAGGATATGGCACGCTGATGTTTAAGGTTGCTGGCTGTTCGTTCCAGTACCCTCTCGCGTCGGCCGCCTTCACCATGAACCGGTAGCTGCCCGGCGCCAAGTTATTGTAGGTCCGGGAACGTTGATTGCCAGCGTATATCCAGTTTTCATCAAGCCCTTGCAACTGGTAGGCATACTGATTGGCGACCGGATTGACCAGAGACAACGCAGCAAATTGAAATGAAATATCTGACGCCGAATGCTCTAAGGCAATTGGCTGCCAATGTTGATCCTCACGCTCCAAGTCCTGATTCGCCACCCGTACGCCAGTAATGACCACGTTCGGCGGCGTTCCGGTGACTGACACTGCCAAGGGGTCAAAGCTCACTACACTGCGCCGGGTGGTTGCCAGTAATTCGCCACCGGCCATGCGGGTTAGCGGTCGCTCCCTGAATTCGGCACTGACCAACCCATCGGGCCGACCGAAGGCCTGGGTCAGGCCGCTGGCAGGGCGATAACGATAAAGTCCGCGACGGCTGGTCAGCCATACATCCCCGCTGGTATCAACGGCAATGCCTCCAAATCGAATTTGTGGAATTCCGTGACTTTGTGTGAAGCGGCGAACCAGCTCAAGACCGTCACCAGTCTTGCGGTAGTGCGCCAACCCGTCCCTGTGCGCCAGCCACAAATCCTGGTTGAGCCCATGGGCAAAGCTCAGGGCGTATTGCCCGTCGGGCAACAGACTCTGCGCAGACAACGATTGAGGAGATATTCGATCCAGCCCACCATCGCTGGCAATCCACACCTCGCCATCAGGCGTCACCGTGACTTGCTCGACAAACTGCCCGCTGATCAGGTGACTGAGATCTTCGAACGCGCCAGCGCTTGGATCAAACCTCAGCAGTCCTCGCTCGGTGACGCCTAACCAGATTTGCCCGCGCCGGTCGCGAGCCAAGTGCTCAACCCGGACAGGCACTGTTGACCCCGAGCGAGGCTCTATGGAGTAAAATTGGGTTTGCCCAGTGCCTGGCAGGTAGCTGGCCAGCCCGCCCGTCAGTCCTAACCAAAGCTGCTCATCGTTGGGAGCCAGAATTGCCCACACACCGCCAGTTTCTGGCATGTTGGCCACCTCAGGACGCGCCAGTCTTAGCGCCTTGCCACTGACCCGATTCACCCTATCCAACCAGCCGGACACGCCGCCGACCCATATGGAGTCGGCGGAACCTGCCGCCACTCGTGGATTGGCGCTGATGGACTGATCACCCAGCGGATCATGACGATGCAGGTCAAAATTGCCCCACCCCGCAGGCAATCTGGCCAGCCCATCACTGGTGCCAATCCACAGGGACCCTTCTCGATCCAGCAGCAAAGCATTCACTTGATCGGTGGGAAGCGCATCCCTGATTGCGGGTTGAGCCCGAATCTCCTCTACAGCTGTCGCCCACAACTCATCCACCAGAGTCAAACCTGCATAGCTGGCCAACCAGGCGCCGCCCTCGTTCACCGGCGTGATCACGGTGACCTGATTTTCAATATCGGGCAATGCATCAAAACGACTGTGTTCGGTGTTAAAGGTGCCAACCTGCCTGTCTGGAGCCACTCTCAAGTGATCGTCAGTGGCGCTGATCGCCCAGATATTGTCTTCGTCCAACGGCACTCGGCGCAGCCGAGACCCATTTTTGTCCAGCCTTAACAAGCCACTGCCGATTGTGCCAATCCAGATACCGTCGGTTGGATCTGGCGTCAGCGAGAAGACTGTTTGGTCAGTCAGCTTTGAATCTGCGGGAAACCCTCGGGGCGCAGGGGGCATCCCGCTAAACGCGCGTAGTCCCGCGTTGTAAAGACCCACCCAAACTACGCCATCATTATCTTCGGTGAGTGACCAAACATCCTGGCTGTTGCCGGTTGCACCGGTGCTGATGGTCATCGGCAATACCTTGCGGCCACCGGGTGACAAAATTGCTAACCCTTTGCCTTCCAGGGCAACCCAAAGCTGATCAGCGCTGTCGACCAGTAACGCTTGCACCTGATTGCCAGGCAATGATCGGGAATCAGATGGCTCGTTTCGAAATATCTCAAAATCAACACCGTCAAATCGAGCAAGACCATCACTCGTGCCGATCCACAAAAACCCTTCGGCATCCTGAGCCAACGCGGTGACTTGATTGGCGGGCAGGCCGTTTTCAACACCAAAGACGTCCAGCACTTCGCTGGTACGGCCTGCTTTGGGTGCCAGCGCCAGGGACAATACAATCAATATGAAGGATGACTTGGGCCAGTTCACAATCGTTAAACCAATGTTAATTCAGCAACTTGTGGGCGTTCGTCGCTAGACGAACTCGAGTCGTTAGGGTACCTTTTTCCGCGAAGTCTGGGTAAATGCTCTTTGGCGAAAGCGCAATTGCCTGGACCTTATTAAGGCTGAGGGTCGGAACCCCCAGCCCGACGCGGTCGATATCAAGGCTACGTCGAACCGCTGCGGTGAGGGCAGCACAGTTGTGATCCAGTTCGCAGACCTAGCGACAGCGCACCCCTACCATAGGGTTGCGGAAGTGTCGGTCGATGGATTGACGGCGTGTTTTGCGCTCAATGAAGCAGGGAGGAACGGAACGTAGTGCGGGTAGAACAGGTCCAAGTAGAAGTGGAACACCTGATCAAGGGCATGTATGTGTGCCAGCTTGATCGCCCTTGGCTGTCTACACCTTTTCCTTTCCAGGGATTTGTTGTCCGCGGGGATCGAGACATTGCCGCGCTGCGAAAATACTGCAGTTTCGTCTATATCGACGTGCTGCGAGGCGTGCCGCCGAAGGTCGATTCTGGGCTGAATCGCCCCTGGCGACCCGAAGTCAAAAACGTTACCTCCACCGGCGTTGAAACGCTCAACATCCCGACCCCCAATCGACGCATCGGGCAAAACCAAGATTTTTACGGCATCAACGCCGTACCGATCAAGGTAAGACCTGACTTCTACCGCCCCCCCAAAGGTTTCCGCAAGGAAATGAAGCGGGCTCAGCAGTTCCATTTAGATTTATCACGGGAAGTGGCTGGGGTGGTTGACGACATTCGGATTGGCCGCGCACTAAGCGTCAGGGGCATATCCCGAACAACCCAAGAAATGGTGCAAAGCATCATTCGCCACCCGGACGCATTTGTCTGGATGATTAAGCTTCGCGATCGTGATGTGTACTCCTACGGTCACAGCGTCAGGATGTCAGTGCTATCAACGGTGTTAGGTCGACACCTGGGCCTGTCTGAGCATCAGCTGGACCGCCTGGCATTGGGCTCCCTGTTGTGCGAGGTCGGCAAAGCTAAAGTGCCTCGCCGACTGCTGGACAAAAAAACGCCTCTGGCGGAAGAAGAAATGGATCGGATGCGATCCCACGTCACCGAGGGCGTGCATATTCTGGATCGATGTGTAGGCATCGGCGATGACGTTATCGAAGTGGTGGAAAATCACCACGAACGATTCGACGGGTCAGGTTACCCGGAAGGCAAATTTGGCGACCAAATTCCGCTGCTCGGTCGCATCGCAGGTCTCACTGACACCTACGACGCCATGACCAGTCTGCGGCCGCACACCGATACCGTATTCACCTCTGCCCAAGCCACGGACTTCCTTTACGACAACCGCGACGTGTTGTTTCAGGGCCAGTTGGTTGAGGAGTTCATCCAGGCATTGGGCATCTACCCAACCGGAACCTTGGTCGAGCTCAGTACGGGCGAGGTGGCATTGATCAAAGAACAAAACGTGGATCAACGCATCCAGCCTGTGGTTTTAATGGTACTCAACAGTGAGAAAAAACCGCTGGAGAAATTCGAAAGAGTTGATCTGCGAGGCTATAACAACACTCATGAGGATAAACCGGTCAGTATTCAGCGAGGGCTGGCTGCCGGAGAATTTGGCCTCGATCCCAACGTCATTATGGAAACCTTCGAGGCCCAGCGCCCCGCCTGGCGAAAACTCGCGTTCGGATAGTCCCCCTCACTGAGCGTGGTTCCCGTGCGATAATACGCAGATGACCGTTCGTACCCTGGCTGGCCTGTTGATTGGCGTGCTGACCACCCTATTATTGATCGCGCTGATGATGTCGGCGGATCTGCTGTTGTCAGTATGGGAACGGTTGCAGGACATTAGCCCGTGGGCTCCGCCGATTTTTGCCGCCTTGATGGTGTTATTCGCCGGAACCTCAGTATTGCTGGGATTTCGGGTTCTGCGCGGACCTGTAAAACAACAACCCAAGGCGCCGGTCGTTGTAGATGCAAAATCGCTGGAAAGACGCATTGACCATGCCGCCCAACGCGGGGTGGTCACGGTTGAGGCCCGGTCAGAACTCGAAAAACTCGATGCGCGCAAAAAAACCAGCGATATATATCTCGCCATGTTCGGCGCGGCTTCTGCCGGCAAGAGTTCGTTGATTGGTGCGCTTCTGCCCGAATACGAGGTCAGGGCAGCTGCCACCTTAGGCACAACCATAGACATTACCCATTTCCAAGGACATCGCGACGAGCAACCCGTCGTTATTGCCGACGTGCCCGGGTTTGGTCACCAGCCCACACACGCGTTGATCAAAGCCGCACGGGACGAAGCCATTCGCGCCCACCTGGTGATCTACGTGGCAACGGGTGATCTTGATCGATACGATGGCGAGGAGTTAAGCCAACTCACCGATTACGACAAACCGGTGGTGGTGGCCCTGAACAAAGCTGATCACTATTCTGCCGTCGAGCTTGAGAAAATCACAACTCATTTGAGCAAACGCCACGGCGACACTATTGCGAATATCGTGACAGTCAGTGCCGGTGGGCAACAGGAAGTTGTGGTGAAAAACGGACAGGGAGAACATCGCCAGGTAAGGCAACGTCCGGCCGAGGTTGCTGCATTGTGGCAAGCGATCGATGACCAGATGGCACGAGAAGACCTTCAGCGACACCGGGAAAGTAGCTCACTGCGCCTGGCCAGCGTCAAACTAGAAAATGCTGAATCGCTAGCGCGCACCGAAGTGGGTCGTGAACTTACCGAAAAGTATGCTCGCCGGGCCGTTATCGGCGCCTTGGCGGCCATCACCCCGGGTTCGGATCTGATCATTCAGGCGGCCCTTGCCACTCGATTCTTGAGAGAACTGGGAGACCTTTACGAAATCCCGGTTAAAGAGATCGAAATTGATCGTTTTCTCAGTCTTGCAGGCGACCGATTGAAAAAAACCACGGCCCTGATACTGGCCGTTACAGGCAACGCTTTCAAAGCGTTCCCAGGCATTGGAACACTGACCGGCGGAGTGATCCACGCCGCTGCCTACGGGATGATTTTTGACAGCCTTGGGAAGTCCATTTGCGCCTCTCTTGAAGAACGCAAATCACTAGATCCTGTGTGGGCAGCGGATCACTTCAAGCACTCGCTGGACAACTCGGTAGAAGATAGCGCCATGACCTACGCTAAATGGGCGCTGAAAAACTGGCGTTCGCGACCCTCCGATGAGCGCTGACTCCAGCCACGAACATCTACTGAGCGCCGCCAGAAATTTGCGTGAACTGCTCAATGACAGCGCGATTCCCGCAGATATTCGACTCGAACTTGAGGCCGACTATCAACAACTGGAAGCCATGACTGAAAAGCTGGATAAGGGCGAGGTACATCTTGCCGTTTTCGGCAAGGTCAGTGCGGGCAAGTCGTCACTGCTCAACGCGTTGGTGGGGCAGACGATATTCTCGGTTAGCCCTTTGCATGGAGAAACCCGCCAGGCCCAAACGGCCCGATGGGAAGATGCCCAAAGCGGCGGGGTGCATTTGATCGATACCCCGGGGATCAACGAACTGGACGGCGAACAAAGGGAAAAGCTCGCTTTTGAGGTTGCCCAGCGGTCCGACTTGGTAATTTTTGTGCTTGATGGAGATATTTCCCAGCCGGAACTGAGTGCGATGCAGATCGTCACTGACGCCCACCGACCGGTGATCGCTGCGCTCAACAAATCCGACCGCTATACCGAGCCTGAACTTACGCAACTACTTGATTCATTAACCCGGCGTTGCGCCGGTATGGTTCGACCAGAGAACATTGTTGCTGTAGCGGCCAATCCACAACCTCAAATCTTGATCAGCATCGATGCTGACGGCATTGAAAGCGAATCTGTGCGCCAGCTGTCCCCGTGGGTTGATCCGCTGAAGGACCGAATCTGGTCGGTACTTGAAGCAGAAGGAAAAACCCTGGCTGCCCTCAACGCGGCGCTATTTGCAGGCCGATTGACTGACCAGGTGGCGGCGCGGCTGGTGAAAACCCGCCGTAAGATGGCGGAAAAGGTTCTGCGCACTTACAGCTTGACGAAGGGCGTCGCCGTTGCGCTCAATCCGGTCCCCGTGGCCGACCTGCTGGCTGCCGCTGCGCTGGATGTCGCGCTGGTCATAAACCTCAGCAAAATTTACGGCCTACCCATGGGACGACGGGAGAGTGGCCGACTGCTGGCAACCATCGTCGCACAACTAGCTGCGCTAATGGGGGCAGTTTGGGGCGTGCACCTGGTGTCATCGGCCCTCAAGACGGTCAGCGTTGGCCTGTCGGTAGCCATTACCGGCGTAGCCCAGGGAACCCTGGCTTACTATGCTACCTACCTGGTGGGTCGCGCTGCTGAAGCCTATCTGATCAACGGCAAATCCTGGGGCAGCGACGGCCCAAAACAAACGGTGCGGGACATTGTCAACAGCCTCGACCGCAGTTCCATCCTGGCAGATGCCAAACAGGAAATTTCCTCCCGGTTGAAAACCGCAGAACGGTAACTCAATCCGACTGCCGCAGAACAACAGTCGTTCAATTCTTAGACGGAGGTCACACTTTAGCTTCGACCAACCAGTAAAGTTCTGCATTGTCATTCGGGTTTCGGGATTCTTTTATGTCTGTTACTACACCGAAGACAGGACGTCGAAAATTTCTTATGGCCACCGGAGCAGGATCGCTCAGCGGGCTGGCCACCACCCAAGCACTTGCCAAGACGCCACTGCCAAATTCTCAGGTTGGCCTGCGTAGAAACGCACAGAAAGTCGGATCGGATTCAACCCTAACACCGCCATTTGCGGTGCGGGTGCTTAGCAAAATGGGCTTTGGCATCAATCGCGGCATTACGGGTTCTGCTGGTGGAAACCCGGATGTCATTCTTGCCAGCGGGTTTGAGTCCCTCACTACAGATTTCGCAGCAACCGGAGATCTGGCCTATTTCCAGTCGCTGGGTGACACGGACGATGAACGCCTGACCGCGTATGTGGACGAACAACTGTCACCCACCGACGAGGATCCGGAACTGGATGCCCGCATGGCTGAACATGCGGCCAGCTTTACCCAATTGGATCAGTCTCAGACGGCACTGTTTTCCCAATATGAGTGCGGAAGTTTCAGCGAATACCGTCGCCCCCTGAACGAGGTCGAAAAATTCAGCCTGAACGCCGCCTGTTATAGCCGCTGGCAACTTCGCGAATTGATGGTGGATTTCTGGCACAACCATCTGAACGTGTATTCCCGAATCAATCCTGACGTTTCGGTATCCTGGGTCGGTTGGGACCGGGATGTCATGCGGGCTAACGTGTTTGGCAACTTCTACGAGCTGATTTATGCATCTAGTCAGCACGCGGCCATGCTGCGCTACCTGGACAACTACGTGAACGGTCGAGACGGTGCAATCAACGAAAACTACTGTAGGGAATTGTTTGAACTGCACTGTTTGGGTAGCGAAAATTATGTGGGGAACGAGAACCCTCGCTTCGTAGAGGCCTTGAGTGAAAACCCCTACACGACACTGAACGATGCTGAACTTAATGACCTGTCGCTTGGGTTCCTCGCCGATCCAAATCTGCCGATCGCAGCGGTGTATACCGACGATGACGTGTTGACCGCCGCCCAGTCCATGACCGGCTGGCGTTACGGTGACCAAAACACCGATACCAGCTGCGGCAGTGGCTTGTTTTTCGCTCAGGAAGACGAACACAACAAAGACACCACAAAAGCGGTGCTCATGCTCGGAGTCGCTGCAATACCCTCTGGACTTGATGCAGAGACCGAGGGCCGACTGGTGGTCAAACTGGCCGCTTATCACCCGGGAACAGCCCGCCATGTGGCCCGTAAGCTGTGTCAGCGCCTGATTTCTGACACACCACCCCAATCCGTGATCGATGCTGCCGCTGCCACGTTTTATGCGCATCGAAAAAGTCCGGATCAAATTGCCCGAACCCTGAGAACCATCCTGCTTTCCAGTGAATTCAAATCACCGGCCAACTGGGGTTCCAAAGTGCGTCGCCCTTTTGAATACATTGTCTCCGCCATGCGCGCCGCCGGCTGTGACCACACCTGGCGACTGGATGACAACACCAGTAATAATTTCAATCGATTATTCGACGGCGCCGGACAAAAACTGTTTGATTGGCGTACACCGGATGGATATCCGGACGATCGCGCTCACTGGGAAGGCTCCACAACCCTGGTACAGTCCTGGCGGACCATCGACTATCTGCTCGACCGAAACGTTAATGACGAACAAACCCGGGTGATGCGATCGATTGACCTGACCCTGAACAGTCTCAAGGGCAACCCAACTCCCCGACAGCTGGTGGAATTCTGGTGCAACTGGGCCTTGGGCTTTTCGCCCTCCGGTGGGTGGAGTGGACAAAGCGCGTACACCAACGCACCCACTGATATTGGACGTGCGGCACTGCAGTTCATGACCCAAGACTACCCGGGCGACACGGCCGACGCCGAAACCTGGGGGGCAGATACTCCTATCCCACGCGAAGATCTGGTGCGTGACTCAGGCAACCAGCGTTGGCGATCCAGGCTCACGGGGCTCGTCAAACTGGTGCTGTGGTCGCCACAGTTCCTGCAGCGCTAAGGAGACATAGAGATGAATAACATTAACAAAGAGCGTCGTCGACTTCTCACGGGACTGGGTGCCGGTGCTAGCACACTTGGCGCTGCTGGCGCGTTGGGCCTGGGGTTTACTCAACGCGTTGTCGCAGGCAACGCGGGTAGTACACCCACCAAACTGCTGGTGTACCTATTTCTGCGCGGGGGTATGGACGGGCTCAGCTACATGGTGCCCACCAGCGGTGCCAACCTGACTCACTATGGAGACAGCCGGGACGACATTTTTATTGACCCGGGTACCACGTTAAGTTTGGCGGATATGCCAGGCGGCGCCGGCTTTGGTCTCAACCCCCTGTGCACCGATCTTCACAGCATCCGCAATAACACGGCCTTTATTCATGCCTGTGGCCACCCGCTGGACGCCCTGACTCGCAGTCATTTTGACGCTCAGGAAGAAATCGAACTGGGTACGCCAGGAAGTCAATCGTCGGCCAACGGCGGGTTTCTGGCGAGATATCTCAACGCAATCCCTCACAGCAGCGATGCGGTCTTTACCGGGCTTGCTTCCAGCTCCAACACACCAGCAAGCCTGGCCGGCTATTCTGACGTTGCCACGCTGGATTCCGCCGGAGGTTTCAGTCCCAATACCGGGCGGTACGCCGATACTCATCTGGCCGGCTTGGCGCAGATGTATGGCGGTGGCACTGGTTCATTGGACCTGGCGGCGCAATCAGCGCTTGATGCGGTTGAGCTGATCAACTCTTTTGCTATCGGCGACTATATACCCGCCGGCGGCGTCACCTATCCCAACACCGGCATCGGCAGAGATCTGGCATTCATCGCTCAACTCTGG
Organism: Lysobacterales bacterium; assembly: GCA_045106555.1. Classification (GTDB taxonomy): domain Bacteria; phylum Pseudomonadota; class Gammaproteobacteria; order Xanthomonadales; family SZUA-38; genus JANQOZ01. The sequence goes on along the minus strand of JBGCET010000029.1, from coordinate 118,148 downwards.
AAACTGGACTTGGGTATTGCCGTTGCATCGCTGGACAAAGGAGGCTGGGACACCCATAACACTCAACAGCCTACCAATCCCAACAACTCCTACGGACGCAACGTTCGAGAGCTAAGCGAAGCGGTAACCGCGTTTTACTCCGATATTGCCGCAGACGCCGCAAAAAATGCCGACGATCTGTGTGTGGTTATCCAAAGCGAATTTGGGCGTCAGGTTACCCAAAACGGCAATCGTGGTACCGACCACGGTTACGGAAACCCCATGACCGTCATTGGCGGCCGCGTCGCTGGCGGCGTTTATGGCACATTTCCAGGCATTGCGGTGCAGGACCGTCAGGGCGATGCTGTGATCCCAACAACCGATTTTCGCCAAGTGCATGGCACTGCGATGAATGTGGTGCTGGGCAATGATGCCGGAGTGGTTGGCGACGTATTTCCTGGTTACAACTACAGCCCAATCAATATCGTTTGAGCTGACAGCCAACCTGAGCACTGGACAACCGTCCGGTGCTCAGGCTGCAGACTTATCAAGCGGTGATCTTCTGTACTCGACGAGAAGATACCTCAGATGCGCTGTCCAGAGCATGGGTGAGATCTGCTGCCAAATCGTCGTCGTGTTCTATTCCAACGGACAGTCGAACCAGCGTTTGCGCAATTCCTGCCTCCTGACGGGCTTCCTCACTCATGGCAGCATGGGTCATCGTCGCAGGGTGGGCCACCAGAGATTCAACGCCGCCCAGAGACTCGGCCAGAGAAAACAGTTTCAGTTCGCTTAAGAACGTAGTGACCTCGGCCGTGTCTCCTTTTAGCTCGAAACTGATCATGCCGCCAAACCCTGATTGCTGTTTGCGCGCAATGGCGTGACCACAGTGACTGTTCAGTCCAGGATAGTAGACCTTTGACACTGCACCGTGGGTGCACAGAATGTCGACCAGTCGCCGGGCATTGGCTTCGTGCTGGGCAATACGTACCTTAAGTGTTCGGATACCCCTTAAGGTCAGGAAACTGTCAAATGGCGAACCCGTCACCCCGATACAGTTAGCCCACCAGGTCAGTTGCTCCAGCAACTCAGGCGTTTTCGCCACCACCGCTCCGCCCACCACATCGCTGTGACCGTTGAGATACTTGGTGGTCGAATGAACAACAATATCCGCACCCAGTGAAATGGGCTGTTGGAGAGCGGGTGATAGAAACGTGTTGTCTGCAACCACCAGCGCTCCGACCTGACGGGCCGCCTCACTCAGGCGGCGGACATCGCTAACCCTTAGCAGTGGGTTGCTGGGCGTTTCCAGCCACACCAAACGGGGTTTTTGATCGAGAATCTGCTGCACGGCCGCATCAGTATCGGAAAAGTCGATGAACTTCAGCTGCAGCTTCTTTTGTTTTTGCAAATTTTCCAGCAGCCGATAACACCCGCCGTAACAGTCGTGAGGCGCCAGCACCAAATCGTCAGCGGCCAACAAATGGGTGACCAAATAAACTGCCGACATGCCTGACGAGGTAATGACTGCGCCGGCGCCACCTTCCAGGTCACTGATGGCTTCACCCAACAAATCCCGAGTCGGGTTGCCGGAACGGGTGTAGTCATATTGCCGCTTGTCGTCAAAGCCCCGGAAGGCAAAATTGCTGGACAGGTACAGCGGCGGCACCACCGCGCCGTGCTCGGCGTCCGACTCAATACCGGTCCGAACGGCCATCGTGGCCGCGTTCAGCCGTGGCGGCTGTGCGGAGAGAATATTCTGCACCGTGCTCGCAGTGACGTCGGAAGGTTCTTGATAGCTGCTCGAGGGCAGATCAGACTGGGTGTTTGAATCGATAACGTTGTGGCTCATTTTCCAATGTTCTCCGTAAAGTCGGCGACTCATTGGTCCTGGGCCACTAGGCGGCAAGATGGGCGTCGGATCCTTCAGCTTCGTTGGCAGTTGCCTGGCTGTTTACCGACACTCATTTCCCGGAGATCTGGTCTTGGCGATATCGCTCAAGCCTTGTCTCCGCAGGAATTGGCACCTTGTCGAACGGGTTAGGTTCGCAGGTTGCCCCGGCTTCAAAGGGCCTATCCCTCCGCCGGTCTCAATGAGTACAGCGTTAGTAAAACCGCTGGCGTCACCAATGTCAATATCTTTTTATCTAAATAGAAAGATGCGTCACATTAAGCGGACACTGAATTCGTCGCGTCAACGTCGCTACCTCTGGACTCATTGGCATTCACCTTTGCCGCTTCACCCGTCTCATCGTCAACCATGAATTCAGGAAAATAGATGGTGGCACAGGTACCTACACCCAGCTCGGACTGGATTTCCACCGGCCATCCAAACCGGTCAGCGAGCCGTTTGACGATGGTCAAGCCGACTCCGTGGCCACCCTTGCCACTGCGCCCACCGCGATAGAAGGGTTCAAAAACTTTGTTGACGGCTTCTTCAGTCATTCCAGCGCCGGTGTCGTCCACGCTGACAAATCCGCGCCCGACAATCACTTTAACGCCGCCCTCATTGGTGTACGCACAGGCGTTTCTGATCAGGTTGCCGATCATCACCGCCAACACGCTGGGCGGACCCATGACATGCAGCTGCACACGGTCACTGCACGATAGGCTCACCGATTTGTTGCGAATCAGGAATTGATACCGGTCCAGCTCAGCAGCAGCCACTTCGTTGACGCTGAATTCTTTCATCGCCAACCCTTCACCACTCTCCCTGGCCAACATTAGAAGTGCCTCGATCAAAGCCTGCATGTCTTTGGCAACGTTCTGTATTCGACGTACGGTTCGCTCCTGATACGGCGCAAGGTCGCCTTCTTCCATCAGCATGTCAGCGGCCATCTGAATCACCGTCACCGGGCTCCGCAGCTCATGGCTGGCATCCCGGGTGAAATTTCGCTCTCGCTCCACAAACCTCTGAATCCGACCACCCAATTGACGCAACGCGCCGGTAAGGACGTACACCTCGTCATGGCTGTTGGCGAATTTCTCCGGATCAAATTCCGCATCGTCGAGCCGATTGAGGTTGAGGTTCTCAACTCTTCGCGCCAACTGCACCAGAGGCGACACCGCACTGTGAGACATGCGATAGGTGCACCAGGTGATGAGGTAAATGGTCAATAGCACAATGCCCAACGGCACAATGCCAAACAGCAGCGACAGTGACAGCACATATTCCTGCTGAAACACCAGATACAGGGTCCCCACATCACGCCGAGTCACGAACGCAATGGCACCAGGAACAACTGGATCCAGCTTATGAAACCCCTCGTCTAGTGCAGCCAGATAGGGCGGGAGGGGGTCGCTGGGGGACCGTGAGACATATCCCCGAAGATTGGTGGTGTGGGGTGGCGGAGCGTGAGGGTCGAGTCGCAGCCGCTGGGTCAGCGTGTCAGCCTCGTCAAACAAAGCCCGTTCCATCAGTGAACCCTGAAGCACCCAGGACGTTCCTGCTACGCCCAGCAGCAGGGCCAGTGATATGGCTCCGGCCTGCAGCGCGAAACTGAAAAAAAGGCGCCGTCGAATTCCTCGACGCTGTACGCCCGAGCCGGCCACCTTAGGCCTCAGCAGCCTCTTCCGCCAGGTCTGCCAATCGATACCCTGCGCTATGAATGGTGTGAAGCAAGGGTCGTTCAAACGGCTTGTCGATAACTTTGCGAAGGTTGTACAGATGGCTGCGAAGTGTATCGCTGTCAGGCAACACGTCGCCCCACACCTCGTGCTCGATGTCCCGCCGCGAAACCACTTTCGGCGACTCGCGCATTAAGATGGTGAGCAGCTTTAGTGCGATGGGGGATACCGACAGTTCCTGACCTCCCCGCCGCAGTTGGAGGGTGGACGTGTCCAGAGTCATGTCGCCCACAGTCAGCACTTCGTGGCTGACCTGACGGCGGGAGCGTCGAATCAATGCCCCAATTCTGGCGCTGAGTTCGCGGATTTCGAAGGGTTTGACCAGGTAATCGTCAGCTCCCGCATCCAACCCCTCGACTTTGTCGTCCAGGGTATCCCGGGCGGTCAGCATGATTACAGGGGTCGCACTCTTGCCGTCCTGGCGCAGTCGGCGACACAACGCCAAACCGTCCATGCCCGGCAGCATGAGGTCCAGCACGATGCAGTCGTAGGTGTTGGTCACCGCCAGATGCAGCCCGGTCAGGCCGTCAGCAGCGAAGTCCATTCGATATCCGCGGCGTTCCAAATATTCTGACGCCAGCTCTGCGATATCGTGATTGTCCTCGATCATGAGGATCAAACCCTGATCATCTGCTCCCATGGATCCTGCTCCGTGTTAATTCTGATTGTTCTTGGGCCAAATTATAAAGAACGTGAAGATGATGGACGCGTGAAGCTCACGCCAGCGTTTTGTCGCCATCAACCCAGCGAGAGCCCTAACCCTCAGCGGTCGCACTCAGCTTTCAGACCAGCGCTTAGCAAAAACGGCAGAACCGTATCGCGAATCAGCGGTTGCGCGGCCGATGTTGGGTGAATTCCGTCGCCCTGGATCATTCCAGGCTCCAGCGCCACGCCCTCAAGCAGGAAGGGAATTAGCGTCAGGCCCAGGTCTTCAGACAGACGACGATAAATCTCGGCAAAGTTTTTCCGATAACGTGCCCCATAGTTGCCAGGGATCTGCATGCCTGCTAGCACAACCGAGGCTCCTGCCGCTTGGGACTTCACCGCAATATCACGCAAATTTTCGTACAAACGAGCGGTGGAAAGGCCCCGGAGACCGTCATTGCCACCTAATTCCACCACGACGATAGACGGATGGTGCCTGTCTAACAGCTCAGGTAGTCTTGCCTGTCCGCCAGCCGACGTGTCGCCACTGATGCTGGCGTTGACAACCGGCACCCCACAGGGGCTAAGGTCCGTGGCCAACAGGTCGACCCAACCGTCTCCCAGTGGGAGGTTATATGCAGCACTCAGGCTGTCGCCCAAAACCATAATTGGCCGAGGATCGGGGACATCCGTAGCCTCCAGTGCATCAACGCGCAACGCAGTCGCTGTGGCGATCACCAGAAGCGCCGCTAACAACAGAGAAAATTGAGTGGAAAGTCGTAACATATTAGCTGCCAAGGATATAAGTAAAGTGGTTGATGGGCCAGGCGGCCAGTTGACCATTCTGCATCCCACGAGTCTTGAGATCGATCGCTCCCAGTCCATCGCTATTGTAGGTCCATCAGGGTCTGGCAAAACGACGCTGCTGGGCTTGCTCGCCGGATTGGATCAGCCTTCCAGCGGCCGCATCAGTCTGTTGGACAACGCGCTGACCGAAATGTCCGAAGATGAGCGGGCCGCCTTGCGGGGGCGATCGGTTGGGTTTGTTTTTCAGTCCTTTCACTTGCTCGACAGCCTCACCGCATTGGAAAACGTCATGTTGCCACTGGAACTGGATGGCAGCGGCAACGAAAAACCTCAGGCAGCGGAAATACTCAACCGAGTCGGACTGGGCGATCGGCTCGATCACTATCCAAACCAGCTCTCTGGCGGAGAAAAGCAACGAGTAGCCATCGCCAGAGCCTACGCGGGCACACCGCAAGTCTTGTTCGCCGATGAACCTACCGGAAACCTTGACAGCGCAACAGGAAAAGACATAACCGATCTGTTGTTTGAACTCAATCAGCAGGCCGGCACCGCGTTAATCCTGGTTACTCATGAAGAGCGACTTGCCAACCGTTGCGACAAGGTGATTCGGCTGGAGGCCGGACGGATTCAAGCCCAGAATGTGGCGGTCGCAGACTCGTGAAAATCGTCCGATTTTCGCTGCGTCAGGTTCGCCGCGAATGGCGTGCCGGAGAGCTGCGGGCACTGGCGCTTGCTCTTACCGTTTCGGCAGCCGCACTCACCTCAGTAGGGGCTTTTTCTGAGCGCGTCAGAAAAGCGCTGACCCAGGGCGCGAACGAGTTGTTGGCCGCCGACCTGGTCATTCAATCCCGCCAGGTGGTCAATCCCCAATGGGCTGACGAAGCCGAGCGCCGAGGCCTTAGCAGTGCGCTGACCATTGAGTTCCCCACCGTAGCCTTTAGCGAAAACGGGTCTTTGTTGGTTCAGGTCAAAGGTGTCAGTTCCGGATATCCGCTGCGGGGTAAGCTGGAGGTTGCTCAAGAGAGCTATGGTGCAACCAGCGTTGCGGTAGGCATACCCGACGCCAATGAGGCCTGGGTTGACCCACGGGTGTTGGCGGAACTTGGGCTTGAGGCCGGCCAGCTCCTCGAACTGGGCGACAGCCAGTTTTCCGCCACCCAGACCATCGCACTGGAACCAGACGCTGGCGGTGGCGTATTCAATCTGGCCCCCCGGGTAATGTTGGCCTTTGAGTCGATTGAGAAGGCCGGGCTTCTTGGGCCAGGGGCCCGGGTTCAGTATCGTCAACTGATCGCCGGTGACCCGGCGGATGTTGAGGCGTTTTCCGGCTGGCTGAAACCCAAGCTGAATGCCGGTGAGTCCATCCAAACCTTGGCAGATTCTCAACAACAAATCGGCCGTGCATTGGATCGGGCCAATCAGTTTTTGATGCTGGCCGCCCTCACCGCGGTTTTGTTGGCGGGTATCGCGATTGTCATCGCGGTGCGACAGTTTGTTGAACGTCATCTGGACACCGTCGCCATTTTGCGCTGCCTGGGCAGCCGACAGGCGGACGTCATCTATGCGTTTTCACTGGTACTACTGTGGACCGCACTGCCAGCGCTGCTGCTGGGAGCCGCCATTGGCTATGCCTCACAACAGCTGCTGATCGGTTCTTTGGGCGACCTGTTGCCAGCGGCGGTACCTCAGGCAGGGCCCCGCCCCGCAATGATTGCGACCGGTATTGGCCTGCTGACGCTGCTGGGGTACGGTCTCCCGCCGCTGCTTCGTCTGCGCCGGGTGCCACCTGTCAGAGTGCTGAACCGACAAATGGGGAATGCCCCGGCAAGCCAGTTCACCAACGATGTAATTGTGGTGATTTTTTCGCTGGGGTTAATCTGGTGGTTGTCCTCAGATATCAAGCTGGGTGCCGTCATGGCTGGTGCCTCGCTGGGTGCAGGACTACTCTTGGCCGGCGGAGCGTATGGCCTGATTCGGCTAGCGCGACGACTCGCCAAAGGCGGCACCCTGGGCTGGCGTTACGGCATTGCCAACCTGGCCCGCCGCAATCGGGGGGTGCTGATGCAGGTAGCGGGCCTGGGGCTGGGGCTGACCGCAATTTTTCTGCTGGGCGTGGTCCAACGCGACCTCATGACCGGATGGCGAAATACATTGCCCGCCAATGCGCCTAACTTTTTTCTGATTAATGTCCAACCAGATCAGGTGGACACCATCGGCGAGCATTTCGAACGTAATAATGCAGATACCCAGGGGCTGTTTCCCCTGGCAGTCACCCGGTTGACCGCCATCAATGACAAATCCCCCAGCGCGCAATCCCTACCCACCCCACGAGCTCGCCGACGGATCGACGGCAACATGAATATTTCCTGGAGCGATGAGCTGTCCGTTGGCAACACCATCGTTCAGGGACAGTGGCAGGATCCTGCCATTGAGGGCCCACAAATATCCCTTGCCCAATCCTGGAGCGAGTCCATGGGTCTTGCCCTGGGTGATCGCCTGACATTCAGCGCTGGCGCGATTGAGATTACCGGCACAGTGAGTTCTATCCGTACGGTGGATTGGGACAGTTTTCAGCCCAATTTCTTTATTACTTTCAGCTCTGCAATCACAGAGAGCTTCCCTCATACATTCATCAGCAGCCTGTTTCTCCCCGAAGGTCAATTTTCCGTGGTCGCCGACTTGGTGCGACAGGTCCCGAATGTCTCGGTGATTGATGTCGGCACGCTGATGAACAAAGTCAGAGACATGATCGAACGAGTGTCGCTAACCGTTCAGGTAGTGTTTGTATTTACCCTGCTGGCGGGGGTGGTTGTTTTATTGGCAGCGCTCAGTGCAGGTCTCAGTCAACGTCAACATGAGGGGGCCGTCATGCGCACGCTAGGAGGTTCATCCCGGCAGCTGCGGTCGGCGATTTTTTCCGAATTTGCCACGATCGGCGCGGTAGCCGGACTGTTAGCAGCCATTGCTGCTCTGGGCGCCGGCGCCCTGCTGGCGAGAGAAGTCTTTGAAATAGCGTATCAGGTGTCTTGGTGGCTGCCAGCATTGGGGCTAGTTTTGGGCGGCGTATGCATTGGAACCACCGGACTTTTGGGTTCACGAAGTGTGCTGCGAACCCCGCCTATGGTCACCCTTCGCCAAGGGCACTAGCAACACCCCCACGCTAGCCCGTCTTACTTTGATAAGTAAGATCCAGCTGGCGCGCCGCCTTCACGTCGTCCAGGCGTCGAACCGGCATGGTGTATGGAGCCCCTTTTGCCCGCTCGGGGTCGGCAATAGCGCTGTCGCGGATCTCAACCATGGCGGCAATAAATTTGTCCAAGACCTCTCGGCTTTCGGTCTCTGTGGGTTCAATCAGCTGACATTCAGGCACCAACAAAGGGAAATAGTTGGTGGGAGCGTGAAAATCTTTGTCCAGCAACATTTTCGATAGCTCGGTAGCGGTGAGGCCAAACTCTTTAGCCTCCCGCTTCAACGTCACAATAAACTCGTGACTGGCCCGGCGTGTTGGGAAGGCCAGAGTAAATCCTTCCTTGGCCAATCTCGCGGCGAGATAATTGGCGTTGAGCGTTGCGAATTCTGCCACTCGTGGCATGCCCTGGCGGCCCAGCATTAGCGCATAAATCAGGGCTCTCAGCAGCACTCCTGCATTGCCGGCGAACCCCGACAGTCTGCCAATCGATTCAGGACAATCGTTTTCATCCAGCCAGTGAAAACTCTGGTCTGGACCCTGCCCCACCATCGGAATGGGCAAATAGGGTAATAGTCGTTCCGAGACGCCAACAGCTCCCGCACCAGGCCCACCGCCACCGTGAGGGGTGGAAAAGGTCTTGTGCAGATTCATATGGATCGCGTCAAAGCCCATATCGCCAGGCCGAGCCTTTCCAAGAATCGCGTTCAGATTTGCGCCGTCGTAATAAAGCAATCCGCCTGCCTCATGTACGCGGTCGGCAATTTCTTTGATCCGCCGTTCAAACACCCCCAACGTCGACGGGTTGGTCAGCATGATACCTGCCGTTTGCGGTCCCAACGCCTGCTCCAGAGCGGCGAAATCCACGTCTCCGTCGGCGGCGGTTGGAATCTCCCTGACTTTGAATCCACACATGATGGCGGTGGCCGGATTGGTGCCGTGGGCGGCATCGGGAACAATAATTTCTGTACGGGTGTCCAGATCCCCGCGAGCCTGATGATAGGCCCGTATCATGGCGACACCAGTAAACTCGCCCTGAGCCCCTGCCATCGGCGTTAACGACACGCCGCGCATACCCGTGACCTCAGCCAGAATTTCCTGCAGCTGGTGCATCGCCCCCAGAAAGCCTTGAGACAACGAGATCGGAGCCGCTGGATGCCTGCCCAGAAACCCGTCCAGCATCGCGAGCCGGTTGCATGCTCTGGGATTGTATTTCATGGTGCAGGAACCCAACGGATAGAACTGGGTGTCAATGGAGAAATTCTTTTGGGAAAGTCGGGTGTAGTGACGAACCACCTGCAGTTCCGAGACCTGAGGCAGGGCCGCTGAAGATGTGCGCAGTGCCGTTGCGGGGATGTCGTCACCCAAGTCTACTGACAGCGGGTGTTGGGCACTCGCTTGTCGGCCGTTGGCACTATGGTCGAAAATCAACATATTTTGCGGGTTTCCTGTGGGGTAAAGAGCCCAAAAAACGGCGTCCAGAGTTGCCAGGCAGCCGCCGCGCATCATACCGAACTTTGGGCCCGGCAAACCATCCTTTGCGAGTGAATACTACTTGGGTGCCACACACCCTCAGCACTCGTGAGGGGCGCAAATTGACGCTATGGGGCAGCAAAGCTATCTTAGCGGTCAAAATGGACTCATCCCGTGCCTTCTAGACCTCACTTTCCTCGCGACCATAAACCGGCGGCCTCCCGCAGGCGCAAAGCCGCAGGTGCCCTAAAACGGCGCGCTGGCCGGTCGCTTCGTCCCGCGTCCTTAAACCGGCCCGGACCCACGGCCACGGGGGGACACAGCCATGTCAAAAAGGTCATACAGGACGCACACCGGTGGCTGAGGCAACTGCCGGGAAGCCGTCGAGCCTGGCTGGTGATGGGTTTTGCCCTGATGGCCTTGCCACTGCTGTCACTCACCGTTGAGGCTATTTCAGACCGTTCTATCGCCGAGGTCGCAGAACAACGCCAAACTTCTGCCCTTGCCGTACCCACTAGGGCCGAACCACCCGCGCCGACCCCAACGGCGGACACGGACAATTGGAACGTACAAACTGTGGGTAAGGGCGACACCCTGGCCGCCGTTTTTCAACGCTTGGACCTGGGCCCTCGCACGGTGCACGAAGTTGTACACTTAGACGACAACACGGCTCGCCTGACCCGCATTTACCCTGGTGATCAACTGGCATTTCAACTCGATGCCGGTGGCCGGTTGAAAGCACTCGAATACCAGCTGAGCGAAGATGAACGACTGCGAGTCAGTCGGGTGAATGACAAACTCGTCAGTGAGCTGCAGCGCGAATCCCTGCTCACTCAGCTTCATCATACGGGCGGCATCATTTCCGATTCGCTGTTTCTGGCTGGACGAGAGGCGGGCTTGAGCGATCGCCTGATCATGGAGATGGCTGGATTGTTTGGCTGGGACGTCGACTTTGTTCTGGATATTCGATCAGGAGACGAGTTTCATCTGATCTATGAGGAAGTTTATCGAAACGGTGAATTCCTTCGCGCGGGAGAGATCGTTGCTGCGACATTTGTGAATCAGGGCGACAAATTTCAAGCCGTGCGTTTCAATACCGAAAACGGCACAGAGTATTTCTCTCCAGACGGCCGCAACATGCGCAAGGCTTTCCTTCGCGCACCGCTGAATTTTTCCTACATCAGCTCTAACTTTAATCCTCGTCGATTCCACCCCATCCAAAAACGCATAAAACCGCACAATGGCACTGACTATAGAGCGCCTTCTGGGACACCGGTTTTTTCCGCTGGCCATGGCAAAGTGACAGCGTCAGCCTATGACAAATACAACGGCCATTACGTTTTTGTTCAACACGGCAACAACATCGTGACCAAGTATCTGCATTTCACCAAACGCAATGTGAAAAAGGGTCAGCGGGTCAAACAGGGGGAGGTGATCGGCTATGTGGGGTCGACGGGAATGTCCCAGGCACCTCATCTTCACTACGAATTCTTGGTCAATGGTGTCCACCGCAACCCGCGGACAGTGGACCTCCCGAAGGCAGACCCTTTACCTGAACGCCAACTGGCTGCGTTCCAGCAGGTTTCAGCGCCTCTGCTCAATCAATTGGAGTTAATTCAGGGCAAAGCGCTGCTGGCGCTTAAGGACTAGTGTCCTGCCAATGACCGCTCAGCCGGAGCTATACCTTGGGCTCATTTCGGGAACCAGTATGGACGGCATTGACGTGGCGCTGGTGGATTGGTCCAACCAGCAACCCCGTTTGATCGACGCCGACGCGTGGCCCTATGACGACGACCTCAGGCAGCGAGTGGCAGAAACCTGTCAAGGCACTGCGCTAAGCGCCGGAGACCTCGCAACCCTGGATTCTCGCATCGCGATCGCTTTTGCCACCGCCGCCATAAGTTTGCTGCAACGCCATAACGTTAAAGCCAGCGATGTGCGAGCCCTGGGAAGTCATGGTCAGAACGTATTCCACGGCCCCACCCTGTCCCCATCCAGCACGCTGCAGCTGGGCAACCCCCATTTGATCGCCAACATTACCGGTATTACAACAGTGGCCGACTTTCGTCGTCGAGACGTGGCGATGGGGGGTCAGGGAGCACCGCTGGCTCCGGCCCTGCACGAGCCCATTTTTCGCAGCAAGCATGAATCCAGGGCGGTACTGAACCTGGGCGGAATAGGAAACCTGACGCTGCTTCCGAAGAGTGGCGGACAGCCCGTCAGGGGGTTTGATAGTGGCCCGGGAAACTGTTTGATGGATGAGTGGATTTGTGAAGCTCAAAATCTGGCGTTTGATGTTGGTGGCCAATGGGCCGAATCGGGAACGGTGCAAACCGCGCTGCTGGACAAGCTGAAAGCCGACCCCTATTTCCGCAAGGACCCGCCGAAAAGTACCGGGCGAGAGTACTTTCATCTCAACTGGGTCCGCAAGTCGACACCATTGGATGCGTTCGCCCAGCAAGACTTGCAGGCGACCTTTTCTCAGCTCACCGCCGATACCGCCTGCGAGGCTATGCTGCACCAGTTGCCCGATTGCACTCGTCTGCTGGTCTGTGGCGGCGGTGCGCGCAATACCGATTTGATGGACCGGATACGTAAACGACTGGGCGAAGGGGTGACCGTCGTCACCACTGATCACCACGGCATCTCAGCCGATTGGGTCGAAGCGGTGCTTTTTGCCCAACTGGCCAAAGCGGCGGTTCATCAACGCACAACCAACCTGGAATCCGTTACTGGCGCGAGGGCTCACGTTTACGGACTGGTATTTCCCGCCTGAGAGGTTTCACCAGGCGGCGCTGCGCGATCTGCCATGAGCGTTGCCTCATCCACCATACCGCGTCGAATGAGAAAGGCGAAAAGCACAATGCCAGGTAACGCAGCAGCCGTGGTCAGCAGATAGAAGTTTACGTAGCCCATACCTTCGATTAATGATCCCGCAGTGGTGCCGGTAATCAGGCGGCCCAGGATGCTGGCAGCTGCCGATATCAAGGCGTATTGCGAGGCCGTGTAACGCAGGTTACACAAAGCGGAAAAATACGCTACCACCACAACACCGCCTATTCCACTGGCGACATTTTCAAAACCAATAGCGCCAGCCATACCAATGTTGCTGTGTCCGACGGCGGCGAGGGCTGCGAAACTGAAATTTGAGACTGCCATCAATACCAGGCTGATCAAGACCGACTTGGACATACCCAACCGGGTGTACAAGGCGCCTCCAAGGAAGATCCCAATAAGGTAGGCCCAAAATCCCACCCCAACGTCGTATAGGGCAATTTCTTCGTTGCTGAACCCCAGGTCGTCAAATAAAAGCCTGAATGTCAGGTTCGCCAGGGTGTCGCCCACTTTATGAACAAGAATAAAGATCAGAATCAACAGCGCGCCGCGGCGCTTGATAAATTCCGCCATCGGCTCAGTCACCGACCGCGCCAGCGCGCCAAATCCAGACTTAGTGGCCGGCAAGCGGCGCTGAGCAGGTTCCCCCATAACCAGGCCAGTGAGCATGGCTGGCAAAGCCAAGGCCGCGCAGGCCACGTAGGCCATGGTCCAGCCATAGGGAGCGGCAATCACCAGCGCTAACGCCCCCGCACCCGCCGAGCCGATTCGCCAGCCGTATTGGGACATTCCCGACCCCACCCCCAACTGTCGAGCTGACAGGAGCTCGATTCGGTACCCATCAATCACAATATCAAACGTCGCCCCCGCGATACCAACGGCAACGGCCGCATAGGCGGTGGTCAGGAGACTCGCTTTCGGATCTACCAGGGCCAAGTTGATGACCGCCAACATCACCAAAAACCCGGCGAAGACCAGCCAGGAGACCCGCTGCCCAAGCCGGCGCAGCAGCGGCAATTCGATGGAATCCACCATCCAGGCCCACAACCATTTCAGGTTATAAACCAAAAACGCCAGCAGGAACGCCGTGACGGCGCGTTTATCGATGCCATCTTGAGCTAAGCGCGTAGTGAGTGTCGCGCCAATTAATGCATAGGGAAATCCCGACGATACTCCCAGGAAAAACGCTGCCAGCGGCCCGGCTTCAAAATAGGGTCGAATCGTCAGCGGTAATCTGTCGGACCAGCGGTTCACTCGTCGTAGTCAATAATTAGCGGCGCATGGTCGGAAAACCGCTTACGCTTATAGATACTGCATTGGGTGGCCTTTGCGGCGATGCCGGGTGTTGCAATCTGGTAATCGATCCGCCATCCCACGTTGTTGGCCCAGGCCTGTCCTCGATTAGACCACCAGGTGTATTGGTCGTCGCGCTGATCCAGCGCGCGAAAGGTATCCACCCATCCGGCGTCGCTGAACAGGTGATCCAACCAGGCCCGCTCTTCCGGCAGAAACCCCGAGTTCTTTTTGTTTCCCCGCCAGTTCTTCAGATCCTGTTCTTTGTGCGCAATATTCCAATCACCACAAATTATGTACTCACGACCATCCTTGGCCATGGTCTGCAGTTTCGGCATCAGCCAGTCCATCACCGAAAATTTCACCTGCTGGCGCTCTTCGCTGGACGAACCGGAGGGCAAATAGAGTGAAACTACCGATAAATCGCCGAAATCTGCCTGCAACCAACGACCTTCAGCGTCGAAGGATTCAACCCCCAGCCCCGCTTGAACCCGGTCAGGTGCCTGACGGCAGTACAGCGCGGTGCCGCTGTACCCCTTTTTTTCGGCATCGTGATAGTAGCAGTGGGGCGTAGGGAAAAAGGCCTTGTTGTCTTCCAGCTGATGCAACTGGGCTTTGGTTTCCTGAATGCACACCACATCCGCCTTTTGTCGCTTCAGCCAAGTAAACACACCTTTGCGTTCAGCGGCACGAATGCCGTTGGCATTTAACGAGATGATTTTCATGAACCGGTTCTCTAACGATGCAGCGGCGCATCTTAGCAGGGGTTTGCAAACCCATGACCTTTAGCACTGCATTACATATGCATTACATATGTAAACTATTGTGCATCAAGTTTGGGAAACTCACACAATGTCTGATAAGAGCGTCAATCTCAGTGTTCGACTAAGTCAAAGCGATGCGCGCTTCTTGAAAGGTCTGAGCGTCCCCAATGCGGAAACCGTCAGCGAAAAGCTACGCCTGATCATTGATCGGGCCAGGCGTCGCGAAGAAGGCACCCACAGCTACCCCGCAGCGCTGCGCATGGTTGACGAATTATTGGATCCGGTGCGCCTTGGCCTGCTGGATCAGGAGCGGCGCGAGCAGGTCCACTCAGAACTGCTGGCCAGAGTCTATGAATGGCTACCGGACATGCTCGGTTTCTTGCTGGCCGGCGTTGATCAGGAGCCCGACTCCGATGAAGTGATCGAACTGGCTCAATTGGAATCTGGTATCTCAGAGCGGGTATTCAGGTTGATTGAGGCTGTACTCAGACTGGCACTGACCGAGCCCAACCCCTGCTATGAACCCACCGCTGTTAGCCGCCGACTAGGGCCTACGTTAGCGCTCGCTGGCCTGTTGGCCACCAACAATGGAGACACTGCATGATAGAACTCATTGCCCACGAAAAGGCCTTGCCTTTTGCCGTTGCGCTGGCCCTTATGGCCCTGCTGCTGGTTATGGAGATGATCACTCTGGCGTTTGGCACCGCCCTGTCGTCGATTGTCGACGGCGCTCTTCCCGACCTGGATACCGATGTCGACGTAGAAATGGGTAGCCAGCTGTCCGTGGCAGCCTTTCTCGCCTGGCTCAAGCTGGACCAATTACCGGCGTTGGTGGTGTTTATCGTCTTCCTGGCCTGTTTTGGTTTGCTGGGACTGACGCTTCAAAGCGTTATTGCCAGCCAGGTTGGTGAGCCGATGCGCGCGTCTATGGCCGCCATTATCACCCTTCCCCTGACCTTACCGGTAATGAAACCGTTACTGTCAGGCATCGCTAAAGTCATGCCTCAGGATGAAACCGAAGCGGTCTTCCGCGCGAGTTTTGTTGGCGCAACCGCCGTGATTACTCTGGGCACCGCCAGCGTCGGATCGCCGGCCCAGGCGCGTTTGGCCGACGCCCACGGGCAAACCCACTATGTGATGGTCGAACCCTTACCAGGCCAACCGGAATTGCCCGCTGGCAGCACAGTCATCATCACCGAATCCAATGGCAACGGCTTTTTCGCTCGCTCAACGTCCTGATACGGACTCCGGCTTGTTGTCCATCTAACCCTTTTTGACAGCCCCCAAGGAGTATTTATGTCTCAACTCACCAACTATCTCGATATTGTGCTAATCGCGGGCACGTTCATCGTAGCCTTGCTGCTGATTGTTTTCATCGTTGCCCGACTGTATACCCGGGCCTCCAAAGAAATTTCGTTTGTGCGCACCGGCGCGGGCGGCCAGAAGGTTATTATGAACGGCGGCGCCCTGGTATTGCCGGTATTTCATGAGGTCATTCCGGTGAATATGAACACCCTCAGACTCGACGTCCACCGAGCAAACGACCAAGCGCTGATTACCCGCGATCGAATGCGGGTAGATGTGGCCGCTGAATTTTACGTGCGGGTGCAACCCACCGGCGATGCCATCGCCAACGCTGCGCAAACCCTGGGGCAACGCACCATGCAGCCGGATGCATTGAAACAACTGGTTGAAGGAAAGTTTGTAGATGCATTGCGCTCAGTGGCAGCAGAAATGGCCATGGAAGAACTGCATGAGCAGCGAACCGACTTTGTGCAAAAGGTGCAACAGGTCGTTTCCGAGGATTTGTTGAAGAATGGTTTGGAGCTGGAGACCGTCTCGCTGACGGGCCTGGATCAGACCAGCAAGGAATATTTTAATCCCGACAACGCGTTTGACGCTGAAGGACTCACCAAACTCACAGAAGCCATTGAGATGCGACGCAAAAAGCGCAACGATATTGAGCAGGAAACCGAGGTACAGATCCAGCGCAAAAACCTGGAAGCGGCCCAACAACAGCTGGAAATTGGTCGAGAGGAAGAATATGCCAGACTGGCTCAGGAACGGGAGGTTGAGGTACGCCGGGCCAGCCAACAGGCGGAAATCGCCCTTGAACGCGCGTCAAAACGCCAGGAAGCGGAGAGTGCCGACATTGTCTCCGCCCAGCAGGTGGAGCAATCCAGGATTGAGTCTGACCGTCATTTGGAACAGCTGAGAATTGCTAAAGAACAGGAAATTCGGGAACGGGATGTTTCGCGGGAAAAAGCTGTCCAAACCGCCGACATTGAACGTCAACGAGCCATCGAGTTATCCGAGCAGGATCGCGAGATTGCCGTCGCCGAAAAATCCCGTGATCAGTCACTGGCCAAGAAATTGGCGGACGAGGCTCGCGCAGAAGCCGTTCGCGCCGCCGAACAGGTCACTACCGTTCGCCAGGTAGAAATCGCAGAACGCGAAAAATCCATTGAACTGGTGGAAGCCAGCAAAGAGGCCGAACGAGAGAAAATTGACCTGACGGTCAAGGCGCAGGCTACCAGTGAGGCTGCAGAAGACGAGGCGGCAGCAGTGCGCACTCAAGCCCAAGCTGAAGCGGACCGTATTCGCATAGAAGCCACCGCCGCTGCTGAATCGGAGCGGGTGAGAGCGGAAGGTGCCGCTGAACGTTACCGAGTTGATGCGGAAGGTCAGAAAGCGATCAACGAATCATCCAACGTCCTTGCTCCCGAGCAAATTGCCATGCAGGTCAAACTGGCAATCGTTCAGCAACTGCCTGAGATTATTCGCCAAAGCGTCAAACCGATGGAGAACATCGACGGAATCAAAATCGTGCAGGTGGCCGGATTAGGTCACAACGCTTCGGATTCCGGCCCCGATAGCGATGGCCCCAGCAGCACAGGTCACGGCTCAGGCAGTCAGCCAGGCCTCGCAGACCAGGTGGTGAACAGTGCCTTACGCTACCGCGCCCAAGCGCCATTGATTGAGTCGATTCTCGGCGAGGTCGGTCTTTCGGGCGAGTCGCTGGAAGGACTCGCTCAGGTTAACGACAGCCCACCCGCCGCAGGTTAAGTCGCCCTTACTGCCCGGCCGATCAGGCCGGGCGATTTTTCTGGAGTTTGCACTTCATTCGTTCGTCGGACTGCCAGTATTGGCCCTACGCGCGCTACAATATCGGCTTCAGCATTATCAGGAAAACCGTGTGAATCATTCTCAAGCCGCGTTTCTTGAATTGTGTGTCGAGCTGGAAATTCTAAAGTTTGGTCAGTTCACGCTGAAATCCGGTCGAGAAAGCCCCTATTTCTTTAATGCGGGTCTCTTCTATTCCGGCGTCTCCCTGGATGCCTTGGGAAATGCCTACGCTCATTGCCTGGCAGATTCAGAGCTGGATTTCGATCTGTTATTTGGACCCGCTTACAAAGGCATCACGCTGGCCTGCGCAACCGCCATAGCGTATTCCCGTCATTTCGGACGGGATGTCCCAATCGCTTACGACCGAAAGGAACCCAAGGATCACGGGGAAGGTGGTCAGATGATCGGCGCACCGCTATCGGGTAAACGCGTCATAATTATTGATGATGTCATCTCGTCGGGCACTTCCATCAGGCTGGCTGCGGAACAGTTGGAGCAGGCAGGGGCAACCCTGGTCGGGGTGGCGCTGGCCCTGGATCGGCAGGAACGCGGCCTGACCGAGGAGTCGGCCAGCGCTGAAATTCAACGACGTTATAAAGTGCCCGTTGTCAGTATTCTCAACCTCGACACCTTGATCGAGTACCTGTCCGATGATCCAGCCAGTGAAAAAAGACGAAAACAAATCGTCCAGTATCGCGCGCTTTACGGGACCAACGTCCATCCCTCCTGAACCACCGTTGGTCCACTAAGCTGAACGCTGGTGGACCCACCATGTCCAATAAAATGTCACACGATTAATGTTGCCACGCGACAAAAGTTAACATTTGGCCTATAGGTGATGTTGCTCTTGCACGTTATACATGGTGACGCTTGGAGGATACCGCCTTGGACCTGTGTTAAGTATGGACAAATGAGAGACTCAATGAACAATCGCTGTAGTAAATTCCTGGCTCGATGCATTCTAGCCGCGTTGTTAGGGGGCCTGATGGCTTCTCCGGTTAGTGCCCAAAAGCTCTACAAGTGGGTAGATGCTGACGGCAACGTGTTCTACAGCGACCAGGTACCCCCGGAGCAGGTCAAACGAGGTCGAGAAGAGCTCAATGATCAGGGCGTGGTCGTTGACCGTGTAGACCGCGCTAAGACCCCCAAAGAATTGGCTGAAGAGGCCGAAACCCTGGCCAAACAACAGGCGCTTGATGAGGCAGAAGAAAAACGCCTGCGGGAACAGCGCCGCATGCTCAGCCAATATGCTTCTGCAGAAGACATCACCGCCATGCGTGATCAACGCATCGACGCCATGAATCGGCAAATCAAGTCAGCCCAAACCATGATCGACAGTCACTCCGGTTCCCTTGCCGGATTAACCAAACGTGCCTCGGAACAGGAGAGTCAGGGTTTTGAGGTGAACGAAGACTTACGCGATACCATCGCGCTGCTGCAGGAGCAGATCGCGCAGCAGGAAGCCAAAATCCTGGACCGGGAGACGGAGAAAATTCGCCTGGGCAAAGAATTTGCCGAGGAGCTGGAACGGTTCCAAAAGGTTAAGAACGGCGGCCGCGGCAGATAAAGGGTTGCCGGCTATTACCCGACTGCCATGCTTAGGTTTCCCCACCCAAATCCAGCACGGCCTCGTTAGAACGGCAGCTCCAGGTCAGGCTTCACACTCAAGAGTTGTTCCTTAAACCGGCTTTGCACCTTCTCCAACCCTTCCTGGGTTTGAGAGTCAAAGCGCATCACCAAGCAGGGCGTGGTGTTGGAACACCTGACCAAACCCCAACCGTCGTCGTAGTCGGCCCGAATTCCATCAATGGTGGTCATCCGGGCACCCTCAAAGCTTGCCTGGGCCTGAAAAACCTCCATGAACTCGTAGTGTTCACCCTCCGGCATTTCTACCTTGATTTCCGGCGTGCTCACAGAACTGGGCAACGACTCCAGAACTGCATCAACTCCGTCGGGACTGGCAGCGAGAATTTCCAGCAAACGGGCACAAGCGTAGATTCCGTCATCAAATCCGAACCAGCGCTCCTTGAAGAAAAAGTGACCACTCATTTCCCCGGCTAAGGCCGCGTTCGTTTCTTTCATTTTGCCCTTAATCAGCGAATGTCCAGTCTTCCACATAATGGGGCTACCACCATGCGCCAGAATGACCTTGGCAAGATGGCCGGTACACTTCACGTCATAGATGATGGCTGCACCCGGATTGCGGGTCAGCACATCTTCGGCAAATAGCATCATCAACCGGTCAGGAAATACCACTTCTCCGGCGCGCGTCACAACACCGAGGCGATCTCCATCACCATCAAATGCGACCCCCAGGTCCGCATCAAGGCGCTCAACCGTCATGATCAAGTCTTTGAGATTCTTAAGGTCCGATGGATCAGGATGGTGATTGGGAAATTCCCCATCCACTTCACAGAAAAGCGGAATAACTTCACAACCAATCTCTTCCAGAACCCATGGCGCTACTCTGCCAGGAATACCGTTTCCGCAGTCCACCACCACCTTCAGCGGCTCTTCCATCTGAACATCTGACGCGATCCGATCAACGTAGTCGTCCAGAATATCCATCTCCTGGACGCCGCCATCACCCTCACTGAGGTCCCCTTCCACAATGCGCCGGTGAAGATCAGTGATGTCATCACCTGACAGCGTGTCAGTTCCCAGCATGATCTTGAATCCGTTGTAGTCAGGCGGGTTATGGCTGCCGGTAACCATGACCCCCGAACCGGTCCCTAGACTGTGGGTAGCGAAGTAGAGAACCCCCGTGGGGACCGCCCCAATGTCAATGACATCTACGCCCGACCGGGTGAGCCCGGCGATCAATGACTCCGTGATTTCTGGACCTGACAGTCGCCCATCCCGGGCAACTACAACTTGGGTTTGGGAACGGGCCTGAGCCTCACTGCCAATCGCTCGACCAATTAAGGCTGCATACTCCGGAGACAGGGTTTCACCCACTACACCACGGATATCGTAGGCTCTGAAAATGCTCGCGGGCGGTTGATCTGACGGCGCGGCGCTTACGGGCACCGCCTTCACATCACTCTCATCGGACGCAGCCCCAGGATCAGACACCTGATTGTCGTTATCGAGCTCGTCGTCATCTTCAAGAACGATGGGTTCTATTGAGTCAGAGGAGGCACCCGGCCCGGCCATTACTCGTTGGCGCTGTTTCAGGGACCACAGCAGCAGAGCTGCGGTTAACACCGCAGCCACAAGATTTACCAGCCAGCTGAAGCGGTTTTGTAAGGGCAACTCCGGGTAGTGGTAGGCGATTTTGAATTCGGTGTCACCCACATCAACCAGATCAAGAAACTCTGTCGTGGTTCGCTGTCGACCTGAGCTGGCGGCAATAAGCCCAGACCCCAGTTGGGAATACAGACGTAAATCCATATAGCCACCGCCCACGTCGGCCGCGTCGACCATCGCGGTAATGTCATCCATGGCATAGCGAACCAAGAGGAAACCGAATAGGCGGCGATCTCGATTGGTCACTCGCTGGGTAATGGGAACAGCCCAGCTGTAGTGAGCGTTCTCTGTGCGCACCAACCCGCCGCCTGGGCCGGCCGCAACGCCCCCCTCTTTTGAACTCAGCAGAAGATAGATGCCAGCCCACCCTAACCCCGGATGAGGCTCGGGTTGCAATCCTTCTACGGCGGGGGTAAAAATCCTGAGCCATTCGGCACCAGTCAGACGGCTACGCAAATCCAGTGCCGCACTCGCCATCAATCCGCTGCCCGTGTCCTCGGCAGCAAGCAGCGCCTGCTCGGATTCAGCAGCCAGTAAAATTTGAGATTCTTTCTCGCGGAAGTCCTTTACCAATGCAGCGCGAATGGTGTTGGCCTGATTTCTCAAGCTATTGCTTTGGCGTTCAAACCACAGATGACTGCCCGCCTGATAAGCCCACCATACTGTCGCCGCGAACAGCAGTGTAAGCACCACCGGAAACATCAGCAAACGCCAGTCCAGGGCCGATTGGCCCTGACGCTCTCGCTCTCGCTGCGCCTTCTCAAGCGCAGTCATCCTACCCATCTCCAGACACCTCCGATGGGTGACAAATCAGCAAAATATCTCTCCCACAGATTAATTCAGACCGGAGTGACCAAAGCCACCCGATCCTCTTTCCGTCAACTCAAAATCTGCAACAAGTTCGAATTCCGCCCTAAGCACCGGAACGATAACCAGCTGCGCAATACGTTCTCCCGGTTTAACGGTAAAGGTTTCTGACGATCGATTCCAGCAGGAAATCATCAAAGGACCTTGGTAATCAGAGTCAATCAAGCCCACCAGATTACCTAAAACGATGCCGTTTTTGTGACCCAGGCCCGAACGAGGCAACAACACCGCCGCCAGCGAAGGATCAGCGAGGTGGATAGCAATGCCGGTGTTTAACAACTCTGTTTGTCCGGCTGGGATAGCCAATGGATCGTCCAAAACGACACGTAAATCCAACCCTGCCGAACCGTCGGTCGCGTAGGTTGGCAACGGAATACTGTCTCCCACTCGCGAATCCAGAATTTTCAGCGCTATTGCGGCAGACGACTTATGCCGGCTCATCGTTGCTCCATTTGCTCAGCCACATGATCCCAAAATTGATGAGCCAGACTGACTTTGGACTGCTGTGGCAGCTCAATTCGACAGTGGGCTCCGAAAACCGTTAAGGCATTACCGGGTGCATCAAATCCCGCATTAGCTATCCCTACCTGATTGGCGGCGATGAGGTCGGCGCCTTTGCTGGCAAGTTTACCGCGAGCAAAAGACTCAAGATCGTGTGTTTCCGCAGCAAAGCCAACCGTATAAGGACCGTCAGCGAGGCCAGCAATCTCTTTCAGGATGTCCGGATTTTGGACCAGTTTCAGCTCCAGACCGGAGCCGCCGCTTTTTTTCATCTTTCTACTGCCGACCCTGTCAGGTCTGAAATCAGCGACAGCCGCAGCCCCGACGTAAATATCGCTATGGATAGCCCGACCAATAATTTCCTGGTGCATATCCCGAGCTGATCTGACGTTCACCCGGGTGACCCCGGCCGGGGTTTCCAAGTTCACCGGACCCGCCACAAGGGTGACCTCGGCGCCATGGGCCTTGGCAGCGCCGGCAAGGGCAAACCCCATTCGCCCCGAACTGCGGTTCCCCACGTAACGCACCGGGTCTAGGTCTTCCAGCGTGGGTCCAGCCGAAATTAACACCCGGCTACCGATGAGTTTCGGTTCGCCGCAGAGTAGTTGGTGGGTGACACAATCAGCCAACTGGGTCGGTTCCAGCATACGGCCAGCCCCCTCGTCGCCGCAGGCCTGCTGGCCTTCAGCCGGCCCCCAGATTTGGGCGCCACGATCCCTCAACACCGAAACGTTGTCGACCGTTGCAGGATTAGCCCACATTTGCTGATTCATCGCTGGCGCCAGCGCCAGCGGCGCGCTGCTTGCCAGTACCACCGTGCTGAGCAGGTCATCTGCCATGCCGCCGCGCAGGCGGGCCAAAAGATTGGCCGTGGCGGGCGCAATTAACAGCAGATCTGCCCAGCGGGCCAGTTCAATGTGCCCCATTGCCGCTTCCGCGGACGGGTCAAGCAGATCGGTTGATACCCCAAGGCCTGAAACCGCCTGCAAGCTTAGCGGCGTTACAAAAGACATGGCCGAAGGCGTCAATATGACGCGTACACTGGCTCCTCGCTCTTTCAGGCGTCTGACAAGCTGAGGAGTTTTGTAGGCCGCGATTCCCGCACTGATACCCAGTAGAACCCGCCGTCCTTTCAGTGGAGCGTCCAATCGAAAAAACCCTTTCATTCAGGCCGATGCCACAGTGTGAAAAATTACCCCGCCACACTGAGATAAGACTCTGATAATTAAGCGCTATATCTTACAGACAATTGGCCCAATTGTCCGTTCCCGATCACCGCCGGAAGAACGGACAATTCCCCGATGTCTCATAGAACTTCAATGAAAGCGAAACCCCAGGCCAGGCATTGCGCACCGGCACTGATGAAACGGCTTAAGCAACAGGTGCTGCAACAAGGTGCAGCGCACCTGTCTCCGGTGGAGTTAGTTGCCCTGCTAATCGGCCCTGGCGGCAATTCCTGGGAAGTTGCTGCCAATACCCTGCACGCCCTGGGCGGGCTCGCCGGCATTCAGAAAGCCAGCGCCTGGGACTTCAAGCGGCAGCGGGGAATTGGCGAAAGCCGCGCCTTGCGTCTGCTATGCGCGATGGAGGTTTCGGCCCGGCTGCGTCGTCCACCAACGCCTGAGGAACCCATCGTCAGCCCAGGACATAGCCGTCGATATTTCTCCACCAGACTGGTCGCTTTGCAGCGTGAGAGTTTCGCCTGCCTCTACCTGGATACTCGTCATCGCCCGGTAGATTTTCACATTCTTTTTCAAGGCACCATAGACTGCGCTGCCGTGTACCCTCGCGAAGTAGCCCGACACTGCCTGGAGCGTAATGCCAGCGCTGTGATTGTTGGTCACAATCACCCTTCCGGAGATGCCCAGCCCAGCCAGGCCGACATCACCATTACCCGACGTCTTAAAGATGCTCTTGGTCTGCTGGATATCCGTCTGCTGGATCATTTGATCATCGCGGACTCAAGCGTCTACTCCTTCGCCGAACATGGCCAGCTGTGACGTCTGGGAGTGTTGAATCGAGGACTCAGGCGTACAGGTCAGATTCGCCGTCGGGACGATTTTTGAAACGTCGATGAAGCCAAAGATACTGTTCCGGCGCACGGCGAATAATACGTTCCATCTCAGCATTAATCGCTACCGCATCAGCAAAGGCATCGGCGCTCGGCACGGCGTCCAGCGCAGGCTCTACGGAAACCTCATAACCGCTGGCATGACGCCGCTGGTGCAAGGTCAGGACTCGGGCGCGACCCATGGTTGCCAACTGATGGGCTGAAATTGAGGTGGAGGCCTGTAACCCGAAAAAGGGCGCAAAAACACTCTGGCCGCGCTCATAGTCCTGGTCTGGCGCGTACCAGAGCATGCCCCCCCTGCGCAGGTGGCGGACAGCGCCCCGGGTCTCGTTGCGGCTGAAACAGGCGCCGGCGTAGCCAAGGCGTGCTTGGCGTACAAGATGTTCCATAGCGGGGTTGCTGTGTTCCCGATACAGACAGCCTTTGGACTGCCGCTCATGCTGACAAATAATGCGAGCCACAATTTCTAACGTGGTGAAATGCGCTGCCAGCAAAAGCACACCTTGCCCTTCCGCCAACGCCCGATCGAGATGCTCAGTACCCGATAATGTTGATAAGCGAGCGATTCGACGACTGGAACCGAACCAGGCTAACCCAGCCTCCGGAACCATACACCCGGCCGATTGGAAACAGCTCTTGACCCAACGCTCCCGGGTATCGCCATCCAGTTCGGGGAAACAAAGTTCCAGATTTCGCTGGGCCACTTTTTGGCGGGATTTCATCACCCGCCTCAACAGGTCTCCAAGCCGGCGCCCAAACCACATGGATACTCGCCAAGGCAGGCGTTGCCAAAGGTAAAGCATTCCAAATCCCAACCACACTGGCCAGGATCGAGGTTTGAACCGCGATTCCATGGCGCGATGATATACTCAAACGCTGCCTGTTACCGGCCCACACCGCAAATACCGTGACCCGCCTTTACACCTTTGTGATGTATCTGCTGACGCCCGTGATCCTTTATCGGCTGGCCGTGCGGGGGCTACGCGCGCGGGCTTACTTCGCGCGCTGGCGAGAGCGCTTCGGGTTTTTCCCCGAACCCGATTTCTCCAGCAGCATTTGGGTGCATGCGGTGTCAGTGGGGGAATTTCACGCTGCGCTGCCGTTGATTCGCGAGCTGACCAAACGCTATCCCGACCGGGCGCTCGTCGTCACGACGGTCACTCCGACCGGATCTGAACAGGTTATGCGAAACCTGGGCGATGAAGTGTTTCATGTATACCTTCCCTACGACCTGCCGGCAGCCATCAATCGCTTCCTTGATCGAACCAAGCCTCTGTTCAGTGTCGTTATGGAAACGGAGATCTGGCCCAACCTTTTTTACGTGTGCGCACAACGGGATATCCCGGTAGTGATTGCAAACGCCAGACTTTCTGAAAAATCGCTGAAAGGCTATCGACCGGTAAAACCCCTGGTTGCCAAAGCGCTCAACTGCGCCACTGCCGTGGCCGCTCAAACCGAGACTGACCGCCAGCGATTGCGCAAGTTGGGCGGCCGTCCCGAAATACTCCACGTGGTGGGCAGTTTAAAATTTGACCTTCAGCTGCCACCCGACCTTGCCCAGTTTGGGCGCCAAATTCGCGACGACTGGGGACCACAAAGGATGGTGGTGGTTGCCGCCAGCACTCACGAGGATGATGACGAGGCTCTGCTGCCGGCTTTTGTTCAACTGTTAGCCAAACACCCGACAGCATTACTCATTGTGGCGCCGCGCCACCCGGAACGATTCAGCCGGGTAATAGCCCGCTGCCGTTCGTTCGGTCTGATTACGGCTTGCCGCAGCGAAGATCATGCCGCTAGCGTGGCGACTCAGGTTTTCGTGCTCGATACGATGGGAGAACTGCTCAACTATTTTGCCGCTGCCGACGTGGCCTTTGTGGGCGGCAGCATTGCTCAGGTTGGAGGGCACAACGTGCTGGAACCCGCAGCATTGGGTGTTCCTGTGCTGGTCGGTCAGCACACATTCAATTTTGCCGAGATCACCGAAATGCTGCTAAGCCGACAGGGGGCATTGCGAGTCACCGGTCAGGAGTCCCTGGCCCGACGTCTGTGCGAGCTGGCGGCCGACCCAGAACGTCGCCAGCAGATGGGGCAATGCGGATTTGACTTAGTCCAGGAAAATCGCGGTGCACTAGCCAGAACTCTTGCCCTGGTGGAAAACGCGGCCAGCGGTCGTTGACCCCGCGGTCTATGAATTGACCAACGTCTTAACGCAGGTCCTGATTGACCGCCTGAAGATCATCCACCTGAATGGAGCCGGCGCCTGAACGCAAACGCAGCCGGTTCAGCACCAGATCGTGGCGGGCTTGAGAGTAGTCCCGCTGAGCCTGAAACAGGGTTCGCTGAGCCAGAAGCACATCAACGATGGTCCGGGTACCTACTTCAAAACCCGCCTCAGTGGCCTCCAGCGCACTTTGCGCAGACACCACTGCCTGGCGAAAAGCTTCAACCTGGCTGATACCTGCCAGCACCGCACGGTAGCTATTGCGAGTGGTACGGGTGACGCCACGCTTTTCCTGCTCCAGCTGGTCCAGCGCTGCGTCGTAGTCTGCGGCCGCCTGACGGGACCGGGAGGACACTGCGCCACCGGCGTAGATCGGCACGTTGAGGGTCACACCAATAGACGTAAAGTTTTGGGTTTCGGTGGAGAACGGGCCCAGATCACCGCTGCTGGTTGTATCTTGGTAGGTGACGTTGGCGTTCAACGAGGGGTAATGACCCGCCCGTTGAGTCTTGATGTTGTGATACGCCGCATCAGCGGCAAACTTTCGGCTTAGTACGCTTGGGTTCGCGCTGACGGCGGAATCGACCCAGTCGGTCATGATTGCCGGTTGCGGAGGCGCCAACGAGTAGTCGTCGCGCAGGGGGCGAACCGCAGTTATGTCCTGACCGGTCAATTCAACCAACGCTTCCCGAGAATCGTCCAGTGTGTTTTGCGCCACAATAACGTTGGCACGGGCTCGGTCAAATGAGGCGCGTGCCTCATGAACGTCCGTGATAGCCGTCAGTCCTACCTCATATCGCTGCTCTGCTTGTTCCAGCTGGCGTGAATTGGCGGTTTCTTCGGCCGTAGCAAAACGCAGTGCGTCTTCGGCGGTTAATACGCCAAAATAGCCCTCAGCAACTCGGACCATCAGGTTATTCAGAGCCAATGCGTAGTCAGCTTCAAACTGAGCCAGCTGTGCTCTCGACGCATCTAGCCGAGTATAGGTCTCTCGTCGATACAGCGGCTGGCTGAGTTGCAGCCTCATCTGCTCCTGCTGCGAGCCGATGGCCCCGGTTTGCCCGTTGACCAATACAAAATCACCCGAGGTGTCGCTGTAAGTAAACGAACCATCCAGGGTGGGAAGAAATCCGGCCCAAGCCTGGCGTTTCACTTCGCTGGTGCTGCGCAGCCGATTGGCGGCAGCAGAAAGCTGAGGGTCGCTTTCCAGAGCCAGCCGGTAAACGTCCATCAGATCTTCCGCCTGGCTTGGTGCCGCCGACAGGCCCAGACCCGCAGCGATCACGCCGCCGGCAAAAGTTGAGAATATTTTCTTCATTCGGATGAACCTTTCTCTATTATTTCGACAGCGCAGCCCTTGGCTGATACTGACGTTCCAGCCGCCACTCGGCGACTGCACAGTTAAAAAACGAATTTCGCCCGATCCTCGGCGCCCTGAAGGCGTCCCAGATCCGTTTCAAACAAACTCTCTTCGGCAAACTGACCGCCTTCAATGGCTCGGATAAGGCAGGCCTCCATTGCCGGCTCATTGCCTCTGACCATGAAAAGTCTGCCGCCGGGCTTGAGCCAGCGTCTAAACGCTTCGGGTATCGTTGCTGCCGACCCCGTCACCGCCACCGCGTCGAACGTCTGACCCGCCAGCACTTCACCCATATCTAGTTCATTAAACGCATCAGCGTGCGCTATGGTTACATCGCTGTCTGCGACCTGCGCCAGACGTCGCTGGGCCGACTGGGTAAAATCCTGCTGGCAGTCGACGGACACCACCCTGCCAGCGAGCTGCCCCAAGCAGGCGGTCAGATAGCCACTGCCAGTGCCGATTTCCAAAACCGCCTCGTCGCTTTGCGGGTTGAGCGCCTGCAGCAACCGGCCCTCTACCACAGGCTTCATCATGGTTTCTCCATGCTCTAGCGGCAGCGGGGTATCGGCGTAGGCCATCTTGCGATACCGCGGATTAACATAGTCTTCCCGCGGAATGGTACCCAGCACTTCCAGCACCCGAGGCTCCAGCACTTCCCATGTTCTTACCTGTTGCTCGACCATGTTGCGCCGTGCAATGTCAAAATTCATGCCCATCAAAACCACCGTATTTGGTCTAGAACCGAAATGGAGCCAAAGAGTAAGCACAATAGAGAGGGGTGACAAGGTTAGATGCATGGTCTCCGACCGGCGATTTCGCATCGAGTGCCATTGGTCATTGGCAAATTTCCTGCATTCGGACTTGACGCAGGGTCCTTTGCTGGACTTAAATCGCTTGTTCCCCACCCGGTCTAAGAATGGCTTCTACCCCTTCTCAATTTGAAGCGCTGGTGCGCGAGTACGCTGACGACCTGAAGCGATACTCCATCTGGCTGTGCAAAGACCCAACGCTGGCGGGGGATCTGGTGCAGGAAACCTATCTGCGCGCGTGGCGTTCGTTTGACAAATTGCGGGACCGGAAAGCCGCCAAAAGCTGGTTGATTACGATTTTGCGACGGGAGTTTGCCCGGACCTTTGAACGCAAAGTGCCAGAAATCACGGACATCGACGGCCTGGAGATTCCCGACTTGGGAACTGACACACCCGAAGAAAACTCCGAAACACGGCTGCTGCGCAACGCCATGATGGCCCTTGACGCCAAGTACCGCGAACCCATTGTGCTTCAGGTGGTCGTTGGCATGAGCTGCGAAGAAATAGCCAGCGAACTGGATTTGACCCGCAGTGCGGTAATGACCCAATTATTCCGCGCCAGAGAGAAGCTCAAGGCAGCTTTGCTGGAAGCATGAGCCAAATATGAGCCTGAGCCAACGCATTCGTGAGTTCTTTCTTCTCGCAGACCTGAAACGAACCTTCTTGGTCATCATCCCGCTGCTGTTGGTAATTTCAATGGTGGTCCTGATGTTCTATTACGACACCACAACGGACATGTTTGACGTGCGGCGCAACGCCGCGGCTCAGGCGGGTGAGCGAGGCCACATCGAGGTCACCGGCTATGTGACTGTGAGCACGCTGCAGAAGGTCATACAAAGCCTATGGGAAAAACGCGGCGGGTATCTGTCCAACGATGTGACACCGCCCAGTATTTTCATGGATAACACCCCCAACTGGGAATGGGGCGTGCTGCGTCAGTCCCGCGACCTGGTGTTGATACTGCGCAATGAGATGAGCCGCTCTCAAAGTCAGTCGCTGGAGGACATAGACCTGGCCGCTGCGCAAAACCTGCTGACCATTGACTCGGAAAATTGGCTTTTCCCGAAGGCGGAAACTGAGTATGGCGCCGCGGTGGCCGCGCTGGATAGATATTTGGTGAAAATCGTGGACTCAGGCCAGACCGGCGCCCAGTTCTACGCTCGGGCTGACAACCTGCGAGAATGGTTGGCTGTGGTTGAGAAGCAGCTGGGCTCGCTGGCGACCCGCCTGAATGCCAGTGCGGGGACCACACGGATCAATACCGATCTCAGCGGTGACCCGGCCGCTGAGCAGGCCACCCAGGGACCCGGAGAAATTCGGGTAAAGACTGCCTGGCTGCAAATTGACGATGTGTTCCACGAAGCTCGTGGCTCCTGCTGGGCATTGATTCACCTGCTCAAGGCCGTTGAGGTGGATTTTGCCTCAGTACTGGAAAAGAAAAACGCCGGAGCCAGCCTGCAGCAAATTATCAGCGACCTTGAGGCCACGCAGTCCAGCATCTGGAGTCCGATGGTGCTCAATGGTAGCGGGTTTGGATTTACCGCCAATCATTCGCTGGTCATGGCCTCCTACATTTCTCAGGCCAACGCGGCCCTTATTGACCTGCGGAATCTATTGGAACAGGGCTGAGCTTGAGCAACTCGGCAGAGCGCTGAAAAACCGCTTCAGGCACCCCCAACGCTTGCTTTAACGCAATGTCCCGATCCCAGGGGTTTTGCAGGTCAGCGATAGCCCGGGCCCGACTCAGACTGATCGACGGCCAGTGATACACCGGATGGACCAAGGGAAACATCTGCAACGGCCAATCACTGCCGTAAATCAGCTGTGAGGCCAGATCTGGCTGCTCCAAAGCGTCACGCAGGTAACCCAGTTTGTTGATTTGGGTCAATGAAGAAATATCCGCAAACAGCTTGGGATATTGCGCAAACATGGGGAGCAATTGTTCATAACTGGGCTTGTCATCATAGATTCCCGTGGTCCCAATGTGAGCTGCAACGACCGTCAACCCCAAATCCAGCGGCAGACGAAGTTTGCGCGGGTCGCTGAACTCATCCCTGGCATTGGCGAAGGACCGTTCCTGCCCAGCATGGCTCAACAACGGCAGCTTCAGTTCATGCATTTTCTGGTAAAACGGCGTAATGCTCGGGTCTGCCGGGTCGATGTACTGGATCGCCGGAATCCACTTGATCAATACTGCGCCCCGGGCCGCAGCCGCCTCCAGGCGGTCGATCGCATCCGCTCGGTAGGGATTGATGCTGGCGCCGAAAAACAGCTCGTCATGGGCGGCCGCCTGGTCTGCAACATAGTCGTTCGGCACATAAAGTTGGGTCGAATCTAAATCCAGTTGACCCGCCTCATCAATCACACCATCCATCGCCAGAACGACAGCGCCACGAACGCTGGCGGCCGCCCGCAGTTTTTTCACCAAGCGGTCGACCACCAGGGAGTCGCCCAGCGAATCCAGCTCTACCTCGGTCACGGCCATCGCGCGTAAAAAAAACGGAAACCGAAGATTGTTGATTAGATCCGGATGGACGTAACAGTCCGTGCAGCCGTTCCCCAGGCCCGCAAGATGCACATGCATGTCAACGTAACCCTCTTGGCCCAGGTTGGCCACGGCAATAGCGTCAGCGGGCCACAGTCGCCATACGCCCGCCGCTGCCAGGCCCACCAAAGACAGCCCCAGCAGCCCCTTCAAACCCCAGAGAAACAGCCGACGGATCATCCTAGGTAGGCGACCCGGCACGCACCGCAGGGTTTGTGATACCCCTCAAGCGTCAAAAGAAGGCAGAGTCTTTTCTGCCAGCGTCAGTGGCAATCGGACGTAGTCAGGCAGACCATCTACATAAGGCGGGTAGGCCTCACCGGCGATCAGGGGCTTGAGATATCGACGACACACCTCGGTGATGCCGAAACCATCATCGGTAATGAACGACCGGGGCATCATTTTCTCCACGTTCGCCATATCCGACAACTGAGCTTCAACAACCCGCCATTCGTAGGGATCGTCGGCCAATCTCTCGATGACCGGGATGACCGAATTTTTCCCTTCCAGCGCCAGGGTGACCGCCGCACGCCCCACCGCAATCGCCTGCTCCAGATCCACCTGAGAGGCCAGATGTCGTGCTGACCGCTGCAGATAGTCCAGCACCGCCCAATGGTACTTATGGCCGAGGTGCTGCTTTACCAGATCAGCAACGACCGGGGCGCAGCCGCCCAGTTGGGCATGCCCAAAGGCATCTTTTACGCCCGAGTCAGCCAGAAACCTGCCATCCGGCCAGCGCACGCCCTCGGACACAACAATGGAGCAATATCCACGAGTATCAATCGCTGTTTTTACCCGTGCCAGAAAAGCCTCTTGATCGAAGGGGATTTCAGGAAACAAGATCACTTGTGGTGGTTCATCCGAATTCGCCCCGGCCAGTCCACCGGCGGCAGCGATCCATCCGGCGTGACGACCCATCACCTCCATCACAAAAACTTTAGTCGAGGTTTCCGCCATGGACTCAACGTCCAGGCTGGCTTCCATCATCGACACCGCAACGTATTTCGCCACCGAGCCAAAGCCTGGACAGCAATCTGTCACCGGCAGGTCGTTGTCGATGGTTTTCGGCACCCCCACACACACCACCGGATAGTTGAGTTGTTCGCCGATTTTGGAAACTTTATAGGCAGTATCGGCTGAGTCACCACCACCGTTATAAAACAGGTAGCCAATGTTGTGGGCCGCCAATACTTCAATCAAGCGACGATATTCCGCTGGATTGTCATCCAGACCCTTCAGCTTGAAGCGGCAGGACCCGAAAGCGCCGCCGGGTGTATGGGCCAACGCCTTGATCTGCTCATCGCTGTAGGGCGCGGTAT
The DNA here is from genome assembly GCA_045106555.1 of Lysobacterales bacterium. Classification (GTDB taxonomy): domain Bacteria; phylum Pseudomonadota; class Gammaproteobacteria; order Xanthomonadales; family SZUA-38; genus JANQOZ01. Next base: position 85,470 of record JBGCET010000029.1, on the reverse strand, counting down.
CCACCAACTCTTCGCGCAACGCGCCCAGAATGCCATTGCGTGCCGCAAATACGGTGCCAATGCGGTCTGGATTTTCACGACAGGCACTGATAACACCGCTGGCGGTGGCGTTAATGACGGCGGTGACGCCACCGGACTGGGCATACAGGGCATTTTTTAAAGACATCGCTCGGTAAGTTCCTTCGTTGACGTAACAGCGGCAAGACTGTTAGCTTACCGGCCTTTATATTTGGCGGGAAGACGCTGATGCGCATTGTGCTCCTGGGTGCCCCCGGGTCTGGAAAAGGAACTCAGGCGACGATCCTGGCTGAGCGGTATGAAATTCCCCACATCTCTACCGGGGACCTTCTACGTGCAGCCGTGAAAGCGCAAACCCCACTGGGAATTCAGGCCAAGTCGGTGATGGACGCCGGCGAACTCGTCTCAGATGACCTTGTTTTGGGCATGCTGCGCGAACGGCTGCAGAACGACGATGTGGACGGCGGTTTTATTCTGGACGGATTTCCGCGCAACCTGGTTCAGGCCGAAGCCCTGGATCGACTGCTGGTGGACATGGAGCAGCCGGTGGACGAAGCGGTTCAAATCGAAATCGACCCGGAGGTTATTGTTGGCCGACTGGCCAAACGCGCCCAAGAAGAAGGGCGCAGCGACGATACCGAAGAGACAGTGCGAAACCGAATTCGTGTTTACGAAGAACAAACCGCACCGGTTGTCGGCTTTTATGCCGAGCAGGAAAAGTTGTCACAGGTATTTGGCGTTGGAACCGTTGATGAGGTTAACGCACGCATTGTTGGCGTCCTCGCCGATCGTTAGTCATGGCCTGGATCGGACTGATCACCCACTATGACGGCTGATCAGTCTTGGGTGATGGTCCTGCAGTGATCAGGAAACGCCAGTGCGCCTCGCGCTTCTCAACAGACTGCAGCTGATGCCCCGTCGTCGCACAAAAAACCTCGACATCCAGTTCCGCATGGGGGTCGCTGGCGAGCAACTCCAGTGTTTGCCCGGCGGCCAGACCACTAATCCCCAGCCGCGCTTTGATCACAGGCTCTGGACAGGTCAAACCTCTTGCATCGACCCGACAATCCACCTTCATTTTGCTGGCCACTCCGCTTTGCTGTGCTGACTGAGTCGGCAATGATACGCCCATTGTCGCGGATAACCCGCTAACCATGCTTTGGATCCTCCTTAGTCGATTCGCCGATATCTGCCTGCTAAGAAGGTCACCGGCCGAACTCCCCGCCTCCACCGTATTGGCCGTTCTGACCAGCGCCACGATTTTTCTCTTAAGCAGCGCCAGCGAATGGTTGGGCCAGCCGCCGCGGCACTTCCCCGAGTGGCCGCTGGTGAGCCTTACGGCATCTTTTTTGGTGGTTGCAACCGTTGTTAGATTGGGCGGACAACCCGCGCGGCTCAAACAAACCTGGATCGCCTTAACGGGCTGCGGTGCATTGATTTCCATTCCCATGTTCATGCTGGCACTGTCGGTGAGCACACCCGCGGATGAGCCTGGCGGTCAATTTCCGCTCACGGTGCTGACCATGGCATTTTTACTGGTCTGGAGCATTGTGGTTGACGCTCACATTTACCGTCATGCTCTTGGCGTTGGCCTGTCCGCGGGCATGGCCATTGCCACACTAAGCTATGCCTTGATGGTGGTAATGAGGACAACCCTGTTTCCATGAAACTTCATATCCTGGGCATCTGCGGCACGTTTATGGGCTCATTGGCGCTGTTGGCCAGAGAGCTGGGGCACCAGGTCAGCGGCGCTGACGAGAACGTCTATCCGCCCATGAGCACTCAACTGGCTGAGGCGGGTATTGAACTGTGCCAGGGCTGGAAATCCGACGACGTTCCCGAAAATTGTGACTGTGTCATCATCGGCAACGCCCTGTCCCGGGGTAACCCGGTGGTGGAGTATGTTCTGACGCAAGGCCTACCCTACGCCTCAGGACCGCAATGGCTGGGTGAGCATCTGCTGCGGGAGCGATCGGTGATTGCCATCGCAGGTACCCATGGCAAAACCACCACAGCCTGTATGGTGGCTCACATGCTGGAGTGCGCCGGCCACAACCCCGGGTTTCTTATCGGCGGTGTTCCTGGAAATTTCCCGCAATCGGCGCGACTCGGCACTGATCCGTGGTTCGTGATTGAAGCCGATGAGTACGACACGGCATTTTTCGACAAGCGCTCCAAGTTTGTCCACTACCACCCGCACATTGCCCTGTTGAACAATCTGGAATTTGATCACGCCGATATTTTTGACGACTTGGGCGCCATCATTACCCAATTCCATCACTTGCTGCGCGTGGTCCCAGCAAATGGCACGGTAGTGATGCCGGCTGGTATTGAGGCTCTGGATGCCGTAATCGCCAGAGGCATATGGAGCCAATACGTGACTTTTGGTCCGAATACGCCCTGGCACGCGGAATTCACCCAACCCCAGCATCAGACTCTCGGCCTGACCACGCCAGAGGGCTTTATCGACACTGACTGGCAACTGAGCGGAGAACACAACCTGCACAATGCGCTGGCAGCCATCTGCGTGGCGGCCCAGGCGGGCGTTGCACCGCAGCAAGCAGCCGGTTCGCTGCAAACCTTCACTCTACCCAGACGACGTCAACAGGAACTGGCTAACGACCGTGGGGTGGTGATTTACGATGACTTCGCCCACCACCCAACAGCCATCTCTGCCACGCTGGAAGCCTTGGCGGCCCGCGCGCCAGACCGGCGTTTGCTACTGGCGCTGGAACCCCGCAGCAACACCATGAAACGCGGCGTGCATAACGACCAACTGGCCTCGGCCATGGCGCTGGCCGATCATGTATGGCTGCACGCGCCAGCAGATCTTGGCTGGGATCCGTGCTCACTGGACCAATCTCTGGACGGCCGCCTGACGGTGGTTCGCGAACTTGATGGATTGCCACAAACCCTGGTCGATAATCTACGCGATGGTGATCAAATGGTGTTCATGAGTAACGGCGGATTTGGTGGGGTCGCCCAAAAAACCGCTGATCTGTGGTTAACCCAATCGACGAGCAATTCATGAATACCCCCACCCAACATATCCCCATCTTTCCTCTCAACACGGTGTTGTTCCCAGGCGGGCCGTTGAGCTTGAGAATCTTTGAACCCCGATATCTGGACATGGTGCGAGACTGCGCCGCCCAAGACAGCGAATTTGGCGTCAATTTGATTGTCGACGGCAAAGAAGCCGGCCAAACTCCATCAACGGTGGTAATGGGCACTACCGCCAAAATCCAGGATTTCAACACGATGGATGACGGACTGCTGGGGATTACCGCCGTTGGCGTGCAGCGCTATCGAATTGTTACCACATCGGCCCGAGACAACGGCCTGCTGACTGCCCACGTGGCCTTGGTTCCGCCGCCGGAAAACACCTTCATTGCAACCGAACACCTGCTGCTGAGAACGTTGCTTGAACGACTGCTGGACAGTGTTGTTGAGCACTACAATCCGCAACCCCAACGTTTGGACGATGCTGACTGGGTAGGCTGTCGGCTGGCTGAGCTGCTGCCCCTCGATGGCCCGAGTCGACAGCGCCTGCTGGAAATAGACGAACCCTACCGACGCCTGGATCGGTTACTGGAAATTGTCCCTCAGCTGCAGTCGGATTGATCGACCGTTTGCCCCCTCACACCTTTACTGTCGGGACAGTGACTCCATGGGTAATGCCCGAAGCACCTGACTTCCATCGAGCGGCGCCAGTATCGCAGGCAAACCCAGCAACTCCTTGCGCTGCCAGAAGTGGAAAAAATACAGCACCTGCCTGATCTGATAGCGAGCCGACCGACCGGCCCAGACAGGTAACACCGTGCCCTGGGCTGAAACACGCTGAAGGGCGGTAGGCCACAATCGAACAGCGACAATTTCCCCCTCCCTAACCATCTTTACCCGGGTAGCCAGTTCGCGATAGTTGCCTACCGTTGCCGGCAGCAACGGCAACGTTTGCGGCGCTGGATCAGGCTGCAACATGGCAATGGGGGTTTGCCAATTGGCCGGCGGCGGCTCCTGCCAACCCGCTTGGTCCAGGCGATCCAGAATCGTGGCCGGAGATCCTGCCACCAGGAAGGTTACGTTTTCGTCCGGTGGTGCAATCACTTGGGGCGCTGACCACTGGCCCAGGGTTACTTGAACCGGCGCAGCCGGGGGAAATGCTGCAGCGAGTACGTGTTGACCGTGACGACGCACATCCACCGCGAGCGCAACGATGAGCGCCACGAAGAAAATTCCGGCCGCCGGAGTGACCAAAAACAGGCGCCGCGCCCGGCGACGGTAAGCAATACCCACAGCGATCACCCACACCGCACCGAGACACAAGCCCAACAGCACCTGACTGATGCCGTGCACGCCCAAATATACCCGACCACTGGCTGCCAGGACGATCAGCAGCGCGCTCACCACGTAAGGCCACAATCGACTTCGGGCGGGCAGCTGCACGGCCAACAGAATCGCGACAAACCCATAACCCGCGACGGCCAAAGTAATTTGACTGACCGGCGCCAACCCGTTGCCGCTGAGTTTCGATACCACCAGCGACATGGCTACCGCCAGCAATGCGCCGAAACCGCCGGCCACCGCTAGATGAATCGCCGCCAGATGTTGGCGTCGAATTCCCAGCCACAGCAACAACGCCGCACAGGCAGGTATCACCACCCAGAGTGACCCCAGACTGGCGAACAACACCATCCATTGATCGGTCCACGGTGATCGCAACGTGGCGATAGCCGTGCCTACCTGCATGTCAAACGTCTCACGACCCTCCATGGGCATGGTCACCAGCAGCCACATGGCAGCACCAGACGCCAACAGCAAAAACAGCCCCAGTGCCAGCAGAGAGGCAGACTCAGGCCGCTTTGGATCCACCAAATTGCGCGCAATGCCACCCAGTAGAGGGTGGTTTCGAGACCACTTCAGTGCGGCCGCGGTCAGTTTGTTGGCGAATGGTGCGGTCATCAGATAAACCGCTTTGATTCCAATGGCCAAAAGCCAAATCGCTCCCCCTATCAAAACCAGCAGCAAAGCCAGTCTCCAGGCAACTGCCTGGGCCAACTCCAACGATGCACCAAAGACCAGGCCGGGAAGAAGGTAGGCGGGTGCCCAGACGATTCCGGCCAGAATATTGGCAGGTAAATAGATTCGCACCGGCATCTGAAGCATGCCGGCGACCAGCGGGATAATGGGCCGGATGGGCCCGACAAAGCGACCAATAATGACGCTTTTCAGGCCGTGTCGGCGAAAGAAAGACTCCCCTTGTTCCAGCAGGCCGGGATAGCGGGTGATGGGCCATATATCCCGCACACTGTCCTTGAAGTGGTGTCCCAGCCAGAAGCTCAGGCCGTCACCGACAATGGCCCCAGCGCTGCACCAGATCCATACCGTGGCCAGGTCAAGAACACCCAACCCAACCAGTGCACCAAAGCCGAACAAGATGACAATGCCCGGCATCAATATGCCAACCACCGCAAGCCCTTCGAGAAAAGCGACAAGCCCTATCGCAACTCCCGCCAGGTGTGGATTGGCACGAAGCCAATCGAGGATGGCTACCAGCCATTCAGGCATGGTCTCCATGAAGCCGGCCAGCCCGCTCCGTAAATCCTCTAGCTGGCCAACGCAGTGAACGCGTTGGATGCAGCCTTGATGGTCTCATCCAGCGCCCCATGATCGTGGGCCTGACTCAGAAATGCCGCTTCAAACGCAGACGGCGCAAGATAGACACCTTGCTCGAGCATCAGATGGAAGAATCGTTTGAATTGCTCCGCATCACAACGTTCCACGTCGGCGAAAGTAGCGACCTGGGTTTGATCGGTGAAAAACATGCCAAACATCGAGCCAACCTGCTGAGTCAGAAACGGCACGCCGGCAGATTTTGCCCCATCGTTGAGGCCGGCTGTCAGGTAGTTGACCTTGTCTTCCAGGAGCTCATAAAACGCCGGTTCTGCAAGCACCTCCAAATTGGCAATGCCCGCCGCCATAGCGACCGGATTTCCCGACAATGTGCCGGCCTGGTAGACCGGTCCCGTGGGCGCAATCTGCAGCATGATGTCGCGCCGACCGCCAAACGCACCAACTGGCATGCCGCCGCCAATCACCTTGCCGAAAGTGCATAGATCTGCCGTCACCCCGAAGCGTTCCTGACAACCGCCCGCTGCGACCCGAAATCCGGTCATTACCTCATCAAAAATCAGCAGCGAACCGTGCTCTGTACAGACCTCACGCAAACCTTCCAGAAAACCCGGCAAGGGCGGAATGCAGTTCATATTCCCGGCCACGGGCTCAACGATGATGCACGCCACCTCATGGCCCACCTCGGCCATCACCTCACGCACCTGGTCAATGTCGTTGTAATTCAATGTGAGCGTCAGATCTGCAAGGCAGCTCGGCACTCCCGGAGAATTGGGTTGACCCAGGGTCAGGGCACCACTACCGGCCTTGACCAAGAAGGAGTCAGCGTGACCGTGGTAACAGCCTTCAAATTTGATCACCTTATCCCTGCCGGTGGCGCCGCGAGCCAATCGAAGCGCACTCATGCAGGCTTCGGTGCCGGAATTGACCATGCGCACCAACTCCAGGCCAGGCACTCGCTGGCAGAGTTTTTCCGCCATCACCACTTCTCGTGCACAGGGGGTACCAAAACTCAACCCTTGCTGAGCCGCATCCACCACGGCTTGACGAACTGTGGGGTGGTTATGGCCGGCCAGCATTGGCCCCCAGGAGCCTACATAGTCGATATAGCTGTTGCCATCTTCGTCAAACAGCCGACAGCCTTCGGCTCGGCGCATGAAAATGGGGTCTCCGCCAACACCCTTGAAGGCTCGGACCGGCGAGTTCACACCGCCGGGAATACGTTCACACGCCGCGGCAAATAAATCGACGCTGGATTGCATTGGCTACCTCATGACTGTTGGGTGATTTGTCGCGAGAGTAGCAGAACGACGAGCGGCGGCAACCACCGCCATAAAAAAGCCACACCTCTTGAACACCACGGACACAGTCTTCGGCCAGTATCGACGCTTCAATTTGGGAAAAAAGGACTTAGTTATGAAACAGTTTGTACCCGTCACCGATGAACTGATTGACCAGCCGAATATACCCAGCCATTGGCAGCTGGTGCCCTACCAGGTAGACCACCCCTGCTTCCGCTGGTCGGTATGCAATGAGCCAGGCATGGATACCCCTGATAGTCAGACAAACCGTTTGCTCAGGGCGTCAAGGCGAGCTCTAGCGCGTCGCCCTGGTTCACCCCAAGGCGCTGGGCCATCCCAGCGTTGAGTTCCAGCACGTATCGGGCCGGGCCGGCGCTGGGATAGCTGGCGCAAGGCTCAGCTCGACAGGGTGGCACGTTGAGCTGGGCGCTGACCAGCTGCAGCCCCGAGTCAAAATACAAAATGTCCAGCGGGATTCGACAGTTCTTCATCCAGAACGATCGCGGAGCCTCGCGGGGGAAAACGAACAACATACCCTGATATTCCGGCATATTGGTGACAAACATGAGGCCCCGCTGCTGCTCGGCGGGGGCATCAGCAACCTCAACCTGAAATCGCTGGCCTTTCAGCACCACGGACGGTCCAGCCTCGGAACAACCGGCCACCACCACCAGCGACAGCATGAGAACTCGTAGTTTGGAACTCACGATACAACCAGGGGTTCGTGCGCGGCCGACAATACCATGGCACCCGTCCGGTTGTGGACAGGCTGGTGTCGGCTCACGGCAACCGCCAGCAGGCGACTACAGGTCGTCCAGGGACACGCCAAACCGACCTGCCACGCTACCCAACTGTTCAGGGTCAATTTCGCCAATAATATTCAAGAACACCGCGTCACCGCCTGACTCCACAATCATCACCACCATGCCCTGCACAATGTCGTCGCGGGTTTTCATGTACATGTGTACCGTCGAGTCCTCAGCGCGGACGGCAACCGCGGGCTCCCAATCAGCGGATTTCAGTCGCTTGGAAATGGCCTGGGTCTTTTGCTTTGCGTCGGCAAGGAACTCCGGCGCGATGTCAAAGACCCGCAGCTCTATACCGCGCAATTTACCTAAGGTACTGGCCAGCTCCGGATCCTCTGAGCTCACAGTCTTACGCACAAATCCGAGCAATGCAGGGCCCAAAGAAACTTCGATGGTGGGTTCTGCGTCAGCAATCCCCGAAAGGTCGCCAAAATCGACAAATCCCGGATGATCCGCCAACCCTTGGGCAAACGACGTCGCGGGAAGCATTAGGGCCATCAGTATTGTCCGCCACAGCGCAGCAAACCCTGTTAACCCGATCGTTGAAAATCCAATCTTAATCATATGGCGCTGGACGACTCATCGCTGCGCTGGCGTTGGGGACGCATTAAGCTCCTGGCAGTCACCTCTCCCGCCCTGGCACCCAATTGTCGGGCGGCCATATCACCGGCCTGATCGATGTAACTCAGCGCCAGGGCCAGATCCGCTCGCGCTTTGGCTAAAACCATTTCGCTGGGCAATTCACTGGGCAATTCACCGGGCAATCCACTGGCTTGCTCGACCACAGCGACCGTCTCCGGGAAGTCGGAATTTTCCAACACCGGATTACCCGGGCCAACGGTGACCAGCAGAACCAGTGCCGCCGCGCAAGCGCCGCCCAGCGACCAGCCCCAGGCAGGTAACGAAGGCAACGACCAGCCAGCCCCGGTCATTTCCATGACTGAGCGCTGAATGGCACTGGGGGCTTTAAGGGATGGCAAATCGGCCAACCGGGAGGTTAACGTAGTGGCTCTGGCCACCTCACGCTCCAACAACGGGTCGCTGGCCAGACGGGCTTCAAATAAGGCCGCTTCGCTTCCCTGGAGCTCGCCATCAAGCCACAGCTCAATGCGCTCATCAAACCAGTTGGGCAGGGATTGTTCAGTCATCCATTTCACTCCCTAATCGCTTGCGCAGCTTGCGCCTTGCGCGGTGTAAATACACTTTCACCTGGCTTTCCTTCAGCTCCAGCGCCTCACCGATTTCCTGATAAGTCAGCTCTTCCACGTCTCTTAGAACCACCAGCGAACAAAATGGTTCATCCAGCTCTCGGATGGCATGGGCCAGCCGTTGACCCAAATCGCTGCTGGACAGGCGGTCCAATGGGGTCTCGTTCACCACGACGGCGTCACCGCCAGCAGTTTGTGCCACATACGCTTGGCTGTAGCGTCTGCGACGCAACAGGTCCAGGCAGGCGTTGCGGGTAACCCGCAAAAGCCAGGGCTTAACCCGCTCAGCCTCGAGCCCTGAGAGGTGTTGCCACAGCTTCACCAACACGTCCTGAACCACGTCCTCCGCCTCAGCGGATTGGCCCAGTAGATGGTAAGCCAGCGAGAAAAGCTGACCCTGGTGTTCTTTCACCAGGCTGCGGAAACGACGTTTCATTACCCCATCATACGGACCGCTGCCCAGTAAGTTACAGGTAGTTGGGGTCAGCGCAGCGAATTTTGCACTCGTTCGCAGCGATTCCGGCCGCTACCATAGCCACTGGATCGTTAACCGGAAACGTATTTTGAGACGTTATTCCCTATGGACCCTGGTTGCCAGCCTGCTCATGAACTCCATGGCAGAGGCCCAGCAAACCCGGCAGCAATGTCAGCTCAGCACCGATCAGCGCCCCCGCATAGGGTTGGTACTTGGCGGCGGCGGGGCTCGAGGTGCCGCCCACATCGGCGTTCTCAAAACCCTGGAACGGCTGCGCGTGCCGATAGACTACATTGCGGGCACCTCAATGGGGTCGGTCATTGGCGGTCTGTATGCCACAGGCATGACGGCAGACGAAATTCAGGCACAGATGAGCAACCTGAACTGGTCAGAACTGTTCACCGACCAGCCCAACCGGACGGAACGACGTTTTCGACGCAAACGAGACGACGATCTCGACCTGTTCGGCCCTAAACTCGGCTACAAGGAGGGTGAGCTAATCCTGCCTGGAGGCGTATTGGCGGGACAAAAGGTCAACTTGCTGCTGAAACGGGTGACTCTGGGACAAACCCACCAGGAGAACTTCGACCAGTTGCCGATCCCCTTTCGCGCGGTTGCCGCCGACATCATCTCTGGCCAACAGGTTGTGTTGGACTCCGGCGATTTAGCGCTGGCCATGCGTGCCAGCATGTCCATTCCTGGGGCGTTTTCGCCGGTCTCACTGAACGAACAACTGCTGGTGGATGGTGGCATCGTGAACAACCTGCCGGTACAAATCGCTCGGGATATGGGGGCTGACGTCATCATTGCCGTGGATGTCGGCACGCCGCTGTTTGCCCGCGACGAATTGGGCAACCTGTTCGATATGGTTGAACAGCTCACCAATCTGCTGGTTGTGCAGGGAGTGGCAGCGCAAACTCGCTTGTTGCGCGCCACCGATACGCTGCTGGTGCCTGACCTGGCCGATACCGTGGGATCGGTAGACTTTGAGAAGTTCGCCACGGCTATCCCGGTGGGCGAGGCTACGGCAGATGCCCATGCAGAGAGACTCGGTCGCTATGGTCTGGGCGACGAGGACTATCGGACTTACCGTCGCGCCCTTACCCAATGCCAGAGTCCAGCGGGCGTCGTGAACTGGGTGAAGGTCAACAACAACTCCCACTATTCCGACGAGATGATCCTCAGCCGCCTGAGCATTAGTGAAGGTCAGGTGCTGAATTTTGACAATTTGGACCATGAAATTGATCAAATTTACGGCCTTGGGCATTTGCGCCAGGTCCGATATCGACTGACAGAACGTAATGGTGAGTTAGGCGTGATTCTGGACGTGGTGTCCGACCCCAGGGCTCCCAACCTTATTGAATACGGGCTGACCTTTATCTCTGATGCTGACGACAATGCTTTCAACCTGCGCTTGGGCTACCTCAAGACCGATATGGATGGTTATGGCGGCGAGTGGCGTACAGTGGCGCAGATAGGCGAAGAACCGGCACTATTCACAGAACTGTACAAACCCCTGCAACCCAAACAACCCTGGTTTGTGACCGCCAGGGCCGGACTTCGTACCAATAAATTCCGTCTGTTCGACGACGATCAACCCCTGGCAGAAATACTGGTCGACCGAGCTGAACTGGAACTCACTACCGGAAAAGAGTTTGGTAACTCCGCCGACTTCAGCGTTGGTCTTCGCCTGGGCACCGGGGATACCGAGCTGAGCATCGGGGATCGGGAAATTCCTGGCGCACAGTTCGACACCGGACAATGGTTCGCACGCTTTCGCTACGACCATCTAGACAACCTGTTTTTCCCCAACAACGGGGGTCTGGGCACCATCGAGTACAGAGCGGAGCTTGATGCGTTAGGGGCTGACACCAATTTTCGCCAGCTGTCGTCTACCTACTATTACAACTGGCTGCTGAACGATCGCCATCATGTGCTCTTGGGCGGCACCTTCAACACGACCATCAACAATGATGCGCCGATCTACGGTCTATTCCGTGCCGGTGGCTTTGGAAACTTGTCGGGTTTGGAATTTAATCAGCTATCCGGCCAGCATTTGGCGGTGGGGGTTGCCGGTTACCGCTATTCACTTAGTCGCACCGGTCTTTTTCCCGCGTATCTGGGAGGCACCGTTGAATTAGGCAATGTGTGGGATCAACGCAGCGATATCAGCGTCGATTCCGCCCTGCTTCATGGCAGCCTGTACTTCGGCTATCGTTCGCCGCTGGGGCCCTTGTACGTCGGACTGGGAATCGGTGAAGAAGGCGATGGCACGTTTTTCATTCGATTGGGCGATATCTTTTCCGACGATTGAAGCGGGCCAACGGTGACGCGTTACGTGTCAAGATCCTTGAGCATGTCACGCAAGCCAGCAAGATGGGCTTTGGCAGTGCCTGGGGTCTGCGCCTGAGTATCGCCATGATGATGAACGAGGGCCTTGGGAATTTCCGCCACAAATCGGCTGACTCCGCCGTCTTCAATTTCTCCGAACCGCCGCCGCGCCTCGCACCAGCTGATGGTGAGGGTTTGCCGAGCCCGGGTGATGCCCACGTACATCAAGCGTCGCTCTTCTTCCAACTGGCCGTCGTCCAACGAGTTCTTGTGTGGCAGCACGCCCTCCTCCACGCCCACCAAGAACACATGGGGGAACTCCAGACCCTTGGCGGCATGCAGCGTCATCAGGCGCACCCGGTCGTCTTGCTCCTCGTTACCCTCATCGTCGCCCAGTGACAGCTGTTGAATCACCTCTTGAAGATCTCCCTCCAGGGCTGATAACCACTGCACAAAATCATCCACAGATTTCACCCGCGTTCGACCCGCCGCATCGTCGGCCGCGTCACGAGCAACAAAATCTCGATATCCAGTGTGTTCAACAATTTGAGCGATCAACTGGGCCGGTGGTAGCTCCGCATGGCGCAATTCATTCATCCAGCTTACAAACTGTTCAATGCGGGCTGAGCTTCGCGCATTAATGGTCATGGGAAGGTTGGCAGCGGCAGCCAGCAGGGCACAATTCCTGCGTGCTGCAACCGTGGCAATTTTGTCGACTGATCCAGCCCCAATTTCTCTACGGGGCCGATTCACAATGCGCAGAAAGGCAGCGTCATCACTGGGGTTGGCTAACAAACGCAAATAACAAATCAGGTCTTTTATTTCGCTACGCTCAAACCACGACGGTCCACCTGAGACGCGGTAAGGCAATCGGTGACCGCGAAGCGCCTGTTCTAATGCCCGGGCCTGGTGGTTAGATCGATACAGGATAGCGAAATCCCCGGGCTGGGCCTTCAATGTGAATTTCCGCTGCAAGATGGCGGCCACCACTTGGTCAGCCTCATCGGCGGGATCACTGCAGGGACGCAGCGCAATCAGGTCGCCCTCACCCAGGTCGCTCCAGAGGGCTTTGTCCAGCGTGTGAGGGTTGTTGGCAATCAGCGCGTTAGCTGCCTTCAAAATGGTTCCGCTGGATCGGTAATTTTGCTCCAGCTTAATCACCGCCAGACCTTTGAAGTCCTGCCCCAGCTGATCGAGGTTATCCGGCCGAGCGCCGCGCCAGCCGTAAATGGATTGATCGTCATCCCCTACAGCCGTCAGACCCGTACGCGGGCCGGTGAGCGCTTTGAGCAGGCGATACTGGCAGGCGTTAGTATCCTGACATTCGTCAACCAGCACATGCCTGAATTGCCATTGCCAGCGCTCGCGGCACTCCGAATCAGATTCCAGCAAAGCGCCGGGGCGGGAAACCAGGTCATCAAAATCAAACGCGTTATAGTGGGCCAGGCGTTGCTGGTACAAGGCGAAGTATTCAATGGTGGTGGGTTCGCCCGGCGCCGTTTCCGGACTCAGGCCATCGTTTTTCCAGGCGCTGATTTGCCACCGTACGCGCTCAATATCGTCTTTGCTTGATCCGTCCGGCAAAATTTCGCGCAGCATGCCCTGGGTGTCCTGCGGGTCAAATATACTGAAACCTGGTCGGTACCCGAGGCGCCCACACTCCTCCCGCAGAATGCGTAAACCCAGGGCATGAAACGTGGAAATCCACACGCCCTTTGCCTCGTCTCCTAAAATGCCAGCAATGCGTTGGCGCATTTCGCGCGCGGCCTTTCGGGTGAACGTAATGGCCGCGATTTTTTCCGGCAACATGGCCTGCTGACGCACCAGGTGCACCACCTTTTGCGTAATCACGCCGGTTTTCCCGCTGCCCGCGCCAGCAAGAACCAGAAGCGGTTGATCGCAGCACGACACAGCCGCCTGCTGCTGAGGATTTAGCTGAAACTTCACGGTTCCGTCGATGTCTCAAAGGGGGCGTGCATCCTATCAGCCACAAAAATTTTCGCCACGTTCTGATTTTTGCTTTGCTGTGGGTCAGCGCTTCGCTGGCCAATGAGTCTTGCTTTGAAGACTGGGTGTGTGTGGAACCCGTTGGTGAAGGCGATCAGCTGGAATTTTTTGCAACCAACCTTAAGCCCTGGCCCATCGCGGTAAGTTTTCGTGCTGAGGTAACAAATCTCAAAGGACCGAAGCGAAGCGTTACCGTTGAGATCAATGGCTCTGATCGCGTGAAAATCGCAAGCTACCGGCGGCAAGACGCCGGCAAACGTTATCGCTACCAATATTGGTACGACTACGCGGTCGGTCGTCTAACACCTAAGCACGCCGACAATTACCCCTATGCACTACCTTACGCGGCGGGCGAGAGCTGGCGCATTCTGCAGGGGTTTGGTTCACGGTTTTCCCATACCGGTCGAGAAGGATATGCGGTGGATTTCGGCATGCCGGTCGGGAGCCAGGTGATGGCAGCCAGAGACGGAACAGTGGTCCAGCTTCGCGAGCAACATAACCGGGGTTGTTGGGATAAGGAATGCGCAAAATATGCCAACTTTTTGGTTGTGCTGCACGATGATGGCACTACTGGCGAGTACTACCATCTCCAACAGAATGGTGTACTGGTTGAAATTGGTCAAAAGGTAAATCGGGGTCAGCTCATTGCGCTGTCGGGCAACACCGGTCATAGCACCACACCCCATCTACATTTTGCGGTTTATCGCGCAGACACCTGGGGCCGAACCCAATCGTTGCCGTTTCGATTTGTCGATGGAGGGAAAAAATTAGGTAAACCCAGGGGTGGCCAGCGCCACCTCAAGTCCGGAGACTCCTAACCCGGCTCCTACCCCCTGCGGAAGGGCAAATTCTGACGCAGGACGTCACCTGCTGCTGTCGTCGGCGACGCTGCCGGCACTGGCCAACCTCCGAAATTGGGGTCTCCCACACTTTGCAGCTTTGGCACAGCCTTTGCTTACAACATCGGTGTAGATACAGATGACCAGCAACACAGGATGTGAGCCGTGAGTCAATCAGCCAGTCTCACCCAGCGCGTCGCCACGCTACACGACCTGATGGTCGAACTGGGTGAAGTTGAACTGAAGCTGGAACGGATGCCCAGCGGCAAACCAGATGCGGACGCTCTCAAGACAAGAAAGTCGGAGTTGCGTCACGAACTGGACCAGCTGGATCGCTGAATCTGCGTTTCTTCCTCCCTCAAAGGCAGCTCCCCGCTCGGACGAACCGGGCGGGGAGATTGTCTTTCAATTCCAACAACCTTGATCAGAGAAATATTACTGGCGGTCTACCTAGCGGCATCAAGAACCGCGCGCTGAGAAACCGAGTGATCAACCGCTTGGACTTAATACTGGAATCGGCTTACGCCTGTGCACACTAGTTGTCATCGCGACCGCGGCTTCGGGACCGACCGGAAGATTGCCGGCCACGGGATTTAGAAGGCGCCGACCGCTGAGGCTGTGCTGCTGGTGCTCTGGCTGGTGCTCTGGCTGGTGCTCTGGCTGGTGTTCTGGCTAGTGTTCTGGCTGGTGCTCTGGCTAGTGTTCTGGCTGGTGTTCTGGCCTGAGTTCTAGCCTGAGTTTTAACCGGAGCCCGAGTTGTGGCTCTTGACGGGGCCCGCGTGGTTGCGCGGGGCTGGCTTCGAACCTGCGGCGCACGATTCGTTGTTGTTGATCGGCGCTGCACCGACGGCGCTCGTTGGACCCGCTGCTGAGCAACACCAGTGGGGCCCTGCCCAGCTGACCGAACCGCTGGCACCCGCCGACTCTGATTTGATTGGCTTGCGCGCAGTCCCGGCGATTGCGTGGTGGCCCGCTGCGTGCTGCGAACTTGGGGACGAGTTGCCGGACGTGCAGCTGATGTGCTGCGAACACGCGGCGACGACAGGCCGTTTAGCCGATTAGCCGTAGGTCGCGTGACCAGTGCTCGACCATCTTGCTGCAGCTTTACCGGTCGTCCGGTGTTCACAGAGCGGCTGGCGTTAGTGTTGGTCGGTCGCTGGCTGGCACGGGTAGTAGGCGTCAACACGCGAGTATTGCGGGTTCGAGAGCTCGGCACCACAGAGGCAGCCGGCTTTCGAGCTCCATTGACTGATGGTGTGCGGCGCAATGTCGATGCGCCTGGACTTGCAGGCGTTAACGTTCCCGACCGACCCGTGCTTCGTGAGACCGCCGACGAAGTGTTAACGCTTCCCGCCCGGTTCGTTCTTTGGAACGTAGAGCGGCGATTGACCGTTGGCGCGACACCTCGAGAATTGCTCGCGGTCCGGCTGTTTGACGCGTTAGCCCGCCCTTCCGCCTTAATTGGCAGCCGACGGTCAGCCTGGCCGCGCTGGGCGAAAACGCCTGGGCGGGTGTTGCGAGTCAGTCGACGTGCTTCGTTCACCGCTGAAGGCGCTCGCTGGGTTCTGACCACGAAGCGTCGATCGCGACGGTCATAGTCTCGATAGTACGTGGGGCTGTAGTAACGCGGGCTGTAAAAGCCGAAGTAACTGAAACGGGGTCGATAGGTATAGCCGAAAAATGGCGTATGGTGACCAAATCCGAAATGGTCAAAGCGTCGCCCACCGATAAAGCTATGGCCGAAGCCCGCGTTGTAGCCAAATCCAAAATTTCGACCGAAGCCAGGATAATGACTTCGATAAGGAGACCACACGTAATAGCTGGGGAAATCGTTGTAAAACAGGCTGAAAGCGCTGCTGCGCCAATACGGGTCATGGGCGTAGCCACCGGCAAAGCTGCTGCCACCGTAACTGTGCCCGCCGTACACCACTTCGTCTACGACATAACTGTCGTCGTAGCCATAGCTGTCACCGTAGCCGTATTCATCATAGTCATCGTAATCGTCGTAATACGTGGCACAGCTGCTCAACAGCAATGTCGTGACGATCAGGACGAGGGCTTTAAATCGGATCATGGTACGGTCTCCGGGTACTTAACGCAGTCAGTATATAGCCCCTTTGTGAATTGAGCCTGAATGCCTATCGGGATTTTATACATAATGCCACTGTCAGGAGATGATCGATGCCCCAAACTGATTCCTCAGACTCTCAAACGGCCTCCCCCGAAGCCCAGCCCACTGAGCCGCCCTGGGCGAACACCGATATTTGGCTACGGGTGTTAACAACCCTGGTGTACGGCGTCATTTTCTGGCTTTCCCTTTGGTTGTTGGGGCTGGCCGTCATCATCAATCTGGTGATGTTGGTGGCGACCGGCAACCCCAATCGGTCCGTGGTGGGTTTTGCGCAGCAGTTAGCTCGATATCAACGCCAGATTATTGCCTACGCCACGCTGGACAGCGACGAGGCACCGTTCCCGTTTGGCGAGCCTCTCGGTAGTAGCAGCCCCCTGGCAGGGAATGCCCCCGATAATGATTCAAAGACCTCTGAACCTTCGGCTAATCGAAAACCCGCGCCGTCCGGCAAGAAAACCGCGAAGAAAAAGGCAGCCTCACGTAAGAAAAAGACTCGGAGTCGGGTCCAATCTGGCAGTAAAAACGAAGCGACCGCCGATGCTGACACAGGGTCGGAAGACACTACCTCCAATCAGACTATGCCCCAGAATGCGGGCTCAGAAACGTAAGGACCTATTGTGGCCAGAATTCATGAAGTCAAAGGCTACGCCGTGGTGCTGGACAAGATCGTCCACGTCACGCGTGTTTTCGAAGCAAAAAATGGCGAAGGAGCTCAATTCAATGTGCAACTTGTCGGCAACGCAAAACTCCTGCTGAAGTTTCCCGATCGCGCTACCGCAACCCTTGAGCGGGATTTGTTAATCAAAGCCCTGAAAGAGTACTAACACCTCGCCAATGATTAACATCGTCAGAAAATTACCGGTGCGGGGTTGACAGGGGGCGTGTCATCTTTCACGATCAGGGCATGACCTATCGCTATGGACATACAGCGCGGCGCCAGGAGCGCCAGCAGCGACCGCCAATGAAGGCCAAAGCTGTGCCCCAACGTGATCGCAACGCGCTGAGCCCGCCGCTCATTGCTGGTGTAGCGGTGGTGCTTGTCCTGCTTCTTATCGTGCGCAGCGGTACCGGGGCTTTTTGAGCGAAGAAACAAACACCGAAGATCAAAAAGCCCCGCCAGCAGCGGGGCTTTTTTTTTGCTGGAGACGAACCATGAATCATTCATTACAATCGCGCAGTACTGCGCCCCGACATCACACCACCAGTGAGGCAGTTGCATCATGAGTACCAACGACGTCCGAATATTTGATACAACGCTGCGCGACGGCGAGCAAAGCCCTGGGTTTTCCATGACTCAACGACAAAAGCTGCGAATGGCTCAAATGCTTGCTGCGCTAAAAGTGGACATTATTGAAGCCGGATTTGCCGCAGCATCCGACGGCGATTTCAACTGCATCAGTACGATCGCGAGAGAAATTGAAGGGCCGACTATCTGCTCTCTTGCGCGCTGCAATCCTGGCGACATTGAAGCCAGCGCAAGGGCCCTGGAACCGGCCGCCAAGAAGCGTTTGCACGTATTTATCGCGACCAGCCCCATTCATCGTGAGTACAAGCTGAAACTCGACCGGGAACAGGTTCTGGCCCAGGCAATTGGCGGGGTGAAAATGGCGTTGGAATTGACCGACGACGTGGAATTTTCTGCTGAAGATGCCATTCGCACTGAGCCTGAGTATTTGGTCGAGGTGATAGAAGCGGTAATTGCCGCGGGCGCTACCACCGTCAATATCCCTGACACCGTCGGCTACACCACGCCCGGCGAAATGGCCCAATTGATTACCCATTTGCGCCAACAGGTACCCAATATCGATCAGGCGGTCATCAGCACCCACTGTCACAATGATCTCGGCATGGCGGTGGCAAACTCGCTGGCTGCCGTCGAGGCCGGTGCGGGCCAGATCGAGTGCACCATCAACGGCATTGGCGAGCGGGCGGGCAACGCCTCGTTAGAAGAAATAGTCATGGCGCTGAAAACCCGCAGCGACCACTACGGCCGACAAACCAATATCGATACACGCAAACTGCATCCCGCCAGCCGACTTCTCGCTGGCATCACCGGAACCTTTGTTGCGCGTAACAAAGCCATTGTTGGAGATAACGCCTTTGCCCACGAAGCCGGGATTCACCAGCATGGCATCTTGGAGCACGCCGAAACCTACGAAATCATGAAACCCGAAGACGTAGGAGTGAATAAATCAGACCTGGTACTGGGCAAACACAGTGGACGGCACGCGGTATCCGACCGCATTGCCGCATTGGGTTTCGATACTGAGAACGTAGACATGACCCGGGTCTTCAAGGATTTCAAAACCCTGGCGGATCGAAAGAAGACCATATACGACGCAGATCTGGAAGCCCTGGTGACGGGCCAGGCCGCCCGCAGCGGCCCCTGGCAGCTCAGCGACTTGAAGGTGGTCAGTGGCAGCGGCGATCAACTGGCAACCGCCAGCGTGTCGCTGACCCACGAGTCGGGCGAGGTTCACACCCAAGACAGTGATGGTGACGGCCCACTGGATGCCGCATTCAAAGCCATGATCCGCGCCACCGGACTGGCGCTAAGGGTTAGCGGTTTGGCGGTGCGCAGCGTCACCCAGGGGGAAGATGCCCAAGGCGAAGCCGAGGTTCGCGCGCAATGGGGAACAACAGAACTTAAGGGAACCGGCGTCAGTACTGATATTATTGCCGCATCAACCCAGGCTTTGCTGGAAATCATTAATGCTGCCAGTCGTCAGGTGAACCGTGACACCACGCCGAACGCGGATGCGCCGGCACGAAACTCGGTGTGAGCGGTACCACAGGCCTCAATAAACCATCGATTATCGATCACTAATTCGACCCGAACATCGACCCATAAGTCGACCAGGATATTTCAATGCCGAAAATGACTCCTCCACCGTTCATCTGGTTCAATGGCACCATGATGCCCTGGGCAGATGCTCAGGTTCATGTAATGACCCACGCCCTGCACTATGGATCCAGTGTGTTTGAGGGTATACGGGTCTACGAGACGCCAGACGGCCCCCGCGGATTTCGCATTACCGACCACCTGAAGCGACTCCATGACTCGGCCAGAATCTACCGCATGGATGTGCCCTTTGACGTAAACACGTTGTTGGGGGCCTGTGGCCAACTGGTTGAATCCAACGAACTGCCGTCGGCCTACATTCGTCCTATCGTGTTTCGCGGTGCAGGCACTCTCGGTGTGGCGCCAACCCCAGACACTCCAGTAGAGGTAGCGGTAGCCGCGGTTAAGTGGGGCGCTTATCTGGGGGAAGAGGCCATGGCTAACGGCGTGGATGTGTGCATGTCCAGCTGGCAACGTTATGCGCCCAACACCCTGCCTGCCATGGCCAAGGCTGGCGGCAACTATCTGTCCGGTCAGCTGATTGCAGAGGAGGCTCACCGGCTCGGGTTTAGCGAAGGCATTGCTCTGAGCACCAGCGGAATGCTCAGTGAAGGGTCCGGCGAAAACCTGTTTGTCGTTCGCGACGGAAAGATTTACACACCACCGGCCGGTGCATCCATTCTCTATGGCATCACCCGTGACACCGTATTTCAGCTGGCTGCAGCCGAGGGCATAGAGGTTATCGAGCAGGATATGCCGAGAGAAATTCTGTATCTCGCTGACGAAATATTTTTCACCGGCACGGCGGCGGAAATTACGCCGGTGCGGTCAGTTGACCGCATTCCCGTGCGCAGTGAGGGCCGTGGTCCTATCACCGAGCGTTTGCAAAACCTGTTCTTCGGCCTGTTCAGTGGCCAAACCCCCGACCAGCATGGCTGGCTCGAAACTTTGCCAAATAAGGAGTCAGCCTTTCATGGCCAGTCCGCAGTCTCTGTTTGAAAAAATCTGGTCCGCCCATGAGGTGACGGCTGAGTCTCCGGAAAAACCCGGAGTGTTGTATATCGACCTGCATCTGACTCATGAGGTCACCTCACCTCAGGGGTTTGATGTGTTGCGCGAACGCGGTCTTGAAGTGCGTCGGCCAGACCGCACCCTGGCTACTATCGACCACTCAACCCCCACATTGCCGGCGCGCAATGGGAAGCGGCCTTACGTCACCGAGCAGGCCCGTACTCAGGTCGCCACACTGCGTCAGAACTGCAAAGATTTTGGCGTCACGCTGCACGATTGGGACAGCGATTATCGAGGCATTGTGCATGTGATTGGTCCTGAACTGGGCGCCACTAGCCCAGGTAAGACCATCGTCTGCGGCGACAGCCACACCAGCACCCACGGCGCGTTCGGCGCCCTGGCCTTTGGCATTGGTGCCACTGAGGTTGGTCATGTTCTGGCAACTCAGTGCGTGCTGCAACGCAAACCCAAATCCATGCGCATTACGGTCAACGGTGAACTGGGTGCTGGCGTGACCGCGAAAGACCTGATTCTCCACATTATCGGAGAGATTGGCGTCAGCGGTGGCACTGGCCACGTCATTGAGTATGCTGGCAGCACCTTCACCGGGCTGGACATGGAGCAGCGCATGACGGTGTGCAATATGAGCATCGAAGCGGGCGCCAGAGCCGGCATGATTGCGCCGGACCAAACCACCTTCGACTATTTGCGTGGCCGACCCATGAGTCCCCAGGGTGACGCCTTCGACGAAGCGGTCGAGCGATGGAAAGAACTTCGCAGTGACGCTGGGGCAACGTTCGATAAGGAAGTTGAGCTGAACGCTGCAGACATTTCACCGACCATCTCTTACGGGACTCACCCGGGCATGGTGGTTCCCATTACCGAATCCATTCCGGCCCCTGCCGATGCCTCCGAGGAAAAGGCCCTGGAATATATGGGTCTTACAGCAGGCCAGTCGATGATCGGCACCAAGGTTGACGTGGTATTTGTTGGCAGCTGCACCAACTCCCGCATGAGTGATCTGCGCGCTGCCGCCGATCAGCTGAAGGGTCGCAAGGTTCATCCTGACGTCACCATGCTGGTCGTTCCAGGTTCAGAGCAGGTCTTTCGCGAAGCTGAGGCTGAAGGCTTACATCAGGTGTTTATTGACGCTGGTGCGCAATGGCGACTGCCCGGCTGCTCAATGTGTTTGTCCATGAACGGCGACATCGTGCCGGAAGGCGCGTTGGCGGTCAGCACCAGTAATCGAAACTTTGAAGGGCGTCAGGGACCCGGCTCCCGTACCCTCCTGGCCAGCCCAGCTGCCGCCGCGGCCGCGGCCGTTGCCGGCTGCGTCGCCGACCCTCGCGCAACCCAACCGAAGGCAGCCTGATGCAAAAAATTACGACTCTGTCGGGGACCACCGTGGTGATCCCTGAGGACAATGTGGATACCGACCAGATTATCCCCGGACGGTTTCTTACCACGACCTCTTCCCAAGGATTTGGCGACGCGCTGTTCAGGGACTGGCGCTTTGACGACCAAGATCAACCACGGGCCGATTTTGTGTTGAACCAGCCTGAGGCGAAAACCGCAGAAGTCCTGGTTGGTGGCCGAAATTTTGGCTGTGGATCGTCCCGAGAACACGCCCCCTGGGCCATCCGCGACTTTGGCTTTAAGGCCGTAATTTCCAGCCGGCTGGCCGATATTTTCGCCTCCAATTCACAAAAATGTGGCCTGTTGCCCGTCGTCGTTTCCGCGTCGCTGCATCAATGGCTACTGGAAAACCCCGGCGCTCGAGTGGATATCGACGTCACGGACTGCAGCATCAAAGCGGGCCCCCACACCGAGACTTTCCCGCTTGATGGGTTTGCCCAGCACTGCTTTCTCAATGGCCTTGATGCTTTGGGCTTTCTGTTGGAAAACGACGACGCCATCACCCGCTTCGAGGAGTCCTATCCATGACCCACCACCTGGTCGCCCTACCAGGAGACGGCATTGGCCCGGAGGTGGTTGACGCCACCCTAGAGGTTATTCAACACCTGGCGACATCGTCAGACCTGGACTTGAGCATCACCAGCCACCTTATTGGCGGCGCGGCCATTGATGCCAGCGGCGACCCACTACCCAAAACCACCCTTGATGCCTGCATCAATAGCGCTGGCGTCCTGCTGGGTGCGGTCGGCGGGCCCAAATGGGATGACCCCGCTGCCAGCGTGCGGCCGGAACAGGGATTGCTCCGGCTGCGCCGGGGAATGGAAGTGTTTGCCAACCTTCGACCCACCCGGATGGAACCCGCCCTGGCGGACGCCAGCCCCCTGAAGCCAGAGCGACTGGAAGGCGTAGATCTGCTGGTGGTTCGGGAGTTAACCGGCGGCATCTATTTTGGCAAGAAAAGCGAAGGTGATGTGGAGGCGTCCGACCTGTGCACCTATCACCGGGATGAAATCGAACGGGTGGTTCGACTGGCGGGGGACCTGGCGCGGCAACGCCGGGGCCACTTAACCCTGGTCGACAAAGCCAACGTGTTGGCCACCTCCAGACTGTGGCGCGCCGTTACCACAGCCATTGTCGAAGATGAATATGCGGACCTCACCTTCGACACCATGCTGGTGGATGCGGCCGCAATGACCCTGGTCACTAACCCGGCTTTCTTCGACGTGATGGTGACCGAAAACATGTTTGGCGACATTCTTACCGATGAAACTGCAGCGGTTGCCGGATCACTGGGCGTACTGCCGTCTGCGTCCCTGTCCGCAGCCGGGCCAGGCCTATATGAACCCATCCATGGGTCCGCTCCGGATATTGCAGGTCAAAATAAGGCAAACCCCATGGGCACCATGCTCAGCGCAGCCCTGTGGCTAGAGCGTGATGTTGCCCGGGCGGACCTGGCAGACTCGTTGCGTGGCGCAATCAGTGGCTGCATCGCTCGAGGGGATACCACCGCAGACATCGGCGGCAAACTGGGTACAAAGGAAGTGGCCAGAGCCGTTGTCGCGCAACTTGGCTGACTCCATGGCAACCACAGGAGACTTGGCCCATGTCTGATCTGCTGATGGACTGCCTGCGACGGTCAATTGCCGCCCCGGTCTACGATGTAGCCCGGCGCACACCGCTGGACAGCGCCGATAACCTGTCGCGTCGTTTGGGCCAGCAAATCTGGCTCAAACGTGAGGACCTGCAACCCAGCTTCTCGTTCAAAGTTCGTGGCGCCTACGCCTGTATGCACAAGCTCGTGCACAAATGCGGGCTCACCTCCGGTGTGGTCGCCGCATCGGCCGGCAATCACGCTCAAGGCGTTGCCAGAGCCGCGGATAAACTCAACCTTGAAGCCGATATTGTGATGCCGGTGACGACCCCCAGCATCAAAGTGGAAGCGGTGCGCCAATTGGGTGCCCGGGTCCATCTGGTGGGCGACACTTACGATGACGCATGCAGCCACGCTCAAAAGCTTGCCGAGCAACAACGACGACCCTTTGTTCACCCCTTTGACGACGCCGACGTGATCGCTGGCCAGGGCACCATCGGTGTTGAGTTACTCAACCAGATTTCAGAGGCCCCGGCCTCGGTTTTTATCCCCGTAGGCGGTGGCGGATTGCTGGCCGGCGCTGGCGCGGTGATTCGCGCTCTCAGCCCCAACACCAAAATTATTGCGGTGGAACCTGAAGATGCCGCTTGCCTCAAAGCCGCGTTGGCGGCGGACCGGCCCGTCACCCTGGAGCGAGTCGGTATTTTCGCCGACGGCGCCGCAGTCAGACGCGTCGGTGACAAAACCTTTGCCTTGGCACGAGAACTGGTTGACGAGGTGGTGACAGTCAATGCCGATGAAATCTGCGCCGCCATGCGGGATATCTTTGAGGACACCCGCTCGCTGGTAGAACCTGCTGGCGCCATGGCCGTCGCCGGCATTAAGCGTTATCAGGCCGATGGCAACAGCCTGACCGGGCCCACCGTTGCCATTAACAGCGGCGCCAACATCAATTTCTCTCGCATGGGCCATGTGGTTGAGCGCGCCGCGATGGGACGCGGCGAGGAAGCGTTGCTATCCGTGGTCATTCCCGAACAGCCGGGCAGTTACCTGGGCTTTCTTGACGTCTTGGGAATGCCAGCGGTGACAGAATTCAACTACCGATACCGCAGCGGAGCCCAGGCCAACGTCTTTATCGGGTTGGCACTGGACGGCGGCAACAGTGAGCCTGAACAGACCATAAGGCGCCTTTCAGAGGCAGGCTATCCAGTGACCGACTTAAGTCACAACGAATTGGCCCGACTGCACCTGCGTCACATGGTGGGCGGCACGCCGCCGGAAGGGATTGGCGAACGGGTGTTGCGGTTTGAGTTTCCTGAGCGCCCAGGCGCGTTGGGCGAGTTTCTGCGCAAGCTGGCCGGTCGTTGGTCCATCAGCCTGTTTCATTACCGCAATCACGGCGCCGCCTATGGTCGGGTGCTGGCGGGGTTTTTTGTAGAGCCTGCTGACGAATCAGATTTTGAACAGTTCTTGGCTGCCACCGGCTATCAGTTCACCGATGAAACCGATAACCCGGCTTACAAGACCTTTCTTTCGGCAGACTGCGAAGCGGTCTCAGGCGCTGCCACTCCACGCAACGCGCTCAACGCCATTTCCTAGCATCCCCTGTGCACCCGGTGTGGTCAGTCGAGCATTTCCTCGTACATCAAATAGTCTGACGCTTCCATTCCAAGTTTCTCGTAGGTCTTTTGGGCGCGGGTGTTTTCACGTTCAACGTAAAGCCTGAATCCCACAACCCGTTTGTCTTCCTCGGCGATGGACTTCAACGCTTTGTACATTTTTGAGTAAAGCCCCCGGCGTCTGAATGCGGGCGAAACATAGACACTTTGAATCCACCAGAACCAGCCATTACGCCAATCACTCCATTCCTGAGTCACCAGCAGGCAGGCCGCGGTTTCACCCTCGGCGTCAGCCACGTAGTAAATGCCCCGAGCATCATCGGACATGCCGGCCGCAACACCTTCATAAAGCGTACTGGAATCCAGCTCTTTTTGTTCGGTTTCCCGAGCCATAGACAGATTAAACTCAGCGATGGTGGCGATATCTTCCGCCGTCGCTCGTCGAACCGATACTTTCATGCAGCACTCTCCTTCGTGTGGGCCTTCGTGTGGGCCTTCGTGTGGGCAAGGGCCTTGGACACAATCTCAAAAACATCGGGAGACAGATCCGGTTTTTCGACAATCCTTTTCAACTGTTGGCGCGCCAAATCAGCGCGCTCGTCGTCCAGGCGCCGCCAGCCGTTAAATGCGCCGACCATCCGTGCCGTAACCTGAGGATTGACAGTATCCAACTCTAGTGCCACATCGGCGACAAACCGATATCCGCCACCGTCCGCCTGATGGAACGCCGGTAAGTTGCGCGAAAATGCGCCCACCAACGCCCTCACCTTATTGGGGTTACGCAAAGAAAACACCGAGTTTTTCATCAGCTGGCGAACCCGCATCAGGGTATTTTCCGCCGGCACCGATGCCTGCAGTGCCAGCCACTTGTCCATCACCAAAGGGTGATGATTAAACCGCGCGTAGAAATCGTCCAGCAATCCCTGGGCTTGGGTTGCGCCCTGCATAACCAAGGGCGTCAGGGCCGACAAGCGGTCAGTCATATTGCTGGCCCGGGCGTATTGCTCAACGGCCAACTCCATATCGCCGCCGGCCACCATTAAGTCCAGGCAGCGCCCGTTGAATGCCCGTCGCGCCGCCATGGCGGCACTGGGCTGGTAGGGAACATCCACCAGCGTGGCGTCATAGCGTTCGCGCAGCAGTGCGGCGAAACGGCTGCCCATACTCTGTTTGAGAGATATCCAGCTTTGGTAAAGTGCATCAATTGGCAACGGCTGAAGACTCTCAGCCAGATAAGGGATATCAGGCAGGCGCAGAGCCTCGGCCGCAAGCGCGGGATCCAGAGACGCATCGGCAATCAGCTGACCGGCTGCTTCCAGGTAACCCTCCAATGGGCTGCCGTCCCCATTGAGCGCGGAGAAAATAACTCGGCTGGCCAATGTTTGAGCCGCATCCCAGCGGTTGAACGGGTCTGTGTCATGAGCCATCAGGAATGCGGGGTTCGGCGCGCCGTGCTCCCACACCAGACTGACTGGGGCAGAAAAATCCCTCAGTAAGGATACCTGGGGTGCCTCATCCAGCCCTTCGAAAGTCCACGTTTGTTCTGGCTCCCGCAGTTCCAAAACGCCGTGGGTAGCCGTGCCATCGGCCAACACGGTGGAAAATTCTTGGCCCTGACGCCCCATCAACCCGAAGCGAATCGGCATGTGCAGCGGGAGCTTTTCATCTTGCCCCGGCGTAGCTGGGGTATGCTGCTTAAGCGTTAACGAATACCGGCCACCGTCGTAGTGACCCAGGGCTGATACCACCGGCGTACCCGCTTGGGCATACCAACGCTCAAATTGCACCAACGTTCGCCCATTGGCATCGGCCATTGACTGACGGAAGTCGTCACAGGTCACTGCTTGACCATCAAACTGATCAAAGTAGGCCCTGGCGCCTCGCTGAAAGCCTGTTTCGCCTAGCAGCGTGTGCAGCATGCGCACCACCTCTGCACCCTTCTGGTACACCGTCATCGTGTAAAAATTATTAATTTCAATGTAGCTGTCTGGCCGTACGGGATGGGCCATGGGTCCGGCATCTTCAGAAAACTGCAGGCTGCGTAGTACCCGTACATCCTCAATCCGTTTAAGTGCCCGGGAGTTTAAGTCGGCGCTGAATTCCTGATCGCGAAATACCGTCAAGCCCTCTTTCAAACTGAGCTGAAACCAGTCGCGACAGGTTACCCGGTTGCCACTCCAGTTGTGGAAATACTCGTGACCAATCACGCTCTCCACATCCTGGTAATCCTGGTCGGTTGCCGTCTCCGGAGCCGCCAGTACAAACTTCGTGTTGAAGATGTTCAGGGACTTGTTTTCCATCGCGCCCATGTTGAAGTCGCTGGTGGCCACGACGTGGTAAACGTCCAGATCGTATTCCAGACCAAACCGACGTTCATCCCAGGCCATCGCTCGCTTCAGCGACTCCAGAGCATAATCCACCTGATTGAGATGCTGGGCCTCGGTAAACAAACGCAGGGCGACCTCTCGGCCACTGGCAGTGGTGAAAGACTCCTCACGGCACTCAAGGTCTCCCGCCACCATGGCGAACAAATAGCTGGGTTTGGGAAAGGGATCGTCCCAAACCGCAAAGTGACGCCCATCAGGTAGCTCGCCGCTTTGGCTGCAGTTGCCGTTGCTAAGCAGCACTGGATATTGAGCGGCATTGGCTTCCATGCGTACCCGATATTTAGCCATCACGTCCGGTCGATCAACAAACCAGGTGATTTTTCGAAAGCCCTCAGCCTCACACTGGGTCAGTAGAAAATTTCCAGACTGATAAAAGCCTTCCAACGCCGTATTGGCAGCAGGGTTGATCGCCACTTCCGTCGTCAACTCAAACGCGTCGGGTACCTGTTCAATACGTAGCAACTCGCCGTCAATCTGATAGGCGGAGGATTTCAGCGGTTGACCATTAAGCCACACGCCCCGTGTATCCAGATCCACACCGTTAAGCACCAGCGCAGCGTCGGCGCGCTGGCGGCGGAGTTTTAGGGTCGACCGGACGGTAGATAATTGCGCGTCAATCGTTACGTTGAGTTCCACATGATCAACAAAAAATGCCGGCGGTTTGTAGTTAAGGCGTTGAATGGCTGTTTGCTGCGACATGAAATAAATCCGTAAGGCGGTTGTTTACTGGCAAAATCCAGGCGCCACATTCTACGCCTATTCTCGATCCAGGTAGATGCCATGAAGCCAGAGAATTCTGCCACGCCCACTCAAACCCAGCGGCCCCCATCGCAGCGATGTGACAGTGGGGTTTTGAGTCCCTCGGTAAAGCGCGATATGGTCCTGTTATGAAAGAGTCAACCGATATTGAACTGGGGCTGGATGCCGAGTCGGTAACCAGAGCGTCTCACCGCATTGCCAAGCTTGCCCACCGAACTCCGGTAATGACCAGCCGCACGTTGAACGAACTGTATGGTGCTGAGCTTTATTTCAAATGTGAAAACCTGCAGCGCACCGGAGCCTTCAAGATTCGCGGTGCAGCCAATGCCGTAGCCACACTTCCGATGGCTCAGGCGCCCCGCGGCGTTGTCACCCATTCATCCGGTAATCATGGCGCGGCGTTGGCCTGCGCTGCTGCCGCCAGCGGGATTGATTGTCATGTGGTGGTTCCTGAAGGCGCAGTGGCCAGCAAGGTCGCCAATATCCGGCGCTATGGCGGCAACGTCATTGAATGTGCACCAACCCAAGCAGCCAGAGAAGCGGGACTGGCGCAAGCGGTAGAACGCACCGGCGCCACCGCGATTGTGCCTTACGATGATCCGCGCATTATCGCCGGACAGGGCACCATTGCCCTTGAACTTCTTGAGCAAGTGCCCGACCTTGATGCCATTATCACGCCGCTGGGCGGCGGCGGCATGTTAAGCGGCTGCGCACTGTGGGCCGCGCACAAAAACCCTAACACTCAAGTGTATGGGGCGGAGCCCGCCGGCGCCGACGATGGGTATCGATCGATTAAGCTGGGCAAAATTGTGGACGATCATTCCCCAGAGACTCTGTGTGATGGGCTGCGGGCAAAAATTGGGGTGCTGAATTTTGCCCTGATCAGGCGTCACGTGAGTGCGCTGTTGCCCGTTGACGATGGAGACTCAGTGCGGGCGATGGCTGAAATCATGATGACCATGAAACTGGTAGTTGAACCCTCCTCCTCCATTGCCTTGGCAGCGGTGAGCACCAATCGTGAACGGTTCGCCGGTCAAAAGGTCGGCGTTGTACTCAGCGGTGGCAACGTAGACCTGAAGGATTTGCCCTTTTAATCTCTGATCGTCGTCAGTTTTAGGTCGATGATCAGTGGCTGATGTCCCGACATCCGGTCGGTTGTGTCAGGCTTTAGTTTCAGAGTCTGGCGTTGACGGTTGGTCATGACGCCTGGATTAAACACCGCTCCGCTGAGCTGCTGAAAACCTCGGTCAAATAAAAAATAGTCCAGCCGACCGGGCGGAAATTCATTGTTGTCTCGAATCCAGGTGACATTGGACAATCCATCGGGCTGGACTGCGTTGGCAATGGTCAATGCAGGGGTTGCGGACTGGCGCAGAATTTCCATTGGCTGCAGGCCGCCGACCAGATTGAAATCTCCACCAACCAGTAGCTGATCGAATCCTTCTTGCTCCCGCGCCTTCTCAATCGCTCGCGCAATCACTCGCGCCTGGATAGACCGCAAGCGGTCTTGTACGCTGTCATTGCCGTCGCCGCAGCACTGAAGATCTAACGCAACCAGTAGCAAACGCCGATTGGCAACCTCAGCGATCATCCCATGGGCCGCCACGCCATCTTCCGCCAGGTTCCTCAGATCACCACGCATCGACTCGGAGCCCTGCTCTTGAACCATCTCCTGGGTGCCCGGTGGATAGGCCAAATGTCGGAAAGCCTTCACTGACCGGAGAGGCCATCGACTCAATATCAGGCCACGCTGACGACCACCGCTGGTGCCAAGACTGTGGTGTTGCGGTGACGGCAAGAAGTGGGTCTGTTGGGTTGGCCAAACTTCATCCAGCAGCGCAATGTCCGGCGCTGCAGCCCTGACAAGGGCGGCAAACTCATCCGGTTGCCGGGTTGTGCGTTCGCCACCGGCATTCCAAATCATCACCCTTACATCGGTGTCAGATATTCGCGACAGGGAAGGCCGTTCGGGGGACGGGGACACCAACGGAGAGTTTAGAGTTACCCAATCTGCAACGTCCTGGTGGGTATCGTCCCACAGCATGACGCGGAGACGAGCACCTTCAATCAGTTGCGGCGTCCGCGCCAGCAATTCGTAGCGACTAGACATTACCGTGGGCGCCGTTCGCAGGTATCCGGGACGGTGTTCACTGGCGATCCATTGGCCCTTTGCCAGTGACAGCGTGCGATAGCCGTAACGACCGAGCTGTTGAGGCGGGGAATATTCCAGCACCTGATCTACCCCGCTGATTCCGCGGTAGTCGGCGCCGCCACCTTGGTAGTCGATCAGCAGGCTGAGAGTTCTCGGGGCCTGGGCAATGTTTGCTGCTGTGGCCGTGTTGATCTGTAGCCAAACACCGTGCTGATCAAACCGCCAATACCCGGGAGTCAGATCAACTGTGGCGGGCGCATCATTGACAGCATCATCCATGATGGTGACGGAAGGGTTAACCCAGTCTTCGTAGTCCCCATCGACCGCTGGCGCAGCCTCGGCCTGGGGCAACCCCAACAAACAAAACCATAAACTGGCCCGCAATATGCCCCTCATGAAACCCTCCGCATGTCGCTCTTTGGTGACCCGGAGTTTACCGGCAAATCATGTCAACACCTGGATGCCTCCTGGAAAACCCCTATTTCTTCCGAGGCGCAAACTGCCGACCGCCCTGCACCAGAGTGACCCCCTTAACGTCCCCGTCGTCTTGCCGTTCGAAATGCAGCTCGGCGTCAACCACTTTGTAAAAGAACTGGTCTTTGGCGAAAGGGAATACGGGAAAGGCAGATTGCCCGCTTAGCTGGGCAAACAGCTGCCCATCCCGAGTTTCAACGGTAATGGTGACCCCAGGTGCCAACTCATAGACCCCTGCCAGGCCAGCCAACGCGTCGGAAGACACTTCAATGACTTTCCGCTGCTGGATGCCTTTTTCTGCGGCAACCCGAGGAGCGCGGGTGGTATTTCCGGCCTGAACAATGGTCATCCGCTGCGCCTGATTGTCTTTAAATTCGTCAAAGGTGATAGCAATGTCGGCGGGCGCGAAGACGAACTGGTGATCACTGTCTGACGTAAGCGGGAACGCGCCCTGACCGGTGGCTTGGCCAAACAGCTGGCCGTCGTTGACGAAAAACGTTAAGACCATGCCGGGCGCAGCCTCATAGGCACCCTCGTAGATCGACAAATCCAGATCAGACTCAGGCACTTCGCTAACGCCTGCCATCTGGGTAAACGCCAGATTGGTCACGCCACCGTAGTCTGTTGAGGAAGCCAGCAAAACGACTGTCTCATTGGACTCCGGATTCAATACGAGTACGCTGGCGAAACCGCCGGTGCCGCCGTTGTGCCAGTAAAGCGGGGTGCCAGCATCACTCATTTTCCGATGCCAGCCTAAGCCGGTTTCACCGCTACCCTGGGGCTCAAGCACCGCCGTCAGCGTATCGGCCATTGCGCCAGCCTGGTCCGGGTTTAACGTCAGACGGGCAAATGCCAGTAGATCCGAGGCACTGGACACCACGGCCCCGGCGCCAGCCAAAGCGTCAAAGCTGCTCCAACGAGGCATATCAGCGCCCTGGCTGAAACCTGTCGCCATTTGCTTGGCCTGGGCATCGGACACCGCAACCTGGGTGTCATCCAGACCCAGAGGTTTGAATACATCACGCTCCAGCGCGTCAGCGTAACTCAGACCCGCCGCCTGCGCCGCCAGCTCACCCAGCAAACCGGCCCCAAGATTCGAATATTCGTAAGATTTGTCCAGCGAATCCGGCGCGTAACCCATCAGGAAGGCCTCCAACAAGGGTCGGTCGTATCCGCCGAAAGGGTCCAGTGGGTCTTCCATCGGCATGTTGTCCGGCATACGAGGCAAACCAGAGGTATGGGAGGCCAGCTCTCGCCAGGTAATAGCGGCCACCTGGGCGCTGGCAAAGTTGCCCTTAATTCGCTGGCTGATGGGCTCATCCCAGTCGGCGCGACCGGCGGCCACCTGTTGTTGAGCCAAAATCGCCGTAAATACCTTAGTAATTGAGCCGATCTCGAACAGAGTACTGGGCGCTGGAATGTGCTCGTTGCTGCGACTGACCTGCCCATAACCGGTGACCCGGTTTTTGTCGCCTGACTGGGTTCCAAGTACTGCCGCGCGTATTTCCTGGCGCTCAATTTTTGATTTGACGGCATCCTGTACGCTGTCCAGCACCGTCGCAGGCTCAGCCAATACACCAGCACTAATAATAAAGAGCAGCAGGGTCATCACGGTTTGCAGTACTTTCACAGGGCCACTCTCAAAGTAAATATCCAGTTAGAGTAGCGGATAGGTCTTGCCTGGCGCATCTGCCATTGGCCACTGCTGGACGCAATTGTGCAAGACCTTCTGGCTGGCTTGCACTATGATTAGCGCTATGCGGGTTTCTTTTCGGCTTTGCCTGTCAGCAGCGCTGGCAATAATCGCGGCACCCTATTTGGCAATGGCCGAGACGCCGACGGCTGACTGGCTGGCACATGTCGAAAACAGCCTGATAGAGTCCGCGAAAAAGGAACGCATCGCGGGTGCTGCACTGGTCATGGTTACTGGCCGGGGTATCGTCAAAACTGTGGTTTCAGGTCACGCCGACCGATCCAATAAAACGCCTTTCACGCACGAAACGCGCTTTCCCTTTGCCAATCTGACCAAAGTAGTTACCGCCATCG
Organism: Lysobacterales bacterium; assembly: GCA_045106555.1. Taxonomy (GTDB): domain Bacteria; phylum Pseudomonadota; class Gammaproteobacteria; order Xanthomonadales; family SZUA-38; genus JANQOZ01. The sequence goes on along the minus strand of JBGCET010000029.1, from coordinate 52,429 downwards.
CGGTTTTGCAGCAGTCTGAACAAGACGGTTTTGCGCTGGATGACGACCTTTCCCGAGTGCTGCCGGGCATCACCCTGACAACTCGCTTTGACGACGATCAAGGCCCAACAATAAGACAGTTGCTTAGCCATCACAGTGGTCTGCCAGCCAACGTGCTGGCCGGGTACTACCAAGACTTTCCGCCGCAACAGCTCACGCCATTACCGGCCCTTTATCTGGCCAGCCCACCGGGGCAAATTTACGGCTACTCCAATGTCGCCTACGGGGTGCTTGGACGCGTCATTGAACACCATGCCGGCATGTCCTATCCCCAGTACATAAAGCAAGCTATTTTGCAGCCGCTGGGAATGCAGGGCGCCGGCTTCGCCATTCACGAACAAGACTCTAGAGGCCATGATAAGAAACGCCGCCCCGAACCGGATGTGTATGCCAGAAACCTGCCGGCCCTTGGCTTGCGCGGGAACATCGAAGACCTGGGTAACCTGCTGGCATTTTTCCTGAGTGACCAAGCCTCCCCGGTTCTGTCCCCAACCCTGCGCGGAGAGATGGGCCGCCCACAGAACATCGACGTACCGCTGGATTTGGACAATCGCTCCGGACTTGGCTGGCAGCTCACCAACACGGAAGGTTTTGCAGTGGACCGCATCTTGCGTATCAATGCCAACACGCTGCATTTTAGGGCCAATATCGTGCTGCTGCCCGAGCACGATATTGGCTTGGCAGTAGTGGCCAATTCCGCCAACGGTATCGATTTTGTTGTGGACGAGTCACGTAACATTTTGGACCAGTGGCTGGAAAAAAGCGCCGGGATAGCGCCACCCGACCGGGAAAATTCGACGTTGCCCGAGGTGGTTTCGCTGCCTGCTGAGGCCTCTCCCAGCGCTATGGGCAAACGGTACGTAACCCCTGCTGGACTGGTGGAATTCAGTGGTAAACCCCAGCGCTACAAGATGAGCATGATGGGTCGATCCTTTCGGGCCAACGCGAGGCCGGATGGCTGGTACGGCTTGGCCTATCGTTTATTAGGCGTACTGGACGTGCAGTTCAGCATCATGGAAGAGATTTTGGTGCGGCCGGTCAGAATGGCTGACCGGGAAGTCTTGCTGGCGCGCTATCAAGGCCAGAGCTTCCTGTTCGGCACTGAACTGCCTGACATCGCGCCCTTGAGCGCAGAGGCATCAATCCCTGTTGCCGGCCGCTACCGGATCGTCAATCCGGATTTTTTCTCCGAGAGAATCAAACTCAAGAGCGTTGAGCTGGCGGTGGAAAACGGCCAACTGTTCGGCGAATACAAACTCCCAGTGTTTATTTCTTTGAAACCCAAAATCCCTTTCGTCTCAGGTCCGAAACCCAATAACTACTACATTCCGGGCCTTGGCACGGGCCTTGGAGAGCGTCTGCGATACGATCCGGAAAAACAGGAATTTCAGTTTGCGGGATACCGATTTGCCAGAGCCCGCTGACGCAATTTCTGCACAAATGGCGTCAAACAGCAAAACGAGAACGCGTTGGCAACGGAAATTTCACCAAATGAGTATATTATTCAGGGTCTACTGACCCAGTTAAGAACGCCATGCATAAATTTCTGATCTCCGCCGCTCTGATTGTCAGCGCGAGCCTGGTTAACGCCCAAACCGACCAACCAAAGTTTGAATTCAGTCAATCTCGAGGCGACTTAAAGGTCGAATCGATCAACGCGGAAGCGCTGCTGTTCAGCGATGCAGAAAAGCAGCTACCCGCCGGCGCCATCCAATACGGTGTTTCACATCCAGTGCAACAGTGGCTTGACGTGGCGTCACCAACACACCTGCAGTCCAAAGCCGCCTTCTCGTGGCAAGTTAACGCACCCGGAGCCACCTCTGTGGACCTGGTGTTTTCTCACTATTGGGTGCCTGCAGGCGTGTCGGTCTATGTTTACGACAAAGATCGGCAATGGGTAAGAGGCCCCTACACAGATCAGCACAACAACGCCCAGAATGTCCTCCCCATGCCCTTCGTCACCGGCGATACGGCAATTATCGAAGTGGTGGGTGACGCCGAAAGTATTTCCCACGCCAAGCTTCAGGTGGGTACCATTACGTCAGGCTATCGCGAGTTCTGGAAACCAGGTGGCCTGCAAAAATCCGGTTCCTGCAACGTAGACGTTGCCTGTCCTGAACGCCAGGGATGGGAGGATCAAATAGCGTCGGTGGGCCACTACACCTTTACCAGCGGCGGAAGCTCCTTTGTCTGTTCGGGACAAATGCTTAACACCACCGGTAACGACGACGACATCTTCAGCACCGCGTTCCATTGCCTGTCTACCCAAACCGAAGCCAGCACAATGGTGGTTTATTTTAACTACGAAAGTCCGACCTGCCGCGCGCCGGGCAGCGCCGCGAGCGGCAATTCGATTTCCCGCAACGGCTTTAGCGACACCATCGAAGGGACAACGCTGGTGGCTTCTTACGACCCGTCAGACTTCACTCTGGTAAGGCTCAATCAGACACCCCCACAAAGCTACAACGTTTATTATTCCGGCTGGGACCGCACGGGCAACGGCCTGGCCGGCGTCACCGGCATTCACCATCCGGCCGGACATGCCAAACGAATCAGTATCGAAAACGACGAACTGTGCAAGGCGCCTTATCTTCAGGCATGTAACGGCGCGAGCACCCATTGGCGGGTCTCCGCATGGGACAGTGGCACCACCGAGGGTGGTTCTTCCGGATCAGGAATCTGGAATCCGAACGGACTGTTTGTTGGACAGCTGGAGGGCGGATTTGCCGCCTGTGAAAATGGCAGCGCCGACGATAACGACCAGCCAGACTGGTATGGCCGAATGGACGTTTCCTGGACCGGCGGTGGGAGCGAAGGCAGTCGCATGTCCGATGCGCTGGACCCAGGCAACCTGGGATCGTTAACGATGGCCGGGCGGGGTGGTTGTGATGCCCCGCTGGCACAGATCGCCAGTTCCAAGGGCGGTATCCTAAGGGTTGGCGAGTCTAACCTGTTTTCCGCCAGCGCTTCTGGAGGCCAAGGACCCTACAGTTTTGCCTGGGATGTTGATGGAGACGGCATTATTGATTCGACCGAATCCAGCGTCACGGCGATTTACCATGAAGCCTTCACCGGCAATGTAATCCTCGGCATAACGGATGCTACTGGCTGTCGCGCCAGTGCGGCATTCGGGGCCGTGGTTCAGGCCCCTTCGTTTCAGGTGTCCTCCGTAGGGTCCCCCATGCAAATGTGCGGCAACGGAGATTCCCAAATGGACCCTGGCGAAGCGTGGAACTTTCCTGTCACCCTTCAGAACAGCGGCGCCGCTTCACCAAGCAGCACCTTTGCCGCTTTCAGCACCGTCAATACACCGACCGCTGCGGCCAAACGTTTTGGCGGCCCGGACAACTTTGGATATACGTTTGCCGATAGCCAGGAAAGCGCGTGTAACTTCAGCTTTCAGGATATCTCGTCGAGCGGCACTGAGCTGTCGTTTTCCCAGGCCAATACCGCGCAAGATATTCCGGCGCTGGACGATGGATTTGCCGATGTAAATCTGGGCGGTTCAGGCTTTGATTTTTATGGTGAAAACATCACACGTGTAACGGTGTCAACAAACGGCTATCTAGCCACAGACCTGAACGACAACGGCGGCGATTTCTCAAACGACTGCCCATTGCCCTCGACCAGTGACAACAGCGGCAGCGACGGCCGTATTTACCCTTTGCATGATGACGTGATCGCCAATGCGGTTTATCACCAGTATTTTCCTACCTGTCCCCGCCCGGGCGAATCACTGGGGAGTGCCGGATGCGACGTGTTCCAATGGAATGCTGATGGTTTCTTCCAGTCCACGGCGGGACTGAATTTTGACTTTCAAGCCATCCTCTATGAAGGAACCAACCAGATTGTCTATCAATATGGCTCGGGTAATGAGCGCAATGGAACCTCACAGACTGTGGGTATTCAAAACAGGCCCGGCGCCGCAGCACCATCTGATGGATTGACCTATGCCTGTGAAACGCCCAACAGCGTGCCGGACAACAGCGCTGTGTGCATTTTTCATCCCAGCGCAGATAGCCCCGGCCTGTCCAGTGAAGTCTCGCTGTTGTCCAGCGCGGTGCCGTTAGGCGCGACGGGCAATGGCGCATCAAGTCAGGTCAATGTGACGGTCAAACTCAACGAGTCTTTCTCTTGTGGAGACGGCTTTTCTGCAGATTACCTGGGCACCGTTCACAGCGATGGTTTTTCTGGCAATGCCAGCCCCTCTGCAATTACGGGTCAGGTGCCACAGAGCTGTAACGTGGTAACCAGCTGTCGGAATATCGGCGAGGCGGCCATCGAAGCCCGCGAAGGCTTTTGGTTTAACCCACTGCGACCGGGCAATGGCATCGACCTGCATTTTGCTGACGACAAACTGTACTCTGCCTGGTACACCGCCCAAAGCGACCGTTTACCGCTGTGGTACTACGTCACCTCCGTTGGCGATCAGGCCCTGACCAATAACTCGGTTGACGCCGATATCCTGCGGTTCAGGCTTAATGGCGACATCACACAAACTGCCCCCACCGGCACAACGGTGGGTAATGCGCAAATCAGTTTTGTGAGTGATTCCGAAGCGGTAATGACCTTCACCATTAACGGCGAGAGCAACGGTGAACTCATCCGCTTCTTTGATCTTAGCTCCACGTCCGATGTAGATCCGGTGATCACCGACCAATACTTCAATGCCGACGAGTCGGGCTGGGGTATCGGCACCCATCGGCAGGGCAACCAGGAATTTAGCGCGGTATATTTCTACGGCACTGACGGCGAACCCCGGTGGGTCGTGGTGACCTCTGATGGCACCGCGCTTACCAGTCAGGGAACGGCAGATCTGTCCAGCTTCAAGGCTCATTGCCCGGGCTGTACCTGGACGCCGGTCAGCATCCTCAACGGCGGTACGATGGAACGAACACTGAACGCTGACGGAAGCGCTCTGCTCAACGCCCTGGATGTGCAGGTCAATGAGGACGTGAGCATTCAGTGGAACCGCAGCAATCTGCCGCTACAACAGATTACGCCGCCAAACTAAGATTACGCCATGAGTATCGACCCACCATCAGAACCGCAGCAGCCCGGCGGGCTGCTGCACACTCTGGTGGTGTTCCGCCATGCGCCAGCGCAGTACACTCGCAGCGGCACAGATCACGAGCGCCCCCTCACCTCGGAAGGCGAACAGGTTGCCCTTGACCGCGGCCGAGAATTGACCGCTCAGATACCCTGCATTGACCACACTCTGGTTTCTACAGCCACCCGCACCCGACAAACTGCCGCGCTAGCGCTAAGAGATGGCCCTGACCCGCACTTTATCGAAGAAATTTACGATGCCACCGCAGGCGAACTCATTGCCGTGCTGCAACGCCATGGGGCCGATAGCACCGTGCTGGTTGGCCATAATCCCGGAGTGTCTGAATTGGCGAGCTTGCTCAGCGGAACTCGACAGGTTTTGCGGCCCGGCGATTGGGTCGTTGTCAGCTTCGATCCACCGGTATCGCAACCGTTGCAGTGGCACAGCGGCAAGATCAGCGCCAGTTCCATCAACCCCTGACCTCACTCAAGGCCATGCCCCTTAGGGTGTGGTCAGGCGGTCGCCAGCCATAAGTCAGCCAATGCTGATAGGCCGCGTTCGTCTTCCTCGGAAAACCGCGCTGGTGAGGGACTGTCTAAATCCAGCACCCCAAGCAGTTCTTCATCTTTAACCAAAGGTATCACCAACTCCGATCGGCTGGCGCTGTCACAGGCAATATGGCCATCAAATGCGTCCACATCATCCACTCGAATAATCCGGCGCTCGGCTGCCGCGGTGCCACAAACACCCCGCCCCAGCGCGATACGAACACACGCGGGTAGCCCCTGAAAGGGCCCGACAACCAGTTCCTTGCCATCAAACAAATAAAAGCCGGCCCAGTTTAAATCGGTCACGCTGGCGTAAATCAGCGCGCTGAGATTCGCTGCATTGGCGATGGAATTGGTTTCTCCAGCCAACATGGCGTTAGCGGCATCAGCAAGTTCCGCATAGAACCGGGCAGTCGGCAGGTTGGCATCGATGTGGATGGCAAAACTCATTCGGATCTCCCAATACGACGACGGAACGCCAACACACATTCAACGACGCCAATGCTCAACAACGTATATCCCAGCAGCTCGATGGATTCCTCCGCCAGGTTTTTCACCGAACGGTCAAAATCAGAACCCATCAAACGCTCCCAGAACTCTCCTCGTCCAAACAAACGGGAAAAGCCAATCACTATGCTGGCGCCGGCAAACATCAGACCAAAGCTCAGGTGGGAGGACAACAACTGCAGCTGCCGACTCAGCTCTCGTCGCTGTGGCCATATCACCCACCACGAAACCACAAGCAACACGCTCATCACGACCTGCCAGGCACCGTCAAAGAACCACTTGTCTAGAAAATAGTCCAGCTCCCGCACCAACGCCGCGCTGAGCATTGCCGCGAGCAGAGCACCCAAAGCGCGTCCCCTCGCGCCTAGCCAAAGGCTGGTACCGACAATCGCCGAGAGCAGCAACAGCGTTAACTGGCCCAGCTCTACAAACGAGGTCTCGGTAAACAGCTGATCCTGATGCAGCGGGTTAGGGCGGCCCAAGTCCAAGGTAGGTAAAAACGCCACCCCTGCGACCAAGAAAAAGTACGCAAGGCAGCGCAAGGCCAATTTGCCAATGCTGGAGGAAACTAACCCCCAGTCGGAATTTTGGCGGGTCGAGGGAGAAGTCGGTTGCACGGTAAACGTCCCGGAAATTGTAGGATTGAAAATAAGGACATCCAGTTTACCGAAAAGCTTTCATTTATTTTCGCCCCCATGAGACGCGAGCACTTCAGCTATTCAAACCCGCCCCGAAAGAGTAGGTCGAGATCGTCAAAATCCGCAATGCAGGACGGGTTGTTGGAGGCAATAAGGTCATCCAGCTTGCCAATAATAAGTGGGTGGAAATAGTCGCTATTGGAACACCGACTGCTGGTACCCATCTCCGGGCCATCGCCATCAAATCCGCTGGCGCCGGCATGGCAATAACTCATCAGGCTGCCGTCAGCCCCGCCCGCCGGGCAGGAGGTGGGCCCTACATAACACCCCCGTGGACTGGCGGGATTCATGGAATAACACTCATCGACAAAACCTCCACCCGCTCGTCGCGCCTCGCAGTGAGTGTGCGACGAGCCGAGATTGTGGCCAATTTCATGACCGACTCCTCCAGCGATAAACGCCGGACGGGAATTGCTACCAATGCGGTTAAGAGAATAGCTGGCGCTATTGCAGTAGACGCCAACGTAGGCAACGCCGCTGAATGAGTTCCTGCCGATATTTTTACCGGATAACAACGCGGCGAAATTGCGCTGAATCGAATTTTGATTGTTCTGGAAGTAGCTGCGAAAGCTGCCCAGGCCATCGTTGAAGTCGTCCGGGTCGGTATTGAAGTCAGGCGCATCGGTCGGCGTGTTGTCCACCCGAAGCAGCAGGTCGCCTAACAGCAAGCGCAAGCCAAGATCTGGTTCATAAAACGCATTCATGGCAACAAACATGTCTTCAATCCAGTCGCGGGCCTCTGCAGGATTGTTGTCAAACTTGTTATATAGCAGCTCGTTATCCGTATCCACGGCAATGACCGTCTGATACAGCACCTGTCCACTGCCCTTTCGCGTTGCCCTCATGCTGGGTGCCGGGTCCGCCGCCAGCCCAATCAGCCCACTGTCAAGGTCAGCCGGCGCGCGAAATTCCGCTTTGTGGGTATCATTCTGGCCACAGGCAAAACCGGCCTTGCTGCGCGCCTCGCGCAGGCTAGCCAGGGTTAGGTTCAAACCACCTTTGGCCGTGATTTCGCCGTCGATCTGATAGCTATTTGCCCCATCTACCAGCAAACCGTGAGCACGGCCGGATTTCAAATCAAGGGAAAAACTCGCACCGCCGGTGGCGCTGTGGGCTAAAAAAAAGTGCCTGCCTGACGCGTCAAGCTGTCTCACAGTCACGCCGTCATCAACCGTAACGCGGGTTCCTGGCGCATGAATATTGATCCGCTTGAATGCCATCGGGGAGCCCTTAGCCAGCCCTGCTGACAGGGCGGGCAAATCAATTTCCTGGCCGATGGTGGCGGCGCTAAGGAGCGCAAGCTCTGCAGAATTGAGGGTCAAAGTCTGGGCAATAACCGCACTTTGAGGCGAATCCAAAGCGTCTAAAAAATCCGGCTGGTGATCAAACGGTGATTGCTGGGCCGACACGCTGGCACATACGCCAATCAATAACAGCGAGCACCCTATCCTTGACTGAACTCCCATAGATCGCATCCTGCGCTCAACAATGAGCATAGATGCTGTAATAAAAGCCCAGCTAAAACCGTGACTTGGCCCTCAGAATCCGCCAACCAGCGACATCGACACAGGAAATTACCGGTAGGCCAACCGATCTGATGTCACCGATCCGCCCCCGGCACTTATTCTCCGTCCTCGAAGCCTGAAATGAATATCACGCCTTCGGGCGGGGTGAGGATTGAATAACCCAAATCTTGCAGCAGCCTCGGGGTCAAATCCGTATCGCCGGGAGTCAGCCCGGGGGTCAAAAATGGCTCCATCAGCAAATTCGGCGTCACGTCAGTGCTGAAATGGGACACTGAAGATCCCCCTTCAAAGGTTCCTGGAGCGTACATTCTCAGGCTGCCCGCATTAACGCCGCCGGTGATAAATCCAGCGAGCCCGGCAGTGACGTTGGGGCCCATCCAGACAAGATTGGGGTCGTCCAAAATGGAAGCCGCTCTTTCGCCAACCGTCAGATCCAGCAATAGTTCACCATCATCCACATCGAATAGGAAAAAGTCGAAAACTCCGGGAATCTCTTGGCCGTTGCCAAATGTTGGCAGACTGCCATCTGGACCGATTACAGCGCTGAAACCCAGCCCATGGGCGATTTCATGCAGGATGGTGGAGAAAAGCGCGGTTTCACCTGGGCCGGTGTTATTGTCCAGGCCGTAGTAAAACCCATTGAAACCTTGACACTGGCCTGCATCGATACGTGCATTAAAGCTGGCAGAGATGTCGGACTCACCAACGTGCTGGTCTTGGCCCAACAACGCGTCAGCCAATGCGCCAGGGAAAAACACCGAGCCACTTTCCAAATTGAAATTGGTGCTGTTGTTGGTGGCCCCTGCAGACCCAAGAACCGCTCCGTTGTTGTCACACTGCAGGTTTTCGAACGTCGCCTCCACCACAATAGGCACCGGGCTATCGATAATATCAGCCCAAATTTGACCCGCAGCCATAAAGAGAATCCGGCGTTGTTCACCCAGAGTAGTTCCCGCGTTGGATGGCAGGGGTGCCACGGAGGTGTTGTCGAAAAACCCGTCTTGAAATTCAAACTGAACGGTTCCGGCGATGGCGGTTGCGGTAGTCAGACTTAATGTGACGGCAATCAGGGCGCAAGGAAGTTTTTTGATTGCGGTCATGGCTGCAACTCCGTCTTGGCCTCATTGGCGGCCCATTTTTCGGCTGAATGAACGTTGTCGGCACAAAACATCTCGACCTTTCCATCAACCCCCACGCGGGCCAGCAGCACATGGCGATGATTGTCCACCAGGTGTTTATTGCCTTTTTTGTCTTGCGTCACGGTGCGCTGGGAACGGTCCAGCAGTAGCCGAGTATCTTGATTCAGCACAAACCGAGGCTCCGCCTCCGTCTCATCACCGATTTCGTCCGCCCAAGCCACGCCGGAAACCAGAAGAAGACTGCCCGCAAAAGCCGCCGATAATTGTGATTTTTTCATCCGAAACATCCTCCTTTCTCAATACTTACGTGCGCGGTTTCTGCATCAGTTGCGCCATCACTCAAAGCCATCCCTGAAAATGCCCGGCAGTAAACTGTTCAGCCCCCGGAGCAAAAAACTCCCGCGCCCCAGGGTACTGGCGAGCAACCAATCCCGCGTATCAGCATAGTCCAGATCAAACACGGGTGCGTTGGGCAACCCCATGTCCAGACGCCGCCAAACCTGATAACCGCCGGACTCAAAAGCGACGAACACCCCCCGGTCGGTACCCGCTAGCAAGGCACCATCAGCGCTTAAAGACACCCATAGCAGGCTTCGGAGCCGACCCGGATTGAGATCCATCAGGTTTCCCGTCAAATCGCTCACCTGGCGGCCAAAGTCTCGCAACTGTTGAACCTTCCCATCAGCCAATAAAAACAAACTGCCCGCTTCTAACCCCGCTGCAATCGCCGTGATGCGATCGGTACCCGTTGCCGTGAATATCACATCGAAATCTGCGTTGGCTTGCCGTCGTAACCAGATCTGCGACGGCGTCTGACTTCTGCATGATGGCGAGCAGGCTGCGGCGTAAACCAATCCGGGATTGTCCCTGTGGCCGTAGACCAACGAGGTGCCCAGAAACCCATCCACCGCCACATCCGCCAGCACCTGGCGAACCGTATCGCCCTGATCGACCGACTCATAAAGGCCATTACCCGCACCGATGAGTAGCGCCATTGGTTCAACTTTGTTGACTTCGAGCGGCGTCTTGAATTGAGGCTCGAGTTCGGGGCTCATATTCAGCAGCGACAAACCCAGTGCCGTTATAGACATCAACTGGTTGGACGCTGAGTAGACACTACGGGTGGGAGCGCCAAAAAATGAAAAGCTGTGGTAGCGCACGGACTGCGTACCAAAGTTCGCGACCGCAACGTCACCGCCGTCACCGGTGTTAACCGACTCCCACAACAGCGCGCCTGGAACAGATTGCTGTGTAGACCCCGTATCCTGATTGCCACCCAGGATCACCCCGCTGACTGGGTCCAGCCGCCCATCATGGGTTTCCGTTATCTGCAGGTTGCCATTAACAGAGAACCAATCCCCAAAGAAACCGTCAGCGCCAGAATGGCGATACACCCCTCCATCGTTGGCGTCTAACAGCTCCCCCGCCGAATCAAATGTCAATTCACGGGAATCGGCGTGGGGTGCTGACCCCGCGAACGTGCCCCCATGGGTGATGGGCGTCCACTGAAATCCCGGCGACCGGCTAAGATCGCCGCGGAACAATCGGCCGCTGAAATCCTCCGCGCCAATGGCGTTAGGAAAACTCCCGTCGTCCGATTGAGGCTGGCGATCGCCACCTATGTAAACCCGGCTGGGGTTAACCGGATCTGCTGCCAAAGAAAGGTGGACGAACCCCTGGCGGCTAGGATGAATACCTTGAAATAACGGCTCCAAACTGCCCGGGAGATCCATTCCGATCCAGCTATTGCCGCTATCTTCGGTGAAAAACACCCCCTCCAGCTGCAGGCTGTTTCCGGGCACTACGGCGACAAATAAGCCGCCTTCGGGCCCGACCGCCATCTCTACATGGGTGCCTGGCAGGTCTTGCAACAACGCATCCAACGCCAGAGTGTCCCCAGAGGGGCTGATTTTTGCCCAGGTGTCGCCGAAATCAGCACTGCGATAAATGCCGTTTTGTCCACTGGGTGTGCATAGGGACGCCAGAAATACTGCGGCAAATACGATGTCCGGGTTGCCCGGATCCCTGGCCAGTGCATCGACTACCCCGATCGGGATACCGCGGTTGACCGGATCGAAACTCTGGCCGGCGTCCTCGCTGACGAACAGCCCAAGATCCTCGCAGGTACCGGTGTCACCACCATTGCTGGCGGCAACAATTCGATTACCACTGGCCTCAACGCCCACCACATTTCTTCCGGCCAACGCCGTTAGCGCGGCCCAGGATTGCCCACCATCGGTTGTTCGAAGCAAACCGCTGCGACTCCCACCCTGGGTGTTGAACGCTGAACTGCGGGCAATTCCAGCCACCAGAGTCTGGTGGGTCTCGTCGCTTGGATCAAACGTGATTGCGCCGATTGACGGCGACAACTGAGTATCGGTTTGCGCCTCCCATTGCGGAACCATGGCGGTCGCGGTGGTCGTTTTCCACACGCCGCCATTGACGCTCCCAACGTACAACACATCCGGGTTGTCTGGATGGGGAGCTAACGCATTTACCGCACCTGCCACCGGAAGATTTTCGATATTTTCTACTTGTCCGCCACGGATACCCGCAGGCCCCTGGGGTTCCCAGGGTGCTCCTACTGCCAATGTCAGCAGCCCTGCTGCGGCAGCCATCATGGTGAATACACCATAGACAGCAACACGTTATTGGCAGGCATGGTTTGTACTTTGGGCACCAGAAAATGATGGGAAAGCGCCAGTTCGGAAATGGCAGATAACTCTCGCAGCCCACCGCCGGGAAAGGTCCGCCGGGCCCAGGCATCCAGTGAAACGTTACCGTCGGAGGTAAAACCGTTGTCATTAAACGGACCATAAATCACCAAACGGCCTCCGGCCTTAAGCGACGTGGCACAGTTGGCAAACAGTGCGCAAACCTCCGGCCAGCTGGCGATGTGCAGCAGATTGGCAGCAAACAGGCCACTGGCCTGTATATCAGGCCACGGACCTTCGAGAATATCGAGCATCATCGGCGCTGGAAGATTGGACAACTGAGCTTGGGCAATACGCGCACTGAGACCCGGCAACGCACTATCCAAATCGGTGCATTGCCAGCGCAGATGAGGCAGCGCCCCAGCAAAGTACACGCCATGTTGTCCGGTGCCCGATGCCACTTCTAGGATCTGGCCTGGTGCCGAAAATATGTCGCTCAGCGCATCGCAAATGGGCTGTTGATTGCGCTCACACGATGGGGCGAAGGGTAGTTCCACCCGGGCTTCAGCCGGGCGGCGCGGGGTAATTCTGTACGCAGGTCTGGTTGTAATTTTCCTGCAGGGTGGCGCGAATCAGCGGCCGGTCTTTGTTGTCTTCGATCTCCTGAAGCATATCGTCACACTGCTCACGACGGGCAGACTGCGCTTCGAGCAACTCTTCTCGGGTTGGCTGTTGGAAACAGCCGCCAACGAAGACTGTTACCAGCAACAACGTGCCAGACAAAACAAATCTTGGATGTGGTTTCATGACCCGCTCCTCCTTCAAGTCTCAGACGAGTATATCCCAGTCAGGTTAAGCAAAGCTCAAGTTGCGGGTGCAGGCAGCGGCTCACCCAGGGAGCGAGTGCGTTCAGCATAGGCCTTTTGCAGACGCTGTGTGAGCGGGCCACAGGAACCCTGCCCAATGACCCGACCATCAAGTTCCACCACGGGGGATAGCTCCCCCATCGTTCCGGTGGTAAACATCTCATCAGCAGCATGGGCTTCAGTCAGCGAGACATTACGTTCGCAGTGGGCGATGTCCAACTCTTCGGCGAGCTCCAGCACCATCCGGCGGGTAACGCCCGGGACACAGGAGTCTGCGTGGGGGGTTAACAGCTGTCCTCCGTGGACTACAAATACGTTGGTTGCATTGGTTTCAGAAATAAAGCCCGCAACATCCAACATCAATGCGTCATCCACGCCGGCCACGTTGGCCTGAATTTTTGCCAGAATATTGTTGAGCAGATTGTTGTGATGGATTTTGGAATCCAAGCACTGACTGGTGTTGCGGCGCACGGCTGAAGTAATCAGTGTAATTCCCGCAGCGTTGTCGTAAACCGGCGGCTTCCACTCAGCCAATACTATTAGCGTGGGGCCGAAGACGTTGAATTTGGGACTCATGCCGGAAGTAATTTTCTCGCCGCGGGTCAGGGTCAAGCGAATATGTGCGCCGTCGCGCATGCCGTTGGCTTCCAGAGTCTCGAAGATCGCCTTTTTGACCGACTGACGATTCGGAATGGCATCGAACGCCAGCGCCTTGGCGGAATCGAGCAGCCGATCCAGATGAGGGTCAAGCATGAAAATACGCCCGTCATATACCCGCAATCCTTCCCACACCGCGTCACCACCCTGCACCACGCTATCGAATACGGACACACTTGCCTCGCTGCGGCGCTTTAGCTCACCACCCACATGAACCCAAATATCGGCGTTGCGGGGGTCACCCAGATGGGGCAGTAACGTCTCTCGATTTACCATGATCAGTCCTTGTTTTTGGGGGCACGGATTGCTTGGGCGAGCAGGGTTTGATAGAGCGGCTGGCATTCAGCCAGCAGCGGCTCAAGGGACTCCGGCATCACTTTCTTCGAAGGGTTGTAGGGGGCAAAACCGGTGGATTGGTGGACGTTGTGATACCAGTGCGGTGCCCAGGGTCCATCGCAAGTTTTTTCCCCGGCCGGCCAGCTCAGCATCGCCGGATCAAACGCAATATCAATCCGTTGACAAAGTGCTTTGAGTACAGCGGCGGGGTCCAGCAGCAATTCCCTGGCATCCAGCACCGGCATATCAGGATACCGCTCCAGCAGCCTGACCTGCTGATCGTAGCCCGCATCGGCCATGGTGGCCTCAGGAATCTGAATCGACAAGGTGGCCAAAACCTCTCGTGGCTGGCGAGTCAGGATAACGCCAATTGTTTGGTCCAGAAACCCATCATCCAGCCCGGGCAAATGATGAGCCATCATTTTTAGAAAGAGCAGCGGTTTTTCCCATGGCGCAAGAACCACATCTCTTAATACCCGAGATCCATCACAATCCAATTGATTGACGAGCTCGGGGGCATGAGGATGAGGTGCTCCGGAGTATCGAAGGTAATGGCCATACAGTGGCTCATCCACCGCGTGGGTGTCGGCGCGTTGATGGAACGCGTACAACACGGCGGTGGAAACATTGCGAGGACCCGACCACAGGCAGATTCGCTTACAATGCGCTGACGTCATTTTCCGGCACCGGTAAAACCCGCATCATATATGCCGTTTGGGTTGCGGCCAATAGGCTTTTTCCCGCCGAATTTTTTCAGCAAAAGTTACCCCAACGCGAATCAGAGCACGCCATGGAACCTAGCCCAGAAAACCCGCTTTCTCCAACTACCGATGTCAGCGATCGGATTAGAATTTCGGATCAAATCCAGCGCAATGCGGTAGCCCTTATCAGTCTGTTTATTGCCCTTTGCTCCCTGGGTTACAACACTTGGCGAAACGAGACCACAGAAACCCAGCGCAACGTTCGTCAGGCGTCCTTTGAATTAATTGAGCACCTGGAGCAATTCCAATCCGTGGTGAACGCCATGGTCTACCCGACGCCGCGACGGGTTGAGCTTTGGGTCGATGGTTGGGGCGAGGTGAAAGCCTGCCAGACGCTCAGCACGTTACTCCCTGCCCCCATTCCCGACACTCTGGACACGCTGGTGGCCGAGTGGTCTCAATCGGTGGATGTGTTGCGAGGCGACAACCGATCTTCTGCCCAGACTGCCGACATTCAGTTGACCGCCAGTGTGGATCGGGCACGCAACGCGGTGCTCGATGTCATTCAGGCACTGGACTGACGACCACCACCATTTCCTGGAAGCAGAGCCTACTGGCGAGTGATCGCCTTCCACGCACACCACAGTGCGGCAACGGCAGATACACTCGGCCAAAGGGGCTGACCCAAGACCCGAGTCTCGGGATTGCCGAACAACCCAACCATCGTGGCCATTAAGGCAAAGCCCGCGGCAAAAACCGCCCAGGCCGTGTTGTTGCTGCGTTGCTCAATCAGATCCCGAATGGCCTTTAGGTCATCACTCTTCAGGCGCGTTTCCAAGCGGCCCGCATTGACCTTTTCCAGATAATCAAACACCAACCCGGGTACTTTCGGCGTACGGGCCATCCATGCCGGGAGGCGCTGCTGCAGATCTTTGGCAGCTGCGTCAACGCCGAGTCGGTCCGCCATGATTTTTTCCATCACCGGCTTGGAGGTCGTCCAGATATCCAGCTCGGGATAAACCTGACGACCCACGCCTTCAATATTAAGCAGGGTTTTCTGCAGCAAGATCAGCTCAGGTTGCGCCGTCAGCTCAAACTGACGGGCCACATCAAACAGCTGGAACAGCACCTGAGCAAAAGAGATTTCCGACAGGGGTTTGGCTAGCTGTGGCTCACACACGGCGCGCACTGCCGATTCCACCTGGTCAATCCGCGAGGTGGCCGGAATCCATCCCGCCTCAATATGCAGGGCCGCCACCCGGCGATAGTCTTGGTTAAAAAAAGCCAGGAAGTTTTCTGCCAGATAGTGCAGGTGCTCAGACGGCATGGAGCCGACGATGCCAAAGTCCAGCGCGATGTAGGTGGGGTCTTTGGGGTCGGTAACGTCCACCAAAATATTACCCGGGTGCATATCGGCGTGGAAAAAATTGTCTCTGAACACCTGGGTGTAAAAAATGCGGTTGCCGCGCTCCGCCAGCAGTTTCATATCCACACCGGCACCGCGCAGCTCATCCACATTATCGATGGGAATGCCGTACACCCGCTCCATCACCATGACCTGCTTGTGGGTGTAGTCCCAGTAAATAGCGGGGACATACAGCTCCCGGTCGTCAGCAAAATTGCGTTTCAGTTGAGACGCGTTAGCGGCCTCACGCTGCAGGTTGAGCTCGTTTTTTAGTGTGCCTGCCAGCTCAGCCACCAGCTCCAGCGGTCGAACATGGGCTGCGGCGGCCCAGTAACGGTCCGCCATACCCGCAATTATGGTGATAAGTTCAAGGTCCCGACGAACTTTCTTGGCGATGCCTGGCCGGAGCACTTTCACTACGACCTTGTCGCCGTTTTTTAACTCGGCCGCGTGCACCTGAGCCACCGAGGCGGACGCCAAAGCGTTATCTTCGAATTTGGCGAAGACCTCACTGATGGGTTCACCCAGGGCTTTTTCCACCGCAGCTCGGGCCTGATCGCCGGGGAATGGGGCAACCTGATCCTGCAACATCGCCAACTCGTCCGCAATGTCTTTGGGTAAAAGGTCTCGCCGCGTCGAGAGCATTTGGCCCAGCTTGACAAAAATCGGCCCCAGGTCGTCGAGCGCCATGCGCAGTCTTCGACCGAGCGGTTCATCGGTCGCTTTGGCGCGCCAGGGCTGGACCCAGGCAATCGCCTTAGCCATCCGGGAAAGGCTGGTATTGGCCAATATATCTTCCAGACGATATTTGGCCAGCACGCTGGCGATGCCCGCCAGACGGCGCAGCTGGCGAAAACGAATCATAGCAAGTGTCCTGTCATATCAATCGGCTGACTGTAGGCGGCGGCACTCGCCTCGATGCTGGCCCTACGTCGTGCGTCCACAGTCAGCGAATTGATCTGGCAGGACATTAGAGACTCCCAGACTTTCGCAGACGAGCCTCTAACCGGTCCACCTCGTCACGCAGGTCGTCCACGGCGTCTAGGAACACCTCCATCTCGGGCCGGGTCACGAGCTGCCGGCTTTCCTCGCGCAGATATTCACTGCCGGTTTCGCCTAAGCCCCGGCCCGCAGACTTCAGCCAGGAAAAGCCGCGCTCCATTAGCTGGGCAACCTGAAATCCCAGTACGTCGCCGAAAAGGCCCGTCAACGCTTCCTCCCAGTCGGGATTGAGATCGCTGAAGAACTGCTGGAAACGTCGCGCAGTCTCGGCATCACCTTCCACCGAAACCTTGCCTACGGCTCCGGTGCCGCCGCTGGCCGCCAAGGCCAGAAACGCTCCAGGCGTCGCGCGAATTTGGGCACCGGGTGATTCTGGAAAGCCCGGCAGGGCTTTGAGCTCTCGATCATCACATCGGACATGAAACGATAATTCCGGCCCGTCCAGCGTGACGGCCAGGCAACGACCCTCAAGCCCTCGCAATTTTCGCTTAAGTTCCGGATCCAGTTTCAAGATCCGACCCAGCAAGGTGTTAACGCCGTCAGCCAGTCTTTGAGTTGCATCACTCATGGCTTCACTCCCTGGTGAATGGCCACCAGGCCCGCACTCAGATTTCGGTGACCTTGCTGGACGAATCCCGCCTTCGAAAGCATGTCGTCCAGCGTTTCCTGATCCGGGTGCTTGCGAATGGACTCAGCAAGATAACGGTAGCTGTCGGCGTCCCCGGCAAATCGGGTTCCCAGTGCCGGCAGCACGTTGAAAGAATACCAGTCGTAGGCTGGACGCAACACTTTGGGGCGCAGTTGAGAAAACTCCAAAACCAGTATTCGTCCGCCAGGCTTGAGTACGCGATGGATGCTGCGCAGGGCAGCGTTTTTATCGGTCACGTTGCGCAGGCCAAACGCCATAGTGACCAGATCAAACTTGCGGTCTGCAAACGGCAGAGCCTCGGCGTTCGCTTGAATGAAGTGGCTGCGGCGCAGCTTGCCTTCGTCCAGCAGTCGATCACGGCCGCAGTCGAGCATGGCCGCGTTAATGTCCGCCACGACCACAGAGCCAGTATCCCCCAGCGAGGAATACAACAGCGAGGCGATATCGCCGGTTCCGCCCGCCAGGTCCAGCACCTGATGGCCCGCCCGCACCCGTGCGGTTGTTACAAAATGACGTTTCCACAGCCGGTGGATTCCCAACGACATGAGGTCATTCATAACGTCGTAACTGCTGGCCACCGAGGTGAATACCTCCGCCACCAGCTTTTCTTTATCTTCTACCGGCACATCGCGAAAACCAAAGTGCGTGGTGTCCTCAGTGTCTTTCCGAGCCATCGAGTCGTTGTTCATTGCTGTGCCTTAGGCGCAGTCAGGAATCCCTGCTAGCGCCTGCTTCAGTTAACTCATCCAAATACTGTTGCCAGTATTGCGTATGGTTTGTGCCCAGATCGTAAAGAGTTTTCCAGGAGTACAGCCCAGTGGAGTGGCCGTCAGAAAAGTGCAGTCCTACGGCGTAGTTGCCCACCGGCACGATATTCATAATATTGACGTCACGTTTGCCGGTCTGCAAAACCCGCTGGCCAGGGCCATGCCCTTGAACCTCGGCGGAGGGCGAGTATACCCGAAGGTATTCACAAGGCAGCTGGAATGAGAGACCGTCGTCAAAACTCACTTCCAGTAAGCGGGTGGACTGATGCAGTACAATGTCGGTGGGGATTGGATTCGCCATGGCGCAAGGATAAAACTAACCCGGCGCAGCCGCCAGAAATCCGCGAAATTTAGGCAAGAACGCAGCAATACCGCCAGAAAATCGCTGAATATATTCATTGACTTTCCCTGTCAGCGGTGTATTTTGCACTTGGCTCGTATATTTAGCCCGATATTTATGTATACCATTTCGAAGTCTCTTCAGTAGTACCTCGTCCTGTTTGTCATAAGTGAAAGCAAAAGATCAGCCGTTACCCGGCCGCGTGAGCGGTCATGTTTATGTAAAAACTCAAATAGGAAGTACACATGTCTACTACTACTGGCACCGTAAAATGGTTCAACGACGCTAAAGGTTTTGGTTTCATTGAGCAGGAGTCTGGTCCTGACGTATTCGCCCACTTTAAGGCGATCTCAGGCGAAGGCCATCGCACCCTGATCGAAGGTCAGAAGGTGCAGTTCACCGTGACCCAGGGCCAAAAAGGCCTTCAGGCTGACAACATTACTGTCATCTGAACCAGCGTCAGCCGCGCTTGCGCGGCACTGATGCTCAGCCTTTCGAGGCTGACGAGAAGCAGGGCTTTCTTAGCCCTGCTTTTTTTTGGCCCAAAATTACACAACCGCCCCAGCCGCCTGGGCGGATGCCCAAGCCCATTGAAAATTAAATCCGCCAAGATGGCCCGTCACATCCACCACCTCACCGATGAAATATAGGCCCGGGTGCTGGTTAGACTCCATGGTTGTGGATGACAGTTCGTTGGTATCCACCCCACCTAGGGTAACTTCTGCAGTCCGATAGCCTTCAGTGCCCGATGGTTTTAACGTCCACGCCGACAGAGTCTGACTAATCTGAGATAGGCGTCGGTCCGGCCATTGCGCCAACGGCTCTTCTGCACGTTCCGGCCAATACAGGGCTTCAAGCTCAGCCACCAACGCCTTGGGCAGCCGTCGCCCCAACAGCGTTCTCAATAGAACTTTCGGTTGCGCTTTCTTCGCCGACATAAGCAGTTCGTCCGCGGCCTGACCGGGCATCAAGTCAACATCCACTGCGTGAGTCTCTCGCCAGTAGCTGGAAATTTGCAAAGCCGCCGGGCCACTCAACCCCCTGTGGGTAAACAACAGGTCTTCGTCAAAATGGGTCTTTCCGCAGCGCATCGTTGATGCCACAGACACCCCGGACAGCCGCTGCAACATGTCGTGGAAAATGCCAGAAAACGTCAACGGCACCAGTCCAGCACGCGTTGCTCTAAGCGTCAGATCAAACTGTTTGGCAATCCGAAAGCCAAAGTCACTGGCACCCATCCGCGGGATCGACAATCCGCCAGTCGCAACAACCAAAGATTCCGCCAAAAAGTCACCCGCCTGACTGCGAACCTGGTAACCACCATCAAATACGTTAATCGCGCCAATATCGCTGTCGGTGTAGATCAGCACTCCAGCCTGATCACACTCAGCCTTTAGCATGGCCACTATCTGTTTCGAGCTGTCATCACAAAACAGCTGCCCCGCGGCCTTCTCGTGATAGGCAATCCCATGAGCCTCAACAAGATCGACAAAATCCTGGGGACTGTATCGACTCAAGGCCGACTTACAAAAATGCGGATTGGCAGACAAAAAATGGTCAGGCCGAGTATTGAGATTCGTAAAGTTGCAGCGCCCACCACCAGACATGAGAATCTTTTTACCGATCCGATTGGACCCTTCCAACACGACAACCCGCCGCCCCCGCTGACCGGCCGCAATGGCACACATGAGCCCAGCAGCCCCACCACCAAGCACCACAACGTCGGTTGCAGACACTAGTGCAGTGCCCGACCGGAAAAACTATCCAGGCAGCGGGCGGTATGGGGCCTTTGAAGGAAGTAAAGCGGACCGCAGGGAGCCATTCCTTCAAAGGCCCCATACCGCCCGCTGTCGGCCAGACTCCCGATACGCCAAACGACTGTCATCTCAACGAAACGTCTATAATCGAACGTCAGCGCTCTTCAGACTCCCGCTTCAGATTAGGATCAATCGCGTGATAGACCTTACCCACCGCGGAAGGATCACCCAGAGCCTGCACAATCAACGCCCCAACATCTTCGCGATGGATCATGCCCATGGCGGGCGCCACGCTGAGCTGCCCATTACCGGTCGCCGGCTCGGTACGTAGCCCACCCGGACGGATCACCGTGTATTCAAGGCCACTGGCGATCAGGTAGTCTTCGCCCAGCGTCTTTTCATGCAGTATGGTTTTGAAAAACCCGGCATCGGCAGGCGGCTTGGCCCGCGCCGCATCACCGGCACCAATAGAGCTGACAAGAACCATCCGCCCGACGCCATTTCTCTTCGCCGCATCCACCATGTTCTTTACCCCGGTATAGTCCGGCCGAGGTTGACCGGGCCTCCCGCCAATGGCGCTAACCACCGCAGCAAAATTGCCGTCCGCCATAGCCTGATCTACGTCGGATAATGACAGCGCATCGCCAACGACAAAACTCACACCCATTGGCTCCAATTTTTCCCGGTTTGATGTGGGCCGAACAAACGCGGTCACCGGCACATTTTGTTCACGCAGTCGCCGCACTGTTGCAAGGCCGGTACCGCCAGTAGCCCCAAAAACCAGCACCGCATCAGCGGATGAACTTGTCGAAGGCGACTGAGCACACGCCGCAAGAGCCATCGCCGCAAACGCAGCGGTAAAGAGTTTAATCGCCATAAGTACTTTTTGCCTTTTTGATCCCAAACCGAAAATTTCGGTGTTGCCCTAGTCTACACGTGCGGAACATACCGTAACGCCTGTTCTGCTCAGAACCTTGATGCGTCAAATGCTTGCCGTTACAACGGTAACGGGCAAATATTGGTTCTGGCCAGCTGATGGCGCGTGCTATTTTTTCGATAACACTCATTGGACATTTTTATCGCCCAAAGGAGAACACTATGACCC
Source organism: Lysobacterales bacterium (assembly GCA_045106555.1). Taxonomy (GTDB): domain Bacteria; phylum Pseudomonadota; class Gammaproteobacteria; order Xanthomonadales; family SZUA-38; genus JANQOZ01. The sequence goes on along the minus strand of JBGCET010000029.1, from coordinate 30,683 downwards.
GTCGACTCGCGCTGATTGCATTGCTGTTGCTGACACCACTCACTTTTGCTTCAACACCCAGTGACCGTCTTGCCATAGACGCCGCCCTGGATCGTTGGCTGCTGGCCTGGCAGGAACACAACCCGCAGCTGGCTGCTCAGGACTACAGCGAAGATGCCGACTGGACCAACGCATTCGGCGCAACGCGCCGAGGCCGAACTGAAATTCAGGCGATGCTGACCGAAGTGTTTGCGATGGATTTTGTCATGGCAGGCGACACAACATACCTGCCGCCCGAGGTACGTTTCGTTTCAGACTCGCTGGCCTTGGTGAGAACCACCGCCAGGCGCAAAGGTCAAAAAACGAGCTCAGGCGATCAGCTGGGAGAACGCCAAACTACCCATCTGCGGGTTTTTCAAAAAGGTGTACAGGGCTGGAAAATCATTAGCCACCTTATTTCAGATGCCCGCAGTACTGAAAGGCCCTCTCACTGACTGCTGCGCAGGGCTTTGACGAACCGGGATCGCCACGCCACGATGTCGTTGCGCCTTAACGTCTCCAGCATGGAGGCATGACGGTCACGGCGTTCCTCAACGGCCATGTTGATCGCCGTCGCAATTCCGTCAGCCACCGCATCACGGTCGTAGGGATTAACCAGGATAGACTCGGGCAACTCTCGGGCCGCACCAGCAAGCGTGGAAAGCACCAGCACCCCGGGGTCATTCGGATCCTGGGCCGCCAGGTATTCTTTGGCCACCAGATTCATGCCATCGCGAATGGGCGTCACCAAACCAATAGAGGCATTGCGGAAATACCCCATCAGGCGTTTTCGCTCCACCCCTTTGTTCAGATAACGAATCGGGACCCAGTCAGCCTCGGCAAAGCGCCCGTTGATCCTACCCGAGGTTTGCTCTACCTCTGCACGAATCTCATCATAGGTTCGTACCCCCGTTCGGGTGGGAGGCGCAATCTGCAGATACACCATCAACGACTGCGTGTTGGGGTATTTTTCCAGCAGGCGCTCGTAAGACAACAGCCTTTGGGTGATCGCCTTGCTATAGTCCAACCGGTCTACACCCACCATCAACTGGCGTTTATTCAAGCTGCGTTTGAGCCGTTTGACCTTACCCATAGATTGGGCATCCGCCGCCAATTCTTGCAGTTCGTCGACGTCAATACCGATAGGAAATACGTCTGCCACCAGACGGCCACCGCCCACCTCAATTTCTTTGTTGCCAACTAACTTTGCCTTTACTTCAGCGCCGGTCACCGCCTCCTGAAAACACGCCAGGTCACGGTCAGTGTGAAAGCCCACCACGTCATAGGCACACAAAGCCCGTAGGAGGAAGTCGTAGTTTGGCACTGCGCGCAACGCTTCATAGCTGGGAAACGGCACGTGCAGGAAAAACCCAATGGGGTTTTCGATACCAGCGGCGCGCAACTCGGCGGCCAGTGGAATCAGGTGATAGTCGTGTACCCAAATGATGTCGTCGGGTTTGAGGAGCGCCGCGAGTTTGCGCGCAAGCACGGCGTTAACCCGCCGATATCCATCGAAGTCTGAAGCCTCATACTGAATGAACGACAGCAGGTAGTGGCAGACCGGCCAAAGTACTCGGTTGGAAAAACCGTTGTAGTAGCTTTCGTAATCTTTTTCATTCAAATCGACCGTAGCGTATTCAATGTTTCCTTCTCGGGTGATTTGAGGGTCACGGGTTTCCCGGTCGGTAAGTTGACCGCTCCAGCCAAACCACATGCCGCCTTTGTCTTTTAGCGCACCCAAAATTCCAACGGTCAGCCCGCCTGCGGCTGCGCCGCCTTTTTTGGGTTTAGCCACGCGATTGGATACGATTACCAGACGGCCGGATTGACTCATATCACAGTGCCTCATCCCAAGATTTGCTCAACCGCATCGCAGCGCTGATGATCCCGGCCATACTGTAAGTTTGGGGGAAGTTGCCCCAAAGCTCGTTGCTGGCCGGATCAATGTCTTCTGACAACAAACCCAGGGGGTTTCGGGATGCCAGCATATTCTCAAACAGATCACGAGCCTCATCACGACGTCCAATAACTGCCAGAGCGTCGATGTACCAGAAGGTACAAATATTGAAGGCATTTTCCGGCTCACCAAAATCATCCGCTGCTCGATAGCGGAACAGGTGTTTGCCCTCTTTCAGCGCCACACCAATGCGTTCAACCGTGCTGACGAAGCGAGGATCATCCGCCGCCAGAAATCCTAAGTCATGCATCGTCAGAAGACTGGCATCCATTTCAGGTCGGCCAAAACTCTCGGTAAAGGCCTGCTGACCTTCATCCCAGGCTTTTTCGACGATCACCTGATGAATGTGCTCAGCAGCGTCCCGCCAGTGCTGTTGGCGGTCGCGCAGTTTGAGATGATCGGCAATTCTGGCCAATCGATCACAGGCGGCCCAGCACATGATGGAAGAAAACGTATGTACCCGCTGGCGGCCCCGGTACTCCCATAATCCGGCGTCAGGCTGATCAAATTTTTTCTCAGCCCAGGCGCCCAAAGCTTCCAGCCGGCGAAACTCCGTTTCACCACCCTGGTGAATCAAACGGCTGTCAAAAAAGTACTGGGTACTGGCCAACACCGCAGCGCCATATACATCGTGTTGAACCTGCTCATAAGCCTGATTGCCAATTCTCACCGGCCCCATACCGCGGTAGCCATCCAGCGATTCGACTATTCGTTCGTCGGTGATGGATCGGCCGCTGATCCCATATAGCGGTTTCAATTCCTCGCCGCCGGCCTCAGCCACCACGTTCAAAATGTAGCGCAGGTAGCCTTCCATGGTGCGGGTGGCGCCCAGGCGATTAAGCGCCTGCACCACAAAATAGCTGTCGCGCATCCAGCAGAAGCGGTAGTCCCAATTGCGTCCGCTGTTCGCCGCTTCTGGCACGGAAGTGGTGATGGCTGCAATCACCGCGCCAGTATCCTCAAAGGTGCACAGTTTCAGGCTGATGGCAGCTCGGATGACCGCTTCCTGCCATTCAAAGGGAATCGAAAGCCCCCGGCTCCAGGCCTGCCAGTATTCTTTGGTGTTGCGATAGTGGGTGTGAAAGGTCTCGCTGATAGATTCCGGTATGGATTCGTCAGGCCCCAATACAAGATGGTAAGCCTGATCCAGGATAAACGACGTTTCTTCCAGTACATGGGTCAGGGAAAGGTCCGTAGTAAGCCGGACTATCTGCTCTTCACCCACATAGCGAATGTGGTTACTGCCGTGGGTGGTATTACAAGAAGCACTGCCGTAACTGGAGGCTGGGCGTAACCTCACTCGCACCCTAGGCGTTCCTAATGGTTTGATTCGCCGACTGATCATCATGGGTCGGAATGTACGGCCCATATAATTGTAGCGAGGCACCACGTCGGTAATTTCCACCGCGTTGCCGTCGCCATCGAACAGCGTGGTTTTCACAATCGCGGTATTGGGAATATACCGTTGCTCGCTGTGACTGAAGCCGTCAATCTCGATTCGATAGCAACCCGGCTGCGTTGAGGATTGATCAGATCTCAGCAAGCTACAGAAAACTGGGTCGGCGTCCAGTTGAGGAAAGCAGGCCCAGACCACGTTGGCGGTGTCGTCCAGCAAAGCGGCAATCTGGCAGTTGCCGATCACGCCCAGTTGCAAGTGGCTCATGGGCGCGTCTCTAGCAGCGATGCCAACCATTCATGCACGGCAGTAACGCTGTCCAGGCATTCCATCGCGCGGGTCTGATCGTTCTTCGGCCCCACCCTAATGGACAAACCGCCCTGGGCATTCACAGCGGCAAAACCAAACTCATCTGTCACATCGTCTCCAAGAAATACTGGGCGCCGCCCGGCGAATGGCGCATTGTTCATTAACCGTTCCACCGCGCGGCCCTTATTAATAGTGGCCGGCAAAATCTCATAAACCATTTTGCCCGCCAACAACGTAAATTCGTCACCGAGTCTTGTCTGCTCATCGGCAGCAATAGCGTGCACCTTATCGGCATTCTCCGGGCACGCCCGATAGTGCAACGCCGCGCCGTGAGATTTGCGCTCCACAAACGCCCCGGGGTAGCACTTGATAGCGCTGTCTAAGCGTTCAAAAGACGCATCAGGATAGTGTTGATCGTTGCTGGAAATATCACCGCCCAACAGTCGCAACTGCGACCCATGACCGCCGGCTGCAGTAAAAACTTCAGGCGCAAATATGCGATCCAATTCATCGAGAGGCCTGCCACTGACCAACGCCAATGCGCCCTCCAGCTGATTGCACAAGCGGCGCAATAAATCGGTTAAGGAAGCACTGCTGTTTACGTCGTCCGGCTGCTCCTGAAAACCCAGCAAGGTGCCGTCAACGTCCAGAAACAGCGCCATCTCGGTAAGCTTAGGGATCATCTGGGAATTATGCCCCAGACAAGCGTCCGATGTCTGAGAATCAGCGACCGGCGACAGCCACGCAGAGGCGGCCTACCTCAGCAGTGGGTCGTCTTTCGGCAGATTGCGGGCGTGCCACAGTGCCAGGCGGTGGCGGATGGCTTTTTGCGAGACTTGAGCTTCCGGTAGCGGGGCCAGGAGTTTGTCGTGAACGAGCAAACGATAAACAAACAGCGCTTTGTCGGCCATGGAGTCGCCGTCTTCAAACTCCACCACTTTGCGCTCTTCGGCATATTTCACACCGGCGGCCAACGCCGCTTTGAATAGGTCTGCTTCGTTCTTAAGCTTCTTCACCCTTCAAGAAAACGCCTGAATGCCGGTCTGGGACCGGCCAAGGATCAACGCGTGCACGTCGTGGGTGCCCTCGTAGGTATTCACGGTTTCCAAATTCACCATGTGTCGGATGACGTGGTATTCGTCGGTGATGCCGTTGCCGCCGTGTATGTCTCGGGCTTCCCTGGCGATGGCCAAGGCCTTGCCGCAGTTGTTGCGCTTCATGAGCGAAATGGCTTCAGGTACAAACGCGCCGCTGTCGATCAGTCGGCCCAGCTGCAAAGCGCCCTGCAGGCCCAGCGCTATTTCCGTTTGCATGTCGGCCAATTTTTTCTGCACCAGCTGCGTCGCAGCAATGGGCTTACCGAACACAATGCGGTCCATGGCGTAGTCTCGAGCCGCCTGCCAGCAATATTCAGCCGCGCCCATCGCGCCCCAGGAAATGCCGTAGCGAGCTTTGTTCAGGCAGGAGAACGGCCCGCGCAGCCCCACCACATCGGGAAACAGGTTTTCTTCTGGTACAAGCACGTCATTCAAGGCAATTTCGCCGGTGACCGATGCCCTGAGTGAGAACTTTCCTTCAATTTTGGGCGTGGTGAAGCCGTCCATACCGCGCTCAACCACAAATCCGCGGATCTTATCGTCCAGCTTGGCCCACACCACCGCCACGTCGGCGATGGGTGAGTTGGTGATCCACATCTTGCTGCCGTTCAGCAGGTAACCGCCGTCGACTTTCTTCGCGTGGGTGCGCATGGCGCCGGGGTCTGACCCGCCATCAGGCTCAGTCAGCCCAAAACAACCGACTTTTTCGCCGCTGGCAAGACCCGGCAGCCAACGCTGTTTCACCGCCTCGGTGCCGAAGGTTTCGATGGGGTACATCACCAGAGAAGACTGCACCGACATGGCGGAACGGTAACCGCTGTCCACCCGCTCAACCTCTCGCGCAATTAGCCCATAAGCCACATGACTCATACCTGAGCCGCCATATTCTGGCGCTACGGTGACGCCCAACAGCCCTAACTCGCCCATCTCAGTCATGATGTCGCGGTCAAAGGTCTCGTGCCTAAAACCCTCTAAAACGCGGGTCTGGAGCTTGGCCTGGCAGTACTGCCGTGCCGCCTCAGCGATGGAATTTTCGTCATCATCCAGCTGACTGCTCAGCGCGAGAGGATCGCGCCAGTCAAATTTCTGGCTCGCCTGTGGCCGGGCCACGTCTGTTGGAATTGCGCTCATGAAATCACTCTACAATATATAACGGCTCAGATCTTCGTCTTTCACCAGCTCGGTCAGATGGTCATCCACGTAGCCGGCATCAACAGAAAAGGTATCACCACTGCGATCGGGTGCCTCAAAGGAAATGGTGTCCAGCAAGCGCTCCATCACCGTGTGCAGGCGGCGGGCACCAATATTTTCCGTTCGCTCATTGACCTGCCATGCCACCTCGGCAATCCGTTTAACCCCGCTTTCCTCAAATTTCAGCGCGACGCCTTCGGTATCCAGCAGGGCTTTGTATTGCTGGGTCAGGGACGCATTGGGCTCGGTGAGTATGCGTTCGAAATCCCCAGCAGATAAGGCCGAAAGCTCAACCCGAATGGGCAGACGGCCCTGCAGCTCAGGGATCAAATCGGACGGCCGCGCCAGATGGAACGCGCCGGAGGCAATGAATAATATGTGGTCGGTGCGCAGCATGCCGTACTTGGTGGTGACCGTTGAACCCTCGACCAGCGGTAGGAGGTCTCGCTGCACACCCTCGCGAGAAATACTGCCGCCATCGCCGTATTCCGAGCGCTTACACACCTTATCCAGCTCGTCGATAAACACGATGCCATTTTGCTGGGCAGACTCCAGCGCCTGCTGCTTGATCTCTTCCTGATTAATGAGTTTGCCGGCCTCTTCTTCAATCAACACCGGGCGGGCGGCTTTGACGGTGAGCTTGCGGCTCTGGGTTTTCATGCTGCCCATGTTCTTGAACATGTCGCTGAGCTGGCTGGTCATTTCCTCCATGCCAGGCGGAGCCATGATTTCCACCCCCACGCTGGAGGCGATTTCCAGCTCAATTTCGCGCTCATCCAGCTCGCCGTCGCGTAGCTTGCGGCGCAGCTTCTGGCGGGTTTCGTTGTCGTCCACCGGCTCCTCGGGAGAATTGGCAAATCCCATGGTTTGGCGACGCGGCAGCAGGGCATCCAGAATTCGATCTTCTGCGGCATCCTCTGCGCGACTTTGCACTCGGGACATAGCCTGTTCACGAGTCAGGTTGAACGCCACGTCTGCCAGCTCGCGGATAATGGACTCAACGTCTTTGCCGACATAACCCACCTCGGTAAATTTGGTGGCTTCGATTTTCACGAACGGGGCGCCGGCGAGAGCGGCCAGACGACGGGCGATTTCGGTTTTTCCAACGCCCGTGGGGCCAATCATTAGGATGTTTTTGGGCGTGATTTCATCCCGCAGCAAAGGATCGACCTGCATCCGGCGCCAACGATTGCGCAGCGCAATGGCCACCGCGCGCTTGGCATCACCCTGGCCGATGATGTGTTTGTCCAGTTCCTGAACGATCTCTCTCGGGGTCATGGCACTCATGCCGACAGCTCCTCAATGGTGAGGTTGTTATTGGTGTAAATGCAGATTCCCGCCGCAATGTTGAGGCCTTTTTCTACAATTTCCCGGGGCGCCAGCTCGGTTTCATCCAGCAGCGCCCGGCAGGCCGCTTGGGCAAAAGGACCGCCCGAACCGATGGCAATCAGGCCATCCTCCGGTTCAATCACATCGCCCGTGCCACTGATAATGAGCGACGTGGTTTCATCAGCAACGGCGAGCAAAGCTTCCAGCCGCCGAAGCATACGATCGGTGCGCCAGTCCTTAGCCATCTCAACCGCCGCCCGAACCATGTGCCCGGAATGCTTTTCCAGCTTGCCTTCAAAGCGTTCAAACAGGGTGAAAGCGTCCGCCGTAGCGCCGGCAAAGCCCGCCAGCACTTGATCTTTATAAAGCCGCCGTACTTTGCGCGCGTTGGCCTTCATGACCGTATTTCCCAAAGTGACCTGACCGTCGCCACCAATCACCACATGATTGCCCCGGCGAACCGAGCAAATGGTTGTGCCTCGCATACTCATAATGCGTTGTTACCTGTTATTCGTTAGGTCAGACATGGGGTCGGGTCGGCGCGCTTCAATCGTCGTTGAGATCTGGACCCTTTTTGCGCGCTCTTGGGTGCGCGGCATCATAAACCTTGGCCAGATGCTGGAAATCGAGGTGAGTATAAACCTGGGTTGTGGCGATATCGCTGTGACCCAGCAGTTCCTGGATGGCTCGGAGCTGGCCACTGGACTCCAGCAAATGGGAAGCAAAGGAATGCCTGAGCATGTGAGGGTGGACCCTTTGCCACAAGCCCATCTCGCGAGCCCGCAGCGAGACCCGGGCCTGGATGGTCCGATGACTCAGGGACGTACCCCGGTTGCTAACAAAGACGACGGCAGATGGATCAGTGTTAGTTGGGCGTTGTTGCCGCCACGCGTCCAAAGCCGTTTGCGCTTTTCTGCCTACCGGCACCACCCGTTGTTTGCGCCCTTTGCCCAACACCCGCACGGTGTCGCCCTCTGCGCTGAAACCACCCCAGGTCAGATCCGCCAGCTCAGCGAGCCTCAGACCGGAAGAATAAAACAGCTCAACAATCGCCCGATCCCGCACCGCCAGCCAATCATCACCTGGGAAATTCAACAGCCGTTCCACCTCATCGGGATCTAACGACTTTGGCAATCGCCGGGCTGCTTTGGGAGCTCGAACACCCTTGGCGGGATTGGTCGTTAAGGACTGCTCACGAATCAGCCATTCAAACCAGCCTCTCAGTGCCGACAGATGGCGAGCCACACTGCGGCCTGACAAGCCCTGACGACGTAGGGTGGCGGAAAAACTTCGGATGTGTTGCGCAGATAAGGACTCGGGTTCAGAGATTTCGGCGCTGGCGGCATACTGTAAGAGCTTATCCAGATCACGCTGATAGGCACTCACCGTTTTTGGTGAGAGCTGACGCTCATGGGTCAGGTGATGCAGAAAGGACGCCACCTGTTGCGACAGGGGCGAGGAGTCTTTCGGTGCAGATGTCACGCCTGCTGCTGGAGTGCTTCCGGCATTTGCTGGGCTAGGCAGTGCCCCAGAGTTTGCGCCATCAAACTGAGAAACAAGGTACCCATCCCGGGATGAAATTGGTCCTCTCTGGGACTACCCAGAGCAAGCACCCCCATGGCAACGTTGGGGTCCAATGGCGCACACACCGCCGACTGGATGTCATCGGCGCAGGCACCAAACAACAGCTTCAGTCGCTGCGCGCTAAGGCGGCCACAGAGTGGTTCGGTCACCGCCGTTAGTTCGGCCAGAGCCGCTCGACCCGTTTCGTCGACCGGTGGCAAAAGCAGCGGGTGGGGCGGCAAATCGTCGCCTTCGACCAGCGCCAGCGCGACTTGCCGACAGCCAAACTCCTCACCCAGCCGATGACTGACCCTATCCAGCAATTCGGCCAGCGATTCGCTTTGCACCATTTCCAGTTGTATCTGATGCATGCGCTCCAAAATTTGCTGGTTCTCCGCCGCCACCGTGCGGAAGTTGTCCAGCTGTTTGCGCAAATCTTTCACCTCATGGCGAAGCGAGGCCGCCTGTTTTTCGATCAGCGAGGCACCGCCTGAGATATGCGGGATAGTCAGCACTTCCAACAACTGCTGGTTTCGGTCAAGGAAATCTGGGTGGGCTTCCAGGTAGTCCACCACCTGCTCGTCGTTAATTGCCATGGATCGTTGAGTCTCTTGCCGCCTTAGATTGGGTCAACCGGAAGTGCTATTTCGCCGCGAAATGCATAGTCCGCTGCGCCAGTCATCATAACCCGTGCGTCCGGGCCAGACCATGCGATCTCAAGCGCTCCGCCGGGCAATGACACCTGAACCGGGCTGGACACCCGGCCCGCCAAAATCATCGCCACAGCCGCGGCACAGGCGCCGCTGCCGCAGGCCAAGGTTTCTCCCGCGCCCCGTTCAAACACCCGCAGGCTAATTCGGTCAGGCCCCGTCACCTGAACGAACCCGACGTTCACCTGGCGCGGAAATGCCGGGTGATCTTGCAGTTGCTGGCCAATTTGTTCTACGGGAGCCGAGGCAATGTCATCCACTTCCAACACGGCATGGGGATTGCCCATAGACAGGACCGAAAACCCCCGCAAGCCCGATCCCGGGTCGATGTTGTGCACGGGCCCGGCTTCTACACTGGAAAGCGGAATATCAGAGGGAGCAAACACGGGTTTACCCATATCGACACGAACTTGACCGTCTTGTGCCATATGAACCTGAATTGCACCGGCACCACTCGCCAGGCTTGCATCCCGAGCAATCTCGTCGCGGTCAAACAGCCAGCGCGCCACACAGCGGGCGCCATTGCCACACTGTTCAACTTCACTGCCGTCGGGGTTGAACACTCGGTAAGCAAAATCATCCGGTTTAACGGCGTTTTCGATCAGGAGAATTTGGTCACAGCCAACACCGGTATGGCGATCGGCAAGGTGACGAAGCGTTGCAATGTCCAGTGACAGAGATTGGGTACGCCCATCGAGTAGCACAAAATCATTGCCCAGGCCGTGCATCTTGGTAAACGGCAACATGATTTACCGGTAAGTGATGGAGCCGAACGGCACCGCAGCCAAGACGTATGTCGTCAGGCTTCCACTCACCGCATTGCGGCCAAGAGAATCCGGCACCATAAGGCGGGCAGCCGTCACCTCAGGCTCGGGACGGTAAAGTTCCCCCTTATTGCCACAGGCACCGGCTGTTGCCGCCAGCAATGCCACTGCAATCCACTTTTGAGCCGCAAAGTATCGAATTTTTGCCATGATTCCCGTCCAAAATGGGCAAACGCCATTATAGCGGGTGGACGCCATCCATAGGGATACTGGAAAATACCCCAATGAACTTAGATACCGTCACTGTAGAAACCGGGTCTGATCCCAGCTGCGCCGTCATCTGGCTGCACGGTCTGGGTGCCGATGGCCACGACTTTGAACCCTTGGTGCCAGAACTGAAATGGCAGCAGGCACCTCCCATCCGTTATGTGTTTCCTCACGCCCCGGTGCGTTCGGTGACCATCAACGGCGGCATGCAGATGCGCGCCTGGTACGACATTCGAGGCATGGATCTAAATGAACGCGTTGATGAAGCCGGCATTCGCGAGTCGGCGGCTCAGGTCACCGCGCTTATTAACGAACAGATGGCGGCTGGCATTGCCAGTGAACGCATTGTGCTGGCCGGCTTTTCTCAAGGTGGCGCCGTTGCACTGATGCTGGGGCTTACCTGTCCGCACACCCTGGGCGGCATTGTTGCCCTGTCCACCTATCTTCCCATGGACGCCCAACTGGCTGCCGAGCGGCTGCCGGCGAACCAGAACACGCCAATTTTCTGGGGCCACGGCAATGCGGACCCAGTAGTAGCGTATGGGCTGGGTGAACTGTCCAGCGCGCGATTGCGCGAGTGGGGATACAGCTTGGGTTGGCATGAATACCCGGTAGGTCACGGCGTGCACCCCCAAGAGGTCAACGATCTCAAACGGTGGTTGCAAGGCTGTCTTGATCGACCTTGAGCGCGGACTCCGCCAGTGGATTTGACACCTCCAGCGCAGAGCGCTGGTTTCCCAACTTTTGTCGCACCCCCGTCGTCTTCAGCTTAATGGTGCTGGCTCAGCTGGTAGTGCTGGTAATGTGGTTGTCCCCGGCCGGCACCAACGACAATTTCCGGCAGCTGGGAATCGCCAGCGTTTTCGGTCAATGGGTGATTCTTTTGTGTGCAGTCACGCTGTGCAAGCTTCGAGGTGCATTGGAACGAACGCCAGTCATCACAGGCCTGTCACTGGCCTACGGTCTGATCCTGGCAATTGTTGCCGTCGCCACCCTGGCTGCGGTCAGCGCCGATCGATTTGCTGGCCTTGGCCTCACCGACAACGAGGTCACGGTTTCCCGCCTGATTCAAACCAACGTGTTGATCGCCGCTCTGGTGGCCGCCGCGGCGCTGCGCTACTACTACATTCAGCAGCAATGGCGGGCCGGCGTACAGGCCCAGTCAGACGCCCAGATCCGAGCTCTGCAGGCGCGCATCCGTCCCCACTTTCTGTTCAACAGCATGAATACCATTGCCAGCCTAATCCGCACGCGACCCAAAGTGGCTGAGGAGGCGGTGCTGAATCTGTGCGATTTGTTTCGCGCTGCTTTGGCTAACGCGGCGGACGACAGCACGCTGGGCCAGGAGCTAATCCTGTGTCAACGGTATATGGAAATCGAGCAATTGCGGCTGGGGGATCGTCTTGAAGTCACCTGGGAGATCGATAGTCTGCCCAAACGCCAGCCGCTACCTTCCCTGATTTTGCAGCCCCTGGTAGAAAATGCGGTTTACCATGGTATCCAGCCAATGCCGGAGGGTGGCGAAGTAAAAATCGCCGGTCAGCAAACCGACGGGTATTGGTCGGTCAGCATTGATAACCCCAAAGCGGCCCAGCCCGCCAGCCATGGCGAAGGCAATCAGATTGCTCTGGACAACATCCGTCAGCGGCTTGCCCATCGCTACTCAGGGAACGCTAAACTACACATTGAATCCACCGACAGCCGATTTCGGGCAACGGTCAAGGTACCAATGGGAAAAACCTCATGAGAGTGTTAGTTGTTGACGATGAACCGCTGGCTCGGGAGCGGCTGACTACGTTACTGAGCGACACAGAAGGCGTTGAACTGGTTGGCGAAGCGGGTAATGGTCGTGAGGCGATCGAACAGGTGCGCGAGTGCCATCCCGAACTGGTGTTTATGGACATTCGAATGCCGGTCATGGATGGCCTGGAGGCCGCCCACCACCTGCGCCTGCTGGAACCCGCTCCGCGCCTGATCTTCTGCACCGCCTTTGACCAGCATGCTCTTGAAGCCTTCGATGCCAACGCCATCGACTACCTAGTGAAACCCGTTCGTGCCGACCGCCTGAGCGAAGCGCTGGACAAAGCCCGCTTGGTGCGCCCGGAAGATATCCAAACGGTGGCGCTCACAGAAACTCGCAGCCATCTGTGCGCCCGGGTACGCGGCAACCTGGAGCTCATCTCGCTGGATGATGTCATTTGTCTGCACGCAGAGCACAAGTATGTCACGGTCATCTACAACGAGGGCGAGGTTCTGATTGAGGAGCCACTGAAGGCCCTGGAAGATGAATTCAGCGATCGCTTTCTGCGCGTGCACCGCAATGCGCTGGTATCACTAACTGCGGTAGCGGGATTGGAGAAAGCCGAGGGCCAGATGGTGGTGCGGCTGCATGGCACCGATCGTCGCCTTGAGGTGAGTCGACGTAACCTACCCCACGTAAGAAAAATCATTAAGGCGCTTTAGCCCTAATCACTGCTGAAGGAATGAGTGTGAAACTGCGATTAGCAACCCGAGAAAGCCCACTGGCCCTGTGGCAAGCCCATCATGTGGCTGATCTGTTACAGGCCAGCGATTCAGCATTGAGCATCGAGTTGGTTCCCATGACCACCGAAGGCGACCAGCGGCTCAATCAGCCGCTGGCAGAAATTGGCGGCAAAGGGCTGTTTTTGAAAGAGCTGGAACAGGCAATGGCGGACGACCGAGCCGATTTTGCGGTGCATTCGTTGAAAGACGTTCCTTACGAACTGCCGGCCGGATTTGTGCTGGCGGCAGTACTGGATCGTCATGACCCACGGGATGCATTGGTCAGCGCGAAATACCCCACCCTGAGCGAACTCCCCATGGGCGCGGTGGTAGGCACCTCCAGCCTCAGACGCCAGGCCCAACTACTCAACCGTCGGCCGGATTTGCAGGTAAAAAGTCTCCGCGGCAATGTAAACACCCGCCTGAAAAAACTCGACAATGGCGAATACGACGCCATTATCCTTGCCACCGCAGGGCTGGAAAGACTGGGCATGGCTGATCGCATCGCCCAAAGGATTTCTGTATCCGATTCGCTACCCGCCGTGGGTCAGGGCGTGGTGGCTATTGAATGCCGGGAAGGTGACGAACGTTGTCTTGCAGCGATGCAGAAACTCCATCATTTACCCACCCAACAGCTGATTACTGCAGAGCGCACGTTCAGTGAAGCGCTGGCTGGAAGCTGCCAGTTGCCCATGGCAGCCAACGCCGTGGCCGACGGCGACACGCTGCGTCTCGATGGCCTGGTGGCCAGTGCCGATGGCACCCAGCTTCTGCGAGAAAACCTGACCGGCAACGCCAGTGAACCTGGGAAACTGGGGGCGGCCCTGGCCCAAAGCCTAATGGACGCTGGCGCCGGAGCCATTTTAGACGCGGCAAGGTGACAATCCACCCGCCCCTGCCTGTGCGCGGCCGACTTTTTGTGAGTCACCGCGACATTACTCAAAATTATCGCTCCCTGGCAGAACACAGTGCACCGGGACATTGTGCCGCCGTCATCAAAGCTGACGGCTACGGTATCGGAGCCCTTCCGGTAGCAACCACTCTGGCTGAGGCGGGATGCCAGTCGTTTTTTGTGGCAGACGCCCGTGAGGGTCTACTGCTCCGGCAACAGCTCCCTGAGAGCCAGATATTTTTGTTTGACGGTGTCAGTGATGGCGACCTGGCCGAGGTGGTCAAGGCCAGATTGATTCCGGTACTGTGTTGTGAAAAGCAACACCGGCTGTGGACCCATGCTGGCGGCAACATCATTGCCTGGCAGGTTGATAGCGGGATGAACCGGCTGGGATTTTCCCTTCAACAGGCGCTGAAGCTGGCGACTGCCGACCGGCCTCCCGATTGGATCATAAGCCACTTTTCCAGTGCCGATACCCCTGACCTGCCTGCCCATCAACGCCAGCTTGTCCAACTCAACGCGCTGCGCCGTGCATTTCCCGAAGCAAAAATCAGTCTGGGAAACACTGCCGGAATCCAGCTGAGCGCTTCAGGCAGTTCGCAGATGAGTCGTTGCGGCATCGGACTTTATGGCTGTAATCCCGCGCCGAAGCCAACGGTCGAACTGACCGGTGCGCTGCGCCTTGAAGGGCGAGTGCTGCAGTGTCGCCAGGTCGCTGAGGGAAACTCGGTTGGCTACAACGCCCTGTGGAGCGCAAAATCCGACAGCATTCTCATCACCGTCGGACTGGGGTACGCCGACGGTATCCCCCGATCTTTGGCCCCATCCACCATGGTATGGCACCAAGACCACCCGCTGCCGATTGTGGGTCGGATCAGCATGGACTACCTCGTCGTGGACGCAAGCGCCCTGGCCGCGGGCTTCGGCCCCGACCATATTGCCGGCATTCAATGGCTGACGGTATTCAACAGCGCCCACAGTCTGGATCAGTTGGCGGCCCAGGCGGGCACAATAAGCTACGAGTTGCTAACCCGTCTCGGCCCACGTATTGAGCGGGTGCATGAACACTGAAGACATCAACAACAGAACGTTAAGCGGCCTTAGCGTGTTGATAGGCCGACCCGCCGGTTGGGCACATCGTTGGCGTGCAGCCTTTGAAACCGAAGGCGCCGTTGTGATTCATCAACCAGCCTTAACTATTTCGTCGGTTACGCCACCCGCGTCGACCCTTGAGGCGCTTGAGGGCTTTGGTCGGTCCCACAGCGCCGTGTTTTCCAGCCGCCCGGCGGTTGAACACGGGCTGTCTTTGCCTGGCGTCAAAAATCACCTGCAACAGGGCACCTGCTGGGCGGTTGGACGACAGACAGCCCGCGAGCTAATGGCTGCAGGCATGGGCTCGGTGCGTATCCCCAGCGACGGTTACGGCGCCGATGCCCTGCTCCATGACCCAGAGTTCCCCAGCGCTGACAAGGTCTGGCTGTTCGGCGCTCAAGGCGGCAGAACGGTGATCGCAAGAACGCTGGCGGAACGTGGCATTGATGTGCGCAACGTGTGGGTGTACCAGCGATCACCGGCTCCCCTGGATGTCGATGCCCAGAACCAGCTGGCGGCCGTGAAAGCCGGCTCGTTGCTGGTGATCGCCAGCAGCATCGCCGTACTGGAGCGATTACATGAACTGCATGGCTCAGCGTTAGACCACCAGCACCTGGTCAGCTTGGGCCATCGAATCTCTCTGGCCGCAGAAAAATATCGGTTTGCCACCATTGTGACGGCCCAAAGCCCGGACCTACCGAGCATCTTAGCGGCCGCGAAACTGGCGTCCCAACACCGCTAGTGGACTACCCGAAAAATGCCCAAAACGCTGATCTTGGGGTGCAAAACAGTGAAAATCTTCAATCTGGCCGCAGAATAAATCGTAAACAATGCACCATAGGCAGCGCGAAACCCGACGACTGCGCTAAAATCCCACGATGAATGATCAAACGCACCCAGCTGACGACGCTGACGAGCCTCAGTCTGCCTCCGAAAGTCAGGCCGAGGAAACCGTCCAAAAGACAACCCAGGAAGACGTTGAGCAGGCAACACCGTCAGAGCGAAAACCGGCCCCAGAGCCCGCACCCGTAATCGTCAAAAAGGGCGGCGGGGTTGCGTCTTTGGCGCTGCTGATTGCACTGGGCGCCGCAGGCCTTTCCGGATATATGTGGTGGAATCAGTACGCCACTGTCACCCAACCCCCCAAGGAGTTGGAACTTCCAGACTACACGGCCCAGATCGAACAACAGGGTCGTCAGTTAGAGAGTCGAATTACCAGCGCGCTTGGCGAACTGCGCAGCAGTCAGGGCGAAGCTCGCAGCGCCATGGAGCAAGACCTGGATGAGGTGAAACGCCAGAACGAACGACTGCGCGCCGACCGGGAGGGCGTTGAATCAACGCTGGCCAACGTCGAGCAGGCCAGTCGTCGTTCAGTCAGCGCCTTCGAACGCCGTTTGGGGCACCTGGAGACCAGTATCTCGGCATTGGCTGATGACCGCGCTGACCCCACGGATCAGTTGGCCCTTTCCGAGGCCGAATATTTGCTGAGAGCGGCCACGGAACGACTAAGTTTGTTTAACGACCCCCGCGGCGCGAGCCGCGCGTTGGAGCTGGCCGCGGAACAAATGAACGCAGTTAACGATCCCATCTACAGCACGGTGAGACAGACCCTGGCCAATCATCGGCAGGCGCTGACCACCTTGCAACTACCCGATCGCGTCGCCCTATCCACCGAACTGCTGGCGCTGGCGCGCAGTTCGGTTGAATGGCCCCTGGACGCACGCCGCAGCTTAAGTACCAGCGGCGCCAACCTGCTGATTCCGGAGGCCGAGGAACAGGGCTGGTGGCCCCGATTTAAGTCGGTGTTATCCAACGTTGTGGTGGTGCACCGGGAAAAAGAAACCGCGACAGTGCTGCTGACTCTGGAAGAAGAACGGCTGCTGCGGGAAAACGTAAGGCTACAGCTGCAAGTGGCTCAACTGGCCGCAGCCCGGGGCGAACAGGCGCTATTTGAATCGTCGATTGGCGCAGTCACTGACTGGATTAACGAATACTACGAGCCCTCTGCTGAACCCATTGCCGCGGCGCTGACTCAGCTCGAAGGCCTGGCGGCCACCAATTTAAACCCTACCCTACCGGATATTTCTCCGGCTCTGCGCCAGCTGCGCAGTATTCGCGCCACCGAAACTCTGGCTGACCGGGTCAGTACTCCGGCCCCCAGCGAGCCAACGCCATGAAAGTGATGCTGGCACTGGTGCTGGCGGTGGGCCTGGGCCTGGCTGCCATTTGGGCACTACCGATCCTGCGTGGCTACGTCCTTATAAGGGCTGACGGCTGGGCCGTGGAAATGAACGTTTTTGTGCTGCTCGCCTCACTGGCAGCCATATATCTGCTGATGCGGCTGCTGGTGTGGGCCTGGAATATGCCCGGCAACGTGGTCCGCGGATTTTTTCAGCGCCGGGCGGCAGCGCAGCTCGAAATTGGCATGCTGGCATTGTCAGAAGGCGATTGGCAAAAAGCCGAAAAAGCCCTCGCCAAAGCCGCTCGCAAAGGCGATCAGTCAGCCCTAAGTTACATTGGCGCGGCCCAGGCTGCTGCCGGCACGGGTCATGAGAACCGGGCCGACGAATACCTGGAGCATGCTGATGAATCTAGCAAAGCCCACGACTCGGTGCTGATCACGCGTGCTTCACTGCAGCTGACGGCCAATCACCCCGAACAGGCGTTGGCTACATTGAACGAACTGAAAAGGGCCAAAGAGACCCGTCCCAGAGTTCTTGAGTTGAAGGCCCGGGCGCTGGAACAACTGGAACACTGGACCGAACTTGCGGCCATTGCCCCAGCTCTGGCCAAAGCCAAGATCATTGATTCCGAACAGCAGAGCCGGCTGGAACACAAGGCGCTGTTAGCGGCCCTGGAAGCGGCCGAGGACTCAGGTCAACTCAACGCTGCCTGGAAGTCACTCAGCCGAGCTCAACGCCAGGAAACGGTATTTTTAACTGCTTTTGGGGCCAACGCAGCCGCCCTGGGCGCTGGCGACCTGGCGGAAAAAGACCTGCGTTCGGCGCTAGGCCGACAATGGTCCGAAAGCCTGCTAGATCACTACGTAATTGCTGCAGCCGACTCGCACAAGCTGTCGAGTCAGCTGGAGAAATGGCTGGCCAAACATCCAGACAGCGCCGGACTGCATCGGCACCTGGGCCGTTTATGCGTCGGCTCCGAACAGTACGCCAAGGCCCGAGAACATCTGGAAACCAGCGTCAATTTGCG
Source organism: Lysobacterales bacterium (assembly GCA_045106555.1). Classification (GTDB taxonomy): domain Bacteria; phylum Pseudomonadota; class Gammaproteobacteria; order Xanthomonadales; family SZUA-38; genus JANQOZ01. Next base: position 12,365 of record JBGCET010000029.1, on the reverse strand, counting down.
CCCCAACCCCGAGGCCTGGACAGAGCTGGCTGAGCTGAAAGCTTTTGACGGTGATACCGATGGGGCTCTGGCCTGCTATCGACAGGCCAGTCAGCGCACCGCATTGCCCCCCGGACCTGCCTTACTGACTGCCGATAGCTGAAACGTCGTGGGGTAACTACCGTGGCCGCATCGCGCGTGGGTTAGCGTCGTTGACGCAGATCAATGGGGGCTGGCGACTGACCGTCTCGGGCCTGATCGGCCATCTGTTGAAACGCCCGTTCCATATCGCGACAAAATTGACCCGTATCAAACAGCCGACTGGCACGGGCATCCATCACACGCCGCTTGATCACCTCCAGTCGCTTCGCGTCGGCGGCCAGACCCACCGCCAGCTCACGGTAATCCGCCAGATTATTCACCACCAGCTCTGCCAACCCAGCGCTGTGTAACAAGCTTCCCGCCACTCGCGAGGCAAAGGACCGACCGGCACAGCTCAGCACCGGACAGCCTGCCCACAGCGCATCGGACGCCGTTGTGTGCGCGTTGTACGGCAGGGTATCGAGAAACAGGTCTGCCAGTGACAGGTGAGCCAGATACTGCCGATGGGGAAGTTTAGGCATCATGAGCAGCCGGTCAGGATCAACACCCTGCTGGCCCGCATGACGCCGTAGGTTGGCGTCTGTGCTAGTGCCCGCTTTGCCCGCCAAAAGCCACAACACGCTGCCGGGAACCTGTTTCAAGATATCCATCCAAATAGCGAACACCGTTGGCGAGAACTTATAAGAGTTATTAAAGCTGGCAAACACCATGCCCTGATCGGGCAAATTGGCGGCGCTTCGAGTGGGCTTAAGGTGACTGAAGGTGCGTGTCGTATCGGTGGGCTGGTAGCTGGCAGGCAAAATCACCGCCGCCTCATCGGTATGAGCCACAACCTCATCGGTGGCGATAAATGGGTCAAGGATGATGTAGTCCATAAAATCCTGAGTGCCCATAGTGCCGGGGTAAGCCAACCAGTTGACCTGCACCGGCGCCGGTCGGGATACCATCACTTCCGTCACGGCGCCGCCGCCATAGCCCCGCAAATCAACCAAAATATCAATCGCTTCCCGTTCAATGCACCGACGAATGTCAGCGAATGAATGGCCCTGGAGGTGATGAAAGGCACCCACCGCACTGCGGATGCGTTGGCGCAGCGCGCTGCCGTCATCCGGGCCCACCGAAAATGCGATGGAGCGGATCTTTAATGGATCGAGCTTTTCAAAAAATTCGGCCGTCAAGCAGGCGGTTGGATGGCGGTGAAACCCTGAGGAAACAAATCCGACGTTCAACGGTTTACCATCAGCCCCCGCCAACTCACGCCAGTGCGTCCTGGTCGCCGGCGCCGACAGGCCCGCATTTTTCTGAATCTGGCCAGCCCAGAGGCGCGCACAGCGCTGCTGGCTTTTTGGGCAATCTTTTTGCGACAGATAGGAAAAGGGTTTTAGACCTTTACCGCCAGTGCTCAGCAGGGTCTCGAACTGCTTCTCATCATCGTTGGCATCCCATTGACATAGACGACGCGCCATAAACAAACTTTCGCTGAGCGCTGGCCCAAATCCTGGGTCCAAGGCCAGAGCTTGCCGGTGGGCATCCAGTGAGGCATCCCACATGCCCATTTCGTCCCTTACCATGCCCAGCTGATACCAGCTGTCAGAATCAGGCTGCGCAGCTACTGCGTGCTGCAAAAACCCTTCAGCTTCTTGAGCCTGCCCCAATTGTGCCAGCGCACTGCCCAGCACCTTTAATGCGCCGCCAAGACCGGGTGCCAACGAGATCGCCTGCCGCGCCCGGGCCGCCGCCTGTTCAGCATCTCCCAACTGGAGCAGCACGGCGGCGAGATTGGCCTTCAGCGACGCGGCGTCCGGCTGTAGCCTCGAAGCGCTCAGATAGGCATCACGGGCGCTGGGTAAATCACCGCACAGGTGCCTGGTGACGCCCAGCTGCGTGAGCACATCGGCCCTATCAGGGAATTGGCTGACACACCGTTCCAGAACCTCCAATGCGCCGGTAACATGGCCGGAATCACGAAGTGCACGGGCCAAAAGCAGCTGCAAATTGACATCCGCGGCCAAAACCCCGTCAGGAGAAGCACCAAGCGCTCGGCTTATCAGGTCCGCAGCAGCATGGGCGGCGCCTTCGCTGATGTGGATCATTGCCATCAGGCGCAGCGCTTCAAGATCGAGCGGCAAAGCATCAAGAATTTGCTCGCATGCAGCACGGCTAATCGCCAATTCACCGGCCTGGTACCAGGAATAGGCTGCACCAAGGGCGTCGTTACGTTTGAGGTTGCGCTCCCCATAACCCGGAAAGTGTATTTTGATCAGCAGGTTAGACAATATTTTCTTTTTTCCGAATCATTGGCGCTTGGCAGCACGGTCTCAATGGTCGATACCAGATGTCACGATTTGACAGAAAGCAGCGCTGACCAGATGATATGATACTTCGTTCGGTCCCCCTTAATTTCTCAGGTCAATTTATCGTGAGTTCTACTGCCACCTCATCGCCCCGTATCGAATGGCCAACCGCCATCATGTTCGGCGTCACCAGCCTGGTGACACTGACTGTTGTGCCGCTGTATGGTTGGTTCAACGATTTTTCCACCACCGCATGGGTGAGTGCAGCGCTCCTGTGGGTGTACTGCGGCATTTCCATCGGTTCCGGCTACCATCGGCTGTGGTCTCACCGAACTTACCAAGCCCACTGGTTGATGAAAGTGTTTTTCGCCATCGGCGGTGCGTTTGCGTTACAAAACAGCATTTTGCAGTGGTGCGCCAGGCACCGGGTCCACCATCGTCACGTTGACGTTGAAGACAAAGACCCCCACTCCATCAAGCTAGGCGTTTGGTATGCCCACATGGGCTGGATGTTGCGGGATTACGAACCTGGCCGCGCCGACTTCAGTACCGTACCTGATCTGAAGCGCGACCCGGTGGTCATGTGGCAACATCGTAATTACTGGACTCTGACCTGGTCCATGAATGTCGGCGTGCCCGCACTGATCGGTTGGATCGCCGGCGATTTCTGGGGTTGTTTGTTGCTGGCGGGCTTCGCCCGGCTGGTGCTCAACCATCAGGTCACATTCATGATTAACTCGCTGGCCCATGTTTGGGGCAAGCGGCCTTACACCGAAGAGAACACCGCCCGGGACAACTGGTTTCTAGCCCTGTTAACCTGCGGCGAGGGTTACCACAACTTTCATCACAAGTTTGAAGGCGACTACCGTAACGGCGTGCGCTGGTGGCAGCTCGACCTCAACAAATGGTTCATCAACGCCTGCAGCTGGCTGGGACTGTGCGGAAACTTCAAACGCACACCGAAAATCCAGATTCTGAGAGCCAAAGTCAAACTTCAGTTCGAGCGTGCTCAAGAACGTCTGCAGAAGATGGAAAACGGCGAGCTGAGTAACTTCCGCGAAACTCTCGACCGGGAGTATCAGCAGTTTCTGGATACCGCAAAATCTTGGCAGGAACTGCAAGTTCAGCGGGTTCAGAAAACCCGCGCTGACCTGCAGGAACGCTGGAACGCCACCGCCGTACTCACTCGGATGAGAGAGTTGGAATACAGCCTCAAAATGCAGCGCAAGCGCATCAAGGTTCTGGTAGCGGCCATCCCGGTCGCCTAACCGCGGAACAAAGCCAACAATGGGTCGGGGCCTGCCCCGACCCTGCACCCGTTATTCCTACGCTAACCCCAAGCCATTTGCCGAGCAGTGACCCCGGGGTTCTTCAGATGATTGCGCAAACACTATCAGGGTACTCTTCAGGCACCGCGATCTACGGTTAAATTGGGACGTTCTTTGCGCAGAGTTTCAAGCTCTTGCGCCAATGCCTCTGGCGATTTTGACCCCCGTGACAGCAGTTTGTAGAAAACCGGCACCATGAACAGGGTGAATACCGTCGCGATCGCCACGCCGGAAAACATCACCACACCCAACACAATGCGCCCCTCAGAGCCCGGCCCGCTGGCCAGTATCAAAGGGACAGAGCCAATCGTTGTAGAAACCGTGGTCATCAACACCGGCCGCAGCCGAATGCGAGCTGCATTCACGATGGCCTTTTCAAATTCTTCTCCGCTGTCTCGCAGCTGATTGATAAACTCAACAATCAAGATGCCGTTCTTGGCCGCAATCCCCACCAGCAGAATAATCCCGATCTGGCTGAAAATATTGAAGGTGAGTCCGCCTGCCAGGAGACCCAGCAATCCCCCGCCAATGGCCAGCGGGACGGTAATCATTACCACTAATGGCTGACTGAAACTCTCAAACTGGGCAGCCAGGACCAAAAACACCACCAACAGCGCCATACCCAGGGAAAAGTAGATGGCTCCAGACGCCTCCTTGTATTCCAGGGACGCACCTTTGAAGTCAATTTGTGCCCCCGTCGGCAACTCGCTGCGCACCGTATCAGCGAGGAAATCCAAAGCGTCACCCAAGGCGTAGCCGTCCACCAGGTTAGCCGACAGAGTGAGGGCTCGGATCCGGTTGTAGCGATTGAGCTGGCTGGCGCCGCCCACTGACTCCAGCTGAATAAGGTTATTAAGCGAAACCAGCTCGCCGGAGCTATCGGACCGAACATAAATATTGGCAAGGTCTGAAGGCGTCGCACGCTGGGACTCAATGGCTTGGATCACCACATCGTATTCCTCCCCATCCACCACATAGGTGGTAACGGCGGACTCGGTCATCATGGCTTGCAGCGTCCGGCCAATATTCCTGACACTCACGCCCAGCGCAGCGGCCCGGTCTTTGTCGACCCTAACCATCAACTGGGGCTGAGTTTCTTCCAGATCGTTGCTGACCCTCTGGAAACCTGGGTTTTCCGCAATGGCGTCCAACATGATATCGCGCCAGCGCGCGAGTTCCTCATAGCTGGGACCACCAATGACGAACTGCACGGGTTGTCCGCCGCCGCCGCGAGAAAGGCCTGATCGCATGAAAGTAAAGACCCGCAAATCTGGAATTTGTTGCCACTGGGGCAACAGCTTTTTCATGGTTTCCTGAGTGGTCAGCTTGTCCGACTCAAACTCGTGCATACTAATGCCCATAAACCCCTGATTGGCAGCCGTGCCGCCGAAGCCGGGAATGATGACAATGCCACGGGTAATGTCGCCGGATTCCACCAGCTCCAATAGTGGCGCTTCCAGCTGCGGAATGTATGTGGCCATTTTTCCGATGCTGGTACCTTCCGGCGCCTTGAATGGCGCAAAGAAGGCGCCCTGATCTTCCGCTGGAGCATATTCTTGAGGAATAGTTTGAAATAACCAGAACATGCCACCGCCAAGCAGCAGCATCCCGACAACAAATACCGCCGCCATGGATAAGGCGCGCTTTACGCCGCGCTCGTAGTACTGGGCTAACGCCTCAAATCGACGGTCTACCCAGCGAGATAGCGCGGTACCCTGACGGCTCGGCTGGAGCAGCTTGGCGCAAAGCATGGGCACCACCGAGAGCGCCAGTATGCTGGAAAAAATCACCGCGGCGGAGATGGTGACTGCCAGCTCTGAAAATATTCGGCCGATGTTGTCGTCAAGAAAAATAATAGGAAGAAACACCGCCACCAGCACTGCTGTGGTTGCCACAACGGCAAAACCCACCTGACGAGACCCGCGAAATGCGGCCAGCAGCGGAGGTTCGCCGGCGTCAATGCGCCGGTGGATGTTCTCCAAAACCACAATCGAATCATCCACCACCAGGCCGATGGACAAGACCAACGCCAACAGGGTGATCAGATTCACTGACAGCCCAAACGCCGCCAGCGCGATACAGGCCGAAATCAGGCAAACGGGAATGGTCAACACTGGAATCAGGGTGGCTCTGAAATTGCCCAGAAACGCCAGGATCACAATGCCAACGAGCGCAACCGTCACCGCAATGGTGAAGAATACGGCGCGGATAGCTGCGCGAATAAACACGGAGTCGTCAGAGCTACTGGCTATTGCCATGTGCGGTGGCAAGTTTTGGGCAACGACGTCAATCATTGCCTTAACTTCAGTGAGCACCTCAACCGTGTTGGCGGTGGACTGTTTGACGACCCCCATCGCCACTGCGTCTTCACCATTGGTACGGAAATAGCGGCGCTGATTTCTGGAGCCAATTTCAACCTTGGCCACTTCACCCAGGCGAATATTGTGTCCGTCGTCGCCGGTGGCAATCACCAGACGACGGAAATCTTCCGGCGAAGAGTAGTTGCGCCCCATCCGAACGGTGTATTCCACTTCTCGAGTTTCGATCCGTCCTGCGGGCAATTCAACATTTTCCGCCTGCAAAGCCGCTTCGACATCGGTCACCGCCAGGCCACGGGCAGCCAGCGCCCGTCGGTCAATCCAGATACGCATCGATGGCCGACCACCGCCATTGATGTTGACCTGGGAGACGCCAGCAATGCTGGAGAACTGATCCAGTACGTAACGCTCGATGTAGTCGGTCAGCTCCATCAAGCCAAACTCAGAACTGTTGATGGTAATGAACATGATCGGGCGCGCGTCAGTGTTCTGTCGCTCCACCCGGGGTGGATCTACGTCGTCGGGCAGCCGCCCGACAATACGCGAAACCCTATCGCGCACATCGTTGGTGGCCTGCTCAATTTCACGCCCAAGATCGAACTCAATGTTAATTCGGGACGACTCGTCGCGACTGCGCGAGGTAATGGCCTTGATCCCCTCAATGCCGCTCACCTCGCTCTCCAGCAGCTGGGTGATGCGTTTTTCTACAACCTCAGCCGACGCACCTGGGTAATTTGCTGAGACCGATACCACAGGTGCAGCGACATCCGGATATTCGCGTAGCGGCAGTTGCTGGAAAGACAGCACGCCAAACGCCATCAAGAGCGCGCAAAGAACCGTAGCAAATACCGGCCGCCGCACTGAAGTATCCGATAACCACATGACTCAGGTACCTGCGGCTGAATCAGCAGCGCGGGCAGGTTCATCGCTCGAGGCGTTTCTTACGCTGACTTTGGCGCCCTCCCGAAGATTTCCGACGCCGGCAATAACCACCTGTTGACCGGCTTGCAGCCCTCGCAACACTTCTACCTGGTCAAAGGTTCGCTGCCCCAGTTCAACCGGCGTGCGTTTTACCGTTTGGTCTTCCTGCAGCAGGTAGACATAGCTTTGGCTGCCGATAGAAACCAGCGCGCCCTGAGGAACCGCCAGGGCTTGGCGTCGATTGCTGGCGACCGCCACCGACATCAACATGCCAGGGCGAATTTTGCCTTCACTGTTATCCAGCACGGCACGAATCTCTATGGCCCGGGTAACCGGATCAATGCGTGACCCAATAGAGGACACGTGGCCAGTGAACGCTTGGTCACCCCAGGCCGCAGACCGCGCAGTGATCGGCAGGTCCTCGCGGAGCACGCTGAGCTGAGTTTCGGGCAATGTAAAATCCAGCTTTATGATGGAGACATCGTCCAATGTGGTAATCGGGGTGGTAGGCGTTACCAGCGTCCCCGGGCTCACCTGACGAAACCCCAGAAGGCCGGAAAACGGCGCTCTGACCAGCCGGTCCTGCAACCTGGCGAGCACAGTATTGAGCCTGGCTTTGGCACCGTCCGCGGCAGCCACCGCTTGATCCACTTCTGACTCAGCAGCCAATCCACGAGACCCAAGGTCGTTAATTCTAGCCAACTGCGCGTTGGCATCCTTTAACGCTGCACGGGCCTCATCAAGCAATGCCTGCTCCTCACGGTTGGTTAACTCCACCAACACCGTGCCGGCCTCAACCAGCTGGCCGTCTTCAAAGTTTACCCGGCGTAATGTGTCCGTAAGTTTTGCGGTAATCGTTACCGATTCATTGGCACGAGCAGTCCCGAGACCTTCTACGTCTTCAACGAAGGTATTCAATGAGACTGTCTGTACATCTACGGTAATAGACCTACCGGCAAAAGTTGCCGGCCGACCGCCGCTCTTTTCGCTGACCTCAGGCCCGAGCACACGCCAGCCGACAAATGCTGCTATCAGCAAAACCGCCAGTGAAACCACTATTTTCACAAAATCATCCTATGGAACAACCGCAGCAGTCTAACGAGCGAAAAGAAAAATGTATGTCAACAAGCGCCGGGGCAATGCGCCCCAGCGCCTGGCGTCCGAGCCAGATTCAGCAGTCGTTCTGGATTAAAGAAAATGCACCAGTCCAAACACCACGGCGGTTAGCAGGATGCTCATGTGAATGACACCCACTACGCTGGCCATGGGCCCCAATTTTCCTGCCATGGCGTTAATTTCCAGCACTACGATTAACCCCAGCGCGGCAAGGAACCCCACATCATCCATGCTACCGGTGGCCTGACCAAAGCCTGCCGCGCTGAACGCGCCATGCTTGGATGCCAACATTCCGAACAACATCGGTGCTGATAACAGCGTATTGGTGCGGGATGCCAGCAACGCCTTTGGCCCGGCTTTTCCTGCGTCTCCATCAACCAGACCACAAACGATTTTTTGCGCCGGCCAGATAATCAGCCAAACGTTCAGAAACATGAAAGTCCCGGCCAGCGCTCCGATGGCGATGTACTGGTTTATGCCAGCGCCCAGTGTGGCGAGCAGGTAAAGCCCGGTGGCAAAAGTGAACATTGCGCCCCAACGAAACCACCACAGCGCCCTGGGTGCCAACTTCTTCAGCGCATCGGACTTTGCGTCTGCAGTGGCCTCCTTGAAGTACTCACCTTGGATGAAATTAAAATAATAGAGTAGGCCAATCCATGTGATTCCGAAGAGCACATGAAACCAGCGCAGGATAAAGTCGACTAAAACCATCATCAGCATGTCCCCTGTTTATTGTTTTGAAACGCCAGTTTACTGCATTTGGCTTGACCCGCCTGAACTGAATGCTTCAGCACCGCCCACACCCTGGGCTGGTACGTCGGACCGTCAGACAGCAGCGGGGATTTCAGGAATCAACTCCAGATCAAGACCATCGGGCCTGAATTGGAACATTGTGGCCGCCAATAGAGTGCCGTCCTCGCAAAGATATCGGCGCTCAATGATCGCCACCGGCCTGCCCTCAGCATACTGGTAGCCGGCGACATACCTGACGACCACCGGGATTGGCGGAGCATTGGGGATAAAAACCTCTGGCAAAGCCATTGAGGGTTTATCCAAGACAACCCGAGTCAGCCAATGATGGGGCAATTGCAGGAAAGGCATCAGGGCTAGCGACTCAGACTGAACCGAACTGGCCGCCGAATTTGGCGATACAAAGTTTCCCGTTCCCCGCCGTTTTTCCACAAGCCCTTGGTCTGCCAGCGTCTGCATTGCTCGGCTCACCGTAATCCGCGAGACCCCAAAGGTCTGGGTCAGGCTTTTTTCGCTGGGTAGCTTTTGTTCCGGCGCCACTGCGCCTGACAAGATTTTTTGTCGAAGTAAAACCGTTAACTGATGATGCAGTGGGATGGCGCTGCGTGACTGCAATGCAGCGCAATCGTATCGGTCAAACATGCCACTCATAAGGCTTCAACTGTCGTTTCCTGCCAAAGTAAACCACAACCAAAAATCACCTCATACACATATAAGGACAATATTTGTTTATATATGTTTTATAATCTGCTATTTTCCCAACGGTGTAAAGGCGTGACCTACCAAAAAGCCCTGATACCACTCACACGGACCGTCAAAGTTCTATTGATATAACAATAGACATTGCGTAAAAGAAACGACACTCTCAAACAACAAAACTGACCAAAACCAAAAAGGTGCAAGATGTATAAGCCAGCCAAACTCAGCAAAATTGCCGTATCCATCTCGGCCGCTCTTGCGCTCGCGGCCATGGGCAACGCTCAAGGTCAGAGCCTTGAAGAAATTGTAGTAACCGCGAGAAAAAAAGAAGAGTCCCTGCAGGACGCCCCATCGCCATTTCCGCATTCGGTCAGCTGGAACTTGAGGCTGCGGGATTTGTAGACATCGTAGACATATCCAAGGCGACGCCCGGTTTGTTTGTCGAAGATTTCAATCAGTCATTTGCTCGGGTGAATTCAACGCCGCGGTTTCGAGGCGTGTTTCTTAGCACCGGTAATCGGTTGCAACAAACAGCCACGGTGTTTCTCGATGGCATTTACATGTCGGGCGGAATTCAAACTGTCGGCATTAACGAACTGGAGCGGGTTGAAGTCATCAAAGGGCCACAGTCGGCATTATTCGGACGCAACACCTTTGCCGGCGCTATAAACTATGTAACCAAAGACCCGGCCGACGAATTCTCCGTTGATCTGGATCTTCAATCCGCTACTCGCGGCGAGTTTCGCGGCGCTGTAGGCGTTGAGGGCCCCATCTCCGATACTCTGAGCTATCGCTTGGGTGCGATGGTGGAAAGTAATGATGGGCACTACGACAATAACGCGGTTGACGGACAAACTTTGGGGGATGAAGCTCAGTGGGCGGTCAACGCCTCCCTGATGTTCGAACCCACCGATCGATTCTCCTTGCGGGCCCGTGCGTCTTATCGAGAGATTGAAGATGGCGCCCCCGCAGCGGTTGGCACCGCTGGCGTCGCCGACCACAACTTTGGTGGATTTGCCCTCAACAACGGCATCGGCGACATCAATGACTCCGTCTTCCCCGTCCCTCGTGCCGACAACGTGGCGGGCCTTCGCACCGAGTCAGTATTTCGCGGCACAATCCGTTCCCCGGCAGACGACAACGTCGGCCTGACCTCCGGCTTCTCGGCCGTCGAGCGATTTCGCCAGGGACTCGTAGCCGATGGCCGCTACGCGATAACCGATGCCATTAATGACTTTAAGTACAACCCGCTGAATACTGACGGATTTGGCCTCAACCTGGACGAATTGCGTTTTAGCGTTCGGACCAATTTCGCCGTAACCGACAGCATCGACTGGCAAGTTCTCGCGGGATACAACGAGGAGCAGTATGGATACTGGTCTGACTTTGACTTAAGACCCGGCAACTCTTTCCAGAGTTTTATTGCCCAGGAAATTGATGACCTGTCATTTGAAACCCGCCTCAACGGCCTGGCAATGGACGATCGATTGAACTGGACCGTAGGTTTGAGTTACGTCGATATTGAGATTCGCGCCGCTAACGGCACCGCCAGCTTCTTCGGCCCGTCCATTTACTTCGGCGATATCTTCCGTTCCGACCCATTTGTTACCGGGGCCAAAACTACGGGTATCTTTGGATCGGTGGACTATCAAATTAACGACAATTGGGCGGTTACCCTGGAAGGCCGGTACCAGGAAGACGAAATTATCGACCAGGACGTCAATAACGGCCTGCCGCAAGCGATCTCTCCCTCAACCCTTGATAACTTTCTACCACGGCTGACCGCTCGCTATCAGCCCAATGATGATGCGACGTTCTACTTCACCTACAGCGAAGGCAATCTGCCAGGAGGCTTCAACCCTCAGGTCGGTGGCTTGGACGATGTGCAGCGCGCTGCGCTGGAACAAGTGGCGCCTGGCACAAGTATCACTTTCGACGAGGAGTCACTGAAGAACTACGAGTTTGGGTGGAAACAGGTAGCCCTGGATGGCCGCCTGTCGGTCAACACGGCGGTATTCTTCATGGAGCGAAGCGATGAGATTTTCCGCTCCATTGAATTGGTCCCCAATACTGACCCGAGTCAGGATTTGGCCCAAATCACCGTAGCATTTAACGCCAACGGCGCATCGACCGACATCTACGGCATAGAAATCGACGCCGCCTGGGTAGCCACGGAAAACCTGTCATTCCAAGCCTCCTTGGGCTACGTCGATGCCACCATTGCCTCCTTTCCCGAGGGTGCCGGCAGCGGCGACTTTGGCGACATTTTCGGCCAAGGCGTGAGTGTTGAAGGTCAGGAAGCACCACGCTTTCCGCCTCTCTCGGGCTCCCTTAGTGCTACATGGGAATCGCCCTTTTCTGGCGGCGGCACTTTCGACACTTGGTATGTGCGGGGCGACACGTTTTACACGGGCAACTATTACGCCAGTAACGCCAACGTCGCTGAAGCGGATACCGCGGTGGATACCAACTTGAGAGCCGGACTGCGCGGTGACACCATGAGCGTAGAGTTGTTCGCGACTAATCTATTTGACGAAGATGCGCCAACTGCGGCAAACAACTTTGCCGACGTCGGCTTAGACACCAGGGTCTTGCCGGGTGGCTTCTTTGATTTTTCCAGAGAGGGCATTCAAGTTGGGCTAAGGGATAAGCGCCAGGTTGGACTGCGGTTCAGGTATTCCTTCCAGTAGCAAGATCGAAATAACATTACCAAAACCCGGCCGTTGGCCGGGTTTTTTTTGGGCCTGGGAGCAGCTCAGTCGCTACGCTCCCTGCGCGTTTGTCCCGCGCTTTGCGCGCTCCGATCGAACTCCGCGTGCTTTGCACGCTTTGGAGTTCTCATCGATTCTCCGGGCGCG
>JBGCET010000028.1:0-86303 GCA_045106555.1 Lysobacterales bacterium | reverse complement strand
GCTTCAACCGCTGCGCGACGAGGGTGTGTTGATCGTTGGATCAGGCAGTGTGACGCATAACCTGTCCATCGCGCTCAAGTCACATCTTGACGATCCGGCGCCTGACTGGGTGATCCGGTTTCGAGACTGGGTATTCGAGGCGGTAAAAGACGATCGGCGGGACGATTTGGAAAACTATCGGAGCATTTGTCCTGACGCGGTTCGAAATCATCCAACTGAAGAACATTTCTTTCCACTGTTGTGTGCCATCGGCGCTACAGAAAGAGGTGAAGAAAACCGCCGGATTCACGTCAGCGAAACATACGCCTCGTTAGCGATGGATGCGTACTTGTTTGGCCAAGAATACTGAAGCCCGGTACGCACTCGCCGATTCCTCTTCCTGCATTTCCAAAGTCTCGCAGGTTCATATCCGTCTAACTCAGGCAGATCATCAAGAACATTCGCTTAGAACTATCGATCCGCCCATTACGGATCACCCAATGCATTTGATCAGCCGACCGTCTGCTTCTAGGCGCGAGAAGACATTCGTCGAAATAGCACTACATGGAAATGACCCAATCCACGAACGACGGCTTATGGCCGCTTGGCGTCAGTAAGAATAAGAAAGATCTTGCCATTTGAGCGACGACATTTGGGAAAAGCGGTCATTCAAGTCGCAATCTTCTCGGACACTGTATGTACGATCAAAATTCGACTATTGCACGTGGATGTACAAATCACGCAAGTCCTCAACAGTTGCCGAATCCGGCAACGTTATTCTCAAAAAGTCCGATGACGGCAAGAATCGACCGGTTCGGGAGAAAGAAAGCAGAAGTGATTTAGTCCGATTCCGGCAAGATTAGCCGCCAATCGCCGGCAATCTTATGGTGAGATCGGCAGAAGACTCAAGCGGCTGAGTTTCCACGTTGTGGCAGGATTGTGGCCGTTCTAGAGGTGCTGAAATCTGCAGACTTACACAGAGAGGACGTTCAAGTCACTGGATCGCCCTGTTCGACCGGCGTACCGAGTTCCATATTATTGCGCTGATCTATCGAACATAAAGAAAATGCAACTTAAGGTAATAGCGAATTATTCCAAATTTGCGCCGATACGATGAAGCACCTGGGAGACTCGCATGTGCATATGTGGATGCCTTTAGGAAGCATCGTGATTTTGGTGAGACCGTTATGGCAATTGCAATGGAAATACATGCCGCAGCCTACCGACTCCTTCCGTGCATTTATGAAAATGTGTGTTTGAAATCGATAGTTGATCGACCTTCTCAAATGAAATCAAATTTAAGATCACTCCGTATTTTTCTAGCTACGGTTTTGTTATTTCTCACCTGCCTGCCTGATCAGTTGTTCAAAGTAATCAGGCAGGTGCTGCCGTTGCCGGGCAATGAATATCGAACCACGCGCGCCAGCGGCAATACTCTCCCAGCAATGGCGTCGGAGGCGTTCGTGAGTCTTCTTGCTGATTCGTTTGCTGCCATGGGAATAACACTGTCTGGAAACGTCCCGGCACAAATCTTCTCCGTCCGCCCCCTTCATGTAAAGGAGCTTTACTAGCTGCATAAACATGCATAGAATAATTAAAAAACTATACATGAAGGGGTTTATATGAAGAAAAAGGTGCTTTGGTGATTGAGCGGCATGATTAATTGACCGTCCCACTTACAACATTGCCCTCCCCAGAAATCCTTGAAACTCCAACGGTTTTGAGGGCGTTGATCCGTGCCCACCGTCATCTGGCAGAGTTAAAGGGGATCGCCGGGATTATCCCAAACCCGGATATTCTCGTTAGCACTCTCTTGCTACAAGAGGCAAAAGACAGCTCGGAGATCGAAAACATCTTCACCACCCAAGACGAGGTGTATCAGGCAAGTTTGTTCGGAAAGCAATCCAAGAATCCGGCCGCAAAGGAAGTACGCCGCTATGCTGATGCCCTTCAAAGCGGATTCCAGCAGATTCGAAAAGACGGGCTGATAACGATCAATCGGATCATTGATTTCCACACTGAGCTCATGGAGTCGAATGCAGGTATCCGCAAGCTGCCGGGAACGGTGATCAAGAACCAGGCGACTGGCGAGGTGGTGTTCAGGCCGCCTCAAGATCCAAATGACATACAAATGCTGCTGACCGACTTGGAACGATTCGTCAACGATGATCGAATTTACCCAGCGGATCCGTTAATACAGATGGCTGTCGCGCACCATCAATTCGAAAGCATCCATCCATTCTATGACGGGAACGGCCGTGCTGGCCGGATTTTGAATAGCCTGTTTTTGGTGGCGAAAGGACTGCTTGATGCGCCGGTGCTGTACCTCAGCGCCTACATCATCGAGAGCAAAGCTGCTTACTATCGGTTGTTACAAAGTACGAGAGACACAGGGGAGTGGGAGCCCTGGCTTATCTACATGATTGAGGGTGTTGGGCAGACGGCAAAAAACACCACATCGCTGATTGTGCGAATACAAACACTCATGCAGGATTTTGAAACCAGAATACGTACAGCGTTGCCGAAGATCTATAGCTATGAGTTATTGGGTAACCTGTTCCGGCACCCGTACACCAAGATTGAGGCCGTACAGAACGATCTGGGTGTATCCCGGCTAACGGCTAGTAAATACTTGACCGAACTGTCGAATGCCGGTTTTCTGCACAAGAGAAAGTTCGGTAAATACAATTACTACATTAATGCTGAACTGCTGAGACTACTAGAACGCTCAAGACCACAATAAATTAAAGAAGCGCCAAGAAATCATAGATTGCAGCATGCTAAGACAAAACGCCGCCAAGAATCTCAGCAAATTCTTCGGGGAATCCGTGCGAAAAGTCACCAAATTCTGGTCAAGAACGAACTCATCAAGAAATTCCACACCACAGCCTTCCAATCCGATCAACCGGTTCCTTTCTTCGCATGAACAACCTCGACGTATTCAAAGAACAGGGCGATGTCATCTGGAACATCGCCAGTCTCCTCCGCGGTCCTTACCGGCCGTCGTAATACCGCCGGGTGATGATTCCGCTCACCGTTCTGCGTCGTCTCGACTGCGAGCTTGAAGCGTCGAAGGACGAGGTGATTGCGATGCACAAGACGCTTAACGCGGAGACGAAAACCAAAGATGGCAATAAGGTACCGAAATACGACGCCGAAACAATCGAAAAGATCATTAACCAAAAATTTAAGCTGACCTTCCACAACACCAGCGAGTTTACATTTCAGAAACTCCTCGGTGATCCGACTGAAAATCCGCGTGTCGGTTGTTTCGCCATCGCTTGCCGCAAATCAGCCCCTTAAACGACTGTAAATGAACGTAACGTCTTGCCCCAGGTAATTGCGTCACCGGCGCCAATCGGGTTTCATTAGTCTCAGTAATTGCACACGGATCGTGATCCATGGGACAAGAGGACAAAATTCGCTGGTTTCTAACGCGCGTCGGCGGTGACGGCGTAAGAGTGGTTATTGAGCAGATGCCCTTTAGCGTTGGCAGGGATGCCAGTTGCCATCTGCAGCTGGATTCTGAACGAGCTTCGCGGCTCCATGCCCAATTCACGCCCAGCACCGTCCCTAACTGTCTATTTCTGAGAGACCATCGCAGCACCAACGGCACCTACGTTAACGGCGTGCGCTTTATTGAGCCGGTGCCGGTGGGACACGGCGATTTGCTTCGTTTTGCGGAGGAAGATTGGACCCTTGAGGCGGGAGAGCCTGCGTCCGATTCGCCCACCGTGCGGGGAATTTCGTTGGACCAGTTTCCTGGCTCCACCACGAAGCGCAAAGTAATGCCTGAGGCCGTTGAAGAACTCACCGTCCAACCAGAATTCGACTAACGGGAATTCAGACAACTCAATCGGCGGCTCGCCGCCGCCAGATGAGCCCGAACAGGGCCAGGGCAATCACCAGCCCCAGCGGCGCAAACACATCGGGTCTTGCCAATGCGCCGATAAGCCCAACCTCGTCAAACTGCACAATCGACTGAGTCTTGGCGCCTACGCGAGTGACCAGCACAGCGATTGGCACCGTACCCAGAACGGTTGTGGTAATAAATGGCCACCACCGCACGCCAGCAACCGACAGGCCAACATTCAATAACGCGAAGGGAAAAACCGGGATCATCCTGACGATCAGAAGCCCAATAATGCCCTGGCGTCGAACAAACTCGCCAATCTCATCCATACGCTCCTGGCCGGCTCTTCGAATCAACGCTTTTCCCAGCAACCCGCGAGCCAACGGATAGGTCAGTCCTGCTGCAAGAGCCGCTCCTACTAGCGCGAGAACAGCCCCGGTCAGGTTTCCGAAAGCAAAGCCGCCGAGCAACAACATCGCGATTCCGCCGGGCAATCCCAGCAGCATGATGCCCGCATACGCCAACACATAAAGAAGGCTGGCCAGAACAGGTTTCTGCTGAGCCAGGTCTGCAAGTTGAATTAGCCAATCCATGATGGCTTAGCGTTTCTGGCCCGCGTTGGGGTGTTCAAGGGAGTCCAGGTCGGTCAGGCTCCAGGGCAAATCTTGATTGCGGAACAGGCGTTTTTTCTTCAGCGTATAGTCCGCCACGTCGTGATCCAGGCGTTGACCAACCACAATGCATCGCAGCACCTCATTGCCCGAATTTCGTAGTTTGTGGGACGCTCCACCTGCGCGATACCCCAGAAAATCCCCCGGACCTACCTCCAGAACTTCGTCATCAATGAAGGCCTGGGCGGTACCGGACAAGATGTAGACGCATTCCTCTTCGTGGTAATGGCGATGCATTTCCGTTGATTCATCGCCAGGCTGAACTTCCACCACGTGAAAACCAATCTGAGTCAGGCCTGTTAGATCTCCCAGTGACTTGTTGACCCTTTTAGCGCCACTGTTTAAGAAGTGGGTTTTAGAAATTCCCTCAAAGGCCTGTATTTCTGCCGCGCTAACCCGATATTTGTCCATGATGTGGTGGTCCATCCGCAGTTGATTCAGGGCATCTACGGTACGTGATCAATCCTGCGGATAACAGGGACAGTGGTCTGTCTCTTGCCGTTGCCACTGGGTCCGTCGTGAAGCGCCGGATTCTGGTAAATTCGCGGATTGAAGAATTCGAAGAGAGGCAAATCAATGAAGCCACTTTTAGCTTTGCTGTTCACGATCATGCCAGGCTTGGCTCTAGCGTCACCAGCATCGCCCGTTACCGGCCCGGAGAGTTTTGCCGAGCTGTCCGGGGTCATGGTGTATGAGAACCTGTATTTAGCGGGGCAGCCGGACTCCCAGGCGCTGGCTGCGGCGAAAGCGGCGGGAGTTTCGGTCGTCATTAACCTTCGGACCCAGGGCGAAATGCGCTTTGATGAACAATCCGTAGCCGAGGAATTAGGCCTTTCCTATCACCATGTTCCCATAGCCGGCGCTACCGGATTTACGCCCGAGAATTTGGCGTTGCTGGATGACCTTGCGCAAGCCGCAGGGTCAGAGAAGGTTTTGGTGCATTGCGCCAGCGGCAACCGGGTCGGCGGCTGGTTAGCCAATTATCTGGTAACCCGCCAGGGCGTACCCGTTGACGAAGCCTTTCGGGTGGGTCGGGCAGCGGGGCTGCGCAGCAGCGCCATCGAAACCCACATTCGCGAACAGCTGAAGCACACGGACTAGCGGTTGACTGATCTGTTCGACACGGGCGTGCAAGACGACGCGCCGCCGCCACCCCTAGCCGAGCAATTGCGGCCCGCTACGCTGGCTGAGGTTGTGGGTCAGAATCATTTGCTGGGTGAGGGCGCGCCGTTGGCCCGGATGACTGCCAGCGGGCGAATATCCTCGCTGATCTTGTGGGGACCCCCTGGAGTCGGAAAGACTACCCTGGCGCGCCTTTTGGCTCAGCATGCAGACCTGCACTTTGATTCGTTATCTGCTGTATTTTCTGGCGTGGCGGATCTTCGCAAGGTGTTTGCTGCTGCCCAGACCCGTCGCGACACGGGCCGTGGCACGCTAATTTTTGTGGACGAAATACACCGCTTCAATCGCAGCCAGCAGGACAGCTTTTTGCCTTATGTGGAAAGCGGCGTTATTACCTTAATTGGTGCCACCACCGAAAATCCATCGTTCGAATTAAATGGCGCATTGCTGTCCCGGGCCCAGGTTTTTGTGCTCAAAAGGTTGGATGATCGGGCGCTGGAGTCCCTCTTGCAACGGGCTGAGGCGGTTACCGGGAAAACGCTACCGCTTACCGAATCGGCCCGGCCCATGTTATGCGCCATGGCCGACGGGGATGGCCGGTATTTGCTGAATCTGGCCGAAGAGTTGCTGGCAATCGCTGGCGATGACCCGCTCGATGAGGCAGGGCTGGCCGCTATGTTACAAAAGCGCGCGCCGAGCTATGACAAAAATCGCGATGAGCATTTCAATCTGAT
This sequence comes from Lysobacterales bacterium, assembly GCA_045106555.1. Classification (GTDB taxonomy): domain Bacteria; phylum Pseudomonadota; class Gammaproteobacteria; order Xanthomonadales; family SZUA-38; genus JANQOZ01. The sequence continues at coordinate 79,944 of JBGCET010000028.1, read as the reverse complement.
TTCGGCGCTGCACAAATCCATTCGCGGCTCCGACCCTGACGCCACCTTGTATTGGCTGGCGCGAATGCTCACCGGTGGGGAAGACCCGCTGTACATTGCTCGCCGGCTGGTGCGAATGGCCAGCGAGGATATCGGGTTGGCCGATCCACTGGGGCTGATGCTGGCCAACGAGGCGACGCAAACCTATCGTTTGCTGGGTTCGCCAGAAGGTGAGTTGGCCATCGCCCATGCCGCGGTTCATCTGGCCACGGCGCCCAAGTCCAACGCCGTGTACAAGGCCTTCAACGACGCCATGAGTACGGCGAAAAAGACCGGCTCGATGGCCCCGCCGGCGCATATATTAAACGCCCCCACCGAGCTGATGAAATCCCAGGGGTATGGCGCTGGTTATGAGTACGATCACGACTCGGCCCAGGGGTTTTCGGGCCAAAACTACTTTCCCGACGGCATGGCGCGCCAAACCTTCTACTCCCCTGGTGACGCCGGGCGGGAAAAAGACATTCGGGCTCGCCTGGAGCGCTGGCGGTCCATTCGGGAAGGGAAAAAAAAGCAACCGTAGAACCTTTGACGTACTTTCGCCGAACGTCATGAAAATGTCTCAGCAAAGCCCCTTTTTGCCCGGTCACCCGTTATTTGACGGATGAAGAGTGTGGTATTTTACATATATGAAAAAAAGCCCGTTTAACCATTCGGAGCGACTGTTGTTCCAACGTTTGCTGGGGTTATTGCCTCGCAAGTTTTTCGGACTCGCGCTGATGGGTTTACTCATGCCATTTTCTGTAATGAGTTCAGAACCTGGCTGTGAAACTCCGGCGACGGAATTGCGCATTGCGGGCAAGGTCCGGGATGAAGAATGGTTTCAGATCCACCTTCCATATGCTACCCGTTATGAGGCCTTGCTCAACGCTAAACCTTACCAAGAAAGCCTCGCAAACGACCTATCGCCAGAAGCCCAGCTAACCCTGGCATTGACGTTAATCAGCACGAAAGTGCAGCAGCCGTGTTCCTATGATGGGGACTGTACGGTCATTCAGCCATCGGCTACGGATTTTGAGCGAGCCCTGTTGGTGGTGGACGAGCTGATACAAACCCATCCTGAGGACATCGGCCACGGACACTGGGGGATCTTATTGTGCAAAAAAGTTCATGAAGATAACGACCCGGCTATCCACGATTGTGCAATTTCCTATGCTGAAACCTTGCGCGACCACCACGCTGAAGATGCCGCAGGATATTTAGCGGTGGCCGAATTGACGTTGATGGTGAACGATTATGCCCAGGCCGAGCAAGCCATGCGGGATGCGCAAAGCGCCCGTAAACACACAACGCCTTTCGGACTGACAGTTAACCGGCAGGCTGAAGTGTCGTCCAAACACCTGCCCGGGCCGATAGACGGCGAGCCCGAAGGCATCAGGGAAATGGCTTTGGTAACAACCGCAATAATGCGCGCCTTAGCGATCGATCGGCGAAATTTCACCATTGCGCGCTACTGCAGTGATACACAGGCCCTTGACGCACAGCGAGCCTGTTTGAGCGCCGCCGACGCGCTGGTGTTGCCCGGTGCAGACTTGTTAGAGGTAAAACTCTCGCTGGCCATTCAACGGGAAATTTTGAAACGTCGAACGGCCGACGCCCGGTTTGACCTGCGTCGTGCAATCTATAGAGCGCGTCGGCAACAGGAGGTGAGACTGAACACGACGGAAATGGGTCAATACGCCGAAAACGATAGGGTCGGATATTTTCAACAGCTTGAGCGCTTGGGCGAATACGAGATGCTCAAGGAATTTGAGTTGGTGCCGCCTCACTGCGCCAAGATCCAGTCAGAAGACCGCGTTGAAGGACTATAGAAATGAATAAATGGGCTGCGATGTCAATCCTCGTTGCCAGCAGTGTGCTGGCGTTCCTGGTCGGCAAAAACCTGGGTCAACAATCCCTTTCACTGCCGCTTGAGCAGGGTGCTGCCGTGTCGGACGAACGTTCGATGCAGTGTCCAAAAGCCCCCTTGGCAGCGCCATTAACTCGCGGTGTTTCGCAACCAATTCTGCCTAAGGAATCACCTCAGGTATTGCCCTCCGCTTGCTCTGAAGCCTATGCCGGCATGACGCCGCTTGAACTGTTGAGTCTGCCGACGGATTTTGAGCAGACGGCGGCGCTCTATACGATTACTCAGCAGGCCGACCTTGCAACCCTTAAGGGGTATATCGAAAACGCCATGGACATCGCTGTAGAGGGTGAACGCAGCGCCGCCTTGTCGATTCTGTTTATGCGTTACAGCGATCTCAATCCCCAGGCTGCATTGGACGACTATTACGCTCTCGGCCTGCAGGGCAATAGCAACATCCTTTACCCCATGTTTAGCAGCTGGGCGAAAGCCGATATGGATACGGCCATCGCCAGGGTGGACGCACTGCCCAATCCAGAGGACCAACGCACCGCCAAGCGCGCCATCATGCGGGCCAACGCAAGCGCTGAGCCGCAGCAACTGGAGAGGATCGCCCAGCAGTTGGGCGAGTCTGTTGCGTCCATCAGTCCCCAGGCGCTGGCGGCACGGGCAAGAACAGAACCTGAAGCGGCGGTTCGCTCGGCAATGGGGTTAACCAATCGTGAGGCGCGGGCGAACGCGCTGCAGTGGATTGCCAATGTATGGGCTAAGAGGGACAGTGCAGCGGCGCTGGCTTTTTCCCAGTCCATGCCGAAAGGGCAAGAGCGCACAGCCTTTCGCTTTGTGATTTTCAACGTGGTGGCCCAACAGGAGCCGGATCGAGCCATTGCCCTGGTGGCAGGCGAGAGTCACTCGGTAAAGCAGAGCGTGATGTCTCAGGCCATTAGTGCCATGGTGATCAGCAATCCTGCCAGGGCGCTGGCGGTGGCCATGGACTTGCCCAAGTCCAGTTTGCGCACCAACGCGCTGACCGGTCTTTTCCACACCTGGGCAAAAAACGACCCGGTGGCGGCCAGCATTGCGCTGGAGGCAACGACGGATATCAGCCTTCAAGAAGGCGCTTCGATGGGCATGTCGTTAATCCCGATGCTGATGCAGTCAGACCCCGATGCAGGATTGGCCTTCGCCGAGCGCTGGGAGAAAAATCGAGGCAATGTTAATCAGTCCTATTCTCTGTGGGAGTCGGCGGTAACAGCGCTGGTGGTCAGCGACCCAGAGCGGGCAATGCAGCTGGCCACCGATCTGCCGACGGGGGAACGCCAGGTCAACCTGATCACCCAGCTGATTGGCACCCAGGCCCGAACCGACATTGATGGTGCGATCGCCCAATTGGATCAACTTCCAACAGGTGAGGCTAGACGCAGTGCGGTATCCACTATTAGTCAGCAGTGGATACAGAACGACCCGGTAATGGCCATGGAGTGGGTGACATCGCTGCTTCCGGAAGAACGTCATCAAGCTATTGGCAATATGGCATGGCAACTGGCTAATACCGATATTGAGTTGGCGCTTGCCTATACGGACGACCTGACACCCCAGGAACGCTCTCAGTGGATTCCCAGCGTTTCTCAACTGCATGCCCAGATCAACCCTGACGAAGCACTAGCCTGGCTGGAGCAATACCAGAATGACTCAAACTACGGACACTGGGTTGGCCAGGTGGCAACCCACTTTGTTGCGAGCGACCCAAAAAAAGCGTTGAAAACTCTGGGCCGGATTGAAGATCCGGAGCAGCGAGACGGAGCGCGTTTTCAAGTGGTGGATGCCTGGGCCCGGGTTGACCCCGTGGCTGTCGGTAAATGGTGGCACCGTCTCGATGATGATGAAAGGAATCTGAACTTTTTAGACTCTCTGGTGGGTAGTTGGACCCGGCAGGATCAGAAAGCCGCAAAGAAGTGGTCCCTGCGTTTGGCCGAGTCCGAACAGGCAGATCGCGCCTTGCTGAGCTTTCTATCAGTGGCCCAGATGCCGGCAAAAGACGCCAGCAAACTGATTATTGAAATTGACGACCCAAACAGTCGTCTAAGCGCCTATCAGCAGCGACTGTGGACACTAACAAGCCTGGGGGATTTTGTGGCCGACGACTGGGTGGACAATGCCCGGCTGCCGGAGGACCTCAAAGCTATCCTGCGTCAACAGCTTGAGCAGGCAAGGACACAATACTAGCCTCTCCCGGTGTTGCGGGTTAGGTTTGCTCTGACACCCAGCCTGCCGCAGTTTCTTTCATTCGAGTCCAGACCGGGCGCTTCTTCCAGGTCTGGTGGTCCAGGGATTCGGCCTCCTGGCAGTCTTGCTCAAAGCGACTCTCAAGGGTTGCGGCAACATCCGCACATAGCGCCACCGCGCAACATTCTTCGTCTTTGCCTAGCGAGCGGCGGTTCCAGTTGGCAGACCCAATACAGCTGACAACGCCATCGACCACCAGTGTTTTGGCATGCAGCATGGTCTTCTGATAACGCAGCACCCGAACGCCAGAGCTCAGCACCTGCTCGATACATGGGTGGGAGGCTAGCTGGGAAATTTTTGAATCATGATGTTTGCCTGCTGTCAGCACCTGCACATCAACACCTCGCTCAACGGCCTTCGCCAGTAGCTGCATCAAGACATTATCCGGAACGAAATACGGCGTAGTAATTTTTAGCGAATGGCGGGCGATCGATACCAGTGAGCGCAAGAGGGTTGCTGTTTGGGTCCAACCAATGGTGGTGGAGGCACGAATGATCTGGACAGGTATGCCCGACGGCAACGCTTTGGCGCCACGACGGTCGCCCATCCACTGCCATTGCCCGGCTTCGTTCCAATTGTCAGAAAACGCGGCCTGCAGGCTGCGTACCGCAGGGCCGTTAACTTGACAGTGAGTTTCCCGCCATTCATCGGGGTTCGCCGCGTTGCCTTCCCACTCCTCGCCAATACCCACCCCGCCGGTAAATCCAACGTTGCTGTCGCATACCAATAGTTTGCGATGGGTGCGTTTGTCCATGCGCCAGAAACGCCAGGTGCTCAGCGGTCTGAAAAAACGAACCTCTACACCGGCAGCACGCATCTGATCAACCCAAGCCGATTGCATAGGGCGAGAGCCAACGGCATCCAGCAACACTCGAACGCGAACGCCGGCCTTCGCCTGACCTGCCAGGACCCTCGCAAAACGTTCAGCGACGTCACCCTGCCAGTAGACAAACGTTGCGAAATCTACATGCTCGCTGGCGCTCTCTATGGCCCCCAGCATTTGCGGGAAGATCTCATCGCCATTGTGCAAAAGGCGTATTTGATTGCCGTCAACAAACGGCGTGCCTAAACTAAACTCCAGCTGAGTGCGGTAGCTTTGTTGATCCACCAGCCGTCCGAGCTTGGTTTTTATTCCTCGAAGCCGTTGCTGAACAACGTCTCTGTATCGATGACCACAACCGACACATCGTCTAACAGAAAAGTGCCCACATTGCCTATGCCCTCTCCGCGGTAACAAAAGCGGAACGCCGCAGGGTCTGCACTGGCATCCAGGTTAATCGGTAGGGATACCTGAGGTTCTGCGTCAATGGTGGCTGACACCGTAGCGGCGTCAAAATCTACTGATATCGAAATGTCTTGCCAGACGCCCAGGTCGTCTGGGTAGGTCGAGGCTTTCATCCGCACTTCCGCCGGGGTGCCACCAACGCCAGTCACGATCAGGTAAATGCCATCGTTGCGATACTCAACGCCCCAGGCATTGGCAAAGCCGGCGGTGGCATGTTGAATCGTATAACGGGGGTAATTATCGCCGCTGGCCGGAGGCGCCTGCTCTGCCGCAACAAAAAAGCGCCAGGAATAATCTGACTCAACCAGTGCGGTTATCGTCGGGCCGTAAAAGCGATTTTCCACGTCCCCGGGATCGGCATCGTGAATTCGCAGCCATTGGGTCGTTGTGGGTCGGGGTGTGGTTTCGCCCAACACGTCGCCCACCGCTCGAACGGTGAACGCGCCAGCTGGACTTGAATCCACTACCGGCCAGTTCTCGATGACTGAGACCGGGTCGCCGAGCAGCAAAGATTCGAAGTCCTGCACCCCAACGGGAAACTTTGTGCTAGCGGGCACAGTGCCAAAAGGGGATGTGTCGGCGCTGCCTAGGGACGGAGTTTCATCCACATACCAGTCGAAGGCGGTGTTGCCGAAGCCATCCCAGGACAGGGTCATGCCCATAGGCGGTGTGGGCGTGAAGCTCTCTGCGCCGGACCATTTGTCTACCCCGCTGGCCAGCGCGGCGCGACCAATACTGCCGCGGCCGTACTGCAGGCCCTGAACAATATTGTCGGCGTTGCTGAAGGGGCTGGAGGTATAAATCCACAGGTCACTAAACTCGTCACTAAGCCCAACCAAGTTGAACGTCTCGCGCCCGTTTTGTTCAAAGTTCACACTGCTATTGATCAGATTGCCGTAGGAAAAGCGATGGCAGAACGGGTGGGCGGTTGTGGGACTGAAGGCGGGTCCGAGGTTGGTGACTTCCACCTCGCGGGTCTCCGGATTCACTTCGCTGATTCGCAGGTTTTCTACCTGGGCTTCAACCTGGCAAGTTCCAGCCAATATGCTCACCATTAACGCGGACGTTACAAATTTATGATTCAAAACCGCTGCCTCTTGATCAATTGAGGGCCGAACTTAGCACAGATTGAGGTTCGCATTTCAGTGCGGGAACACAGTTTGGCGGCAACCGCTTGCGCCAGCTTTTTTTGCTGCCAGGTGGTAGGGTTAGCGCCATCGGAATACAGGGCGGAGTAAGAGATGAAAAAGTCGTGGCTGCGGCAGATCAGTATTAGTCTGGTGCTTTTGTTAGGGGCCATGTCCTCGGCGTTGGCAGAACCCTTTACCGCCGATCACCTGGTGGCTCTGAGTCGGGTAGGCGCGCCTGGCATTTCACCCGATGGCACTCAGGTGGTGTTTACTCTTCGTACTACCGACATGACTGCTAATAAGGGGCGTTATGATCTGTGGCTAGCCAGTGTCCATACCGGTCAGCTGCGGCAGCTAACCTCACACCAGGCCAACGACACCGATCCGGTGTGGTCTGCTGATGGTCGCAAGATTTTCTTTCTCTCAAACCGCGCGGGTGGATCTCAGGTTTGGCAGATTCCTATTGACGGTGGCGAAGCCCGCGCGGTGACCAACCTTGCAGTGGACGTCACAACGTTTCGCCTGAGTCCCGATAATGCCACTTTAATTTTTTCCGCCCAGGTGTTTCCCGATTGCGAGACCTTTGCGTGCAGCGTAGTTCGGCAGCAATCCTTAGACGAAAGCACAACCTCCGGGGCGGCCTACTCGCAGCTGTTCATGCGCCATTGGGACCATTGGCTGAGTGAGAAACGTTCCGAGCTGTTTGCGTTAAAACTCATTGACGGCGTTGCCGAAGCGGCTCAGCCAACGGCGTTAACTAACAAGGTTAACGCAGACGTTCCGTCCCGGGTTTGGGGTGGTAAAGAGGAATATGCCATTTCGCCAGACGGCACAACGGTGTATTTTGCTGCGCGCCTTCGCAATGCCGAGGAACCAACGTCCACCAACTTTGATCTTTATTCTGCGCTGATCAATGGCGATGGAAAAGCCAACAACCTGACCCGGGACAATCGCGCCTGGGATACGCAGCCTGTGCTGAGCCCAGACGGCAAATCACTGGCCTGGCTGGCGATGAGCAGACCAGGGTTTGAAGCCGACCGATTTCAGATCAAACTGCGGGATCTGCGCTCGGGAAAAACTCGAACCTTGGCCTCGGATTGGGATCGTTCACCCTCGTCAATAGTGTTCTCACCGGATGGCCGGTCATTATTCGTTAACGCCCAGGACCTGGGGCATAAGACGCTGTGGCAGATAGACCTGGACGACGGGCAAGCAAAAAAGCGGGTGGCTGAAGGATATGTCAGTGCGTTGGACGTGAGCTCAACTCACATTATTTTTGCGAAAGACGATTTGAAACGCCCCAGCGAACTATTTGCGTTGCCTCTGGCAGGTGGCGAGGTTCGCCAATTAACGCAGTTCTCGGCGTCGGAATTGAAGGGCGTGGAACTCGGAGACTTTGAACAGTTTTCCTTCAAAGGTGCCGGCGGCGATCAAGTCTACGGCTATGTGGTGAAACCTGCGGGATTCAAAACAGGCCAGCAATACCCTATAGCGTTTTTGATTCACGGTGGGCCCCAAGGTAGCTTCAGCAACCACTTTCACTACCGATGGAATCCCCAAACCTATGCCGGACAGGGGTTCGCCGCGGTGTTTATCGATTTTCACGGGTCCACCGGTTACGGCCAGGCATTTACTGACGCCATTTCCGGCGATTGGGGTGGCGCGCCTTTAGTGGATCTCCAGTTAGGGCTGGCCTCAGCATTGAAGCAGTACAGCTTTCTGGACGGCGACCGGGTTTGCGCGTTGGGAGCCTCTTACGGCGGATACATGATCAACTGGATCGCCGGCAACTGGCCAGACCGATTTGATTGTCTGGTGAACCACGATGGCGTGTTTGACACCCGCAGCATGTATTACACCACCGAAGAACTCTGGTTTCCTGAATGGGAAAACGGTGGCCCTCAGTTTGCCGAGCCGGAAAACTACGAGAAGCACAACCCGGTAAATTATGTGTCCCGCTGGAAGACGCCCATGCTGGTGGTGCACGGCGAACTGGATTACCGGGTGCCGGTGACCCAGGGAATTGCCGCGTTTACCGCGTTGCAACGGCAGGGGATAGACAGTCGTTTTTTGTACTTTCCCGATGAAAACCATTGGGTGCTAAAACCCAGCAACTCGGTTCAATGGCACAATGAAGTGAATCATTGGCTGCATCGCTACCTGGACAAGTAGTCTGGCGACCTGAGTAAAATTCAAGGAATACCTATGCAAGATGCCCAACGGCAGGCTTACTGGAAAGCCAATATCAAACTGGTGCTCACTCTGCTGGCGGTATGGTTTGTCGTGTCCTATGGCTTCGGTATCTTATTTAAGGAAGCGCTGGATAGCATCGAGTTTTTTGGTTTTAAGCTCGGATTCTGGTGGGCTCAACAGGGGTCGATCTTTGTCTTTCTGGCGTTGATTGGCATTTACGCTCGGCAAATGAACCGTCTAGATCGCCAGTTTGGCGTATTCGAAGAGTAGTTATCCGATGTCACTACAAACCATGACCTACATCGCGGTAGGGGCCAGTTTTCTGCTTTATATCGGTATTGCCATTGCCTCGCGTGCGGGATCAACCCGAGACTTTTACGTCGCCGGCAAAGGGGTGCACCCGGTGGCCAACGGCATGGCCACGGCGGCGGATTGGATGTCAGCCGCGTCGTTTATTTCCATGGCTGGACTGATTTCGTTCCTTGGCTACGGGGGGTCGGTATACCTGATGGGCTGGACCGGCGGGTATGTGCTGCTGGCCCTGCTGCTGGCACCTTATTTGCGCAAATTCGGCAAGTTTACAGTTCCAGAATTTATTGGTGAGCGCTATTACTCAAATGCCGCCAGAGTGGTTGCGGTGCTGTGCCTGATATTTATTTCCTTTACTTATGTTGCTGGCCAAATGCGTGGCGTGGGTATTGTGTTTTCCCGGTTTTTGGAAGTAGACCTACTGACAGGATTGCTCATTGGCATGGGCGTGGTGTTTTTCTACGCGGTGCTTGGAGGGATGAAAGGCATTACCTATACCCAGGTTGCCCAGTATTGTGTGCTGATCTTCGCCTACACCGTACCAGCGGTGTTTATTTCCTTTCAGATGACGGGCAACCCGGTACCCCAGCTCGCCTTTGGCAGCGAACTCAGCGGGGAGGGGGTTTCGCTGCTGGTGAAACTCGACCAGGTTGTGCAGGAGCTGGGGTTTAACGCCTATACCCTGGGCAACAAATCCACCGTGGATATTTTTGCTATCACTTTGGCGTTGATGGTGGGCACCGCGGGTTTGCCCCATGTGATTGTTCGGTTTTTTACCGTTCCCAAAGTACGGGACGCGCGCCGGTCGGCTTTTTGGGCGCTGGGTTTCATTGCCATTTTGTATACCGTTGCGCCGGCGGTGGGTTCGATGGCTCGTCTCAATCTCATTGATACTGTTCAGCCCGGTACGATTGGTCAACCCGAGGCGAACTTGGCTTACGAGGAGAGACCCCAGTGGTTTAAGACCTGGGAAAAGACCGGGCTGCTGAAGTTTAACGACAAAAACGGCGATGGGCGGATTCAGTATTACAACGATGCCAATCCGGAGTTTGCGCCCACTGCAGAGAGTTACGGCTGGCAGGGTAACGAGCTCAGCGTCGATCGCGACATCATGGTGTTGGCCAATCCGGAAATTGCCGGGTTACCCAACTGGGTTATTGCGCTGGTGGCGGCAGGCGGCATCGCGGCTGCGTTGTCAACGGCAGCCGGGTTATTGCTGGTGATCTCTTCCAGTATTTCCCATGACTTGGTGAAGGGCATGATTGCGCCGGCGCTATCTGATCGCCGGGAGCTTTTGATCGGTCGAATCGCTGCGGGAGTTGCTGTGTGCATCGCAGGCTACCTGGGTTTTTATCCGCCAGGTTTTGTCAGCCAGGTGGTGGCGTTCGCGTTTGGATTGGCGGCCGCGTCGTTGTTCCCTGTCATCTTGATGGGGATATTCAGCAAACGAATCAATCGAGAAGGCGCTATCGCCGGGATGCTGGTTGGGCTGGTCTTTACTGCCGGCTACATCATCTATTTTAAGGGTGTGTTTATCGACCCAATGGGCATCAATACCGCAGAGCATTGGTTCCTGGGCATATCGCCCGAGGGTATCGGTGCTGTCGGCATGGCGTTGAATTTTCTAGTGGCGACCGTGGTCAGTCGGCTGTCAGCGCCGCCGCCGCAATCCGTGCAGGCCCTGGTGGACGACATTCGAATTCCTGCCGGGGCGGGGAACGCATCCAGCCATTGAACCGGCGCCATAGCCGCGGTTGGGTCTATCCAGAGGTTATCGCCATCAGACAGCCGTTGGTGGCTCGGTAAAACGAACTCCCCCTGTTTTAATCCACACACGTGCACCCTGCGGTCCGGCGCTGGCGCTGAATGTTGCCCCAACCGGGATGCGAGTCCAGCTATGCTTGACTAGAGTGTCACCGCTCTCAGCGTACTCGCCGCCCAACACCAAAATTTCCGCGCCGAGGTCTGCGTTAATGGACACCGTTGCGCCGGGCCGCCACAGTTCCATTCTCACCTGTTCCCGGTGATCTTCAAAAAGCGTTGATACCGATACTCCCGGCCGCGACGCATCCTCGACGCTGCCCAGTTTTGCCAAATTGGCAATAACCGGTGTCCGGTCGTCAGGGGCAAACTGCCAGAGTTTGACGAAGATAATGCAGCCGGGGTGAGAGCCTGGGGTATGTTTGGACTGCGGCGGGTTTCTCACATAGGTTCCCGCCGGGAAATCTCCATGCTCGTCGGAAAACACCCCATCAAGTACGACAAATTCTTCGCCGCCGCTATGAACGTGGGGCGAAAAAAGGCTGCCGGGTGCATACCGAACAATGCTGGTGGCTCGTGCAACCTCATCGCCGACACGGTCAAGCATGCGACGCTGAACGCCGGGCATCGGCGAATCCACCCAGGGTAATTGTTCGCTGTGCACAACCACACGCTGGTTAAAGTCGGCGTTGATTTCCATATTAGAAGGTATCTCGTTGCGGAATCTATCAACCGATAGATAGGTAAATTATTGAAACAGCCATCGCTTGTCAACTCGCACCAGCTAGGCGTCGTTTACCAGGTGATGGAGCATCTCACGCTGGGCGTTGAGGCGCTCGCAGCCGCCGTCAACGCGATCCAGCAATATTGCGCCCTCCAATCCAGAAATAATCAGTCGAGCGAGGCTGCGGGGATGCATGGGGCTGTTGACCTGGTGTTGATCTTTGACCAGTGCTGCGCATAGCCAGTCTTCCATGGTCGTAAAAAATTGGGCGAGCAGTTGCCGGTTTTCATCGGTTAAGGTGGCCACTTCTGCCGCCATCATGCCGCAAAGGCAGAAATTATCGGCCTCAATAACTTGGGCAAAAATAGTGACCAGTCCTTCGAGCTTTTTGCGCAGACTAACGGACTGCTGGTCAACCGCTTTGACCTTCTGGTTCAGCGCTTCGGTGTAGTTAGTAATCAGCGCTTTGGCAAGATCGGATTTCTCTGGGAAGTAGTAGTGCACGCTGGATGACTTCACCCCAACGTGGTCGGCCAGGGTGCGAAAGCTGAGGTTTTGTAGACCGGACCGCTGCACAGCAGCGGTAGCGGCCTGTTCCAGTTCTATGCGTTTGTCCGACACAAAACGTCCTAATCGATCAATACCGGACTCTTGTATAGCACAGGTTATCTATCACCTGGTAGAGGCAGGTGGCAGTACGCGCCGGCCATCCAATGGCAGTTACAGCACCCATGTCCACGACCAGGCGTACAGCAATAAGGTTGTGACAGAACCACCGCTCCAGAGCAGTAAGCGATGTTGTAAGGACAGTGAATGACCTCTTCGTGGCAAGTGCATAGGCGCGCCGCTCATGAGTTTGAAAGCACCACTTTAATACGAATGATTATCATCCGCAACAGATGTTTGGCAGGCTGTTGATCAGTCCCTCATTATGGCTGTCGATAGCTGAGGGTGACGGAGTAGGTGCGAGGTCTGAGCATTGTCAGGGCGTCGATCAGGGCGCCAGATACATAGGAGGCGTCGTCGGTCAGGTTGCGCCCCTGAAGGGCTAACTCCCATTTCTCATCGCTGGAGCGAAAGGCGACAAAGGCGTCCAGTCTGCCGTAGCCATCAATCTCCAAATTGTTTTGGACGTTGACGAAGTAGTCGTCAATAGCCCGGTAGTCCGCGCCCACTCTCAGCCACCATTTTTCGCTGATGGGCGTTTCGTACATTGCGCCAATCTGGGCCGTCCAGTCGGCGACCAATGGCAGCCCCACCGCACCTGACGTGGCGGCGGCGGCGCCCGCTCGAAGGGATCCATAGTCATCGTCCATCAGACCTATGTTGGCAAACAGATTCAGGCCTTCCATCGGGGCTGCGCTGATCTCAAGCTCAAGACCCGTGATATCGGCATCACCCACGTTTTGCACCGGAAACGCGCCGCCTTGGGCTGAGGCCACCTGCTGCAGGTCTTCTAGCTGATTCAGAAACACGGTGGCATTGGTGCGCAGCAGGCCATCAAACCAATCGGCTTTGATGCCGGCTTCATAGGACCAGGAAAACTGCGGATCGTAGGGCACGTTCAACACCGCAGGGTCTCGGGTCAGGCCGTTAAAGCCACCGGCCTTGAATCCGCGAGACACGGAGACATAGCCAAACAGATCGTCGGAAAACGTGTATTCAAGGCCCAGCTTGGGTGTCCACGCATCAAAGTCTTCATCCAAGTTCACCGCCAAATTCACCGGTGAATCGATCAACGCTTCAAATTTCTTGTTGTCCTGAGTGAACCGCAGCCCGCCGGTAATGCTGAGCTGATCGGACAGGTCATAGGTTGCCTGGGTGAACAGGGCGATACTGTCACTGTCGATGTTTTGGCGAAAAGCCGGCAGCGGAATAAACGGTGAACCAGTGACTGCGGTGAAGAAAATACCGCCGTCAGTAAATACCTGCTGACCCGATTCGGTGAAGTAGTAGAGCCCCGCAATCCAGTCCATCTGACCGTCCATGGCGCTGCCCTGGAGTTGGAATTCCTGAGTGAATTGATCGGCTGTGGCGTCTGACTGACGATCAAACCCGGGTAAGAATGTGTCCGGGCCGACTTGGAATCCACCGGTTAAATCCCACCGAAACAGATCGTCCAGGTCTCTATAGCTGGTGATGGAGCGAAACGTCATCGTGTCAAAATCTCGGGAGATGTCCAATGACACACCCCATTGTTCCGTTTCGCCTCGGCTGTCGATGGGGGTTTGATTGACGTACTCATCAAAGCCCGGAATGGTGGTGGTTTGGCTTGTGCTGCGGCGGTCTGCAAATCCCGCGCCCGGCGAGCCGTCGGTGTAGCTGATCAAGGTCGGAATATAGCCATCGTTGCTGTCGTCGCCATAGTCAATGGAGCCAACAACGCGCCATTGGTCATTGGACCAAGCCAATTTGGCTCGCAAGGCTAGGTTCTCCTCAGCGCCAATGTCGCGCCCCTGGGCTCGGTTGAATATCCAGCCGTCCGATTGGTCTCTATATAAAAAGGCAATGGACGCGCCCAACTCTTCGCTTAAGCCGCCGCCCACTGAACCGCGAATGAACGTTTCGTCGAAGCTGCCGCCGCCGACGGAAAAATTCATCCAGCTGTCATCTGCGCTGGGTGTTCGGGTGACAACTTTTATGGCGCCAGAAAAGCTGTTTCGACCGTACAAAGTACCCTGAGGCCCGCGCAGCACCTCAATGCGTTCTACATCCGTCAGCTGAGCGTTGGCTCCCTGCAGCCGCGCTCGGTAGACGTCGTCGACGTAAATGCCAACCACCGGCTCAGACACAATTAGTCCGCCGGTTTGTTCAGAACCTCCGCGAAGTCCAACCTGAAAGGTGGAGGGATTGGCCGTCACCGGAATCAGTTGAAGGTTCGGGACTGCTTTGGCGACGTCCTGAGTGGTATTGATTTGCAGGTCAGCAATCTGGGATTCGCTGATGGCGGTAACGGCGACGGGAGTGCTTTGAATAAACTGCTCTCGACGCTGAGCCGTTACCACAATCTCCTCAAGACCGGTGCTGCGCTGGTTGTCAGCGTTTTGCGACAACGCGCTGAAAGACATGGCTGATAGTATGGCAGCGGTAAGCGTGTGGACTGAAAATCGCATGCGGTGGTTCCCCTTAAGCGGTTAGGGCGAATGTCTGACAGTCCGATGTCTGAAAAGTCCTTAGTGGCCACCGTATAAAGCTGGCCAGGGTTGTCGAATCCTTAGGCGATAGCGGCAGCATCGCGCAAACTGCTCACCATGCTTTGTCTCAGCAAGTACTCTCTGCGTAACTGATCACTTGCGGCCATGGCTTTCATTTTGGCAAACCGCCGGGCGTGGCCCTCTGCGGCGCCGTGTTCCAGAAGTTCTTTGTTCTGCATGGTCTGGGCCTGGATAAAATCATGGGTGACCGTGCGGCGCTGCTTGTCGAACAGTTTAAACAGCTCTGCATCGTGTCCAGATTTCAGGCAGGTGGCTACTTTTTCCTGCAGGTTCCAGGCATCGTGAATGCCGCTGTTCATGCCAAACCCGCCTAGCGGATTGTTCAGATGGGCAGCATCGCCGACCAGAAAGACCCGGCCGTGATCAAAGCGTTTGGCCACCCGTTGGTGAACCCGATAGATGGTGCGATGCTCGGTTGTTACCCCCGACTGACCGATCAGTCGCTGAAAGATCTCGTCACGGTTTGCATCCGACAGCAGGCTCTCGTCGCTTTCCTCTTCGCTGGCAGGAACCAAGATCCGCCATACGCTGGGAACCCGCAGCAATACTTGCCACTCGCTGGGGTCAGCTACGTAGTTAACGTATACCAAGTTTTCGATGTAATCTTTCAACTCCACCTTCGTTGACAGGCAGAGGAATTTTTCCGGGTAGGTAAAGCCCTCGAACTCAACTCCTAGCCATTTGCGCAGGATCGAGTTTCCTCCGTCCGCAGCGATGACGTATCGCGCGCGAATTTTCTCGATCGAATAAGGCGTCTCAAAGGCGACGGTGACGCCCAGGTCATCTTGCTCAAAACTGTTGGCGCGATGCTGATACAGCACTTCCGCGTTGGGATGTGCCTCCAGCTTCGAGGCCAGCTGTCCGGCCATGACATGCTGTTCGCACTGCACTCTAAAGGGGAACTGTAGCTCATCACTCAGTTCGCTTAGGTCAAATTCAACGTATTCGCCGCTCTGGCGTTCTCGGAAGTGGTATTTGGGCGCCTTCAGGCCTAGGTTGATAATGTCAGAAGCCACATCCAGCTCCTGCAGCATGTCCAGGGTTGGCGGATGAAAGGTGGAGGCACGAAGATCTTGTGCACAGGTTGCGCCGGCTTCGCAAAGCACCACGTCAATTCCCTGGTTGGCCAGCGCCAGCGCGGCAAAAGTTCCAACCGGTCCAGCGCCGACAATGATTACTTCTGCTGTTCGCATGACGGGTTCCAAAAGGTGCCGAGAACGCCAGTCTAGCGCTATGTTGCGTGCTGTTTGATCTAATTTGACGATGCACGATTTGCCAAAATTGAATGGTGCCCGGGATCAGCGTACCGTCGTGGGCATGAGCCAACTATCGACCCCGGGCAGTGGGCCCTCTCAAGACAGGGCCAAAGTTGTTCTGGCGCTGTTTCTGCTGCTATTTACTGTGCCCTGGTGGCCTGGCCTTGATGGTCAAATCGCTGGCATCCCAATGTGGGCCATGTTCTCTCTGATTGCTGCAGTTGTCTATGCGTCGATTGTGGCCTGGTTGCTTGAACGCCACTGGGACGATGGTGAGCCGGCAGAATCCTCTGAGACCCGGCAGCACTCTCGATAAGCGATGCTCGGTGCGGGTGGACAATTGGTGCTGTTCGGCTATCTGGCTTCCCTGCTGGTGATTGGATGGTTGGGTCGGCGCGCGCGCCAGAGCGACAGTCTGGAAGATTTCTACCTGGCCGGCCGCGGACTGGGACTGACCAGCATCTTTTTCAGCCTGTATGCCACCCAATACAGCGGTAACGCGCTGGTGGGGTATCCCGCCAACGCGTATCGACAGGGGTTTTACTTTTTCAGTTCAATCACCTTCATGCTGGGTATTGTGGGGATTTACTGGCTTTTTGCTCCACGCCTGCAGCGCCTTGCTACTCAACGCCGGTATCTGACGGCGGGTGACCTGATCAGAGATCGATATCACCACAACCTGCTGGCTGCAGTTCTCAACGGCATTTTTATCCTGGTACTGGCCAGCTACATTCTGGCCAACCTAAAAGCTGTGGGGCAGGTGCTTTACGCTGTCACCGATGGTCAGGTGAGTCTTTCTACGGCTATTTGGACCGCTGCATTCATCATGGTGGTTTATGAGTCGCTGGGAGGCATGCGCTCGGTGGCCTGGAGTGACGCCCTGCAGGGTGTGTTGCTGCTGCTGGGCTGTGGCGTGTTCTTTCTGGCAATAAACCTTCACTTTGGTGGCCCCAGCGTGCTGCTGGCCAAACTTCAGTCCGTGCGCCCAGAGTTTTGGGATCCACCGGGGCTTAGAGCGCTGTTTGGCTATGCCAGCATCATCATTGTGGTTGCCTTTGGAGCCGCCGTTTATCCCCAGGCACTGCAACGAATTTTTGCCGCCAGAAATGCCTCCACGCTGAAACGGTCGCTGCAGTTGATGCTGATTATGCCGTTGCTCACTATCACGCTGGTTCTGGCTATTGGGTTGACAGGGGCGGCGGTTATCCCAGGGCTGGACAGGGCGGGCAGCGAGGGGATTACGTTGGCGCTCCTGGCTGAGCTGATTGAGGCGGTACCTACTCTGCGTTGGCTTTTTGTGCTGTTTCTGTCTGCTGCACTGGCTGCCATCATGTCGACGGTTGATTCGGCGCTCCTGGCCTTGTCCTCTTTGTTCACCCAGGACATTTATCGGCGTTGGCGACCCTCAGTGACACAGTCCCGACTGACCTTTGCAGGGAAACTGTTTTCCTGGGTAGTGATGGCGGCCATGGCGACACTGGCCATCAAACTGCCGCAAACCATCTGGCAACTGACTGTCGTCAAGCTGGAAGTCCTGTGTCAGGCGGCGCCGGCAATTATCTGCGCCGTTCGCCGTCACCCGCCGGCCGGCCGCGCGGTGTTGGGCGGCGTGGTGGCTGGGCTGACGGTAGTGCTTGTGTTGAGAGTCGGGGATGCGGTGGGTTGGCTGGGCGGTGATAATCCACTGGGGGTCGAGAGCGGCGCTTGGGGGCTGGCGATTAACGTGATCACCCTGTTTTTTTTGCACAGAAATCGTAATTTGCAGGCTGCATGAGGCAACAGGAAGATATACTGCGTTCATGGAACTCATTGTTTTTGATTTGGACGGAACGTTGCTTAACGCCGCTTCCGCAATCTCTCGCTACACGGCAGACACCCTAGACCTTCTAACTCAAAACGGCGTTGCCTATACGGTGGCCACGGGGCGCACTCTGCATGCCTCGGAACAGGTTTTAACGGGGCAGGGTTTCGCATTGCCTCAGGTGTATAAGAATGGCGCGGTCATCTGGAACCCCGGTGTACAGGAATTCAGTCATCAGAAGATGTTGACACTGGCCGAAATCGAGCAGGCAATGACGGCCTGCTCGAATCACAACGTGACGCCTTTTGTTTTTACCATTGAGGGTCGCGCAAGCCACAACGTTTATTGCGGTCCGCTGCAAAGTGACGCGGAAGAGCAGTTGAAGCGGGTTTTTCTGCTGGGGCGGGGGTATGCGGTTAAGCCGCTGTCAGAACTGCCGGCCGAGGCCGACATCATCAATATCAGTGCAATCGGCGCTCAGTCGGCGATTGAACCCATCAAGCAGGTTGTCGAGCGCCAGCCTAAGCTCCTCGCATTTTCTGGCCCGGCGTTTGAAGGCCAAGGACTATTTTGGATCGACATACACCGCAGCGACGCCAGCAAAGGTGCTGCGATTCAGGTCTTAAGGGAAGCGTTGGGCATAACCCGTGTGATCTGCTTCGGCGACAGCGACAACGACCTGAGTCTGTTCGAAATTGCTGATGAGCGATACGCGCCGGATAACGCCCTGGCTGAGGTTCGGGCCAATGCCGACGAGGTGATTGGCCATCACGACGATGATGGGGTAGCTCGGTTTCTGCGCGACCGCTTTAAACTCAACGCAAGTTTAGTGCGATCCACAGGCAGTCAAGCCTAGATGGCAATCCAATCTAGGTCAGCAGATCATTGGGGTGGGAGATGGCTCGCCGACCACCACTAGGGACCAAAACACTGTCTCTTCGGGGTTTGTTCAGAGCGCGAGCTCGGTGTTGGGGTTTGGCGTACTTTCCAGCACATTGCCCGCCTGGGCAAAGAGCGGCACCGAAACTGACCTAAAAGGCCTGTCGCCGCTCTCAGGAACCGTGTTTAATCTGAATATCTCTCAATCGATGAGCACTATCGACGGCAAGTAGGGTAGGTCGATCTTAGTCAATGGTCATTTGCCAGCACCGCTGTTGAGCTGGCAAGAGGGTTACGAGGTGACCCTTAAAGGTGACCAATCACCCAAAGGTAACGAGGTTTCATGGTTAAGCGGGGTTCGCTTCTGGTTCTGATATTCGCGACTCCGCGCAATCAGACCATGGGTCGATTCAGGTATATAGGCTATCGATATTCTCAAAACGCTCGTCAATGGGAGCGCCTGCCCAGTCCTTAAAATCTGAGTCTGCAAGCAACGCCTCGTAATACTGTTTAGCCGGTTCCGGTACTTCAATGCCATAGGTGCGAAAGCGACAGACGATCGGGGCATAAAACGCATCCGCAATACTGCGCTGTCCAAACAGCCAGGGGCCCTGGTCTGAATACTGCTGCCTGAGCTCGCTCCATAAGTTCAGCACTCGACGAACGTCCCGCTGTGCGCCGTCGCTCAGTGTGCCGGCTTTGCAGCGTCGATCAATATTCATTGGAAGCTCGTCACGCAGATGGGGAAAACCCGAGTGCATTTCGCACGTGGCGCTGCGCGCGTGGGCCCGTGCCATTGGGTCTTCGGGCCATAGGGAGGGTTGTTGTTCTGCCGCCCATTCGGCGATCGCCAGGCTGTCCCATATCGTGGTGTCGCCGGCGTGCAGAGCCGGTACTCTGCCATTGGGCGAAACGGCGAGGATCTCTCGAATTTGTCCTTGGCCATAACCTTCCTGTTGAAGCGAGATATGCGCTTCCTTGACGGCGATATTGGCCCATCGAAGACACAGCCAGGGACGCATTGACCAACTCGAATAGTTTTTCGCGCCGATAAAAAGTGTAAGTGTTTCGTTTGGCATCGTCAGCTCCTCAATGAACCCTTATCGTAACCAAACGAAAAAGTGGCCAACATGATCAGATGCTTTTTGTCAGGGCATATAATTGGCCATCTGCTGAAGCCTCACAGGACGAAATAGGGTTGTCCAAGTTTTAGTGCGTGTTGGATCAACCAGCAGCCGGCTTTAGGGAACAAACGCTTCAAAGCTGTCAGCGAAGAACGCCAGATTGGGTGAAAGGGCCAGGTTGACGGTGGTGGTGTTGAACTCGGTTAATTCAAAAGCACTGGTTTGCGGGCGGTAGCCAGGCGCGGAGACGGTCACCGTGTAATTGCCGATGGCGTCTACCAGGGTATACGCCCCCGTTCCTCTGGAGAATGTACCGGTATTACCTGATGTGGCAACGGTCGCGAAGGCTACCGCTTGCCCGGTCTGTGCATCGGTGATTGTGCCGGCCAAACGCCCAGTTCCATTTGAACCCGTAAACGTAAACGGCAGCTCGATGGTGTACTCGGCGCCCGCAGCCGGGAAGCCTAACCCTCCACAATTCGGATTCACGAGAACCGTGCAGGGGCTAACTCGCAGATAGAAAAAACCATCGACGGGAGCGACGTAGCTTCCAAACCCAAAGAATTCTTGGCCATCGGTGCGAGCAAACACTACTGATTCAAACAAAGCTCTCCCATCGGATCCACGCAGATAAATTTCGCCAGCAATCCCGGTGCCCACATTATTGCCATTCACGGCAATTCCCACTCTTGGGGTGATGTGCAGAGTTTGCCCTTGAGGCAGGTAGAAGGCGAACCAGTCTTCGTCTTGCGGTTGGTGAAAGGTATGGGTGCTTAAAACGTCAAACGTTGCCTGATCAAATGCGTTGTCCGGTTCAAAGCTATCCTGAGCCGATCCGATGGCACTCCACAAAAGAGTTACAACAATTAGGGCTGTGATGGGGGAGTTCATGTTGCGAGTCACTAGCAGGAACACTGATAAACAGAAGTTTAGCAGGGTAGAGCGATAGGGTAGAAAGGGCAATTCAATTACGCTGAACCCCGTTCGCGCTAAAATCTGGTGGGTTGGTTATTCTATACATCATTGGTCCGGGACTGCCCCATGTCTGAACTGCCATTGCTATATTCCTTTCGCCGTTGCCCCTATGCCATCCGGGCTCGTCTGGCGCTGAGCGTTGCCGGAGTAAAAACCCAGTTGCGAGAGATTGTGCTGAGAGACAAGCCTGCGGAAATGTTGGAAGTGTCATCCAAGGCGACGGTTCCCGTTTTAGTCCTGGGGCATCAAACCATCGATGAGAGCCTGGACATTATGGATTGGGCTCTGGGTCAACATGACCCAGAAGGGTGGCTTGATATGCCCCAGGAAGGCCGAGCCTTAATCGAACAAAATGATGGGCCGTTTAAACGGGCGTTAGATCGGACCAAATACGCCGATCGCTACGACGGCGACCCGGAACAAGAGCGAGAAACGGCGACACAATTCCTAGGCACGATTGCAGGCATTGCCAGCAATAACGCGTATTTGTTTGGGAGCTCCGCGAGTCTTGCTGACATGGCGCTGCTGCCGTTCGTCCGACAATTTGCCGCTATAGATCGCCATCGCTTCGATAACGATTCGCCGCAATGGGTACAACGCTGGCTCGACCAATTCCTGCAAAGCGAGCGCTTTACTCAGGTGATGAAAAAATACCCCAAGTGGCGGACAGGCGATGCGGTCACATTGTTCCCCGAATATTAACCGTGCATGGCTACAGCCCGGCGTTTGGATTGCCGGATATGCAACAATGGAGTAACGAATGTGCGTTCATTGAGTTCCATTGTCGATTGATTGGCCATTGGGGCCATGTGAAATAAGCTGATGGCGACATTGCTTCTGGCGCAGCGGTTAAGCGGTGCCGAGTTATCCAGTATTGCTTGTATCGAGTTTCACTGAATCAACACAATAAGGGTTAGTCAGGTGGCAAGGTTCAATCACCTAGCGAGGAAGTGTTATGAGTGAAAAGTCGCGCAACAGTTCGTTGAGCGCGCTCGTCATATCTACGGTTGCGTCGTCAATAACGATGATGATGTTGGGGTTCTTGCTGTATGGGGTTCTCTTCGCCAGTTTGTTCAAGGAGGGCGCAATTGTCTTGCCGGGAGTGATGCGGGCAACGCCGCAGATTTTGTGGATCGTTGTGGGCCAAGTAGGGTTCGGCGTATTGGTGTCTCTGGTGGTGTCCTGGCGTGGTGCGTTGTCTTTTCTGGGCGGCGCCTGGACCGGCGTTGTGTTTGGTTTCCTAATGGCGACAGGGGTAGATTTTGCCCAGTACGGCACCTCAAACTTGTGGACCATGAAGGCGACGCTGCTTGATCCCCTAATCACTGCAGCGTTAGTTGGGGCTGGCGGCGGGGTCAGTGGGCTGGTGCTCGGAAGGTTCCGAGCACCGTAAACTCTCGCGGTCTTGTTGTCAGTGCTGCCTTACCATGGCACCTGGTTACCGTTGTAGTCGTGATAGGTGCCGTTATGTTCTGCCGTCACGTTGTCTATCACCGCACGCATTCCGGTTACTGACTCCTCAGGTGACAGATTGGCTGAGGGTCCACCCATGTCGGTACGGACCCAGCCAGGATGAATTGCCAAGGCGATAAACCCCTCTGGCCCAAGCTCAGCACCGAGTGTTTTGGTGAACATATTGAGCGCTGCCTTGCTCTCCCGATAGCCGTAAAACCGGCCGCCGTTGTTCTCAATGCTGGCCAGCTGACTGGTAATATTGATGATGCGCTTGTTCTCCCCTTTGCGCAGGTTTTCCAGCAGGGCCTGAGTGACTAGGGCCGGGCCCAAGGTATTCACCATTAGGGTGCGTTCGTAATCGTTCGCGTCAATTTCCGAAAGGGTATTAACCCTGGGAAATATGCCGGCATTGTTGATCAACATATCGATGCCGCGGCCGTTAAGGGCGCTGGCCAGACTGGCAATGCTGTCGCGCTGAGTGACGTCAAGAGGAAGCACCTTTACGTCAAGGGCGCTAAGCTCGGTTGCCGTTGCCGGGTTGCGAGCCGTGGCGATCACTGCCCATCCCGCAGCGACGTATTGGCGAGCGAACTCAAGCCCAAGGCCGCGGTTCGCGCCGGTAATGAGCACTGTCGGCTTTCCACTATGGCTTGCGGAATGCGAGTCGGCCAGGGCCGGTAGGGTAAGAGAGCAAAAGATCGCCATGCAAAAGGCCAAGGCCAGGCGAGCGTGAATTGGCATGTTTGGTGAATTACGGTGCATGACTGGCGACTCCTGTTAAGAGAGTTTGAGAGTCTAACGCGTTCTCCATCGCTGTCACCTGCAAATCCTGCTAACTCACCCAAACCAACGTGTTTAGCGTTCCGTTTGGCGCGGCGCTGGAATACGGGTTAACGTAACAATTTACGTCATATCGCTCAGGTAACACTGGACCCAGGTCAAATGGATCAAACAACCCAAAATCTCATCAGCCGCAGGGACGCGTTGTTAGGACCGAAGGCTCCGCTTTTCTATGACCAGCCCCTGCATATGGTGAAAGGCGAGGGGGTTTGGCTGGTTGATGCTGATGGGAGGCGCTACCTGGATGTGTATAACAACGTACCGAATGTGGGGCATTGCCACCCAAAGGTGGTCGAGGCCATTTGTCGGCAGGCTCAGGCGCTCAATGTCCATACCCGCTATCTTCATGAAACGATCCTGAATTATGGTGAGAAACTCACCGGCCGTCTGGACCCAACGTTGTCCATGGTGTTTCTAACCTGTTCGGGGACAGAAGCCAACGAACTGGCTCTGCGCATGGCGCGGGATTACACCCAGGCTGCCGGCATTATTTGCACCAATGCGACGTATCACGGTAACAGCGAGGCGGTGTACGCCCTTGCTACACAGTTCAACGACGGTAAGCCCTTGGGGCCGAACGTGAAGAGCGTGAGTTTCCCCGACAGCTATCGTCGACACGGCAATTTGCACGGCCAGGCCCTGGTGGATGCCTACGTGCAGCAGGTGGAACAGGCGATCGCTGAATTCCAGCAGGAAGGGGTGGGGTTCGCTGGATTACTGGTGTGCCCGATTTTTGCCAATGAGGGCTTACCCGATGTTCCGGACGGCTACTTGCAGCGAGTGTCTGATGTGGTGCGGACGGCCGGTGGTGTAGTGATTTTTGATGAAGTGCAGTCGGCGTTTGGTCGAACCGGCCATTTCTGGGGGCATGAAATTTCCGCAGTGTCGCCGGATATTTTGGTGTTGGGCAAACCCATGGGCAACGGCCATCCGCTGGCTGGCGCGATTTGTCGACCTGAACTTGGTAACGGGTTTCGCGATCACTCCATGTACTTCAATACCTTTGGCGGAAACCCCGTTTCCTGTGCTGCCGGTTTGGCGGTGCTTGAGGTTATTGATGAGGAGAGCCTTGTGGATAATGCGCGCAACGTAGGAGGCTATGTGCGGGCCGGTCTTGATCGTCTGGCAGATCAATTTGAGTTGATCGGCGAGGTAAGAAATCAGGGCCTGTTCTTTGCTGTAGACCTGGTTGAGGATCGCGAAACCAAAAAGCCTGCCGCCGAGCCGGCCCAATGGATTGTTAATGAAATGAAACGCCAGGGCGTTTTGATCAGCCGCATCGGATTGGGGGACAACATACTAAAAATGCGCCCACCTCTGTGTTTTTCCCATGACAACGCTGATCAATTGCTCAGTACGCTGGAAACGGCACTGACGAAGGTTTCCCGCAATGACAAACAGTGAAGCGCTTCTTGACCTTGCCTATCACTCGCTCGCCCATTGGGGGCTCAAAGGCAATTTACGTCTGATAAAGGAGCGAGAGAACAGCGTTTACGCTTTTTCTGATAATCACCAGCAATTCGCGCTGCGGGTCCATCGCCTGGGATATCACACCAACCGTTCATTGACGTCGGAACATCGGTGGATTCGTGCGCTGGCAAAGGCAGGAATCAGCGTGCCTCAGGCTGTGCCCACCGAGCAGGGTAACGATTTTGCGGTGGTTTCAACCGACCGCTTGGCGGACGACCGTCAGGTGGATTTGATGGTCTGGATCGAGGGCCACCAGTTGGGAAGTGTGGAAAGCGGGATGGATACCGATGGCCCAGACATCCGCAGCGTGTATCAAACGATGGGGCGAGTGGCCGCACAGATCCACGACCAAGCTACCCAGTGGGAAATTCCCGCCGACTTCGAACGCCACAGCTGGGACCTGGATGGGCTCCTTGGCAGTCAACCCTTCTGGGGGCGTTTCTGGGAGCTGGCGGCATTGACCCCACAGCAAAAGCAGCGGATTGTCTATGTGCGGGAGCGATTGCGTGATGATCTGTCCAGTTTCGGCCAGACTAGCGAGAATTTCAGCCTGATTCACGCCGATTTTTCTCCAGAGAACTTCCTGGTTGATGGGGACAAAGTGCAGGTCATCGATTTTGATGACGCTGGGTACGGCTGGCACATGTTTGAACTGGCCACCGCGCTCTACTTTATTCAGGACGAACCCTACTACGAGGTCGCAAAACTGGCTTTGATTGAAGGCTATCGAACCAGGCGTCGGTTGTCAGACGATGATGTGGCGCAGCTGCCCTCCTTCATGGCGGCGCGAGCGTTAACTTATCTTGGCTGGGTTCATGACCGTCCGGATTCGGCAACGGCCCAGGAGCTAACGCCGACGTTAATCGATCTGTGCAATAGAACCCTGGATCAATACGATCAGACAACCTGATATTCGTTCGACCTGCCGGGCCCTTTGTCCTCTATTGATCTGTGTTGACAGCGTAATCGGCTTTTCCGTAGTATTTAACACGTTAATTATATGGCGGCGTTAGCGGCAGGCGCAGTCATAGCAAGGCTTTTGTGGGGGCGCCATGAGCGTACTTGAAGAAAATCGACAGAAACTGGAGCGCTATTTGTTGCGCTTCCAGAACACTGGATTGCACAATCGTATCGCAGGCCAGGACCACATGGGCTCTGGCGGGACCTTTGACCTAAAATCGCCGGTAGATAAATCACTGATTTGTCAGGTCAGCCGGAGCACTGAGGCTGACATAGACACCGCTGCAGTAGCCGCCTCTGCGGCGTTTCCTGCATGGCGAGACATGCCCGCCCTTGAGCGAAAGACAATACTCATCAACGTGGCTGAGGCTATCGAAGCCCGAGCCGAGGAAATTGCCCTTTGCGAATGTTGGGATACGGGTCAAACCATTCGTTTCATGTCCAAGGCCGCGGTCCGCGGAGCGCAGAACTTTCGCTATTTTGCCGATCAGGTGACGGCAGCTCGTGATGGTCAGCATCTTAAGTCTCCCAGCCTGATGAATATTACTACCCGCACCCCCATTGGACCTGTTGGGGTCATTACGCCCTGGAACACGCCGTTCATGCTCTCTACCTGGAAGATTGCGCCGGCATTAGCCGCCGGTTGTACCGTGGTACACAAACCTGCGGAAGACTCCCCGCTAACGGCACGGCTGCTGGTAGAAATTGCAGAGGATGCGGGATTGCCCCCCGGCGTATTGAACACGGTTAATGGCTATGGCCATGATGCCGGCAAGCGGTTGACCGAACATCCGGCCATTAAAGCCATTGCGTTTGTTGGAGAGAGCCGGACGGGTTCACTGATTACCAAACAGGGCGCCGATACCTTGAAGCGCATGCACCTGGAATTGGGCGGCAAAAATCCAGTGGTTGTGTTTGACGATGCCAATCTTGAACAAGCCTTGGATGCCGTGCTGTTCATGATTTTTTCGATTAACGGGGAACGCTGTACCTCCTCGTCTCGTTTACTGGTGCAAGACACCATTAAAGACGAATTTGAAGCCAGGCTGATTGAGCGAATCAACAAAATTACGGTTGGCCACCCATTGGATCCGGCGACCGAAATTGGCCCACTGGTGACCGAGGCGCACTATAAAAAGGTGACCTCCTACTTTGAGATCGCCACACAAGAGGGAGCCCACATCGCAGCGGGTGGCGTGACGGTAGGGGACGAGGGTTACTTTGTCCGGCCGACGCTATTCACCGAGGCTGACAATTCCATGCGCATTGCTCAGGAAGAGATCTTTGGTCCCGTGTTGACCTCCATAGCGTTCAGCACCGAGGCCCAGGCATTGGAGATTGCCAACGATACTCAATACGGACTCGCCGCCTACGTGTGGACCAATGACCTGACCCGCGCGCTGCGGTTTACCGATAAACTGGAAGCTGGGATGATTTGGGTAAACTCCGAGAACGTACGCCATCTGCCAACGCCCTTTGGCGGCGTTAAGGCCTCAGGCATTGGCCGGGACGGCGGTGACTGGTCGTTTGATTTTTATATGGAACAAAAGCATGTGGGATTTGCTGTTGGTGAACACTCAATCATGCGCCTGGGCGCCTGAAGACCAATCGACGCCAGCGCGATGAAGTTTTCAACTTACAGTGCGGCTAACAAAACGTACTACGGTGCCGCCACCGAGCATGGCATGGTCAGTCTTTGTTCAGAGTTTCCCCAGTGGCCTACGTTATACGATGCGATAGCCGCTGGCGGGTTGTCCGAGCTGGAGCAGGCCGCACAAGGGCGCAGCGTCACTCACACCGATTTTGACTACGAGATGGTGATGCCTGACGTGAAACGAATTCTGTGTGTAGGCGTGAACTTCCCCAATCGTAACGCGGAATACAAAGATGGTAGTGATCAGCCGAAATATATGTCGCTGTTCCCTCGCTTTGCCAGCGGATTTACTGGGCATGGCCAACCATTGATTCGCCCGCCGGAAAACCACACCCTGGACTACGAGGGTGAGGTCGCCGTTGTCATCGGAAAAGCCGGTCGTCGAATCAGCATGAGAAGCGCTTACGATCATATCGCCGCTTTGACCCTCTGCAATGAGGGCACCATTCGCGACTGGGTTCGCCACGCAAAATTTAACGTTACGCAAGGTAAGAATTGGGATCGTTCGGGAGCGATGGGGCCATGGCTAGTGCCGTTTAGCGATGCAGCACAGCTCGACGACGCCCGTATCGTAACCCGGGTGAACGGTGAGACACGCCAGGATGACGTGTTGTCACGAATGATGTTCCCTATCCGCCGGGAAATTGAATACATCTCTACCTTTATGACTCTGCTGCCCGGCGATATTATCGTGACCGGTACGCCAACCGGCGCTGGCGCCCGACTGGACCCTCCCCAATACCTCACGCCAGGCGACGTGGTGGAGATTGAAGTGAACGGGATAGGTACGCTGCGCAACACGGTGGCCGACGAATAGCACCGGTATCCCAAATGGCTGCAGTAGCGTTCTAATCAATGATTCGAAAAATCTTCTTCTGGTTGCATTTGTCCACGGGCTTACTGATTGGCCTGGTGGTGGCCGTCATGTCGGCTACGGGTGTCCTGTTGACCTATGAGCATCAAATTCTTCATTGGGCTGAGCGTCATCATCAACTGTCCCCAGCGCAAACTGATACTCAGATTGCGCCAGAAGACCTCATTGAAATTGCCAGAAAAGAAGGCCTGGCCGTGCAGGAAATCGTCTTTTCCGCTGCCAGGCATCTGCCGGTGATTGCCAGCGCAGGTCGACGAGGGCCTGTGTTGTACATCGACCAATATGCGGGAGTCGCATTGGGCGGACCCAATGCAGAAATGCGGGCATTCTTCTCCGCTGTGACGAGCTGGCATCGATGGCTGAACATGCAGGGCGACGCGCGCAGAAATGCTCGCCAAGTAACCGGTGTGAGTAACCTGGCCTTTGCCTTTCTCATCGTGTCCGGTATGTACCTTTGGTTACCCAAGCTGCTGCGGTGGTCGGCGATAAAGCCAAGGATACTTTTTCAACGGCGTTACCATTCCAGCAAAGCCCGAGATTTCCACTGGCATCACGTTCTTGGCATTTGGGCAGCAATCCCACTGCTTGTGGTCGTTGGCACTGCCGTAGTGTTTTCGTTTTCCTGGGCCGATGAGCTGCTATCGCAGCTGGCACCTGACAGTCCCGCAGTTTTAGGCAACATTGACCCATCCTCTCCCAATTTTGCTGAGCGGAACCAAAAGCCTTCCCTGGAACAGCTGCTAAACACGGCCAAAGACTTTGACCCAGAGTGGACCAGTGTCACCCTTAAAGTTCCGGGCGCCAATCCCGAAAAAATTGCATTCACCGTCAATACCGGCTCGGGTCGACAACCTCAGCACAAAACGCAGATCGAGCTTGAGGCCGACACCGGCAGGCTGATTAAACGCCAGGCGTTCGCCGACAAGGCCGGCGTGGACAAAACCTGGATTTTCGTGCGCTTTCTTCACACCGGAGAGGTTTACGGGGTACTCGGACAAACCGTGGCGGGTCTGGTGTCACTTATAAGTCTGTTTATGGTTTGGACTGGCTTGTCCCTGGCCTGGAGGCGACTGATCGCACCGCTGTTTCAGGGAAAAATAAGGCGCAAAGCTTAAAGCTTAGTGGTGCTAACCCCATCGGCCGAAAACGATACGGATCAAAACTCGGATTGGTTCAGTGTTTTATAGAAATCGGCGAGCAGTCCATAAAGCGCTTGCAGGCGGTCGGAACCGAAGTCCTTCTCCATTGCCGCGTACAACGTCTCAGAATGGGGGGCCACTTTGTCGAACTTCCGGCGCCCCTTCGCGGTGAGCGTCACGACTGCTTTGCGATTGTCTTTGGCGTTTTGTTTGCGACGAATTAGCCCTTCGTTTTCCAGGTGCTGCAAAATTCGAGTGAGACTTGGCGCGAGAAGAAAACTGCGCTCGGCCAGCTCGCCGGCGTCGATGTGGTTGTATTGGGACAGGGCACGAATGACTCGCCATTGTTGTTCGGTGAGTCCATGGTCGCGCAGCATAGGGCGAAACCGGGCCATGGCGGCCTCGCGGGCTCTCATTAACTCCATGGGCAACGAGTGTTCGAAATCCCTCATCAAATTTCCAGTGCGGTATGGTGGACCAATAGTAAAGCGTTCTCATCCGGTGGGCTACAACGAGTCAAGACGATAGTTGCAGATGACTCCAGGCAAACGGTATATTGTTAACGCGTTAATTAAATAACATTAACGGAGTTGTCGTTGTGCCCCACGTCATCGTTGAGTATTCAGAAAACCTCAAGCAAACATTGGACATCCCGGGTCTGCTGGATGCACTGCATGCTAAGGCGGTGAGTTTGGAATCGCTGCCCACCGGCGGGATTCGCAGCAGAGCGATCGGCTACAGAGATTACCGAGTGGCTGACAGTCATCCTGATAACGGGTTTATTTACATCACGTTACGGATCGGACAAGGACGCTCTGACGAAACGCAGAAAGTTGTGGGTCAGGCGTTGTTTGATGCGCTTAACCATTTTGTTCGGGAGGCCTGTAAACATCGCCCACTCTCTCTGGGGTTAGAAATTCAGGAAATTGACCCGCAGACCCGCTGGAAGCAAAGCAATATTCGTGAGCATATGAATCGTCGACAGTCACCCGGCGAGGATTGATCATGAGTCTTTACTATCTGCAAAAGATGCTCTACGACCTCAATCGTAACGATGACGTTCAAGCGCAATTTCGCCAGCAGCCAGAGACGGTATTGAAGCAATACGATTTGTCGAAGGAAGAGTCCCACGCGCTCCTGGATGGTGACATTGGCCTGCTCTATGTGTTGGGGGTCAATGGACAAATTCTCATGCACTTTGCGGCCTTTCTTGGCATTGAGTGGTTTGACTACCTTGAACGGATGCGCAAAGGCGTCGAAGCTCACGGCCCGGTTCGAGCGGGTGTTTACGCCATGATTGGCGGTGGGGAGAGCTTTACGCCGGAAGGTCAGACGATAGGCGAAGGAAAACACTCGTGAGTTTGGTTTATGCCGGCGTACTAAGCCACGCACCCGGAATTACCGGCAGGGCGCATTTGGCAGAAAACGCGTCTGTGCGCGAGCGATTTTATGCCGCGTTAAAACGTCAGCGCCAGGACATCGAACATTCCGGAGCCCAAACGCTCGTGGTGATTGCGGCAGAGCACTTTGCCAACTTTTTCATGAATAACATGCCGGCGTTTTGCGTGGGTATCGGTGAGTCCCATGAGGGCCCCATAGAAAATACCGAGTGGCTGAAAATTGACAAAACCAATGTGCCGGGCGCTCCTAAGTTGGGTCGACAGTTTGTCCAAGAGATCATGCAAAGTGTTGATGTGGCGTACAGCGAGGAGTGGAAGTTTGACCACGGCGTCATGGTGCCGCTGCACTTCCTAACCCCTCGCTACGATTTGCCGATCATCCCGGTGAATATTAACTGCCAGGGACCACCACTGACGCCGCTGCACCGTGCATGGTCGTTTGGTGAGGCGATTCGCCGGGCGATTGATGCGGCGCCCGAGAAGATTGCGTTAGTGGGCACAGGGGGTATTTCCCATTGGCCGGCCACCCCGGATTCCGGAAAAATCAATGAGGCCTGGGACCGAGAATTTCTGGCCCGGTTGGAGCGCTTCGACAAGGCGTTGTTGTTGTCCTATACCGATGAAGAGACATACCGAGATGCAGGCCAAGGCGGATTTGAGATCCGTACTTACATTGCTGCGGCTGCCGCTGCTGGCGGCCCTTGCGAGGTGCAGTTTTATTCCGCCGAGCTACCCATTTTCGCCGTTGGGTGCACGGTGGGCCAATTTGATATCCGCTGACAGCCCGGCCTTTTTGCGCTGACACTAATAGCCCGCCGTGGGTTCCGATTGATGGGATGAAGAAAATTTGGCGGCCAGGGCTCGTGCCGCGTTGCCAATCAGAAGCGTATCCAAACCTACTCCCACAAAACTTGCGCCAGCCTTTAGATAACGCGGCACCTCGGTTTCATCGAGGCAAAGCAGTCCGGCGAACTTACCTGCGTCACTCACTGCCTTGATGCCCGTTTCCACGGCCTGAGCCACTTCGGGATGGGTAGGGTTCCCCACGTATCCCATGGATGCCGACAAATCTGACGGGCCGAAAAATACCCCGTCCAAGCCCTGGGTATTAGTAATAGCCTCAAGGTTCTGAAGTCCCGCCACCGTTTCTACCTGAGCAATAACGCACATCTGTTGGTTGGCGTTTTCCACATAGTTGGGCGTCATATTCCATCGCGCTGCTCTGGCCATGGAGGTACCCATTCCGCGTGTACCCTCCGGCGGATATTTGACAGCGCCAACGAGTGCGGCTGCCTGGTCGGCCGTTTCAATCATGGGCACCAGGAAGCTTTGAGCACCGATATCACAGAGCTTCTTTAGCAGTCCAGGGTTGTCATCAACCGGGCGAACAATGGGAGCGACAGTGTAGGGCGCCATGGCCTGGAGGTGATGCAGAACATCACGCAACTCAAACGGACCGTGTTCATGGTCAATGACCAACCAATCAAAACCGGCACACGCCATCATTTCGGCGATGGAGGGATCAGGAATTCCCAGCCACAGTCCATATTGTGGGTTGCTGCTTTTGAGTCCTGCCAAAAAACGGTTGCCTTTCAGCTCAGTCATACAAAGTTCACCTCAATTTTTCCCAGGTCGCCGTAGTCTGCGAGGATGTGATCCCCGGCGTTGACCGCAACGGGACGGGTAAACGACCCGGCCAATATGATGTGTCCCGGTTCAAGCCCAATCCCATGGGGGGCGAACCGTTTGCAAACCCAGCGGATACCATGAGCAGGATGCCCCATGACGCCGCCAGCCAGGCCCGTTTCTTCAATTTGCTGGTTTAAGTACAGCATGGCGCCGACCCAGCGCAGGTCAATGTCAGCGGGCCGAAACGTCTTATCCCCAACAATGTAGCCGGCATTGGCCGCATTGTCGGCGATGGTGTCGAACACGGTCCGGGTATATCCCGTTTCGGGATCAACACGGTGGCTACGGGCGGCAATTAGCTCCAGCGCGGGAACAACGTAGTCCGTTGCGGCCAGTACGTCCTCCACCGAAACCCGGTTGCCAGCCAGGGGGCTTTTCAGCACAAAAGCCAGTTCAACTTCGATCTTTGGGTCGGTAAAGTCGGCCGCGCGGATCTTGCCGCCGCTGGGAAACGCCATATCGTCCAGCAATACGCCGAAGTCTGGCGTATCAATGTTCATCGCCATCTGCATAGCGCGGGACGTTAGGCCAATCTTGTAGCCCGTGACCTGTCGCCCGTCTTGCCGTTTTCGATCAACCCAGGCTTTTTGGATAGCGTAAGCATCGTCCATATCCATACTGGGCTGTGACAGTGTCAGGGGTCGAATTTGAACCCGGCGCCGCTCAGCCTCATAAAGCTGGTCGGCGGCGGCCTGAATTTCACTGGTTGTAAGAGACATCAAATTCGGGCGGGCATATGGGGAACGGCCATAATACATGGTAACGACTGATAGCCTGGATGTGCCTAGTCTTTACCCTTCCTATCCATTGCCCGATGCCTAAAGGCACTGAGCTTCTTGGGGAAACAATCCATAGCTGCTGATTGTGCATCTACTGGAGGGTAACCAATGAATGGGCTTTGTCGACGATAGTGAAAATAATTTGGTAATCGCGTCGGCCCGAATTGAGAACAGCCTGAACGTCTATCTGCGCCCGTCATGGACGATCTGCATCAACCCTATCCTCACCGAGCGCCGCAGCGCGAGCCTGCCGGATACGTTGTTCCATTAAGGGGTGGGAGCTCAGGAAATTCAACGCGGTATCCGATGATTCCGGATAGCGCGCTTGCATCCGCTCCATCATGTCGGCAAAGGCTGAGGGCGATATATCGTGCTCGCGAAGCAAGGCAAAGGCAAAGGTGTCGGCCTCGGTTTCAAATTCTCGGGAGTACTCGCTTTGGACCAGAACCACAGGCAGGCCAGCAACCGCAGCCGTTAAGCTTGCCGCATCAGCGGTAATAGCTGTTGCGGCTACCGCTACCAGTGAGTTCTGGATCAGGCTTCGCATGGTGTGGCGACGTTCAATGTGGCCGATTTCATGTGCCAATATTGCCAGCACCTCGTCGTCGGACTCGGCCATGTCAACCAGTTGGTCGGTGACCACAATAGTGCCT
Organism: Lysobacterales bacterium; assembly: GCA_045106555.1. Classification (GTDB taxonomy): domain Bacteria; phylum Pseudomonadota; class Gammaproteobacteria; order Xanthomonadales; family SZUA-38; genus JANQOZ01. The sequence goes on along the minus strand of JBGCET010000028.1, from coordinate 46,211 downwards.
CCCGGCAGCGCAAACGCGTTGGCATCGAACACCGTGGTGTGGCGAAACTGTAGATTTAAATGGGCTTCGTAGGCCATGCCCTTGCGAAACTGGTTAAAACGTCGGGTAAGGTGAGCCCGTTGTTTCTCCGGCAGGTATGACCCGGATAGCCAGGCATATTGCTCCAGCGAGCTGAGTACCTCAGCGCCCAGGTCTTTTTCTGATTCAATGGGGATACGTTGTGCGATGTTCTCCGCCGCCGCAGGCAGACCGTAGCGGTGTCCTGCAAACAGCATTACGGCAATTAGCGCCACGCAGGCAAGAGCCACAATCCAACGCTGCTCGAGCCATGCAATCAGTCCATCGCTGGAGCTTTGCTGAGGCAAATAGTCCAGTTCCGTGCAATCGTCACATTGGAACTGGCCGGTGTTCCCCAACGCAATAAATCGACTGGGCGAGCCCGTGCGCGGCGTCACCAGAAGGTCAGCAACGTTGAAGGTGTGAGTCTTTTCACCGTCATCCAAATGCACCTCTGCTCCGTGCAGGGTGAGCTTTGCCGGTTGACGTTGAGCGCTGCGCCCGTCGAAGTAGTATCCGTTGAGGGCGCTCATAGGGATAGGTCCAGATCAAAAAAATCGCCGGTCTCGGCGGCGGCTGCATGAACGGAAGAACGCTCATCGCCAACAAACGTGTCCATTGGTGCCTCCGAGCTGGCTTCCAGGTGCTCAAGTCGGTAGCGCATGGTGCGCATCACTGCCCAGGGAGTGGCAAGACCCAGCGAAGCAATAATCCCCAGGGCATTGGTGAAATACAGAGCAAATAACTCTGTGCCGACCATGCTTGAGCGAAAGGTCACCGGCCCCAGACGCGCCTGATTCCAAACCAGGTTGGTTACCCTAGCCCGCACATAGGCGAAAGCGAAAACGTAAGACAGGTAAAACGGCAGCGAAAGGGCGATCATCCCGATATTTGAATATTGAAGAGACGGCTTTAGTGCAAACAAGCTGCCGGACACGATGGCACCCCCTATGACGATAAACCCGGCAGCAAAGTAGACGTTGAAAAACTGTCCGCCGGTGGCGCCATATCGAACCCGATGCCCTCCATACGCGGTGTGGGAGGTGATAAAGCGTTTTAGCCGGTTTAGCCAAAACGGAAAGAGAATTCCGAACCCCAGCAGAACCACCAACTGCAATACCAACGGGCTTAAGAGTGATAAATCTGCTTCGTTAAGGTCTGCAGGGTCAGCGGTTAGCGAATACATCAACAGGGGAATCAGACCCAGCCAGTAAAGGGTAAGAGCTGCTCCAAGATAGTTGCCGTGAAACACCAACGTCAGGTTTCGCCATGCCGAATAGCGCGAGTTGAAGGAGGCGGAGCTGGTAACGATCCAGGGCGCAACAATCAGCCCGATGCCTACTACCCAGGGCAGGGCGGGAAAATAGAAACTTGAGGAAAACCACCAAATTCCAAAAAGCACCGTGGCCACGATCCGCCCTTTTAGTATGGGTAGCGGTTCCGCTAAATACTGCATCGGCGTGTCGTCTATCCGCGTGCTGGCGTAGAAGTAACGCTTTTTTCGCACCTTGGCCCACGCTGAGAAAACTCCCAGGGTGATCAACGTCAGGCACAAGTTGACGATCCAGATTCGAAAGTACACCGCAGTGTTACCGGTGAATGCTATAGGTAACGGTGTTTCGCGAACTTCGGTCAGTTTGGTTGCCACCGGCGTGGCGAGGGTATTTTCAGTCATTGGCCTCCCCTGAGAAGGCCACAGTAGCGTTAAGCGTTGTTAAGGGCAATTAGCCCGACGGCTCAACTATTTTTAGGCAACCTGCGCTTTTTCATTTCTGCGTTGTTCACGCAGATATTCCTCGTAAGTGCCGCTGAAATCGACAATGCCATCCGGTGTCATATCGATGATTCTGGTGGCCAATGACGATACAAAGTCTCGATCATGGCTAATGAAAATCAGCGTGCCTTCATAATTTTCCAAGGCAAGATTCAGCGCCTCGATGGATTCCATATCCAGGTGATTGGTCGGCTCGTCTAAAACCATAACATTGGGTTTTTGCAGAATTAACTTACCGAACATCAATCGCCGTTGTTCTCCGCCGGAAACCACCTTCACCGACTTCTCGCTCTCATCCTTGGAAAACAGCATGCGGCCCAGTGTGGCCCGCAGCAGCTGTTCGTCAGCGCCTTTGGGTCGCCATTGCTCCATCCACTCGAACAATGACAGCTCATCGCCAAAAGACGGTGCGTTGTCTTGGGCGAAGTAGCCCGGCTCGGCTTTTTCCGCCCACTTTACGTCGCCGGAATCCGGAGTCAGCTCGTTGACAAGGCAACGCACCAGCGTGGTCTTTCCAATCCCGTTGGGCCCAATAATGGCTACCCGGGAACCGGCTTCAATCTGCAGGCTCAGGTTGGTAAAGAGCGGGCCGTCGTCAAATCCTTTGCTGAGATCGCTGGTTTCCAGCGCCAGACGACGCAGAGGCTTGTCCTGTTCAAAGCGAATGAACGGACTGACCCGGCTTGAGGGTGTGATCTCTTCCAGCTGAATTTTCTCCAGCTGCTTGGCCCTTGAAGTGGCTTGACGGGCTTTCGACGCGTTGGCAGAAAAGCGGCTGACAAATGCCTGAAGCTCCGCCATCTTGACTTTCTTTTTGGCGTTTTCGGCATACACGGTCTCCCGCGCCTGGGTGGCTGCAGTCATATATTCATCGTAGTTACCTGGAAATACTTTGAGTTTTCCGTAATCCAGGTCCGCCATGTGGGTGCACACGGCATTCAAGAAGTGGCGGTCGTGGGAAATGATGACCATCGTGGCCTGACTGGTATCTAGAAACTCTTCAAGCCAGCGAATGGCGTTTAAGTCCAGGTTGTTGGTGGGTTCGTCCAACAGCAAAATGTCGGGGCTGAAAAACAGCGCCTGGGCCAGCAATATGCGCAGCTTCCAGCCGGGCGCAATATCGCTCATGGGCCCCTCGTGTTGTTCTACGGGAATGCCAATGCCTTCCAATAGTTCTCCCGCCCGAGCCTCTGCGGAGTAGCCATCCATCTCGGCAAATTCCACCTCAAGGTCGGCGACCAGCATGCCTTCTTCATCACTCATCTCGGCCAGCGAATAGATCCGGTCGCGTTCCTGGGATACTTCCCACAGACGCTCGTAACCCATCATCACGACATCCAGTACCCGACAATCTTCATAGGCGAATTGATCCTGCTTCAGAATACCCATACGCAGATTCGGGTCTGTAGAGACGTTGCCCGCAGAAGGCTCTTGAACGCCGGACAGAATTTTCATCAGGGTGGATTTGCCGCAGCCATTGGCGCCAATCAGGCCGTATCTGTGGCCGTTGTCGAAGGTAACCGAGACGTTCTCGAACAGGGGTTTGGCGCCGAACTGAATCGACAGGTTTGCAGCAGAAATCAAAGGCTTGTACCGGGTAGAAAGAAAAAAAGGGCGGGCCTGGCCGATGTCGGTATTTGTCCGAGCCGGGCAAAAGCTAACCTGCGAAGGCCCATGGATGACGCCTTGAGCCGCGCGCAGCATACCAAAACCGAGCAAACTAAGCCTCTAATTCCGCTGCTCCTAAAGCATCCCGTACTCTGTGCGCTAAAATGCTGGATGTGCCAACACCACTCATCCAACGTTAGTGCAGCGTACCAGGCCGCCGGTCAGTGTCACGGCTTAACAGTGCGGCCAAAAGTCTACAAGGGAAAATGAATGATGGATATAACTCGCCACGTCGGTTTGCGGATTTTCCGAACTTGCGCAATCACAGCAGTATTTTGTATCAGCGCTTGCAGCGATGAACAGGAACCTCAAACCCCATCCATTGGTGCAGATCAATTGGCGACTAGAGCGGCGGCGGCAGGTGATGCCAATGCATCAGCAAGCTCTCTGGCAACTACACCGATTGATCTGTCCACTGCCTATTCATCGTCAGCAGCAATAGCGCCGCAAACGCCCAATTGCCCATGGTTGTCAGATGCTGATGCGCGAGCGTCAGTCGACGGTATTGTTGCGGGAAAAGCCTTGCAGCGCAGGCGGGTCACCGCGGATGAATGCGAATGGTCGGTTAATGCGGGATTTGCGCTCAAAATTCAACGGATGCCGCTGGCTGAAGCGCCAATGCTCAGCGAGATTCAATACAACATGGATGTGCCGGCAGTATTGGAGCCTTTTGCGGGGCCCGGCGCCAACGCGACGCTGATCAAAGATCCAACCTGGAATTCAGCCAACCCCCGGCTTTTTGGCATGGGCTTTGACCTTCAGACTGATCGTATGTTGGTAACGGTCATTGGCCTAAAGACCTCAGAAGCTCAGATGCGCCAGTTGGGCCACAAGCTGTTTGGCAGCGTACCAGGTTCGCTGGTTGAGCCTGTCGCTGAGCTTCCCAAACAAGGACCGACGCTGGACCCGTGTGTTTTCGATCCGGCGACGCTCACCTCCCTGATGGGAGGCACTGCCGGCGAGCGCATGACGGCAAGGCCGAGCACAAGTGGTTCTGTTTGTGAATATCGGGGCACACTTCGCCAGGGGCTCTACCGGGTGACGTTGGCCCTACAGTTCAGTGCGGACCCTCTGAATGAGGAGAGGATACGTTTTGACGACTATCAGCCCGCAAAGGGTCTTGGAGACAACGTCTACATGGTGAACTGGGATTTGCTTGAGGGACCGGGCAATAGCAGCCGAGGTTTTCGGATTGGCAGACCCGGTGGAAAAATTGAGATGAACCTGATGGTCAGCGATGCCACGTTTCCCGAGTCGGTGGCAAAAACGCTCATTAACAACCTGATATCGCGCACAGGCGCGAACCTGTGAACACCAGTGTCCGGTCGACGGTTCGCGAATGATTACCTATCCAGCCAAACCTGAACGGATTTAAACGCCGGCGTGCGACTGCGAGGATCAACCGCAAAGCCCGTCAGACAGTTGGCTTCGGGGAAATAAGCCAGCAGGTCGCCTGGCCCAAGTTCGAAGGGGAAAACCTGCACGTCTTCCATCACGCCATGATCGGACCTGAGGGTGACGTGGTCGCCGGGTGATAGAGCGTTTGCGCACAGGTCTGCCGGGCCCATTAACACCGACCAGCGATGGGGGACATTGCGGTAGCTGTCATGCTCTTCGTAGATCATGGTGTTGAACTGGCCTTCGCTACGAATGGTGGCCAGATGGAAGCGCCCCTTGGGCAACTTCAGGGCCGGTGGCTGAACAATCGGTAGGGTGGCTTTGCCATTATCGGTATGAAACTTCGGCGTATGCATTAATCGATTGCGGATATGGAATTCCTTTTTGGCAACGTCAATATCTTTCAGTGCCTCCATCCCGGGGACTACTTCGGCAATGGCGTGGCGGATATGGCGATGTTTGGCAAACGCGCTGAAATCGATTGGGCTGTCTGGCAGCACTCGGTGTGCCAAGTCGGCCAATATGGCGACCTCTGGGCGCACGTTTTTCAGCCTTCTAATTCCGCCGTCGCTGAGTCGCACGTAGTTGAACATGGATTCCTGGGTTGTGGGCTCCCACTCTTCGTCGCGAGCGGTCACCGGCAATACCAGCATTTCGCTGTCGTTAATGCCGCGAACGTGACTTTGATTCAACGTGGTGGTCAGACTGATCCTGAAGCCTATGCGATTGAGTGCCTGTTCGATCCACGGTTTGTTTGGACTGGCGCCAAACAGATTGCCTCCCATCAACACCGCGCAGTCCATTTCTCCGGCATGAGCAGCGTGGAGTGCAGCAACGGTATCCAGGCCTTGTTGCTCTGGGATCTTTAGTCCTAGTTTTTTTTCCAAACGAGCATTGATGTGCGCGGGTAAAACCGGTTTAACGCCAATGGTGCCAATACCTTGAACATTGGAATGGCCTCGTAGCGGCAATAACCCGGCGCCAGGCCGCCCTATCATGCCGCGCAGCAGCGCAAGCGCAGCAATGGCCTCGATGTTTTCTACGCCGTGCAGGTGATGGGTGACGCCCATACCCCAAGCAAACACCGCGTGGTTTGATTTGGCGTAGACATCACCGACCTTCTCAACGTTCGCTCGCTCAACGCCGCAATTTTCCAGCAAAGTATCCCAGGATAACGACTGAACCTGAGCTAGATAGTCATCGGCGCCGTTCGTATATTCGTCTAGAAATTGAGTGTTGTGACAGCCAGCATCCACAACGTGTTTAGCCAGCGCCAGTAACAAAGCGATATCGCCTCCAATACGTGGCTGCAGATAATGTGAGGCAATATCACTGCCACCCGAGAGCAATGAGCGCGGACTTTTAGGTAAGGCAAATTTCACCAGTCCAGGTTCTACTGCCGGGTTAATCATCACCACATGACCGCCCCGATCTCGGAGGGCCTTTAGCTTGTGGATAAAGCGCGGATGGTTCGATGCCGGATTGGCGCCGATAACAAAAATCAAATCGCAGCGGTCCAAATCGTCTAGCTCTACGGTGGCCGTCCCGGTGCCTACCGTAGATTCCAGGCCAATGCCGGTGGCCTGATGGCAATAGTACGAGCAGTTAGTGACGTTGTTGGTGCCGAAGGCGCGGGCGAACAACTGAAACAGAAACCCCGCTTCATTGGATGAGCGACCGGAGGCGTAAAAAAAACTCCGTTCGGGCTGGCAGGCTCTCATTTTTGTAGCCGCCAGCGCCATCGCGCTATCCCAGTCAATTACCTGGTAGTGATCGGAGCCTGCCGGCTTGTGTAGCGGGTCTCCTAAGCGACCGAGATGTTCCAAGTCCTTGGCACTTAAGTCTTGCAGTTCGCAAAGTGTATGGCGATGAAAAATCTCTTTTGGAATCGCCGGCTGTACATCGGTTGATTGGGCTTGAACGCTTTTATTGCAGACTGCTGGAAACTCGCCCTGTTCGTTGGTCATGCCGCCTCGTTGGCCGCCCATGCCGTAGCCACAGGCTTTGCAGGCGTTATTGGAGCGCAGAGCTTTGGTCGCGCGCCCTATCCCCATTCGGCGAACCGTTTTCAATGTGTAAAGGACTTTTCGCGCTCCGCCGCCTATCGGGCGTTGTGACATCAAGCAAACTCCCCAGTGACCTGATCTGCATCATAACAGGCGCCATTTTTACCAAAGGGATTCGTGGTGTTTTGGCCAATTTTCCCGGTCGATCGTTCCGAGCATCGATTCAAGTTACAGATACGTCACATTTCTATACGCCATAGTATTGAGGTGCTAGAGTCGTCCATTCATCGATCCTGCCAAACGCTAGTGCACTTCGGCAGAATGTCGCGGTTTTCTGGCAGAAGGTTGCGCGGTCATTGCAATTGGATCAAACCATTTCATACTTTTTATGGCCCATTTGAGAGCGAATAATTTCGGGGCTCGTCAAGACTGTGGTGTTTTCAGCATTGCAGCGATCGTGATTTTTCTATGCGTGTTTCTATGCACAACATCATCTGCCGCAACCTCTGGCCAGGGCGAGCTTAACGCAGCAATTGACGACGCATTGTTGGAAATAAAGCCGGACTACGAAGCACGCTTGGAATTGGTCCAAAACGTATACGCATTGGTGGGGGAGTCGTTAGGCGCCGGTGATCCGTTAGTGCTCAAGGCTCGATTTGTTGAGGCGATGGCTGAGATGCGTTTGGGGCGATTCAATCAAAGCCGATCTAACATCAATGCTTTGAAACCCTTGATCAATCGCAATGAATTGCCCCAGCTAGCATTCCGAACAGATGCCCTGGATGCGGTTCTGCTGCTGATCGCCGGTCGAAGAGAGGAAAGCCTCAACGCGTTCGGCCTGTTGTTCGAACGAGATAATTTGGGGGTTCCAGAAAGTCTGGTAGCAAGGTCTCAAATTGGCTACGCGGTGGCGCTGAACGAAAACGGCCAGGCGGCTCAGGCGGTTGATTTATATGAGCAACTGCTGTTCAGTGCGCTCAGACGCCAGGACGATGAGATCACGCTATACGCGGGCAATAACCTCATCGTTATTCTCATAACGCTGAAAGACTTCGCGGCTGCTCGTGAGACCCTGGACCAGCTTCGCCCGGTCATAGAGCGAAAACCCGATTCACTGGTTCATGGTTCACTGCAGCTGCATGACCTGGAACTCATCCGAGTGGCCGGTAATCCCCAGCAGGCGATCAGGGGTTTGGAGCGTTTCATTCAGCAGGGAATAGACACCACTCCATTGATGCTGGGCTCTGCCTATTTGATCTACGCCGACACATTGCGCGATCTCGGTCGTTTGGACGACGCACTGACTAATGGCAATGAAGCTTTGGAGCTGCTGTTCGATCAGGCCCATGAAGTGACTGCGGTGTACCTAAGTCTGGCTGAAGTCATGATTCTGCAGGGAGACTATGCGGGGGCTTTGGCTCAGTTGAGCAATGTCGATCCTAACGTTGAACCAGTGCCCGCAAAGCGGGTGCGATTTAACCGATTGCTTTTAGAGGCAACCCTACTTCAGGCAGGAGAGCAGAGGGCATTGGAGGTGTTGCGGGCCTTCATGGATGCTGACGAAAATCGCGATGCGTTAGCTTCGACCACCCGCGCTGAGTTTTTTCAAGCCAAGTTGACTGCGGCTAAGCGAACCTTTGACCTGCAAAAAGCCGAAGAATTTGCGCAAGCTCAATTGCGTCAACAGCAGGCTGATCGGCGAATGAACCGCCTGTTTCTTTTCCTGGTCACCGGTGCTTCGTTGTTAGGGTCGCTGCTGGTTGTGCTGCAAATCCGTCGTCGAGCTGAGCGACGCCGGCTGGCTGAAAATACCCTTCGGAACCAAGAGTTGCAGCGTCAGGTGGAAGAAAAAACCACCGAGCTCCGAAAGAACCTGGACGCTCAGGAACAAATGACTCGCGAGCTTGAACGCGGAAAACGCGTTGATGCCATTGGCATGTTGGTCGGTAACGTGGCTCACGATTTTAATAACCTCCTGCAAGTTGTGGCCAGTAGTAATGAAGTGATCGGCAGCGCCGCGGTGACCGAGGGCGAGAAATCCAGCGCTTTGCAGTTGTCCAATCAATCTCTTGACCATGGCGCCAAAATTTTGCGCCAGCTTTTAACCTACACACGGCAGCAAGAGCTGGCAGCAAAACAGGTTCAATTCAGTCACTACCTAGAATCTACTGAGACGTTGCTGGCGTTTGCGCTTGGTGAGGAAAACCAGCTGGTACTCCGCGACAACAGCAAGAACTCGGCGATTGTGGTGGACCCGGCACTGTTAACCACCTCGTTGTTGAATCTCATAAGCAACGCCGCTGACGCTATGCCCAACGGCGGTACAGTGACGCTATCGGCGGCGGTCATCCGTATAGACGATTCGGGCAAATGCTGGTCAGAAGATATAAAAAACGGCCAGTACCTGCTGATTCAGCTGACGGACGATGGCATGGGCATGAGTGAATCTGAACTTGAGCACGCAATTGAGCCGTTTTACACCACAAAGGATTTGCATGCCGGATCTGGGCTTGGGTTGAGTTCGGTCTATGGGTTTGTCAAACAAAGCGGCGGAGATCTTCGAATGACCAGTCGCCCAGGGGACGGAACAGTGGTTGAGCTGGTGTTGCCGGTGGAAGCATTGAAGCCAGTGTCCGGTGCAGTGGAAAGACCGCGACGGTCTTTTGATTTCAGTGGATTGCGCATGCTGTTAGTTGAAGACAACGATATGGTGGCAGGTGTCCTACAGCGCATGCTGGCGACACTGAAATTGGACGTGGTGAGGGTTGCTTCAGGCCGCGAGGCCCAGGATCGATTGAAAGATAATGGCATCTACGACTTTCTTCTCACGGATATCAGGATGCCGGGTGACCTCAATGGTGTTCAGCTGGCGCAATGGGCACAACAGCAGTCGAAAGACATCCGGATAGTTCTAATGAGTGGGTTTATCGATCATGACCAAAGCTCGATAGATTTTCAGATGTTGCAAAAGCCGTTTACTGCAGTGGAAGTCGCGGCGGCATTGGGGAAATTATTGCCGCGGCCAGGTCAAGGTGAACCAGCCTAGCAAATGGGGTCGATCGTGTTCTGCGGCTTAGCAACGTTTATGCTACAAATTACCTAGCATGGTGCCCTTAAAGAGGACGCCAGTAACACTCAAAATCAATCTGCAGGGAGCGACGCTTTTGTGACGTCTGTGGAACAAACAAAGAGTACACAATTGCCGCTCAGTCGGGCCGAAATCAATCGCCACTACGTGGCCTGTGAACATTGCGACACCCTGTGGCAGAAGCCTGACCTTCGCGATGGTGATGTAGCCCATTGTGGTCGTTGTCACGCAGTGCTTTTAACCCGCAAAAAAGACAGCACCGATCGCGCATTGGCTTCACTGGTGGCATCGCTGGTGTTGCTGCTATGCGCCATTTCCTTTCCGTTTCTGTCCATGGAGCGCTCCGGTCTGGCGAATCAAATTTCCGTGTTGGACGCGATCAAGGTGTTGTGGGACAGCGGCATGCCGCTGATGGCGATAGCGGCGGCCATGTTGACGCTGGTGTTGCCGGTCATTCGCAACACACTGCTCATTGGCGTTTTTTCACAGCTTCGCAGAGGCAAGGTTTTGAACTCGGCCTGGAAAACGGTATTTCGCCTCGCACAGCAATTGGAACCCTGGGCGATGGTCGAGATTTTTATGCTCGGAGTCGTGGTGTCGCTGGTTAAAATTGGCAAGCTGGCCACCATTAGCGTGGGTCCTGCGTTTTGGGCTCTGGCGGTGTTAGTGCTGGTGATTAGCTATAACGCCAACGTGTTGTGCCGTGACTCAGCCTGGTCGCTAGCTCGGGGTGATAGGGCGCCATGACAACAACGGCTCTGCAGAAAGGCTGGGCGGTTTGCCGAGTGTGTCGGGAGATCACCGATGAGCCAAACTCCAAATGTGCCACCTGCGGAACGCCAGTTCACTCTCGATTGCCCAACAGTGTGCAGCGTGTCTGGGCGCTTTGGCTAGCTGGCGTCATTGCCTACATCCCAGGAAACCTGCTGCCCATCATGCGCACTGAGACCCTGGGTAGTGGTGCCGATTCCACCATCGTAGGCGGAGTTGTAGCGCTGATTCACCACGGTAGTTATGTGGTGGCGTTTGTAGTGTTTGCCGCCAGTATCTTAGTGCCAGTATCGAAATTCGCTATTATCGCCTGGCTGGCCATGTCGGTTCAGCGTGGCGCGATAGGGGACGATCACCGGCGCCATCGAGCCCATCAGGCCATTGAACTGATCGGACGCTGGTCGATGATTGATGTATTTGTGGTCGCAGCGCTAGCGGCGTTGATTCAACTGGGGGCGGTAATGACAATAAAACCTGGCCCAGGTGTCGTCGCCTTTGCTGTGTCCGTTGCGCTGACCATGTTGTCAGCCATGGCGCTGGACCCCCGGCTGATCTGGGATCCATCGCTTAGGTCAAAGGAAAACGGAGGTCGGTTTGGACGAAACGATTGAGAGGCCAAAGGTCACCACGCCCGGCGCCCGCCTTTCGGTAATCTGGCTGATACCACTGTTAGCGATCGTTCTGTCGTTGGCGGTAGCTTGGCAAACGTACCAGGAGCGTGGCCCCTTGGTGGAAATTCAGTTTTCCAGTGGGTCCGGCCTGCAGGCCGAAAAAACCCAGATCAAACACCTGGGCGTGGTGGTGGGTGTGGTGGAAAAGGTGGAGCTGTCGGAAGACCTTGCGTCTGTGGTGGTGTATGCCCGTATGGACCGCAGCGTCGACAGGTTTCTGGGGGAAACCACACGGTTTTGGGTGGTCAGGGCGCGTTTTGACGGCGGCGCAGTGTCTGGCCTGGGAACCATTTTGTCCGGCGCTTATATAGAGGTTGAATGGACCGCGGAACCCCAACAGCGCAAGTTGGCGTTCGTTGGGCTCAGTGATCCTCCACAGACAGACCCGGGTACACCGGGATTGCACGTTCGTCTTACGACCGACTACGCCGGGTCCATTCATATTGGCGCGCCTATTTATTATCGACAGCTCAGAGTGGGTCAGGTTGAGCGAAGAGACCTAAGCGAAGATGGCCGGTTTATTACGTTTGAAGGCTTTGTTGAGGCGCCGTTCGATCAATTTATCAATCGCAATACGCGCTTTTGGAATGTGTCCGGGTTGGATGTCATTGCTGATGCGGACGGTTTCAACGTGCACTTTGAGTCCTTTGATGCCCTGTTGTCGGGGGGTATTGCATTTGAGTCCATTGGCGGTGATTTGGCGCAGCCCATTGAAACCGATGGCGAGACGTTTCCTATCTACCGACACCGTCGCGACGCGAACGAAAGTTTGTTCTACGATCCCGCACACGCCGAGGATCATCGATTCATCGCGGAACTGACAGAATCGGTTAACGGACTTAGACCGGGGGCGCCGGTGATGTTCGACGGCATTAAGCTTGGCAACGTGCTGGACGTGGTTTATGAACCAACCACCGGCCCAGACTCACCGGATCGAATTTACGCCATTTTTCAGCTTCAGCCATCTCGGGTGGGTTTTGAAGGGTTGTCTCTGGATGAGCTTCGAGACGGCCTCAATTATTGGGTGCAGTCCGGCATTCGCGCGCAGTTGGCGTCGGCGAATTTGCTCACCGGTGCCAAACGTCTGGACCTGGTGATGAAGCCTGAACTGGAAAACGCCAGCATTAATATGGACGCCAGGCCCTATCCGCAGTTTCCGTCCATCCCTTCCAGCAGCCAGGCCTTGACCAACAATGTTCAGACCCTGGTACGGAATTTGAGCGAGTTGCCGTTGGATGAATTAATCCAGGCCGGTACACAGTTACTCGGAGACATTGGCAGTATGGTGGCCAGTGATGAAGCTCAGAGCATACCCGCCGAGCTTTCGCTGGTGCTAAATGCGGTGGCCTCAGCGGCCGGTAATCTTAACGCCGCCAGCAGCGACCTGCCGGCCCTGGTGAAAAGCCTCAATGCGTTGTCCGGGCAGGCTGATGAAACTTTGGGAGGTCTGTCCCCCAGTTCGCCGTTTTACGTTGAGCTGGAGAGCACGCTACGAGAGTTGAGTGCGGCGGCTGGCAAGGTGTCAGAGCTGGCCCAGAAACTGGAGGAAAACCTGTAATGAAGGACTCATCTTCAACCACCGTTTTTCGTTGGCTGGTCATCGTCAGTTCACTGGGGCTTGCTGCGTGCGGCGCGCCAAATCGGTACCTGCTGGACATGACAGACACCATGGGTGTCGCTTCGGGACAGTCAGACTTTCAGCGTATCGGGTTGCAGGAAGTGACTCTGCCGGATTACGCCCGAGGAGAAAAAATTGCCAGCCTTCAGGCTGGATCCACCATATTGCAGGATGATAAGAACCGCTGGGCTGAATCGCCTGAGGATGCCGTGGCTCGAAATCTGGCGGCGGCTATTGGCAAGGGCTTGTCCGCGGTCGTTCTGGTAGAACCCTATCCTCGAGGGCTAGACCCAGACCTGCAAATTGAGGTGCGATTCGATCGATTTGTACGAGATCAGAGCGCCGGTGTAGCGTCGCTATCTGGCCAGTTTATTGTCAGCTCTGGTGATGGTCGACGGGTGGTCCACATCGCCTCTTTTGCCGGCAACTACCGGCTGGCCAGTGACGACTATGCCGGTTTTGTTGAAGCCCTGAAAGGCGGGCTGGCTGAACTTGCCAACACCATCAATCAGGCCGCCGCTTCACTGGAGCTGTAGCTTCGCCCTAGTCGAAGGTGATGACCACTTTCCCGACGTGCTGACCTTTCGCCAGGTAAGCCAATGCTTCGGGGGCTTCGCCAAACGCGACTCGACGATCGATGTGGGGCTGTACGTTGTTTGTTGCGCACGCGCGCAGAACGTCAGCAAGGTTTTTCCGGCTACCGGAAGTAATGCCCTGAATCATGACGTTTTTCAGCAGCATGGCGGTAAGCGCTGGCCCCTTATCCGGCATTCCACCTAAGGCTCCTAAAAAGCCCACTCGGGCATTGGGCGCGCAGGCAGTCAAAGATTGATCCAGCGTGCTTAGGCCTACCGTTTCCACCACCACGTCGGCACCACCGGTTTGTTCCACCACCGCATTTTCCCAATCAGGACGTTCTCGATAGTTGATGGTGATGTCGGCACCCAGAGAGCGGGCCAGCTCAAGTTTCTTATTGCTGGAAGAGGTGATGGCCACCGTTGCGCCGTTAATGCTGGCCAGTTGCAGCGCCATGATGGACACGCCGCCGGTTCCCAGAGTCAACACAACATCACCGGCCTTCACATCACCAAGTACTTCAATCACTCGCCAGGCAGTGATGGCCGCTGCGCCAAGGGCGGCGGCCGATTCATAGCTAATGGCATCGGGTATCTTCACGCAGGCGTTGGCCGGCAGCCGCACTATCTCCGACAACCAACCATCAGCGGTGTTGCCCAAGTCTGCGGCAAAGATAGCCGGGCTGTAGTCGCCGTCAGTCCAAAGACTGAAATGGGGCGCGGTGACGCGGTCGCCCACGGCCACGCCGTGAACCTGGTCACCTACCGCCATGACTTCCCCTGCACCGTCACCCAAGGGAACTCGGTTCTCAGGCTTTTTAGCGCCGTACCGGGCTTCCAGCACCATGATGTCTCGATAGTTCAGGGCCGCTGCATGGGTTTTCACTAGAACCTCAAAGGGCCCCGGTGCGGCAATATCACGGGTGGTGCGCTTAAGTGACGAAATCCCGGCCTGATCGCCAATTTCGAACGCGGATACATTGGGAATGGCGGCTTTAGTCATTGGATTGCCTTCATTGATAGTGGGGTGATATGGGGAATGTACTGGCGTTTCTAGCGTTAATCTACCGCAATTGATGCAACCTGGGTGATTCTGGGGTTGGCGGCGTTGGCCCTATTTTGTTTCAACCTGCGTATTTCTCCACAAGGCCCTGTTGTGGGGCGTAACCGTTCGGGGAAAAACCATTCAACATTTTTTTCACGCGTTGAAACACGCCCTTGATTTTAGCGGTCGAGCCAGTCGAACCCAATACTGGATGTTTGTACTCGTATTCGCTGTCGTTAATTTGGTACTGAGGTATGTGGACGTGAAGACCGGAACCTTCAGTCCTACCTGGAGCATGGGCTTGCTTAGCGGTCTTTGGACCTTCTTTCTTTTGATTCCTGGCATTTCAGCAATGGCCCGCCGCTTGCACGACATCGGTCGTAGCGGATGGTGGCAACTCATGATTGTGATCCCAATTATTGGGTTTATCGTGCTGCTGTTCATGCTGGTTCGACCCAGTGAGCCTCGAACCAATACCTTTGGACGCAACCCGTTAGGATTCGCCACTTGACCCTGGAGTAGCGCGATCCGTTTATAGAACGGTTGGCTCACCCTTGAGCAGTATGGTCTTCGCTTCCAGATAAGCATGCAGGCCTTCGGTGCCTCCCTCGCGGCCGAGGCCTGATTGCTTGAACCCGCCGAAGCCCACAGCAAAGCTTGCTGAAGGAGCGCTTTGCCCCACCGTTCCTGTGCGCAGCTGTCGGGCGATGCGATAAACGGCGTCAGCATCGTTGCTATAGACCGCGCCCGCCAGACCAAAAATGGAATCGTTGGAGATGGCGATGGCGTGGTCTTCGTTGTCACAAGGGATCACGCAAAGCACCGGGCCGAAGATTTCTTCCTGAGCAATGGTCATGGAATTGTCCACGTTGGCGAACACGGTGGGTTCAAAGAACAGGCCGGTGGCAAGGTGGGCAGGGCGTTTGCCGCCGGCAACTAATGTGGCACCCTCCTCGATTCCCTTGGCCACGTAGGCCTCAATTCTCTCAAGCTGCGCTTTCATGGTGATGGCGCCGAGCTTGATTTCGGGATCGTAGGGGTCGCCAACGGTTACCGTCTGCATCGCTGCGGCCAAGTGCTGCACCAGCTCATCGTGGCGATCGCGAGAGACGATTACGCGAGTCAGCGCGGCACAATTTTGCCCGCTGAGCACGCAAAGGCCCGATACAAGGCTCTCCGCTGCCGCCTTGAGATCGTAATCGTCCAGCACAATAGCGGCAGATTTACCCCCCAGTTCCAGCGTTACCCGACCAATCCGGTCACCGCAGACCGAGGCGATATGACGCCCCGTAGCAAGACTACCAGTGAAGCTGACTTTGTCGACTTCAGGGTGGCGGATGAGGTGATCGGCGGCGTCACGTTCGGCGGTGACCAGGTTGAGCACCCCAGGCGGAAAGCCAGCCGCGTGGGCACACTCAGTCAGGATGTAGGTTTCAATGGGTGTTTGCGGGGCCGGCTTCATGATCACCGTACATCCAGCCAGCAGCGCTGGCGCAATCTTGCTCAACATGGTGGCCAGCGGGGCGTTCCAGGGCGCAACGGCCGCCACCACACCCACAGGCTCCCGTACCAGCAAGGCCGCGCCGTTGGCCGACTCGTGCTTCTCGATGAACTCAAAGGTCGACGCCTGGCCCACCGCGCGGTCGACATTGCTGATGGAATATTCGGGATACGAGGTTGCCATGCCAAGGACTACGCCGGCGGACTCCATCCATGCGGTGGTGAAATCTTCAGTGCGGGTGCGCAGCTCGCTGGCGAACCTGGCTAGAATTTCGCCGCGCTCCTGTGGCGTCATCCGGCTCCAAGGGCCCTCATCAAAGGCTTCCCGGGCGGCAGCCACGGCTTGGTCAATGTCGGCTTCAACGGCTTGCGCGACCTGAAAAACCACCTCTTCGCTAATCGGCGATATCACATCGATCATTTGCTTTGTGCTGGGCTTGACCCAGGCCCCGCCAATATAGAGCTGGTCGAAGTGAGAACTGTCGATCGTTTGGGCGCGAGAGTCCGTCATGGGTGGAAATCCTTGTGGTCTTTCTAGCAGATGGGAGCAGACCTTCTGATGTTTTGGTGTCTCTGTCCAATAGAATCGACGAGGCCTTCCATCAGGTCTCTGAATGACCCGCCGGCGATTCGCTCAGACTTGAGCTTGCTCAGCGACATTCGCGGGAGTATTGGTGGATGCGCCCGGACGTACCATGATCCTCAACGTTGTCCGTAAATCCGTTAAGGTTGGGGTTTTGACGGTATCGTTTCATTAGTAATTATTGAAGTCTCGGAGTCATTCACGTTATGACGAATCGGTGCCTGGCGGCGCTATTGCCCGCACTGTTGCTAAGCGCCAGCGCTCAGGCCCAGGTGGGTGATGAGTGCGTTGTGCTGCTGCACGGTTTAGCCAGAACCTCTGGATCAATGAAGTCCCTTGAGAAAGCGTTGGTTCGGTATGGCTATAAGGTGGCCAACGTTGGCTATCCCTCAACAAAAAAAGTGATTGAGCAACTTGCGCTGGAGGCCGTCGAACGCGGGCTGGAAATCTGTAAGAGGCATACGCCTTCTCACATTCACTTCGTGACCCATTCGTTGGGCGGAATATTGGTTCGTTACTATTTCGAGCAAAAAACCGAACCGCTGCTTGGGCGGGTCGTGATGTTGGGGCCGCCCAATCAAGGCAGCCACGTGGTGGACAACTGGCGCCGGGTGCCGGGTTATCGCGCGTTAAACGGCCCTGCCGGCATGCAGCTTGGCACCGACGCCAATAGCGTCCCCAATCAGCTTGGCCCGGTATCCTTCCCGCTTGGGATTGTGGCCGGCACAAAAACCGTTAATCCCATCTTGTCTCAGAGTTTGCCAAACCCTGACGATGGGAAAGTGCATGTCGAAAACACCAAGGTCACCGGTATGACCGATCACATTCAAGTGCCTCATTCTCATACGTTCATGATGAAGTCGGAGTACGTGATCCAGCAGACTCTGCACTTTCTCATGAACGAGCGCTTTCACCACCCATAGGTTTGGTCTGAAGTCCTCTGCGCTGCCTGCATTTTGGGAAAACAACAGCAACCTCATACAATGGAGCGCGTCAGAGATTCATTCTCAAGATGGGCTGGATAATCCGCTGAACGATAACGCTGAAGCTGTCGGGCAGTTGGCATCCAGAGTCTTAGCGCCCATACTGATGTAACGCCAACGCTCTTTCATCTGCGTGGGTGTTCCTTGGGCTTAAGCTGCGGAGGCTGCTTGTAATGACTCAGTCAACAGACTCTGATTCCGTTTATGAGCGCGTGTTTGCAACTGGCAACCCAGAGGAATGGCAGGCCCATGTTTGTGAGGTGTTTACCCAGCTTCAGCTGAACAAGGTTGATCGCCCAAACTTTGCCGCCTCCGCCGTCGAGCGTCAATTGGGCTCGTTACACCTAGCGGACATCACCGCCGGCGGCCAGGCGGTGCATCGAGGACGACGACAGATTGCCGACCGCCACGCCGATCACTGCTATTTGCTGATCCAAAAAACCGGCGGGTGTCTGTTTTCTTCCGAGCAGTACGATCCCACGATGCTTAAGGCCGGCGACGCGCTGCTGGTGGATGCGCAAAAGCCCTATTTGCTGGAATTTGAACGCCCATCCAATCAGCTATGCATTACGGTACCCAATGAAGATCTGCGCATGTATGCGCCAAGATTTGGCAAGACTCTGGCCGGGCATCGGTTGAACGGCGCCTCATCGGTTTCCCGTGTGCTGGCCGCCGCTATCGACGACCTGCAGGAAACGGCCAGCGCGGCGCCGCAGGATCTTGATGTAAGCATTGATGTGTTCTACCAGGTGCTGACCGGCTGCCTGAAGCGCGAAGTGCTGGAACGGTTAACCGAACGCAAGGGCCGCCACATGTCCTCGTTCAACGAGTTGGTGAACTTCGTCGCAGAAAACTTAAGCTCCAAGAACCTTACCCTTCATCAGGCGGCCGATGAGCTGTGTGTGTCCGCGCGAACGCTGCAACGAATCTGCAACGAGGAGGGCACCACCTTTCGCAAACTGGTGTTGACCACGCGGCTAACCGCGGCTGCCCATGCATTGCGCCAACGCGGCTGTGTGGAAGATACCTCGATTACCGAGGTGGCCTATCGCTTCGGATTTTCTGATCTGTCCCATTTTTCCCGCTCCTTCAAGGTGCGCTTTGGGGTTTCCCCGGCCCTGTATCTAAAACGCCGCAATCAACACTAATGCGTTAACGGTTCGGTCTTAAGGCCAAACGTTCAAATTTGTGGCGCGCACGTACAAGCGCCACTGTCCTTGTCACCGCCATTATCAAAGCCGGTCTTTCACGGGAGTCGGAAATGGCGCTGGCCAAACACCATTTTTCAACGGTCATGCTGACGTTGGCTTGCATTGGAACGATGTCCTTTTTCACCCCCGGTCGGGCCTTAGCGCAAGACGGCGAGGCGTCTGAGGGGACGCTGGAAATGATTGTGGTTACGGCACGTAAGCGGGAAGAAAACGTGCAGGACACGCCAATCTCCATCACCGCGTTTTCTGCCGGAGATCTCGCGGCGCGGCAGATTACCAACGTAGGCCAACTGGCTGATGCCACGCCTAATCTCACGATCAACACCTCCGCATCGTTTTCAGGCAGCTCATCAACGCCAGCCATATTCCTGCGCGGGATTGGTCAGGTGGACTTTACGCTGAACACCGATCCAGGCGTGGGTCTGTACGTGGACGGCGTGTACATTTCCCGCAGCGTTGGCGGACTCATCGACTTAGTAGACGTCCAGCGAGTGGAAGTGCTGCGAGGCCCCCAGGGCACGCTGTTTGGTCGCAACACCATAGGCGGCGCGATCAACGTGACAACGACCCCTCCGGGCGATGAGTTTGGCGGGCGGATAAAGGCTACCACGGGTACCGACAGTCGAATGCTTCTTCAGGCAACGGTAGACGTGCCCCTGTCTGAAACGGTGAAATCTCGTTGGTCGCTTAACTATCACGACCGCGACGGGTACGTTGATCGACCCCTGGCGGGGGATCAGCTGGGTAACGACGACAGTTTTTCCGCCCGTGGGGTAATTCATTTTGAACCGTCCGAGACCGCCAGGATTGCGTTATATGCCGATTACACGACGGAAGATGAATCGGCGGCGCCGTTCATCCTCAATGCGGTCAATCCCGGTGCCGGGTTCGCTGCGTTTCATAATGCGGTGATTGCGCCGATGATCGATCCTTCGTTGGCGCTGTCTGACCCCATGGGTCCACCTAGCTTGTGTTTTATCCCCACCACCAACAACCCGGCCTGTTTCAACGCGGCGTCTTTACCTGTGGGGCAAGATGGCGTGAATTTCGGCACCCTCGAGGCCGTGTCAGAACTGGATGTGTTTGGCGTGTCGGTGGTTGGCGAGCTCGACGTGGGCAGTGCCACGCTTAAATCCATAACGGCATATCGGGACCTGGAAAGCTTTTCGGTCAGCGAAAATGATGGCGCTCCGGTGGCGATCAATTCAACCACCGATTTTTTTGAATACGATCAATTCAGCCAGGAGCTGCAGCTGCTGGGTTCAGGTATGGACGAGCGGCTGGAGTGGATTGTGGGCGCCTTCTATTTCAGCGAAGAAGGGGATAACGTCAATCTGGTGAACTTTGCGCCGATTGAAATTCAAAGCGGTGGCCGGGTGAAAAACCAATCCACTGCAGTGTTCGGCCAGGCGACCTGGCAAATCACGCCGCGCCTTGAGTTGACCGCTGGCCTGCGCTGGACCGAAGACGAACGAGACTTTACGCCTAACCAGTTTATCGTTAACGACATCGGCGGCATGGGTGCATTGAACGGCGTTCCGCTGCTGCCGGGTGTCACCGCCTCTACCGACTCCAGCGACGTGAATCCGCTACTGAACCTTAATTACCTGGTGCAGGACGATCTGTCCCTTTACGTCACCTATTCAGAAGGGTTCAAGTCTGGTGGGTTTACCCAGAGAGTGTTCCCGCCGCTGGCGCAGACGCCCGATTTTGAACCAGAGACCGCCAGGACTTACGAAGTGGGCGTTAAATCAATGTTGGCCGATGGCCGCTTGCGGGCTAACGCCGCCATTTTCCTGACGGATTACGAAGACCTGCAGGTCAATGTGCAGCGCGGTATTGCGCCCACCACGGAAAATGCCGCGGCTGCATCGATATCGGGTTTTGAACTGGAGATTCAGGCGGCGCCGATTCAAGGTCTGCGCGCCAGTCTGGGGATTGGATACCTCGATGCGGAATATGATGAGCTGGATGGGTCGGTGGTCGGTTTGACGCTGGACAGCCAGCTGCCTGGCACCTCCGAGTGGACGGTTAGCTCGGGGCTTTCATACACCCATGATTTGGCTGCCGGTGGCTCTCTGACCGGCCGCGCCGACTACAGCTACCGCAGCGAATTTTTCTTCGACGCCCTCAATGAAGTCGGAGAAAACGGTTATAGCGTGGTTAATCTGGGTTTAACCTGGATGGACGCTGAGGATCGCTGGGAGGCCAGTGTGTTTGTCGACAATGTGACTGACGAACGCTATGCGCTGCAAGGTACTTCTATTTTGGATCCTGGCGGCTTTCAGCAGCTGTTATTGGCTCGACCAAGACAATGGGGTTTCAGTGTTAGCTACAGCTTTTAGCGGGATCTGTTGATGAAACGACGTAGTGCGATTGGGCGTATAGCCGCTTCCGGCATTGCGGTGACCGCGGGCGGTCTCGGAGGCTGCGCGGTAGCACCTGGCGTTAGGCAATCTTCTGAAAGTGAGATAACGACGCGGTTTTCCACCGCTCATCAACTCAGTCATCCGTTTGTTTGTGCGGGCATGGCGTTTGTATGTGATACCCCGGAACTGGCCATTGCTGTAGGAAGAGCTGGCGCGGCAGGATGTTTGGCTGGCACGCTGCTGTCGCCCACGACGCTGGCCGATCGCATCCAAACCATCCAGTCAAATACTGACGGGTTTTTCCACGTTAATTTGCTGACACCGTTCCCCCACGAAAGCCACATTGACGTGTGTATTGCTCAGCAGGTTCCCGCCGTGTCGTTTCACTGGGGTCACCCGGACCCGGCAACTGTGAACAAACTCAGCGAGGCCAACATTGCGGTCTGGGTCCAGGTAGGCAATGCCATCGACGCTCAGCAAGCCGTTGGCTACGGCGCCTCCTGTATCGTGGCCCAGGGCAGCGAAGCGGGTGGTCATAACTATGGTCAGCTGCCGCTCTCGATGCTTTTGGCTGAGATTAGACTGGCAGTGGGCGATGGCCCAATGGTGTTGGGCGCTGGCGGTATTGCTGACGGCCGGACGGCCGCGGCTGCGTTGCTGGCTGGCGCCGATGGCGTATGGGTGGGCACTCGTATGGTGGCCACCTCCCAGGCCAACGCGCATCCGGAATATCAACGCCGACTTGTTGCCGCTGGCGGTTCCGATACCGTACTTACCGGCGTTTACGGGCCCGAGAATCCGAAATTCAATCCCATTCGGGTGGTTCGAAACGACACGGTTGATCGCTGGCAACATCGCTTGAAGGACATTCCGGCAGATCGAAGCGCCATGACGTCGATTGGGCGCACTCGCTTTGGCGAGGGAATGATTGACATAAAACCGTTTGATTCGTTTGGCCCCGTGCCGGAAACCACCGGGCCCTTTGATCAGATGCCCATCATGGCGGGGCAGGGGGTAGGGCTGATTCAATCGGTGGAACCGGCGGGCCAGGTTATTCAGTCCATGATGGCTCAAGCAGCGCGTCAGATTGATGCGCTGGTGTCCTGATTTGTTGCCAGTGTTGCGTCCTTGGTAAATACTCACGCTCCAGCAAAAGTGGTGCTCGATACAAAACTCAAGACACGTGGACTGTTGATTGGCGCCGGTGGATTGTTGGGTCCACCGATGCGCAACGCCCTAAACCAGGCGGGTTTCAACTACGACATTTTTGCCCGCTCGCCCCTACCTGACGTCAATACTCAGCCTTTCAGAACTGGTGCCAGTCGGATAATCAAAGGGAACCTGAACGTACCCGAAGAGGTAGATAGCGCGGTTCAGAACTGCCGCTGGATCGTTTACATCCCGACAAATCGGCCGTCTAAGATTGCGCATACGGCCCAGGTTGTTGATGCGGCCCAACGCCATAACGTAAAGGTGATAGTCAAGGTGTCGGCCATACTCGCCGGAGCCGACCCACCGTTGAGTTTTGGTATAGAGCACAGGGCCGCTGAAAAGCTACTGATCCATTCAACCGTTCCATGGATTATTTTGCGCCCGGCATTTTTTATGCAGACCTTCCAGATGTTTGCTGAAGGAATGCAACGTCACGGGCGGCTGATGGTTCCGGTGCCTAGTGGACAGACGGCATTTGTGGATACCCAGGATGTCGCAAAGTGCGTGGCCGCCTGCCTGAGTCGGCCAGATGCCTATTTGGGAAAAACTCTGCCGTTAACCGGTCCTGAGGCGTTGTCGATGGCGGGTGTGGCTCGCCGGCTTTCTCAAGCTAGCGGCAGAACAATCCAAGCCATTGCCCCACCGCGACTGGTGGCCAGAGTCATGATGCGCTTTGTCGAGCGAATGGACCCATGGCTGGTGACACGTCTAATGCAAATGTTCAGTGCTCTGGAGTCTAACCAGGAGGCCTGCGTGTCACCCCACGTTGAGTCCATCCTCGACCATCAGGCAACGTCCTTTGGTGAATTTTTGCAGCGTGATCCGGTGGCCAGCAGTTTGTGGCAGGCAGACAGCTACCCGCGTTGCTGGCTATAAAAAAGAGACAGCTATCGCTCCTCTGGATGCGACCAGGCAAACGACTGAATCATTGGGTCCAGATCGGTCTTTGCCAGGGCATTGGTGTAGTTGGAAATGAGCTTTGCGGCAAGTCCCGTTAACACCTCAAGTACCTGTCGCTGATCGAAACCCGCGTCTAGAAATTGCTGCAGGGCCGCATCTCCCACATGGCCTCGCTTTGCGATCAGGTCCTGAACGAATACTCGGAGCGCCTGTTGTTTGGGGTCCTCCAGAGGAAGGCCCTCGCGTAGCGCTTCAATCACCGATGCCGATATTCCCTCTGCCTTCATCATCATGGAGTGGCCCGCAGTGCAATAGTGGCAGCGATTTTCATAGTTGGCCGCCATCATCACAATCTGTTGTTCGGTGCTGGTTAATGAGGACGTGCGGAACTGAGCGAAGGCGTAGTTGTACAAATCATAGGTTACGGGCGCCTCCGCAAGAATGCGGTGCAGATTGGGAACCGTGCCGAATATTTTTTGAGACCGGTCAATAATGTTGTGGGCCTCAGCGGGAGCGGTGTCTTTCGTGTGATAAGTAAACATGATGGCTGCCTGGTTTGTGTTTCACTGACAGGCTACCCATATGTTCCATCACTGTCTGTTACCGAAATGCCATAATTTTGACCGCCTGTGCCATCAGGGCGCATCACATCCTGGAGCAGGTAACCGGCAAGCCCTATGGTCAGGTTCTCAACGAGTATGTATTTGGACTGGCCGGTATGGCCAACAGCGGCGTATTTGTCGGTGATCTGGGCAACGCAGAGCCCAAGCCCACGGATATCGCAGTAGGATTCAGGAACGCTAGTGAGGGCTTTCCCGGTGATTACCCGCTTCCTGCGTTCATTGGCGGGGGATCCTACACGCAAGCGGCCGACATCATCGCTCTGCAATACGCGCTAGACGCAGGGAAGGTGCTGACCCCGATGACAATAGAGATTTTTCGCACGGTAACAACCGCGGAGAAAGACTACGCGTACGGTGGCTATATTGTTCTCAAGTCAGGCAATCGCTATTCCTGGCAATCAGGTTCCAACGGCGCCACTAACGTAGTCAGCGTTCATCCCATCGATGGCAACTACAGTTTCGTCGCCGCATCGAACACGGGCCATTCCCAGGACTCAATGTTCGAACTTGCGAGTGACATCGAAGCAAGGCTTTTTGATGGCCGGTTGTCAGATTGATACTGGATTGTATCGAAGCTCCAGATAGCCCAGGCGCAGTCACAGCAACTGAGCCCGGCTAGCCGGCGGATTCTGCGCATTTTGCCAGCATGGTAAACTCTTAAGCTTTGCCGAATGCCGTAGCCAAAGCCTAATAGGGGCCAAGGTATTGGGTCGTCGGCTCAACCCATCGAATTAGCGACTCACCAGTGACTTTCTTCCGTACCAAGCCCTCTTCGGGATCTTTGGTCCACTACCCATTCCAGTGCTTCCATTGATAGGCGACACCGCTTACCTGATTATTACCTGGCGGTCCGCGTTGATGTTTGCGGTGTGTTTACCCATCGTGATCATCGCGTGCATGCTGCTGGCGCGTCGCGTAGAGGGTGCCGCCAACAAATGGCTTGCGGGGTTTTTAGTCGTGGGTGTGCTGGCTCAGGTGCCGCAGATTATTGGGTTTGCCGGGTTCTACACCGTCTGGCCAGGTCTGACCTTTGCGCCGTTTACGCTTAAGCTTTTTGCCGGTCCGCTGCTTTATCTCCACGCGAGTTCATTAATGCAAGACACCAAAGTCAGCAGACTTTGGTGGTCGCTGGCGCCGGGCGTTATTGAGTTTGGATACTACCTGTGGGCGTTCACTTGCCTGGGCGACTATCAGTCAAAGTGGGCCTATACAGAAGCCGTGCATCTGCCCTATATCTGGCCAGTAGAAACCGCGCTTGGTCTGGGCTTTTTAATTATTGCTGTGGTTGCTGTGTATCGGCTGATTGGTCGGTACCGCTCGTTCCTACAAGATACCCAGTCTGCTGCGGCAGATTTTGAGCCGCTTTGGCTTAGCAGGTTGATCATTGCGATGGTGATTGCCGGCGGGCTGTTTGCCTGTATTGAGCTTGCCCCCGTTTTCCTGGGCGAGGTGAGCTACGTTGATGAATTTCCTCTGCAGATCGCTATGACCGCGGTGGTGGCATGGCTGGCATTCCAAGCCTTACTCCAAACTACGGTGCGTTTTCCCAAAATGGGTGAAAGCACGCGCGGTGAGGGAGAGGAATTGGCGGGCCCCAGGGGCAAAGACTGGGTTGCAGAGGCCCTGACTTTGAAACGCGCAGTGGCCGATGGCAACTGGTATCTCGAATCGCGCCTTTCCATCGGCGAGGTGGCCAGTCGGATGGCAACTAATGAGACCTATGTGTCTCGAGCGGTCAACAAAGGTCTTGGGCTAACGTTCAATGCCTTCATTAACCAATTGCGAGTGGGCTTTGCCAAGGAACTGCTAAGCAGCAGCAATTTACCCCTGCTACACATTGCCGCTGAGTCCGGTTTTAACTCAAAAGCCACCTTTAATCGCGTATTCCGTGACCTGGCGGGTCAAACCCCAACCCAGTACAGAACGTCTCAAAATCCGTAAACCCCGGTTTTTTCTGGGTTTTGAGGCGGAATGGCGGGCCTTTGCCGCTAAACTTTTTCCTGTTGGTGCGCAGGCGCTGCTGTGTACTCAATGACCCCAACGCCTATCAGTTGAACCCGTTAAGCACAGGAGACTGTTATGAGGAATATGTTTGTGATTGCTGTTTTTTGTTTGGGCTGGGGAACTTTCGAGTCGTTTGCCGCCGAACCCCGTTTGATGGTTTCAGACCTTGAAGTGCTCAGTGGTGACCCATGGAAGGGGTCTTTGAGCTATCTCGACTATTCCAGCAATCGCATTGATCAGATTCCGGTAGAAATGCAGTTTGAAACCGTGAAAAGGCGCGGGATCGTCTACCGGCTGAAGTATCCGGGTGAGACCCAGTACAACACCCGAGAAAAACTGCGAATCTTAGCCGACGGTCGGCGTATCAATAAGGAACCTGTTACGGCTCGAACCGAGCTTGAGGACGGCACCGTGATTGTCCAGACCCAATTTCCGGGACAGGATGATGAGCAGCCGGCAACAATTCGTATGACCTATTCTCTACACCCTCAAAGGCTGGAAATACGCAAAGAGGTAAAACCAGAGGGCGCGGATGAGTTTTTCGAAAGAAACGCCTATCGACTGACGCGTTGATCGTCCACAGCAAGAGCATCAGCTGTGTTTCTGATCCGTTCGCGTTCTACAATGTTTGCTGGGCTGTGGGCGTTTATCGCATGAGTATTTCGGCACACTGGGTTGGCAGCGAAGCCCGTTCCTTTACGCTGGCCCAGCGCCAATCGGAAAAGCCCCCATTGTCGCCGAGGAGGCCAGCATTGAATTCGGCCAAGAACTCATCGGACGGCGCGGTCAACGGCACGCCGGGTACGCATTGACTGAGGGTCCAGTCAAATGTTTGGTCCAAGCCGCACTTGCTCCAGACGAGCTCCGTCTGCAGATCCAGTACGGTGTCGCCCTGATCAAAAAACCGCTCAGGGTTTTCCCACGTTGCCTTAGTCAGCTGGCAGGCTTTGTTGCTTACGGCCTCAAAGCTGTTGGAAAACAGAAAGTCCAGCAGATCAAAAAGCACAAAGTTGGCTGTGGTATCAGCACCAACGAGGTACGTCGTTGGGTTCGGCTGAAGCGTAACCACAACGGTTTCATCGTCCTCGTTGTCCGGTGCGTCGGCCAGTGGTGTTAGTACAAATTCTGTTGCTAGCTGGCTGGCGGGAATGGACACCGCTAAGGGGGCGCCACCAAACACGCCTGATAGCGTGTAGTCGGAATTACGCTGAGCGGTGCCCGCGATGTCAATATTGACGACAATGGGTGCCGCAACGTTGCCGTTGTTGCTGCGGGTAATTCGAAACGTTCCTGGGTCTAGCCCCTGTTCCGACATCTCACCGTCAATCAACGTCAGGGTTACCTCCGGCACGTCGTCGATAAGGGTGAAGTTGGCCGTCGTGTCGGTGCCTAGGGTATACGTGGCCGCATTGGGCTGGAGAACAATCTGAATGGTCTCATCACCCTCAACGGCGTTGTCCACTCTGGGTACCAGGCTGAAGTCTGCCGACAGTTCGCCACTGGGGATGGACACGGCCAGCGGCGCGCCACCAAAGACGCCGCTTAGGGAGTAGTCGGCGTTGCGCTGGGCACTGCCGGTAATGTCAACATTTACGGCAATAGCGGCGCTAATATTTCCGTTTTCACTGCGGGTGACCCGGAAACTGCCTGGGTCTTGGTCTAACTCTTCCATGGCACCGTCAAGCAACGTCAGCGATACCACAGGGACGTCGTCGACGAGGATGAAATTCGCCATGGTGTTGCTGCCCACGGTGTACATGGCCGCATTCGGTTGGAGAGTTATCTGGATTAACTCATCGCCTTCAACGGCGTTGTCCACTCTGGGAACCAGGCTGTAGTCAGCAGACAATTGGCCGCCGGGGATGGACACCGCCAGTGGTGCACCACCAAAGACACCGTTTAAGGAGTAGTCCGTATTGCGCAGGGCGCTGCCGGCAATATCGATATTCACGGTGATGGCCGCTGCGATATTGCCGTTATTACTGCGGGTGACGCGGAAACTGCCCGGGTCCTGCCCTAGCTCCGCCATGTCGCTGTCTAGCACCGTTAGCGTTACCTCAGCGACATCGTCGCTGAGTGTAAAGTCCACATTGGTATCGGCGCCCACGGTATACATGGCCGCGTTCGGCTGGAGAGTAATTTGGATTGTTTCAGCGCCTTCCACGGCGTTATCCACTGAGGGTAACAGGCTGAAGTCAGCAAATAATTGTCCGCCGGGGATAGACACCGCCAGTGGGGCACCCCCAAATACACCACTCAAGGAATAGTCAGTATTGCGTTGGGCGGTGCCACCAATGTCAATGTTCACGGTGATCGCTGCAGCAGTATTGCCGTTATTACTGCGGGTGACGCGAAAGCTTCCCGGGTCCCGATCTAACTCCGCCATGTCGCCGTCGAGCAACTCAAGGTTAACCTCTGGCAGCGCGCCGGCTTGGGCGGTTTCAGCGACGCCCGCCACCAAGATGGAACTGATGATAACTATCAAGGCTCGTAACAAAAAAACCGTTGGGCCAGCGCAGACATATTTCATGAGAATTTCCAATAACGAGAACTATGATTACGGTACGCGTGCGCAGAAGTTGACACTTGACGAACATCCAACCAAAATCTAACCATTCATTAAGTCTATTAAAAACAATAAATTACAGGTCATTCAGGTCATTCAGGTCATTGATGGCCTGTTGAAAGCTCTCACTGCGTTGGCGAATAACTCCACATTGACCGACCGGCTTCCCAAACCCGTCGCGCAGAATCAGTTCACCGATAATAGTGAACTCCGTGTCGCTTCTTCGCCTTCAAACACCATCAGGGGTTATTCTGTAGTTCACTTCGCCAAGTGGGACAAATTTACTGATGAAAAACACCCGTTGCCACTGGTTGTGCGCGATCGCTATTGCTTGGCTGGTTCCCTGGAACGCAACCGGTCAGGAATCTAGCAAAGTGTCACCTTATGACGCCGTTTGGGATCAGTCCGTACAACAAGAATTTTCAGGAATTGTTCTGGTAGCTGAACAAGGCAAAATAGTTTTTCACCGTGCGCATGGCTTCGCCGATGCTGAGCGCCAGATTGCCTTGACTGCACAAACGCCGATGGGCATAGCCTCTATCAGCAAGTCCTTCACTGCTGTGTTGATTATGCAACTCGTTGAGGGTGGCCAGCTGAGATTGGACCAAACGTTGGCTGAACTGTTGCCTCAATATCCGGTGCCCACCGGGGAAACAATCACGCTGCGCAATCTGATGATGCATACCTCCGGGCTGCCTAAAGAGCCTGATGAAATCTATATTGCCCCAGCCTCCGTAGACGCCATGCTTAAGCAGGTTCTAAGTGAGAGCGCCAGCTATACCGAACCTGGCAGTTTTCATTACAACAACGTGGACTATCTTTTGCTGGGTGAGATTATTGCTAACCTCACCGGGCAGCCATGGCAAGACCGACTGCAGTCCACCGTGTTAACTCCTCTGGGTATGGCACAAACTGGCTTTCGAACGATGGATATGAACTCTCCCACCATCGCCAGAGGATATATGCGGGATGAAAATGGAGATTTTCAGCCCGAGACCGCTTTTGCTATCGGCAACTACGGCGCGGCTGGGTCTATGTATTCCAACACTGAAGACCTTCTTCGCTATGACCAGGCTCTGCACCAGAACCTCTTGCTCACTGCAGATAGCCGGGCGGAGCTGTTCAAAGGCTATCCGGAACTTGGTTACGTGGCGATGGGGCATTGGGCTTACAACTATCCATTCCTACCCTCTCAACCTTATTTGGTGGAACGTCGCGGCGGAATCCGAGGCTTTCATGCGGTGTGGGTGAGATTTGAAGAAGAGCAGAAAACCCTCATTGTTCTTAGCAACGCGGATACGTTTAACCCCGACAGTTTTGGCGAGCCCGGCAATGTTAAAGAGGCTTTCATTCGCGCAATGGGGCAGCGCGATGAGGCTGGATGATTAAATAAATTACCGAGTTTAGTGTGACCCAACAATCGTCTCATCAGCATTCAACCAGGCCACCCAAAGCAGTGGCTATTGGGCTAATGGTTGTTGCGCTCTATCCTTTGGCGGTTGCTCTTGGGTGGCTGCCCGGGGAGGGGCCGCAGGGGAACGTCTGGATGTTAGTGATGGTTAGCGGTGTGTTCTTCGTTGCCGGTCTAATGATGTTGGTTCCGCCTAATGATGGGTGCCTGGATGCGTTGGCGGCGATATTGCTGACATTATTTTCCTGGTTTGGGTTTTATCTCATGCTGAAAATCGGTCCAGAGTCGATGGACGTATTTGGCAGTACCATCAGCCTCGCCCAACTGCTGGTGGGCATCGGGTCATTCATTACGCTGTTGACGTCGCTGTATGCCGTGCGCCGATGGAACAACCATCAGATTAACGATTGTTCAGATTAGACACCTCCAAGCCAACTTTGAGGCCGATGTCAGGAACGCATTGTCACTGCAATCAATCCTTCTGCGTGGCGAACGATAGCAACAAAAGGTGAGACGCCCCCTCGAGTGAACCCCTACCATGGGCTCTGCTTAGGAGGCTCATGATATGACTTGGTCACAGCGAATGAACTTGGCAATCGAGTTTATGGAAGCCAACCTTGATGGCGTGCTCACTATTGAGGATGTTGCGAACGTTGCGTGCTGCTCCAGATACCATTTTCATCGAGTCTTTTATGCCAGTTTTGCAATGACCTGTGCAGAGTACATAAGACGGCGAAGGCTCACTTTAGCGGCGGTTGAATTGGTAAACAGTAAAAAGAACGTTGTCGACGTTGCTCTCAAATATGGATATGAATCCCCTAACGCGTTTACCCGTGCATTTCGCAATGTACACGGCATCAATCCAAGCAAGGCGCGTTCCGCTTCGGCGATCCTTTCTTCATATCACAGAGTCATTTTCCCCGCAGAAGCTCATGGAGAGCAGAAAATGGACTACAAAATTGTTGAGATACCAAAATTTGAAATCGTAGGTAAAAGTCAAAAGTTCGAATTCGAGAGCTTTGCAAAAAATGGCCCAAGTTTCTGGAAAGAGTATGTTGGCTCGGAGGACTATCAGAAGCTAATGGGCCTCAATGATGGAATGCCAGGGCCTGTCACGGCCGCACCATTGCTCACCGGGTATTTTCCTAAAGAAAATGGCAGTCGAGATGAGTTCATCGACATCCTGGGTCTGGAAATCACAAGCGAAATTCAATCAGATGGGTTTGAAGTTCAAGCAGTGCCATCGGCGACTTACGCCGAATTTAACTGCACCTACAAGTCGTCACTAAAAACCAACCGGTACATTTATGGACAGTGGTTTGGGTCAACCGGGTATGAAAGGGACGGAAACAAACCGGACATCGTGGCGTATTTTCCGATTCCCTTTCGACCGATGAACGAGATGCGTGTTCGTTGGTGGATACCCGTAGTCGGTATGAAATAGTTTGGGGTAGCAATGCTCGTCGGTTCCTCGCTGCTGGAGCAGCGACGGCTGAACGTAGCGGTCCGACAAGATACACGAGTGAAGTCTGGACTCTTCAGCGCTGAAAGGATTTTCCTGTCTCAACGTCTCCTAAGCAACGGCGTTTGATATTCAACGTGCAGTAAGGCGGCCCATACGCTGGCGACAACGGGAATCTGGTTGCTGCCTGAAAGTCGCTTGCCAACTAATTTTGATGAGGATGAAGATGGCTACCGATAC
The DNA here is from genome assembly GCA_045106555.1 of Lysobacterales bacterium. Taxonomy (GTDB): domain Bacteria; phylum Pseudomonadota; class Gammaproteobacteria; order Xanthomonadales; family SZUA-38; genus JANQOZ01. The sequence continues at coordinate 14,476 of JBGCET010000028.1, read as the reverse complement.
GACTGATCAACTATCACTGAGGCGGTGTCTAGCGATCGCTGGCGTGGGCCTGGCGCTTTCGATGTTGGTGTCGATTATTGGGGTCAGAGTCAAGTGCCAGAGTCGGCTTGTGCCACCAACGGCAGTTTGTAGCTTATATAAGGGCAATTGACGCTAACCTCAGAAATTCCTACCGACTTCATCTGATAGGGTCCCGAGCAATCCCGAGCAATCCCGAGCAATCTCGATCAATGGGGACAGGTTCAATGGGTTTAGGCGGCCCACTATGGAACCCGTCTTTGATCCAAAAAATGAACTCAGGGATAAGAAATCACCCTCAAAACGACTATCCGGATTTGTGGGCAGGAACCTGCCTGGCTCGTAGCAAAATGCAGTGGGCATGCCCAGCGTGTTGGAGGAGACCGCGAGCTGCACTCTCGGACTCAGCTAGAATAGGGTGTCATACACGTATGTTCAGGATATTCCGATGAGCTCAATGGTTCCGGCAACGGGAAATATTAGAAAAATGGGGGCGCAACTCGAGGGCATTGTGAAATACACGATGGTCCTGGGTGGTGCCACTATTGACATGAATGACAGGATTGGCCGACCGATCAAGCTGCACTACGATGGCATCATCAACTGCATCGCGTGCTCGCGCCAGACCAAAAAGTCCTTTGGTGGAGGGTTTTGCTACCCGTGCTTCCGAGATGCGCCAGAAGCCAGCGAGTGCATCATTCGCCCGGAACTGTGTCGAGCCCACGAAGGAGAGGCACGGGACATGGAATGGGCGGAACGACATTGTCTTACCGAGCAGATCGTTTACTTGGCCAGAAGTTCGGCCATCAAGGTTGGGATCACCCGCGCCAATCAGATGCCTACGCGCTGGATCGACCAGGGCGCAACGGACGCTATCGTGTTTGCGCGGGTCCCAAACCGTTACACTGCCGGCGTCGTTGAGGTAGCGATGAAAGAACATCTAACGGACCGCACCAACTGGCAACGTATGTTGAAAAACCAGGTGCTCGACGCGGATCTCATTGAAGCAAAGCAATCGCTGGTCAACGAGCTCGACTCCGAACTGCGCCAATTCGTCGATCCGGACAACACCGTTTGCTCGATCGAATACCCCGTTGAAAAGTACCCAGAGAAAGTGAAAAGCGTTGGCTTCGATAAGCAATCGGTAATCGAGGGCGTTTTGGCGGGCATCAAGGGGCAATACCTGATTTTTGATGACAACCGTGTATTAAATGTTCGCAAGCACAACGGCTATCTGGTCAGCTTGTCGTAACGCAATTCTTGCTGACGACGTTAATCGCACGGTTTCCTCGGGTGATTAGAAGGGCTTTGTTTCTCGCCTCTGAAAACGGGGTCATGAAAATGGGGGCAGGTTGGGTTTTCTGAGCCATGACGTGTCCGCTTGACGGGTTTAGTCGAACTTGCCTATTTAGCGGTGGAGCATTGGATTTGTTGGGCCGGCTTGAACCCAACGCCTTAACGAGAAGAGCCTGGTCGATACGTTGTCACGCCGGCCTGTTGTCCTCCAAAGCTTGGTGCTCGGCCAAGGTTGCATTGTCGAGAGATGTTCGGTCGATCATCACTCCGTGACCACGTTTTGACAGCTACCGTTTGCGCTGCTCTCATTGGCGCTTCTATGAATCCCGAACACAATGATCTCTGGTTTCTACCGCTGGGCGGCTGCGGCGAAATCGGTATGAACATGAATCTATATGGCCACGCCGGACGCTGGCTGATGGTGGACTGTGGAGTCACGTTTTCAAGGTCTGACGAAACCGGTCCAGACGTGCAGATGGCGGACCCTGAGTTTATTGAAAAACGTCGAGACCGGCTGGTCGGGTTGGTGGTGACTCACGCGCACCAGGACCACGTCGGGGCTGTGGCGCACCTCTGGCCAAGACTTCAGTGCCCGGTTTACTGCACGCCCTTCACGGCAGAGATTTTGGGCCAGCAGCTGCGTCGCGCTGGTTTATCGGATCTGGTACCCGTACATGTTGTCCGGCCCGGTGGGCGGCTGGAATTGGAAGTATTTAACGTGGACTGGCTCAACCTGACCCATTCCACCCCAGAGTCCCAAGCTCTGCTAATCCACACTGAAGCAGGATCGGTTTTTCACACCGGCGATTGGAAACTGGACACGGACCCAGTCGTTGGCCCTGCGTTCTCCCCAAGTCGGTTCCAGAAAATGTCGGATCTCAAAGTCAAAGCCATGATCTGCGACTCTACTAACGCCACGGTTCGCGGCCGCTCCACAAGTGAAGGGGCGTTGTACCGAGGCCTGCTTGAGCAGGCCCAGGGTGAGGAAGGGCGAATCATCGTAGGCTGTTTCGGCAGCAATATTGCTCGCCTGGCAACGCTGGCCCGGATAGCCCAGGAAACCGGTCGCCGCGCCGCCCTGCTGGGCCGCTCGCTGCACAGATATCACGCAGCAGCTCGGGCAGCTGGCGTTTGGGACGAAGACCTGAAGTTCATTGATCCTCATCATCTTGGCTATTTGCCTCCCCACGAGGTGATGGCTATAGCAACCGGCAGCCAGGGCGAACCGCGTTCGGCGCTGACCCGGCTGGCCAACGAAACCCACCCGAATATGCTCATTGAGGTTGGCGACAAACTGCTGCTTAGCTCCCGAGTAATACCAGGCAACGAAGAGGCATTAAAAACACTCATCACTCGAATGCGCGCGCTGGGAGTAACCGTTGTACAGGACGGGTTAGGGCCGCCCATCCACGCCTCAGGACACCCTGCGCAGTCTGAGCTGAAAGATATGTATGGCTGGGTCAAGCCGGCAGTCGCCATCCCGGTGCATGGGGAGCCGCGGCATTTGGATGCTAACGCAGCAATGGCTAAGTCGGTGGGTGTTCCCCAACAGTTTGTTGGGCGCAACGGCGATCTTTTTATGCTGGCGCCGGTGCGTGGGGTTCGTCGTGGCGCAGCCCCTATCGGGCGTTTGGGCTTGGAGAACGATCAGCTGATTCCATGGGTGCCGCCGGAACAGGGTTTAACGTGGGGTCATGGAAAAACGGGTTCAGGTTAAATTTTCTTAACTGTGGTTGGGCTGCCTAGGGGTTGCAGCCCAAAACGGTGTCAGGTTTCCTATCTGGCTAGAAACGAGGCTTCAAGCCTTGGTTTTCTTAGGGGGAATCTGAGGATCCATCGTCTCTGATTTACCTAACTTCTGGATCCGTGTCTTGACACACTTGCAACGCCCACCCCCATTTGTGGCCCGGACATCCTACTTGTCACTGTCAATTGCCGTGGGATTAATGTTGAGCCCTGCAATAGCTCAGCAAGGGTCGTGCGATGTGAAAAGCGACCCAGGGACTTTGTTCGGGTCTCAGAGCGACGGGATGGCTGGCAGAGCGGTGAGCGGAATTGGCGACTTCAATGGTGATGGAATACCGGATGTCCTCATCGGTGCGCCTGGTGCATCGCCTGGTCAGCGCATTCGAGCAGGAATCAGTTACATCGTATTTGGACGGACAGGTGTTTCAACATCTGAGGTAATCCTCGGTGACCTGAATGGGTCAGAAGGCATTTCTATCCCAGGGCTAAATGAACACGATTACGCAGGCCTTTCCGTGGGTTCTGCAGGAGATATCAACGGTGATGGGTTGGCGGACATCATGATCGCCGCGACCGGGGCAGATCCAAATGGACTTGCAAACGCCGGCACCGTATACGTGGTTTTCGGAACTAACAGTGCTGATGTGAAGAGCGTCGACCTACGGACGCTGGATGGCGTAAACGGGTTCGCGATCCATGGTTCCAGCAATTCCGACAGGATGGGTTCTTCTGTTGATGTTGTTGGTGATTTTAACGGTGATGGCTTGGACGATATTGTCGTGGGTGCCGGGTTAGCAGATTTTGTGGGCCGACAAAACGCCGGCGCCAGCTATTTGATATTTGGCTCTGCTGAGTCGTTCGAACCACACTTAGGCGCCTCAACCATAGAGGCCGGAACAGGCGTAACACTTATTGGTGCATCTGCAAACGATGCATCGGGTAGCGTTGTCGCCGGTGCGGGAGACGTCAATGGTGACGGGTTTGATGATTTGCTTATTGGCTCCCCTGGCTTCGATCAGCCTTCCACGGTTGACGAAGGTTCTGTCTTCGTAGTGTTCGGAAATGACTCTTCAGACCCAGTCCTTGACCTTAGCTCGATCGCCGGTAACAACGGTTTCGTCATTACCGGTTTCGATGTCCTTGGGCCTCCAGGTCGAAGTGCAGGCGCTGCAGGAGACATTAACGCAGATGGATACAGCGACATCATTCTTGGTCAGCGTGATGCAAGAATCGGAGAGAAGTTCAGGGCAGGATCAGCACGCCTTGTTTACGGTCGACCAGGGAATTTCCCGACGATCGTTTCCTCAGAAAACCTCCATGTTGCTGGTGGATTCACTATCGAAGGCGCAGTGGCCGCGGGTAGGTTAGGGCACGCTGTGGGCCCGGCAGGCGATATGAATTCAGACGGTTATGATGATGTTGCCCTCAGCGCATACCGTGCAGACAGCGGGGCAGGTATCACCTATGTTCTTTATGGGAGAGCGCGGGCGTTCTCCGGCACACTACCTGCCGCCTATTTGGACGGAAACACCGGTCTTTCAATTCGATCCCCAAAGCCATACAGCGGATCGGGTTATTCGTTTGACTCAGTAGGAGATATTAACGGTGATGGTTCCGATGACCTTCTAATCGGTTTGCCGTTTCTTAACGATGACCGAGGAGGCGCGCAAATTTTTCTTGGGACCGGATCGATATTTCTGGATGGATTCGAAGGCTAGCGTTACTTGCAGGGCTCCTGCTTGATCAAAGGCGACCTGCTTCCGTGACTCGTTGCATTCCGTAATCCTGTGAACAGTGTCGGCATTTTTCAGGCCGTATCATGAACCCTCTCACTCCGACCAAAAAAATTAACGCTTTAAGCCGATTGACTCACGGCTTTTCATGCCCGAGTCGCGGCGTAGTGCCTCCATATTGAGCAGATAATCTTACCCAGTGGCCTCACCCCAAACAAACCGCGAGGCACTTCAATCAAGCAATAGTTGGCTAGGCAAGACCGAGCCTAGCCCATGAAAAGTATCCGCCATAGTCCGTCAATCCATACAAAGGTGAGAACATCCCCGCCAGATGATGCGGTCACTCTTCCATCTTTTCGGCGCCAGTTTTGGAAGTCGGATTCAGCCATCCCTCTTAAGAACCCGCGATAGGACTTTGCTGATTCGTGATCGGCTAGTTCTCCAAGTAAGTCCATTGACAGCAGGAGTTTCTCGCGAATAACCTCGTCACCATTGGTTGTTCGTAGCATAGCGATCAGCTCATCGACACTACTAACCTGTTGGCTCGGCGCCGGCTTAGTGGGGAATTCTGAAATTTTCTGATTGAATTGCGCAACTGCTTTTTTGTGTGCTGGCAAGGTCACCGAACTATCCGCAGCATTGACCCAAAGGGATACCATGAAAAATAGATGTGCCTGAGCGTCAGGCCCAAAGCAATCGAGAAAGGGGCGATGTTTCCCGCTTTTTGCGGCAGTCTGACAGCCAGACCAAAATTGCTGGGCATCCTCTATTGATTGAGCCGAGGCCTTACAGGCAATAGTAGAGACAAGCACAGTAACAATCAGGGCAGTCACCTTCATTTGAGATCTCCTTATACAAAAAACCTGGGTGTTACGCGACATACGGGAGACGCTTTGGATTAGTGCCACACCTCCATTTCCTGTGATCTGCACTGGCGCAGGTTTTTCTTTCTCAACCTTTTACTCTGACCCCAAAATTACCCAACAGTTTGTTGGGCGCAACGGCGATCTTTTTATGCTGGCGCCGGTGCGTGGGGTTCGTCGTGGCGCAGCCCCTATCGGGCGTTTGGGCTTGGAGAACGATCAGCTGATTCCATGGGTGCCGCCGAAAACGGGGTCGGTCTAAAATGGGGGCTGGTTTGATTTCTGGTCTTGATTCTGTCAAGGCGGAAATTAGACCTCGCTCATTTTAGGTGAATCGACTGGAGTATGAAAATTAACCGGGCCCCGCTGTTGGACTGAATGCTCTTGTATTGCACTGCAAGACCTGACCCCTTTTTCCCTTTTTCCCCGAAGATCAGGTCTTTATTTGCTGCCGATCGACTAAATTGGCCGCAAAAAGACCTGACCCTCGGGTTTTCAACGTCTAGTGTGGGCTTACTTTATGGTGAGGGAGTACTGGGCCCAAAGCTTTTCAACATCCGCGGAAAAACCGTCCTCGTTGTAGTTAGAGTATTTGACGAGCAGGTTGCCATAAGATCCGAACCCTTTGCGCACGATTAAGCCGAGTTCTGTGCCAAAGCTTTGGTTGCCCGACTCAGATTGATAGTCGTGGTAGATCGCCGATACTGCGAAGCCAGCGACGGTAGTACCGACAGAAAAATACGTGTCTTCTATACCGTTGCCAGGGGTGTTAAGAAACCGATCAGCCCAGCCCTGAAATTTGTGCAAGGTGGCCAACGGCGTCTGGAACGAAACCCCAGCGTCTGAGTCCGCGCCGAGAATTTCCACACCTGCGGAGGCACGAATTTTATTGTATTGAGCGGCAAGTTCCAGCAGGCCGTAGTTTGCCGAATAGTTTGTTGGGTTGTCGCCATAGTCACTCTGATGTGCCCATTCCGCCTGATAGTCAATACGCAAACTATCGCTAAGCTGCTGTTTTCCTGTGAGGCGCACTCCAAGCGTTTCGCTAGAAAGCGCAGCGGCATTGTCAAAATCAAGCCAATAGCCGTAGGCCGATACTTTACCTACGGGTAGATCTGAAAAAGCGACATTGAGTATGTGAGAGTCACTGTCAAAACTCTTCGCCGGCCGACCGTTGTCGGGACCAAAAATACGATTGACTTGGTCCAGGTAGCCGTAGTAAACCGAAACCCAGTCAGTTGGCTTATAGTCAATAGTTAAAGCATCAAAAGTCTGTTCGTTTTGACGCCAGGCCACGCTGCCGATGAACCGTTGGTTGTCCAAATTAATGCGCTGGCGTCCGAGGGTCGCTGAGTTCCCTTGATCGGAACGGTACTGAACAAACAACTGGTTCACCCCAAAGCCTTCAGGGTCTGCAATAACTGGAAACTGGGTAAGCCCGTTGCGAGTGCTGTTGTAATCATCTGGGCCCACCGTCCGCACATCATCAAGCTCGAGATAGGCCGAGAAGCGGCCGACGCTTGGAGAGCGCAGTGCCAGGCGTGTTCTTATAGTGCTAGCTTCGCCATTGCGGGCAAGGTTGTCGTCGTCAACGCTTTCAAAACGATAGCGTGCAGTCAAAGAAACACTCCCGCTGTCTGCGCTATCTTTTGCACCGGGTTTTGCCAATGCTAGAGGGGATGTGCAAAGCGCAAGAGCCATGCACATTGCGGAAAAAAATTGTGAACGTTCCATGTCTGTCCTTAATCTAACGATATTAGTCTACGCAGAGTGAATTGATCAGCTTACCGATCCGCATCCGCGCTTTTACATCCAATGAGTGAAATTCAATTCCTGCTACATAGAGTCCTGTGGCCTTGCGTTGGGCAACCCACCGAACGATAGTGCTGACGTCAATGAATTCACGCTGGGCTTGGGTCTCAATGATGTTGGTCAGACGCAGCGCAATTTCGTTGCCGGGCGTCAGAGGCTGCTTGCCAATCAAGCTTATCCCTCCAACGCTGATGTCAACCAGATGCCCCACCTTGACCGCTTTGGCGTCATAGGCACTGACATAGCGATCGAGGTCATATCGGGCACTTTGACGCTTTTCCAGCCTTAAGTTAGCTGTCTCACGAGAAGGTGAGATTGGCGAACGCGCTTTATTCAAGGCAAATGACAACAGCTGACTCATATCCCCTCCAAGTAACCGGTATAACAAAAGACCTTACGCTCTGCGGCAGTTTTATACGTTCTGGCGCGCCATCGACAACAACAGGTACTGAGATCATGAACTCAGACCCAAAGTAGCGTCTTGCGTTGCCAGCGATAGTGTTGGCAACCTCTCCAACCAGGTCGCAAACGGCTTCCTCAGAAGTGTCCTCCTCACCGATAGCAAGAAGAAGGTGGCGCAGCAATTTGCCCGGCGTTGTAAAGTAAACGCACCCGCGTTTGCGCCCTGAAATGCCGATAATACCGGTGTATTCATGCGCCATGGTCGTGTTGTTTTCCTGCAGAAAAGGCGTTTCCACAGAGGCCGGACTCTCTGACATCTGGTCGAAGTAGTGGGTTACTCCTTCGATAAATACCTTCAGGTCTTCTTCTTTCATGCCGCAGCCCCCTTAACGAGTTTATACAGTGCCGTTGTGATCTGGCTTTCGGTAAACGGCTTACACAAAAACCCTAGTGCACCCTTTTTCATCGCTTGAATGGCCATGGCTTTGTCAGCCAGCGCAGACACAACGAGGATTTTTAGGCTTGGATCTATTTTCAATATTTCTTCGATGCACTGGATGCCGTCCATTTCCGGCATGGTTAAGTCCATGGTGACAATTTCAGGTTTCGCGACTTGCACCAACTCAACGGCTTCAGTGCCATCGTTAGCCGTGCCCACAACCTCAAGGCTGTATTCTTCCACTGCCCGTTTTATTCGCCGGCGAATTATCATTGAGTCGTCCACGATCATTAGGCGCATCAGGCTATCTCCTCTGTTTCTGATCTCTGTTCTTGAGCTAGCGGCATGCGGATACGGAATTCGCAACCCTTGCCGTCATCAGTCTTAAGCCCAAGACGTCCACCAAGTTCTTTGACTCGCGACGCCACGATGTCCATGCCGACGCCTCGGCCCGCATTTTTACCGGCGATGGCCGTTGAAAAACCCGGTTTGAAAATCAGACTGACCGTCTGACGTTTATCCATAGAAGCTGCTTGTTTGGCGGTAACCAGATCCTTTGACACTGCTGCAGCTTTTATTCTGTTAAGCGATAGGCCGCGCCCATCGTCTCTGAACACAATGTCAATCTCGTTATCGGCCAGTTTTGAAACGGAAATATTGATCTGTCCCTTAGCGCCTTTTCCTCGCTCTTGGCGTTCCTGCGGTGTTTCCAATCCGTGAACAACGGCATTGCGCAGCATTTGAGTGAGTACTTCATCGACGATGTCTGCTTTTTCCTCTGGGATTTTCTCTTCACCTTCGATTTCAATCGTCAGCTTCTTCCCTTCATCTTCGGCCAATCGTTGTGCGAATCGTCTGAGTTTCGTGGACAGTTGAGTGCCGTTTCCAATGGGTGAAGGCGTTGAGAGTTCTTCAAAATTCTCACGTGAATTAGAACTGGCAATGGACTGAAGGTCTCCAAGCCTGTGAATTAGTTCGCGCAAAGATTCATTTTGGCTCATGAATTCGTCCAGCCTGATGGTTAGGTTGAGGAAGTCACCACCTTGTAAGTTGCTTCGTACCCGAAGTTCTTCGAGCATGTTTTCAAATGCATGGGCCTTGTCAGCAAATGCTTCCAGGTCTAATGCGGCTGCGTCACCCTTGATGGAATGCATCAGGCGATAGATTTCATCCAGCTTTTCGCGGTTCTTGAGAGAGCTTTCCGAACGTTTCCGCAAGATTCCATTGATCTTGGCCAAGCGTGTGTCGGTTTGATTGAGGAAATGGGTCAGTAATGCGGGCTCAACGTGGAGCACTTTCAACATCAGGTCGAATTGTTCTTGAGCTTGTTCCCGAGATTCGTCCAGCTCGCGCTCCAGTTTTACCCGTTCGCTGATGTCGTCTACTTGAACCAGAAGGTGGGACGTCGCATCGCCAACTTTGGCTCGCTTGAAGCTGAACTCCAGATGTCGAACGTCATGTTCGCCGTCATCACCTTCAAAAAAGACTTCAACTTCATCAAGCGGATTGAGATCCGTGACTAACTCTTCGTTCACTCGGTCGCCAAACAGTAAGTCAACGTAATCGCGGGCAGTAGTGAGAGTTTTCTCTGGCACAATTTTTTCCAGCAACCCGAGAAAGTTCTTACCACCTGGCTGACGCTCGTTGATGATTGTGCTCAGTGAGGTGGAGTGCTGGGTGCCGATGTTCATGTCGTTATCCATCAAAAACAGCCCGTCTTTCACAGTGTCCAGAATTTGCTCGGTTTCGTTGCGCGCTTCATCCAATTCCGAATCTGACTTACCTAGCTGTCGCAAGAAACCAAAGACAATAAAACCGAACATCGCTAGCGCGAGCAAGATACCGCCAACCTGAATCCATCTCAGTACGTTAGACCGAGAGGAAGACTCAGCTTCCAGAGCAACTGTGAGCTGGTTCATAAGAGCAAGAAGCTGGTTGTTGGCAGAGGTACCCAAGCGAACGCCAGAGGCCAACAAATTGAGGGTTTTCTGGTCGTCAATGGTTGCCTGCGTTAGCTGTTTGACTGAGCCTTCGATTTCATTCCATATACCTCGAGTTTCGTTGAGTGCAGCCCTTGCCGCGGGTTCGGAAACGGCGGCTAACTGAATCTGTCTGCCGTTTATCGTGGTGGCTTGGCCGCCAAGTTCGAACGCACTTAACGTGCTGTCGAACAATGCGACCGACTCCCGTAACTGTTGCAATGGTTTTTCAACCGGTTGGTCGTTGAGTTGGGAAATTGGCACAGCCAGCATGTGGTTGGAAATTTTTTGACTCAGCATCCGTTGACGCCCGGCAAGGTCAATGGAGCTGGACGGCGCGTTTGTTTTAGATAGCGCTTCGGTGAATGCATTGGTGGCGGTAAGCAATGGACCGGTAACTTGCACCGTCGCAGCGGTGGCGTCTGCAACGTGCTGCAAGATCGCAGAATCGGCCTGTGTCAGCTCCGCAAGCGTTTCGCTGTAGGGGGCGAACAAGGCCTGGGCTTCATTGATGGCCGCTCTTGCATCGGGGTTTTCAGCGGGATCGAGAGTGATCTTGTTGCCCGATGCATCCAGTGTTTCGCCGCCGCGGTCAAAGGCATTGAGCGTATTACTAAACAGGGTAAATGCACTGCGTAGTTCAGAAAGCTCTTTCTCCACTGTCTGTCCCGATTGTTCGGCACGGACCACGTTTTGAAGTGCTTTCATCGTTCGTTGGGTCAGCATTCGCTGACGACCCGCGAGGTTAATCTCCAGCGCGTCAGCGGCAAACTGAGCAGAGACGTAAAAGTTAACGGCCAACACGCCAACGATAATCATCACAAAGGCCGCGATAAACGCCATCAGTGATCGGTAACGTCCAGCGCCCGCGCTAGCCTTGGTTCTTTTGACACCCATTTGAAACTGTCCTTAGTTTTTTGATTTTTAGCGGCGACTCAGCTGCCGGTAGGACGACAGCTGATATCAAGGGCATAGGATATATACGGAGGGCATATAGTCCATGCTACAAATCTCATAGCAATGGTTGTTTACAAAGGATTTTGCCCCTGGTTGGTGCGCCGTTTTGGTGCGTTCTTGAAGCCGGGAAAAACCCCTGAAGAAAGGTCCAAAAAATACCGGGCAAATGTCTAGCATTTAGTTTTAGATGGGCAGGGGTGCAAAGCGCCGGATTCGTTGCCAGCCGCGTCAACAGGTTTAGAAAAAATTCCGTCGAAGTGACCAATCGAGCTGTAGTACTTGTTTTGATTTGCCCAAGACTATGTCGGATTTTTCCTTATTGAGGAAAGCCGCAACGAAGAAGAGACGCGGTAGTCAAACAATATCCAGGCATCGAGGGCGGTGACTTAAGGGTGACGTATCAGGCTTGACGGTAATGGTGCGGTCCAATTTGGTTTGGCCTGCCGATTAATAACCCATTCGGCGACACCGACATTTATCATCCAGGCAAACGTCATGAATATGTCCCTTGTAAGTCCACTGGGCTCGCCAACAGTCAACAACCATGGAATTGTGATCAATACTTGCGTGCCTGCTCCTTGCCCTAAAGCATAAGCACGTATCATCCATGCTTGATGTTGCGAAATTCTCTTTTTGAAAACTGCTGATAATCCCAACCAAATAAATGCCGTCATTGAGGACCCGACAAGAATACGGACAAAATAGAGGACGCTACCCTGAAGATGGTCAGAGAACGGGTAATAGTGTGTCATCCATAAGCCCGATATAGCGGACACGATGCCTGCACTGACAAGAAGCCGCCCTGCTAGTTGATGCCATTTCGGGTAGTCCCTCTTAATACTCTGGAGAAATTGAAAGGCTCCAAGAATGCAATAGAGAACGGAACTCACAATGTGCAACACAGCTGGAAATGGAACAGATTCTATTCTCGGGTTTTCCGGCAAAAATTCTGATCCAACAACCAGCTCTACCAGCCGAAACGTTCCTCCGACGCAAGGAACGAAGCTTAGTAAAAGTAATCCGATTAAGACGAACCATTCTGATTTGTTTAGATCTATCATGGCTGATTCGATTGCGCGTAATGTTTGGAAACCCGATTCCAGAAGCGGGCATCGGGGGCTCTAACAGGAATTTTCATGGTTCAGATTCTTTAAAGGTTGAGTCGGTTTCCTGCCAACGCAGGTGATGCTGGTTTGTTGAAACCAGCCGCTCGAGGCAAGTTTCATCCGTTCGGCATTGAGGCCAGCGGCGTTGAGCCAAGACTCGCCCCGCTCCGGCGTCAGTCGATGCGTGCGCCACTTCAATTGAACGTAACTCCCCAGGGTAGACTCGCGGGTCAGGCATAGCATGAGCCAGCCGCCAGGTTTCAAGGTGCGCCGCATTTCCTTGAGCGCGGCCACCGGGTCAGGCAAGTGTTCAAGCACGTGAGCGGCCATTACCAAATCGAACTGATTATCTGAGTAAGGCAGCGCACAAACATCCGCACACTGAATCGAGACTTCGTGCCCTTCCTGACGAAAACGTTGCCGTGCTTGTTCGATCATCCTGTCCGACACATCGACCGCATCGACACAAACGGGCGCATCCCATGCACGCGCGAATGCTAATGCGAAGGACCCGGTACCAACACCACAATCCAGTAACCTAAGTGGGTAGGCAGGCGGTATTAGGTTGGCTTTGTATATGAATTGCTTCCACAGTCGTTCGTAGGCGTGCGGATATCCGAGACGCCCGGTCAGGCGGCTCCATTTCGTAGCTATCCGATCGTAGCGGTTGGCAAGCTCAAGCGCCCCGAGTGGGCGGCGACTGATAGAGATTTCCCATGATCCGATCGAACCGGAGTACATGGGAATGGTCTGGTCATTCAAGGAAGACATGGTTGGCTCCAAACAGCAAGGCGTGCATACTATCCATACGAATAAGGCATAAAAACCCCTTAAAACGGATAGTTGGTATACATAAATAGGTGAACTGGCAGTCAATATCCTTCGACTGGAATCAAGTACGCGCCTTCCTTGCTACTGTCGAGGAGGGTTCGCTATCTGCTGCGGCTCGAGCGCTTGGCCAGACACAGCCGACGCTCAGTCGACAGGTTTCGGGTTTGGAGCAGGACCTCGGCGTGACCTTGTTCGAACGCGGCCCGCGCACCATGACCTTGACGGACGCCGGCGTCGAACTGGCCGATCATGTCCGATTAATGGGTGAGGCGGCGATGCACCTGTCCCTTGCGGCTTCCGGACAATCTCAGTCTGTCGAAGGACATGTCAGCATCACAGCGACGGACATGATGGCGACCTACTTGCTGCCAACGGCAATGAGCCAAATTCGCGTAATGGCGCCAAACATCGTGGTGGAACTCGTCGCATCGAATGACGTTCGCGATTTAACCAAGCGTGAGGCGGATATTGCTATTCGGCATGCGCGACCGGAGCAGCCTGACCTGATCGCCAAGCTCGTCGGCAATGCCTCGGCACATCTCTATGCATCGAAATCATACCTAACTGCTGCTGGCCACCCAGCCAGGGCGGACGAGTTATCGACATTAACCTTTATCGGGGTGCCACCGGATGGGCGTTATCTGGCGATGATGCAAGCGCTCGGCGTCGAGCTGAGTGCGGAGCAATTCAAGATCAGGACGGCCAGTGGTACTGCCGTCATCGAACTCGTTAGACAAGGGTTGGGGATTAGCTTTCTTCCGCGCCAAACGGCTGACTTGTTCCCAGAGTTGGTTCCCGTGCTGACAGACTGCGTCTCGTTTCCTATTCCGATTTGGCTCGTCACTCATCGAGAGCTCCATACCAGTCGACGCATCCGCGTCATCTATGATCTGCTGAATGTCGCGCTGGCTGAGATATTGTGACCAAGCAGGGCTGCGCGACATGGTTAACGATGACCGTCCGCTCCTAGGTGCCAAAGCGGTCATACATTGCGCAAATGGGGTCAGATTAAATTTTCTGGACCATGGTTGGGTGGCCCGGAGGTTTGAGATGAACTTCCCCGTTAAGCATTTGGAGAATTCGGTCTTGGCAGCGGCTTGAGTCCAACGCTTTTCCTTGCTGCAGATTTCGGTCTTTGTGGACGCCTTATCGGTAAGGCACTGATAGGCACGTTGTCGCGATACGGCGTTGTCCCCTAAGGCTTGGTATTCGTCGTGGGGCTGGATTATCCGATGGCTTGCACTTTTTCGATCCACCACAGGTAGTGGACCCGACCCGGGGTGATCTAAGTTCT
>JBGCET010000027.1:0-33246 GCA_045106555.1 Lysobacterales bacterium | reverse complement strand
AACACCCCATATCCTGGGATGAGATTTTGCGGGAGTTTCGCGGGAGTTAGGAGACGTTAATGCGCCTCAGAACCACCAATTCCGGCCGGTTTCCGTTCCTTTCGCACACACTATTTGCTGCATCTATAAGCTTGGTTAACTCCGCAGCGGAGTAGTGTGTGGTCATCCTCCCTGAACGATGACCCAGCAAATCTTGTCGATCTTCAAAGCTCCCGCTGCGCGTAAACGCCCCCAGAGCTCCGCCACCCTAAAAGCTTGGCAGCGTAGAAAATCCGGGAACCAACGAAATGTTTTCGAAACCAACCGCCACACCTTCGAAAAATGTGCAGCGGTGCTGACCACCACCTGAGTGACAGGTGCCCGTTCCATGGGGAACGCCAGCTCGAATCGGCCCTATATATACGTCCTCCAACGAATCGCGTTCGGTTTGATCGTCGACATCCACGACGGGTCGCCAGGGGCCGTAATAATAACTGCCAGCCCCATAGAACTCACCGCCCTCGAATCGACCATGGAAGTCGACAAGATCCTCCGGGATTTTTAAATGACCTTCACCATGGGGCAACCCATCCTGTAGATCTCCCTTATACCAGTAGCTGCCATCTCTTCGATACTGTTCTGCAAAGCCGTTTAGTTGCCCATTAACAAACCGTCCTTTTTTGACAAAACCTTGGCCATCACTTACCGGAGCTTGAAGCACACCTACACCATTGGGCACCAAGTCTTTCACTTGCCCCTCGTAAGTAAACCCACTGGACCAAACAAGCGTGGTTATATCTTCTCCCTCTGCTGATTGGCTATCGGATACCTCAGTGACGAATGAGACGTTCAGATCATACGATGATCGGTATTGCGCAATGCCAGACATCACAACAAGGACCTGGTCGTCACGGCACCTGAACTCAAGCTCAAGCGCAGTTGCCATCTTCGATGCCACCAAGTACACCGGTGTAGAGGCTGCATTAACTGAGATTCCTGGGAGTGGAATCGTAGTGGAATCTTTGACCGCCACCTCGACGTTTGAGTCACCCATCAGTACCAGGGAGAGCATCGCTCGCCAGGGAACATTTTCAAAACCAAGCTGAACCTTTGCTGAAAGTGAATTGCCTGCAATTGAGTCGAGTTGGTCATACGCCTGGTCCACTTCCTCTGGCGAGGCAATGCCATCTGCAATCAACTGCTCCTGTATGCGATCAAAAGCACTGGCAATTTCGTTGGTCTTCCCGAGCGCGTTTTCACACAGCCCAAACTTCGAAATTTTGTTGACGTTAAAGTCCTCGAGAGCATCGGTTGCATGGACTATATTGAGGTTAGGATTTGGGAGGTCATCGCTATACGTACGCCAAATGGCTGCTAGGTTTTGGGTTGGCGGCAACACACTTGCGGCTTTTGTATAGACATGGAAATCAGCAGGGATGTTCCCTTGGCCGAAGTGATATTCCCCACCGTACGCAAGAAAATCGGCGAGAAAGAGCCTGGATTCGGTTGGGTCATCGGGATGACGGGCAAGCCCGGTAAGAAGCGCCAGTCCCTTGGCAGGGTCTATTTCGTCATAGCGGAAATCTAGAGAAATCTCAGCCAAAAGTCGGTATCCACGTAGCACCTTCGATCTCGACATTGCAGTCAGGTTATCGAGCATGAAGCCATTCTCTTCATAGACTGCTTCTACAAGCCAGGCAGCGAACGTGTCCATGCGTAGTGATTGCGAGATCGCCATGGCCAAGTCAATCTGGCTTTCAACATTGCCTTTGCCTGCCTGGGCAACTAAAGCGGGAAAATCGGCAATACGCTGCTGCTGCTCAAGGCTTAGCAGATTTGGAAGGGATAGGAATATTTCCTGACTTGCCCTAGCCCCGTGGAATCCGAGAGAAAATGCGAGCATAACGCCTAGCAATAGTGCTTTCATAACTCTCCCTACAAACTGTCTACATACATCTACGTAAGGTCCACGGAATTAGTGCCACTCGTCTGTACACCGTTGGGCCACTTTAAGCGCGACTCGCAGAAACGAACAGTCTTAGTATCTTGGGGTGAGGTCATCCAAAGCCACAATCAGAGCAACAGTAATTTGGGATAGTTCAGCAGGTCGACTGGAACTCTCAAGTCATGTCACCTTTATCGCTTAGGGCACGTATACACTCTCACAGAAGAACCAAAAATAAGATGGAGAAATCGAGTTGGTCGAGCCCACATCAATGGCAGCGTGGCTCCTAGGCGCAGTGATGAGAGTGCTCGCAGCTAAGCTTCCCATCGGCAGAGTCAATCATCCGCTGGGCGGTTGGTTGGTAACTTTCCTTCTCTCAATCAATGTTTCGCCCGTCTGGTCTCAGACGCCCACTCAATCTGATATCCGTTTTGACCGTGGACGCATTGCGCTGTCCGCATCACCCTCCTGGCTGCCGATTATGTACCATGACGAGGAAGGTTTTCAGTTCCTCATGCTGTTCCGCTCACCGGATACCATCATGTCTTTTTTCGCCACGAGGACGAAAGAAGAAATAGGTGAAGATGCCGGGACCTTGATTGCTACGAACCTCGAAATGTTGTCTTGGATCAAAACTGGATCGAACGACGGCCCAACTGATTTGACGATCTTTGAGCGCGGCCATGAGACGGATGCTCGCCGATCATTCGATATCACTGGCGAAACGCTAAAAACGCCTTTACGCACGCTGGTTGGGCAGCGTGAAGTAAATGGCTGGTGGGTGACAGGTAGCATAGTGGCGAACGCGGAGAGTTTTTCCGCTGATGAAGTGTTATTCGAAAAACACCTCACAGGTATATCCATGCATCGAGTTGGCGGTGGATTGTCCTGTGCCAATCTGACGCTCTTTGAACTAGCTCCTTATTTCGACCATTCAAATACCAGCAAAGAGCAATGGCAATTGGCTCGCGGCGCTGACAAGGCGACTTGTGTTGACTTTGCGCTAGCACTAGCTGAGGGGACCCAAAAGAAAGCAAATTATGAACAAACCAGGCTCGCTCGCGACCTGCTTCAAACGTCGTTCCTAAGTAATAGAACTATCGAAAGCGCTAAAGCCGTAGCTACAGGCAATGCGTTAGCGATGATGCACCTAAACTGGGAGGGAGGCGTTCCGGACCTGGCGCTCGCCTATCGCACTCTCACGAAACACGCGTCGGCGGGAGATGCTGAAGCACAAAGGCTGCTCGCCGATGCACTCCGCAATGATGTTAACCACGCGCCGAACTATGAAGCGTCCGGGGCATGGGAGCATTTCGGCCGAACCGGAGTGCGCATACCGCCGTCAGAACTCGACGTATTAGCATTGCCGGGCAGCACACCCACTCAACGGTCTGGCCACTTCACATCCTGTCCGGGTGAACTGGGTCGCCTGCCCGTGATTGCTAAGCGCTTCCGAAATCTGGCCGATGCTGCTGCGAGCGATCCAGGCCAACTTCGGCGCTTTTCTGATGATCTGGGTCTAACTTTTAACCAAACCCCTCCGGTGACGACTGTTAGCCATGGCCTTTCCGCCGCGGAAGCCTTCCAACTTTTGAGCGACGCATTCATGGATCTTCACGTCTTGCCAGCGCCATGGCTCAAGAACACATCAGTTTCTCTGTACACTGATGGAGTTCCAGTGAGCTTGATTGCTGCACTTTTGGCCGAACAACTTGGCATCGTGTTGGAATGTCATGGACCGTATGTTCGGTTGGTAACCACTCGTTCGCCTCCGGACAGGCCGCAAATGACAACGGTTCACACTGGAATTCTAATGGAGCGATTGGTCAATGATACTGGTATTGTCGAAATGCTCTGGAGCAACGATATGCGCTATATCGGCGAAGCTCGCGGCGAAATACCCCACGGGCAAGGGCTGCTTCAATTCGCCGAACGGATCCAAATGGAAGGAGAGTTTGACAACGGTCAATTGGAGGGCGGCGGCAAGATCGTGATTTATCACGGAGAAAACGAGGTAGAGACTTTGAGAGGCGAATTCGTTGGGGGTGTTCTCCATGGGGAGGGCCATCGCCAAACTAATCACTTGCAGTATTCCGGCCACTTCGAGCTTGGACAATTCACGGGTGAGGGCCACACTGCAATGGGCAGGCATGCTAGTGGACCTTACAAGTACCAAGGACAAATTGTGGATGATTTAGCGCACGGTCTAGGTCATTGCTCCAACAAATACTTTGAGTACCCATGCCGTTACTACCAGGGCATCCTCGTCGAAATCGATGGCGTTTCGCTGCTCCCCTGAGCCAGGGTCGTGTTCTTTGCAAAATAATGATTCAGTATCTTCCAAAAATTTCTGGGGTCAGAGTAAAGGGACAGAGTAAAAGACAGTAATCGCCTTACTGCCTCAGGCTCCCTACTTGGGGTCGGAATGCCTCGCTGCCCAAAACTAGTCCAGGGTTGGCGCATCGGCGAATCCTGGCCAGCACATCAACACCCAAAGTCTTGCCAGTCAACTCTCGCCATGCGTGACCGTTGCACTAAGCAAGATTTGAAAGGTCCCTCAAATAACGTGCCGCTGCGTAGGTAGGTGTTATTGCGGACAGTTTCAACCGGAGCATCATGCGCCGCTCTTTCGATTTGTCACCGCTCACAGTGGGTCTCAGCCTACCGCTCGAGGCTGGAGTAGCGCGGTCGGAACTTACTATCCGATTACCGATGAAGGGGTGAAGGCCAGCGCGCTAGATGTCGAACGGGCGCGCGCGGTTACCTCCATGGGTGACCTGACGAGCTAGCTTGTAAGCGCGGGAACCGAAGCATGTCGGCCTCCCGAACCGGCAAGGTCTGTCAACAAGGTGTCCATAGCGCTCAACGTGTTTTTTGCACTCAGCGCGCTGATATTGGTGTTATCGGGATACGGCGCGTATCGGCTGATGAGTTCTCTGATTGGCGGCTAAGCCGATCGTTGATTACCGATCAATACGGCTCCTGGAAGCTCAACAATGCTCGTTGTCCTCCGATGATGTAGCGCTATCCCATTACAGGGAAGGACCGATCCAGCCCCAGTGCGTTTTCCGCCTCGAACCAGTCCAGTTTGGCGACGTCGCCCTTGTGGTTTGTGGTCGCTCTATCGGTGAAGCTCAATCTTGCCGCTACGATTTCGGGGTCAGGTATTTCAACGCCCCACCTTGAACAAAAATATGGCGTTGCAAGACTTGACCCTAGTTGCTGACCTGACCCTAGTTGCTCCGTTGCTGACCCTCGTTGCCTCTCCCTCAGGCCTCTGGCTGTGAGGCGAACTGGGGGCAGCCTCGCTCACGCCACTGGTCGTTAGACAACGGTGGCAGGTCGTAGGCGTCTCTTTCCTCTGGCGTCAGGCAAGAGCGGCTGGCCGGCAGGGCTGCAATGGCGGCTTCAGGGATGATCTTGTTGGGCACGGCAATCTGGAGCAGCAACCCGCCCAAAGTTACGGTCACAATACGGTCGTCGACCAGTGCGAACAGCGGGTTCTTCTCGTCTACCTCCAGAACATCGACGTTCAGGCCCTCCTGACGCACGGTGAGTGTTCCTTCAGTCACGGCAAACCAGCGTGAACCATCAGCGCTGAGCCCGAAATGGGTCGGCATCGCTGAACCTTTTTGCGAATCAATATGGGCGACCTGCATCTTTCTACGACGGGCGAGGCGGCGATACTTCGGGTGTCTCGCGGTGCTGACGCTGCGCTTGATTTTGACCGGTCGAACCGGCCCCTGCAGACACTTGCTGGTGCTGACGAACCGGCGTCAGTATTGTTTCGTGATGGATTTGAAGACTAGTCGGATTACTGCTCTATGGCTGGCAGGGTAGTACGGCCGCCAGTTAGCGGTAGGAATCACGGCTCGCTACCGGCTGCAAACATTTTAGTGATCTCTGTCGGATGCCTGCGGTTGATGCGGCTCAAGCGGCGGGCTGCTCGGCAAGACGGGCCATTCGTCGCCGACTAATTTGCTTGACGGCATATACACAGCCGAACGCCACTCCAACCATCGCAATCATGAGGTTGATCGCCGGGGCGTAACTTCCGGCCGCCACTCTAATTTCCCCAATAACAGCAATTCCGATACCCGCGGCAATGGTATCGACGGCGACGAAGATGCCCAAAATTCGTCCATAGGTTGGTCCGGAAAATAGATCCGCAACCATTAACTGGATCATCGTAAAGGTGCCAGAAAATCCAATTCCGTAGACAGCGGCGTATAGATAGACGACGTTAGTATCAGCAAACTGTACAAATCGCAGAATGAGCAAGCCCAAGGCAAGATTAACCACAGCCAACAGCATAATGTTGACCTTCAAGAAATGATCGCTCAGCCAACCAAAAACGACCTTTCCAACAATGGAGAACCAGAAAAACACACTGAACAACAAGGCAAGGCTACCGCCGTCAAGCCCATTATCTCGCCCTAGGTAAAGCGATTGATGCTGCAGTACGCCGGTAATGCAGAACCAGAGAATTCCGGTGGCGAACAGCAGTAAGTAGAACACGGGCATGCGCACAGCATTGGCGATGCTAGTACCGCCAAAAATTCCCAATTGTGTGTGTCCGCTGACGTCGTCCAGTTCAGCGTCTATTCCATCAGGTTTTTCGCCAATGTCAGAGGGTCTGGCGCGCAGTGGCCACAAAACTGGCAGCAGCATGCCGATCAATCCGATAATGGATAGCGTCAGTAGTGCTGAGCGCCAAGCGTCATTAACAAGTTGATCGCGGATGATCAACGGCAAGATAGCGCCGCCGGCACTGGAAGCCATCAAGAGTATGCCTACAGCGCGGCCGCGGAACTTAACAAACCAGCGGCTGACGGTCACCATACAGGGCACCAGGCCGCACATAGAAATGCCGAACGCCAGCAGCAGGTAAGCGCCGGTAAAGTGCCACAACGTCGACATGAACATCATAGATACCAATCCGGTCACCATGATCACGGCTCCAGCTGCCATGATGGGACGTGGCGGGTACCGATCCAACAGAAACCCCACCGCCAGATTGTAGACTGACGCAAACAGAAATTTTATCGCAGCCGGACGGGTGATTTCGGCCTGATTCCAGCCAAACTCCTCCATTAATGAGGGATAGAGCAACGGCAGCGTGAATTGCGCAATACCGTTGGAAATGGCGTACACCGCGAACAGTCCACCGAGCACGTACCAGCCATAGAAACCACGGTATGCCACTATTGGACCGCGCCGAATGTCAGATCATTGTTCACAGGGTCCACCGGTCTCTCCCTAATTCTTTTGCGTGCAACGTTGTCAATCTCAAAACCCTTTAGGTTTTGGATCATGGTGCATCAATACTGTCTTAACTTAAATCGTTGATGATGCTGTCGATCAAATCAGTACGTGCCTGTTGACGCGCACTGGCTTCGTCTTGCGCCGGGGTGAACTGATCTACATCCTCAGGGGATAGCTCAGCGATCAGCAGTTCATGAGTTCTGAGCCGATCTCTCAGCACACTAACTTCCATCGCCAGGCGTAAGACCACGGCAACAACCTGGTCCGGGGAAAGGTCTTTGATTTGGTTCGGACGCGGTAGTTTGAATGGTCGGTTTGGGTCGTCGTTAGTAGTCACTGTTCTGTCTTCACTCCGCCAAAGATATAAAACTCGCCAGCGCCCAAAGGATCATATTCTGCAAATACCTGGTCAGCGGCAAAACCACCATCAATCAGCGTCTGACGAATATCGGTGTCGGCAAAGCCAGTCCAGAAGGGTTCGCCATTGTTGACGACCTGCCAATGGTTGGTGACCTGCCTGGGGATCGACAGTCGGTCAGGTTGGTAGGGTGTGTCACCGTTCAGGAATATTCCGCCGGGCGCTAGTAACCTGTGCGCTTCTTTCATGATGCCGGGCAGAATGTCATGCCAGGTTTCGTGAAATAAAATGTGGGAGACAATGAGGTCGAACTGGCCATCAGCGAATCCGGTATGGCGCGCATCAGCTTGTCGATAGTTGATGGCAAGGTCTTTGTCTTCTGCCCAAACATGGGCGAACCTTAAGAAAGGCGCAGACAAATCCACACCCGAGACCTTTGCGCTGGGGAACGCATGCTTATAGGCAACAGTCTGTAGGCCGGCACCGCAGCCAAGGTCAAGTATTGAGCCAGGATCAAGGTTCGAAAATCTTTTTTGCAGTGCGCCCAGAATAAAATTGCCCATTCCCGGTTCACCCGCCCGGCCGACTTCTGAGATTCCCTTTGCCGCCATATAAAGCTGACCGGTGCCCAGGTAGTCCATTCCCAAACGCAAGCTCTTATCACCGGGTTGTCCGAAGTAGCCGCCAGGTTGTCGATGAATTTCTACCTGGCGAATGGGATCGGGTGGAACAAAATTCTCGGTAAGTTCCAGGCTACCAAGCGGCGTGCGATTGGCCAGTGCCTGTCGCCGAGCCTCAAACGTTGGCAACAAGCGAGAGCAGGTCTCATCCAGTGTTTCCCACATTAGATCCTGTGAGGAAAATACTGCGCTGCCCCACAACTGGAACAGGTGATCGCCAGCAAATGCTTCAGTTCCTTCTATTCGGTTTTGCGGCGCTCGTCCATGTGTTTCAACGAAAGCGGGCTTCAATTCGTCCTCGTAACGACGCGCAAGACGCGCCTCCAGTGGGCCATTAACAAAGGCCTTTAACGCACCAACAAAAGCTTGTCTGGAGGCCTCGTCATGGGTGGTGCGGTAGACGGCTTTGAGTGACGGTTTGGACATTTGCGCGCCTCCCGGCTAGCTAAAGGACATTGCAGCGAGGGCCCATCACAGTAGTTTTGCCACCTCAAAGGCAGCGCGCTCACCAGACTCCATCGCGCCCTCCATACCGCGATTGGTGGTTGCGGTATGTTCGCCACAAAAATGAATTCTATTGGCGGGCTCAATCAACGCCGGCAGACCTTCCGTCACCTGCCCAGGACCCCAGATGGCCCAGTCGCCGCCAGCAAAAGGGTCTGTCTGCCAGGACTTTACGCCTGCGGGCTCCAGTTGGCCTTTGGCAGCGGGGCGCAGCGTTTCGTAGGCTGCGATGACTCTCGCCATAGCTTCTTTGTGCCCCAGAGTATCGAGTCGGTCTGCCAGGTGCCCACGCGCCCACCCCATTAGGCAGGTTACCGAATTGGAGTCTTCACCTTCCCTCAGTGCACGGACCTCACCAGCATCCGTATCGGTCCACATGGCGGGGCTCAGTCCGTCCTCTTCCCAAAAGGGTCGTTTTGGCACCATGATTACTTTGGTGATTTTTTGTACCTGAACCGTGCGAATGGCTTTGGCTTTTGCCGCTGGCAGTAGCGGATCAAATTTCACCCACCGCATGGTGGGGATCGGCATCGAGCACACAACGCGAGACGCTCGATACACGCTGCCGTCATGACAATGCACCGCAACGTCTGATTTTCCTGTCCGAATACCCACTACCTGCTTGCCGTAATGCACTTCAGTGCTCAGAGCGCCCGCCATGGCCTCAGGGAGCCGCTGATTGCCACCTTCAACTTTATACGCAACGCGGGCAACGTCGCCCTGCAATTTGAACCAGGCCTGGACAAAAAACCACATCAACATCGACACGTCATGGGCCGACGTTCCATATTGAACGTTGGTGTTGTAGTTCAGATCGATGGCCGCGTCGCTCCATCCCAGTTCTTTAAAGAACTCATAAGCGGAGCGATCATACTTGGCGCTTTTGGGGTCAACCCAATCGGTGAAGGACGCCAGGGGGTTGTTCTCACCAATCACGCCTTGGAAAAAGCCCCTGCCGGGAAAGCGGTTGCGAGCACCCTTAGGCATCACATTGAGCGGATGCTCTGGCCACTGGTCGAGAGGGATAATGTTGCCATCCAACGCCAATTCCACACGCCGTGGGTCGCTATGTGCCTCGGGAGACATTTCACGTCTCCCCTGGTGATCGATTAGTTTGACCTTGAGGCGCTTGGCCATGTCCTGCATTCGCGCGTAGCCGCCGAGCATGGAGTCTCCACCCCATTCCGGGTTGCCAGTAACCGTCGGGTGAGAAAATAGCCTGCCACCGGGCCGCGCGCGTGCTTCCAGGCATACCGCTTTTGCACCCAACTCTTCCAACAGGTGCGTTGCGTTTAGACCAGCAAGTCCTGCGCCAATCACAATGACGTCAGGGTTTGTTTTGCTGCTCGCGCTGGCAACGCGGCTACTTAAGCTTGCAGCCACGCCAACCTTCAGAAATCCGCGTCGGCTAAATCCTGTACTCATAAGGTCTGCGATCCACTATCTGTATCTGTCATGTTAAGTCTGCCAGTGCCTCGGCGAGGAGGGCATTGAAGGTATCTGGATCTTCCAACATGACGAAGTGCCCAACTCCGGACATGCTGAGATACTGAAATGCTCTTGCGTTCACTTTCAGATGGGCTACATCCGTTGGGAGGTAATCCGAACTGATCAGTATCAGCGGAACATCTAAGGAAGCCATTATTTGTGACGCATCGAAGCTGCCAGATGCGCGCCGGGCACCAATAGCTGCGGGGAATGGAGCAGCTGCCAAATCCGCCAAAACAAAATCTTTGATTGCCGGGTCGCTTTGCTCTACGAACATACGGGCTCCCAGCTTCATAACATACCCTGAATAGTCTTCAGCGAGTTGGTCCAGTATATCTTGGCGCCTGGGTTGGGGTGTTGCGCGACCGCCATTGTGGAAGGTATCAGCGCCCACTACAGCAATAACACGGCTGTTGAGTTGGCTGGCGGCTTCAACAACAACCTTTCCGCCCATGGAATGGCCAATCAATACCACATTGTGTAAATCAAGCGCTGAAACTACTGCGACAACGTCTGCGCCAAACGCCTGCATGGTCCAGTCGACCCGGCCCTGGTCCGACTCACCGTGGCCAGCTAGGTCCAAAGTGACAACACGATGGGATTTGGCAAAAAAGTCTCGCTGCGCATTCCAGTAACCACGATCACAGTTCCAACCGTGCACGAACACTAGAGATAATTTGCCTTGACCTTGGTCATCGTAGTGAATCCGAACGCCATCGGATGCTAAAACCGTGTGCGAGCTTTCGCTAATTTCGTTAATTGCCTTGCCTGGCCAAGGTGATGCGGATCTTGGTGCAGTGTCGTCTGAATGGCAGTCAAACGAAAAACCTAGGATAAACAGTAAGAATGCAGAGCGGCGCACTTATTGATCTGCCATCCGGAAACCCGCTTCGGTCTGTAGGATTTTGGTTGCGGTGGGGGTTGGGAAATGAGCGGGCAGCAGCCACGCATCTTCCTTGGCAACGGTGGCAAGCGTGTTTAGTCGGGTTTCGGCAGACAACTGTGGATTCCAACAAAAGCAGGTTGACCACTGCGGGTGCTCAACTTGTATAGGGTGATGAATAACGTCTCCCGTCAGATAGGCTCGCTCACCCCGCTCTTCAAGCTTAACTATCACGTTGCCCGGCGTATGTCCTGGCGCAGCCATCAGTGCAACCCCGTCATCGACTTCCTGGTTTTCATCCACCAATACAGCCTGATCCGCCTCGAAAATTGGCTCAACACTGTCGGCCCAGGAGCCGTGATTGATGTCATCAGGCAAGCTGCCAGATAAAACCTGTCTCCAGTGCTCGACTTCTGTTTTGCCAAACAGGTAACGGGCGTTAGGAAACGTTGGCACCCACCGGCCATTATGCAGCCGTGTGTTCCAACCCACATGATCGGCGTGCAGGTGAGTGCACATGACGATGTCGATATCCTCGGGCGTTAGTCCTGCATTTGCCAGGTCGCTCAGGTACTTGCCTTGGCGCTGGTGCCAATGAGGATTTCGCGGTCGTGGTTTGTCATTGCCGACACAGCTATCTACCAAAATTGTGCAGTTTGCCGTTCGCACTATGATGCTGTGAAACGACATCACCAGGAGATGGCGATCGCGGTCAAACAATAGGGGGTTTTGAGCTGCGACGGAGGCGTGAATTGCTTCCGCGGTTGCGTCCGGAAACAGAGTTTCCGGATTGATGAACGCACCTTCCAGTTCGACGATACGGTGAGTCTGGAATGGGCCGGGCAGTGAGAATACTCTCTTGGACACAGGTCCGATTAGCCGAAGTGATAGGGGATTTGTTCGGGGCCGTGGTATTGCTCCACCGAATGGTCTTTTTGATAAAAAATATTCTGAATAAAAGTCCCACTCTTCTGACTACGGACAATGACAGCCGTCGACGTTGCGCCATCGTCGTTGTATTCAGCATGAATTTCCCAGGGCGCAATGCAGTCCACGTGACCGGCTCCTACCTGGGTGGTTTCAGTAGCTACAACCGTCGCGAGTTTCGGTAAATCTCCCGGTTTGCCCTCATCGGTGCGACGAAATCGAGCAACCGACTCTGTACCGTCAAGCACGCCATAAAGTGTCCAGGATTTCCCATGATCATGCACAGTAGTTTTTGCCGCGGGTTTTTTGATCAGCCCGTTGATGACAAAACCATAATCGGGGTCTTGGTAAAAAATCAGATTGGCATGTTTGCCTGCCAATCCCAGTTTGGCGGGGCTGGTGGGCCAATTCCGGGCGTGTGCCTGCACGTCGGGGTCAGTCAATAGCAGTTTCAGTAAATCAGCGGCCTTGCTCCAGCGCGCCGCCTCATCGGGCTCGTTCGCGTGCAATTCCCGCAGTGCCGCTATGAAATTTGCTACTGCTGGCAGCATGGGTTGCTCTCGATCGGTCATTGGTCCACCCGTAACATCTCGACGTTGCTTGTCTTCCCGCTCTGAGCTATCTCTCAAAGCGACACCAGTGCCTTTGTGTTCAGGCTGTTAGAACGCAACGCTGACGCTGGCACCCACCTGACGTGGCATGGGCAGTCCAACTAGGCCGACGGCACCAAAACGAAAGCCCGAGGTCAGGGCATCGTTGTCAGTCGCATTCTCGACAAATACTGTCACCCGCACAGTACCGGTGTCTATGCCGCCACGAAGGTTTACCAGTGTCCTGGCCTCGATAGTCTCAAGGTTCAGTTCATCAATGAACATCTCATCGCGATAGCTGACGTCGGCTCTGGCGAACCATTCGCTGTTGCTACCAAAAGCGTTCAGGGGCGCATTATATTGAAGAGAGGCAGCAAGGGAATTCTCAGCGGTTCGCGGCGTCTTGTTGCCAGCCACGCTGGCTTCGCCCAACACGGTTAGCGCATTGTTGGATTCGAAGACCTGAAATTCAGCGTCTATCCAGCTGTAGGCCAGACTTGCGCTTAGCCGGTCAGTAAGGGCGGCGACCATAGAAAGGTCAAGACCCAACACTTCGGTTTCACCGGCGTTAATGAAAAAGCTGCCGACTTCCGGATTAGGGTCGTTAAATCGAAACACTTGGTTGGTCCAATCGATGTAGTAAGCCGCGCCCTGGAAATTCAACTTACCGTCCATGGCGGCCACTTTGGCGCCAAATTCATAACTCCACATCTCTTCTTCGTCGACGGTCAGGAATTCTGCCGGCGCTGAGGGATTGAAGTTTCCGGGCTTGTTGCCCTTGGCGGCACTGAAGTACAACAACGTATCGTCGTTATGTTGGTACTCAGCAAGGAAGCGAGGCAGAACGGTGTCAAAATCGTCTTGCTGGCTAGAACCGGTGGCAGGGACGGAAAGTTGGATTTCTTCCTGTTGGAAACGAGCGTCAAGGCCCACGGTCCACTGGTCGGTTAAGTCGTAAGACACGGAACCAAACACCGAGAAGTTTGTAGAGTTCTTTAACTCTGCAGGTAATTGAAAATTGCGCAATCGGGCTTGATAGAAGTCTTCGTCAAAATGCGAGATGCCCGCGATCCAGCGAAACCGATTTTCATCGGGGGAGGTAAGGCGTAGTTCCACAAAATCGGATTCAAGTTCCCGCTCTACCACGGTTTGAAAGATGCTGCAGTCAGGACCCACAAAGGGGCCGGCATTACAGAGAAAGGAAAGAAACCCAACAACGTTGGGGTCATAGTTGCCGTCACTCTCATTGACCGTATCTTCATCACCAGTGCCGGCAGTGAAGTCAAGCTGGTATCCGTTATCCAACTGGTAATTGACGCTCAAACTGGCGCGAACACTGTCCGAGTCGAGACCGGGATTGCTCAACTGGTTGGTGTTGCCGCCAATCACGGACGTCAATGGAAACGCCAACTCACCCATGTTGAGAGGAGTTGTTGCCCTAGCTGCTTCACCAAACTGCGCGTCGGCGTACATCAGCGTGAAGTCCGCGGTGAGTTGTTCCGAAGGGGTGTATCGCAAGGCGGCTGAGTAGGAGTTTATTTCCTGCTCACCCATTTCAGACCCGTTAGTAATGTTGTTGTAAGGGCTGCCCTGATTAAACGTCCCGGCGCTGACACGAAAGAACAGCGTGTCTTCAATAATTGGACCCGATGCCGATCCACTTACTGTATAGCGGCTTTCCTCAGCCACCGAGGCGCGCAGATTTCCGGTGAACTCATTGGTGGGTTTCTTGGTGATGTAGTTGATCGCCCCGGAAAATGTCGCCCGTCCAAACAGCGCGCTTTGGGGGCCTTTGATAACTTCGACTCTCTCCAAGTTATCTAGCAGCACCGTATAAAGAGAGCCCGAAACGTACACTCCGTCGATAAATTTGGACGAGTTTTGCAGTGTAGGGTCGCCGGTATTGCTCGAAACCCCCCTAAAGCTCGCCGATTCACCGCGGCCTTCTGCTTCAAAACTCTCGTAGGTGACACCCGGGACCGCGGTAATCAGATCCGTAACGCTGTTGTAACCGGCTTGTTCAATAGCCGCTGCGCTGAATGCAGAGACTGACAACGGGATCTCCAACAGCGATTCGTCTCTCTTACGAGCGGTAACGATCACTTCCTCAAGAAGTCCTTCAGTCTGTGCCACAACGGGCTGACTCACTGGAATTGCCAGGGCAGCTATAGTGATTGGCATTAAGCAATATTTCGTATTCATCCTGGAGGTGCCCTCTTTTTGTTTGCACGGCGAGCAAAAAAAATTCTGCAATAGCTCAGTACTGCAAAGACTAGCAGTGCCTTTTGAGTCCTCACAGCTAACCGAGCAATGATTTCACTATGTGACGCCAGCGGCCGAGCCGCTATTTCACTTTGTGGTTTCCTGTCGTTTGGTTTTATCGGTTCAGGAACTTAAGGGTCTAGTTTAGGGCGCTGTGAATGACTCCACTAAGCCACCCGGTTTGCTGGCGCCCCTGGCCAGCCCGGGCTTCCGCTCGATCTGGGCTGCCAATACGCTGTCGTTGATGGCGTTTTGGATGACAGAAGTGGTGTGTGGTTGGCAAATGCGCTTGATGACGGATGGTGACCCGCTGCTTGTGGCGTCAGTTTACACCGCGCTGCAGATTCCCATCGTTCTCCTGGTTATTCCAGCCGGCGTGCTCACGGACCTGGCGGACCGCCGGCGAGTGATGATCTGGACTCATGTTTGGCTGGCCTTCAGCCTGGGCATTTTGTTATTGCTGACGCTGACTGAGCAACTCACGCCGTTTCTGCTGCTGCTGTGCTTACCCTTGATTGCAATCGGTCAGGCGATGCGCATGCCCGGAATTGCCACGCTGATACCAGACCTAGTGCGAACTGATCAGATACCTGCCGCTGTGAGTCTTAATAGCATGGCTCAAACCAGCTCTCGGATTCTTGGGCCCGCTCTTGCGGGTATCGTGATCGCCGGAATCGGTGTTGCGGCGGTATTGGCATTAAATACCGCCATCATGGTGGTGATCGTGCTTCTATTTGTCCAATTGAGTTATCACCCGGAAAATCATAGTCAAGAGACGATTCGCCAGCGATTTATCCCTGCGATCAAGGAGGGGCTGCTGTTTGCCTCAGTAACACCCTGGCAGCGAAATATTCTCATCCGACTTGGCACCTTCTTCGCGTGTTCCGCGGCGATACCAGCGCTAATGGCAGTGCGCTTCGACAACAGCGAGACCTACGGTCTGATGTATGCCTGCTTTGGTGTAGGGTCCCTGCTTGGCTTGGTGGTCATTGGCAAGCTGGGTCATCAACGGCTGAACGCCAGGTTATCGACGGGCTTGCTGGTCTGCGCCCTATGTATGATGTTGTTTGGGGTGACCGATAATCCGGCGCAAGCAGCGCCACTGCTTGCCGGTATTGGGGCAAGCTGGATGTTTTGTTCTAACAGCATTATGGTCTCCGCCCAAATGCAGTTGAGCCCCAGCATAAGGGGACGCGGCCTGTCGTTCATTTTTGCGGTTGGGTCGGCCTGTCTGGCCGGTGGCGGGCTGCTCTGGGGCTTCGTTGCCCGCGAAGCCAGTCCCGCTGCAGCGTCGGTGGCATCCGGGGTGTGCCTGCTGTTGGTTCTTGCAGCAACCTACCGATTGAGCATCGCAGCGCCCAAAGACCCGCCTGTGCTGTCGGTCAAAGAGATCTGACATTACGCCGGTGAAACAGCGTTGAGCTGGCGCTGTTCTCGCAGCCGTGTCACTGTTGGTCTGATAGCCTAGGCAATTGCCCTAATTCATCTCCAATGCATAAAGTCAGAATAAGCAAGACGACGATCAAGGCGATTGCGATCTTAGAGAAGTTGAATGCGATGGGTGAAGCGCGCAACTCTGAAATCGCGGATGCCCTCGACTTACCCAGGCCGACCTGTTACCGCCTCTTGCAAACGCTTTGCGTTGCTGGAGTGGTGATGAACGATCTTAATACTCACGTCTACCGACCCGCTGAACGCGTGCTTGCACTGAGTTGTGGTTTCGAGCAGGAAACCTGGGTTTCGATTTGTGCAAAGCCGTTGATGAAAGAGTTGGGTGTCAAGCTTCGATGGCCAATTGCCATCGCTACCCTGTCGGGTTCTTCCATGGTGCTTCGAGAAACCACTGATCCAGACAGCCCGTTGGTGGTAAGACGTTCTCTGGCCGGCAGACGAGTGGGGTTGTTGTCCACAGCTACCGGTCGGGTGTATCTGGCTCATTGCCTCAGCCAGCAACGCGACACCTTAATTCAGATCTTACAAAAGTCCCGTGATCCAGAAGACATAGGGGCGCGCAATCCCACCCGTGTGGTGCAGGAGCTCAATAAGATCCAGAGACTAGGATTTGATACTAGCCGCCTTCAACATCACGCTATTGCCTGGGGAGCCCTCGCCGTACCGGTTTTTGCGCGGGGGCAGATTTTGGCTAGCCTGAGTGTGCGCTATGTGCGCAAGGCTGTGACTCGCGCCGCCGAGCAAGAACAGTTGTTACCTTTGCTGCGCGAAGCGGCGCAGGGTATTGGAACAAGTTTCGAAACCTCATCGGCGGCGGGTTCAAGTCACTAGCAGGTTCTCTCACATTTTCGCTGACTTGTGGTCATTGAAAGTGTTGTCACATCCATGTGCTGAGCGCAGGCTGACTGAAAAACGTCTTTTATCACGCTAGTTCCTAGATTTGAATCGACTCTCCGTCCAGTCGTTCCTGATCGGCCAAGCGAGTGGATTCCGCGGGCGTTTGGCTGGGACCATAGACTCGGCTTGATGCTGGCGTCGCTTTGCCATCAACTCCGGTGGGTTTGATAAATATTCCTTTTTCGTAATATTCCTGCAGCCGAGCTTTCAACGGCCCCAGACCAACGTAGGGATTTTGCATAGGATCTGCGCCCCAAAGATTGTTCGGCAAGCCAACTTCTCCAGCGTAGATATGAGCGTAGACTTCGGGGTCATCCCACAGAGGTAAGTTAGTCATTGCGTTGGCGCGGGCTCTTTGCAGCGCTTTGAGGTCCACCGTGCCGGTTAGAATACAGGCACCCGGTCCATCAGCGACACCCTGAACGCTGCCATCGAAGCTGATAATTCTCGAATGTCCGCGCATTTGTGTGGTGGGCAACTCGCCGCTGCTGGGGTTGAAATATTCACCCCCGGGCATGGCTGACAGGACATAAGCCGTGTTTTCAAACGCCCGTGTGGCACGAGATGCATCCCAGCCAGCCCGACCACTGCCATGGCCTTCGGAGGAGGGATGGACAATCACTTCGGCTCCGAATTTGGTCAGCATGCGGGCAATTTCAGGGTGTGCCTGATCAAAGCAAACCATCGTTCCCAGCTTGCCGATGGGGGTGTCGGCAACCGGAAACAGGTGGTCGTAACCATAAGTATCTAGATATCGATCGTAGATGCTGCCCGGTGTTGTGTCAGGCAAAGAACCCCATACGTCAGCACACTGGATCTTTCGATAGCGGTGAATTAGCTGGCCCGTATCATTAAGAATGAAGGCTGAATTGAACACGTGGCCGGGAAATTTATCGTCTATTTCGAAGGTGGATCCGCAGACGTAAACCTTGTGTTTGAGGGCGAAATCCTGGAGTAACTCCATTTCCGGACCGGGATAGCGAATGGCTAGACGCTGCAGCGTGATCGGTGAGCGAAAACCGTGGCCGCCCTGCCCATGCATAAAGAACTCACCCATCACCACCAGTTTGATGCCGGGACTGGAGGCCATTCGTCCCGCAAGGGTCATCGCATGCTGGGTGTTGAGGCGACGAAGTTCTACCACGTCGTCTTCGCGTTGAATGATCTTGCCCACGGTTTGGGTCAGCAGGACGTCATATTGCTCAATGCGACCGGGTTTGTCGGGAGCCGGGGATAGCGCTTGCCTGCGCTGACTCTCAGCGACCCAAGCCTGGCGATTGCGTGGCGGTTGCGGCAGGACCGCGGGACGACCGGCAATGATTCGCTGGTAGCCTTCGGCGTATAGGTTGGCACGCAAATGTAGCGGCTGAACGGCGACAATGGCACTGCGTCGGCGCCGTAGCCGCTCGATATCCAAGTCCGGCAGTAGCAAATCTGATTGTCCAACGACGGCGGTAGTGGTGCCGTTGAAATCGATCAGGCAGGAACATGCCGGGCCGTTGTGGGCTCCGCCCACCGGGCTTGCAACGGCAACAAACGAGGTGTTCTCCCATGCACGGGCGACGCGGGCATTAACCCGTCCTGGATAAAGATGATCGCTGACCTCAGCCACAGGATTGAGAATTAGCTCGGCACCAGACCAAGTGAGTGCACGGGCTAAATGTGGCGACAGAATATCCTCGCCTGGCAAGATTCCCACCTGGCCTGCGCTGGTGGCTACGGTTTGAAATTCCGCTGGTAGACCCAGCGCAGAGCTGGAATTCTCAGCGATGCCCATCACGAGGTCCGGGGAAATTTTGGCCACGGTCAGCAGCGGCTCGCCCTTTGCTGACACTAAAAAGCCTATTGTCAGTTGGCCGTCATCGTTGGCGACCGTTGCAGCGCCGGCAAGCATGATGGATTGCCTGGATGCAATGGCCCCGAGAGCTTCAAGCAGCTCGCTTTGCTGAACAGGCTCACCGGAGACAAGGGCCTGGGGCAACAGCACAATTGGCTCCACCGCAGGTTCTAACTGGCGTCGACGCACCAGTGCCATGGTGGTCTCGATATGGCTTGCCAGCGCTGCAGTGTCGGAAGCGACCCAAGCGCGTTGCGAAATGATTAACATAGTTACTCCGTTGAATCGGTTAAGCCGATTCTTTGCTATCAGCGTTCATCATGTCTTGCAGCCGCCGATTGATGTTTTGTTGTTTGCTGAGTGACACATCAAACCTTGAAACAACCAGTAGCACCAGGCACGCGCCCAGCAGACAGAATCCAGCAGAAAAATAGGCCAGTGCGTTAATTTTCTCCAGCGGCACTGAGTCCACTGGCATTCCCACTGGAAATGAAATGATGTCGAGATAAATACCGGTCAGTAACGTCATGAGGGCGCCGGCCGCCTTAATGGCAAACATCCCGAAGCCGCTGATGAGTGCCTGTTGACGCTTGCCTGTGTTGACTTCGTGTTCGTCCGCAACGTCAGCTGTCAATGACCCAACGGCGACAAAGTACACACCCAACATCACACCGGCGACTAGGAAAATGCCAATTAGCGCGTAGCCAAGTTCCGCTGAACCCGCTGGTGGCAGTAGTCCAAAAACCGGTAGCAACACTGCCACGGCAGAAAGGGTAGTGAAGCCCACCATACCCACCGCTACACAAAGTTTGCGGTTCACGGCTTTGACCACCAAAGGCAGGATGATGGCGCCAAGACCGGTACCAAAATACTGCGCTGATACTATCCACTTGGTGAGGTCTCTTGGCGTCTGCCAAAGATAGGTCACCAGGTGTATCTTCAGAATCGATATGGAGACGATGGAAAAGAACACCACAATCGCCAACATCAGCGTCCAACGGACATTGGGGGTTACGGTCATCGCTGAAATGACGGCCTTAATTCCTTCCAGGGGTCCAATGCGTGGTTTTGCTGTGGGCGTTTCCAACCGTTCAATAGCGAGCACGGGCCTGATCGTGCCGGCGATGCTGACCAGCATGGTGACCACTGCAATTAGGGAAAAGGCTGCGGCAAAGGCGGGATAATTTGCTGGATCCAGTTGGCCCCTAGAATATTCAGCGCTGTCGAGAAAGAAATAGCCAAACGCCAATAGCGGCAATCCAACCCGCGCGGTGACCAAGCCAATTGTCCCGAAGGCGATGATTTTGGGTCGCACCGCCACATCCCGACTGAGTTCCGCGCCAACGGCTTTGATGGGCACTGCGAACAGGGTTATGAAAAGGCGGCTGAGAATGGCAAATGTCACCAGCCAGGCAAACAGACCCAGCTGTCCTAGTCCGGCGGGCGGCACAAACAGGGCGTAGAAACACAATCCAAACGGCACGGTGGCGAGCAACATGAAGGTGTGGCGTCGCCCAAATTTCAGCCCCCTGGCGCGGTCGGAGAGAAAACCCACGTAGGGGTCGGACACGGCATCGAAGGCCAGCGCAATTAACAGCGCGAGTCCCGTCAGCGTGCCGGACAGGCCAAGCACCTGTGTGTACAGAAATAGTACAAAAAGATCCCAGGCGAAGTTCTTAATGCTATCTGGAACCGTGCCAACACCGAAGGCGGCCATGGTGTACCACGGCGTCTGACGCTCGATGTTCATGTTTTCTGACTGCACAGTATTGGCTGGCGCGCTCATGCCCTGCCATCCTTGCCAATCCACTCGGTCAACTCCGGACGGTATTTGAACATCTGCTCTAGGTACTCTTTTGGCAAACTGTCGACATCCCTCGCTTTATGGCCGGAGGAATGCCAGACGGCATTGCCGACTTTATCCGGCATTTCCATCCAACGCTGAAACGGCGCTACAAAGGTTGTATTGAAGCGGGTCTCAAGGCGCGGTGCGGTAAAATCTGCTGCCGCGTCCCGGTCGATGAAGGTTGTAGCAAAGGCTTTCAGGGGAATTGGGCGCTTGGCTGGGCGATCCTTATACCCGTTGTGCATGACGTAAGGGCCTTGGGCTGTCCATAGTGAATGGATAAGCGCCTCCAGATTTTTGCCTGGGCGCGTCTCCACAATGCCACGGTCGGTGAGAGATACAACTCGCTCAGCGCTGGAGGTGTTGGGTTCGATGGTGATTTGTTTTCCGGTGATCGGGTTGAGCCATTTTTGGCCGTTCAGGGTTTCGTTGGTTACAGGATCCTTAATTGAGGTGAAGATCCTGTATTGGAATTCAAACCGATCGTTGCCTAGATCCACAATGCGTTTCATTTCGCAACCTTCCATGCGAAATAGCATCTCGGGATTGCGGTCACCATAGACCGCCAAATAAGCGCCGCGCCACCATTGCGGCGAAATTCGACCCGACAGGTCGCCCTGAGCGCGGAGGAAATTCACAAAGTCTTTTTTTGGGTCCAGCATCCAAGGGTCTTTCAGGTCCGGCGTATCGTCAAATTCCAATTCGCCAGCTGGCCCAGCTATTGCGCCACCTACACCTGACAAAAGACCAACACCGGCCGCCCCGAATAGACTGCGGCGATTAAGCGAAAAAGGGTCGGAATTGTTCATTTAGTATCCTTGGGAGAATGTTGTAGTGCCTTGGCCCCATTAGGTTAGCCGCCCCATAGCTCGCAATCGACGGGCAAACCCAGAGGGTTCATTGTCGAATTCTGGGGATTGTTCGAAACGATCGCCAAAATCGGCGTATGCGCGGCCGAGGTAATCGCTGTCCAGTTCCTCAATAGATTCAATTTTATACCCCTGGACATGCCATAGAAGGTGACCAGCATGTCCAGCCATGTCCATCCATGGGAAAAATGGCATCAGCACATGCCCAGCAAAATTCGCCGGCACGCTGTTGAGATTTGGGTTGGCAAGTTCTGATCGTCGGGCGAATGTGGTGAGTTTGGACCCTGCGGGCGGGCGAATAAACTCAGCAGGCCACTTGAACTCGCCTTGAAATGACACGCTGTCCCCGACGTTCCTCACTTGCACATCAAATCTCAAATTGGAATAGAAATCCGGATAGGCTTCCCGCATGACCCTATACACCACACCGTTTGTTGATATCTCCCGACCCTCTTTCATTCGGCTGACAAACGGCTTCACTGTGTTGCGCACGCCAGTGAATGGATTGTCGAACTCGCCAATCACCTCATCGCTGTGGAAATCGCAGTAGTAAGAAACCAAATTATCGAAGCTCAGGAATTGGGTAGGTGACAGCGGTCTGATCCATTGCTGTTCACTACCTTTCACTCGCACAACTGGAATCACCTCGTTGGTAGGCATTACGGCATAGACTTCGGCGCGGGTGGACCAAATAGCGCGACCAGCATTGAGCCTGGCGCTTGCCTTAACAAAGCTGCGTACACGGGAACCCGGGTCTTCAAGACCGAGTGTTGGTTGGGCTAATGGCGGTTCAACGGTGGCAGGGCCAGCGGCGCATCCAGCGACAAGGGCAGCACCGCTGCCGAGCATGCCTAGGAGCTGCCTTCGGTTTGTGGGCAAGTTTGCGCTCACTTGGCATTGCTCCCAGAGTAAATAGTTCAGCGAGTGTGGGCCCACCAACCACCAAATTGGTGAGAAATCCCTTAGTTATTTCACATAGTGACCGCACATATCGACGTCATCGTTGACATCATTGTCAGCGCGTACACTGCAGTGCAAAGCTGTTTTCAGAGATTAACACCATGTCCAGACTCCTCAGTCGAAGAGCCGCGCTTAAGAGTTTGGCTGCGGCGGCTGTGTGGCCCGCGGTGGGTTGGTCCAATGCTGTCCGCGTCACCACAAAGTCGGATGTCATCGTAATGGGTGGCGGGCTTGCAGGGCTGCACGCCGCTTCGTTACTAGCTGGGGAAGGCGTTAACGTCACAGTGCTGGAGGCCCAGAACCGTTTGGGCGGTCGCCTGGAGAGCTTTTACGATTTGCCCGGTGCGCCTGAAGCCGGGGGTGACAGCATTCTTGGCGGATATGGCCGCGTGTTAGCAACAGCGCGTAACTTGGGCCTCACTCTTGTTGACCATGCGCGCTGGCGAGGACTGTCAAAACCCGAGATTGCGCTGAAGGGAGAAATTATTCCCCGCGCCGCCTGGCCCAAACATTCGAGTAACCTGCTGCCCACCGAGTCGAAAGAGGAGTTCCCCGGCCGGCGATACTTCGAAAAGATTGTGGCCGCCAATAATCCGTTGGCCAACCTAGATGACTGGTTGTCGCCAGAAAGTCGTTCTTTGGATAAGTCGGTTTACGACTTTCTACGCTCACAGGGTTGGAGCGACCCCACGATCACGCAAAATTACGAGACGAATATTGGGCGCGGAACCTCAGCCCACGATTGTTCTATTTTGAGCTGGTTTTTTCGCGTCACCTGGAATGCCAAGCAGCGTCAGTTGGGTGCGCTCGCAGCGAAGATTGAGGGCGGTAACCAACGGCTACCAGAAGCCATGGCGGCAAAGTTACCAGGAGACGTTCTACTGCAGCGCCAAGTGATCGGAATTACGCAGAGCAAAGCAGGGGTTGAAGTACTAACCGATGATGGGTCGCGGCACCTGGCGAAGGGTGTAATCTGCGCATTGCCATTAGCACCCTTGCGCTGGCTTGGTTTTGATCCTGTACTGCCGCCAGTTCTGGCCCGGGCAACAAAAGTGCTGCCCTCCATGATGATTACCAAAACCATTTTGCAGCCCGAGCAAAACTTCTGGGAAGATGACGGCCTGGATCCCGCCATGTGGACAGATACGCCGGTGGGTGAGGTGCGGGCATTACGCCAATCTACCAATAGTAGCGAAATCACAGGCCTGGTCGCGCGTGCGCGGGGCTTCACCGCGCAGCGGCTGGATCAGCTGGGCGAAACTGCCGCCCGCGCTCTGGTGGTTAAGGAGTACGAGAAACTGCGGCCAGCTGCTCGAGGAAAGCTCAAGGCTACGGGATATAAAAGCTGGAGCATGGATCGGTTTGCCGGCGGTAGCTGGACAGAATGGCATCCGGGGCAGCTGCACACTTTTCTACCGGCATTTTCTAAACCCTTTGGCAACGTAAGATTTTGTGGTGAGCACACTGCGATATCCAATCGGGGCATGGAGGCGGCTATGGAGTCTGCTGAGCGTGCTGCGATTGGCGCGCTGTTACAATTTTGATGATGAACGTGACAGCAATCACTTCTGTACGTTTAGCCCACGCACCAACTGGGGGAACAACCAATGCCAAATACCCGTATGTCAGATAAGCCCGAGTATTTCATGCTGTCCCGGGCCGAGCTTAGTCGCCGTGGATTCCTGCAATCCTCGGGCCTAGTTGCCGGCGGGCTAATAGTAGGGCTGGTGGCGCCTGCCGGTTGCACGCAACAGTCGCCGGATGTTCCTGTTGTTGCAACGGACTTAAATGCTTACGTCAGAATCTCCAGCGACGGGGAGATCTCCATCGTTGTGCCAGGGGCTGAGTTAGGCCAGGGTATTTACACCAGTTTGCCGAAGATTGTTGCTGAGGAGTTGGAGGCAGATTGGAGTCGCGTTGTTGTGCGCCTAGCGACCGCTGACGACAGTTACAACAACCCAAACCGGGGGCGTCAATCCACTGGCAACTCTGACTCGGTCATGAGTTATTTTGATGCGCTACGTAAAACGGGTGCGGCGACTCGTGAAATGCTGCTTAGCGCAGCAGCTGAACAATGGCAGGTTCCACAGGAATCCTGTCGGGCCAGCAATAGTTTCATCGTGCATGAGCCTAGCGGTAGGTCGCTGAGTTATGGAGCCCTGGCTGAGGCCGCCGCTGGCGTACCGATACCCGTTGACCCACCACTGAAATCGCCCGAAAACTACACGCTGCTGGGTAAGTCGTTGCCGCGCAAAGATACGCTGTTTAAAGTGTCCGGCAGCGCGGTGTTCGGCGCTGACGTGCGGTTGCCGAACCAACTATTTGCCAGTATCAGAACGTCGCCGGTCTTCGGGGGGCGACTCAAACCTCTCCAGTTGGACAACAGTGCAGTGCGTCCAGGGGTATTCAAAATTGTTGAACTAGAAGATGGCGTTGCCATAGCAGCAGATTCATTTTGGGAAGCCAATGCGGCACTGCAGGCGCTGGATATTGAATTTGAGTATGAGGCTAACGACACCTGGAGTTCGGAGATTATCTCGGCAGCGTTGCATAGCGCTTTGAATGATGAGTCCGCGCGGCCATTCCCCGGCGCTAAAGGGGATGCGCGATCAGCGATTGGTGCAGCTGAGGACGTTTTTGAGGCGACCTACGAACTACCGTTTCTTGCCCATGTGTGTATGGAGCCCATGACGGCCACGGCTCAGGTAAGTGAAAACTCGTGCAAAATCTGGGCGCCTCACCAACAGCAGGGAGCGGCCCGAGCGATAGCAGCAGAGGTCACCGGCCTACCGCTTGAACAGGTCTCCCTGCAAGGTACCTTCTGCGGCGGCGGTTTTGGCCGTAAATGGGAGGTCGACTTTGTGCGCCAAGCGGTGCAGATTGCACAACACACAGAGGGGCGGCCGGTAACGCTAATGTGGACGCGGGAAGAGGATGTTACCCACGATTTTTATCGTCCGGCGGTGGTTTCACGCATGAAGGCTACATTGGATCAATCTGGACAGCCGTCCGCCCTCCACTCTCGGCTAGCGGGGCCATCGGTCATGACCTTTCAGGGCCGCCCGCTGCCCATTCCCGATCCGCTCCTTGTTCGCGGGGCGATCAATTCTCTGTATGACATACCCAATACGCTGATGGAGTACGTCGAGACCAAAACCCATGTTCCGATTGGCTTTTGGCGTTCGGTCTCGCTGTCACACAACGGGTTTATTGGCGAGAGTGTGATTGACGAACTGGCCCACCGTGCCGGTCACGATCCCCTGCAATACCGTCTTGGAATGCTCGCAAATCGGCCACGAGCTCGCGCAGTGTTGGAGAAGGCCGCGCAGGAAGCCGGGTGGGGTAGGGCGTCCCGTCCCAACACAGGCATGGGCGTTGCGTTCTCGTCTGGCTTTGGTTCGTTCAACGCGCAGATTGCTGAGGTTACAGTCGAGGGTGACGCACTGAGGGTTGACCGAATCACTTGCGTGCACGACTGCGGGTTTGCACTCGATCCTGATACGGTTCGGGCACAAATGGAAGGCGGCGTGATCGACGGATTATCTGCGGCGCTGTTTAGCAAAATCACGATTGCCGATGGCGCTGTAGAGCAGAGCAATTTTCACGACTATCGCTTTATTCACATGAGTGAAACACCGGAGATCAGTGTCCACCTGGTTGAGGGTGATGGGCCCTTGGGAGGTGTTGGCGAAGCGGCTGTTCCAGCCATAGCGCCCGCGGTAGCCAATGCTATTTTCGCCGCCACCGGCAGGCGCATCCGCCGCTTGCCGATTATTGATGCCGGATTTGAGATAAGCGCACGAACTCAGGAGACAGGTGCATGATTAGCTTTACCTTGAACGATGCAGAAGTGAGTGTCGATGCGCCGGAAGATATGCCGCTGTTGTGGGTGCTGCGCGATCGCCTGTCCCTGACTGGAACGAAGTTTGGTTGCGGCATCGCGCAATGTGGTGCCTGCACAGTGCATGTGGATGGGCAGGCGGTGCGATCCTGTGTTTTGCCTGTATTGGCCGTTGCCGACAAGGCGGTCACGACCATTGAGGGACTGGCCAACAATGATGCCCTACATGTTTTGCAGCGCACGTGGGTAGAAGAACAAGTGCCCCAGTGTGGTTACTGTCAATCGGGAATGATAATGGCCGCAGCGGATTTGCTGGCGCGCAATGGAGACCCCGACGACGCAGCGATTGACGCCGCCATGACCAATATCTGTCGTTGCGGCACCTACCCGCGGATACGAAAAGCGATACACCGTGCAGCAAAAATGCAACGCAATTCGCCCTCAGGCGACTAACTTTTGAGGATCGTGTTGATGCCAGTCGTGTGGAAAAAGAGTCTATCTAAACTGTCATGGGGTCGCTGGTTTGGGTCCGCTTGCGCAATCTCGGTGCTTCTGGGTAGTTGTGTATCTGGGCCGACATCAGACGACAGCAGTAACAAGACTCAGTCCTCGGTACCGCCTGTGGCAAAGCAAACAGCAGTCGATGTCTTGCTGGATACGGCGGACGCCAGTCAGGGCAGGCTCCTGTTTTTACAGTGTCGCGCCTGTCATAGCCTTGAGCAGGGCGGCGAAAACAAAGTGGGACCAAATTTGCACGGATTTTTTAGCCGGGTTGCTGGCCAGGCAAAGGGTTTTGACTACTCGGAGGTGTTAAGCAATTCAGGTATTGTTTGGACCCCTCATACTGTTGATCAATGGTTAGCCAGGCCCAGCGACTTTCTACCAGGAAACCGGATGGTGTTCGCCGGCGTCGGTGATCCAGCCGATAGAGCAGATTTGATTGCCTACTTGCGGCAGGAAACCGGAGCAGAAGACTGATTGGCTTGAAACTTGGTTCTTTCTCCAAGCCAAGCAGAACTATCGGTGAGCGATGACCCGATACTGATCGCTGGCGGTGGTCCGATTGGCTATACCCTGGCAGCGAATCTCGACCGCTATGGTATTGCGTTTCTATTGCTGGAAGCGGGAGACAGAATTTTCTCTGACCCGCGCGCAGGCACGATCCACCCGCCAAGCCTCGAGCTTTTTCGGGACTTGGGTTTGATTGATGTGCTTTTGGAGCGGGGAAACATCGTTAAGTCGTTTCAGTATCGTGATCGCAGGCAGGGTTTAGTAGCAGAGTTTGATTTAACTTCGCTGGCTGATGAAACAGATTTTCCCTATCGCCTGATGCTGGAGCAACACAAAGTCTGCGAGGTGATTCATGATCACCTTACGCCGAAATACAACCAACAAATTCGCCGGGAACATCGGCTTATTTCGGTGTCCCAGAACGAAGCTGGCGTGGCAGCGCAGGTTGAAACGCCGGATGGGACTAAAACTATCAGAGGGCGCTATATCGTTGGCTGTGATGGCGGCCGAAGTCAGGTCCGAAAATCGATGAATGTGGATTTTAATGGCTTTCAGTATCCGGAACGATTTCTGGTGTTGAGCACGCCCTTCAATTTTGCCGAATTTGGTTACGGTTTTACCAACTATATTGCCGATCCGAAGGAATGGTGTGCGCTTTTCAAAGTGCCGGGAAACTCGGGCATGGGCATGTGGCGCGTGGTGTTTCCAACCCAGCCGGAACAAAGTGAAGACGAGCTTTTTGACGAGATCAACGTTCAGCGGCGCATTCAACGGTTCCATAAAAAACAGGGTCCCTATGATGTTGTTCATCGTAATCTATACGCGGTGCATCAGCGAGTTGCCAGCTGCTACCGTGACGGACGGCTTTTGCTTGCCGGCGATGCGGCGCACATTAATAACCCTTTGGGCGGTATGGGAATGAATTTTGGTTTTCACGACGCCTTCAACTTGTCCGAAAAGCTCCATCAGATCTGCAACAAGGGTGCCGATGATGGTCTTTTTGATCAATATGATCGGCAGCGACGTACCGTAGCCAGTGAGTATCTACAGCGCCAGACGATGGAAAATAAGAACAATATTGAGCAACAGGATCCCGCGCTGCGAAAACGTTTCTATAGTGACCTAAAAGATATAGCAAACGATCCGGCCCGGCGAAAAAACTACCTGATGCGTGCGGCGATGATAGAGGGCTTCCGTCACTCGCAATCCATTGAGTGATCCCGTTGTTGTCTTGATAAGTGATTGCCGAGGAAACAGGGCAGCAAGGCGAATGAATAGATAATCTCTCGTTCGCCTTGCAGAAAAAGCCCGCTAATTCCTGCTGTCCTAATCCCACTCAGAAATCAGGTCTGCGTTGATCACCTGATCGTATGAGATCTCGGAGGTGGTCAAGCCCTGCGCCAGTGAAAACTGACTCATTCCGGCAACAAACGCTCTTGATACCGCCACGTCGTAGTACTCCAGATCACGGGCAACCACCTTCGCGATAAGTTCAGCCTCTTCCGCAGGAAAC
The DNA here is from genome assembly GCA_045106555.1 of Lysobacterales bacterium. Taxonomy (GTDB): domain Bacteria; phylum Pseudomonadota; class Gammaproteobacteria; order Xanthomonadales; family SZUA-38; genus JANQOZ01. Next base: position 4,139 of record JBGCET010000027.1, on the reverse strand, counting down.
AGCTTTCGCCCCACCTCGGTGGCCCGATTGATGTCCTTTTTGAGCGCCGCGTGGGTTTTCTTAATTGCGCGAATGGCGGCGCGGGCCACATCAGGTGTTTCAGCGATGAGTCGATCGGTGGTGATCAGCGCAGGCATTGTGTAGTTGAAGGCGGTAGAGGGGCCGTCGCCACGCCGGGCATCGAGCACCATGGTGCCAGCTCCGCTGCGAATGGCTACCTCGGCACCCATACCGTTGGCCCAAAATCCATCGATTAGGCCGGCTTCCAGTGCCTTCGCGGCGGCAACGCCAAAATTTTTGCTGTCGCCCAAAAATGCACCGGGAACAGGAGCGATATTAACAGCGTCTTTGTCCAGGTCGATGCCTGATTCAACCAGCAGTTGTTTCAGCCCCAGGTCCACCAGCGGCGCAGCGCCGATGGTGCGGCCTTTGACACAAGAAATGTCTCCATGGGCAACGTCTATATCAGACCGCATGATCAAAAACCAATACATGCCCTGGGCCAGCGAGGCTAGAATTTTTGCGCCTTTCCACCCTGGAAACGCGTGGGGAACGCTGTGCGCGGCACCGCCCACAAAATCGATGCCGCCGTCCCGCATTACCTCAAGTGTCCGGTCAACGGGAAAGATAAGCTCCAGTTCCATGTCGAGGCCTTCATCTTTAAAGAAGCCTAGTTCTACTGCAGCAGCGGCAGGGAAATATGAATTGGAAATAAGGTCCGGTATGGCGATTTTCATGAGTGCCTCTACAAGGTGAGTGCGGACGATTGGGAGTCGTCAAATAATCACTACTATCAGCAGCGATTTCGTTTGTTAGTGAATGGGTATATTACGGGTAAAAGTTACTCAGCGGCAGCATTTCGTTGAGCCATTCTCAGCATTTTTTTTGTCAAAGGTCTTCAGCGCAGTTCCAGCTAGACAGCGCAGTTAGGTTGTTTGAACCTCTTCAGCGGTTCGCGACGCGGTTCGTCAAAATTTCGGTAAAATTCCGGCAAAATTTCGCGGCGAAACTGGCTACATGTCTTTAGTGTGGCAAAAGTCCTTCAGGTCCCAACTGGGGTAGGCACAGTTATCAAGTTATTGCCAATATTTTCAGCGCTATTTGATGTAGTCCCGCTCGTCACCAGCGGTGGCATTTGCTCTACACCGCAGGTTCAAGCAGAGCCGTGTGCATATTCAATTTCCATTGGTGTGGATGGAATCACCAACAGGTCACTCCAATTGGTCTTCAACAACTCCACCGCACAGTCTTTTGTGTGGATCGTGGGTTCCACCGACGATGCAGATGAAGGCTGCGTACGTCCTGAGTCAGGCCCCTTGTGGTCTACCTTTACTCCTTCATCCGGTTTAATACCCGCGCAAGCTGAGGTGACGGTGGTGTTTGATCTAGACATTGATGGACGAGGACTACCCCAGGGGGCGTATCGCGAATACGGATGCATTTTTTTGGACGATGTTGCGCCGCTGGTATTGCCCATCGACCTTGTTGTTTCAGACACAGTGTTCGGCGATGGTTTCGAGCCACCGACGATGGATTAACCCACTACTCCTGGCAGGATCAAATCGGCGATACAGTCATCCGTCAATTGCGTTCTACCAGGCACCAACAGGCCATTGGTGCATCCAGAGCCTGGTTGTTATGCTCAGGGCCTAGTGGTTGGTGAGTCTGCCATGTCCAAAGAACACGCGAGTCCTGCAATGCTGCCAGCCTCCGATCCTACCCAGATCACGGCGCTGCTGCGTGATAGCCGATCCGATGCGCAAGCTCGAGAAGCGGTGTATCGATTGGTCTATCAGGATCTGCGCCGATTGGCGGGCCATCGAATTGCATCCTCCCGTCCTGGCGAAACGCTGTCGGTCACCTCTCTGGTGAACGAGGCATACCTGAAGCTCACGGAGCGAACTGGCCCCGGTTGGAACGACCGCAGTCACTTTTTACGGGTTGCAGCCAGAGCCATGCGTCAGATTACCGTGGATGCCGTGCGCGCTCGATTGGCCGGTAAACGAGGTGCTGGCAAATCGGCGCTGCCGCTGGAGGGGTTGGAACTACCGGCCAGTGAGAAGTCTGAGATGGTGCTGGCGCTGGAGGAAGGTTTAACTCAGTTGTCCCATGAAGACCCGCGCCTGGTGGATGTTGTTGAGTGTCGATTTTACAGTGGCATGACGATTCCCCAGACTGCTGAAGCGCTAGCGATATCGCCAAAAACCGTTGAACGCGACTGGGAACGTGCCCGCGACTGGCTCAAAGACTTTATGACCTGATGCGCACTCGCCGTTGCGGCGGATGACGAGATTTCTGTTGTTTTACCGTTTCTGTTTCTGACACATGCATTTCAGAGGCAGTCATCATGAGCACCCATTTTCACAGAACTACCAATTCCGGCCGGTTTCCGTTCCTTTCGCACACACTATTGGCAGACTCAATAAGCTTCGTCAGCTCTGCTGCTGAGTAGTGTGTGGTCATCCTCCCTGAACGATGACCCAGCAAATCTTGTCGATCTTCAAAGCTCACTCCCGCTGCGCGTAAACGCCGCCCGAAGGTGTGCTTTAAATCATGGACCCGAACCTGGGGCAGATCGACCGCTTTGCGAACCCGGCACCAGGAGCTGTTCAGCATCCGGGCCACCGGTTTATCGCGATAGGTAAACACGTGAGTTGGATGTATCCCTCGCCTCGCGTTTACCACTGAACACGCAATCGTGTTCAGCACAATCAATCGCTCATCACCGTTTTTGACGAACCTGCCTGGAACAATAAATACAAAGGTATCGAGCTGAGGGACCTTCACTTCCCAATCCCACTTAAGGCCGCAGATTTCTGCGTCCCGACACCCGGTGTTCACGGCAAACAGCGCCATTTCTGCCAGATGTGTGGGTAACTGAGAAAAGAGTTTCTGCTGCTCGTCCCAATTCAGCGGGTATGGTTGCCGCTTATTGGTATCGGGAAGCATCTTGATGCGGGGCGCCCGGTCCAGCCAGGAAAGCCCTTGATCATCAATCCACTCGTACTCGGCAAGGTTCAATATCCGCCTTACCACCTTCAGCCCATGATTTATTGTGCCGGGCGCTCTTCCCTCCTTCCGTTTACTGTCGATCCACTTTTCTAAGGTGCCCCGATGAATGCGATGCAGCGGCAGCGCTCCAATAAACGGCATGAGTTGCTTCAGCAGGCAGATGTCACGATTCAACGCACGCTTGTGCTGATTTTCGTTAACAAACTTTATTGCTGCTTGCTCAAACGGCCTTTCTGGCCGCACACCGTAAACTTTGGCGTTGCGTACCGATTCAGTCAGTCTTGCGAGAAATCGTGTTGCTTCGGCAAGTTCAGCTGAGCCAGTGCTTTTGCAAACTCGGATCCCTTCGATCCGCTTGTCGATATGCCAATGGCCTGACCTTTTGTAGAGGCCTGGCGTCTTTTTTCGTCCCATAGTCGTTCTCCTTGCAGGCGACCGGGACGTCCGTTGCAAGCAACATATTCGTCCACCCACGCGTCGAGTTCAAGCCGGTCAAAGGCGACGCCCTGCCGCCCAATAGGAATTCGGGTAATAAAGGGGCGAACCTCCGCATTAAAGCGGTTACGGTCCATGCCCAGGTAGCCCGGCGCATCGCGAAATCGCAGCAACCGTGGCAATAGCGTCAAACGGGATCGAGTCTTTCGTTTATCCAACTGGTAGTTCAGGTGTTTCATGGTGCTATGTATCTCAGTTTGGTTAGTGTTTCTGACCAAAGCGCATCTGAGAGAAGTACGCAGTCCGGCAAAAGCCGATAAAGGTCGCGGGACACCAGTCCCCAAAAGCCTGAAGCCTGGAATCAGGTACACCAGTCGGTAGTCCGTGCCGATGGCCACCAGTCGGCCTTACGGCCGTCGTCTAACGAAAAAAGTCACCTCCTATCGTGAAGTTGAAGAAACGCCGAATATTTCATCGACGCGATTGTGAGAAGCAGCGAACTGCCATCTCGAGCGATGCCAAAGCATCAGTGGATTGCCAGCGCGATGCTGCAATCCCGGCGGGAGACCCGCGGGTTACCACTCAGCCGGAGTGGTCACGGTTAATGATTACAGGTTAGCGAGATGGGTGAATTTAACGAGCGAAAAAGAAGTATCACTCGTTCATCATTTCCGAATATGGGGTGCGAGGCC
>JBGCET010000026.1:0-153691 GCA_045106555.1 Lysobacterales bacterium | reverse complement strand
GATGCCGCCGGGCCGCCATAGGGCATGAAAGCGCCGTTAATTGCGATTAAAGCGCGGGGCGATATGGCTTCGTCGAGAGCTAGTTGTGCAGCTAACGCGGCACCGGCTGAATGTCCGACGACCAGATCCGGAGAAAAGTGGGTGGTGTTGAGCAGCGCCCGTAAAGCGCTGGCCATGGGTTCCAGGCCAGGCCGCCAGTTGTCCGGCGCAACACTTGCGCAGTGGCCCGGCAGGTCTGGCGCCAAGAGCTGAAAATGATGTTCCAACACCCGCCACAGGCCATCCCAGGAATGAATTCCGGCGCCGGTTCCATGCAGCAGCAGAAGTTTGGGTTTGTCGCCTGAGGCCTCATCGCTGCGCCGGTAGTTCCAGCGAATCCCGCCAGCGCTGACGTTCTGGTACCGGTCATCCATCGGGCTAAGCTGGCTTCCTGACGTTGCACTGTGTTGGACATCTCGGGCCAATGACTCCACGCCCTGTGCGCTGACGGTCATACGCCCGACACCTGTTGTACCGCGCTGGACAAACTGTGGGCATCCATCTGCGGGAGCGCCAAATAACGGGCGCCCATGGTTTCAGCCAGTTCCCGGGCTCGTGCCTGAGGGCGCCGGCCGGTGTCGACTAACAACGACTGAAATCCCTCAAGACAAAAATCGGCGGCGGCGTCCTTCGTGTGCACAGCCGCTTCCGGATGACCTGGGGTGCCCTCGCGGCCGACATTGCCGCGGCCATCGGTCAGCAACACCATTACTGGCTGGTGATGACGCCGGGCAAGGCCGCTGGCCAGTTCTCGCGCGGCGTCCAACGCGCCGGCCAGTGGAGTGGCGCCACCGCCAGGAAGATCAGCCAACGCTCGCTTTGCGCGCGCTAATGAACGGGTAGGCGGAAGTAACAACTCGGGCTGATTGCCGCGAAACGTCAACAGCGCCACCTGGTCGCGACGCACATAACAGTCGGCCAGCAATAGCTCAATGGCGCCCTTAACCTCGCCCAACCGCTGCATGGCGGCAGAGCCTGAGGCGTCCACCACAAATACGGTGGTGAGCTGGGATTTTTGTTTGAATCGGGACACCCGAAAGTCGTCTGTGCGCACGGCCAGGCGGCCAGGCTGAGCGCCGCGCAATCGTTGCCAGGGTGCAGCGGCCTTAACGGTGGCTAGAAGATTCAGGCGAGCTCCGCGACCCGCCTGGCCGCGCCGAATACCAGTGGGCCTGCCTCGTGTGGCAGGCTTACGGGTTTTTGATCGCCCTCCTGCGCCACCCTTTTTCTGTCGAGATCGGTTGCTAACCAAAGAAGCCAGCAGACCCGGTGGAAGCACCGCCTGCGCTGCAGCAATGAGCATTTCCTCAGGAATGGAATCTTGTTCCTGTGGCGTTTGGGTGTCGCCGGACTCATTGTCATCCTGGGATTGCGTTTCCTCCTGGGGGGGAGGCTCCTGGGGTTGATCGTCGGTGCTGGGTAGATATAGCGCGAAAGGCAACAACGCCAACCGGGCAGCGTCACCCAGGTCTTGCTCGGTAATAGCCGCGTTGCCGCGCAGCGCAGCCAGAGCGCAGGCCGCGAGGCCGGCAAACTGAACCCGCCGCAGCGAGTGAATACCCATGGCCAGTGCCGCCTGGTCCAGGGTTTGTATCGCTGCATCCGTCAGTTCGGATAAGTGCTGGGCCGCATGGGCGATTTGATCAACGGTAAAATCGCTGGCCGGCAATTCATCGTAGCCATCGCTGAACGTTCGAAACGCCAGCCGGTCCGCCAGACCGCTATCCATGGGTTCATCGTCACCCATTGCCTCGTCCAGCATTAAGGCGCAGAACCGGGCCGGGTGAGATTCACCAAACCCATCACGTTCCACCCGTACTTCGCCGGTGTCCAGGGCCGCCGTTAACGCACTAAGGACCTGGGTACTTTGACGTTCAGCCATACTGACAATCAACAAACCTTGATTGGCCTGTGCCAAAATTCCAGGTTGCAATACCGGACCCGTGCCGTTCCTGGCCGATGCCAGCGATGCCGCCAGGTCCAGTCCGCCCAGCAACCGCTCCGGCCCTACGCCCAGCGGCAAACGTCTCGGAGTAGTGTCACCAGCCAACAGATCACCTGCCCGCTCAAGTACCGCGTCACGACCGGGGCCAGGCAAACCGCAAATTTGCAATCCGCCCAGTCTGGGAGACACCGCCAGCAACGCCAACGCCAGACCCGCATCATGCTGGCTAGTGGCTGAAGTGTTGGCGTGTGATTGAGACATTAACGCTATCCAAAAACCTCGTCGACGGCCCGCTCAACACGCACCAGTGCTCGAGATTCATCCAACGGATTTCGGCGCAGGCGATGACCCAAAGCAGGGCCGGCCATGGTTTTCAAATGGGCAGTAGTCACTTCTGCATCACCGTTGAAAGCCGCCAGAGCTCGACCAGCCCGGATCAGCGTCAATTCGCCGCGCAGGCCATCGGTTTCCAGCGCCAGACACAAACGTGCAGCATCTTCCAGCACCTCCATGGGTACATCCACGTCGTTCAGGCGCCCGCGTCCGCTAAGAATTTTCTTGCGAATTGCCCCTTCGCGTCGGGCCCAACGACGGCGAAACGCTGCCGGATCTCGATCAAAGGCATCGCGCCGTTGGATCACTTCCACCCGTTCAGATATTTCAGTGGGAGTGCTGATATCCACCGCAAGCCCGAACCGATCTAATAGCTGGGGCCGAAGCTCACCTTCCTCGGGATTTCCGCTGCCGATCAGCACAAAGCGAGCAGGATGGCGCACGCTCAAACCTTCTCGCTCCACCGCATTTTCACCCGATGCAGCAACGTCCAGCAGCAGATCTACCAGGTGATCTTCTAACAGGTTGACCTCATCGATATACAAAAATCCGCGATTGGCCGCGGCTAGCAAGCCAGGCTCAAACGACTTTTCGCCGCGTACCAGCGCCGCCTCAAGGTCCAACGCACCCACCACCCGATCTTCGGTAGCGCCTAACGGCAGGTCCACCACCGGAATGGGGGTTTGCACAACCTTCGGATCTTTTCCGGCGCAGGCGTTGCAGGCGCAAAGCTTTTTGCCCGGAGGGTTGTTGTAGGGACAACCCTTTACCATCTCGATGCTGGGCAGTAGCGCTGCCAGAGCCCGCACGGTGGTGGACTTGCCGGTGCCGCGATCGCCCAGAACCAGCACTCCGCCAATGGAGGGGTCTACGCTGCTCACCAGCAGTGCCTGCTTCATGGATTCCTGTCCCACAATGGCGGCAAAGGGAAAAACCGTTTTCATACGCTTTTTGTTATCGCTTTGCTGAAATTGGATTCAGCGATTTTGTTGTGAGGTACGGGCCAGCTGCCAGAGCTTGCCGTCGGGTATTTCCAGCATCAAAAATATATGTTCCAGCATGGCCAGCGCCGCCAGGGTCGCCAACAACAGTCCGCTGCTTGTTGCAAAATTGCTGGCGTCAGCGGCCAGACCGCGACTACCCCAGTAACCAATCAGCAGCACGCCGGCCGCGATTGACAACGGAAACAAGGGATTCATGCGGCGCCTCGCCATGTAGCTGCCCAGATATGACAGCCGCGACGGAAGGTACTCCACATGCACGTTTCGCACGCCAAGAAAGATATTGAGCTTGGTGCTCCAGCGCATCAGCCACAGCAGGCAAAACGTCTCCAAACCGACTTGGTTGGGCTGACCAAGACTAACCCAGGCAATCAGAGCCGCGGTGGCGACGATGGCCAGCTCATGCCAAAGGCTGGCGCGAACGCCGTGCACAAACCGCTGCCAGCCGCTGAGTCCGGGCGGACAAGGCTGAGGTCGAGGCCCACTGACGTAACCCAGGAAGTAGCTGATTTCGTGCCAACTCCAGATCGCCAGGGCCGCAGCAAAACTCACGTAGGCATTCACGCTGGTGGCGGTGCCCACGCTGTACACCAATGCCACCATGCCGCCCATTGCTGCAATGCTGGCCAACCATAATGTAACGCCATAAGTCCGCTCGGGGAGCCCGGTACGATATAGCGCAACAATGGTGCTAAGCCACCACAAAATGGCGGCCGCGCAAATTGGCAGCAAAACGCTCAATCCATCACCAAGTGGGCGCTAGACGCACATTGCTGGGGATTTCGTTCTTCTTTACCGGCATGGTGTAGAGACGCACGAAGATGCCCGCGGCCTTCATTCCCAACCCGAGGCGCTTCAGGCGATTGCCCAATCCACCCTCAGCACGAGCCTTGGTAACCGCCTGATTGATTTCCACCAGCTGGTCGAGCATGGACCAGAACTTCGGGTTGTCCAGATCCAGACTAATGGGAAAAATCTGCTGGCTGATGGTGGAGGTCACGTTCAGCACTTCCCGGTCGTAATCCGTGGGGTTGAGGCCCAACGCGGCATGCAGCTCTGGCCGATCGTGATCACGCACGTACATGGTGGCGAATACCGCCAGCAAGAAGAATCGGATCCACAGCTTATTGTGGCCGCGAAGCAGTTTGGGGTCGGCCCGCATGATCAGTGCAAACACTTCTCCGTGGCGGAACTCATCGTTACACCAGTCGCAAAACCAGCGGAAAATCGGGTGGAAGCGTAACTCCGGGTTGCGCTCCAGCTGCCGGAAGATGGTGATGTAACGGGCGTAACCAATTTTCTCCGACAAATAAGTGGCGTAGAAAATGAACTTGGGCTTGAAGTACTTGTACTTCTTCGCCTTGCGCAGAAAACCCAGATTCACCGGCATATCAAAATCGTCCAGGCACTTGTTCAAAAACCCGGCATGGCGAGACTCATCCCTGGCCATGTGCGCCATCACTTCTTTGATATCCGGGTTGTCGACTGCTTTCTGAATATCCTTGTACAAAACACAACCTGAATATTCCGAGGTGATCGACGAAATCAGAAAGCCCAGAAACTCTTTGTAGAGCGCCGGCGGCAATTCTTTGATTTCATCCAGGAACGCCTCGTCCCGTTGAAAGTGGTCGTGATTGGCATCCGAACGAAATTCGTTCATCAAACCATCCCACTCTGCGCGCACTGGCTCAAGATCCAGCCGATTCATGGCGTCAAAATCGGTGGTGTAAAACCGTGGCGCCAGCAGCGCTTCTTCTCGAGCCTGCTCCGTAGAGCTGGCAATACCTTGCTTACGATCGGTCGCGTTCATTAGCTTTTCTCCCTGACGGAGGCCCGCTGCGGACCCGCGTCTTCTATCTGACTGACATACTTTTCAAACACCGCCTTGTTGGGCGCACCAAAGGCCCACAGGTCGATGGTTTTTCCGGTGGTTGGATCGATCAATAACAGCTGACCGCTGGCGTACTGTTCCAGGTGGAACGGCGCGTCGGCCCGGTGGCCCTGCTCAACCCGGGTGCGGGCCAGCGACCGCAACGTGGCGCGAAGGAAACCATGCCCCGTACTCAGAGTTTCAACGGCCTCGCCTGACTGGGCATCAGTGATGAACACTTCACCGCCAGCGCCGTCTTTGAAGCTCAGCGCACGAAAACCGGTCATGGCGGTGGTGGGGGCAATTTGCGCCGTCGGCTCAGACCAGTTGGATGCCACAACAAAGGTGGTGACCAATACCCCGGTAATCACCAGCAGCGGCAACGCTGGAAACCTTTTTGGGCCCAAGGCGATAACTTTCATCTTAGTGGCCTGCTGGCGCCAGTGGTAAATCGGTTTGACCAACCGTTCGGTCGCTCACACTGGCATTTTCCTGTTGCGCAGGCGCCGCGTTGCCCGCGGTGGCCTCAATGGCGGTTAGGAATTTCTGGGCCACATCCTGCACGTTGTTCAAACAACGCAAACTGGGCTGCGGTGAGAGCAAATGACCCGGACGTACGTTTGGCCACATCAGGAAAAAGCTGACACGCTGACCCTTCACCACTTTCAGGCTCAGGTCTCCATTGCCGTCTTTTCCTGCGCGAACGCCGGCATTGTCAATTTGACTGAACGGCAGATTGACACTCATGGGCAAAGCCACGCCGAATCGTAATACCACGCGCGCTGTTGTGAGGGTATAAAACGTACTGCGGGCGATCAGAAAAGCCAGCAAATGCAGCAATCCGATAGCCACTGCCCCGGCCAGGCATAAATTCACCAAAGATCCAACGGCCTCACCGGTGGTTGTCTGCAGTTCACCGCCGCTTAATGAAATCAGGCGCCACACAAACAGCAGCCCGAAGTACACCGCGACCTTGCGCCAGTGAAATACTTTGCGCGCCAGCTGGGCCCGGTCGGGTTGACCTCGCCACACCAGCCGCTCGCCTTCGGGCAGCTGGGTTTCCATCTCTTCAATGTCGTCAGCTTCCGTAAGGTAAGTCACAACAGTGGCTCCTGGCGTTCTTCGGTGGCATACAGCGTTCCGCCAGCGAAGTACGCGCAAACTTTGTCTTCTTCCAGACGGGTTATACGGTCAGGACTCGCAGTCGCCGGAACATGAGCAAACTGGTCGGCGTTAATGGAGTTCACGTTGATACGATCACTCTTGGCACGGGAGAAGTTGGCCGGCAACAGGACGTGGCGCCCGCCGGCACCTTCCAATGCCACTTCGTAGTAGGTGATCATGGGCTCACACAAGTCCACCCAAAGATCGGCCACCGTACCCGCAAGCTCATCGTCAGCACCGTATACCGGAAAGCCTCGGGGATCGGGGTCCTTAACGCCAAACCCCAAAATGTCTACAGGCTGAGTCACCACCCATTCTGGATGCAGTCGCATGGGCACGATCCGATCTTCGCCGTGCAGCGTGTGATCGGGCACATCGTCCCGGTCTGAATAAGAGGCCGGACCTACGCCATCCAGCATTGGGTTGCCAGTAGGCACATTGGGTGCGCCGGGATAAGGGCCGGCGGGCTTTACCGCTAATTCCCGTTCGGGTGCATTTCGTGGGACGGTGACTGAGCGACCGTCCAGCAGATGGAATGTCTTCGGTGGAGGGGTTGCCGGAAACCCATGCACCAACACTCGGCCGCCGCTGCGGGTAGTGCGGTCAGAATCCAGCGGATAACCCTCTCGCTTGTTTTCGCGATGAAGGTAAAGCACCAGTCCAATAAAAAATATCCAGAACAGGGTGAATAGTATTTCGACCAGGTCAATCTCGCTCATGATGCAGCTCCAACGTCATTACCGTATTCAATTAGGAATCTCAGCCAGCCCAACAGTTTCGTCGTCCCGCAGAGGCGTGCCCGAGTGTCGGGCCAACGGCCCAATCACCACCAAGGTGATAAACAACAACAAAATCTCAAACTGGTAGACCGCGCTGTAGCCCGAACCCGAAGTGGTCATCGCAGACCCCAAAGACCCGTCGGTGGCCATTGCGCTTACCAGATCTTTGGCGCCACCGCCGGCCGCGACGGCCAAACCTGCTGCGGTGGCCTGCACTGCGCCCCAGGCGCCCAACGCCAGACCATTTTGTGTGGTGCTAGCCTGGCCATCGTTGTTGGCCAGCTTCATGGCCGCCGTCATCGTGCCGACGGCGAACAGACCCGCACCAAATCCCACCAGGGTGACGCCGGCCCGAAATAGGTTGGGCCAATGCAACACGGTGACTAACGTAAGAATGGCAAAGGCCAAAACACCTGCCAACGCGCCGTAGCCGGCTAACCGATGCGGATCAATACCGATGCGTAGCGCTTTGGCGGCAGCGGCGAAGGCGGCCAACGTGCCCAGCGCAAACAGGGCAGTCAAAACAGTGGTTGCCGACACCGAGAGCCCCAGCACCTCACCACCAAAGGGCTCAAGCAAGATGTCCTGCATGGCAAAGCCAAAAGTACCCAGACCCACTGCAACCAGCAGGCGCACCGCGCGACCGTCAGCGGTTAACTCGGCCCAAGCTTGACGAAATGGGGGGCGTGGTCGATCGGGGCGAGTGATTTCACGGTTACGCGGCTCTTGTTTCCACAAAGCGAATAAATTCAGTGCCAAGGTAATCATTGCAGCGCCCTGAATAACTTTGATTAACCGCAGCTGGCTAAAATCCGTTAGCAGCCAGCCAAAAATAAGCGCGCTGAAAAACATCCCGATGAGGAGCATCACAAACAGTAATGCCACCACCTGTGGCCGTTGTTCTTCAGAGGCCAGGTCAGTGGCCAGTGCCAGGCCGGCCGTCTGAGAAATATGCATACCAGCGCCCAGCAGTAGGAACGCCAGCCCTGCGCCCAGCTGACCATAGACGATGGGCCCATGGGTATCGCCGGACAACACCAGTAAGGCGAACGGCATGATTGCCAGGCCGCCAAACTGAAGTAATGTGCCGAACCAAACGAACGGAACTCGACGCCAACCCAAGGCAGACACGTAATGATCGGAACGAAAACCAATTAAGGCACGCAGCGGAGCAAACACCAGCGGTAACGCCACCATGAGGGCGACCAACCAAGTGGGTACACCCAGCTCGATAATCATCACTCGATTCAGCGTACCGGTCAGCAGCACCACAGCCAGCCCAACGCTGACCTGAAACAACGCCAGGCGCAACAGCCGACCTAACGGCAGTTTGTCGCTGGCAGCGTCGGCAAACGGAAGTAGTTTGCTGCCCATCTGCGCGGCAAACTGATGCCAGCTGTTGACGTTGCCAGGGGCGTTGCGTGGTGCCTTATTCGGTTTCATTTCAGATGTGTGATTACCCAATCAACGCCGGCGAAGTTCCAGCGCCTGGGATTTGTAAAATCCGCCGCTAATCCGTTCGGTCTGAGTGATAGCCCACTGGGCCAGGGCAGGTTCTTTTTCCACCCGGTTACACAAATCGGAATCCATTACCGGAATAATGGCCGGCGCGCGATGGCTGCGAGACGGAATCAACCGACCGACGCTATGCATCATGCTCAATGCTGGCGTTCGCGGCGCAAAAGTCATCATCATGGCTTTACTCACTCGCGGTGCCCAGTCGGTGAGCATTTCCACCATGTCGGCAGGCTCGTAGTGAATCATGGAGTCCATGGCCACCAGGTAATCCACCTCACCAAAACCGGCGTCAAGCATGTCGCCCACATGGAATGACACCTGCTGGTGCAGATTTTCCGGCAGCCGTTCCCGGGCAAGCTCAATCAGGGTAGGGGACACGTCCACCGCAATCACTCGCGCGCCGCGGTTGGCCGCTGCCAGCGCCAGGGCGCCGGTGCCACAGCCGGCGTCCAACAGTCGCATGCCCGTCATATCCTCAGGCAGCCAGCTCAGTAGAGTGTCGCGCATAGCGTCTCTGCCAGCCCGAACCGTGGCACGAATTCGGCCAACCGGCGCGTCGCTGGTCAGTCGCTTCCAGGCAGCGGCAGCGGTACGGTCAAAGTACTCGGTAAGCTGGTCGCGCCGATCAAGATAAGAACCGTTTTGCATCAGTCAAAACCCAGGAAGTCGAAAATGTCCCGATCTTTCATCGGTTGTGCGGTCAGCGCGTCGGTGCCGTCCCACAGGTTTTGTGCGAGCCGCAGATATTCTTTTTTCACCGCTTCAAGCTCGGGCGATTCATCCATCTCAAATAGCGTGGATTTTTTCAGTCGCGAGCGACGGATGACGTCCAGGTCAGGAAAATGGGCAATCCGATTAAGACCTATCGCCTCGTTAAATCCGTCGATCTGGTCGGTGTGTTCGCTGCGGTTAGCAATCACTCCGCCCATCCGCACCTTGTAGTTTTTCGACTTGGCGCTGATGGCGGCCACAATTCGGTTCATGGCAAAAATGGAATCGAAATCGTTAGCGGTAACCACCAAGGCGCGATCCGCGTGCTGCAGCGGCGCGGCAAAGCCGCCGCAAACCACATCGCCTAACACGTCGAAGATCACCACGTCTGTATCTTCCAGCAGATGATGCTGTTTCAGCAGCTTCACAGTCTGCCCCACGACATAGCCGCCGCAGCCGGTGCCAGCGGGCGGGCCGCCGGCTTCTACACACATCACGCCGTTATAGCCTTCGTACACAAAATCGTCGGCTCTTAGCTCTTCGGTGTGAAACTCCACCGATTCGAGAACGTCAATGACGGTGGGCACCAGCTTCTTGGTCAGCGTGAAAGTGGAATCGTGTTTTGGATCGCAGCCAATTTGCAGCACCCGTTTTCCCAGTTTGGAAAACGCTGCCGACAAATTCGACGAAGTGGTGGATTTGCCGATGCCGCCTTTACCGTAAACGGCAAAGACTTTGGCTCCGTCAATTTTATCTTCGGGGTCCAACTGTACCTGGACGCTACCTGCGCCATCAGCAAAGCGGGGTTCTACCTTTACGGGCAGTGGAAACGGAGTCTGGGTCATGCCATTGCTACCTTAGTGATGCCTTCGAGACGGTCATCAAGTTCATCGCCGGCTTCTCGAAGTTTGGCCAGCGTGTCTTCATCAGGGGTCCAATAGTCGCGTTCATGAGCTTCAAGCAGTCGTCCGGCGACACGGGCTGACGCAGTTGGGTTGAGCTGCGCAAGTCGTTCACGCATCTCGGGATCCAGCACATACAGCTGGGTGAGCTTTTGATATACCCACGGGTCCACTTTGCCGGTGGTGGCCGACAGGCCCATGGTGTTGGTCACTTGAGACTCAATCTGCCGCACACCCTCATAGCCATGCTTTAGCAAGCCTTCGTACCACTTGGGGTTGAGTGCCCGGGTGTGGGTTTCCAGCGAGACCTGTTCGGCCAGCGTACGAACCGCCTCGCGGCCGCTGGTTTGGTCACCGATATACACCTCAACGTCCTTGCCGCTGGCGCGGCTGGCGGCGCGGGTAATGCCGCCCAGGCTGTCAAAGTAGTGATCAATACTGGTCACACCCAGCTCCATGGACTCCAGATTCTGGTACGCAATATCCACGTCTTTCAGGGTGCGTTCCAGCATCTCTGGCTGTCGCTGAGGTTTGCCGTTGCGACCAAAAGCGAAACACTTGCGCCGGCTATAAACTTCCGCCAGCTCGTCTTCGTTATCCCAACGACCGTTGTCAATCATGTGGTTAACGTTGGAGCCATATGCGCCGTCGGCGTTGCTGAATACGCGCAGCGAGGCGGTGTCCAGATCGCAGCCGGTTTCGGCCTGATAGGCCAGGGCGTGTTTACGAATGAAGTTTTGCTCCACCGGCTCCTCAGCCGAGGCTGCCAGGTAAGCGGCTTCTGCCAGCATTTGCGACTGATGGGGCATAAGGTCGCGGAAAATTCCCGACAACGTCATCAGAACGTCAATGCGCGGACGACCCAGGTCTTCCAGCGGAATTAACTCTGCGCCGCAGAGTCGGCCGTACCCGTCATGGCGGGGCCGGGCACCCATCAGAGCCAGCACCTGGCTGATCGGGCCACCCTCAGTTTTCAGGTTATCAGCACCCCACAACACAAACGCGATGGACTCCGGCAACGCATTGCCGCCAGCGGTATGTTGACTGATTAGCAGGTTAGCCTGACGCGAACCATCCAGCACCGCAAACGGACTGGGAATGCGCATCGGATCAAAGCCGTGCAGATTACGTCCGGTTGGCAATATTTCCGGCGACTTCAGCAGATCGCCGCCCACTACTGGCGGCACGTAATTGCCGTCCAGCGCGTGCACAATCGCCGTCAGCTCACTGTCTACCGTCAGCTCAGCGTTGGTCTTGCGAATTTGCTGCACGACGTCGTCGCTCAAACCCAGCGACTGGCCGTCAGCAGAATTGTCCAACACGCTGTCCAGCTGTGCGGCATCGAGGTTAACCGACTCGGGCAGGTTGGCCATGGCAAGCAACAAATGATGGCGCTGCTCGTCGCTCATTGGCTCACCGACAATATGCATGCCTTCGGGAATCAGCGTGTGCTCAAGTTCGTGAAGCTCTCGACCCAGCTGCTCGACGCAGGCCTGGGGGTCATCCCACGGCCGATTGGCCACTGACAATTCCAGTTCGCTGGCCTGAGTCCGCAAAAGATCTGCCAGCGAGGTTTGTTGCTCCAGTTCGTCCGGCGTCAATGAGCGCCAGCGATCCAGAGTGCCTTTCAGATCCTGCAGTTCCCGGTACAAACCGGCTTGAGTTACCGGCGGCGTCAGGTAGCTGATCAAAGTCGCTGCGGAACGGCGCTTGGCAATGGCCCCCTCAGAAGGGTTGTTGGCCGCGTAGAGATAAAAGTTGGGAACGCTACCCAGCAGACGTTCGGGCCAGCAGTTTTCGCTCATGCCGGTTTGTTTGCCCGGCATGAATTCCAGCGCGCCGTGAGTGCCAAAATTGAGCAGCGCATCCACTTTTGCATCCTCACGCAGGTAGCGATAAAACCCACAGAAGGCATGAGTGGGCGCCATGCCGCCTTCAAACAACAGCCGCATGGGGTCGCCTTCGTAGCCAAAACCGGGCTGCACCGTTACCAGCACGTTGCCGAATTTTTTGCCGAGGACAAAAATACCTTTGCTGTTGGCCTGCTCGCGGCCTGGCGCGGGGCCCCACTGCTCCTCAATCGCTTTGAGATGGGTTTCAGCCCGTACGTAGTGATCCGTTGGGATCTGAGTCAGCACGTTAGCTTCGGTGCCGAACTGCTCCCGATTACCATGAATAATGGCATCGCGCA
Organism: Lysobacterales bacterium; assembly: GCA_045106555.1. Lineage (GTDB taxonomy): Bacteria > Pseudomonadota > Gammaproteobacteria > Xanthomonadales > SZUA-38 > JANQOZ01. The sequence goes on along the minus strand of JBGCET010000026.1, from coordinate 141,238 downwards.
GTTCGTCGACCGACTCGGGCATGTCTATGCAGTACCCTTCATCACGGAGCGACTTAAGGGTATTGAACAGCGACTCAAACACGCCTAGAAATGCCGCAGTGCCGGTTGCGCCGGCGTTGGGCGGAAAGTTAAACAGTACGATGCCCAGAGTGCGTTCGGCGCGGGCTTTGCGGCGCAGACTGATGAGGTTGGCCACCCGCCCGGCCAAAGCCTCCACCCGATCGGGTTGCGGTACCAGGTCTCGCATCAATCCTTCCGGCGAATGCTCCGAACGACCGGCAAAAAGGGTTGGGCTGGTGGCACCATCCAATTCGGGAATGGCAATCATCAAAGTAGTTTCAACGGGCAGCAAACCGCGTTCAGAGTGCTCCCATTGCTCCAGAGTCTGAAACTCCGTCGCGTGGGCAGCAACGTAGGGAACGTTCAGATCCGTCAGCAGCTGCTGGGCCGCTTCGGCGTCGTTATAAGCGGGGCCACCCACCAACGAAAAGCCAGTCAGCGAAATCACGGCATCCACAGTGGGCTTGCCGTCTTTCTTAAAGAATTGATCCACCGCCGGGCGCGAATCAAGGCCGCTGGCAAAGGCTGGGATCACCTTCAGACCCCGTTGCTCCAACGCCTCGATGATGGCGTCATAATGGCGACTGTTGCCCGCTAACACGTATGCGCGCATCAACAGCAGACCCACTGTGCCGTTCTTGCCACCTCGGGGCAGTTTCGCCAGATTTTCGCCAAACTTGCCAGGCATTTTCGGGTGATACAAACCCACGTCTGGATAGGCTTCGGGCGGCGCTACTTTCAACTTGCCGCGCAGCGGCTCGCCGCCAACAATGGCATAGCGCTCCAATAGAAACCGCACCAGATTGCCAACGTTTTGTTCAGAGCCGGCCAACCAATATTGAAACACCAGGAAGTAGGCGCGAACGTCTTGCGCGGTGCCTGGGATAAAACGCAGAATGCGCGGCAGCCGACGCAGCATAGCGACCTGTTTGGCGCCTTCGGTTTGCTTTTTCTTACCGCTGCCTCGGAGCTTTTTCAGCAGCGCCAGCGGTCCGCTGGTCTTGCCGCTCATATCGAATTTGCCGACACGGGTCAGGCGAATGATCTCGCCGTCACTCATAAAACAGACCATGGCCTGGCAGTGCTCCCGACGGGCTTTCAAATCAGGCAAAATGGCCTGCACATGCTCGTCGACGAATAACATGCAAGCCACAATAATGTCGGCCTGAGCGACATCTTCTCGGCAGCGTTCCAACGCGCCTGGATTTTCGTTCCAGTCGCCCGCGCAATGCAGATTCAGCGTGAGTTCCGGCAGCTGTTTTTTGAGCTCAATCAACGCCCGATCAGCGGCGCTGGCCAGATGGCCATCCAGCGTAATCAGGGTGACCTGTATGGGCGCTTTGCTAACGACTGAAATGGGCTTTGGCATCGTAAAGCGTCTCTACAGTGATGGCGGATACGCCTTGGTCGCGGGCGAAGCTCTCGGTGTTTCGGCGCGCCTTGCCGCGCACAAAAAACGGAATCTGACCCAGCGCTTTCTCAGCATCTGGGGTCCAACTCAATTCTCCATTGGTGGTCGGTGCAGCCGGGGCCTGCGCTTCAACCTCAACCGCCGCCTCAGGTGCATCTGGCGTCTCCGCTCCCGCTGGTCCGCCATAACGGCCCAAATGTGAGGGTGCCGCATTTTCGTTAAATTCAAAGTCTTCCCGGAACATGCCTAACAGATGCTCTTCCAGGCCCATCATCAGCGGATGCACCCATGTATCAAAAAGCACGTTAGCGCCTTCGAACCCCATTTGCGGGGAGTGGGCAGCAGGAAAATCCTGTACGTGAATCGGCGCAGAAATGACCGCACAGGCAATGCCTAATCGCTTCGCGATATGGCGCTCCATTTGAGTGCCCAGCACCAACTCCGGCTGAAGTTCGGTGACCCGCTCTTCCACTTCCAGGTAGTCGTCGGTAATGAGCGCTTCAAGCCCCATTTCTTTGCCCAGGGCACGTACTTCGCGGGCGAATTCGCGGCTGTAGGTACCCAGACCAACCACCTCAAAACCCAGCTCATGTTGGGCCACCCGGGCAGCAGCGAGAACGTGGGTGGCGTCGCCAAACACAAACACCCGCTTACCGGTGAGATAGGTGGAATCGATGGACCGGGAATACCAAGGCAATCGGGATTGATGACGAGCCAGCAACGGCTGCGCATCTAGCTCAGCCAACGCGGCAACTTCGGAAATGAACGCGTTAGTGGCCGAAACGCCAATAGGTATGGTGGTGGTCATCGGCTGTCCGAACGTGCGCTTCAGCCAGCGCGCCGCGGTGTCCGCGACTTCTGGATAGAGCACAACGTTAAAGTCGGCATTGCCCAGCCGGGCCAAATCTTCTGGGCAGGCGTCCAGCGGAGCCACAACGTTAATGGCCACACCCAAGTCTTCCAGCAGACCAACAATTTCTTTGACGTCATCGCGGTGGCGGAAACCCAGCGCAGTAGGTCCTAAAATATTGCATCGCGGCGTAGGGTTCTCACGCTGAGCAGGCTCGTCGTCCGGCTTGGGCGCGTGGGGGCCGGCTAGCGCTCGTACCAGATGGTAGAACGTCTCTGCTGCACCCCAGTTCTCTTTGCGCTGATAGGCGGGTAACTCCAGCGGAACAATGGGGATCGGCAGGTTTAATGCTTCAGCCAGCCCACCAGGATCATCCTGAATCAGCTCTGCAGTGCAAGACGCGCCAACAATCATTGCCTTGGGCTGAAATCGCTCATACGCCGAGAACACCGCGTCTTTGAACAGGGTGGCGGTATCCGAACCCAAATCCCGCGCCTGAAACGTGGTGTAGGTCACTGGCGGGCGCTTGGGAATTCGCTCAATCATGGTGAACAGCAGATCTGCGTAGGTGTCGCCCTGAGGCGCATGCAATACGTAGTGCAGATCCTTCATGGCAGTGGCCACACGCATGGCGCCAACGTGGGGCGGGCCTTCATATGTCCAAACGGTCAGGTGCATTAGACGTCCAATACCTGGCGGCGACGCAAGGGCCTGGAAAACAACCCAGCACAATCGCCTGCCTGCTCGTAGCCCTGAATGGGGGTAAACAGCAGCTCTATGGACCACTTGGTGGTGATACCGTCAGCCTCCAGTGGATTAGCCAATCCCAGCCCACAGACCACAATATCGGGCTGGGCTTCATGGCAGCGATCGAGTTGCCGTTCTACGTCCTGGCCTTCGCTGAGCTGGACGTTTTCTGGCAACGCCGGTAGCTCGCAGTCCAGGTGTTCTTGGTGCAGATAGGGCGTACCTACCTCCAGCAACTCCATGTCCAGTTCCTGATAGAGAAAACGCGCCAGGGGAATTTCCAGCTGTGAGTCGGGAAAGAAAAATACCTTGCGTCCGGCCAGCTGTTGTTTCTGGCTCTCCAGGGCCTGCACTGCGCGACGCCGCCCTGGCGCTGTAACCGACTCAAAGGTCTGCGCATCCACCCCAAACTCGCTGGCTGCGGCTTGTAACCAAGCGGTGGTGCCCTTGTCACCCAGCGGAAACGGGGCCGACAGACGAGTTGCGCCGCGCTGATTGAGGGCGTGGGCTGTGTCGGCCAAAAAGGGCTGGGCCAACAGGTAAACCGTGTTCGCCCCGACTGCGGGTAAATCCGCGGATTTGCGGGGCGGCAAGAAATCTACCGGACCCAAATTCATGGCGGCAAACAGACTTCGAAATTGGTCTTCCACCACATCAGCAAGAGCGCCAACGATCAGCAGGCGACGCTCATCGGTGGTGTCCATTTCTGGCACCAATGAGGCCAAACAGGCGTCTTCACCCTGGGTGAATGTGGTTTCAATGCCACTGCCGGAATAGTTCAGCACCCGAACCTTCGGCATAAACTCCTGGGACAAACGTCCAGCGGCCCGGTGCAGATCCAGCTTGATGACTTCTGACGGGCATGAGCCCACCAGAAAAAGAAGTTTGATATCCGGGCGCCGGGACAGCAGCCGAGCAACCTCGCGATCCAGTTCATCGTTGACGTCCGCCAAGCCCGCCAGATCACGTTCGTCGATAATGGCTGTGGCAAAGCGGGGCTCTGAAAAAATCATCACACCGGCGGCGGACTGGATCAGATGGGCACAGGTTCTGGAGCCCACCACCAGGAAAAACGCATCCTGAATCTTGCGATGCAGCCAGACGATCCCCGTCAAACCGCAAAACACCTCCCGCTGACCGCGTTCACGTAATACCGGCGGCGCCACGCTCATTTGCTGCAGAGCTTCACTCATGAGGGCACACCTTCTGCTGACATGGGCGCGCTGAGCCTGGCCAGACGAAACTTCCACAGGAATTGGCCGGCGTTGACAACGTAGGCCGCATAGGCCGCCATCGCAATGAACATTTGTTGAGTGACACTGAAGGTGCCGGTTATGAGCGCGGCCAGATATAGCGTATGCAGGGCAATGACCCCCATGCTGACAACGTCTTCCCAAAAGAACGGGCCAGCAAACAGGTATTGACCAAATACCTCCCGCTCCCAAATCGCTCCCGTCACCATGATGGTGTAAAGCGTCAACGTCTTAACTACCACGGAGGCGGCAGCAATGCCGGCGCCTTCGCCGGTAACGAGGAAACGCAGTACCAGGCAAAGGCTGATAAGAAATACAAAAAACTGGGCCGCAGCCAGCACCCCTTGGACCATTGTCCAGCGCGACGCATCACGGCGTTGACGCTGAGCGGGTGTGTAAATCGACCGAACCGGGCGGGACACAGGTGGGAAATCTCCTTGTAAATTGGCTGGCGGCAGCACCGCGAGGGTCCAAATCTAAAGGGCTGAGGGGAAAGTGTCAACTAAAGTGTACGTAATGAAAACTTGACAAATTCCCGGGGACGCGCTTTATTCACACTCCTGTAGGTGAAAGGTAGAACAGTGCGGATCGTGCGGCTGCGACAAAAAGCCCGACGGCCGAGGAACAGCCCAATGAGCAATCGCCAGAGTTCCAACATGCACGACTCCTCTCCGCTGGAACCCAGCTGGGCCGGGCGTTCTGTGGGCAGCGATGATCAACGTGCTGATCAGTGGAATGATCTGGAACCCGCGCTGGAAAAAGAGATCATTCCGCGCCTGATGATGGCGTTCCAACAGCCTCATGGCGAGCTTCGTAACGCACCTTCAGCGTCGTCTCCTGCGGGAGACCTGCAGGAAATGGTAGACATTGTTCTCAATCATGACGTTATCTCCGCAGTAAACTATATACAGGGTTTACGTAACGGCGGCGCTTCATTGCAATCGCTTTACCTGTCGTTGATCACCGATACGGCGCGAAAACTCGGTGACATGTGGGCTGAGGACGAATGCAGTTTTTTTGACGTCACCGTGGGTGTCAGCCGACTGCAGCAGGTAATGCTGGAGTTCAGTCACTGTTTCTGCAGTCAGTATCGCCAACGTGAGCCGGCAGAAAACACCGCTCTGATTGTTCCCATGCCGGGTGAACAACACTCTTTTGGGCAGTTTATGGTGGTGGAGTTCTTTCGCCGGGCGGGTTGGAACGTCCATGCCAGTGCGCCACGCTCGATTGACACTCTGGAATTACTTGTCAGTCAGCAACACTTCGACCTGGTGGGGTTGTCGGTGAGCGGTGACCGCTTCGTCGACCAACTCAGCCCCACTATTGATCGACTCCGTGAAGCGTCTTTCAATTCTGAGCTGAAAGTACTGATCGGTGGGCGCAGCGTCGCCGTCCGCGATAGCCTGGTGGACGAAGTGGGCGCTGATGCAACCGCCGGTGACGGTAGTGCCGCTGTCGCTGCTGCCGACCGCCTCGTTAACGTTTGATACACCATGGCCGAATCCTCATCACCGAAGATTAACGAGCAATTTGTTGCGGATCTTTCCAGCCAACAGATTGCCTCCATCGTCGCCAGCGCCAACGATCTGGCCTTGGTGGTGGACAACCAGGGCATCATTCGAGACGTTGCCGTGGAAAACCCCCGTGGCGCCATGACCCAGGCACCGGACTGGGTGGGTCAGCCCTGGGTGGAAACCGTCACGGTGGAATCACGGCCGAAAATTGAGGCGTTGATGTCGGAAAGTGACGGCGCGCCATCACGCTGGCGACAGGTGAACCATCCAGCCGCTGATGGATTGGACCTACCGATCATGTATCGAACCTTCAGCGCCAACGACCACGCCATTGTGGTGGGCAAAGACCTGCGCCCGCTGTCTCAGGTGCAGCAGCAGCTGATGGACGTACAGCATTCGATGGAAAACGAGTACGCCCGCCTGCACCATGCGGAAACCCGTTACCGAATGTTGTTTCAACTGGCGGCAGAAGCCATTTTGATACTGGATTCCGACGGCAAGTCGATTCAGGAAGCCAATCCTGCCGCTGCCCAACTGCTGGGCGAATCGGTGGCGAAACTGGTTCGCCGATCGCTGGTGGACTACCTGGAACAGGTGGATTTAACCGAACTGCTGGCTGAATCGCGCTCCGCCGGTCACGGCGCAGAGCTGAAGGTCAACCTGAAGGACAACGGACCCTGTACGCTCTCGGCCACGCTGTTGCGCCAGGGTGATGCCGTTCTGTACCTGGTGCACCTGACACCGGTTAATCGGGCACCGGCGCTGGACCGCAGCGATGTATCCCAATCCACGCTGGCGGTGGTAAAGCAATCGCCAGACGGCTTTGTGGTGACCGATGTAGACGGCCAGATTATCGCCGGCAACGAAGCTTTCGTTCAGATGTGTCAACTTGGCAGCGAAGGACAGCTTAAAAATCAACCTCTGGAGCGCTGGCTGGGCCGGTCTGGCGTCGATATGCGCGTCATTCGGAAAAATTTAAGCCAAAGAGGCGTGGTGCGACAATATGGCACTACTATCAGTCCGGAATTCGGTACCCCTTTGGAAGTTGAGCTTTCCGGCGTTTCAGCAATTAACGCCGATCCGCCCTGTTTTGGGTTTGTCATCCGTCAACTGCGCAGTGCCAGTCGCAGCGACTCCGAAGAGAAATTTGTTAAACAGCCACTGGGACGCTCGCTGGAACAAATGACCGAACTGGTCGGCCGGGTGCCGTTAAAAGACCTCGTTCGAGAAACCACCGATCTGATCGAGCGATTGTGTATTCAGGCCGCTCTGGAATTAACCACCAATAACCGGGCGTCCGCCGCCGACATGCTGGGACTCTCCCGGCAAAGTCTTTACGTCAAACTCCGCCGTTATGGCATTGCCGACGCTGGCGCCGCCGACAAAGACTAGCGTCGACCAGCGGCACACTAAGCGCCGTTGTCTCCGCCAAATCGGCGTCAAAAGCGCCATTTATGACTGTAAACCTCAATTGACTGTCAAGTTTAGTTGACGCCATAGAAAACTCGCGCTAACGTCTCTGTAATCATGCAAGCCACTGCCATTCAAAGACCCAAAAACCGGCTTCAACCGGTTGCTTTGATTGAACTGTTGAAACCCATTACCTGGTTTCCGCCGATGTGGGCCTTTGGCTGCGGCCTGGTGTCCTCGGGCGCGTCCTTTGATGGACGCCTGTGGTTCGTGATCGGCGGTATCGCCCTGGCCGGCCCCCTGATGTGCGGCACCAGCCAGGTCGTCAACGACTGGTTTGACCGCCACGTTGACGCCGTCAACCAACCTGAACGCCCCATTCCTTCGGGCCGCGTACCCGGACGTATCGGGCTGTGGTTTGCCATTGTCTGGTCGCTGTTGTCCATTGCCGTAGCCGCCGCGCTTGGGATCTGGGTGCTGGCCGCTGGCACATTGGGACTGGCTCTGGCCTGGGCCTACAGCGCACCGCCAGCCCGGCTCAAACTGAACGGTTGGTGGGGCAATTCCGCAGTAGGGCTGTGTTACGAGGGACTACCCTGGTTCACCGCCGCTGCCGCACTCAGTGGCACCCTGCCCGGGTGGGAGATCATCACCCTGGCCGCGCTGTATTCCCTGGGTGCCCACGGCATCATGACGCTAAACGATTTCAAAGCCCTTAAAGGTGACCGGCTAATGGGCATACGCTCGCTGCCGGTGCAGCTGGGCCCTGAGCGCGCGGCCAAAGTGGCCTGCTGGGTAATGGCAGTACCGCAGCTGGTTGTGGTCGGTTTGTTGATCTACTGGCAGGCGCCGGTTTTTGCCGCAGCCGTGGCCATTGGCATCACGCTCCAGCTGCTGGCCATGGGCCGGTTGCTTAACGATCCCGAACGCTGGGCCCCCTGGTACAACGGCACCGGCGTCACGCTCTATGTTTTGGGAATGTTGGTCAGCGCGTTTGCGCTGCGTCTGGAGGTACTAACGTGACAACTGCAACGGCAGGCGGCCTGAGCTGGCCGGGGATTTTTCGTCTGGGCCTGGTACAAGCTTCGCTGGGATCCATTGTGGTACTTACCACCTCCACACTGAATCGCGTGATGGTAGTGGAACTGGCGCTGCCCGCGGTACTGCCCGGCGTGCTGGTGGCTTTGCACTACGCCATTCAAATTCTCAGACCCCGCTTCGGTCATGGTTCAGACCGAGGCGGACGGCGAACCCCATGGATTATCGGCGGCATCGCCGTACTGGGTGTGGGCGGTATTCTTGCTGCAGCCGCCACCGCCTTGATGAGCGTATCAACCATTGGCGGCATCGCCCTTTCCACGGTGGCTTTTTTATTGATCGGCGCAGGTGTCGGTGCATCGGGAACCTCACTGCTGGTGTTACTGGCAGCATTGGTCAGCCCCGCTCGCCGAGCAGCGGCCGCTACCATTACCTGGGTCACGATGATTGTCGGCTTTATTATTACCACAGCGGTAGTGGGACATCTGCTAGACCCATTCAGCTTCAGCCGGTTGATCATGCTGACTGGCGCGGTCAGCGTCATCGCGCTATTGGTTACCATTTTGGCTGTGTTTCGCATCGAACCTCGGCACACGGAAGCACCCCAACAGGCGCAGCCTGAGCCGGAAAAAGGCGCTTTTATGGAAGCGGTGAAAGAGGTCTGGTCAGAACCCAGAACTCGGCGGTTTTCCCTATTTGTGTTTATGTCCATGTTGGCCTATAGCGCGCAAGACCTTCTCCTTGAGCCGTTTGCCGGCGCCGTGTTCGGGCTGACGCCCGGCGCCTCTACTCAGCTGGGTAGTGTTCAGCATGGCGGCGTGCTGGCAGGCATGCTGTTAGTGGCACTGGTAGGTACCGGCATTGCCAAGGGGCGCAGCGACGTCCTGCGCTGGTGCACTATCGCTGGCTGCATTGGCTCAGCCCTGATGCTGGCTTTGGTCACTCTGGCAGCACTGAGCGGCCCACCCTGGCCGCTACAGGGGCTGGTGTTTTCTCTTGGCCTGGCGAACGGCGTATTTGCGGTCGCAGCCATTGGTTCGATGATGACACTGGTCAGTCAAGGCCATAAAAAGCGCGACGGGGTTCGGATGGGCGTATGGGGCGCAGCCCAGGCACTGGCGTTTGGACTGGGCGGAATTGTGGGCACGGCGGTTGTCGACCTTGCCCAGTGGCAAGGCGTTAGCACTGCCAGCGCCTATGCAATGGCGTTTGCGGTTCAGTCCGGTTTATTTGTTGTGGCCAGTGCACTGGCCATTAGCCTGGGTCGTACTCAGGTTTCTCAATCCTCTGATTCTTCCAGAACAGAGCCTTCTTTGGAGATACATAATGCAGCAGTTTGATGTAGTCGTCGTCGGCGGTGGACCCAGCGGCGCAACCGCTGCAAACGATCTGGCCGCCATGGGTCATAAAGTGATGTTGCTGGACAAAAATGGCCGCATTAAGCCCTGCGGTGGTGCGGTGCCTCCCAAGCTGGTGGAAGAATTTGATATTCCCCACAGCCAGCTGGAGGCCAAAGTGACCACTGCGCGAATGATCTCTCCCACCGACAAAGCGGTGGATATGGACATTGGTGGCTGGGTTGGCATGGTCAATCGCGGCACGTTTGATGAATGGTTGCGCAAGCGTGCCCAGGAGTCAGGGGCCACCCGCTGCACCGGAGAATTTCAGGAACTGGTGCGTGACGATAAACCCGAACCTGTCGTTCGATACCTGGATGAGAATGGCACCGTCTGCCTGGTTCGCACCCGGCTAGTAATTGGCGCCGACGGCGCCGCGTCCCGGGTCGCTAAAGAACACATCCCCAACGCGAAAGAGTTGCCCAAGGTTTTTGCGTACCACGAGATCGTCAAGTCGCCCAGCGGAACCCAAAAAGGTTTCGACCCGGAACGCTGTGACGTTTATTACCAGGGTAAGGTATCACCGGATTTTTACGGCTGGGTGTTTCCCCACGGCGAAGAAACCAGCATTGGCATGGGCACCGCGGTGAAAGGCCATTCGTTACGCGGGTCGGTCAAATTGCTGCGTGAAGGCTCCGGCCTGCAGGACGCACCCACCGTGCGAACCGAAGGTGCACCGATTCCGCTAAAAGCCCTGAAGCGCTGGGACAATGGTCGCGATGTATTGGTGACCGGCGATGCCGCCGGCGCCGTGGCTCCTGCATCGGGTGAAGGCATTTATTACGCCATGCTCAGTGGTCGCCACAGCGCCGATGCTTGCGCCGCATTTTTACGCAGCGGCAAAGCCTCCGACCTGAAAATCGCTCGCAAGCGCTTTATGCGCCTGCATGGACGAATTTTCTGGGTGCTCGGGATCATGCAAAAGTTCTGGTACAACAGCGAAAAACGTCGGGAACGTTTTGTCAGCATCTGCCGCGACGCCGACGTTCAGCGCCTCACCTGGGAAGCGTATATGAACAAACGTCTGGTCCGCGCCAAACCGGTGGCCCACGTGCGCATTTTCTTCAAAGACCTGGCCCACTTGATGGGGCTGGCGCCCCACTAGGCCTTTCCTGAGACGCGCCGAACGCGGCGCGTTCACCACGTGCAGCGAGCAGCTGGTTGCGCTACCCTCGCCGGCAGCTAATGTTCACGCCTATCCAAAACCCTAATAAGCTGCTCGGACAGGGTATCGCCCGATGACCCCTGAGCGTCGCTGGCCGGCGATTGTTGTGGCTGTTGTTTGCGCCCTTGCCGTATCTGCCACCGGCGGCCTGTTGACCGATCTTGGCCCTTGGTATCAAAACCTGATCCAGCCAGCGATTAAGCCACCGGACTGGGTATTCGGCCCGGCCTGGACGCTCATCTTCACTCTCACCGCCAGCGCTGGTGTCTTAGCCTGGTGGGCACAAACAGAAAAACGCTGGGTACTAGTAGCGGCGCTGGCACTCAATGCCGGCCTGAACCTGCTTTGGTCGCTGCTATTTTTTCACGTTAAAAGACCCGACTGGTCCTTACTGGAAGTGCCCGCACTGTGGCTATCCATCGTCGTCCTAATGATCGTGTGCGGACGCCGCAGAAAACTCGCTGGCTGGTTCCTCGTTCCCTATCTAACCTGGGTCTCTCTGGCCACCGCCATCAACTACCAGGTCGTCCAACTCAACGGCCCCTTCGGCTAACCCAACCCAACACCTTTTCTTCGCCAGTTGCCACCAGGGAATTAGATCGAGCGAGTCTCTCGTCACGCTCTTCCTTTTTGGCAAAGAAAATCGCTGCAGTCTTTTTACCTTCCTCAGAATGGATCGAAGTATCACGACATAATGTCGTCAACCAGTTGGCCCGCTCGAGGCGTCTTCAAAATGAATCACACCAGACCCAGATCAGCCCCGCCGGAACCCAACTGCCTATGACGATTGTTCTCCGCGATGTAGAGGACGGCGTGCTGATTAGGCGTCTTCGGCGGAGTTAAACGGACCGAAGGGAGTCATCTGCCGAAGACGCCTAATCAGTGCACCGACCTCGACGCACCGCCCTTGAATTACGAAGGCAACGAGTCGAAAAACTCGTTGATATGGCCAGCACAAACCTCCGGGTTCTCCATGTGTAAGTGGTGACCACCTGGCGCCGTAATAACCCGTTCATTGCGTATGAACCCTTGACGTTTCTCAAGCATCGCTTTCATTTGCGGATACCGTAGCTGCTCAGCCAGCAGCACCAGCGTCGGACATTCAATAGCCTCCAGTATGTGACGTACGTGAGACTCGGAAAGACGCTGCAGGGAGGACCACTTTAAGCGCCGATCCCCGCGCCAGGTATAGCCCTTGTCGGTGTGCTCAATGCCTCTTGCGCCCAGAATTTTGCACAGCGCCAGAGGAAAACTGGCGTTTTCCCGTGCCGCCAACGTTTCTTCTATGGTCGCAAAATAACGCTGCTGCAGTCCTTTGGAACGGTCAAGAATACCTTTGCGCAGTTGCTCCGCCACGTTCTCGGTGGGCCCAGAGATCGGGCCCAACATATCGATGCTGACCATGGCGCTGAAACGCTCGGGGAAGGCTGCAGCCGCCAGTGCTGCCAGGCCACCGCCCATAGAGTGGCCCACCACATGGCAGCGATCCCACCCGAGCACATTTAGCACTTCAAACACCAGCGCCACGTTGTCGATATAGTGAAACCAGTTGCCCTGTTCGCCCATAGGGGTGAGGCCATGACCGGGCAAATCCAGCGCCACCGTTCGACATCCATCCAGTAGCGGTGCCATAGGCGCAAAGCTGTCCGAATGGTCCATCCAGCCATGCAAAGCCAGCACCGGGTACCCGTCCGCGGGACCATACTGGCGACCAGCCAGCCTATAGCCTCCCGCGGACAGCTGAATCTCTTCGCCGGGCATTGCCTGCAGCGTGTCAACGTTTGTCGTCATAACCTGTCATCTCCAGATATCCGCGGGCCTGAACCGCGTTTCCCCGCCACTGCCCCTGGGCCGAAACAGCGCCTTCCCAGTAGCGAAACGTTTGATTAATTTCCTGATCTTGCATCAGCGCCGAGACCGTTAACGAAAGCTCCTGACCGGGCAGATTGATTTGCCAACGCAGCGGATATAGCGCCCCGCTGTGAGGACTGCGCCATGGCTTGTCACCCGCCAGGGTAAAGTCGCTGGCGTTCAGCTTCGTGACCTGATCGCTATCGACCAGCGTGCCAGCGGAGAACTGATCAGGATTGCCATCCGCGTCTCTGAGCTGAAACAACATCAGGTATCGACCCTGCTGCAGATTCAGGCTAAACCAATCCCAGCCGGCCTGACCCGGCTCAAGCACACTGGTGCTCCATTCCCGGTCCAGCCAGCTGTCGCCTTGGACAGAGAACGTCTCGCTGCCAACCTCAAGGGTGCCTCGGGTCTCAAGCTCGGGAATGGAATAATAGTAGCTGGCGTTTCCTACCCCCGCACCCTTAGTACTCAGTCCCCGATCACCCTGGGGAATAATGGCGCTGAGCGGATTGAGTTTGAGACCTATACCGTGTTGATGATCCTTTGCCCTCAACACGATATGAGAACCTTCCCAAGTGACTTGCCAGTCCTCTACCCGTACCGCCATCTGACCCTCAGCGGCCTCGCCCTGGCCTGCTGATCCTCGGGTAAGCCGCTGGGCGTGATAGAACGTTCCGCGGTCCAGATCGCTGATCGCAAAGTGGGCCAGGAACAGCTGGCTGGCAGCCCAGGAGGGGGTCTGATCGCCCTTTGCCAACGGCTCGGTGGCGGGTTCTTGAGGCGTCAAAGCCTGCCGGAAAAACGTCAGCTGATAGCCGAAGTTGCGCTGCGTTGGCAAATCATTGCTGCTTACGTGGCCGGTGAAATACCACCACTCGGTCTGGTAGTCGGGATGGGCTCCATGGTCCATGGGAAACCTCAACGGCTGCACCGCCACGGCGCGAGAAAATCCGGGATCGGGGTCGCCGCCTAGTGTTTGCTGCAGGCTGGCGCTTGCCGGCGGCTCACTGCATCCGCTGAGCCAGATTCCGGCGCTAATGATTACCGTGGTCAGGAGTACACCCGGATGACGTCGACTCATCCTGGCTGCCTCGACTTCGGCCGATTAAACATCAGCGCAGGTGGGATGGCTGCCAACAACGCTGCACCGGTTGCAATTGCGCAGCCCTGAACAAAGGTTGGCCAGTGCCAGTCCACGTAGAGGGTCCAGCCAAATGCTCGGGTGTTCACCACGCTGGTCAGCAGCCAGGCCAAGGCGGCACCCAGAGGCATGGCCAGCAGCGCCGCTGCCAAACCCAGACCCAGAGACTCGAGCAACAGCAGTCGACCGATCTGGGTTCGGGTCAGGCCCATGGAATAGAGCAATGTGGATTCGCGCTGGCGTTCCAGCTGCAGCGCTAATACGGCGCTGAGCACGCCCACAAATGCCACAATGGCGGCAAGCCACTTGAGACCCAAAGTGAGCCTGAACGTCTGGTCAAAAACCTCCAGCGAACGACGCCGCAGATTGCCGGTCTGGACAATTTCCACCGCCTCAGCATTCGGCACCAAAGCCAGGCGCTCGCGCAGCCTTTGAACCGTATCATCGGCCAACGTTTCTGGCCCAGGTTCCAAGTGTAGCGCCAAGGTAGTGACCGTGGGATCGTTCCACAGTCGCTGATACTGCCGCAGATGAATTACCGCTCGGCCGCCGTCAGCGCGGTAGTCGGCAAACACGGCGCCCACCGTTAATGCTACGTCTGGCTTTCCAAGCACTGGACCAGGGAGCTGAACCACGTCACCGGCTTTCAGCTTGAGACGCCGGGCCAGCGGCTCACTGATAAGGGCCAGGGGTGTCGACTCCCAGCGTTGCCATTGCGACTCCGACCAGGGGTCCAGGAGCTGATAGGAGTTGCGACCAGCGGTCGATAGCGCCTGGGCCGACAAACGCTGGATCCCGGGCGCGTCAGGCCAGTAGCGACTGATCGCTTGGCCCACTTCCGCGACGCCCTGTGTGTTGGCAACGGTTTGCACCACCCTGTCGCTTATGGGGTCGTTGTTTTCCCCGTTTCGCAGATACGCATCAGCACTGAGGGTGACGTCCAGCCAGCCAACAACGCTACCGCGAAAACTGGAAATCATGTGGTCTACGCCGATGACTGTAGCCACCGCCACAATAAGCGCGGCCAGCGCCGCTGAGGTTCGGCTTAACGTTTGCGGAAGCCGGGACCGGGCAAACCCTGTGAGCGGAAAACGGGCAACCGGCAGGGGGATTTTTCCGACGCTGCCCATAGCCAGTGGAATAGCCAACGCTATCCAGCCCACTGCCACCAGAAACACACCGGCCAGAGCGCTGACCAAACTGGCATGCAGCTGCACTGCCGCTGCCGCTATCAGGGCGGCAATCCCGACCAGTGGTAGTACCTTGATCATCTTGTTTGAGGCGTCTTTGGCGGTGTCCGCCAGCGGGCTAACTGTACCGGCCCAGATGGCCGGCCACAGGGCTGCCGCCAACGACCCCACTAATCCCAACACCACCGCCTGAACCCACAAAGTGGGCGATATCTGGGCGCTGCGACTCACCGCCTCGTAGTACCGCTGATTCACTGTGCCTGCCATTTGCGACATCACCAAATCGGCTAGCCACAGTCCCAGCAGCAACCCCAGCACGGTGCCCACCAGTCCCAATACACCCGCCTCCAAAATAACCCAGCGCACAATCTCCTTTCGCGTGACGCCGAGCATGCGGCAAAAGGCGTAGGTCTGCTGACGCTGCAGGACAAAAAAACGAAGCGTGTTGAAAACGATAAACGCCCCAACCATCAGTGCAAGCAAGCTCAAGGCCAACAGGTTGAGCTCCAACGCTCGGCTCATGCCGGTGGTATCCCCGGCTCCGGCATCTTTCACTGCCAGGCCGGGTCCAAGGCGATTTTTCAGAGCTTCCAGCCGAATATCATCGGCATCGTCCAGCGCCAGATCGATTCGACTTAAGGGTAATGCTATTGACCTAGCGGCGGCAGAAGTTCGGTCCACTTCGGCCTGATGCAGGGTCTGAGTGGCCCGACTTAGGTCCATCACCAACAGGTTTTCGGCGCCGCTCACCAGCGCAGGGTCCAGTTCGTCAGCCACCAACAGCTCAACTGGCCTTCCGTTATCGCGGGCTTTCAACAGCAGGCGAGAGCTTATAGGCTGCGCGGCTAGCGCCAGCGCCTCACCGCCTATCCATTCCCCTAGATTAAAGCTGTCTCGGCCCATATAGCCGCCGGTGAAACTTCGCACCTGAGTTTCACGCAGCAAATCCACTCCCATCACGGTTAAGCGCCGACCCTCCAAATCCTGAACACCAAAGGTCAACACCGGGGCCATGGCAATATCGGCAAATTCCCGTCGCAGATCGACAAAGGTCTCGCCCGGAATAAACCCGGCGCTGGCAACGATGTGGTGACTGGCGGCACCGGAGAGGGTTCCGGAAAACCGTTTAAAGCTCTCGCTTATCGTGGCCCGTGCGGCGCCCACCGAAACCACCGCGGCAACGCCCAAGGCCAGGCCCAACAGCGCCAGGGCCAGCTGAACAGGATGCGCAGCGAAGTAGCGGCGCGAAGCCCTGAGCTGTAGACGAAGCGAATTCACCGAATGTACTGCTGGCCGAGACCTGTTAACCGCTGATGGGCGCCAGCGCGCCATTGGCAATGGACAAGGTGTTGTCCATCTGCGCTGACAGCTCTGAGCTGTGGGTAATGAGAACCAGCGCAGCGCCGCGTTGGCGACATTGGGACACCAGAAGTTCGATTACCCGGTGAGCGTTGTCCAAATCAAGATTTCCGGTGGGCTCATCGGCCAGCACCAAGGCGGGCCGATGAATCAGCGCCCGCGCCACCGCCACGCGCTGCTGCTCACCACCCGACAAATCGGCGGGCAAACGATCAGCCAGATCCGTCAGGCCCAGAGCGTTGAGGAGTTCGTCCAGGTACTGAGCATTATCGGTGCCAGACCGACGCAACGCAGGGCCGCCCAAGGCCAGCGGGAATTGCAGATTCTCTTTTACCGTAAGCGTTGGCAACAGATTAAACGCCTGAAAGACAATACCTAGATGAGAGCGACGGAAAACAGCGCGCTCGTTCTCGCTCAGAACGGCGAGGTCTTTTCCGGCCACCACAACCCGGCCGCTATCCGGCGCCACCAACCCAGCCACCAGATTCAGTAACGTGGTTTTGCCCGACCCGCTGCGTCCAACCAAAGCCAGGCTCTCACCGCTGCGAAGCTCAAGATTCAGGTCTGAAAGCACTGGCGCATTGTTCGGCGGGTAGGCTTTGCTCACCCCCGCCATTTCAATGACGAGGCGCTGGGCCGGTTGTTTAGCCAAGTCACCCGACCGGCCACCGGTCATGCCTGCGGACAGATCGGCAGCACCATCAGCCTGAGCTGACATTACCCGGGCGCTCCCAGGGCTTGGGCCCGATTCACCCGCTCGTTAAGCAGTTCGGCGGTTTCCTCCGCTTTGTCCCAGCCCGACCAGCCGGCCACGTGATGCTGGATCAATGCTTGAAGCGCCTCGGCGTGGCTCGCGTCGTCGTTCAACGCCGAAATGTAGCTGAATTTCTTGCCACCGGACTCCTCGAACAACTCGCGGTTTTCCATCGCAATTTCTTCCAGCGTTTCCAGGCAGTCGGCGGCAAACCCCGGGCAAATGACCTGAACGTCCGTGGTGCCCTCGGTCGCCAGCTCACCCAAACGCTGATCAAGATAGGGTTGTAGCCAGGTCTCCCGCCCAAAACGGGACTGAAACGCCAACTCCCATTGATCGGGCTTCAAATCCAATGCCTGGGCCAGCAGCCGAGCAGTGGCCTGACAGAGGCAGTGATAGGGATCGCCGGTCATGAAATACCGCTGGGGGATGCCGTGAAAGGACATCAGCAGCTTTTCAGGAATGCCATGCTCCGCCTGGTGTCGGCGCACACTATCCGCCAGCGCCGCAATGTACTCAGGTTGGTTGTGATAGGTGTTGATAAAACGCAGTTCGGGAATCCAGCGCTGATCAGCCAATGCCGCCGCAATGCCGTCAAAGGCCGCCGCCGTGGTACTGGAGGAATACTGGGGAAACATCGGCACCACTAACAGCTGGCGAACGTTTTTCTCCCGCATTTTGGCCAGCGCATCATCAATGGATGGATTTCCGTATGTCATGGCCAGCTCCACCACGGGCCCGGAAGCCCCGGACGTATCGGGCGGGCACAGCAGATCGGCAATACGCTGGGTTAGCCGCTGACTGTGCACCAGCAACGGGGAACCCTCCGAGTGCCAGACGCTGGCATATTTACGCGCCACCGGACCCGGACGAACCCGCAAAATGACGCCGTGCAGGATAATACGCCAAATCCAGCGCGGTGCATCCACCACGCGACGATCTGACAGAAACTGAGCTAGATAGCGCCTTACCGCCGCCGCAGTAGGCTCGTCCGGCGTGCCCAGATTGAGCAAAAGCACGCCATTTCGCGCCGGCTGGGCGTGACTAAATTGCGTCGTGTTGCCACGATCTTGTGCCCCGGGATTGTTATTCACACTATATATGGTGTCCTAAAAAGCGGCTTCACTGCAGGAGCAGCCCACAAGCATTCGCTTGCCTGGGCACCCGGAGAAACCGCTAACGCTATGATCTGCCGGCAAAATCTGCTAAGTTCCGGAAGTGATGCTGAGTGAAGACAGCATCAGGACGATACCTTAAAACAACTGGTGTGAAGTTAGAAGCAATGGTCCGTGACAGGTACATTGCCATTGTTGTTGCTGCTTTGCTGGCCTGTGCCACGCTCGCGCCAACAGCGGTTGCGCAGAATTTTGGTTATGCGGTGAACTCCGATGACGAGTTTGACGCTGATCAGCTTTTGCGTGTCAATCTGTTCACCGGCAACACGGAATTTATCGGCCCGCTACCCACCAGTCTCGAAGACGTGGAGGGGCTTGCCTTTGGCCCTGACGGCACCCTTTACGCCGTCGACAATGCCACCAAAGCCGTTTTCGTGATCAATCCTGAGACCGTCAGTGCCTTGCCTGTTGGCAATCGGCGACCCAATCTTGGCTTTTCCACCGCCTCCAATCTCGACTTCGGTATGACGTTCACCTGCGACAACCGGCTCCTGTTGGTTGCTGAAGAAACCCAATCTTTGTACGAGATTGACGTCACGACGGGTCAGGCACGGGTTGTTGGGAGCAGCGGCGGTCTGGAGCATCCGATGACAGCTATCGCCCATTACGCCAATCGTACCGTCGCGCTGGCGTCCGGTGGAAGACTCTACGATATTGATACGCAGGCCGGCAGGTCTACCCTGATCGGTCAGATACAGGGCTTTGAAATTAGCGACGCGGGGCTGGCATTTGACGCCAACGGAACCCTTTGGGCCGTTCTGGATGGCACCCGCCCGGACACCTTCGAGTTTCTGCCGGGCAAAGTTCTGCGGATTAACCTGAACACCGTTGAAGCGCAGGAAACGGCGGAAACCCGCCCAGGCATTGAGTCCCTGGCCGTTGCGCCGCCAAACGGCTGCATCACCGGAACGCCCCAGCCCGGTGAACCGATCCCGACCCTGTCCCAGTGGGCCTTGCTGCTAATGATTTTATTGATGGCGGTCACCCCCGCTTACCTTGGCGGTCAGTCGATCACTCGTCGCAAGCAATAAGCCGTAAGCCCAACAATCAGGGTCCCCACGCGCCAGCGCATGCATTTGTTCACATAAGTTAAGCCACCGCCTGTCTTAAGATACATTCCCAAGTCATTGACGATCATGCACAATGGTCGGCTGGAAAGCTGCTTTCGGGCAGCGCTCACGTAATGAGGTAAGTCATGTTAGGTGGAATCAGTATTTGGCAACTGTTGATCGTTCTGGTCATTGTGATGATGCTGTTTGGCACCAAGAAGCTGCGCAATATGGGCAGCGACCTGGGCAGCGCTATCAAAGGGTTTCGCAAAGGGATGACGGAGGACGAGCCGGAAAAACTCGAAGCCGATCCGCCGGAGCCCATGAACAGCGAAAGCGTCAGCGAATCCAATGAAAAAACCGGGTCTTCCTGACCCCGCCGTTTGATACACCGCTAAGCCATGTTTGACATTGGATTTTGGGAGCTGTCGGTTATCGGCGTGATTGGCCTGCTGGTGCTTGGCCCCGAGCGGCTGCCTGGTGTGGCTCGGGTCGTGGGCGGCTACATCCGAAAGGCCCGCACTACCTGGGCAGGTGTTCGCTCCGAGATCGCTGCCGAACTTGCTGCTGATGAGTTCAAGGAGGCAATGCAGAAACCCGCTGAAGAATTCAAGGCGGCCATGGCTGAACCCATGAGCGAGATGGAATCGCTAAAAAAGAGCGCCAGCGACACCATCAATTTCAACGATGCTCCCGACGCCACAGAAGACCCAGATCCGGCGCAGGACAATGACGACACCGATACTGTGGCCGACGACCCAAACACTGACGCCAGCACCAAGTCATGAGCGCGCCTGACGATGAGTCTGGCCCCGAGGAAGGCGTTCCGGGCGACAACGAACAGAGTTTCATTTCCCATCTGGTAGAACTTCGCCAACGGGTCATGTGGGCGGTGATCGCCGTGGTGGGCGTCACGCTGTGCCTTCTCCCGTTTTCCCGGGACATCTATAATTTTCTGGCCGCGCCGCTGCTGAACGAGCTGCCCGAAGGCGTCACCATGGTGGCGGTAGAGGTGGCTTCTCCGTTCCTGACGCCGTTTAAGATGACCTTACTGACAGGCGTATTTCTCGCCATGCCGGTGATCATCTTCCAGCTCTGGTCCTTTGTCGCCCCCGGTCTTTACGGCCACGAAAAACGGATTGCCGTCCCCATCCTGATTTCCAGCTGCGGCCTGTTTTACCTGGGCTGCGCCTTTGCCTACTTTGTGGTTTTCCCGCTGATCTTCGCCTTCTTTAACGCTGTAACTCCGGAAGGCGTCACCTTCATGCCGGACATTGCCCACTATCTCAACTTCCTGTTGCTGATCTTTTTTGCTTTTGGCCTGGCATTTGAAGTCCCCATCGTGGTTTTTATCCTGTTGGCTCTGGGGGTTACCACCCCGGAGGCTCTGCACGAAAAACGGCCATACGTGATTGTGGGGGCGTTTGTGGCGGGCATGCTGCTGACTCCGCCTGACATTATTTCGCAGACCCTGCTGGCGCTGCCCATGTGGGTGCTTTATGAGCTGGGCATTATCTTTTCTAAGATGTTGCTGAAGGGGCGCACGCTTACCGACGACGAGGTTGAGGGCGAAGCCTGAGTTTCTTCAACTGAGTTCTTCGGTGAATTCCTGAAGTTCGAATCTGCTGGCTTCGTTGTCGGATGCTAAGGACTTAACCCCTCGTGCTCAGGGTCGCTGTGAACCCATCCATGGGCGCTCGACCTGAGTTGAAAATTTCCGTAGGCCGGAAGGTTGGATGTCAGGCTGATCGCTGGGTAAGCGAAGACGGGGGTGGCTAGCCTTCGTTGGCGGAGGGTGCCTTAGATTCGGTCACTTCTTTGGGGCCTGGGCCCTCGATACTGGGGGGGATTACGCGCAGGCATTCGGCAACGGTGGTCAGGCCGGCGGCGACTTTTCGGGCAGCGGACACTCTTAAGGGGCGCATGCCGCGGCGGTGGGCCAGGCGGGTTAAGGCCAGTTGGTTAACGTCCGGCGCAATGACCTGGGAGATAGCATCGTCGATGTTCAGCATCTCGTAGATGGCCGTTCTGCCTCGGTAACCTGTGTTGCGACATTCGTTACAGCCCACCGGTTCGTTGATGGAATCGGGTTGGGTCATTTTCCATTGGCCCGTTAGGCTACGCCAGGTGGGTTCGCTTAATGGGCCGGCCTGGCGGCAGTGGGGGCATAGGGTTCGGACCAGCCGCTGAGCCACCACACCACACAACGATCCGCGCAGCAGGTAGTGGGGCACGCCCAGGTCAAGCAGGCGGATGATGGCGGTGGGGGCATCGTTGGTGTGCAGGGTGGATAACACCAGGTGGCCGGTGAGGGAGGCCTGGATGGCCATTTGGGCGGTTTGCAGATCGCGGATCTCGCCCACCATGATGATGTCCGGGTCCTGTCGCAGCAGGGTGCGAACGCCGGCGGCAAAATCTACCCCAATCGATGATTGCACCTGCATCTGGTTAAATTCGGGCGACACCATTTCGATGGGGTCTTCCACCGTGCACACGTTAATGTCGGGGCGAGCCAGATGTCTGAGCGTTGAATAAAGGGTAGTGGTCTTACCCGAGCCCGTGGGGCCAGTTACCAGAACGATGCCGTGGGGGCGTTCCACCATCTGGCGCCACACGCGGGTTTCGTGTTCGGTAAAGCCCAGCTGGTCAAAGTTTCTTGTAGCCACGTCCGGATCGAAAATCCGCATCACGCATTTTTCGCCGAAAGCGGTGGGCATGGTGGACAGTCGTAGCTCGATTTCCTGACCGGAGGGGCTGCGGGTTTTGATTCGTCCGTCTTGGGGCCTGCGCTTTTCCGCGAGGTCCATCCGGCCGAGAATTTTGATCCGGGAGGTGACCGCCGACATTACCGGTGTGGGCAGCTGATACACCTGATGTAGATGCCCGTCGATGCGAAAGCGCACGTTGCTGCGCTCTCGCCGGGGTTCCAAATGAATGTCGGAGGCCCGCTGCTCAAACGCGTACTGCAGCAGCCAGTCCACAATCACCACCACATGTTGATCGTCCGCGGAAAGCTGGCCGGCCTGGCCCAGCTCCAGCAGTTGCTCAAAGTTCAGCACCTTGTCGCCGTCGCTGCGCAGGCGAGAATCTTCCGCCCCCTGAACCGAGCGCGACACGCCGTAGAACTCCACCAGAAAGCGATTGATATCCAGCGGGCTGGCAACCACTACTTTCAGGTCTTTTTTGACAATTTGATTGAGGTCTTCCACCCACGCCAGATCAAACGGCTCGGAGGTGGCGATGATCAGCTCGTCGTCACCCACTTCCACCGGCAGGATTCGATAACGTTGAGCATAGGTCTGCGACACGATGGAGGTTACTGCATCCACATCCACTTCCATGGGGTCGATGTGGTAGTGCTCCAGACCGGAAACGCCTGCCAGCCAATCGGTCAGTGACTCAAGGGTCAAGGTGCGTTCAGGGTGCTGGGCATGGGCCAGTTTCTGGTTAGCCAACGCGACTAACGGGTGCAAAAGAACGCGGCCATCTCGGGAGGCCTGGCCCTTAATCAGGTTGGCGTCGGTCTGCAACAGCATGCCGTCAGACACCAGTACGCTGAGCACTTCTTCCAACGACAAGGCCTGGCCGCGGGTGAACGCACTCATGGGTCAGCCCTTTTTTTGCCCGTTATCATGATGAAACAGCCGCCTTTTACCCGGAAACTGGAGTATAACGGTTATACTGCGCGGCGAATTTTTGATGGTTTTTGGACATGCCCACCGCTTCCACCTTTCAGTCGTTTATCAGCCAACTCAACCAGTTTTGGGCCGACCAGGGCTGCGTGTTGATTCAACCCCTGGATACCGAGGTTGGCGCCGGGACGTTTCACCCCGCCACTTTCCTACGCTCCATTGGGCCTGAGCCCTGGTCTGCTGCTTATGTGCAGCCGTGTCGACGCCCGACGGACGGTCGCTATGGCGAGAACCCCAACCGGCTGCAGCACTACTACCAGTATCAGGTGGTGATTAAGCCTTCGCCGCTGGATATACAGGACCTTTATCTGCAATCGCTGAAGGCGGTGGGTATTGATCCCCTGGTGCACGACATTCGCTTTGTGGAAGACAACTGGGAGTCGCCCACGCTGGGTGCCTGGGGTCTGGGCTGGGAGGTGTGGCTCAACGGCATGGAAGTGACCCAGTTCACCTACTTCCAGCAAACCGGCGGGCTGGACTGCAAACCGGTCACCGGCGAGATTACCTATGGCCTGGAACGCCTGGCCATGTATCTGCAGGACATCGACAACGTCTACGACCTGGTGTGGACCCACAGCGGCGACCGAGTCGTCACCTACGGCGAGGTGTTTCACCAAAACGAGGTGGAGCAGTCCACCTACAATTTTGAGCACGCCGACGTTGCCTCCCTGTTTGGTCAGTTTGATCAGTGCGAGAAGGTTTGCGGCGAACTGCTGGAAGCTGGGCTGCCGCTGCCGGCTTATGAGCAGGTACTTAAAGCCTCCCACGGATTCAACCTGCTGGACGCGCGCAACGCCATCTCGGTGACTGAGCGTCAGCGCTTTATTCTGCGAGTGCGAGACATGGCCAAAGGGGTGGCTGAGGCCTATTACCAAAGCCGTGAGGCGTTGGGCTTTCCGGCCCTGGGCGATCAGCCTGCTGCGCGCAAGGTGGCCAGCTGATGACCGATCAGACCGATACGCTGCTGCTGGAAATTGGCTGTGAAGAACTGCCGCCCAAGGCCCTTGGAAAACTGAGCAAAGCCTTTGCCAACGCCATGACAGAAGAACTGCGCAGCGCGGGACTTCTGGACAAAAATGCCGCAGCCGCAGAGATATTCAACAGCCCTCGTCGACTGGCCCTGCGCCAGAGCGACGTGCTGAGCGGCCAGCCCGACCGAGTGGAGGACCGCCTGGGCCCGGCGGTGGCCGCTGCCTTTGACGACGATGGACAACCCAAACCCGCCGCGACGGGTTTCGCCAAATCCTGCGGCGTGGAAGTGGCCGACCTGGAACGCCGGGAAACCGATAAGGGCGTGCGCCTGGCGCTGCAGCGAACCGTTGCCGGCCAGCCGCTAAGCGAATTAATCCAGCCCATGCTGGAACGCGCACTGGGCAAACTGCCTATTCCCAAGCCCATGCGCTGGGGCAGCACCGAACACAATTTTGTGCGGCCCGTGCAGAGTATTGTTGCGCTCTATGGCAGCGAGCCCCTGGCCGGCACGTTGTTTGATCAAGCGTTTGGCAACACCACTTTCGGCCACCGTTTTCACCATCCGGATCCGGTAACCATCAACCATCCGGACGAGTATCCCGACGTGATGGAAGCGGCCCACGTGATGGTCGACCCCGCCAAACGCCTGGAAGCCGTTCGCTCCCAAGTAGCCGACGCCATTGCCGCGCCAGACCAGGTACAAATGGACGCCGCGTTGCTGGATGAGGTGGCCAACCTGGTGGAATGGCCTGTAGCCATGGTCGGGAATTTCTCGACCGACTTCCTGGCGGTTCCGGCAGAAGCGCTGGTCTCGAGTATGCAGTCCCACCTGCGCTTTTTTCCTGTGCGCAACGGCGCTGGGGAGCTCACGGCGCGGTTTGTGGGTGTAGCTAACATCAAAAGCCAGGACCCGGCCCAAGTGGTGAAAGGATATGAACGCGTGATAACACCGCGGCTGGCGGACGCGCAGTTCTTCTGGGAAACCGACTTAAAAACTCCGCTCACCGCGCACCAGAAAACGCTGGACACCATGGTGTATCAGAAGACGCTGGGCAGTCAGTGGGACAAGGTCACCAGAGTGAAGGCTTTGGCCGAATTCCTGAGCGAGGCGTTGGGCCTCGAAGCCGCGCCAGTGATGGCGGCCGCCGCTTTGGCCAAGACCGACCTGCTAACCCACATGGTGGGTGAATTTCCGGATCTGCAGGGCACCATGGGTCGATACTATGCCGCTGCCCAAGGCCATCCGGCAGACGTTAGCGAAGCTATCGAAAGCCACTATCTGCCGCGCTTCGCCGGCGATGACCTGCCGCCCCCTGGTGCCGGTCAGGTTCTGGCATTGGCGGAACGGCTGGATACCCTATGCGGTATTTTCGCTGCGGGCCTGAAGCCCAGCGGAAGCCGCGATCCATTTGCACTGCGCCGCAACGCCCTCGGACTCATTCGGTTGTTGATTGAAGGCGAGCTGGATCTTTCCCTGCCCGCGTTGATTGAGCAGGCCCTCAAGGGCGTCATTCCCTGGGTTAGCAAAGCGCCAGAATCGGCGGCGGATGTTGAGAGCTTCATCATGGATCGTCTGCGCGCGTACTACGCTGATCAGGGCATCAAAGGCGATGTGTTCGAGGCGGTATGGGCGCGCAGACCGGACAAGCCGTTGGACTTTCATCATCGGGTGATGGCTCTGCAGACATTCTCCAGCGACCCTTCTGCTGCAGCATTGGCAGCAGCCAACAAGCGCATTGGCAATCTTCTGCGCAAAGCCGGAAAAGACGTCCTGCCTCAAGTGGACTCGGCACGATTTGAAGACGCTGCAGAACATGCCCTGTTTGATGCATTGCAGGCCGTGGCCGCCAGTGCCAAACAGGCAGCAAGCGACGGGCGCTACGACGAGGCGTTGTCTTCCCTGGCGACCCTCAGACCGAGCGTCGACAGCTACTTTGATGCTGTGATGGTAATGGCTGACGACCCGGCTATTCAGGACAACCGGCTGGCCTCCCTGGCTCAGGTAAAAGCGGCGTTCGACGACGTGGCCGACATCTCCATGCTCCAGCTGGCCTCATGAAGCTGGTGGTGCTGGGAAGGGATGGCGTGCTCAATGACGCCACTCAAAAGGACAAGGTGCGAAACACCACCTGGAAGCCTTTTCCCGGCGCCATTTCCGCTATCCAGCGCCTCAACCATGCAGGCTACCGTGTGGTGGTTGCCACCAACCAACAGGCCCTGACCAGCGGGGAACTCTCCGTAGAAGCCCTGCACGACGTTCACGAACTGATGCTGCGCGATGTACACGAGCAGGGCGGAATAATCGACGGCGTCTTTTTTGCCTCCGGCGGCAACGCCCAAGGCCGGGGCAAACGCCAGCCCAAGGTCAACCTGCTGCGAGAAATTGAAGGACGTTACGACATTACCTGCAACAAGATGACGGTAATCGGCGATTCCCGGGAAGACCTGGAAGCCAGCAAGTCGGTTGGCGCCCGGGCGATGCTGGTGCGAACCGGTGAGGGCGCCCAGACGCTCAGTGAGCTCAACGACTTTGATGGCGTCACCACCTTCAGCGACCTGGCCGCCGCCGCCGAACAGCTTTGTCAGGAAGCCACGGTGCCCTCTGCCAATGTATAAGCTGCGCGCCTATTTATTTGTGTTGGCCTTCGCCGTCTCGCTGATGGCGTTTGTTCCTTGCTTGCTGTTGACGGTGGTGTTGCCGGTGCGGTTTCGTTTTTACTTCACCCGTCTGTGGATTAAATTTGTACTCCTAAGCCTGCACGTGATTGGCGGCATCAAGGTGGAGCTGCGCGGTCTTGAGCACATGAGCAAGACGCCGGTAATTTACTTCATCAAACACCAGTCCACGTTAGAGCCGGTGATTTTGCAGGGCCTGCTGCCGCCGTTTTCCTGGGTCATCAAAAAGCAGATTTTGTACATCCCGTTCTTCGGCTGGGGCATGGCCATCCTGCGGCCCATTGCCATCGACCGCAAAGCCGGCAGCAGCGCCATTACCCAGGTGATGGAGCAGGGGTTAGAACTACTCGCCAGCGGCCAGTCCATTGGCGTGTTTCCCGAGGGCACCCGCAAAGCGCCGGGCTCGCCGCCCAAATACAAAATTGGCGGCGGCGTGCTGGCCGAAGCGGCTGACGTTCCCGTCATTCCCATCGCGGTCAATACCGGTCTGTTCTGGCCACCGAAAAGTATGTTGATCCAAAGACCGGGCATCGCGGTTTTAGAGTTCGGCCCGCCCATGGACGTATCGGGACTCAGCGCTCAAGAAATTACCGACAAAATGCAGGCGTGGATAGAACCGGCCACCGAGCGGCTGGTGAAAGAGGGTAGTGGCTAGTCGTTTTCCCTGATTGATTTGTTCGCCGCCGCAATGGTTGACGTTCATCGGATGATCTTCCGATCGCCTCTCTGAAATACCCCGGAAGAAAAACGCTAAATCGGTCCCGGCAGATTTGTGCGGTTTTTGCTCGCCCATCGTTAATTCCCCCATACACCGAACTTTCTCAGGATTTTGCCGATGAAAAAGCGCCATCTGGCCGTCACCATAGCCGCCGTTCTAGCCACGGGTAGCATCACTGCCCAGGAAGCCATCGACCTCGATCAAATCAGTAGCGTCGACGGCTTTGTAATCTACGGTCATATCGAAGATGAAAGAGTTGGTAGATCTGTCAGCGGCGCCGGGGACATCAACGGCGATGGGATTGACGACGTGATTGTTGGCGCTCCGGCCGCAAGTCCTGGCAATCCCGAGCGGAACTTTGCCGGAAAATCGTACGTTGTGTTTGGCAACGAGAGCGGGTATCCAGCCGGTTTGAATCTGTCAGATCTCAACGACAGTAACGGATTTGAGATCGATGGCGTTGACCCAAGCGACTATTCTGGAGTCTCGGTCAGCGGTGCGGGAGACGTCAATGGCGATGGCATTGACGATGTGATCATTGGCGCCCCCAATCTCAGCGGAACGGTACCGGGGGAATCTTACGTTGTCTTCGGCAATGGGGATGGATTCCCAACCCGCCTGGATCTTGCGAGTCTGATTGGCATTAGCAACGAGGGGTTTGTCATCAACGGCATTGATAGTGGCGACGATTCCGGACAATCGGTTAGTAAGGCCGGCGATGTTAACGGAGATGGTATTGATGATGTGATTATCGGCGCTGATAAAGCCGACCCAGGAATTCCCGCGCGCGATTTAGCCGGCGAAGCTTACGTAGTGTTCGGCACCAACAACGGGTCTACAACAGATTTTGATCTCTCGAGTATCAACGGTAGCAATGGATTTTTCCTTATAGGCGATAGATCCGGCGACTTTTCAGGACGCGCCGTCAGCGGCGCCGGCGACGTCAATGGGGACGGCATAGACGATGTGATCGTCGGAGCAATAGGTGCTGATCCAGGTGATCCAGTGCGCAATGGGGCTGGCAAAACCTACGTGATATTCGGTTTTGACAACAGTGCGGTATCGACGATTTTTCTAGGCGGACTCAACGGCGCCAATGGTTTTGTTCTCAATGGCATTAATGCGGGCGACTATTCTGGACGGTCAGTCAGCGGTGCAGGCGACGTCAACGGGGATGGCTTTGACGATGTGATCGTCGGTGCTTCTACCGCGGATAACCGGCGAGGCCAGTCCTATGTGGTCTTTGGCAGCGGTGGAGGGTTTCCACCCAGCCTGGATTTGACGCAGCTCAATGGCAGCAATGGTTTCGTTTTATCCGGCTTTGATCCCAACGACTACTCGGGCAGCTCGGTCAGCAACGTTGGCGACGTTAACGGTGACGGTATTGATGACGTGATCATTGGGGCTAGGGGTGCTAATCAGCCCAGTACCGGCGCGTCCTATGTGGTTTTCGGCCGCACCAGCGGTTTCCCGGCGACGCTGAATGTGTCAGACGTCAACGGCACTAACGGATTTGCCCTCAATGGTGTCGATATTGGAGACAGATCAGGAGCTGCCGTAAGCGGTGCCGGAGACGTCAATGGCGATGGCATATCCGATCTGATCATAGGCGCTTTTCGGGCAGACCTTGAGGCGGTTTACGAAGGCGAATCCTATGTTCTGTTCGGCAACGCGGTACCCCGGGCGTTAGGCAGTCAGTCCCTGCTGTTTGAAGAGTTAGAAGACGACAGCGATCCGCTGGGCAGCCGTCTGGATTTTTCGGTAGCCGCTCAATACTTGGACAACGATGCCTTCGGCGGCATGGCGGTGGTGGCGGACGCCAGCACCAGCGCCCCGGGGGCAGTGGGAATACTCTGACAACGACCTAAATTGGATCGCCGTGCCCGATACCTTGAGCGATACCACCGCATTGGTGCTGAGCACCGAAGCACTCCTGCGCTTTGTTCCGGTCGCCAATTTCTCAGGAAGACCCGGCCCGTTGACTGCCCGATTCTGGGATGGGCGCTGGCGAGAGCCCGGCGAGAACGTCGATATCACCGCGGCTATCGGCGCGTTCGGCGGCTTTGCCCGGGACGAAGACTTGCTCCAGGTGTCACTCGACATTACGCCCGTCAACGACGCGCCTAGCTTTGCAGCGGCCAATCCTCCTGCAGTGAACGAAGACCCCGACGGAGTTTCGGTAAACAGTTGGTCCAGTTTTGATCCGGGACCGGGTGAGACTGGACAGTTTGCCCTGACCTATCAGGTTGAAAATATTTCTAACCCGGGCCTGTTCTCTGTGCTGCCCACCATCGGGACGTTAGGCAACTTGATCTACAACCCAGCGCAGGACGTTAGCGGAACCAGCACATTCGATGTCCGGGTAGTGGACTCTGGCGGAATGGCGAACGGCGGCGTGAACGTATCCGGTTTTCAGTCCTTCACTATCACCGTCAACCCGGTCAACGATCCGCCCGCGTTTCTCGCTGATGACCCGCCGGCGGTCACCATCGATAGCGGCGCACAAACGGTTCCTCAGTGGATCAGTTTTGATGCCGGGGCACCCGACGAACAGGACCAGCAAGTGACATTATCGGTGGGAGATGTCTCCAACGCGTCGTTATTTTCAACGCCGCCAACCATCGATGGGGCTGGGAATCTTTCTTATACTCCGGCTCCTGGCATCAGTGGCTCTTCCACTTACACCGTTACCGCCACCGACAACGGCGGCTCCGACAACGGGGGACAGGACACATCAACACCCGTTGGGTTCACCATCCGGGTGAATGCAGAGTTGCTCTTCAGCGACAGCTTCGAAGGATGAGCGTCTTATCACTCATCTTTCGACGAGAGTTATTTCAGGTCTAGGGTTACGTCCAGCTGGTGCTGATCATCTGTTGAACTAACATGGACGAGTTGCATGGTGATGCCCTGCTGATCAGATGTGCGAGTCCATTTACGCTGTCCGCTTTCAACCCGCGCCCAACCTGTCAGTTCGTCCATGCCCGTATCAATCCGAGCCAGCAACTCATCCAGCGAACGAGATGACGTGATGCGAATTCGGCGCTGCCAGTGTTGTTCATCGCCGATGGAGAACACGCTGCTAATCTGGGTTTTTCTTGGCCAGTTGATGTCCAGCGTTGGCAGGTATTGATCTGCCAACGATGTTCGCACAAAGCCCTGCTCAGGTTGCCAGTCGTATTCCAGATGCAGGGCCGTGCTACGGGCAATTTCTACGCTTCTGAACTGAGCCACCAGATGCAGAGCGGCATCTATGCCGGAAGACAGGCCGGCCGAAGTGATGATGTGGTCGTTTTCGGCCCAGCGCACGCCTTTCACCACCTCAATCTTGGGATAGTCTTTTCTGAAGTTATCCAATGAGCGATAAAACGTAGTGGCCTTCAGACCGTTCAGCACCCCGCTTTCAGCAAGAATGAACGAGCCGGTGCACACCGACAAAATTTTCTGTTGGGTGCCTGAGTGCTGGCGGATGAAGTCCAAGATGGCCTTGTTGTGGCTAGCGTCGTCCACGTCGCCGCCGGGTACCAGCAGCACATCGAACGGCGGTGCATCGGCGAGGGAATAGTCCGGCGTGGTGCGCAGGCCCATCGCGGTGTCCACCGCTTGGCCACGCTCCGAAACCGTAAAGACGCCGAAGCCGGCCTGACCAAACACCTCATAGGGGCCGGCGAAATCAATAATTTGTACGCCATCGAACATCAAGATAGCGACGGTAACCTCCGGTTGAGAATGAGGCTTATGCATGGCCTTTACGCTGGCTCCATTGGTGAGAAAGAGAACAAAGATTATCAAACGTATTACTGCAAACGTTGAGCGGGTCATGGTTTAAGTCCGGCAATCCAAAAAACCAGCTTGCCTTAAGGTGACGGTTTGAATCGGCCAAACCGGCGTCACTTTCGGACGGGATGACGAGCAGAGAGTTATCCGGCTCTATTGAGTATCTAGTGGGCCAAAGCGTTCTCGATACTCTGCAGGATTAATACCCAGGCGTCGTTTGAACACACGGCGCATGGCGTCTTCCGATGAGAACCCACAGTCATAAGCAATTTGCTTTAGGCTTCGGGAAGTATTTTCCAGCCAGGGTTTGGCCGCTTCCAGCCGCAAACTCTCCAGAAATTTCTGCGGCGTGCAATCAAACGCTTCCACAAAACGCCGACGAAAATGCCGTTCGCTCATATGCAAACGTTCAGCCAAACCCGCCATGGTATGAGGCTGATTCAAGTGCTGCTGCAGCCACGCCGCCAGATCAGCAAATTCGTCTGTGCCCTCTTGATTGATCAACTGCTGACTGAATTGGGATTGGCCTCCTGAGCGCTTAGCCACCATCACCATGCGTTTGGCCACGCTCAATGCCAACGCCATGCCGTGATCCTCTGCCACCATCGCCAGCGCCATGTCCATACCGGCAGTAATGCCGGCGGAGGTCCATACATGTTCATCCCGGGCATAGATGGCATCCGGCTGCACATGGATCTTTTGAGACTGACCCAACACTTCAATGTCCCGCCAGTGGGTAGTCGCCCGACGTTGATCAAGAATGCCGGCCCGAGCCAGAATTAGCGCCCCCGAACACACTGAACCCATGCGGCGAACACGAGTTGACTGGTTGCGCAGCCACGCCAAAAAATCTTCTTCGCGACACACCGGCTCAATGGCATCACCCATGCCGCCACTAACCAGCAACGTATCCGGTGGTTCAGACAATTGGGCGTAGCCTCGTTCAGCCATCATCACAATGCCCGAGGCCATTTTCACCGGACCCGCCTGGGCTGCGACGAGGCTCAACGAATACGGAGGGTCGTCGTTCGGGTGTCTTTCTGCGTGCTCAAAATTGGCGACATTGAACACCTCCAGCGGACCGGTGATGTCCAGCGACTGACCGCCGGGATAGATGAACACCGCAATGGATCGGGTTTTGGAAAGCATGAAAGCATCGTGGGTTGAGCATCAAAAACTCTTGTCGACAGCATATCACTGTGGACCAAAAAACCAGCCGCGAAACGTAACTATGCTGCCTCGATTTAGGGGTGCCTCACGATAGGCTCGTCTTTACCCTATGACTCACTTACGTCGTTGTTCTATTTTTAGCATCATCATGGTTTCGCTCAGCGTAGGGCCCCTGACAAGCGTCGCCAATGCCCAGGCCTGGTTGGAACTGTTTGGCCAGCCCACTATAACCGGCGCAATCCGCTCAATCGCCCAAGATTCCAGCAAGCTCTATGTCAGTGGCCCGTTGCTCAGCGTGGCCGACCGGCGCGCTCGGGGGCTGGCAACCTACGACACATTGACAGGGATCTGGTCACCAGTCGCCCTGGACCTAGGCGATGGATTTTCTCGTATGGCCTGGTACGACAACGGCAGCGAACGTGCCCTTTATGGCGCCGGACTCCCTGATCGGCCGCTGGTTAAGATTGAACATAGCCAACTTGTGGACTTGAACATCAGAGGCTCAATCAGCGGGCTTCGTTCAGTATCGTTGCGGGGAAAAACCGTGCTGGTTGCCAGCGGTTCTTTCCATAGCGACGATCAAGTGTTCGGCTTAGCCTTATGGAACGGTCAGCGGTGGAGATTTCTAGCTGAACTTACCCCAAATACACTCCAACTCTCTATTGTGAAGCGCGACGACAAGGAGGTCATCTACGCGCTGGAGTCTGGCGGCAACACCGTAGTCGAATTTGATGGCTTCGAGCTCGTTTATCGGAAGATACCTCTCCTGATTGATGTGGCAGCAATATCGTCCTTGACTGACAGATTGGCCGTATGCGACCGAAACGGAGGGATACTGTCGGTATTCGATGGTCTGACTTGGTCGACACAAATCATTGTGACGAATAACGTTGTAGGGTGTAGGAATCTCACCTCGCGGCGCCTGGAAGATCGCGATCAACTCCTGATCCGAGGTATTTCAGGCAACTGGGATACTTACGAAGCCGACAGCGGCGTTATTACAGCGCTAGAGCTTCCCACCGGAAATGACCGGTTCACCAGGCCTATCGCCGCTTCTGGGAACACAGCGTTAGTGACGTTGTCGGCGCGACAGGCCTCGCGCCAGTTGGCGATCTGGGAATCCGATGAATGGGTGCAACCGGAGCAGAGCTTCAAGACCAACAGATTTAAGGCCCAGTTACGTTCGGCCTACTCACTCAACGGAATGACCTTTGTGTTCGGAAAATTCACCAACACTGCCGGGACCTTGCAGTCCGCGGTAGGCATTTTCAGCGACGAGGGTGTCGACAACTTAAATCCGGTACCGGAACAGTCGTCGACCGCGGTGATGGATGAGTCTGGAATAGTCTACGCATGGACCCCCGAAGGACTCTGGATTAACCGGGGAGCCGCACCTGTGATGATAGAGGTTGCCGATGCTGCAACCGGTGGCGCATTGACTCTCTCAGATACAGGACAGCTGTTTGTCGGAACCTGTGGGCGTCAACTATTGCGCCTGCAAGGAGACGCGCTGGAAATTGCCGCCGAGCTGCCCGAGGACTTGGAGATTTTATGTAGCGTGCCTATGGTCACCATTCCTGAAACATCGTCTGCGGCAGGACTGTACTTCATGGCCGCCAAGCCACCCTTCACTTTCGAGTCAGGGCGGCGTATTTCCGTATGGCGGTTTGACGGGACCGAACTCATGGATGTTTCTGCGCCGCAATGGGCTGGGCTCGTTGCCGGTCCGCCCTACCTGCCGCAAGTTTCCGCTATTACTATGGATGGGAAGGTTTTGCCGGCGCTGGCCTTCGGCAACACCGTAACCTGGTTCGATGATCAACAGTGGAACGCCTTGCCTTCCATCCCGGATGCGTTGTTAGCTGGCGGTGACGTCAGCGGGCCTGTTGCGACAGCTAAGGTGGGCAATGAAGCGTGCCTGTTCACGACCCTACGCACGCAGTTACTCAAGTATTGCCACAACGTCTGGTCAACCTCCGACATGCTGTCGTTCTCGTTCGTGAACACGATCAATTTGATCTTTCAGCGAGGCATACAAACACTCATCGCCAGTGAGTATCAAAAGCGGCCCGTCTTGCTGGTCGGGGGCACTTTTGACGCTGCCGGGAACTCCACGCAGTCCCGGACTGCGGTGCTGGATGTGGACGTCATCCATAACGACAACTTTGAGTTTTAGGCGCGAGAGAACATCTTGTTGGTCATTACGGCGCTAGTGTTCTTGCTAGTGGCAGTGCGGTTATTAATGATCTACACCGCTATCTTCGGTTATGGAGCGGTGCCGCTAACAGTGGCCAGAACAGGTCTACTTCTGTGGAGTTAACTGTTCGGGCAAACGCCGACCTGCTTTTTGGCGATCGCGTCGACGGGTGAAGGCCAGATGCCTTACCCGTCTAACTTCCGAGCAAGGCTCTGAAAAACTCAGCCCTGCTCAGCAGCTGGCTTTGGCTTGCGACGACGGCGACGACGTTTGCGCGGGGCAGGACTGCCGTCGGTGGTTGGGGTCTTGTTTCCGTTGGCATCGCCGGACGCTTCAGCATTTCCGGAAGGGCCGTTGGATGTGTTGCCCGAATTATTCCCTTGAGAGCTGCCAGAAGAACTCCCAGAGCTTTGGCTACCTGATCGACCACTGCCGCTACGATGTCGGCCACCGCCGCCGCCATGAGATCGACCTCCGGACCGTCCACCACCGGGTCTGCCACCTCGGCCGCCGCGATCATCCCGTGGCTTGCGGGGTCGGGCTACCGGCGGGTCGAGCTTCACCAATAATTCTGGATCAACGCTTTTCACCGGCACCGACGCTTCAATATAGGTTTCGATTTCCGGCAGCGAAAACGCGTAGTCTTCGCAGGCAAAACTAATGGCGTCGCCCGCAGCGCCCAGGCGGGCGGTGCGACCGATGCGGTGCACGTAATCTTCGCTGTCGTGGGGCAGATCAAAGTTAAACACGTGGCTCACGTCGGGAATGTGCAGCCCGCGGGCAGCAACGTCAGTGGCTACCAGGATGCCGATCTCGCCGTCGTGAAACTTACCCAGTAAGGTCTGACGCTTGTTTTGACGCACATCGCCAGACAACACTTCAGAGATAAATCCGTTGCCTTTCAAAAAGGCGTTGACCTTTTCCGTTGCCCGCTTGGTGTTGCAAAACACCATGGTTCGGGTGGGCTCAATTTTTCGCAGCAGCCCTATCAGCAGCGGTATTTTTTCGCTGTTGGCAGGAAAATAAACGCATTGGGTCACTCGGTCAGCGGTAATCTGCTCAACTTCAATTTCGACCCGTTCCGGGCTGTTCATATGCTCGTAGGCAAGCTCGGTCACCCGAAACGACAGGGTGGCAGAAAACAGCATGTTGAGACGCTTGTCCGGATCGGGCATGCGGCGCAGCAGAAACCGAATGTCCTTAATGAAGCCCAGGTCAAACATTCGATCGGCTTCGTCCATCACCAACACTTCAATGTGCTGCAGGTTAAACACCTTCTGCTTAAAGTAATCAATAATGCGGCCCGGCGTTCCTATCAGTACGTCGACGCCGTTGGCCAGGTTGGTGCGCTGCTTCTCGTAATCGATACCGCCATAGGCCAGTGCGAGTTTTAGACCCGTATGAGCGCCAATCACCTCAGCGTCCTTGTGAATCTGAATCGCCAGCTCGCGGGTAGGTGCAAGAATAATGGCCCGTGGGTTGTTATCCCGGCGTACCGCATCCGGTGGCTCCTGAGACAGCAGACGTTGAAACGCTGCCACCAGGAACGCGCCGGTTTTGCCGGTTCCGGTTTGGCCCTGGCCGGCAACGTCTTTGCCTTCCAGCGCCAGCGGCAAGGTGCCGGCCTGGATGGGAGTGCACATCTCAAAACCGGCGTCGGCCAGGCCTTTGCTGATTTCAGGTGCAAGAGAAAATGAGTCGAATCGTACGTCGGAAAAAGTGGGTTTAGACATGTATAAGGGGAATACCGCGTTGGTGGCTTGATTTGCTTTTCTGCTTCAGCTCCAATGAGCGGAAGATAAAAAACCACCTAGCCGGGATGGCGCAATGCGCCGAGAAGGCTCGGAGTTTAGCGGATATGGTTGAATCCGCAAGCAAAAACCCCAACGTATGTACAGCGGCGAGGGCGCCGCAGCTTAACAAGGAGACTTAAGTGAGCGAACGAATTATCCACACCAGCGACGACAACTTTGAATCTGAGGTACTGAAAGCGGAGGGCCCTGTGCTCGTCGACTTCTGGGCCGAATGGTGTGGCCCGTGCAAGATGATTGCACCGGTGCTGGACCAGGTGGCCGAGCAATACGGTGAAAAACTCACCATTGCCAAGGTCGACGTGGACGGCAATAAGCAAACCGCCATGAAATACTCGGTGCGCAGCATTCCCACCCTGATGCTGTTCAAGGATGGCGAACTGGTAGACACCAAGATGGGCGCGATGAGTAAAGGTCAGCTGACCGAGTTCATTGACGGCGCGATCGCCTGATCCAAGCCGCCTTTGCCATATCCCGGCACGAATCAGGCCGGGATATGGGCTCACCCTGTTATCCCCACAGGCCCGTAGCGCCCGTGAAACCCCAGCAATACTGACTTTTCTGCGGTCTTTACCCCCGCCGGGGTTCATGCTACTTTAACGCCTGTCGTGATCGGCACCCCCCGCCGTAGCACGCAACCCAATCCATTTACTTAACATCTTCGGACCAAACCTTTAGGTCAGGCCCGACGAATCAATAATCTCAATATTGCCCCATGTCGGGCCTCAGAAAATACTCAAGAACCGATCGGTTCTGAAAAAGGCATATCGCCCTATGAATCTCACTGAACTGAAAACCAAATCCGCCACCGAACTGGTTGGCATCGCCAAAGAAATGGGCACGGAAAACCTCACCCGCGCCCGCAAGCAGGATTTGATTTTCTCAATCCTCAAAGCCCACGCAAAAAGCGGCGAATCGATTTACGGCGACGGCGTGCTGGAAATTCTCCAGGACGGCTTTGGTTTTCTCCGCTCCGCCGACTGCTCATACCTGGCAGGCCCGGACGATATTTACGTTTCTCCCAGTCAAATTCGACGCTTTGGCCTGCGCACCGGCGACAACGTGGCCGGAAAAATTCGCCCGCCCAAGGACGGTGAGCGATATTTTGCGCTGCTGAAAGTTCAAGAAATTAACTTCGAACCGCCGGAAAACGCCCGCGGCAAGGTGCTGTTTGAGAACCTAACGCCTCTGTTTCCGCGCCGCCCGCTCACCCTTGAGCGCGGCAATGGCAGCACCGAAGACCTAACGGCCCGCATTATCGACATGGTATCGCCCATCGGCCGCGGCCAGCGGGGTTTGATTGTGTCACCGCCAAAAGCCGGTAAAACCATGATGCTGCTGAACATCGCCCAAAGCATCGTGGCCAACGCCCCCGACTCAAAACTCATCATTTTGCTGATCGACGAGCGGCCTGAGGAAGTGACCGAAATGGCCCGCGCCGTCGATGCAGAAGTGTTGTCCTCGACGTTTGATGAGCCCGCCTCCCGCCACGTGCAGGTAGCAGAGATGGTTATCGAGCGGGCCAAACGCCTGGTCGAACACAAGCAGGACGTGATCATCCTGCTGGACTCTATCACTCGCCTGGCCCGCGCCTACAACACCGTGGTGCCCTCATCGGGCAAAGTACTGACCGGCGGCGTAGACGCCAACGCCCTGCAAAAGCCCAAGCGCTTTTTCGGCGCCGCACGAAACATTGAAGAGGGTGGCTCACTCACCATCTTGGCCACCGCATTGGTCGACACCGGCTCCAAGATGGACGAGGTGATTTAC
The DNA here is from genome assembly GCA_045106555.1 of Lysobacterales bacterium. Classification (GTDB taxonomy): domain Bacteria; phylum Pseudomonadota; class Gammaproteobacteria; order Xanthomonadales; family SZUA-38; genus JANQOZ01. The sequence continues at coordinate 103,085 of JBGCET010000026.1, read as the reverse complement.
GAAGAATTCAAAGGTACCGGCAACATGGAGGTCCACCTGGACCGACGCATCGCCGAAAAACGCATCTACCCCGCCATCAACATCAACCGATCCGGCACCCGGAAAGAAGAGCTGTTGATCGAGGCCGACGTGCTGCAAAAAACCTGGATCCTGCGCAAACTCATCCACCCTATGGACGAACTGGCCGCCATCGAGTTCATGCTCGATAAGCTGAAGGCCACAAAGACGAACAACCAGTTCTTCGATTCGATGAAGCGCTGACACATAACTGGAACGAAGAAACTCCAAGCCAACATACCCCGGTGTAGAGCTCACGGTCCCGATGGGGCTCATTTAATCGGAGTTAAACGGACCCTGGAGGCTGTGTGGCCTTAACTTTCGACGGCGAAAATTCGCGATCGCCTCAGATTGGGTCTATCGGCTGAGGAAAATAGCCGTGCTATTTGACGAGGGCGATGGGCACAAGCTGTGGATGAGCGCGGATTTGCAGCCCGAAAGTTAAGGCCACACAGCCTCCTGGGGAGTCATCCGATTAAGTGAGCCCCATCGGGACCGTGGGCTCGGCAACTACCCAACAGCCCTCAAGGCGATGTCTTTAGCAGCGGGGCGTCGGCCCGGCCGAGGGGTTTACTAGCCCCTTTGAGGAATGGCTCCCTGCGGTCCGCTTTACTTCCTCAAAGGGGCTAGTAAACCCCTCAGCCTCGTATCGCGTTATTCGAAAGGGATCGAAGCGGTCCCATCACTACCCACAGGGCTGGCCGCAAACTGCGTATCGCAGCCCAACACGGGTGCTCGTTGTAGTCAGCTTCATTGAACTTTACACGGCGTCAATTGACTTCGGTTTGAATCCCGAAGATTATTGACACTGTGTCAACAAACTCTCCTCCCACACGCGTTCGATTGCTGAATGCCACCCTGAAACTGCTGGCAATCAAGCCTGGGCATAAGGTCACCATGGCCGATATTGCGCGGGAGGTGGGATTGTCTCGGCAGGCGGTTTATCTGCACTTTTCCTCCAGATCGCAGCTTTTAGTCGCTGCTTTTCAGCATTTGGATGAATCGGTGAAATTGAACAGTCGCATGAAGGGGTTTCGGAAAGCGAAACATGCGCAGCAGCGCTTATCTCGGTTTATTACCTTTTGGGGCCAATACCTGCCGGAAATTTACGGTGTGTCTCGGGCGTTGATGGTGGCTCAGGCTCACGATCCGGCGGCGGCACAGGCGTGGGCAGCGCGTCTGTCAGCGCTTCGGGATGGCTGCAGTACCGTGATTGATGGGCTTCATGCGGAAGGCTTGTTGGCCAAAGGCTGGTCCCGGACCACCGGTACCGACGGGCTGTGCGCGATGTTGTCGGTGTCGTCCTGGGAGATGTACTCGCGCCAGTGTGGTTGGAGTGATGAGGACTACATCAAGCGGATGAAGAAAATGGCTCGCAGTACGTTTATCCGGAGTTAGATGCCTTTGCCTGCAATTTAGCCGCGGTTTTGCATCATTTGATGCGCGCTAAGATTCCGTCCAGTTCATCCAGTGAGTTGTAGTTAACCACCAGCTGGCCTTTTCCGCTGTTACTGTGTTTTAGCTGTACCTTCGCTGCCAGCCGGTCGCCCAGATCGGTTTCCAGCTGGGCGATGTTGGGATCTTTAGTCGGGGCAGGTGGCTTGCTGCTGGTGTCACCTTTGAGCCAGCGCTTAACCAGCGCTTCAGTTTCCCGCACCGACAGACCCTTCAGCGCCACCTGTCGAGCAGCCTGGGTTTGTTCGGCGCCAGAAAGGCCCAGCAACGCTCGGGCGTGGCCCATTTCCAGAGCGCCGGTGTCCACCATCTTTTTCACCGCGTCTTCCAGTTCCTGCAGACGCAGCAGATTGGACACGGCGGCGCGGGATCGGCCAACAGCGCGGGCGGCCGCTTCGTGGGTCAGTTCAAACTCGTCGATAAGGCGCTTCAAAGCGGCGGATTCTTCCAGCGGGTTCAAATCTTCCCGTTGAATGTTCTCGATCAACGCCATCGCAATCGTGGCTTGGTCAGATACCTCCCGAACCAGGGTAGGCACTTCGCTTAAGCCCGCCAGCTGAGCGGCCCGCCAGCGGCGTTCGCCGGCGATAATTTCGTACTGATCTTTGTCCAAGGCGCGCACCACAATGGGTTGCACCATGCCCTGGGCGGCAATAGAGTCTGCCAGCTCGGTGAGCTTTTCTTCATCCATGCCGGTTCGCGGCTGGTATTTTCCTGGCTGCAGAAGTTCGACCGGCAGTTCGCGGTAAATGCCGTCTGGCTCATTGTCCTTTGAGGGCTTGCTGCTACCGGCGGATTCGCCCAGCAGGGCGTTCAAGCCTTTGCCCAGCCCGCGTCGCTTGGCATTCATGGTGTCACCCGCCGATCGTTGCCTAGCGATTCACGCCGAACCAGTTCACCGGCCAGCCGCAGATAGGCCTGAGCGCCGCGAGAGCCCGGATCATAAGTAATTACCGGCTGACCAAAACTAGGCGATTCAGCGATACGCACGTTGCGCGGAATAACAGTCATATACACCTTACTTCCAAAATGCTGTACCAGCTGGTTGGAGACTTCTGTGGATAAATTGTTGCGCACATCAAACATGGTGCGCAGCAGGCCCTCTATTTTGAGATTGGGATTTACCGCTTCGCGGATATCGTCGATGGTGTCCAGCAGCGACTTCAATCCCTCCAAGGCAAAATATTCGCACTGAATAGGGATTAACACACCGTCTGCGGCAGTCAGAGCGTTTACCGTCAGCATGCTCAATGAGGGCGGGCAATCCACCAACACCTCGTCGTAGTCGTCGGCAATCGGCTCCAAGGCGCGCTTAAGCTGGGCTTCGCGGGCGAGTTTGTCCATCAGCCTGACTTCAGCAGCGGTGAGCGCCGTATTGCCAGGCACAAGGTCGAATTTGAAATCTTCCAGTGAATGGCGCGCCTCAGTAATGGTGGTTTCGCCCAGCAACACCTCACCGGTGGTCACCGTTTGTCCGCGAGAATCGATACCGCAGCCCATGGTGGCGTTTCCCTGGGGGTCTAAATCCACCAGCAGCACCCGCCGCCCGCGGTCAGCCAGCGCGTACGCCAGGTTGACGCAGGTGGTTGTTTTTCCAACCCCGCCTTTCTGGTTGGTTACGGCTATGACTCGGGCCATTAGTGACCTGCCTCCGGGTTTTTCTCAATAATACTTAAGTATCGCTCACCCTCGGCACCGGGTACCGTAAGAGTCAGTCGTTCGCGCAGGGTATAGGCCCCCGACACCACCTCACTGGACTGATTGGGTCCCTGCATGGCCAATACCCTTCCCCTGTCTTTCAGCAGGTGGCTTGTTAACGCCAACAGGCGATCAATGGGGGCAAACGCCCGCGCGATCACACCGTCAAAGGGGCCATCCCATCCGCGATCCGGCCCATAGTCCTCTACCCGGCACTCCAATACCATGACGTTGGTAAGGCCCAAGGTCCGCACCGCATGGCGCATAAACCGGGCTTTTTTGCCCGCGCTGTCCAGCAACCAGAAAGATCGAGTGGGCTGCACAATGGCTAGCGGAATACCCGGAATACCCGCGCCGGCGCCCACATCTATCCAACGGGACCCGGCAAGATACGGGTGAACGGCCAAGGCGTCCAGTAAATGGCGACTCAACATGGCCTCGCGGGATTTGATTCCTGAAAGGTTATAGGTCTGATTCCACTGATGAAGCTCGTCCAGATAGCTCAGCAAAAGCCTGGCTCTGGGTTCGTCCAAAACCAGCTCCAGCGCCCGGGCACCTGCCATCAACCGGGTGAATTCATCAGTGTCACTCATGTAAAGAAAGCCTTGCCACTTCCACGGCAACGCGTGCCGTCACTTTACAGCGGGTCAGCAGTATCGTTTCTTTGCAGGGACTGAAGCAAGCCTGCCACCGGGCTAGATGGGTCAAATCAACCATCGTCCCTGCTACCATCGGCCCATGAGAAAAGCCCGCCGTTGGTGGTTGCTGCTGGCCAGCATCACTCTAACCCTGTTGGCCCTGGCTCCAGTTGCCATAGGCCGGTTGATCAGCAACCAGCTGCCGCAAGCCATCAGCCAAATTGATCAGCAAGTTGGCCATTATGAAGTCAGCCTGACTTCCCTTGTGAGGGGCTGGCTATCCACCACAGGAACGCTTGCGGTCAGCCGAGCTGACGGCCGGGCCGTGCTGAGCTATCCGTTCAAGCTTCGCCATGGACTGGTTACGCCTAAGCCTGGTTGGATCCGAGGCAGCGGTGAGCTGCTGTCGCCTGATTCTGAGGCGATGGGCGAGCTGGCGTTCAACCTTAGTATTACCGGTCAGATGAACGTCAATCTGGCGCTCACCGAGGCCAGTGGCTTCGAAGGAAAACTGGGCTATCAGCAATCGCTGCGCAATCAGCGCTGGTCATTAACCAGCCATGGGCTCAGCGGCTCCAGTTTCAAAGACGTTCGTGGTCAGCTGGAAAACCTGGCCGATGGCATTTATCAACTGGATTTGACCGCAGCGCAATTGACTGGCCCCAACTGGTCGGTGCAGGAAATTCAAACCGACGCCACGTTGACCTCAGTTCAGCCGTTTGCGGACCTGGCACTGGATATTTCAGCGCAATACTGGTCACGTCCAGGGATGGCACGGTTCACTGGCGCGTCAGCGAAGACCACCCTCAAGCACCTGTCGCTGCCCGTGCTGGCTCAGGCGCTGGAGCTTCGCGACACTGCCTCGGCCCTGGCCTTGCTGCCATCGCTGCTGGAACGCCAGCCGGTGATTGAGTCCTTATCGATGAACCTTGATCACCCACTGGGCACTGCCCAGGCGGACCTCAGCGCCCATTTGACGCAAAAGCCCCCAGCCGGGTTTGCCGTCGATTTAAGCCGCGCGTTGCCCGTGCTCGCGCTGCAGGCACAATGGGATTTGTCAGAGGCGTTAGCCCTGGCATGGACGCGGGCGGATTACCTGGCGGCTGGCGCCACACGGGCCCGGGCGGGTCAATATGCCCAGAGTCAGTGGGAACGCAATCGCCAGTCAGGTTGGGTCCAACGCAATGGAACCCGGCTAACCGGACAAACTGAACTGGAACGGGGGTTACTGACGGTCAACGGCGTCCAGAAAGGTCGCTGGTAACCGAATCGGGACCCATGAGGTAATTGGGCAAAATGTCTGGCGTTGGCCCAAACCCTCGTAATCTTCCCAACTCCAGTACCGCCGTGTCATGGGCGATCGACGCCAGCCTTGTCGTGTCGTGGGTAATCATCAGATAACTGACGGGTCGCTGGCTCTGAATTTTGAGCAAGAGGTCCAGAAGTGCATCTCGGATCGGAATATCCAGGGCGCTGAACGCCTCGTCCAGCACCACCAGAGCGGGCGATAGCGCCAACGCTCTGGCCAGAGCCACCCGCTGGCGCTGACCGCCAGAGAGCTCGTGGGGAAAACGCTTTAAGAAACCCCGGTCCAGCCCTACCTCGTGCAGACTGTCCTCTGTCTTGTCCGCACCGGTGCCTCCCTGTGCCAGCGATTCCGCTAACACCTGACTGACGGTTTGGCGCGGGTTGAGACTGCCGAAGGTATCCTGCAACACCACTTGTATCGGCAGACGATCGCGCCGCCACTGAGGTGCCAAAACCTGATCGTACAAGCGAATTTGTCCTGCCGCTGGGGTCACCAGGCCCATCACCGCTCGCGCCAGGGTCGACTTTCCGCTTCCCGATGGTCCTACCACCGCAGTTGTCGTGCCCACCTTAAGACACAACGACACGCGGTCCAGGGCCGGTTTGGCAGGGTCGGCCTTCGGGTAACGTACCGTGAGATCTTCGATCGTCAGCAACGCACGAGATGGCTCCTGCTCGCGAGGACGTGGGACGGACGCAAACACCCCATCAGCATTGGTTTCCGATGGCGCCAGCGCCACGTGGGCGACACCCAAGGCGCTGAGCATCGAAAGATCATGGGTAATCAGCAACACCGCCATCTTGCGCCGCTGGGCCTGGTCCAGCATCAGAGTCATCACCTCCAGTGCGGACTGTTCATCCAGCGCAGCGGTCGGTTCATCAGCAATCAGCAGCTGGGGCTCGCACGCCAGCGCCAACGCCAGCGCCACTCGCTGACACTGGCCGCCAGAGAGCTCATGGGGAAAGGCTTTGAGCCAATCTCGGCCCAAGGGCAAGCCTAGCTCCCGCAACAACGCGTTAGCCTGAGCCGGTCTGCAACCAACCTGCTTCAGCTGGCGGCCTACCCGCAGCACCGGATTGAGCGCTGCTGTAGCGTCCTGCGACATACCGGTGATTGACTGCCCGCGAAGGGTGCGCCACTGGCGATCGGAAAGGGTCGTTAGATCGCTGTTGGCAAAGGTGCAGGTGCCGCGGATGACCGCATTGGCTGGTAACAGCCCCATTAACGCCTGGCCCAGGGTGGTCTTACCGCAGCCTGAGGGTCCACACACCGCCAAAACCTGACCCGGGTCCAGCGTTAGCGAATCCAGCCGCAGCGCCGCCACCGGCTCAGCGCGTCGATCCCGCGCCGGGTAATCAACCTGAAGGTTGTCGATGTGTAGCAAAGGGTTAGCCATGATGCGATGGCCATCATATGCCGAATCGGGATAACGGGGCAGTGGGTTTGCTGATATCATTTTGGCCTTAAGCTTATGAATACATCATCTCCCTCTCAGCCCGCGACGCGGGACACGCTGCTGGCAAACCTTGAAAGCGGCAGTAAGCCTCGTGACGCTTGGCGTATCGGCACCGAACACGAGAAATTTGGCTTTTGCGAAAAATCCCGCAAACCACTGGCCTATGACGGAATACCCGGCATCAAGGCCATTTTGGAGGGCTTGAGCAAAGACGGCTGGGAACCGGTATTGGAAGCCGGCAACGTCATTGCGCTGAAGCACTCCGACGACGGCAGCACGGTCACGTTAGAACCGGGTGGCCAGTTAGAGCTGTCGGGCGCCCCGCTGGAGAATATTCACCAAACCTGTAGCGAAGTCAGTCGTCACCTGAAAGCGGTCAAGGCCGTTACCGGCCCGATGGGTGCGGGATTTCTGGGCCTGGGTTTTCACCCGCTAGCCACCCGGGATGACATCAGCTGGATGCCCAAGGCGCGCTACAAGGTGATGAGCAATTACATGCCCAAAGTGGGTACGCTCGGTTTAGACATGATGCTGCGTACCTGCACTGTGCAGGTCAATCTGGATTTTGAAAATGAAGCCGACATGGTGGAGAAATTTCGCCTCTCCCTGGCGTTGCAGCCATTGGCAACGGCGTTGTTTGCCAATTCTCCCTTCACCGAAGGCAAACCCAACGGCTACCTGAGCTACCGTTCCCAGGTTTGGACCGACACGGACCCTCAGCGCGCCGGCATGCTGCCTTTTGTATTTGAGTCCGGCATGGGGTTTGAGCGCTGGCTGGACTACATGCTGGATGTACCCATGTATTTCATCCGCCGTAACCATCGCTATGTGGATGCAGCGGGTCAATCGTTCCGCGATTTTCTGGAAGGCAGACTTCCAGCCCTGCCGGGCGAGCTGCCCACGCTGACAGACTGGGAAGACCACCTGACCACCGTGTTTCCCGAGGTGCGTTTAAAAACGTTTCTGGAGATGCGCGGCGCCGACGGCGGCCCCTGGCACCGGCTATGCGCGCTGCCCGCGTTCTGGGTCGGCCTGATGTACGACGCCGATGCCCAAACCGGCGCCTGGGATCTGGTCAAACACTGGAACGCCGAGCAGCGTGACAAGCTGCGCCTGGACGTTCCCAAACTTGGCCTGGACGCCGAAATTGACGGCCACCGGCTGCAGGATCTGGCCAAAGAAATCCTGGACATTGCCTCAGCGGGCCTGCGCAGCCGCGCCCGCCTGAACGCTGCCGGCGATAACGAAAGCGGCTTCCTGGAACCCCTGCGGGAAATTGTCGACACCGGCATCACCCCCGCTCAGCGCAAGCTGGACATGTTCCACAACCAATGGGACGGCCAAATCGACCCCGTCTTCGACGAATGCGCCTACTAACGCCCTAACAACGTACCGCTAAAACCTCCCGCTCCGCTAAGAGACGCGGAGTAGAAAAATCCTCAAATCAAGGCCAAAGAGGCCGCAGGCCCTGTGAAGGAAATAAAGCGGACCGCAGGGAGCCATTCATTCACAGGGCCTGCGGCCTCTTTGGCCGTGCCACCTCCACGATTTTTCCACTTCGCTGTCGTTTTACGCTCTCAATCTCGTATAGGTGTGAATGAAAAAACACCTCACCCCCCTATCCGGCGCCATCGCCCTGGCCCTAGCCGGCACTCAGCCCGCTGCTGCCTCCACCATTACTGTTGATACCTTGACCGACAATTTCCTTGTTGTTGGAGATCCGGTTTGCACGTTGCGTAACGCCATCGAGGCCGCCACCCAAAATTCCGCCCAGGCCGGATGTATCGCCGGCGAATCGGGGGTTGTGGATGTGATCGAATTTGATTCATCCCTCAGCGGTGGCACCCTGACGCTGTCTCAAGGCCAGCTGCTTATTTTCTCATCCCTCACCATTGAGGGAGCCGCAACCGGTCGTCGCGGTATCACCGTGTCGGCCAATGATGGGTCAAGACTGTTCTTTATCGGCAACGGCAGCTCGGCGTCTCAGGTGGTATTGCGCAACCTGACGTTACGCGATGGCTTTGTAGACAATGAAGACGGCGGCGCAATCCGCACATCCGCTGATGAGCTATTGATCGAAAGCTGCACGCTGACCGATAACTCGGCCAGTCTTGGAGATCTGGATCTCGGCGGACGAGGTGGCGCGTTGTTCAGCACTGGCGGTCAAGTAACCATCAGAAACAGCAGCGTATCGAGCAACAGCACCAACCGCAGCGGTGGCGCCATGGGCGGAAACAACAGCTCGCTATCGGTGATTGATAGCAATATTACCGATAACGCGTCCGCAACAGGCGGGGGCATTTATGTCAGCCCCTTTTCCTTTTCAGTCACACTATCGGGCGGCACAGTGTCCAATAACACAGCCCAGTATTCGGGGGGTGGGATACGTTCTGACAACACTGTTCAGGCCACCGGCACAACATTTTCCGGCAACTCGGCGGGGGCCGAGGGCGGCGCCATTGCATCGTTCACCGGCAACCTGAATCTGTCGGCGATCACGGTACAGGGCAATATCGCCGATGAAGATGGGGGCGGGATATTTGCATCCGGTAATACCAACACCATTACCGAAAGCAGCTTCACGGCGAATCAGGCCGGCCAACGAGGCGGCGCCATCACCACTGGCAGCGTGATGGGTTTATACGACGTGAATTTTGCCGACAACAATGCTGGGGGTATTGGCGGGGCGTTGTTCGTCCAATCGACAGGCAATCTGGCAATGACCGAAGGCGTGTTCGAAAACAACAGCGCAGAGAGGGGCGGCGGCTTGTTCGGCTATGGCCCGGCCAATCTGACCCAGACCACGTTCGTCAACAACACGGCCCAGACCTATGGCGGCGCGGTGTATATGCGCAACTTCTTTAACCTCAGCCAGTCGACGGTGGCAAACAATTCGGCCAATAACGGGGCCGGTATCTTCACTGCCCAGCTGGGTATCAGTACCCTGACCAACGTCACCTTGAGCAACAACACGTCGGTTCTGTCAGCGTTTCCACCTTACCCCGCCGCGGTTTATGCATTTTCTGCGATGAATATTGTCAACAGCACACTGCTGGACAACGCACCCAATGGCATCACCAAAGCCAATGGCACCGATAACTGGACCATGACCAACACGGTAATCGCTGGATCGGCAGAAGCCGACTGTGTGGACGCGGTCACTGATCTGGATCAGAACCTGAGTAATTTGATCGGCGACGGCAGCTGCGCCGCCGGTGCCATCGACCTGGTGGTTGGCGACCCAATGCTCGGACCGTTAGCCAGCAACGGTGGGCCCACCCAAACCCATGCGCCCCTGTCTGGATCGCCCATCGTGGATCAAGGTAACAACTCCGACTGTCCAAGCAATGACCAAACGGGCATGCCCAGGCCCATTGATGGCAATGGCGACGACAACGCCGAGTGTGACATCGGCAGCGTGGAGTTTGTCGATCTGTTTCCGCCGCTGCGGACTTTGAGCAGTGCACCCAACGTCACCAGCCCGGGCGCTGACAGTTATGACCTGACGGTGACCTATACCGACCTCGATGGGGAAGTGGATTTTTTTAGTCCCGATATCGGTGACATTACGGTGTTGCCCGGCCCCCTGGTGATTCAGAATACTTCTCTGGCGGGCTCGGCATCCGCGCTCTCTGTCACGTACACCTTGCTGCCACCCGGCGGTACCTGGGACTTCACCGATGGCGGCAGCTATTCGGTGACCATGAACGCTGATGAGGTTCGCGACACCGCGACGACCGGCGCTAACCCGGTGTCCCCTGGAAGCCTGGGGCAGTTCGAAGTATTGATTGCGGAAATTGACGTTAGCGGCAATGGCCAAAGCATCAGCGATGGTGACGACAGCCCTGCGTCCAACAACGGGACGGACCTCGGTGACGTCATGATAGGCACCAGCGGCCAACAGACCTTTGAGATCATCAACTTGGGCAGCGGTTCGATCAATCTGACCGGGCCGGTTGAGGTGGTGGGATCAAATTTCAGCGTTACCCAGCCGTCCGATACAGAGCTGAGCGAGGGCGAATCCACCTCGTTTCAGCTGAGTTTTTTACCCGCTGCCCCGGGCCCGGCCAGTGCCGTGGTGAATGTCGTCAACAACGATGCCGATGAGGGGCTGTATTCGTTCTCCGTGACCGCGACAGCAGTGGTCGCTCAAGAACAGATCTTTGCGGACGGCTTTGAAGACGCGCCCTGACTGGGGACAATCACTCTCGGTCCAGTGATACGGTGCCGGCCTTCACTTCCTCGGTTTTCCAGATCACGAGATGCCAGTCCTCTCGTCGAGAACTGTCGGCTTTCAGTCCAATAAAGTAGCGATATCCGGACTGAAAGTTATGAGTGATTTCCTGGGCCCCATCCCTTGAGAGGTCGCGGCTGATCCCGGGTACCAGATCCCGGTTGATGATGGCCCGTGCACGCAGAGTATGTTCACCTGGCGTGAGCTTATGCTGGGCCCGGTCATCACGCACTTCTTTATCGTCGATACGATAAATCTGGATTGGGAAGATGCGGTGGGCACGCCGACTGGCCTGGGTTTGTACCAGCGAATATCGCTCACCGGCCATGGGTGATGTGTCCGGAGCGCTCGCGCAGCTCCCCAGCATCAGGGTTAGCCCCACCGAGAAAATCCTGGCCATAGTCGTCATTTCATCGGGCCGTCAGTTTCAGTTCAATCCGGCGGTTGCGCGCGAAAGCCAGTTCATTGTCACGGGCGTCAATAGGGTGATACTCGGCAAAACCCGTGGCAGCCAAACGTCGCGGATTGATGCCTACGTTTTCCAGGTAACGAACGATGGCCAACGCTCGGGCGGTTGATAACTCCCAGTTTGAAGGAAACGCATTGCTGGAAATGGGCCGGGTGTCGGTGTGTCCATCAATTCGCAGCACCCAGTCGATGTCGTCAGGGATTTGACCTTCAATGTCTTTAAGAACGCTGGCGAGGCGGCGGACCTGGGCTTTGCCCTGGTCTTCCAGCGTGGCCAATCCGCTGGCAAACAGCAGTTCAGACTGAAACACGAACCGGTCGCCTTCCACGCGTAAGTCCGGGTTGTCTCCCAGGGCCGTTTTCAGCCGGCCAAAGAAATCTGAGCGGTAGTTTTCCAGCTTTTTCACCTGAGTGGCTAACGCCAAATTTAAACGCCGGCCAAGATCTTCAATCTCCTCGTTTTGGGTCATGTTGGCCTGTTGGGCCAACTCCAACGCCCCAGATATTTCCGTCAGCTGTTGACGCAACGCCTGGATCTGCCGATTCAGCATCACCACCTGAGCCTGGGCAGCGTCACTCATTTCCATCTGCACGGTGGTTTCCCGGCGACTGGTGTCCAGCGCACCGGCCAGGTCTGCCACCTCTTTTTGCAGGCTGTCGCGCAATTCGGTCAGGGCGGCCAAATCCGCATTCAGGGTGGCGACTGCATCGGTACTGGCGGTAAGGCTAGCCCGAGTCTCGGTCAGGGTCGTCTGCAGGCCGGCACTATCCTCCCGAGCGCTGGCCAGGGTGGAGCTTAAAGTCGCCAGACGTTGCTGAAGCTCGGCGGTGGTGGTTTTTTCTAGCCCCAATAATTCGCTGAGCTCCGCTACCTGGCCTTCCAACAAGCCTAAGGCTCGCTGCTTGCCGCTCAGCTCGTCGGTTAAGAAGTACTGGCCAAGAGTGAATAGCAATAAGACAAAAATGACCACCATCAACAGGGCGGCCAAGGCGTCCACAAACCCGGGCCATATATCCAGCGGTCGATGCCGTGAGGCTCGGCTGGACATCACAGTGGTGCTCCGCTGACCGGCAACCTCATCGTTCTTCCAGCTCGGCGCGCTGACTCAGGGCGGCGGCTAAGGTTCGGTTCAACAGCCGCAGCTCTTGGCGCAGGTCTTCTGATAAACCATCTTTCTGCATCTGTTGGCCCATGTCCGCCATATGTCGGTTGAGGGTCGCCAGCTGATGGTGCAACTCGCTGCGATGGGTGGACTGGTCACCCAGCGCCCGCTGCATGCGCTCCAGACCGTCTGCGGTTTGTTCAAGCAGTGCCTGCACGTAAGCCGGTACACCGGCCTCGCCGTCACCGGGCAATGCGCCGCTAGATAAACGGGTAACGCTGGACAGCCACTCTTCCAGGTCATTAAAAAATCGGTTCTGGGCGTGGCCTGCCTGTAGGTCAAAAAATCCCAGGATCAATGACCCGGCCAATCCGAACAACGACGAGGAAAACGCCACGGCCATGCCGGCCAGGGGTCCTTGCAAACCGGCTTTGAGTCGCTCAAATACTGCCGCGCCAGCGCCTTCCTCCGGGTTTAAACCGCCGATCACCCGACCAACATCACCAATGGTCAGCAGCAAACCCCAGAATGTGCCAAGCAATCCCAGAAAAATCAGCAGTCCAACCAGGTACCGGCTGATGTCCCTTGAGTCGTCCAACCGGCTACGGATGCTATCGAGCAGTGAGCGCAATGACCCGGCAGAGAGAGTGAACTGGCCCTCGTCGTGACGATCCAGCATCCGCGCCATGGGCGCCAGCAGGCGGGTTTCTTCGCGGTTTTTACGAGCCGGGTTCTTGCGCCGAAACTCGTCGATCCAGCGTGCCTCCTGATACAACGCCAGCACCTGTTTGAGCGTTACCAGCAAACCCACCGCCAATACGGCGACGATGACTCCGTTAAAGGCAGCGTTAGCCTGAAATGCGTTCAGCAGCGGTTCGCGTAAAGCGATCAACAGGGTTGTCAGGGCGGCGGAAAACACCGCCATCCACAACAGCGCTCGATGGGGGCGGGTGATCTTTAATGCCATAGTGGTGTGACCTCAGAACAGGTGAGTGAGCGTGCTGCCACAATCTGGCCATTTCGTGGCCAGAAAATGTCGACAAGAGGTTAGGTCCCCGAATTGCAGATTAGTTCGCCAATGTTTGCGACGAACCAACAACAAAACCGGCAAGGCGAAGCGCTCTCCCTCGTTGTTCTTCAAGGCACTACCCCAGACCCGCAAGGTGTGACGGTCAATTTTGACTTAGCACACAAGAACTCTCACTACGGGTCAATCTTTAGACGCACGAGTCTGTTTGTTGGTTACACGGCTAGGGCGTTTTGCTGCGGGACGAGTTTTTCGCCTGAATTTGCGCTTCGAGGTTTCTCAGCATCGGACCGACGCCAGCAAGCCTCTGGGCTTTGGTCGCGGCAGCAGGAACAGACTCGCCGGGCTTTAGCTTTCTGGCCGCGTTGAGAAGCGTCAGTGAATTGGCATTGGAGCGCGAGAGTCCCGTCGGGGCCCGAGATTCAGTCCCGCTCTTAGCGGCCGGATTCAGGGTCTCGGTAAAGGTCAGATCAGAGACCTTTCGTCCAAACATGGGAAAGCCGTCACCAAAAATGCTCCCGCCGGGCGTGTAACGCTCGGCAATTCCGCTGAAATTTGTGGTGCCAAAATCCTCGCCAAAAATCACATAGGCGAGAAATTCTTCGGTGGTTTCTGCCACCACGATGATAAACAGGTTATCCACGGGATCGTAGTCGCCAGCCACCTCGATGTTAGTGGCGCCCCTCAGGCCTTCGGTGCTGCTGTTGGTCCCACTGCCGGTGACAAAGTCCAGGGTCAGAAAATCCGCTTCAAACGGCTGAACGTTGACATCACTGGGGAAACAACTGTTGTTAATGGGGGCGGTGCAGTCGGTAACGATCGCCCACTGACCCTGCATTGCCAGAAAGGGATCGTCGATGGACGCGGAATACCAAAATCGCTGAATGGGGATCACCTCACCATCAATGACCAGCTGACCGGTGGTCAAACTGTTGAAGGTGAGTGACAGCGGGCGTCCGGTAAAGGTGCTGATCGGATCGCGAAACTCGCAATTCAAACACTGACCGTCTTCGGAAAACACCAGTTCATCGTTGAACTGGTAGGTCACCGACCCTGTGGTGCTGGCAGTGAGATTGCCGATAGCGCTGAACCACAGCGGTTCACGCAAAGCGGGGTTGGCCTCCTCGGTGTAGGTATAGATTGTGAGAAATACCTGACGATCCTGCACTTCAATTGCGAAGCCCCGACCGGGTTGATCCGGGTTCCAGTAAAAGCCGCTCTCGGGCTCATAGGCCTGAGTAATGATCTGGGCCGTCGCTGTGGCCAACGACATAGCAAGCCCAATGAGTATCAGGAGAGACGTTTTGTAAGCGCTCATATCCACGCGTCCGCAATAATAGGAGTTCGTATTATGGCAGGTAGGGCTGAATCGGGAATGAACGAAGGCCCGCTACCCGAAAACGGGCTAGCGGACCTTCGTGTGTCTTACTTGAGGGCGAATTGGTAAGGTGATTGCTCTGAGAATCGTCCTCGTAACCGTCCTGGTAGTCGTCCCGGTAGTCACCTAAGTGATCACCAGGAGTTTTATCAGGTCGGTACCTGTTCGTCCCACATGAACATGGTCACGCCCACCTCGTTATCCTTCGGCAAGGCGGTGTCGTAAAAACCCTTTTCCCGAGCCGACTCGCGAGCCTTGGCCAACGCCACAGAAAGCTCCTCGCGCCAGAATTCGCGCAGCTCGTCTCGCCGTTCTGGCTTTACCTGAAAGCCGTAAATCGTGCGTTCCAGCAGCGGATCGGTGGGGTGATTCACGTTGTGAGAAATCGTCTTGATGTGGTGGGATAACACCCAACCCACGTACTCATAAGTGGTGCCAGAATGACCACTGTTGGCATAAGTTTCCGTAACTAGCGAAACCCGATCCCCTCGAATAGCGATATTGCCCGAGGCCAATAGAGTCCGCTTCAGGAAGTTGGGCGTCAGCTCACCGCCGTGGCGGGAACACACGCTTTGCCAGTCCGGGAAGTTCTCGCCACTTAACGATAGCTCCTTGGGCATTTCCGTATCGGCAGCCCAACCCGACAAAAACCGGACAACCAAAATGTCGCCTTTTTTGTCGTGGTATTCGTCGCGCAGATATTTCTTAACGGTCTTAGCGGCCGCACCGGAATGGGAAATAATTTCCTGCATGCTAAGGCCTTTTTTCTTTAGCGCTTGAACAGCGCCAGCAAAGACCAGATCAGAGAAACGTTTTACAGAAACCTGTTCAGCCACCAGCAGATCCGAGAATGCGTCTGCCACCTGGATGATCATTTTTTCTAAAGAAGTAAGGCGTTCGCTCGCCATGAATGTCAGTCCTCCGGCCATCAGCGCACGTTGGCTGGGGCCTTGATTGTGTGTTCATCAATTTGCACCGTTGGGACTGACTGCGGGTGGTACAAATTGGCCTTATCTGGCTCTATTGCCAGCCTTCCTTGAGAAGGCGAGCCGATTCTATGTCATCAGCGCTGCTGTTTCCAGTAATAACTTAGACGTTCATACTATCACTATGAAAACCATCGATATTGGCGCGAACCTCACCCACGAATCCTTTGCCCCAGATTTAGATCAGGTGATTGCCCGCGCAAAAGATGCCGGCGTCACTCAAATGATGATCACCGGCGCCAGCGGTCAGGGCAGTGCAGACGCGCTGGCCTTGGCCAAAAAATATCCGGGCTATTTTTTTGCCACCTGCGGGAATCATCCCCACTACGCAGAAGCCTTTGATGCCAGGATGGCGGAAGATTTTGCCGAGATTATTCAATGTCCGGAAGTAAAAGCAGCCGGGGAAATGGGGCTGGATTATTTTCGCGACCTGGCGCCCAGGCCGAAGCAGAAGTATGCTTTTGAATCTCAGCTCGAACTCGCCGTGACCAGCGGCAAACCCGCATTTTTGCACCAGCGTGATGCCCACGACGATTTCTTGGCCATCATGCGTGAATACCGGGATCACCTGTCCCAGGCGGTAGTGCACTGCTTTACCGACACCGCAAAAGCACTGTCAGATTATCTGGATCTGGATCTGCACATCGGTATTACCGGCTGGATTTGCGACGAACGCCGCGGCGCGCATCTAAAAGACCTTGTTGCCAGCATTCCAGCCAACCGGCTGATGGTAGAAACCGATTCCCCCTATCTGATGCCCAGGGACCTCAAACCCAAACCGAAAAGCCGGCGCAATGAACCTATGCACCTGCCACATATATTGCGCGAGGTGGCTCGCTGCCGAGGCGAGGAAGCCGAGGTTACCGCAGCCTCCACCGTCGCCACGGCGCAGGCATTTTTTGATCTGGATGAACCGCCTGGCTAGCGGCCTATCGTCAGGAACGAAGCCCCACACCGCGCGTTAGCAATATCAGGCATAGGCTGCCTAACCCCAGCACAAAGACCGCGGAGACGGTGTAGGCCACGGGCAGGCTGACGTCGCTTACGCCCAATATGCCGTAGCGGAACGCATTGACCATGTACAAAATCGGGTTGGCCAACGACACTTTTTGCCAGAAGTCTGGCAGTAACGAGATGGAGTAAAAGACCCCGCCGAGATAGGTCAATGGGGTAAGGACAAAGGTTGGAATGATGGAAATATCATCAAACTTGTTGGCAAAAATGGCGTTCAGCATTCCAGCCAAGGCAAAGATCACCGCAGTGATCAGCACCACCGACACGGTCACCATTGGATGGGCCACCTGAATGTCGGTGAAAAATAGCGACACCGCCAGCACCACCATGCCCACCAGCAGACCGCGAAACACCGCGCCGCTTACGTAGCCTGCCAAAATGACAACCACCGGCAGTGGACTGATCAGCATCTCTTCCACGTGTTTGCCGTACTTGGCGCCAAAAAATGAACTCACCGTATTGCCGTAGGAGTTGGTAATTACGCTCATCATGATTAGGCCCGGAACAATGAAGTCCATGTAGTTAAAGCCGTCCATGGTGCCGATCCGCTGACCAATCAAATTGCCAAAGATCACGAAGTAGAGCGTCATCGTGATTGCCGGCGGCACAATGGTCTGTACCCAGATCCGCAGGATTCGGGTAATTTCCTTGCGCACGATGGTCATGAACCCCACCCAGGCCGTCTGGCTGGTGGGTTTGATCAGCGCGTCGTTGCTGGCGGCAACAGCGGCGTCCGTCGCGTCGTTACTCATTGGGTTTCTCCACCAGCCGCATAAACAATTCTTCCAGCCGGTTACTCTTGTTGCGCATGGACATGACCCGCAGCTGCTGTTGGTTTAAATGATCAAACACCCGGTTCAGGGCGCGGCTTTTGGGTACTTCAACCTCGATGCAGTTGGGGTCTCGGAGACGGGTAACGTACCCTTCAATGTGCGGCGGTGCCTGCAGGTCTTTGTCCAAATCCAGCACAAAGGTCTCTACGTCCAGACGAGTCAGCAGTTCCCGTACCGAGGTATTTTCCACAATTCGCCCGTGGTCAATAATGGCGATATTGCGACACAGCTCTTCGGCCTCTTCCAGGTAATGGGTGGTGAGAATCACCGTGGTGCCCTGTTCATTAATCTCTTTAATGAATTCCCACATGGCGCGGCGGATTTCGATATCGACGCCCGCGGTGGGTTCATCAAGAATGAGTAACCTGGGCTGATGGACCATCGCTCGGGCAATCATCAAACGCCGTTTCATGCCGCCAGAAAGCGTACGCGCTATTACGTTGCGCTTTTCCCACAGCTTGAGCTTTTCCAGCAGCTCTTCGGCCCGCTGATAAGCCTGGGCCCGGGGAATGCCGTAGTAACCGGCCTGGTTCACCACGATGTCCAGCGGCTTTTCAAACCAGTTGAAGTTGATTTCCTGGGGCACTGGACCCAATTGGCACATCGCCAGCGCTCGTTGATGTTCCACGCTGATACCGAAAATCTCGGCGTCGCCACCGGTGGGATTTACGAGCGAGCTGATAATGCCAATCAGCGTAGACTTGCCCGCCCCGTTAGGCCCCAGCAGAGCAAAGAAGTCTCCCTCCTCCACCGACAGACTGACGCCGTCCAGTGCACGGGTGCCGTTGGCGTACGTTTTTTCCAGATTTTTGACGTTAAGCGCGAGCATATTGTCCCCTGCCTGACCGCTGTAAACAGCCTCGGCAATCAGCGTTGATCCAGTTCATCAGCGGCGGAAAAGCCGCGGGCCAATTTTGCGCCCGTCCGATGGTTTTGTGAAGCACCAAACGGCCAAGCCGCAAAACCGCAACCACGGTAAACCCAGATTACGATACGTAGTATTTCGAATGGTGGGTGATCGTTTTGCGATGGACAATTGGGTCACACCATTAACGGAGAGTGATTGCGTTGGCTACCATCAAGAAAATTCTGGCGATCGCCAATCCCACTCGCTCCCATCAGCCCGCTTGCGAGCGAGCGTTTGCTTTGGCGAAAGCTTTGGACGCTGAGCTCAGGCTGCACGCGGTCGTTTATGAACCGACTGCAAACTTCGACCTGTTTCATATTGCCGACGGCGATCATCTGCAACATAGCCTGAAACACCAGGCTGAGGAATTGTTAGAGGAGATCCGCTGCCCGATGAGCGCCACGGGAACCGTCTCCATTTCTACCAGTGCTCAATGGGCCCATCCATTTGACCGCGGCGTTCGTCAGGCCATTGAGACGGACTGGCCTGACCTGGTGATGTTGTCGACCCGAGACGCCCACCGCTTGAGCGCTGCCGAATGGCGAATTTTGCACGCCAGCGAAATTCCCGTTTGGCTGGTGCGAGACAGGCCATGGCCCACTCAAGCTAAAATTGGCGCGTTTGTGGATCCGGCCTCACCGAACAGCGCCCACAGCAAAGCCGACGTCGAAGTGTTGCGGTGGGCTATAGCCCTTCAAGAATTCGCCCATGAGGTAAAGGTGCACCATGCGATGGGGGTTGACCCCCGGTCTGACGACAACAGTGAACAACACCGAACTGACCAAATCGAACAACGGATTCGCGATTTCACTGACAGCCCGTTAACCATGACCATTGCGCCCGTTGAACCCGCTACGCTGATACGGGGATTCGGCGGCCTGGCTGACGCCGGATTGGCGGTACTGGGCGTGTTTTCCCGTCTTCGTCTGACAGAACTGCTAATCGGCAGTACCGCCAGAGAAGTGATACCGGCGCTGAATTGCGATGTGTTGGCAGTGCCCGCCGACCGGTGATGGCATACAGCATATCTGTGGTGGCCATGGATCGGGCGTGCAGGGACAGGTGTGGCGTTATTTTCCGATACAAAAACTGGAAAATATCTCACCCAGAAGGTCGTCAGGCAGAAATTCACCCGTGATATCAGCCAGGCAGTTCTGGGCTAGCCTCAGCTCCTCAGCTAGCAGCTCGCCGGGTAGATCGGCGCCGAGCATCGAGGTGGCCTGGTGCAGGTGTTCGGCCACTTGGTCCAGGGCGTTCAAATGACGAGTTCGGGCACTGAACTGGCCGCCTTGTACCGGACTGGTGCCCGCCAGTCTGAGCAGGCGTTGACGCAGTAAATCCAGACCGTCAGCGGTTTTTACCGACAGCCAAATGCTATCACTGGTCTCTTTGGCTGACGCTCCCGATTGATCAATTTTATTGCGGACCAGGGTTTGCGGCGGTGATGATTCGGGTAGCTGGGGCATGGCCGAATCTGGGTTGCTGTCGTCGACCATCACCAGCACATGGTCCGCACTATCCACCGCAGTCATAGCTCTGCGAATGCCTTCACGCTCAACCGTGTCGTCGCTATCGCGCAAACCGGCGGTGTCCACTAAGTGAATGGGCACACCCTCGATATGTATTTGCTCGCGAAGAACATCCCGGGTGGTACCTGGGATGTTGGTGACGATAGCGCTATCCCTGCCGCTGAGAGCGTTAAGCAGGCTGGATTTTCCGGCGTTGGGTGGGCCGACGATAGCGAGGGTGAGTCCATCACGCAGCGCGGCACCGTTTTTTGCCGCCATCGTTAAGGCGCTTAACGACTGGTTCAATGCGGCCAGCTTTTGATCCAGCGCCGCTTCTCCCAGAAAGTCAATTTCTTCAGTGGGAAAATCGATGGCGCTTTCCACAAACACCCGAAGTTCCGTGAGATCTGACAGGAGCTCGCTGACCTTTAGCGAAAACTCACCAGCCAGGGATCGAGTAGCCGCGCGGGCCGCGGTTTCTGTGGACGCATTGATCAGATCGGCAATGGCTTCAGCCTGAGCCAAATCCAGTTTATTGTTGAGAAACGCCCGCTGACTGAACTCACCGGGCCCCGCGGGACGAACGCCGAGTTCAAACACTCGCTGCAACAGCATCTGCATGATGACTGGGCCGCCGTGGCCCTGAAGTTCCAGCACGTGCTCACCGGTAAAGGAGTGGGGCGCGGCAAAATACACTACGACCGCCTGATCAAGTACCTGTTTAGCACGGTCATAGACAGGCAAATACCGAGCTTGGTTGGGAGCGAGTTGGTGCCCAGTTAAGGTACGCTGTAGATCCAGTGCAGCAGGGCCGGATATTCGTACGATGCCAATGCCCGCCGCTCCGGGAGCGGTGGCAATGGCGGCAATGCTGTCGCCGTCGGGCAAGGTCAGCCGCTGGCCTCAACCCGTTTGGTGATAAACCACTGCTGGGCCAGGGACAACACGGCGTTGACCGTCCAGTAAAGCACCAGGCCCGCCTGGAAAAAGGCAAACATCACCGAAAACACGATGGGCATGGCCAGGAAAATCTTCTGCTGAATCGGATCCGCCGCCGGGTTGGGTGACAGCTTAGTGGTCAGGAACATCGCCGCGCCGTTGATCACCGGCAGTATGAAGTACGGATCAGGAGAGCTTAGGTCGGAGATCCACAACATGAAATCTGCCTGACGCAGTTCGACGCTCTCCAGCAACACCCAGTAGAGAGCAAAAAACACCGGTATCTGGACCAGGATAGGCAGGCAACCACCTAATGGATTGACCTTTTCCTTTTTGTAGATTTCCATCATGGCCACGTTGAATTTCTGCTTGTCGTCGCCAAAACGTTCTTTCAGCTGCTGGATGCGCGGCTGCAGCTTACGCATCTTGGCAGTGCTGCGATATTGCGCTTCAGACAGCTTGTAAAACATGGCTTTCACCAACACGGTCAACAGCACGATCGCCCACCCCCAGTTGCCCGTCAGCGAGTGAATTTTATCCAGCAGCCAATACAGGATTTTCGAAAAGGGGGTGAAAATGCCGTAATCGACGGTCAGAACCAACCCCTCGGCTAACGGTTCGATTTGATCGTGCAGTTTAGGACCAACAAATAGCGTGGTAGGGAAATACCCCACTTCACCGGGTGCCACTCGGGTGACAGGATTTACCGTTCTTACCCGGTATCGATTGGCGCTAACCGACTGGGCTTCCAGTTTGGTTATTTGCTCGGCGGGCGGCACCCAGGCGGTGAGAAAGTAGTGCTGCACCATCGCTGCCCACGCAGATTGACCCTCCCGGGACTCCATCGAGTCGTCTAGATCTTCGAAATCAAATTTTTCGTATTTACTGGCCGCCGTGTAGATACCGGTACCCAAGAAGCTGTATCGTTCTGGATTGCTAAAAGCGCTTCCGTCTACCTCTGGCGGTGGTCGCCTAACCAATTGTTGATAACCGCTGCCTACCCACTCGGTGGCGGAATTATTGGTAAGCGTCTGTTGAACATCGATGGCGTAAGCGCCGCGAGAAAAGCGGTAGGTTTTGACGACCTGGGTGTCACCAGAAGTCCACGTCAACGGAACCACCAACTCGTCACTGCCGCCCAACTCATAGTTGGATCGCTCAGCGCTGAAAATCTGACTATGATCTGCGCTTGGGTGAGTATTGCTGACAAGTCCGGATTCAGCGCTGAATGCGGTTGCCGCCTGTTGGCTTAGCAATTCAACTTTGATATCGGGCTGTTTCAGTTTGATCGGATAGTCGAGCAAGGTTGCTGCTACCACCGCGCCGCCTCGGGTGCTGATGGTGACATCGAGCACATCGGTCACAACGCGAATGGTCTGGGCGTCGTCATCTACCGAGGCCAGTTCCGGCGCCGGGGCAGCCCCTACCGCCGGGACGGGCACGTCGTCAGATCCCGCTGCCACAGCAGGCAGCGCGCTGGAGACATCGGGTATGGCATCGGCCGCGGTCGGAATCTGGGTATTTTCTCCAGTCAACGCTGGAGCCGTGGGCGGCGGACCGTAGTCAATCTGCCATTGCTGATAGATCAGATAGCTACAGGCCCCTAGGGCAATCAACAGAAACAGACGGGTATTGGGCATATTAGTGTCAGCAGCCTGGAACGCACGTTGGCGGATCAGTTAACAAAAGGTCGATCAAGCGGGGGCGGATTCCCCGTTGACCGTCGGCTGATCAAACTGACGCACAATTCGATCGTAGTGTTGGCGCAGCTGTTCGATCAGTTTATCCGCCGGCATTTTGGCCGCGTCTGTTCGTGCAATGACGACAAGATCAATGGGGCTGCGTCGGATGGCGTTGCGTCGAAAGGTTTCCCGTACGAGGCGCTTGATCTGATTTCTCTTCACCGCTCGCTTATCCACTTTTTTGGACACTGCTAACCCCAATCGACCGTGTTCGGTGCTGCCAGGGCAGGCAAGAACCGTAAATGCTCGGCCAGATACCCGTTTGGGCTTGGCAAAGACTCTACGGTAATCGCTTCCGGTTAGGATGCGTTGATCGCGTCCAAACTGTTCGTCCATGGGACTGACGTGCGCCGCTGATCAGTTTCAGCGGCGAAACCATTAACCGGCGAGGCGCTTACGGCCTTTCGCGCGTCGCGCATTAATAATGGCGCGACCACTGCGGGTAGCCATGCGTGATCGGAACCCGTGCGTTCGGGCGCGCTTTAGCCGACTGGGCTGAAATGTGCGTTTCATTTAACTGTACCTGTTGATATCGCGCATACAAAAACACGACCTGCTGCGACGCCATGGGCGTTGGGCCGGGCCGTGTCAAAAGGAGCGAAAGGATACCGGCGGTGGCGGTCCAGTGTCAACTGAAAAAAGGCCTGTATGCCAGTGGTTTCGAGGAACTTTTTCGCGCCGATCGGGCATTCTTTACCCTTCGCTCTTGGTGAGGGGGTTGCGCCAGCGTTAGACTGGTCGGCCCGATCGGCATTCCTGGTCGGTTCAGACTTCGGAAAGCCATTGATGAAAAACCTGTGAGCGGCGATGAGCTGTGGACCCGATGTGTCAGTCGCCTGGAAGGTGAACTGAGCGGGCAGGAAATGAATATGTGGATTCGTCCGCTACAGGCGCGCTACGAAGATGGATCCATGTCGCTCCTCGCCCCTAATTCCTTTGTGCTCAATACGTTGCGGGAAAAACACCTCCTGCTGATTGAACAGATTCTGAACCACCTTGCAGGCTCTCCAGTAACGGTGGTCGTCAATATTGGGTCTGCTCATGGTGCAGAAGAACAGCTAGAGGAATCGTCACCTGATGGGACGTCAGCAGATTCTGACCCTCGCGGGGCCAGTAATCTGGATCTGGCGTACCGGTTTGATAATTTTGTCTTGGGCAAATCCAACGAAATGGCCCACGCGGCAGCGTTGCAGGTGGCAGAGAATCCGGGCAACAGCGCGTATAACCCGCTGCTGTTTTACGGCGGGACCGGGCTTGGTAAGACCCACCTCCTGCACGCGGTGGGCAATCAATTGCGCGACAACGGCAAAGCGCGGGTGATGTATCTGCACTCGGAACAGTTTGTTTCAGGCATGGTTCAGGCGCTGCGACATAAATCGATCGACGATTTTAATCGCCGTTATCGGTCCGCTGACGCCCTGCTGATTGATGATATTCAATTTCTCGCAAACAAGGGTACCTCCCAGGAAGTTTTCTTCCATACTTTCAATACCTTATTAGAAAGTAAGCAGCAGGTAATTTTGACCTGCGACCGCTACCCAAAAGAAGTAGATGGCCTGGAGCTGCGGCTAAAATCCCGATTTGGCTGGGGCTTAAGTATTGCCATAGAGCCGCCAGACTTCGAAACTCGCGCGGCCATTTTGATGGCCAAAGCCAGTGAGAATGGCTTGCAGCTCAGTGAAGAGGTGGCTTTTCTGATTGCCCGCAGTGTGCAATCCAACGTGCGGGAACTGGAAGGCGCACTGAATACCCTATGTGCCCATGCCCACTTTTCGGGTAAGGCCATTACCGCGGGTTTCGCCAAGGAAGCACTGCGCGACTTGCTATCAGTCCATCAACGGCAGGTAACCATCGACAATATTCAACAAACGGTGGCTGATTACTTCAATATCCGCATGGCCGATCTACTGTCCAAGCGACGGACCCGCATATTAGTGAGGCCTCGACAGATTGCCATGGCTCTTGCCAAGGAATTGACCGACCACAGCTTGCCAGCCATAGGGTCGGCGTTTGGCGACCGAGACCACACCACCGTATTGCATGCTTATCGCAAAGTTCATGAATTGCGCCAGAGCGACGGCCGGATCAACGAAGACTACGAGAAACTCCTTCGACAGTTGACCCAATAGTGCAAAACCGCGCAATAACTTGGCTGAATCGAAGGTTTTCCACATCAACTTGTATTCACTGGTGGATAAATTGTGGATAATTTGGGGACAGCAGGGCGTTATTGAGTTATCCCCATGTTATCCACCGGATGACAGAGCAGTTTTCCACCACCAATAATGGTGTAAAACATTGAATTTAATAGAGTTTTAAGTGTTGTTCCAGTTATTTCTGGACTTATTATTACTGTTGTTTTTATTTAATATAATCATAAGCAAAGGTCACCTATGAAATTCAGCATCCAGCGAGAAGCTCTTTTGCGCCCGTTAACTCAGGTGGCCGGCGTTGTGGAGAGACGCCAGACCCTACCGGTGCTTTCCAACCTCCTGGTTCGCGCTGCAGACAATCGAGTCATGATGACCGGTACTGATCTTGAAGTTGAGCTCACGGCTTCCGTGGGCGTGGAGGTTGAACGAGATGGCGAGGTAACGGTCCCGGCAAGAAAGCTGCTGGATATCTGTAAGGCTTTGCAAGATGGCACCCGGCTGGATTTGGATTTCGCTGCGGAGAAAGCCACCATTAGAGCTGGGAAGGGGCGATTTACGCTGGCAACATTACCCGCCAACGAATTTCCGGTGATCGAAGATGTGGAAGTAGGCGAATCGGTTCAGATTAAACAGGGTGATCTTAAGCGTATTATTGAGGGTACGGCCTTTGCCATGGCCAATCAGGATGTCCGGTATTACCTGAACGGGCTACTGCTAGAACTGCGTGAAGGGATGTTGCGGTGTGTGGCGACAGATGGTCATCGGTTGGCGATCACCGACGTTGATGCTGATCTGGCGATGGACAGCGTGCGACAGATGATCATTCCACGTAAGGGCGTGCTGGAATTGCAACGCCTGCTGGAAAATGAAGATGACCCGATTACTGTTCAGTTTGGACGGTCCCATGTCCGCGTTGCCTTGGACGATGGCACGTTCACCTCCAAATTGATCGACGGTAAATTCCCCGACTATGAGGCGGTGGTACCCATGGGAGCGGATCTTATCGTTGAAGGGGAACGAGACCAAATTCGTGATGCTCTGCATCGTGCAGCGATCCTATCTAACGAGAAGTACCGGGGCGTGCGTTTGGAGTTGGCTCCCGGGAGTATGCGAATCGTGGCCCACAACCCGGAGCAGGAAGAGGCTGTCGAAGAGGTTGAGGTGAAATGCGAGGTTGAACAATTGGCCGTTGGGTTCAACGTGAATTATGTATTAGATGCCTTAAACGCTTTGGAAACTGAACAGATTCAATTGTGTTTTCGTGACGCCAATAGCAGCTGTTTGTGTAAGTCCCCGGAATCCGAACACGCTCGCCATGTGGTGATGCCACTGAGACTGTAGTCATACTGCGGCAGTTCACGGCGAAAAGTAAAAGCCCTTCATGACCCGCATCACCAGGTTGCGGGTAGGCGGTATTCGCAATTTGGCGGATATCGATATTTCCCCAGGCCTTGGTCTGAATGTATTTGTCGGTGAAAACGGCGCGGGTAAAACCAGCGTGCTGGAAGCGCTTCATTGTCTGAGTCGTGGTCGTTCCTTTCTTGGTAGTGGCAGGCATGAGTACCTGAATCGGGATTCTAGAAAAGCCGTTATTGTTGTTGATCTGGAAACCGAGCCGGGTGACCGACGTGTTTTGGGTTTGGAGCGGGAGGGACCCGAATGGCGGGCAAAGGCAAATGGCGTATCACTCAAGTCTTTAGCTCTATTGGCTGAACAGCTGCCTTTTTGTGTATTCCACCCAGGGCTGCACCGGTTGGTGGATGGGGTGCCAGAGGATCGCCGTCAGTTCCTAGATTTTGGTGTGTTCCACGTGGAACGTCGTTTTATTCACCATTGGCGTCGGTATCGCAACGCGTTAAAGCAACGTAATGCGTCCATCCGAAGTGGCGCCGGACTCAACGAAATTGGAGTGTGGGACAGCGAGTTAATCGAACATGGGGAAGCCATTGCTGATTACCGGTCCCAACAAGCCACACTAATTGCTGGCCAAAGCCAACAGTATCTCGCGTCATTTGCACCAACCTTAGCGGGACTGTCATTAACTTTGGCCCAGGGTTGGCCCGAAGATCAGTCTTTTGCCGACGCACTAAAAGACTGCCTGGTTCAGGACAGAGAGTTGGGATATACGAGCCGTGGTCCGCATCGGGCCGACCTGCGAATGGTTCTTCATAATCAACGCATTGCTGGGCGACTGTCTCGCGGCCAGCAAAAAATGATCGCGCTATCTCTGTTGCTGTCGCAGGTACAGGTGATGGCTTCCGCCGGCGAGGTGCCAGTGATGGGGTTTGATGATTTGCCTTCGGAGCTCGATAAGGAGCACCAGCAATCGATTATTGAATTGGTCCGGACCATCGGCGGTCAAGTATGGGTGACCGGAAATGCGTGTCCCGCTGGCGTAGTTCCAGGAGGGGCTGACAAAGTGTTTCACGTGGAACAAGGTCGAGTTTCAGAACTGGTATAATCCTGCGATAGAACCCAGCGAGTCCGTTTGGATCAGTTCGACGAACCCGGCTCGCAGAACCCATCACCGTTTTTGCCCCGAGAACCGGGAAAGTATCCGGCAGCATTTGACCGCTGACAATAGGGCGGGGCCCTTCGAGAGACAAAATGACAGAACAATACGATTCCTCCAACATTAAGGTGCTCAAGGGCCTGGACGCCGTCCGCAAGCGGCCAGGAATGTACATCGGCGATACCGACGATGGCACAGGACTGCACCACATGGTGTTTGAGGTGGTGGACAATTCCATCGATGAAGCCCTCGCCGGCCATTGTGACCAAATTAAGGTCATTATTCGGGCTGACAATTCCATCACCGTTAGAGACAACGGCAGGGGGATTCCGACGGATATTCATGAGGAAGAGGGAAAGTCTGCAGCGGAAGTCATCATGACCGTGCTGCACGCCGGCGGAAAATTTGACGACAACTCTTATAAAGTGTCCGGCGGATTGCACGGTGTCGGTGTGTCGGTGGTGAACGCGCTGTCCGAAAAGCTGGAAATGCGAATTCATCGGGAAGGCAAAGTCCACGAGCAGGAATACCAGCTGGGTGTACCGAAAACGCCGTTGACGGCCACAGGCGACACCACCCGCACAGGAACCACGATATCGTTCTGGCCCAGCACAGAGATCTTTGCTGATACTGAATTTCACTACGAAATACTGGCCAAACGGCTCCGTGAGCTGTCCTTTCTGAACTCTGGCGTAAGGATTGAGTTGAATGATCAGCGCTCGGGAAAACAGGACACTTTTGAGTATGAGGGGGGTATCCGTTCATTTGTTGAACACCTGAGTGGCAAGAAGGCCGCGTTACACCCAACGGTGATAAGTTTCTCCACCGATGCTCCCGAAGCGGCCGTCGAGGCCGCATTGCAGTGGACCGATGCCTACCAGGAAAGCGTTTTTTGTTTCACCAATAACATTCCTCAGAAAGATGGCGGTACACACCTGGCAGGATTTCGTGCAGCCTTAACCCGAACCATCAATCAATACACAGAAACAGCCGCCAAGAATGCGAAAGTTCAGTTGTCAGGCGACGATTGTCGAGAAGGGCTAATCGCGGTGTTATCGGTAAAGGTCCCTGATCCTAAGTTCTCCTCTCAGACCAAAGACAAATTAGTGAGTTCAGAGGTTAAGGGAGTGGTGGAATCAGCTGTCAGCGAAAAAGTGGCTGAGTTCCTCCTGGAACACCCTCAAGAAGCTAAGGCGATTACCGCCAAAGCCGTCGATGCTGCTCGGGCCCGGGAAGCCGCTCGGAAAGCGCGGGAAATGACGCGCCGAAAAGGCGCGCTGGATATTGCGGGTTTGCCTGGCAAGCTTGCAGACTGCGAAGAAAAAGACCCCTCGCTGTGTGAATTGTTTCTGGTGGAGGGTGATTCGGCGGGAGGTTCGGCCAAACAGGGCAGAAACCGGAAATATCAGGCGGTGTTGCCACTCAAGGGTAAGATTCTCAACGTAGAAAAAGCCCGCTTCGATAAAATGTTGGGTTCTCAAGAGGTCGGTACATTGATCACCGCCCTGGGCTGCGGCATCGGCAAAGAAGAATTTGACCCGGAAAAGCTGCGTTATCACCGTATTATCATCATGACCGACGCGGACGTGGATGGCTCCCACATTCGCACGTTGCTGCTCACTTTTTTCTATCGTCAAATGCGCGAACTCATTGAAAGAGAACATATTTATATAGGTCAGCCGCCGCTGTATAAAATCAAACACGGTAAACAGGAGCAGTATCTGAAAGACGATACAGAACTGAGCGAATATTTACTGGCCCGAGCTCTTGATGATGCTCGACTGGTCTACGATGCGGATGCGCCAGCGCTGACCGGAACGGGGCTTGAAACCTTAATGAAGCGGTTTCAAGCGGTTCAACGCAGCATTCGAAGACTGTCCAACTATTACAGTGCGAGCGTACTTCAATCATTGCTTGGGGTGAAAAAACTCGATGCCACTGGATTTGATCAGCCCCAGCAAATGACCGACTGGGCTGAAGAACTGTCGTCCCTATTGAACGCCGACACCGGTCCCAGTGATCGTTATGAGGTTGAGATTACCGGCGACGGACTGGTGGTTCACGAATACACCCATGGCGTCAGCACCCAACGTCTTTTGCCACCGGAGTTTTTCGACGGCGCCGATTACCGCGCCATGATGGAGTTGGGAGAGCAGATATCGGGTTTGATTCAACCGGGCGCTGAGGTGTTCCAGGGTGATCGAAGCACCGAGGTTTCCAGCTTTGGCGAGGCGGAGGCCTGGTTGATGGAACAGGCAAAGCGTGGCCAGACCATTCAGCGCTTCAAGGGCCTGGGCGAAATGAACCCGGAACAGCTGTGGGATACTACCGTAAACCCTGAAACCCGTCGGCTGTTGAAAGTCACCATCGAAGACGCGGTAGCGGCAGACGATCTGTTTAGCACCTTGATGGGCGATGTGGTAGAGCCCAGGCGAGAGTTTATCGAGAAAAATGCGTTAAATGTCAATAACTTAGACGTATAGCAACTCTCCAAAGCAATGCCAGGCGGATTCCATGCCGGATTCCCGCCGGGCCTGCTTTACGCTACCATCGCAGGTCATGTTTTCCCGAATCTCAGAGCGCGATCCTGCCCAAGCTGCCGCCTTTATCATTGGCTGGCTGGTGTTGCTCAGTGCCATTGCCATCGTCATTTGGCAGGCTGCGGGTTTGATATGGCGCTTGGCCGACCTGTCACCAACGGACCCATCGACTCCACCGGTGCTCGGTACGGTGCAAAATCTGCCGGCGGCGAAACGGGTAGATCTCGCCGGGCTGCACCTGTTTGGACAGTCTGGCATGACCTTGCCGGTCGGCGGCGCTTTCGATGCTCCGGAAACCAGCCTGGATCTATTGTTGCGCGGCACGCTGGCGTCGGATGATCCCAAAGACGGTATCGCCATTGTGGTTGATAGTGAGGGTGATGGGTTTTACAACATCGGCGAAGAGTTACCGGGTTCGGCAACCCTGCATGAGGTTTACACTGATCGCGTGGTACTCGTTCACCAAGGCCGGTTTGAAACCTTGCGCCTGCGGGACGAACAAAACCCTCCAGCCAGAAATCGCCGTCCTCGAGCTCAACGTCGGCCTGTGGTCGGCACCGCCGCCATGCCCGGAATTCGCAGCACCTCGGTGCCGACAGGCAATGGCCAGGTAGATTGGCAGAACGTTCAGACCAGTTTGCGGATTGATCCTGCTGAGCTGGCTCGGCAGGTGAGGGTGTTGCCCTACCTGGAAAACGGAAAACCCGTGGGGGTGCGCCTGCAGGCTGGCCGGGACAGTGCTATTTTTTCCCGCCTCGGCCTTCGAAATACCGATATCATCACTGAAGTCAACGGCGTGCCGCTGGATAACCCCGCACGCTCTTTTGAGTTGCTGACCCAGCTCAAATCCCAGTCGCAGTTCGCGGTGCGTCTGAAGCGGGACGGCAGAGACATGACTTTGAACATTGACGCTAACCAACTGGGCAATTAATTGACTATTTCCCTTTCCCTGAAACAACGTTTTAGACCTACTGTAGTCGCTCTGGTGATGCTCGTTACGACGCTGTCGGTGAACAGTCAACCTGGCAAACTCAATCTAGAAAATGCCAGCCTGCAGTCGCTGGTGGCGACAGTGGCAGAGATCACCGGCAAGAACTTTGTGCTTGATCCCCGGGTCCAGGAAGTTACGGTGAATGTCATTTCCAATCAGGAAATGAATCCAGACGAAATCTATAACCTTTTTCTGTCGGTATTAAGGGTCCACGGGTTCACCGCTGTGCCCAGCGGTGATGTGATCAAAATTGTGCCGGATGCTGAAGGCCTGCGTGACGCCATCCCCACCACCAGCAATTCCATGGGCGGTGATCAGCTGGTCACTCAGGTCATTGAGGTCGAGCATGTTTCGGCGGCTCAACTGGTGCCGTTGCTGCGTCAGTTGATCCCACAAAACGGTTCCGTTGCGGCCCACGAGGCGGCCAATATATTGCTCATTTCCGACCGCGCCGCCAACGTTAAACGTATCGCGCAGATCGTGCGCCGGATAGACACCGTCAGCGAGGACGACGTGGAGGTGATGGCGCTGCAGCATGCCAACGCCACCGAGGTTGTTCGAGCGCTCAATACCGCCAGCAGTGGCGCAGCCGCCGGCGCTGCGGTTACCGGCCCAAAAGCTCTCGCTGATCAGCGCACCAACAGCGTTTTGTTGTTTGGCGACCCCGCCGCACGACTGCGTTATAAAACCATCGTTTCTCACTTGGATACGCCAGTGGAATCTGGCGGCAGCACCCAAGTGATTTACCTCAGTTATGCCAGCGCCGAAACGCTGGTTCCGATACTCGATAGCGTGGTGCGAGGTCCAGACGGCGGCAACGCCGATAGCCCGGCCACCATTCAAGCCCACGTGGAAACCAACTCGCTGGTGGTTACTGCACCGCCGGCGGTTTTTCGCACCGTCCAGTCGGTGGTCAGGCAGCTGGATATTCGCCGAGATCAAGTACAGGTCGAAGCGATTATTGCTGAGGTCTCCACAGACTTTGCCCGTGAGCTAGGCGTGCAGTGGCAGGCGGCGTCCATTGATGAACTTGGAAATTCCGGTCCCATTGGCGGCACCAACTTCCGAACCAATTTTGGTAACGGCGCCAGTATTCTGGATTTGACCCCAACCGGGGATAATGTATTTCCTAATCTGGCTGCGCTGGGTTCTGGGTTTAACCTGGGTTATTTGTCGGGTGTGATACGAGTCCAAACGGGTGTCAACGACGACGGCACCGGAATCTTCCGCGAAATTCCCAGGCTTAATGCATTGGCCAGCGCATTGGATTCCGACGCTGATAACAATGTGCTGTCCACCCCATCAATCGTTACTTTGGACCACCAGGAGGCAATCATTAACGTGGGCCAGGAAGTACCGTTTGTGACTGGACAATTTACCAACACTGGCGCCAATCAGTCGTCAGTAAGTCCGTTCCAGACCATCTCCCGGGAAGATGTGGGGATCACCCTGACCGTCACACCCCATGTGAACAAAGGCGATTCGGTAGTGCTCAACGTCCAGCAGGAGGTGTCCAGTATCTCTGCCCAGTCAGTAGCGGTAGACCTGATTACCAATAAGCGGGAATTTTCCACCACCGTGATGGTTCCCGATGGGGGGGTGCTGGTGCTGGGAGGATTGATCGACGATACGGTGTCTGAAAGAATTCAAAAGGTGCCAGCGCTGGGAGACATACCGTTGCTGGGTAACCTGTTCAAGTATCGCACCACTCAGCGCACTAAACGCAATCTGATGGTGTTTATCCGGCCCAAGATTCTTCGAGATGAGGCCATGCTTAACGCGGTTACTGGCGCAAAGTATGACTATATGCGCGACCGACAGCTGGAAGAGCAGAACAACTACGAGGGGCTGTTAAAAGCAGAGTCTTTACCCTTGCTACCCACACTGGAGCAATACAAGAGCGAAAGTGAAGCGGCACCCGAGACGCCGGACCGGTAGCGGCTAATTCGGTGGACACTCAAACCAACCGGCCTGCACGACCTCCTTATGGGTTTGCCCGTCGCAATGGAGCCACATTGCTTGAGTGGCATGGCGAAAGAGCCAGCGTCGCCTACCGGGATAACATTCGCCCCGAGGCCTTGCTCGAACTGAAACGTTATTTGGGTGCGGAAATGGATCTAAAGGTCCACACCCAAGCAGCCTTTGATGAACTGCTACAACAGCTTTACCAGCATGGCGGTGGCGATGCTCGGCAAATGGCAGAAGACATCACCGATGAGCTGGACCTTCAGCAGATTGCTGAGGAGTTAGCCGAACCCGAAGACCTCCTGGAAAGTGAAGACGACGCACCGATTATTCGACTGATCAACGCGCTGTTGACCGAAGCGGTGAAGGAAAACGCCTCCGACATTCATATTGAACCGCTGGAAAACAGTCTGATGGTTCGGTTTCGGGTAGACGGCGTGTTGCGGCAGGTGCTTGCGCCCGAACGCCGGGTTGCCGGTTTGGTGGTGTCGCGGATCAAAGTGATGGCCAGGTTGGATATTGCCGAGAAGCGTCTGCCACAGGATGGCCGGATCTCTCTGCGCGTTGCTGGACGTCCGGTTGACGTTCGGGTCTCCACCATTCCCTCAAGTCACGGCGAGCGACTGGTACTGAGGCTACTGGATAAGCAAGCGGGGCGGCTGGATCTGACCCAGCTGGGGATGGGCGAGAAAGCTCGCGATGCACTGGGCTCACTGATCACCAGACCTCACGGGATTTTGTTGGTAACCGGCCCAACGGGCTCCGGCAAGACCACCACCCTGTATGCCGCGCTGGGTCGATTGAACGATCGCACTCGGAACATCATGACGGTGGAAGACCCCATCGAATATGACATTGACGGTATAGGCCAAACTCAGGTCAACCCAAAGGTAGAAATGGATTTTGCCCGAGGATTGCGGGCGATCTTGCGGCAAGATCCCGACGTTGTAATGGTGGGAGAGATTCGCGATCTGGAAACCGCCCAGATTGCCGTGCAGGCATCCCTCACAGGACACCTGGTTCTAGCCACGTTGCATACTAACAGCGCCATCGGCGCAGTCACCCGGCTGCGGGATATGGGTGTTGAACCCTTTCTTCTCGCTTCAAGTCTGGTGGGCATGCTGGCCCAGCGACTGGTACGAGTGTTGGACCCGGGTTTACGCAAACCGTATCAGGCTGGCCCAGCGGAACTTGCGGCCTTTGGTCAGACCGCAGTAGAACCTGTCACGCTGTACCGCGCCCCCGATGATTCACCAGGCGCTGGCTACCGGGGTCGAACCGGCATTTACGAGCTGGTTGCGATGGACGAGACCCTGCGGGCCATGGTGCACGACAGCGCCGGTGAAGCGGCGATGGAACAACATGCCCGCAAACATTGGCCCAGTCTGCTGGATGACGGTTGGCGACTCGTGGCCAACGGCCAAACCTCGGTGGAAGAGGTGCTTCGCGTTACTCGTCAGGAGTGAACGGGGAATAATGGGCGCCTACGAATATTCCGCGCTGGACCCAAAAGGCCACCGCCGCAGCGGGGTGCTAGCCGGTGATACCGCGCGCCAGGTACGCCAGCAACTGCGCGATCAGGGTTTAAGTCCGCTGTCGGTTGATCCGGTCAGCGAAACCCAAGGTGGCGGCAGCAGAGCGGCCATGAATACGGCCGAACAGGCGCTGGTATTGCGCCAGCTGGCCAGTCTCCTGAGCGCCGGGTTACCGCTGGAAGAAGCGCTGGTTACGGTCAGTCAGCAAAGTGACAAAACCCCCAGCAAAAAAATCCTTACCGCACTGCGATCACGAGTGATGGAGGGCCACGCCTTGTCGTCGGCCATGGCAGAATTTCCTCGGGCGTTTCCACCGCTGGTCCGAGCGTCCGTTGCCGCAGGAGAACAGTCCGGTCAATTGGGCCACGTGATGGATCGGCTTGCTGACTATGCCGAAAACCGGGACGCCCTGGGCCGCAAGGTATTACTTGCCGTGCTGTATCCGGCCATCGTTGCGCTGGTGGCACTGGCGACCATGATGGGACTGCTTACCTACGTGGTGCCCCAGGTCATCACCGTATTTAATTCCATGGATCAATCGCTGCCCTGGCTAACCCGGGCCCTTATGGCCTTAAGCGGCTGGCTCACCCAGTATTGGGCCTGGTTGCTAGGCACGGTGGCCATAGGGGTAACTTTGCTGGCGGTAGGCCTGAAACAACCCGCCATCAAAAAGGCGTGGCATCGATGGCAGCTTCACTTGCCCCTGGTAGGGCGCTTGAACCGGGCGGCCAACACCGCCAGGCTTTGTCGCACCCTGAGTATTTTGACCAGCAGCGCGGTGCCGTTGTTGGAAGCACTCAAAATATCAGCGGATGTGTTGACCAATTTGACCCTGTCTGAGGCGACGCGAGAAGTCAGTCGCCAGGTGCGCGAAGGCTCAGGACTCAGCCGGTCCATGCAGGCCACCGGAGTATTCCCACCACTGGTGGTGAGACTGGTGGCCAGCGGCGAGAAGAGCGGCGAACTGGATGTCATGCTGGAACGCGCTGCCGAACATCAGGATCGCCAGGTTGAATCCACGGTTGCAGTGTTTATGGGGGTTTTGGAACCCCTATTGATCCTCCTGATCGGCGCCATGGTTCTGACA
The DNA here is from genome assembly GCA_045106555.1 of Lysobacterales bacterium. Taxonomy (GTDB): domain Bacteria; phylum Pseudomonadota; class Gammaproteobacteria; order Xanthomonadales; family SZUA-38; genus JANQOZ01. Next base: position 67,550 of record JBGCET010000026.1, on the reverse strand, counting down.
ATTGTGTTGGCAATACTGCTACCAATCTTCCAGCTCAATCAGCTGTCGGGTGTGTGATGGCGAGACCGCGCTATTGGCCAGCATGTTCTTGACGGTGGCACGGTCCGTGTCCCTGACCCTCGCCGCCACAGACTGCTCGTTATGATTCGATTCGATAACGTCAGCAAACGCTACGCCGGCGGCAACCAAGCACTGGAAAATCTCAGTTTTGAGATTGCCTCTGACGAGATGGTGTTTGTCAGCGGCCACTCCGGCGCAGGAAAAAGTACCCTGCTGAAACTGATTGCGCTGGTCGAACGGCCAACCCGCGGACTGGTGTTAATGGATGGCACCAACGTCGGCCGAATTCGGCCGCGCAAAATTGCCGCCCATCGCCGCCACGTGGGAATGATTTTTCAAAACCACCGACTGTTGCCGGAATCCAGCGCCTTCGACAATGTCGCGTTACCGTTGGTCATAGCCGGGGTTACCCGAGCCGAGCGTCAGCGTCGAGCCCGTGCCGCGCTGGACGCCGTTGGACTTCTGGACCGAGAGCGTGCGCTGCCGGCCGAACTATCCACAGGCCAGCAACAACGGGTCGGCATTGCCCGAGCCATCGTTAATCGTCCACCGGTAGTCCTGGCCGATGAGCCCACGGGCAACCTGGATCCAGAACTTTCCGCAGAAATCATGAATCTGTTTACCGAGTTGAGTCGCAGCGGTATTTGTTTTCTGGTCGCCAGTCATGACTTACACCTGGTTCGGCGCATGCGTCGCAGGGTGCTAGTCCTGGAAAATGGTCGGCTGCTTGACGATTTTCGGCCGGAACCGACATGAATCGCAAAGTGTCGCAAAAAAAATCCAGCAGCTCGTTGCGGGCCTTTTTTGAGCATCACCTGGGGTCTGCCGGTGGCAGCCTGGGACGCTTGGTCAAGCGACCGCTGGGCAGCGTAATGACAGCCGCCGTGTTGGCAGTTGCCATGGGGTTGCCAGCAGCCCTTTACTGGCTGGTCGACAATTTGCAGTCGCTGGGCAGCGCGTATCCGGACGCGCGGGAGATATCGCTATTTCTGCCCTTGGCCGCCAACGAGCAACAAGCCCAGACTCTGGCGACTGAACTGTCTGAAAAACCCACAGTAGATGGCGTCAGGTTGCTGGACCCAGAACAGGAATTGGCCCGCTTTACGACGCGATTTTCGGCGGCCGACGCGTTAGCTGCACTGGAGGAAAACCCCTTGCCCTGGGTAGTGGTGGTTAGCCCAGCGACTTCGGTGAGAGCTGCTGATGATGTAGCAAAGCTGGCTAAAGACCTGGAGTTGATGGACGGTGTTGAAACGGCCCAGGTCGACATGAAATGGCTGGCCCGTCTCAATGCGCTGCTGGCATTGGCTGGACGCGGCGTGCTGGTTTTGGCCGGCTTGTTGTCGCTGGCGGCGTTGCTGATCGTGGGTAACACCATCGGACTGGAGTTGAAGACTCGCCGGGAAGAAATAGAAATTACTCGACTGCTGGGCGCTACCGACGGGTTTGTCCGCCGCCCGTTTCTTTATTTGGGTCTGTGGTACGGTCTTGCGGGTGGATTACTGGCGGCCTTGGTGATTTTTCTGGGTATCAGTTTGTTGGCCGGTCCGGTCGCGCAGTTTGCCCAAAGTTACGGTAGTGAGCAGGCGTTGATTTGGCCCGGACCCTTATTCGTTGCGGTGCTGATCGGCGGCGGCGGTTTGATAGGCTGGTTGGGGGCATGGCTGGCCTCCAGTCGGCAAATCGCGGGTCTGAACCCAACCTGAGAAGCCGCTCAAGCGGACGTGCCGGACAGCCGAAAGAACATTGATACAGCGAAGGATTTTTTGGTGGAAGAAAGCGGACGTATCCTGATCGTCGATAACTCAAAGGTGACCCGACGGTTGATCGAAAAAACGGTGGCCGAGGCGCTACCCGAAGCGAACGTGGTGGCCTGCGACAGTGCCTCCAGTGCGCTGGAGGAGTTTTCTACCGGCGCGGTGGATTTGGTCAGCACTGCGATTGCCCTTCCCGACATGAATGGCATGGATCTGGCATCCGAGCTGCGCTCTCGTAGCGATCAAAAGTTCATGCCCATCATATTGGTGTCCGGTGACGTGAATCATCAACTTCAGAACCGGGACATCAACGATGATGTGACCGACTACTTTGATAAGGCTGATGGATTTAAGGCCCTGGGTGCTTTCATCCGCGGATACGTTAAGCCTGACACGGCCGTGACCGGGCACATTCTTTACGTTGAAGACAGTCGGGTGGTAGCGGTGGCCACCAAGCGCATCATGGAAGCGGCGGGTTTTACCACTCAGCATGTGGTGTCAGTAGAGGAAGCCATCGAAATTCTGGAAGGCAATATCCAATCCCTGGACGGCCCCGCGTTCGACGTGGTGCTCACCGATGTTTACCTCAAGGGCGGCCTGACCGGCATGGAGTTGGTGGAAGAAATACGCGGCCCCATGGAAATGGGGCGCAGCCGGCTTCCCATCATCGTGATGACCGGCGATGACAACCGAGAGAAGCAGGCCTCGCTGCTGCGCGGCGGCGCCAACGACCTGGTCGCCAAACCCATCGACGAAGACCTTCTGGTCAACAAGCTTCGGTTCCAGCTGCAGTTGTCCCAAGGATGAATCCGAGGTGAACCAGGGATGAGCGACACCATCATCAGTGATTCCTGGGATCGCCATCTGGCCAGTGAGTTCGACGAGCCTTACATGGGTAAGCTGCGAGAGTTTTTGAAAACAGAAAAAGCCGCAAAGAAAACCCTGTTCCCGCCCTCGTCCCAGGTTTTTGAAGCGCTCAAGCTAACGCCATTGGAACACACCCGAGTCGTGATTTTGGGGCAGGACCCTTATCACGGTCCCGGCCAGGCCCACGGCCTCAGTTTCTCGGTCCCTCCGGGTATACCGATTCCGCCCTCGCTGAAAAATATTTTTAAGGAGATAGAGTCTGATCTGGGCATACCGATGCCCGCCCACGGTCACCTCAGCCATTGGGCTCGCCAGGGCGTCTTGCTGCTTAACTCTGTACTTACTGTTGAGCAGGGCAATGCGGGCGCCCACCAGGGCCAAGGTTGGGAGACGTTCACCGACGCAGTAGTCACCCGGCTGGATCAGGCCTGTAGCGGACTGGTGTTCATGTTGTGGGGAAGCTACGCCCAGAAAAAAGGTCAGCTGATCAGTCGAGAACGCCACCAAGTACTTGAGAGCGCTCACCCCTCTCCGCTGTCAGCCCACCGAGGATTCCTTGGGTGCCGCCACTTCTCCCTCGCCAACGACTATCTGGCAACCCACGCTAAACCCCCCATCGATTGGTCTCTACCGGAAGAACCTCAGTAAAACGAGACACAATGTCGGGACGCTTTGGGGCTCTTCTGATAGAACAGGCGTCTTTACGGAAGCCAGATCCACTATAGTTGTCCTCACCAAAGTCTGGTCGGTGGCTATCTTTGGGTATAACTGACCAGCGCGTCGGCAACGTCACCGACAATAGGGCCCACTTCTTCTTCAGCCTTTTCCGCCACGTTTAACGTGGTGAAGTCGACTTTGCGGGTCCAGCCTCGGCCTAACGGGCGTCGGTCTTTGAGGGAAATGTTGCGGATCTTCACGTTGACCGAGTACAGCGTGCTGGACTGGCCGTAGTATGTCAGTTGGGTTTCGCCAATGTAGTCAATTTCCGCCAACACCAGGACATCCGCGCCGCCGGCTTGAATGACGCCGCTCAGACCCGCGAGGTCCACGCCGCTGTCGTCCGCAAAGCGACCGATATCCGGCAGAAAAGCTTCGTCCAACACATCCAAATCTCGATCCAGCAGCGCGTTTTCCAACAGTTGCTCCACCGGGCCAGCCAGGGCCCGATCACCGACGGCCATGACTACCATGCGAGGCTCCATGGGTTGAGCGGGTACCGATGCAACCTGCAGCGGAGCCTTTTTGGCGGGGCTGTTCTGTTGAGTGACGGGCCGAGGGACCTGGGCCACGGCTACCGGCTGACTGGTGGCTTCAGCCACCTCAACCTGCTTGAGTTGGATAACCTTGGTTGATGTCTGTCTAGCGTCGCTTAACACCTCTTTCGCACCGTCAGAGGTATTGGCAGACGCCAACTGCAGCGCTGTCGTGTTGGCGTTTGTGAGCCCATCTTCCGTCGATTCGGCGGCGTCCGTTTCCACCGCGGCCAGCAGAGCCTGTTCCAGGTCTTCGCCGCTGATATCAGCAGCCTTTGATGGTTCAACGCTATCGGTTGAACTGGAATCGGACTGGCGGTCTGAACTCCGCAATTCTGCTGCTCGGTCATCACTGCTCGGGGTTGATCCAGTGGCAGAGTCTGGGTCAACGGTTTGCGCGCTGCTCACCTTGACGTCGGTGGGCGTACCGTCAGAGAGCAGCTCATCTTGAAACACAAACAGTGCGCCGCCAGCGATACCCATGAGAAGCAGCGCGGCGATGGCTGCAGGGAGCCAGCGCGGGCCGGATCGCGTTTCGCGTTGGCCGGTAATCTCGTTGTCGGAGGGTTTAACCGCTGGCGGAGGGGGAGCGGGTGGCAGTTGGGCGCCCGGCCCAGATACGCGAGTTGCTTCCACCGATCCAGTGCCCATATCCGGCAGTTCTTCCAGCTGACTCAGGGCCGTGGTTCTGGCTTGCTGAAACGATCCCGGTGCTGCGCCGGGACCGGCCACCGGTGCGGGTGCGGCAATGGCGTGACTACCGTTCAGGTCAGCCAGCAATTCATGGCAATCGGGATAGCGTTGGTCCGGGTCCTTTGCGATCATCCGGGTCAAGATCTGACAGGTTCGGTCGTCCACGTCCGCGTTGACGGAGCGAACGTCAGGAATTTCTGCTTTAACCACCTCCAGCATCATGCCCAGGGGGCTGGCTTCGGTGAAAGGAATATCGCCCGTGAGCATTTCGTACAGAACAATGCCCATGGCGAAAATGTCTGAGCGTTGGTCGACCGGTTGGCCAATGCACACCTCTGGGGACAGATAACCTGGGGTACCAACAAACTCGCCGGTATTGGTCAGGCGTTTAGACAGGTCCTGAACCATCGCAATACCAAAGTCGGCGAGTTTGACGCCGCCGGTGTTGCTCAGCATGAGGTTGCCGGGTTTGATGTCACGGTGAACCACGCCGCGATCGTGAGCAACGGATAAGCCGCGACAAGCCTGTTTGAGGATATCCAGGCATTCGGCGATGGGCAGGCGTCCGCTGCGCTTTAGTCGTTCACTTAAGGATTCGCCTTCCACATACTCCATGACAAAGTAGGGCTGACCCTCATCTTCGCCGATAAAGTAAATCTGGATAATACTGGCATCGTTCAATGCCGCCATGGACTTGGCTTCGCGCTTGAAACGTTCGACGACGCTGTCGTCGGTGGCCAGTTGCTCAGACAGCACCTTGATGGCGACATGCCGGCTCAGGGCATCGTCATAAGCTTTGTAAACCACACCCATACCGCCGCGGCCCAGCTCCGACTCAACTTTGTATTGCCCGAAATATTCTTTTGACATGTCCCTTGCTCCTGTCGCTGTCGGTGGTGGCTCATGAGACAGCAATCCCAACAGTAGTTTAGCAACTGAGGTTCGTTAAATCGTCCGCGAAGTCCTCGGTTTGATGTAAGAAATTGTCGCATGATCGTCGATAGCACTATTTTGAGATATTTTCCCTATAACATTCTGTGCTCAGGCCGACTCTAAGCCAGTGGCCGGGTTACTATGGGCGTCTTATTTTTCAGCAGGAAAAGTGACGGGATGGAACGGAGAACGTTTTTGCGCAGCGGCGGCGCACTGGCGGCCGGAGCGGCTGTCGTTAGCGGCTGTGCCCAATCGGATTGCGCTTCTGAAGGCAGCGCCAACGAAGCGGTAAGAAACTGGAAAATGGTCACCTCATGGCCGCAGAATTTTCCCGGATTGGGCAGCGGAGCTGCGGATCTCGCCCAGGCGATTACCGACATGAGTGGCGGCCGGCTGAACGTGAAGGTGTATGGGGCCGGTGATTTAGTGCCAGCCTTTGAAGTATTTGATGCGGTGAGCAGTGGAACGGCTGAACTGGGCCATAGCGGGGCCTACTACTGGAAAGGAAAATCCGCCGCCCTGCAGTTTTTCTCTGCCATACCCTTTGGCCTTAATGGACAGGCCATGAACGGCTGGTTGTATGAAGGGGGTGGTCTTGAGCTTTGGACCGAAATTTACGATGGCTTCAATCTGGTGCCATTTCCTGCCGGCAACACGGGCGTGCAGATGGGCGGCTGGTTCAACAAACCCATCGATCGCATTGAAGACCTAAAAGGCCTGAAAATGCGCATGCCGGGGCTGGGTGCTGAGGTCCTGAAACGGGCGGGTGGCACGCCGGTGACCCTGCCCGGCGCGGAGTTATTTACCGCCCTTGAAGCCGGCACCATTGACGCCACCGAGTGGGTGGGCCCCTATAACGATCGCGCCTTTGGTTTGTATCAAGCCGCCAAATATTACTATCACCCGGGTTGGCATGAGCCTGGCACCACCCTTGAGTGCATGGTGAATAAAACCGCGTTTAATGCCTTGCCCTCTGATCTGCAGGCAATCGTACGTCACGCTTGTCGCTCGGTGAACGACTCCATGGCGGCAGAATTTACCGCCCAAAACGCCGCCGCGCTGGTCGAGCTGAAGAAAAACCCGGATATCGAGATTCGCCCATTTCCGCCGCCGGTACTGAAATATTTGCGAGAACTGTCGGTTCAGGTGGTGGAGGATGTCGCCAGCGGCGATCCGCAGTTTCGCCGGGTGTTGGAATCCTATCTGGCCTTTGGCGAAACCGCTCGACAATGGAACGAAATTTCAGAGGTAGCGTATGCAGGAGCCGGGCGATGACCGATGAAACCGTGGCTGAGGACGTCTGGTTTAAACCGGTCAACATAGACACTCTCCGGCAAGGTATGACCCGGGTCATGCCGGGATTTCTGGACATTCAGATTGATGAAGTGGGTGCTGACTATTTATGCGGTTCCATGCCAGTGACGGAAAAAACCCATCAGCCCTATGGATTGTTGCACGGCGGCGCGTCCTGCGTACTGGCAGAGACCTTGGGGTCAGTTGCCGCATCGCTGGTGGTGGACACCGAACGGTTTATCGTTCTGGGACAGGAAATTAATGCCAACCATTTGCGCGGCGTGCGCGACGGGCGGGTTCATGGTGTGGCCACTCCGGATCACCTGGGCCGCACCTCTCAGGTTTGGTCCATCCATATCGAAGACGATCAGGGCCGCGCCGTCTGTGTGTCTCGATTGACCGTTGCGGTGGTCGCCAAACGGTGAGCGACACCCCACCTTACGCAGGATTAGGGCCCGAGCAGGTGCTGGATGCTGTCGCTGATGCCGGGCTGGCGGTTGATGGCCGATTGTTGGCCCTCAACAGCTATGAAAACCGGGTATATCAGGTGGGCGTGGATGACGAACCGCCGGTGGTGGTGAAGTTCTATCGTCCCGGTCGCTGGACTACCGAAGCAATCAAAGAAGAGCACGCGTTCACCCATTATCTGGCAGACCTTGAGTTACCGGTGGTGCCGCCTATGGAACGGGATGGGGAAACTTTGTTGCATTGGGGAGACGATGACTATCGCTTCGCTATTTTTCCCCGTCAGGGCGGGCGCGAGCCCCTGCTGGAAAGCCAAGACAACCTGCAGTGGATGGGACGATTTATGGGGCGACTGCATGCCGCCGCTGCAGATCGCCCGTTTCAGCATCGCCAGCGGTTACTCGACCTTCAGCGCACTCGCGACGCCGTCGGGTTTATCAGCCAATGTGAGCAGTTGCCGCTGGAAGCTGCCAGTCGATATCAGCAGGCTGCCGAGCTGCTGTTGGAGGCCCTGGCGCTGAAGCTGGAGGCGGTCCCCTGTGAAGTGCAGTCTATCCATGGCGATTGCCATCGAGGAAACGTTCTATGGACCGACAATGGGCCCCATCTGGTGGATCTGGACGACTGTCAAAGTGGACCGGTGGTGCATGATTTCTGGATGCTGCTGGACAGCGATGAGGACACTCGGCGACGTCAGCTGGACAGTCTGTTGGATGGCTACGAACAGTTCCTGGAATTTCCTTGGTCCCAGCTCAAACTGGTGGAAGCACTGCGCTCCCAGCGCATGATAGAGTACGCGGCCTGGATAGCTCGACGCTGGGAAGACCCGGCCTTCCCCCGACTGTTTCCCTGGTTTGCTGAGGGTCGCTACTGGGACGAACATATCCTGGCACTGATGGAACAAACCCAACTGTTAGACGCGTGATACCACGGTTTCATGAACAGCCCGCAGCACAATTCAGCCACCCCAACCGCATCGACTAATCCGTGGGGCGCGTTCCGCATGCTGTGGCGCCTGCCACTGCTCGCCATTCACGCCGTGGTGTTCCTGCCGGTCACTCTCGTTGTTGTTGCCCAGGGTCACGCGGCTGAAGGCTGGCGGCGGCGCTGGGCCGAGGTCGCAATGGGCCTGTGGTCCGGTGCGTTGCTGAAAGTTTTTGGGTTTCGCATTGAAGTGTCAGGCAAGCCCCATGCCCATCCTGTGGTGTTGTTGGCCAACCATGTTTCCTGGGCCGACATTGAATTAATTCACAGCCAAATGGCCGCCGGGTTTGTGGCCAAAGCAGAAATTGCCCGTTGGCCAGTGATTGGCTTTATGGCCAAAGTGGGCGGCACCGTCTTTCATCAACGCGGTCAGCGGTCCTCTCAGGAACGGGTCACCGCAGCGCTGGCTGACAAGCTCAAGGCCGGTCGATCCATCGCCATTTTTCCCGAAGGGCGCACCGGTGCCGGGCGGCCGGTGCTCGCGTTTCATGGCCGCCTATTGCAGGCGGCGGTGGATACGACAACGCCGATTCAGGCGGTGGCCATCGAGTTCCTGCGGGACGGTGAGTATGCGTTCGATATCCCCTTCACCGCCAACGAGAGTTTTGGCGCATCCCTGGTGCGTATGCTCAGACAGCCGCTGACGACGGCGAAAATTCACTTCCTGGAGTCTCGCCCACCGGACGCCGGGCGCACGGAGCTGGCGCGTTGGGCTCACGGTAAGGTGGCCCACGTTGTTGAGCGCCGGGAGATCCCCCATGACAGCGCCCTTTAGACCGGCCAGAGGGCTGTCCAGTGCCCATCTGCAGTCCATCATGGCCAGTTCCGGTATGCGTCGGTTGCGCATGGGCAAATCGATGGCAGCCTTGCGCGAGGCCAGCACCACCCACATTCTGACGACGGCCGATGGCGTCCGGCTAGCTGGACTGTATACGCCACGCCCAGCCAGTGGCGGCGAACCCAAGGCCCTGGTGATTTTGTTTCATGGCTGGGAAGGCAGCGCAGAGTCAACCTACCTGGTTGAAACGGCGTTTGCACTTTGGCAGGCCGGCTACGCGGTGTTTCGCCTCAACTTTCGCGACCATGGCGACACCCATCACCTGAACCCTGGAATTTTCCACTCCTGCCGGCTCGATGAGGTGGTGGCCGCCTGCCAGGAAATTCAGATCCTGAGTCCTGTTCGTCCGCTTCTTTTGGCCGGGTATTCCCTGGGCGGTAATTTTGCCCTTCGCGTGGCGCTCCGAGCGCCCGAGGCAGCCATCAACCTGTCCCAGGTGGTGGCGGTGAGCCCGCTGATTAATCCGGTTAACGGCCTGCGGGCCATCGAGCAGGCCCCATGGTTTTACGAATACTATTTTATGCGCAAGTGGCGCAAATCCCTGCGCCGCAAGCAGGCCTTGTTTCCCGAACACGATATTGACGATGACCTTCTCAATGGCGACATGTATGAGGTCACCGATCGCCTCGTTAGTCGCTACACCGAGTATGACGGCGCGCCGCCCTATCTTGACGGGTATTCCATCGCCGGCCGTCGACTGGCCAATTTACAAATCAACGCCACTTTGCTGACCGCGGAAGACGACCCAGTGATCCCGGTAGAGGATTTTGACCACCTCAGCTTGCCGGATTGCGCCCAGATCATTCGTTATCCTCATGGTGGCCATTGTGGTTTCATTCACTCTTGGCGACTGAAGAGCTGGGCCGTAGAGTTTCTGGTTCAGCATTTCGACCGCGTCACCCAAAGCGCCGCCAACAGCGCGAATCCGGATTCGTTGCCCATGGCAACTTCGCCGGCGCCACCACAATCTGACACCACCTCCCCCTCGCAGGAGCCTTCACCCTATGAGTGACCATTCCACCGATGACCCTTACGGTCAGACCGGCAACCAAGAAACTGAGAAAAACGGCGCGGCAATCAACAGTGCCATCGAGCTTCATCGCGCCGGCGATAGCCAGGCTGCTGAGAAAGCGTATCGGGCCATCCTCAACGATCAGCCTGAGCACTTTGAAGCATTGCATTTTCTGGGCTTAATTCGTCAGGAGGCCGGCGACCTAAACGAAGCGTTGGATTTGGTGGAAAAAGCCATCGAGCTCAAACCCGAGGCGGCGACTTACCATGCCACTTTGGGCAGCATTCGATTTGCCCAGGGCGACATACCCTCCGCTCGAGCCAACTATGAGCAGGCCCTGAGCCTCAATCCCAATCTGCGCCAGGGCCACAACACGCTGGGTTATTTGCAACTGCAGATGGGTGAACCGGCGCTTGCGGAAAAAACCTTTAACACCGCGCTTCGCGTGGAACCTGAGTCGCACCAGGTGTATGCCAACCTGGGACAGGCCGCGTTGGCCCAGGGCCGGGCCGATGATGCGGTGAGCTTTGCCCAACAGGCGCTGGCCCTGGACGGGCAAAGTCTGCCAGCTCGTTCGACGCTGGCTGACGGCCTGTTGGCCCAAGGCGCATTTGCTATTGCAGAGCAGGCATATCGAACCTGCTTGCAGGAACGGGCCGGGGTGCCTGCCTGGGTCGCTGGCCTGGCTGACTCTCTGCTCGCTCAGCAACGCGCGGATGAAGCCAGAAGCGTTCTGCATGAGGCGTTGGCAGAACAACCCGACCAACCGCAACTGCGCGCTGCCGCCGGCCGCGCCGCGCTGGCTCTGAAGCATTGGCACGATGCCGCCGAGCACTTCAAACAGGCGCTGTTGCTGCGCCCAGGCCACCCAGCAAACATCGAGGGTTTAGGTGACGCGTTGTGGGGCAAAGGGGAGCTGGCTCAGGCCAAACAATGTTTTGACGCCGCCGCCAGTGCGGTGAAGAGTCTGCGGATTCGTGCTGAGTTGGGCGACAAAGCCGGCGCTCTGGCTGATTTGAAAGTGCTGCTGCAAAAAACCCCCGAAAATGCTGAGGCTGCGCTGGCCATGAGCAACATACAAAGTGCCTTGGGCGACCATTGCGGTGCGCTGGCCACGGTTTTGGCAAGTTTCCAGCAGCCGTCGACTGATGTAGCGACGCGCAATCAATTGTCGTTGGCAGCGGCCAAGTGGAGTTTGGACACCGGAAACCCGACTCAGGTGGACACGGTACTGGCGCATTTTACGCCGTCTGAGGCCTCAGACTTCGACGCCGCCCATGCCCGGGAGCTTGCGGCCAGAGCGCTGGATATGCGCGGTGATTATGCCGGCGCAGCGATTCAGTTCCAGGCGGTGACCCAGGAGTTAACGGTGTCTCCCCTCGCCATGCCGACCGCCGAGGCCCCTCCGGCGCTAAATTCGCCCATAGACGATGGACGGGAGCCGCCGGTTGTGCTGACGGGAGTTCCGGGCAGCGGGGTTGACCTGCTTGCCAACATTCTCAATCGCAGCGATGACTTCGACGTGCTTTTCGATCGGGTAACAACGCCCGGAGAGCGGCGGGATTTTCTGGATTCCAGCGCTGCCGGCCGGCAGGGTAAACGAACCCCTGAAGAACATCATCGCCTAGAACGCCGGGCGTACTGGAATGCAGCTGAACGTCAGCGCCAACACATTCAAGGACGGGTGCTGGCGGTAGACTACGTGCCGATGACCCAGCTGAGGGCTAAGGCGCTCAGTGGCTTCCTGCCGGGTGCCAGCGTGATCCTGGCGATTCGTCATCCCGGCGACCTGTTGTTGCATGCGCGGTCTTTGGGCTGGCGCGCCGGCCTGGTCAGCGCTGACACCATCGTCAACGTGTATCGTTCGGTGCTCGACTGTCCTAACCTGAACGTCTATCTGGTTAATCCGGGCGCATTGTTTGATCCCAACGTTAACCCTGACGAGTTGCTGGCCACTGACCTGTCCGCACTTCTGGAGCAGTATGAGATCACGCTGTCCGGACTTTCGGTTCCATCGTCAGAGCAATTTTTACACCACCATTTGGCCAACGGTCATTATCAGAATTACGATCAGAATTTGGCTCTGTCAGGACCGGCTCTCAATGACCTGGCAGTAACCCTGGGGTTTTAAGGCCTCGGCACAATCTGATAACGGAAAGCAAAGCAAAGGCAGGCCAAAGGGGCCTGGATTGGAGTAACGCCTAAATGAAAATGTGGTCGATCGGGTGGGTATTGGCTGGGTTCGCTTTAGTCAGCGATAGCCTTGGAAAAGACCTGCCACTGCAGCGTATTACTCTGCCAGAGGGGTTTGTTATTGAGGTGTTTTCCTCTGAGGTACCCAACGCCAGAGCAATGGCCAGGGGCGCCCGCGGCACCTTGTTTGTCGGTTCGCGCAAAGAAGGCAAGGTTTATGCCGTGGTGGATTCGGACGACGACCACAAAGCAGACCAAGTGTTTGTTGTGGCCAGTGGCCTGGAGTTGCCCACCGGTATTGCCTACGCCAATGGTTCGCTGTTCATCGGCGCAGTCAGCACCATCTACCGCCTGGATGACATTGAAAACCGACTGGACAATCCACCTGAGCTGCAGGTGGTGAGTGATCAATTTCCTGCCGAGACCCATCACGGATGGAAATACCTGGGGTTTGGGCCGGATGGCAAACTGTATGTCCCGGTCGGCGCACCTTGCAATGTTTGCCTGGAAGAGGGCTACGCGGAAATTCAGCGTATCGATCCCGATGGTGGTCAGCGCGAGACGGTGGCCCGTGGCGTGCGCAACACGGTGGGGTTTGACTGGCATCCGCAAACCGGCCAGCTGTGGTTTACCGACAATGGGCGTGACATGCTGGGTGACGATGTACCGGCCTGTGAGCTCAATCACCTGAGCGAAGTCGGCCAGCACTTTGGCTTCCCGTATTGCCACGGTGGTGATGTACCCGATCCTGAGTTTGGCGATCAGGCGGCCTGCTCAGAGTTCCGACCTCCGGCGGCAAAATTAGGCGCTCATGTTGCGCCGTTAGGAATGGCTTTTTACACCGGCCAGCAATTCCCTGCGAAATACCATCAGCAAATCATCCTGGCTGAACATGGCTCCTGGAATCGAAGTAAAAAAAGCGGTTACCAGTTGACGCTGGCGACCCTTAGCGGTGATACCGTCGTCAACACGGAACCATTTGCCAGCGGCTGGTTGGACGATGCAGAGCAATCGGTCTGGGGCCGGCCAGCAGATGTGCTGAACTGGCCCGACGGTTCATTGCTGGTTTCCGACGATACCGCAGGGGTGATTTACCGTATTCATTACCCTGCCAAAGCCCAGGGCAGCGCCCCTTGACCGCCCCTTCATGAACTTGTGTCACGCATCTCCCTGCTCGCGCCCTGCCTTGACATAATTGCGTGAGCGGATGGTGCTGATACCCATCCCCATGCAACGAATGATGCTGACGGATCACTAGGTCAACGGAAGTCTGGATGGATATCTGGCAAATTTTGGTGTTAGCGCTGGTGCAGGGACTGACCGAGTTCCTACCTGTCTCAAGTTCTGCCCATTTGATTGTAGCCAATCACCTGTTTGGTTGGCGCGATCAGGGACTGAGCATGGACGTGGCCGTTCATGTGGGGTCCTTGTTCGCCGTCATGATGTGGTTTCGCAAAGACTTGTTGGCCATGATGAGCAATCGTTCCGCGCCGGCGTTTCCAGAATTTGGTGGTCGCGTATTGTTGGTTTGGTTAGTCGTCATCACCTTACCGCTGGTGATTTGCGGGGCGTTGTTTGCCGATCAGATTTCCACCCATCTCAGACGTATTGAGGTGATCGGCGCAGCTTCCATCCTGTTTGGCCTGGTTCTTTGGCTTGCTGACAGCCTTGGCCGACGATCGCTCACTCGGGTAACGCCACCCGCCATGCTCAGTATGGGTCTGGCCCAGGCCCTGGCGCTGATTCCCGGAACCTCTCGGTCCGGAATTACCATGAGCGCCGGTCTCGCCGCCGGCCTTACCCGCCAGACCGCCAGTCGGCTGGCATTCCTGATGGCCATCCCTGCTTTAGGTGCGGCGGGCGTTTATAGCGCCTGGGATCTGTGGCGAAGCGGCGCAGACGCTCCGTGGAATGAGTTTGCCCTGGCTGTGGTGGCCTCTGCGGTTGGCGCATGGGCGTGTATCGGCGTATTCCTGAAGTTGGTTGACCGCCTTGGCATGTTGCCCTTTGTCATTTACCGAATTGCCCTGGGCATGTTTCTGCTCTGGATTTCTCGCTAAAAACTACCAAGTTGGTGCATTAATTGTGGCGCGCACCATAATAGTGCGCTATGTTGGTGCAACATCAACACCCCTGTGCTGCCGTTGCTGATAACGTAACGGCCCGCCCATGGCATGGGCTTTGCTTTGCTTACCCACTTGCTTAAGCCCAATGCGGGCACACTCAACAGAATCTTAAGGAGAAACCACAGGTCATGGCTGGCGAAGATGTATTAAAGAAAATGAAAGACGAAGACATTGCGTTCGTTGATTTGCGCTTTTGCGACACCAAAGGCAAGGAACAGCACGTTACCGTTCCATCCTCAATGGTCGATGCCGATATGTTTGAGGAGGGCAAGATGTTTGACGGTTCCTCTATCGCCGGCTGGAAGGGGATTAACGAGTCGGACATGATCTTGATGCCGGAACCTGAGACCGCGGTGCTGGATCCGTTTGCTGAAGAGCTTACCCTGAACATCCGCTGCGATATCCTCGAGCCGGCCACCATGCAAGGCTACAACCGCTGCCCCCGTTCTACCGCTAAGCGCGCCGAGGCATACCTCAAGTCCTCTGGCATTGCCGACACGGCATACTTCGGCCCGGAGCCGGAGTTTTTCGTATTTGACGACGTCAAGTGGCAGAACGACATGCACGGCTGCTCGTATGCCATCGATTCAGAGGAAGGCGCCTGGAACAGCAATAAGGCCTACCCTGAAGGCAACATGGGCCACCGACCAGGCGTGAAAGGTGGCTACTTCCCGGTTCCTCCCGTCGACTCACTGCACGACATGCGCAGCGCCATGTGCATGACGCTGGAAGCCATGGGTGTGCCGGTCGAGGTGCATCACCACGAAGTGGCCACGGCGGGTCAATGCGAAATTGGTACCGCGTTTAACACCCTGACCACCCGTGCTGACCAAAACATGATTCTGAAGTATGTGGTGCAGAACGTGGCCCATGGGTTCGGAAAAACCGCTACCTTCATGCCCAAGCCCATTGTTGATGACAACGGCAGCGGCATGCACGTGCACCAGTCCATCGCCAAAGCAGGTGAGAACCTGATGGCCGGTGAAGGTTACGGCGGACTGTCAGATACTGCGCTGCATTACATTGGCGGAATTTTCAAGCATGCCCGAGCCATCAACGCCTTTGCCAACTCATCAACCAATAGCTACAAGCGGCTGGTGCCCGGGTTTGAGGCGCCGGTCCTGTTGGCTTACTCGGCGCGAAACCGCTCTGCATCGATTCGTATCCCTTATGTGTCCAGTCCCAAAGCGCGTCGGATTGAGGTGCGATTCGGCGATTCTGCCGGCAACCCCTACTTCACATTTGCCGCCATGCTCATGGCGGGCCTCGACGGCATTCGCAATCAGATCGATCCCGGTGAACCCATGGACAAGGATCTTTATGATTTGCCGCCAGAAGAGGAAAAAACCATTGCGACAGTTTGTCATTCTTTGGACCAGGCGTTGGAAGCATTGGACGGCGATCGAGAATTTCTGAAAGCCGGCGACGTGTTCAGCGACGACCTCATTGATGGTTACATCGGCCTGAAGATGGAGGAAGTGACCATGCTGAGAAAGAGCACCCATCCCATTGAAATGGCGCTGTACTATTCGTTGTAAGGGACTAGAGGGCGGGCCGGCGTTTAACGTCCGGCCCGCTGTCCTGGCGTTACAATATGGGCTCCCTGATCCGGAGAACCGTGAGTTATGAAAATTTTTTCCGCTTCCGCCACGTTATTCATTCTGCTGCTGCTTGCGCTACCTGGTCACCTGTGGGCTCAAGCCATTTACAAGACCATCGACGCTGACGGCAACGTTACCTATACCGATCAACCGCCCAGCGAAGACGCCGAGCCGCTGGATCTGGCGCCCATTACCGTGGCTGACCCTTACGAGTCTAGAGTCAGCAGTTCGGCCAGTTCCGGAAACGAGAACATTGACGACCTGATCCCCTACGCAGACCTAACCTTAATCAGTCCTACCCAGGAGCAGCATTTCTGGGGAACGGGTGGCACGTTCACCGCCCAGGCAGCCACAACCCAACCTTTGTCTCGCGGGCATCTGCTGCAATTTGTGCTTGATGGCACGGTGGCCGGCACCGGGAGCGGTCTTTTCATGGAGTTTACCGGCATTGACCGGGGCGAACATCAGCTGCGGGCCCAAGTGGTGACAACCAGCGGTGAGGTGCTGGCGCGAACCGATAACGTGGTGTTTTTCATGCGCCAGCAATCGGTGATCAATCGGGCGCGAAATAACTGATGGCGGACGGGCTGCGGACGGTAGCCCCCCCTGCCCGGGTGCAAACCTCGGGCCATCAGGCCGATTCTCCACCCTCTTTGGACGAGCTCTCTTTGGCGGTGATGCTGTTTGATGGAGAGCTCAACCTGACCTACATGAACGAAGCGGCTGTGGAGTGTGCCGGCCAACGACCCGCCATCGGAACTCCCATGGCCGACCTGGGGCCACTGGGGGATTTATTGCTGCCCTCGGCACTGCGCGCACTGCGCCAACGGGGGGTCATTATTCAAAGCTTCGCCGTGGCTTCCAGCAGCGCGTCCGGCCACGACTACGATGTTGCCTTTACTCCCCGCCTCGACCCTGACGGTCAGCGATTGCGCATTGAAATGATGCCCTTGGCAGGCCGTGCACAGCATGACGAAGCGCTGAAAGAACGCTGGCGACGGGAGGCCCTGGGACGGTTTACTCGTTCGCTGGCCCACGAAATCAAAAACCCCTTGGGTGGCATGCGCGGCGCAGCTCAGTTGTTGCAAGGGGAAATTGACCCCCAGCTGCATGAATACACCCAGGTGATTGTGGCGGAAATTGATCGCCTGGCGCGCCTCGTAGACAACCTGCAATCGCGGCGTGATGAAGCGGAGAACCAACGCCTCAACATCTATCGTCCGCTGGAACGGGTTTGCCAGCTGTTGCAGGCCCAATATCGGGATTTAACCATCTTGCGCGATTACGATCCTTCCGTGCCAATGCTGGAAGGGGACATGGATATGTTGGTGCAGGGATTTCTCAATCTTGCCATTAATGCTGTCCAGGCCGGCGCCAGTGAAATCACTCTGCGAACACGGATCCGTCGAGGTGTGGCGTTGCCCGAGCGTGGCAACCGCCCCGCCTTGGCAGTGGAAGTGGAAGACAACGGCCCCGGTGTGCCAGAAGACCTGCAGCCCATGCTGTTTGTGCCGCTTGTGTCGGGCGCTGGGGGGTCCGGCATGGGCTTGACCATCGCCCAGCGGGTGGCCCACCAGCATGGAGGCATCATCCGGCTGGCGGCGGCGGGCAACCCTACCATTATGCAGTGGCTGTTCCCGCTGCCATGATCGGCAATGCAAAAATCTGGGTGGTGGATGACGATGAGTCGATCCGTTGGGTGCTTGAACGTGCGCTAAAGCGCGATACCTGGGAGGTTCGCAGTTTTAGTGCCGCAACCCAAGTGCTGTCCGCCGCTAATGACGGTTGGCCAGACCTGCTGATTACGGATATCCGAATGCCGGGCCTGGACGGATTGGATCTTGTCAGCCGGGTATCTGAGGAGGCACCGGATATGCCGGTGATAGTGATGACCGCCTATTCAGATCTGGATACCACCGTTGAGGCCTTTGGTCGTGGCGCCCACGAATATCTTGCAAAACCCTTCGATGTTGATGTGGTGGTCGATACGGTGGCCGGCGCCCTGGAAGATGCCCAAACCGCACCCGCGCCCGAGGTGAACTCGCAGCCAAACATGATTGGCGAGTCGCCGGCCATGCAGGAGGTGTACCGCCAGATCGGTCGACTGTCACGATCCCATCTGTCCGTATTGGTGACCGGAGAAACTGGCACGGGCAAAGAATTGATTGCGCAAGCTCTGCATCGACTCGGTCCTCGGTCCCAGGCCCCGTTTGTGGCGATGAACACTGCCGCCGTCCCCCACGAGCTGCTGGAATCGGAACTTTTTGGCCATGAGCGGGGAGCCTTCACCGGCGCCACCCAGCGCCATCTTGGACGATTCGAACAGGCGGATACGGGAACGCTATTTCTGGACGAAATTGGCGATATGCCGCCTTCCCTGCAGACCCGCCTGCTTCGAGTGCTCGCTGAAGGGCAGTTTTTTCGGGTGGGTGGTCGACAGCTTATTGGCGTGGATGTGCGGGTTATAGCGGCGACTCACCAGGATCTCGGTCAACAGGTCAGCAGCGGTGCGTTTCGGGAAGATTTGTATCACCGACTCAACGTGGTGCAAATTGAGGTCCCTCCCCTGCGCGAGCGGGAAGGCGATATTCGCGCCCTTGCTGAGCACTTTCTGCGTCTGGCGGCCACCGAGTCAGGACTGGAAACCAAGCGATTCAGCCCAGATGCCATGACGCTACTGGAACGTTACCCGTGGCCGGGAAACGTTCGCGAGCTGGAAAACCTGTGTCGCAGCCTCACTGTCATGGAACCCGGTCGTATGCTTCGGCGTGCTCAGATCGGCAAACGATTAAAGACCAGCAACGATCCGGACACCTTCGTCCAGCGGGGCTGGGAGCAGTCCTTTGTCCATTGGTTTGAAGAAAAACTCATCGACGGCACCCAGATGCCGATGAATACCGCCAGCGATCAAGTCCAGAAACTGATGATTCAGGCCGCTCTGGCGCGGACCCGTGGTAGAAAGGAAGCGGCAGCCCGGCTTCTGGGCTGCGGCCGAAACACGCTAACCCGACGGATGGCCGCCCTTCAACTCGACTCTTGAGCGCAGAAAAATGTCCTCCCTGGGGCTGGAGAGGGACGGTCTGGCGCTCCGGCGCTATACTTTTTTGTCTGCTGCGCTCTATACTTGGCTGAAGATTAATAAGATTAGGCAGCGGGGAACCTGCGACGGCTCCCATACCATGACGTTAAAACACGCTTGGTGTGGCGCTGGCGGCTTACCTGTTCGATCGATGCTGGGACGCAATGCCTCATGACTCAGGCCACTTTTCCGCCGGACGCGGTTGAACAGGACATTTCAGATTTTCGGATAGCTGAGGAAAAGCTCAGTGAACACGATCCGTCGTTTCTGCGCTATACGCAGCAACGAAGGGCCGCATTCGAAAAGCATTTCGGCAAAGAGCAGTACGCCGAATTTCTGGACAAGGCGCAGCGCGCACTCATCATTGCTTATGCTCGATTCGCCCAGCGCCACGGCGCTTGGGGTGAAGACCTGCACCATTATCACAACGAAGGCCATGCGCTGGAGATTTTGGTTGGCCGGCTGAATTATCTGTGCGAGCAGGCCGGAGCAGAGAGATTGGATCCGCTGGATTGGGTGATGCTGACGTTGTTTGCGGCAACCCACGACCTGCGCCAGCGCGAGCAGCATGACATCGAAGCGTTGGTCGGCAATAACGAACGTGCCAGCATTCAGGAAGCCCACCGCATCTTGGCGTCGGTGGGTTTTGATCGAGCTCAAGAGCCGGAAGTTTTTGATGATCTTGAGCTAATGATTGCTGGCAGCACCTTCAATGTTCAGCCCAAGCAAAACCCCAATATCTCTCCTGCCGAGGCGGCCAGTTCTTGTGGCGCGTTGGCGCCCATGCTGGTCAAAGAGTTGGACCAAAATAATCCTCAGTGGCCGGACGACCCGGTGCTGAAGCGGCGCGTCAGGCTGACCCTGATTGCGTCAGACTTGGATACAGCCAATGTGGCCGAGCCTATTATCAAGTACGCCAAAAGTGCCGTGCGTCTATGCAAAGAAATTGAATATCGATGTGGACGAAGCATGGACAGTCATGATTCGGCCAAACCCGTGCTGGGTTTTCTCACCCGAGGTCAGGAAGCGTACTTTTTTGAACTGCACGAGTTTGACTCAAAAATAGGTAACGAAATTCTGGGTCCTATGAAAGAGGCCAATGCGCCGTTACTGACCGCCCTCTGCGAGCATATGAGGCAGGTTTTTCCTGACGAACCGGCCCAGGACGTCACAGGCCGTATGATTTTGGATGAGTTCATGCACAAAGCATCGGAGATTGGCGGACGGGTTGCTAAAGCCTAAACCTCCAACCAGAACGTTACCGGCCCGTCGTTGGTCAGGGATACCTGCATATCAGCACCAAACTGGCCACCCGCTACGTTGTTGTGCTGGCCTAACGCCTGCCCGTAGAGGTATTGAAACATTTTTTCCCCAAGCTCAGGCGCAGCCGCGGTGCTGAAGCCGGGTCGATTGCCCTTTTTGGTATCGGCTGCCAGGGTGAATTGAGGCACCAGCAGTAGACCGCCGCCCAAGTCGCGTAACGAGTGGTTCATGCGACCGTCCGCGTCAGAAAATACCCGATAGTTGAGAATTCTCTCCAGCAGTCGGCTCGCGCGGGCCTGGGTATCTTCGGGCTGCACGCCCACAAGCACCAATAATCCCGACTCAATGTTTCCAACGATGGTGCCGTTAATCGACACACTGGCCTGGGTTACGCGCTGCAACAGAGCAATCACTGTGAGATTTTTCCTACAAATTCAACGTGCTTGATCTTACAACAGAGCGGGGCAACCAGCGCTGTGTTGAGCAAGGGGTCCCAGGCATGATAGATCCATCAGCCAGGGGAAGCTGGGGAAAGAAAGGGAATTGCTCGCGGGCCAGGAACGGCCCTTGTTTTGGCCAGGAACGGCCAGCACTAATGAGCACTCGCGCCACGGATGGCGCACCTGAATTTGTCTCACCATGAGTGTGGCAACACCGAAAGATGGATACTTGCTTTGGGCCACGGACGGCCTGTTTACAGATCTGACCCCCAATCCTCCGATTGGCGAGACTTTTTTCCGCTGCCGTTTCGGTTTACCCTTCCGTTATCAGTCTCTTGGGCTCGTCATTACTGGCCCGGCTGCGCCACCGCGTGACCGGTTCGCTGACGCAAAAAGTCCCTGAGTGCTGGCCTGTCCTCTCCCTATAGGCATGTGATGAGCAAAAACGCCGGCAATCTCGACGCTACCGCGTTGACGCAAGGGTCGTCACCGAAAACCGATGATTCCAAAGGTGATGAAAAATCTCACCGATTCCCAGTCATTGGCGTGGGCGCCTCTGCGGGGGGGTTGGAATCCATAGAGCGCTTTTTTCGAAATATCGATGATAAATGTGGCGCCGCATTTGTGGTAATTCAGCATCTGTCGCCGGATTTCAAAAGCTTCATGTCGGAGATCCTGTCCAAGAAAACCGAATTGCAGGTGATCACGGCGACAGATGGAATGCCGGTTCACCCCAATGTCATCTACTTGATGCCCCCGCGGATGAACATGGTCATTCAGGACAACATACTGCTGCTGTCCAACATCGAGCGGACCCGAATACCCAATAAACCCATCGACCTGTTTTTCAATTCGCTGGCGCAGGATGTCGGTGAACACGCCACAGCGGTCGTCTTGTCCGGCACCGGGTCGGATGGTGCGCTGGGTATTCGTAGTATTTATGATGCCGGCGGCAGCGTCTTTGTAGAATCCATGCAGAGCGCTAAATTTGACGGCATGCCCAGTGCGGCATTAGCGGTCGGCGTGCATGATGGCGAGGGAGAGCCTGAAGATATAGCGGCGCAAATTTTTGGCGGCGTGTTCAACGACGATCCAGAGCAGGGTCAGGCTCTGGCGCGGGAGTTGGCGGGAGATCGCGAACGCATCCGCATCTTCAAAGCCATCGAGTCTCGCTACGGGGTCGATTTTGCCCGCTACAAGATCGCCACGGTGAACCGGCGAATCGACCGGCGTATGACCGTATTGGGACTTTCCGGCATCGACCAATACTGGACTCACATTCAAAGCAACGCCCAAGAACTGACTACGCTTTATTACGAAATGCTGATTGGCGTCACGCAGTTCTTTCGCGACCCCGAAGCCTATGAGCGGCTTAAATCTCAGATAACTGCCATTGTTGAGAAAAAACTTCCCGGAGAGGAAGTGCGGGTGTGGAGTGCTGGTTGTGCGTCCGGAGAAGAAATTTACTCGCTCTCCATTTTGTTTATGGAGGAAGTTAAGCGCACAAAAAAAGACCTCAAACTGAAGGTCTTTGCCACAGACATTGATGACGAAATCTTGGCCAAAGCGGCCGCTGGCGTCTACTCAAAAGGTCAGATTTCCAGCCTCCCGGAGCAGTGGCGCGGTGTCTACTTTAAGGCTCAGGGTGAAGACTATAAAGTCACTGCCGCGCTGCGTGCTGCGGTGGTTTTTGCCCGCCATAACGTGATGAACGACCCACCGTTTACCAAGCTGGATATGATTGCGTGTCGCAACCTGTTGATCTATCTGGACAACAAGATGCAAAAGCAGGTGCTCAGCCTGTTTTACTTCAGCTTAAATCCCGACGGCGTGTTGTTTCTGGGGCCCAGTGAGTCACTGGGTAAGTACGAAGCCGGTTATGACACCATCGACACTAAGTGGAAAATTTTTTCCAAGTCCAGTAGCTCGTTGCCCACGGCTGGCTCCATGGGCAAAAAACCTCAGGTGGAAAGAGAGTTTCCGGTGCTTGCCACAGCAAAACTGTCGTCCGGGGGTCGCTCGGATGTGTCGGCAAAGTTCAATACGGATGAAGCCTACCAGGCGCTGTTGGACCAATATGTACCGCCAAGCGTGTTGTCTGATGAAAATCAGAATTTGCTTCACGTTTATGGCGAGTTGCCCTTCAAGCTCAGCTTTAAGCCCGGCAAGGTCAGCAATAATCTTCGGTCCTTTCTGGATGAAGGTTTATGCACCGCAATATCGGTGTGCATCCAGCGCGCCAAACGCGATCAAATTGCCGTCGAATACACCCAGTTTGTGCTCAATGATGGCGATCAACAGCGAATGGTGGATTTTAAAGTCACCCCGGTGATTTCTAAAAAACGAGAGCGGGTAGGCTTTTTCCTGATCAGTTTTGTCGACCACGCAAGCGACGTGGATGGCTTAGGGGGATCTAGAGTTGTTGTTGATAAGGCTATCGACCTAGAACAGGTGTCGGTGCTTGAAGAAGAGCTGCAAAACACCAAGGAGCACCTGCAGGCAACGATTGAAGAACTGGAAACCACCAACGAGGAACTTCAGTCCACCAACGAAGAATTGTTGGCTTCCAACGAAGAGCTGCAGTCCACTAACGAGGAACTGCATTCGGTTAATGAAGAGCTTTATTCGGTCAACGCGGAGTACCAAACCAAGATTGCTGAACTCAATCAGCTGTCCATGGACGAAGAGCACCTGTTTCGCAGTACTGGGGTTGGCACCATTTTTGTGGATCGCAATCTTCGCATTCGTAAATTCACCCCCGCTGCGGCGGAGTTGTTCAATCTGCTGACTCACGACCTGGGCAGACCCTTCGACCACGTTACCCACACCTTTGAGAGCGTGAATTTTTCTGAGCTGATGCAGATCGTTCTGGCGAGCGATGAAATTCTGGAAACTGAGGTCAGGACCCGCTCTGGTGAACCTCATATCGCAAAAATTGTGCCCTATCGCAATGAACAAAATGATGTTGATGGCGTGGTCATTTCGTTTGTAAGTGTCCGTGCTATTCAGGATGCTGAGCGGCGTTATCGAGAAATCTTTCACAGTTCGCCTGTGGGCGTTCTGGGGATCAACCTCAAACAGGAAGTGGTGTCGGTCAATCCGTCCTTCCTGAGTTTGTCAGGATTTCAACTCGTTGAATTGAAGGGCAAAAAGCTCTCCATGCTGTTGACCGAAGAAGGCCAGGAACAGCTGGACAAGATGTTTGTGTACCTAAGCGCGGACGATAGTTCAGGCACGCTGGGCTACCTGTCCGTTGATCTGCTGTCTCGAGGTGGCGACCTTATTCCAGTGGAAATCAGTGCAACGCCCATCAACACGGACGACGGCATACTGGTGCATCTGCATGTGGTCGATATGACCGAACGTCAGTCCCAGCTGGCTACTGTCGAATCTCATCGGGATGCGTTGGAAGATGAGGTTCGGGCACGGACTCGAGAGCTGGAGCGACGCACCCGCGAGTATGAAGACCTGTACGAAAATGCCCCCGCCATGTATGGGTCGGTGGATGCAGAAACCTCCCGCATCATGAAATGCAACGATCGACTGGTTCGTGCTACGGGCTATTCGAAAGTTGAATTACTGAACATGACGGTGATGGATCTGTATCACCCCGTGTGTCTGACAGATGCCCAGGTGGCGTTTCAGCAATTTAAGGCAACCGGTCACGTTAAATCCAAACAGCTGGTTATCAAGACCAAAAACGGTGCCGAACTTCCGGTGTTGTTAAACGTTGATGCGGTCAGAAATGAAACGGGCAAAATTACCCGCAGTCGATCCACTTGGGTCGACGTCAGCGATGTAACGGCGCTGCAAAATGAAAACCTGACCTTTCTGTTGGCCACTCAGGGCTCGGCCATTGGCATTTTCGACTGGAATCTGGAAACAGATGTTCAGCAATGGTCCGAAAAATTCTGTGAGCTTTTGGGATACACCGACAACGAACCGCCCTTGAGTCGCCGCCTGTTGGATGCGGTTCATCCAAAGCACAAGAAGGAACTCACCAAACACCTTCAGGGTCATTTTGATGAGCAGGAACCGTTCAGCATAGAGGTGCCCCTGCGCCGAGCAGCCGGGGAATATGGTTGGTTCCGCCTGCAGGGCGAAGCGGTGCGAGATGCCTCCGGGAAAGCTCAACGAATGGTCGGCAGCGTCCAGGACGTCCATGAAATTCGTCAGGCTCAGGATGAACTCAAGCGCCGGGAAATTGAACTGCAGCGAGTTAACCAAGAGCTGACTCGCAGCAACGATGACCTGGATCGTTTTGCCTACATTGTGTCCCATGACCTGAAGGCACCGTTGCGAGATATTTCTAATCTGGGTGTATTCTTACGTCAAGATCTTAAGAAGCATCTGGCCGGTGGTGATTCCAGTAACGAAAAGATTCGCCACCATCTGGAAAGACTGGATCGACAAACCCGTCGGATGGGGGGGCTTATCAAAGGTGTGTTGGACTATTCCCGACTGGAAAAAACGGATAACCCCATAGAAGCGGTCGACGTGGGTGAACTGCTACGGGATATATCCGCCGATTACCAGATTGATACAACCGGCCAGATGGTGTTGCCCGACAATCTACCGACGCTGCAAACCGATGCCATTCGGCTGCAGCAGGTATTTGGCAATCTGGTGTCCAACGCAATGAAATACCACCCTCAGCCCGATAAGGCACGAATCGACATTCACTGTAAACAGCAGGGTGATTATTTTCGCTTTGAGGTGGTCGACAATGGGCCGGGAATTGAAGAAAAATTCCAGCGTGGAATTTTCGAGATGTTTCAGACCCTGCGCCCGCGGGATGAAACCGAAAGCACGGGTGTGGGTTTGTCACTGGTGAAACGGATTGTGGAAACTGGCGGCGGTGAAGTGGGTGTGTCATCAAACCCGGGCGAAGGCAGCTCTTTTTATTTCACATGGCCAGAGCAATGGCCTCATGTGGACGATCACCTTGATGACAGCGCTGACGACTTGTCAGCAACCGTGGAACATTCAGACTGATGCAAAAAAGCAATGATTTCCTCATCTTGATTGTCGATGACGATGCGCTGGACGTGGAAATTCTGTGCCATGCCCTGGCTAAGATTGATACCGGCATTCAGACGATCAGGTGTGTGGATGGACAACATGCTCTTGAGGTGCTGCACCAGTCGGAATCTGACCTGGCTAATCGCCGTGTGGTGGTTTTTCTGGATATCAATATGCCGCGAATGGACGGCATGGAATTTCTCGCCCGAATTCGCACCGAACCTCAGTACAGCGGAATGCCGGTACTGGTGTTCTCCACCTCAGATCAGCGCCGCGACATTGAACAGGCTAACCAGTTCAATTTCACCGGGTACATCACAAAACTACCGGGCGTTGAAGAGACCCAGGTCGCGATGAAAAGCGTGGTCGAATTCCTTAACCTCATCGAAATTCCCCGATACAAGCCACCTACCGGGTCCATTGAGGAAACCCAACGACGCCCCAGTAAACGTATCCTCATTGTCGATGATGATGAGATTGATGTGCTGGTCGTAAAGAAAACTGCGGCGAACCTCGGTGTAGCCAGCGACTGGGTATTGGACAAAGAGGAAGCGCTTGCGGCGCTGTCTGCCTTTTCCTACGACGGGATTGTGACGGACTTTCGCCTGGGGATCGGCGACGCCGATGAGCTTGTTGAGGCCATCGACGAGCACCCACAATTTCGCGCTATGCCGGTATTGGTGGTTAGTGGAACTCAGCCGCCAAGCGCCATGATGCGCAATATTGAGGCTCGCGGTGCTCAGGTGTTTATCAAAGACGATTTAGCCGCTCCGGAGTTCTCTGATGCGCTGGCCAAAGCCCTCCTGATCCCCTTGCCCACAGACTCTGTTGGCTAAGACAAGCAACGGCCCTGATCCTTCCCTCTATGTCCACACTTAGCCGTCTTGGGTTAACGCGGCAATCCGCGCTTAAGTTGATCACTGTCATGAAAAAGACCGATCGGCTATCTCGATGACCCGACGAGGAAAAGTATTTAAAGCGTTACTTTCGATCATCGGGTGTTTGCCCATGATGGCCAATCGAAGCCTGGGTAGAGGGCTGGGACGGTTGTTTCGGTGGTTACCCAACCGGACCCGGGAAATAACGCGGCAGAATATCGCCCGCTGTTTTCCTGATCTCTCCGCTGCAGATCAGACAGCGCTGGTATCAAAAACCCTGACCCACATTGGCTACGGATTCTTAGAACTTCCGTTGTTTTGGAATCGCCCTCCCGCTCAAACGCTCAGTCTTATCCGTACCATTCATGGTAAAGAGGTTTTTGACGATGCCATCAACGGCAGTGCGGGAATGCTGCTGGCGGCTCCTCACCTGGGAGCCTGGGAGCTGCTTTGTCAGTACCTGACATTTCGTGGCGACGGCACGTTTCTTTATCGTGAGGCCAAAGACCCGGGGATCTCACAGGTCATCACGGAGGGTCGAGAGCGTCAGGGCAGCGAAATGGTCAAGGCAGGTCCACGAGGGGTGCGGCGCTTATTCAAGGCATTGAAAGAAAATCGTATGATTGGTCTGTTACCTGATCAGCAGCCCAAGGGCGGTGGAGGGGAGTTTGCCAGTTTCTTTGGGTTTGAAACGCTCACCATGGTGTTGTATTCAAAGATGGCTCAAAGAAGTGATGCCCCACTGGTCTTTGCCTTCGCCGAGCGACTGCCCGGCGGGAGACAGTTTGATTTACATTTTCTCAAGGGCGATCCGCAGATTAGAAACGCCAGTCTACCTGTGTCATTAAACGCCTTGAATGCTCAGGTGGAGACGATGGTCCGAAGCTGCCCGGCTCAGTACCAATGGGGATACAAACGGTTCTCGATACGCCCGGAGGGTGAATCGCCGTTCTACCAATAACCCACTGTTAACCGTGTTTCTAAGAAAACCCACCCGTTGGCGATAGCCTTGTACGCAGCCATGCCCGTGCGAAACGCCAATGTCTTCCCACGGTGGCGGTGCCAATTTCCATGGCTTCCGCCGTGTCTTCGATGCTGAGTCCAGTGAGGTAACGCAGCTCAACGATTTGCGCCGCATGGGTATTAATATCGTTCAGACGGGTCAATGCCTCATCCAGTTCAAGCCAATTGGAAAAGCCCCCGGGGGCGGCTAGAGTCACATCATCCACATCAAGGCGCTGAGCACGTCCACCGCGTTTTTCGCTGAGCCTTCGCCGAGTGTGGTCAACCACAATGCGGCGAATGATTCGTGCAGCAATGGCATAAAAGTGGCTGCGATTTCGCCATCTGGCGTTGCGTTGCCGGCTTAGTTTCAACCAGGCTTCGTTCACCAGATCCGTGGCTTCAAAGGTGGCGTGAGGTGGTTGGCTGCCCAGCGCGCGAGCAGCAATTTTCGTGAGTTCAGGATAGATCTGGTTCATCAAACGATTGCGATCTGCGGCGTTGTCCGAGCGCCAGAATTTCAGCATTCCGGTGAGGTTACCGGTTGCTGCAGTGCCAGTGCTGGCACCGTTGCCAAAGGTATGGCCGGTGGTAGTGGCTGAGGTCATATTCTCTCCCGTGTCCAAAGCCTTGCGTGCCCCGAAGCCGATCTAACACCGATCAACTTCTTTGCTGTGCCCCGCGTCAGGGTATGTCGATCGTTAAGAGTTTGTCCATGACCAATTTGTATCGCTCTGCGGCTTTGGACGCCCGCAGACAGCAAATGTTTGGAGAAGTGTTGCTTACCTCGCCGCGCTTTGGCCGATACGTGTTGCTGGCCGGAGCGGTGCTGCTGAGCGCTTTGATGTTGCTAGTCATGCTGGGAAACTATCGCGCTCGGGAGACGGTCAGCGGATTCCTTACCAGTGAGCAGGGTATGCTCCAGGTTCGCGCGGGAAAAGCGGGCCGCGTGGCTCAACGCTTGGTCAACGAAGGTGATCCGGTGATTGCTGGTCAGGTGCTATATCAGCTGGTGGTGGAATCCTGGACTGACCAGCAGCGACTCGAGGATGCCCGTCTGCACGCCGCGGAAACCCAGGTGCAGCAGGCGGTCGCCGCCATTGAACGTCATCACACCCGACGCCAGCTTGAGACGGGTCATCGCGAACAGGCGAAGGAGTCGGCGCAGCTGCGGCTGAATTTTCTTGATGCCCAACTGCGTGACGCCAGCAATCATCGCCGGCTTGCTCGAGAGCGTTTTGCCGTTGCCCAGCGAGCCCGTGAACGCCAGCTCATTAGCCTGATCGATTTTCAGCGTAGCGAAATAAACCAGGTAGAGGCGGTGATGGCCTATCGAGAGACCCTGCTTCGACGAGACCAGCAGCGCCAGGCACTCACCGACCTCAAGCACCAGAATCAATTGCTGCCCATAGAAGCCGGACAGGAGCTGGCCCGCCTGTCGCAACAGCTGTCCGACGCCCGTTCCCGACAGGCAGCCACCCGCTACGACAATCGATTCGATGTTAGAGCGCCCGCCAGCGGCCGGGTAAACGGCCTGGCGGTTAACGCTGGCCAATGGGTGGCACCGGGTCAGGTTATGGCAACGGTGCAGGGTCCTGCGCCGTTGGTGGCCCGCTTGCTGGTGCCTACCCGAGCTGCGGGCAGGGTTGTGCCAGGCCAATCGACGCGGATAAAACTGGCGGCGTTTCCGTATCAGAAACACGGGGTGCTTGATGCAAGGGTAAGCGTGGTATCGCTGGCGTTGGTCCACCCTGGGGAGCTTCCTTCTGGGCTGTCATTGCGCGAACCTGCCTATTGGGTCACCGCGCGTTTTGATCATGATGAGAATCTGACCGCGTTGGCCATGCAGCCGGGGATGGTACTCAGTGCCGATTTGCTGCGGGAGGAGCGGCGCATCTGGCAGTGGTTGGCGCAGCCCCTGTTGTCTCTTCGCTCTTGATTTCTCTTGAGCTTAAGTTACTGCCGGCACGGCACCGTGTTCCAACGCAGATGCAGGCGGAATCCGCCGAATGTGGTCTGGCCTGTGTGGCAATGGTGGCAGGTTTTCATGGTTTTGGTGTCACCCTGGACCAATTGCGTCAGCGCCACAGAGGGTCCCTGAAAGGGGCAACGCTGAGGCAGTTAGCCGACGTTGCCCAGTCCCTGGAGCTGGCAACTCGACCTGTCCGTCTGGAGCTGGACGAGCTAGATGGCCTGCGCCTTCCCTGCATCCTGCATTGGGATTTCAACCATTTTGTGGTGTTGGAAAAAGTCACGGCCAGTGCGCTTTGGATTACCGACCCTGCCCGGGGTCGGCGGCGTGTCGTGTTGGCTGACGCAAGCCAGAAATTCACCGGCGTGGCGTTAGAGCTTTCTCCCACTGGGGCGTTTCGAAAGGCTCAAGCTGAACCCACACTGAAACTCCGCCATTTTTTTCAGGCGGTGACTCATATCAGTGGGCCGTTGTTTCAAATATTGGGTCTCTCTCTGATATTGCAGGTGCTGGCATTGGCCGGGCCCTACTACTCTCAGCTGGTGATCGACGAGGTGATTGTTACTGCCGATACCCAGCTACTGATTGTGCTGGCGCTGGGTTTCGCCTGTCTGGGTTTGTGGCAACTGCTGATGAGCACGGCTCGTTCATGGTTGGTGCTTTATCTGGGCACGCGGCTGCGTTTGGCGTGGGTGGTGCGCCTGTTCCGGCATCTGCTGGAACTGCCGCTGGACTATTTTCAGCGCCGGCACGTCGGCGATATCGTGTCGCGGTTCGGGTCGATCAGCGCGGTGCAGGCGCTGGTAACCACAGCGACCGTTGAGGCCGTGGTGGACGGCGTGATGGCCCTGACCACGCTCGCGGTGATGTGGGTTTATAGCGGACCGCTAACCCTGGTGGTCGTCATTTTGCTGACGTTGCAGCTTGCGGTGCAGCTGGCGTTTTATCCTGCCAGCCGACGCGCTCAGCAAGCCACGCTGGTCAGCCAGGCAGCGGAGGCCAGTCATTTTATGGAGACGCTGCGGGCAATGCCCACCATAAAGAGTTTCGCAGCAGAAGGGGCCCGCGAGAGCCGCTGGCTCAATCAGCTGACCAACAGCATTAACGATCAACTCAGGGTAAGCCGTCTGGGCATCTTTCAATCCGCCGTGTTGCAGGTACTGACCCTTGGCGACCGAATTTTAGTGCTCTACCTGGCTGCCCTTGCCGTGCTGGACTCACAGTTGACCCTGGGTATGCTGATGGCCTATCTCGCATTCAAGGCGCACTTCGCCGGCGCAGCTCAGGCGCTAATTGCCAAGTGGATTCAGTTTCGCATGGTGTCTGTTCACTTGGAGCGGTTGGCCGATATCGTCAGTAGTGAGCCGGAGCCCAGTGGCCAACAGGAGGTGCCCGTATTGCAAGGGCGCATCACGACTCAGGATCTTTGCTTTCGCTACGACGCTCAGGACCCGGCTCTGTTGAACCACCTGAATTTGGACATTGCGCCCGGAGAGTGTGTGGCCGTTGCCGGACCATCTGGATGCGGCAAATCCACTCTGTTGAAGCTGCTCCTGGGTCTGCTTGAACCCAATGAAGGGCAGGTGCTGGTTGATGGCGTGCCGCTGAGCCAGCTAAAACGCGGCGACTACCGACGCCAGGTGGCGGCAGTGTTGCAGGACGATCAGCTGCTATCGGGTTCACTGCGTGACAACATCGGCTTGTTTTCCTCTCAAATCGATGAGGATCGAATGCGAAGCGTTGCCGAACAGGCGGCAATAGCCAACACCATCAACCAACTGCCCATGGGTTATGAAACGCTGGTCGGTGACATGGGCAGCAGTCTGTCCGGAGGGCAACGTCAGCGCATACTATTAGCCCGAGCCCTCTATCAACGCCCGGCCATATTGCTGTTGGACGAGGCCTCCAGTCATCTGGACGTTACCACTGAACGGGTAATTAATCATGGCCTGGCGGCGTTGCCGATGACGCGAATATTGGTTGCCCACCGACGGGAAACTCTCGCCATGGCAGACCGGGTGATTACCCTTCGGTAGTTGATCTGCTTTGGTCAGTGGATGCGCGTCAAAGATCAAGCGGGTCGTGACAGGGCTGTCACAACCGACACCACGGATGTGGCCCGCATCGTGACAACGAGGTCTCCATGATGACTGTCAGTACTTCCCCATTCCAACTGCTGCTCGATACCGTTTCCGGTGGTTCTCAACACGTAATTACCTTTCCTGCCGGTGATTTGACCCGACCGGATATCTATCTTTTGCCCGACCTGCCCCACTTGCCCAGCCCAGTGATTTCGCCGCCCGTTTTTCACGGCGACCCGGACCTTTAGGCCGCCCTGATGTCCGACTATTACTGGGTTTCTTCCCACGACTATTTTATGGGTTCCACCATAAGTCCCGGACACTGGGGCCGGGTGATGACCAGTTATCTGGTGGGAATGCCTCATTTGGCCGGGCGTGCCGTTGAGCGACTGCCCGCCGCCCTTCGCGAATATATTTTTGAAACCGTGCGTCTGACGCTTCGCCCACAACATCCAAGCCGGCTGGATTCGCTGTTTTTGTGTCCAGACCTGGGTCACGCCTGTCGCCTGATCACTGGTTCGCAACCTCATCGCAATCACGAGTTTGTCTACCGGGTTGAGCTGGTTGATGACCGACGGGTGGTAGCTGCCAGCATGGATCTGGCCAACATCGAACTGGGCGACACCATCGCGACGTTGCGTCAGAAAGCGCACCTTTACTGGTCGGGGATGGAAACCGAAACGATGGAATTGCTAACCCGCAGCCCCATCCGCATTCAGGAAAAAATGGCGTTGGAACTGCCCGCCGCTGAGCACAGCGAGTGTAAGGACCCACCCTCTACGATCAGGCGGCTGGCCCAGGCCTAGTGGGGTTTTTGGGCCTCAGCTAAAGCACGTGTAACACTCCCTCTGGTCTCTGCCGGTTCGCCGAGCAGAGGCCCTTTTTGGCCGATTTCCATCAATTCAAATCCTCGGTTTGTGCCAGCTGGCAATAATCCCAGCATAGGTTCCGCCCCCAGGTCTCAGCCAGGCGTTGGTCACCCGGCGACAGCTGTGCCTCACTTTGGGCCAACATCTCAGTAATTTGTGGATCGCGACTCGCCGCCGCCAAATCGGCGGCCAGCAGGTAGGCGTGGGCAGCAATGAGGTCTTCGTTGAAAACCACGCCGTCGGTCAGCGCAATGGACATGGCCAGGAAGGATCGAGGATGACCGCTCAGCAGGGCCTGGTTGAGATACTCAACGGATTTTCTGCGATGCAGATCCAGGTAGTGAGGTTCGCGAAAAACCCGCGATTGTGTTTCCCGCAATAATGCCGGCAACTCCTGGTAAAAACGCACCTGGGCTGGAAGGTAGCCCAAGTCGGCCGCCAGCATAAGCCAGCCGCTGGCCGTATCGACCAGGTCGGTATCGGCAAACGGCTCGCAGCGAAGAAAATCGTCCTGCAGTCGATCCATCGCTCGGTCCAGGCGTTCCGGAGTTACTCGCCGCGGGTTGTCCTGCATATACTGATTGTATTGCTCCAGCCTGAATTCAAACTGATCGTCTGAGCGTGGCTCGCCTATACAGCTGCGGGCAAATTCGTAGGCGGCAAAGGCGGTGGCGCCGTCCACTGTGTCGGGGTTACCGGTGGCTTGGAGGTAGTCATCCACACCCCAGGTTTTGGCCAGTGTGGTCTGAGTCAGCGCCAGGTCGGGTTCCAGTATGATTTGTTCAACCAGGGTCACGGAGGCCTCAGGCGTTGGGCCGATGGTTTTGTCCCCGCGTGAGTTGGCTGGTTTTTTTAGGCCTGAGGGTTTTCCCCGTTGGCTGTTAGCCACAGGTTTGTTATCCGTTGCTGATAGCGCGCTACTGGGGACCTCGTGTGCGCGTGAATGCTCAACAGGTGAGTTCTGTTCCAGCAACATCAGGGCGATAGAGACCAGCAAGAGCAGCACGGCAGTTAAGGCAATGATTGATCGACGGGTCATGGTGACGTTTTATGCAGGCCCCGGCCGGCAATGGGTTGCACATAGTTCGCGGCCGTTAAGGCGAGCGTCGCGAATGTCGTCGGGTTCAAGCACAGTCTCGAGTAACGCCATGATTTCCTGCGCTTCCTGATTGCCCAAGCTGCTGGCCATGTCGGCTGCGACGGCATAGGCATAGGCAGCCACCGGATCGGAATCAAAAATAATGTTCTCCCTCAGCGCCAGGGAGTACTCATAGAGCGCATCGTGATGGCCTGATTCCAGCGCCGCTTCAAGAAAGGCCGGTGCCAGACGCTGGTATTCGCGCACCCGTTCCGGGTATCGATACACTCCCCAGCGGTCGTGGGTGAGCAGCCATCGCGCGCTTCGATGGTAGGCAATTTGGGCCTGGGGAAAACCGCGGCTGGCGGCCAACGTGAGCCAGTCCAGCATTAACGGTTCGAGCACACGATCGTCCGGCAAGGACTCACAGCGGATGAGGCGGCGTTGGTAGTTGTCCACCATCGCCTCAATCTCTTCCGGCGCCATCCGCCGATTCATTCGTTCACTACCACGAATGCGCTTTACTCTTAGGTCTAGGGCCTCCACCGTTCTGGGTTGCCGATGGCACGCCCGCAAATAGGTGTACATCTCGTAAATTTCCCGACCTGATAACTCGTCGGCTTTGGCCGCTTTGGCATCGTAGGTTTCCACCGTCCACTGCTCGCTGGCGGCCTGGAAATTGCGGTAGACCTGGATCTTGGTCAAAGAATATTCGTCTGGGGTATAGGCGGAATCTGGCCATACGGTGGAGGTGGATAGCTCCCCAGCGGCAGGTTCCTTCGGCGACGGGTTTATTGCGGTAGCACCCGATGTCACGGGTTTGACGACGGGTAAACGGGGAGTCGCCCCACGGGGGCTAACGCCAGTAAGCGATTGGGAAAGTGCTGTTGGGTCGTCAATCGGCACGCCGTCATTGCGCAGGGCGGGCCGCTCAGGCTCCGTGAGCCACAGGCCGGTGATCAGCCCGGCGGCGACCAGGGTGGCACAGACAATCTCGATACGGGTGCTGCGAGCGCTCATGAACTCTATGACCACGCCAGGGCATAAACGATCCCCAATCCGCTCAGCGGCTTCGCGGTCAACGCCTCATTGCCTGCTAAGCTGACATCATGAATATTGTCCCGCGCGTCGCTTCCGTACTACTCCTGGTTTTATCCTTTACCAGTGATCTCATGGCCAGTGACGAGCCGACGCTTGTGCAGTGGTCTCGCTCAGAGACCCAGGCGTTTGGTCGCGCGCAATCAGAAAATAAACTGGTGCTGTTGTATCTGGAAGCGGTTTGGTGCCATTGGTGTCATGTAATGGACCAAGAGACCTACGCCAGCCCTGCGGTGGCGACAATGATTAATGACCACTTTGTAGCGCTGCGAGTGGATTCGGACGCCCGGCCGGATTTGGCGAATCGTTACCGAGAGTTTGGTTGGCCAGCGACCATATTTTTGAGCCCTCAAGGTCAGGACCTGGCGAAACGCCAGGGCTTTATCCAACCCCAGGCGATGCAGCGTTTGTTATCTGCTTTACTGCAAGATCCCAGCCCCGAGGCGGCGGCTGCGCTGAAAGAGCCGGAGTCGTTCTCCGCTACCAGCGAGCTGTCCGACACGGTGAAAGAAACGTTAACGAGGCGCCACGCCAAACGCTTTGATGCACGCCTCGGCGGTTTGGCGATCGGGCGTAAGTTCATGGACCGAGATTCCGTGGAGTGGGACATGACTCTGGCCGGCAGCGGCAACAAGGAGGCTGGCGAACGCGCCCGTCTTACCCTCGACGGCGCACTGGCGCTAGTGGATCCTGAGTGGGGCGGGGTGTATCAATACTCTACCTATGGCGACTGGAACCATCCCCACTTCGAAAAACTGGCAACCATTCAGGGTGAGTATTTGCGCATGTACGCATTGGCCGCAGCGCGATTTGGTGCTCCGGAATACGCCAATGCCGCCGACGCAATCGTACGCTATGTTAAAGGCTTTCTACGCCATCGGTCCGGCGCGTTTTTCGCCAGCCAAGATGCCGACCTGGTGCAGGGGCAAAAGGGCAGCGACTATTTTGCGCGCACCGATTCTGAACGACGAGCGCTTGGCATACCAAGAATTGATCCGGGATTGTATGCCCGAGAAACCGGCATGATTACCGAAGGGCTGATCACCTGGTATCAGGTCAGCGGCCAACCGGAGCTGCTGACGATGAGCGAACAGGCGGCGCGCTGGGCATTGCGCGACCGGGCCCTGCCAGGGGGAGGGTTTCGCCATGATGAGGTCGACCCGGCCGGTCCTTATCTTTCCGACTCGTTGGCCTGGGGCCGAGCATTTTTGCAGCTGTATCTAGCTACGGGTGAGCGTGAGTGGCTGGCTCATGCAGCGGCCGCCAACCGCTTCATCCATGCCACCTTTGGCTACGCCAAGGGCGGATATGCCAGCGCAGTAAAGACTGGGTCGATCACACCGGTACCCCAGCTGGATGAAAATATATCCCTCGCCCGTTTCGCAAATTTGCTGGCGGAAGTGTCCGGAGACCCAAAGGCCAGCGAGGTGACAGATCGGGCGATGCGCTACCTTTCCTCTCCGGGTGTCGCCCTGCGGCGTATCACCGAGGCCGGTATACTCCTGGTGGATCGGGAGCGTACTTCAGCGCCATTGCACTTGACGGTGGTTGGGGCCAAAAGCGATCCGGCGGCGAAGCAGCTGTTTTCAGTGGCGCAGGGACAGGCGGGCTGGTTTCGTCGCACTGAGTGGTGGGACCGGGCTGAAGGAGACCTGCCGCGGGGCGACGTCACCTATCCCCAGCTAAAGCGATCAGCCCTGTTTGTTTGCACTGACCAACGCTGTTCCCTACCCATTTACAACGCCAGCGAATTGAAGGCGTTTTTCAGCGACGAGTGAGCGAGAATTTGCGCCCCCACCTGGCGGCAGAGCGAGCTAAACTAGTCGGCTATGTTGACGTTCAATTTCCTCTCTGATGTTGGGCTCTGACCTGTTGCTGCGGGAACTACTGCTGGTGCTGGCTTTAGCTCAGGCAGATTCTGTAGAGCTGTCGGCTGGTCGGGCTACGCTCAGCAGCGGCGTTCGAACCCATACGCTAAGCGCTACCCAGACTCTTTGGATAGTGCCCACTGAGCAAACCCCAGCAGATGCGCTCAGCCTGGGCCGGGTGGGGTCTGCTTTTCGGCTGGTGCGCAGCGATGCGCGACAGATTATTCGCGGCGCCGCATTGACTCCGGCACTCAAAATTTCCCCCCATCTCCGTCAGAAACTGTCCCAACCTGGTGTCGAATCAGAATGGTCGCTGACGGTGATTACCACCTCTGACAGAAATCCCCTATCGGTGGTGGGTGTGCTGCGTCAGTCCCTGACATCGGCCACAATTTCGCTGGATTTCAGCATTCAACCGGCTGCAATCCGCGTAGCGCTGGAGAACCAAGAGCCGCAGCAAAACCAACATCGTGTCAATCTTATTGCCGGCCTGGACAGCGTTGTCTGGGTGGAGGCGTACACACCACCGCAACGGCTCAACAGCAGCACCGTCGGACCCATTCAGGCTAACGCGGATTCTGGCGGACAACCGCCAACGGCCACCCCCATCTGGGATCAGGGCATCATCGGCAGCCGACAAATTATTGCTATCGCAGATTCGGGCCTCGACCGCAACGAGGGTTGGTTCACCCGGCTTGATCAGGGCAGCGGCACAGTGACGGCGCTCACCGATGCTCAATTCACCCAGCCCCCGTTGCCTGGTGCTGTGTCACCGGCTAACAAGGTGTTGGGCTACTTTGTGATGCCCGGCGCCACTGCCTACGACAACAATGCGCCTTGCGGCATCGGCGGTAACGCGTTTCACGGCACCCATGTGACCGGCACTGCCGCCGGCGATAGCGGCACCGCGTCAACGCCCACCCAGGCCAACCACGACCCGGGGGACGGGATGGCGCCCCAGTCGCAGATTCTATTTCAGGATCTGGGCGACGATATTGGTGGCTGCCTGACTGGCGAAGGGGGTGGGCCCATGTGGGCTCAAGCCAAAGCGGTGGGTGCGCGAATTCACTCCAACAGTTACGGAGGGCCGTTCACCGGCAGTTACAACCTGCAGGATTTTGCGGTGGATGAGTTTCTCTGGCGCAATGAGGATATGTTGCTGCTGTTTGCAGCGGGAAACGCGGGGGGGCAGCCGGGCGATCAGCGGGTGTTTCATTTTGGCCATGCCAAACACGGCCTGACTGTGGCCGCCAACAATCGCGGTAACAATGCCACCGTGTGGCCGCAGAGCAGCCGAGGGCCGGCATCGGACGGTCGCCTCAAACCCGATATCAGCGCGCCCGGCGTGATGATCCAGTCCGCCGCCGGCGACCTGAACGACACGGGCCTGGAACCGGCGCTGACAACCGGCTTCAGCGGCACGTCCATGTCAACGCCTGCGGTGGCCGGCGCCGCGGCGCTGGTGCGTCAATATTTTGGTGATGGCTTTTACCCAACGGGCGTTCGCAACGGCAACGATGTTTTTGAACCCAGCGGCGTATTGCTGAAGGCCCTACTGCTAGGCGGTACCCGGACCCGCGCCAGTACCCCTCAATCTGACGACGGCTGGGGCCGAGTTTGGCTGGACAATAACCTGTATTTCAGTGGCGATGCGCGTCAGCTGCGACTGTGGGACCTGCCCAATATGGTGGGCTTAACTCAAGGTGACTCGTTCAGCGTTCCGGTCACCGTGCCCGGTGGCCAACCCTTGCGGGCAACGTTGGTGTGGTACGACCCGCCGCCTTCCTTTATCGCTCCCATAGCGCTGGTCAACAATCTGGATTTGTCGGTAAGTAGTCCAACCCAAACCTTCCTGGGCAACGCCATTGTCGGCGGCGAAAGCGTCACCGGCGGATCTGCTGACGCCATTAACCCAGTTGAGCAGGTGATGCTCAGCAATCCTGAAGCCGGCACCTATACCGTCACGGTCAGTGCCACGAACGTTCCAGGGAATGTCCACCCTGACTCCCAGCAACAGGGTTTTGCGCTGCTGGTTTCGGCCGCTCAGTGTGATACCGCGGTAATTGACCCGCCGGCCTTTACCCTGGCGACGGACGCGGCTGGAATCACGTTAAGCGTTGACGATGTGGCTGGCGCTCAGGGCTATCAGGTCTACCGTCGTGACGGCAACTGCGGCGACAGTCAGGAGCGATTTCTCGGTTACGCTACTGGGGGCGAGTTTGTCGACGCGATGGCCCAGGGCGGATTGAGTTACGCCTACCGGATTCGCGCTGTAGACGGCTGCGGCGAAGGGCCAGTCAGTGCTTGCCGAAGCCTGCTGTCCGAGGGCGCCTGCACGCTGACCCCGCAAACCGCCGCTGGGTCTATTGAACTGTCGGGCCCAGCGAATTTCTGCGCTGCCCAGCTCAGCTGGCCGGAAGCCACCGCCAGCTGTCCAGATGCTCAGGTCCGGTATGAGGTTCATCGCGATACCGATCCATTTTTTACGCCCGGCGCAGCCACCCGCATAGCTCAAGACTTAACGCGTCCCGGATTCAGCGACCCGCTGCCAACGCCGGGGGTTACCCACTACTACCGCTATGTGGCAGTCGACACCTTGGGCAACCGGGCGCCGCCCTCTGCCCCAGTGCCCTACGCGGCAATCAGCAACACGACGGAGCAACCCGGGCCCTATCAGGATGGCGCCGAGGCGCTGTCGCTGGCCCTTGTCGATGGGCCATGGCAAATCACCAGCATGGCGGCAAATAGCGGCGGACGGAGTTACCTCAGCGCTAACCCGGGGCAGAATTATCCCGACAACACCTGTGCCGCGTTAACCTCACGGCCGATGACCCTCGGTGCCGATTCGGTGCTCAGCTTCGCTGCACAATACAACCTTGAGGCCGACTTTGACGGGGTGGTGGTTGAGGTCTCGGTGGACGGCGGTACCTGGCAGGACTTGCCGCCGGATGGTGGTTACCCAGGGGTTTTTGCGTTGACCGGCAGTCCGCCCTTAAACGCTTGCCAGTACGCCAACAGCCAGCGAGCGTTCAATGGTGACAGCGGTGGCAGTTTTGTTACGCGCCAATCAGATCTCAGCCGTTTTGCTGGCCGTCAGGTGGAAATTCGCTGGCGACTTTCCAGCGACACGTTTCTGTCCGGTGAAGGCTTTTTTCTGGACGATGTGATGGTGACCAACGCCACCCAGCCGGCGGAATGTGTGGCCGGCGAATGGATCTATGGCAATGGCTTTGAATAAGCCCTGTTGGCGTTAAGGTCCTTAACCGCGTTTGTCGATGGTCTTGCGGGTAATGAAGTTCAGCACCTTGCCAAAGGGCGGGGTAAGAATTCGGCTAAGAAACTTCCAGCGTGGAAACACCAACACCGATCGCTCGTGAGACAGCTCACAAAAGCCCCGTTCGCCGTGGTAAGCCCCATAGCCGGATTTGCCTACGCCGCCGAAAGGCAAATGCTCTACCGCCACATGGACAATGGTGCCGTTAATCATGGCCCCGCCGGACGTGGTCTGATCGAGAATTTTCTCCGCCGCCTGAGTGCTGTTGCCAAAGATGTAGAGGGCCAACGGGTGATCTCGTTGATTGATAAAGTCCAGCGCGACGTCAATTTGCTGGTATTCGATAACCGGCAACACCGGGCCAAAAATCTCTTCCCTCATCAAGGCGCCCTCAGGGTCGGGTGAGAGCACAACAGTGGGCGCAAAACAGCGTGGATTGTTGGCGCCGACGGATTCGGCCTGCAACACCTGGGCGCCCCCTGCCCTGGCCTCGTCTACCATAGCGGACAGTCGTTGACGGTGTTTTTCGGAAATGATGGCGGTGTAGGTTTCCGGGTTGGCGTCGTCGTCAAAAAACGCGTTGGCATGAGCGATGATGGCCTGGGCGTATGCCTGCCCCTGGCCCTTTGGAACCAGCAGGTAGTCCGGAGCAACGCAGGTCTGGCCGGCGTTATAGGTTTTGCCAAAAGCCACCAGTTCGCTGTGGGAATCGGGGCTGGCGTCTGGCATCATCAGGCAGGGGCTCTTACCGCCCAATTCCAGAGTGACGGGCGTTAAGTTGCTGGCCGCGGCCATCGCAACCTGCCGGCCCACCTGCGTGGAACCGGTGTAAAACAGGTGATCAAAAGGCAGCGCCGAAAACGCTTTTCCCACCTCTGATTCGCCGGTGATCACCGCTACCTGGGTATCGTCAAATACGCCGCCAAGTATGTCGATCAATACCTGGTTAGTGGCCGGGGTGAGCTCGGAAGGCTTAAGCATTATCCGATTGCCGGCGGCCAAGGCGGTAATGATGGGCACCAGTGCCAGCTGGACGGGATAGTTCCACGGCGAGATGATGCCAACAACGCCTTTGGCCTGCCTTTGGATATAGGTTTTGCCCGGAATGTTATTACCAAAATTGCCCATGCGGCGCGGAGCAGCCCACGTCTTCAAATGTTTGATGGTGTGGTTAATGGCACCGATGCACACGGCAATTTCTGCTGAGCGCGTTTCTACCCCGTTACGCCCACCGAAGTCCTGGTTAACCGCTTCCACCAGATCGTCCTCACGCTGTCGAAGAGCATCACCCAGCGCTCTAAGCTGGGTGATTCGCTCACTGACGGCGGGGACACTGGCAAAAGAAAAACGCGCGCGCTGTTGATCGAACAAATTCTGTAATTGGCTGACAGGCTGGTTCATGACGATGGGATCTGCTGGTTAAATCGGCGGCACACCCGGTGGGGTGTGAGTTGAACTTTAGAATCATAGCAGAGGCTACAGTCCAATTTTTGACCTGGATAGCAAACCCGGACTCGTATTCAATGAACTATGTTCCATAGTTTATTGGAACATAAAACATTGAAACAACACGTGAGGGTGACTAAACTATCAACGAACGTGTGATCACACTATCCCTACTGGTTGCCTTTCCCAATTGGCCCCAGAGACACCAATAACGCGAGCAGGAAAGTCCGTGAGTGCAGCCGCTGTTACCAATCTTTTTCCTTTGGGTATTGCAACAGGCGTTGCCCACTGTAATCGGGACGCAGAGCGCCGGTTATTGCGCAGCAACCTGCGGGGTGGTCGACATACCTGGCTATGGGCCAGGCGCCGAATGGGGAAAACCAGCGTTATTGAGCAGGTGCTGGGGGAACTGGCAAGAGGACGACCCGTGGTACCGTCGGTAAAACTCGATCTAAATGTTGTGCACGATGCCGAGTCTATGGAGGAGCGCATTCGCGAGGGCGTGGCGCGACTGAGCGTGGCGCTGATGCCTCAGGGCCGCAAACATCAGCAGACTCTGCTGGACGCGTTTCAACGTTTCAGCCCTGAGCTGACTCTGGGCGCCCCTGGCGTCACTCTGCGCCTGCGGGCCCCTCAAGCCCTGGCGCCCGGAATCAGCGAAATTTTGCTGGCTTTGGACGAGGCGGCAGGACGCTGGAAACGTCGGGGTGTGCTGGTGATGGATGAGTTTCAGCAAATTACCAGCCTGACCTACGGCAGTACCCAATTTACCCTGGAAGGCGCCATTCGACATGCCGTAGAGCGAGCTCGCAACATCACTTACGTATTTTCCGGCAGCGAGCGTCGATTGTTACAGGATATGTTTGAAAACCCCGATCGACCGCTGTATCGACATTGCGAGAAAATGACCCTGAAACGCATTGAGTCAAACCACTATCAACAGTTTTTTGATCAGGCCAGCCAAGCCCGTTGGGGCCGGGCCTTTGCAGCGGAACTCACTGACAGTATTTTGGCTCAGACCGTTCGCCACCCGTATTATGTCAACGCCCTGTGTTCGAGGATCTGGGATCTGCCGGCCCAGCCAACACTGGATGAGATTCAGTCTACCTGGCAACATTTGGCGCTGCAGGACGAGCCTGTGGTGTCTTATATGGTTCGCAACCTAAGCGCCACACAGCGCGCCATGCTGGTAGGAATTGCCTTGGCAGGCAGTATTGAGTATCCCACCGGTCGAGAATTTCTGGCGTCAATCCGCCTATCGGCTTCAACCGGCAATGTGGCCAAAGATGTGTTGGAGGAAAACGATCTCATTCGCCAACGAGAAGATGCTCGCTGGGAACTCGTGGACCCTATTATGGCGGCCTACATTCAACGAGTCAGTCGGGCATAACGTGAACACTCAAACGGTAAAGGATGACATGAGCGCTAAGGCTACCTGCCGATGAAAATCTGGGTCGACGCGGATGCCTGTCCGGTGGTGATCAAGGAAATTCTGTTCAAGGCGGCTAACCGGACGTCAACCCAGCTGACCCTGGTGGCCAATCAAGGGATTAAGGTACCACCCTCGCGATATATCCGTACCCTGCAGGTGGCCAGCGGCTTTGACGTGGCGGACAACGAAATTGTGCGCCGCGTCAGCGCCGGCGACTTGGTGATTACCAGCGACATTCCGCTGGCTGATGAGGTGATAGAAAAAAATGCCCAGGCGTTAAGTCCACGAGGCGAGCTCTACACCAAAGACAATATTCGTGCCCGTCTCAATATTCGCGATTTCATGGATACCATGCGCGCCAGCGGCATCAATACCGGTGGTCCACCGGCAATGAGCAACACAGAGCGCAAGGCCTTTGCTGATCATCTTGATCGCTGGCTGGCTGGGTGACGGGAAATCTTTCCTTACGGCGCCAAAAAGCCCCTTCATCAGATTTCCGTTAGATTTTCCTCAAGACTCTCAGCACGGCCTGAATCACTCTAGAGCGGTGTTTAATCGCGGCTGGAGAAATACGATGACGGGTCCACTGACAAGCCGATCCCAGGGTTTGGGCAAACCTTTTAAACTCAGGTTGCTGCGGGGTATTGCGCTGGCGTTCCTGGTGTTGGCTTCCTTCGCTACGGCGGCGCCGGTTGGAACCACGTTTGACTATCAGGGCGCTATTGCCCGTAGCGGTGAGCCCGCGGACGGGGAGTTTGAGATGGAGTTTCGCCTGTATAGCAGCTCCACCAGCGACTTTGAGCTAGCCACGCCGGAGCTGTTTTCTCAGGTCATCATCAGCAACGGCCATTTCCAGGTGCCGCTGGATTTTGGTGCGCTGCCGTTCGATGGCGAAGAGGCCTGGCTGGAGATTTCCCTGAAGGCGGTAGGATCGCCGGGTCCATTGACTATTCTTAGTCCCCGTCAGCCCATTCGAGCCATACCCTACGCCTTGCACGCCCGTTCGGTGCAGGCCGACGCGATTGGCGGGGGCAACGTGGTGGACGGGTCAATTGAAACCCAAGACCTGGCGGACAGCGCAGTGACGCCTGTGAAGATTGACGCCAGCGGCGCTCCCGCCGACGGCGTATTGAGTTTCGTGGGCGGGCAGGTGCAGTGGCTGAGTCGTCAGCAGTTGGCAGCCTCCAGTCCTAACGCGCGACTATCAACGTTCACCGAGGGTTTACTGGAGACGCCTGAAGATCTGCTTAATGCTTCCAGCTGTTTGAACCGCCAGGGTTTGCTCGCGTTGCTGGATTTGGGCGGCCTTGCTTATACCAACATACAGGCGGTGGTTGTGGACGAGACCATTAGCGGTGCCA
Organism: Lysobacterales bacterium; assembly: GCA_045106555.1. Taxonomy (GTDB): domain Bacteria; phylum Pseudomonadota; class Gammaproteobacteria; order Xanthomonadales; family SZUA-38; genus JANQOZ01. The sequence continues at coordinate 23,312 of JBGCET010000026.1, read as the reverse complement.
ATCGGCATCTGGTGGTGTTCAAGGCCACTAACCCTGTGAATGTCGCTGGGTTGCTGGGTCAAACCGCCACGCTGCAAATTACCAACTCTGCCGGCGACTCATTTTTTGCCGGGCCGGTGATCGGCTTAGACCTTCTGGCCTCTTCCAGCAGCGAGTTTACCTATCGTGTGGTTTTCTCAGCGCCCTGGGGTTTGCTTGACTTAAATCGGGACCATCAGGTGTATCAGGACCTGAATGTACCCGAGGTGATTGAAGCGGTCTTTGATGAAGCGAATCTGGATGTGGTCAACGAGGCGTTCCAAAGCTACCCCTCAACGCCGCTGGAAATGCGCTTCGACGAGACACCGTTTTCCTTCATTCGTCGTCTGATGGAGCGGGAGGGATTGCTGTTAGTCAGCGACACAACCTCGGCCGGCAGCACGCTGAGGTTAATTGACCGCAATAACGAATTTGGGGCCAGTGTGGGTCGGTTTCCCATCAGCCCCCGTGACGCTGTGATGGGCTCGGCCCGGATCTTGAGTGGATTTAGTATCCAGTCTTCCCTGGTGCAAGAGGTTTCCACCCAGGGTTTTGGGGACAACACGCCAGCGATGGGTCTGTTTGCCACCAGCGATAACAGTGGACAGATTCGCGGAGACTATCGCTATGAGTCAGGGCTAAAAACTCAACAGCAGGTCGATCGGCGCCAGGCCGTACGGCTTTCCCAACGCGATGCAATGAAGACACGGGTCATCACCCGCAGCAACATTCCACAAATCAAGGCTGGCACACAGTTCAGCGTTGACGATGGCGCAATGCCGGTATTTAACGGCGACTATCTGGCGGTCAGGGTTCAGCACGCGCTGCTGAAAGACCCAGTCAGGGCCTGCGTCAGCTACAGCAACGAGATTGTGGCCCAGCCGTTCAGTCAGCCCTACGTATTACCCGAGATTACCCCCATGCCCACCGTGCCGGCGGTAACATCCGCCACCGTTGTGGGTCCTGCGGGGGAGTCACTGCACACCGACTTTACTGGCCGGATCAAGGTGCAGTTTCACTGGGATGGTGTTGGTGCATTGGACGATTTTTCGGGGCCGTTCATCCGGGTCGCCACCTCTACCGAGAATTTAGTCGCTGGGCCCACCATTGCGCCCATTGGCAGCGAGGTGTTGGTGTCATTTATGGACGGTGATGTAAACCAGCCGGTGGTTGTGGGCAGCCTGAATAACGACGCGTTTAGAGTGCGCCTGGAAGGCAGTGGGTATACCTCATTGATTGCTAGTTTCCAGGTGAGCTGCGACGGCGATAAATCGACCATCGCTACCGGGTTTAGAACCCCGCCCGGCCCACAAGCGTCAGTGGTTTCCGGTGCGGCAGGATTTAGCTGTGAGTTCGACCTGGGATTCAACCTCAGCTTGCGCAACTGGATTGTGCGAGTGAATGACAGCGCCGTCGCAGCTTCCACCAGCTGCCACCGCTCGGGCCCATCGGAATTGAGTTGTGCGGCTTATGACTATAGTGGCCGGCCAATACCCGCGGGTTTATCCATGGCTTTTTACTAGCAGTTGATCGCAAACGCCCTCCACATGCCGAGTGCGGAGTGATTGAAAAGCGAATGTTCTAACGCGCTGCTAATGGGACTGAAGGGACACTTGCACCTGCCTGGCTTGGGTTAACTCCCCTCGGTATTTTTGCTCGTAACGTTCGGTGCTTAAGGATGAAATGCTGGCGGAGATAAGCTCAAGCGCCCGATCGGTTTGGTCTAGCTCAGCCAGCGCCAGGCCCTGTTGAAGTTGGGCTTCCCAGACAAACTCTTGGTCGTCACCATATGCTTTGGTCAGAACGGGCAGGCTTTGTTCCAGCGTATCGATAGCTGCCAGTGCCTCGCCATGGCGTAGCTGATGTTTTGCCAGTAGGACCTGGCCACGGGCATACAGCGGATGGTCTTTGCCGACAACGCGTTCCAGCAAGCGAAAGCCTTGATCAAACGTGGTCTCAGCTTTCGCCGTTTCGCCAAGTTCGGACATCACTTCACTCCAGCGCACCAGACCCACGCCGGCTTTCGGGTGGTCTCCCGAATTTTTCACCAATATCGGTACAGCAAGGGATAGCTCGCTGTGAGCTTGATCCAGCTGGCCCAGTTGCTTGTAGCTGATGCCCAAATTGATATGCGCCATGATGGTTCGAGGATCTTGCGACCCTAATTGGTCGACACAGGTTTGGTAGAACGACTTGTAGTGCTTTAAGGCGCGTTCGTAACGCCCTCCCTCCAGCAACGTGCGGCCCAGTTGATACTGCGCCCAGAGGATAGTGGGATGGCGTTCGGGGTACCGATTGTCAAAAATGTTAATCGCCCGCACGAGAGCTTCTTCAGCTTGATCCCACTGACCCATTTCGAAACTCGCGGTGGACTGAAAGGTTAGTGCGTTGGCGACAAAAGCATGGTTGGCTCCGTGAGCTTCCGTGAGCCAGGACTCAGACTCAACGGCCGTCTCGAACGCCTTTTCATACTCACCCCGGTTCTCAAAATTCTCGGCGATGGTGGTATACACCTCTCCTACCAGTGCAGCGTGCCCTGGCTGGTCAATAATCTTTGGCAGGTCAGCTTGCACCGCCTGAACCATTTCAGTCTGTTTTTCCAGGTTTCCGCCGGTTAACGTATACAGTCGCGCAAGCAGCGTTCTCGCTTCTATGCTCTCAGCGACCAACTCTGGCTTGTCGGTATCGGCAACCAACGCAGTCAGCACCTGCTCACCGCGCTCTTGGTCCAACACATCAATAAAAATAGCGCCTAGCAACAGCCGACTTCGAAAGGCCTGTCGTTCGTTCCCCGCTTCAAGAAACAGCTCGGTGGCCTGTTCGGCCTGAACTATGGACTCCTCATGGCGACCGAGGTTGCGCAGAATCTGAGTTAACGCCAGCATCACCGACGCCTTCTGTTCTGGGTGCTCCGTCAGGCTTTGCGGCAGTTTCTCCAGCGCCGTATCCAGCAAATCGTTGGCCGTGAGCGGCTCGTTTTGATTGGTCCACGGGTCGGCCCCGTCAAACATTTCCAGCAAAAAGTCTTGCACTGCCTGCGCCTGGCTGGCGTTGGCGTTGGCAGTCACCAGCGCCTTTTGCGTCTGCCGTGCCTGCCAAGCCGTGGTAGATACTCCCACAACGGTAATCAACGCAACCAGGGCTGCGGCAACAACGCCTGCCCGGTTTCGCTTCATGAATTTGCCGAGTCGATAGACGTTAGAATCTGGACTGGCGAGGATGGGTCTGTCGGTTTTCCACAAACGAAGGTCTTGGGCCAGTCCCGACGCTGAGGCGTAGCGGCGTTCAGGTTCTGGACGGATAGCCATGGCGACAATGTTGGCAAGATCCGCGTCACGCTTGCGTAAGCTGACCAACTGGTCGCCTCTCAAGTTGCCGTCTTCGTCGGTATCAGCCCGGGCGCCGGTCAACAGCTCAAACAACACCATCCCCAGCCCAAACACATCGGTGGCGGTGGTGACCGTTGCCCCGGCCTTTTGTTCTGGCGCAGCGTATCCCGGGGTAAACGCTCGCGTGGTGGTGGCATCGCCGTCGTCGTCTTCCACTAGCCTTGCGATGCCGAAGTCCAGCAGCCGTGCCTGGTGATTGGCGTCGACCAAAATATTGGACGGTTTGATATCCCGGTGAACAATCAAATTTTGCTGGGCAAACGCCACCGCGTCACAAACCTGAAGAAACAGAGAGACGACCGCTGGCCTCGTCAGGCTTTGGCTTTGGACAAACCGATCAATAGGCTGGCCATCAACGTAGTCCATAACGATGTAAGGCGTGCCATCGTCCGCAACGCCGGCATCTAGCAGGCTGGCAATATGTGGATGGGCCAGGCCGGCCAGAATTTGCTGTTCGCGATTGAAGTGTTCTCTGAGGCGACTGCTGATCAGGCCAACGTTCATCAGTTTGATGGCTGCCACCTGATCAAAGTCGGTGGTATCTCGGCGGGCCCGATACACCGTGGCCATGCCGCCGCGGCCCAGCGCTTCAAGCAGCACCCACTGACCAATCTGCCGGCCGCTCAACGCATCGGTGTCCTCGTTATTATCCTCATCAGGCATCCACTGGGCCAGCGAATGATCCAGCGGACTTTGCGTTTTTTGATGGGCGGCAATCAACTGCTCAACGCGCATGCCAACCTCTTGATCCGGCGATTGTGTCTTTAGCCACTGACCCGGATCGTCGGGGCGCTCCTCAAGGAAACGATCGAATAAGGCATTGGCCTTTTGCCACTGGGCGCGTTCCTGAGGCGACAGGCTCACCGAACTGCCTTGAACGTGTTGTGGCCCACAAGGCTAGGCCAGCTGCGCATGCAAAAAAGCCCGTGCCCGAACCCAGTCTCGTTTAACCGTGCGCACCGAGCGCTCAGAAAGGTCAGCAATTTCATTCAGGGTCATGCCTCCAAAGAATTTGAGCTCAACCAGATCGTGCAGGCGTTGATCAACTTCCTTAAGGTCGGTCAACGCTTCATTTAGATCCAGTAAATCCGTCGACCCTATGGTTTTGTTGGGAGCCTCGCCGGCGATATTTTCGGTGAACGTAATGGGCATCTGCTCGCCGCCACGTCGTTGAGCGTTGGCTTTACGAGCATGATCGATGAGAATTTGACGCATCGCCTTGGAGGCGCAGACAAAGAAGTGGCGACGATCTACCAGCTTGAGTTCACTGGCACCGGACAACTTCAGGAAGGTTTCGTTGACCAGCACCGTAGGGGTAATCGTCTGGCCGCGTCGGACGCTTGCTAGCCGGGCGACCGCTATGCGCCGTAAGTCCGGATAGATATCCTGAAATACCTGCTGCAGCGCACCGTCATCACCATCGCGGGCGTTTGCCAGCAGTTGGGTGATGTCAGTCATGGACTTAACGCTGTTTGCACCATGGCCAAAGTGTAGCAGCCCAACGCCTTCGATGACGCTGTTGACCGCTAGCGCTGAGGGTTAGTACCGGCGAGGCGGTTTCGCCGGAGGTTTCAGGCAGACATGGCTTGGGATTGAGGTGCCTGGGTGCTGGAGCCGGCCAACTCGCCGACGATATCGTCAGACCACCGCAAAGCTTCGATATAAGCACCGCGGATGGCATCAAAACTCAGGATAGAAAACCCTGCGTCGTTGATCCGCTCACATTCGTAGTCGCGACAGCAGGCTAATGCTTGTCCGCAAATTCCATCACCGTCGATAAGCGCTTTTAGAAACTCGTCGTTGAGCGGCAGCGTTGCGACAATCTCGGCCATCGGAACGTTTAACATGCTGTCCAGTCTTGAGAACAACCCCACAGTAAAGAACCGTGCGCGATCGTCCTGTCCGGCCGCTTCTGCCAGCAGCTCACACATACGCGCTCGCTGCAGCGCGAGGCGCAATAGCTCGGTGGGTTCAGAGCGCATCTTGGCGAGCGTCAACAGCGATGCCCAGCGACGAATATCCACCATACCCATCATCACCAGCGCCTGGCGGATTGAGCTGATGGTACTGGCAAATCCGAAAAAGCTGGAGTTGATGTAGCGCAACAGCCGATAGCTGAGCCCAACGTCCAGCTGGATAAGCCGCTCAATTTCGTCGACCTCAACCGTTGGATCATTCAGCTTGTTCAGCAATTGCAGCGACGAGGCCAGGCCGTCGGGGATGCTGCGTCCAGAGACCAGCTCAGGGCGTGACAAAAAGTACCCCTGATACAGGTGAAAGCCCAGTTTTTTACACACTTCAAAATGATTTTGGGTTTCCACTTTTTCAGCGAGGACAATCTTGCCGAGATCTTTCAGCTTGCGGACGTGGTCCGCCAACTGCTGTTCGTTCAGGTCCAATACGTCTAGCTTTACCGTCTTCGCATAAGGCAGCAGCTGGGCGGTGGACAGGTCCATATGAAAATCATCCAGCGCAATATGAAAGCCCTCAGCGGCCAGTCGACTCACCCCTTTCAGTACCGGCTTGTCCACAACGGTGGTTTCCAGAACTTCCAGCACAATGCGCTCGCGATCTAACGGCAACACCTGTTCGCCGGTTAGAAAAGGTCGGGTCATGTTGATATAGACCGGCTTGTTACCGCTGACCGCGTCGAAATCCAGTTCAACCAAAGCGCTCATCATGACCCTGGCGGTGGCCCTGTCGGCTTCAAACGCATCGTCAGCGTCCAGCGGCCTGAACAACAACTCGTTGGCGACAACCTGAACTGAGGTGTCGAATATCGGTTGGCGTGCGATAAATATTTCACTCATGAAGCGTTCGATCCAGGCAGAGTTGAGAGAATAGCCGGTGTGGATCAAACATCGGCTATGAGCGCTGAAACTTGAGCCAGTGTGGTCTCCTGAGAGTGCCGTTCAGCCGCCTTTCCTTCAGCCATGGTTCGGACGCAGCATGCCGATCGCTTCAGCTGCTGGTACAGCGGGGTTCCGGGGCGCATTCACGCTGGTCTGGGTGCCTTGGGTGTCACTCCAAATAGCGTCGTGCCTGGATACTGCCCAATGATGCGAGCAGAGGAGCTTGGCGATTGACCATGCCGATCTCTTCGAAAGTCCACCGGTGGAGCCCCGTTCCTAGCGGTGACAGGTTCGATCAACAAGTCACTTCGACCACAGAAAAACCCAGACCTGCAGAGCCCAGATGAATTGAGCTCATCTGTGGTGTTTGTTTCGTCAGCCCCTTTAGGCTTGTTTAAGCTGCTGAAAACCCGCATTTTTCTTTTGCCGAACATTTGCTGGCGATAGAAAAATCGCCGTGATAGAATTGCGCGCCATTTGTGCGCGGAAGCGAGAAACATTCGCGGACTGCGCCCGGAGATAGGTTGGAAGCGACAGCATATACGCGGGCCGCGTCGAGCGCGTATCGCGCGAGCCTGAAAACGCTTGCCCTGCTGGTCGTTTTGAGCGTAGCCATTTACGGCTGGATTCAGCCCGCGGCGGGCTGGGCAACGCTAGCCGGCGGACTGATCGCCTGGCTGCCCCACCTGCTGATGGTGAGCAAAGTGTTTGGTGTCACCCGCCGGGGTGTAAAACCGGTGACATTAACTGGCCTCATGCTGGCGGAAGCCATGAAGCTGGTTTTTACGGGAATCCTCTTCGGTCTGGCGTTCTACTGGATGCCGGCCGACTTAAGCAGAATCGGGACTCTCTGGCTGTTTGCCGGCTTTATTTTAACGCTGGCTTCCAACCTCGTCGGCCTCGGGCTGATGGTAAGCAAGATGGATTCTGACTGGAACGCTGAGCAGGCACTGCTCAGAGAGCGCGACGAGCAGGACGCAAGTCGCAACGATCGACACCTTATATAAGAGTGTACGGATGGCTACTGAAGGCGAAAAGCAAACAGCCGGTGAATATATTGTTCACCACCTGCAAAACCTGACCTACGGGCAACACCCGGATGGCAGCTGGGGTTTTGCCCATGGCGCGGAAGAAGCCGCAGCGATGGGCTTCAACGCAATTCACGTAGATACCATGTTCTGGTCGCTGCTCACCGGCGTCATCTTTTGCTGGCTGTTTCGCAAGGTCGCGAAAAATGCTGAGGCAGGCGTTCCGGGCAAGCTGCAGAATTTTGTTGAGTCCATCGTGGAGTTTGTTGATAACAACGTTCGCGACGCCTATCACGGTGAGAGCAAGCTCATTGCCCCGCTGGCGTTAACCATATTCTGCTGGGTATTCCTGATGAACTTCATGGACCTGATCCCCGTGGACTGGATCCCGGGCATTACCCACGCCATGGGTATTGAGTACCAGAAGGTGGTGCCCACTACAGATGTGAACGCCACCATGGGCATGGCCATCACCGTTTTCATCCTGATCTTGGGCTACAGCTTGAAGATGAAAGGCATTGGCGGTTTTGTCGGCGAGCTGGCCGGCCAACCGTTTGCGACCAAAAACCCGGTAATGAAGGTTGTGGTCGCCCCGATCAACCTGATCTTGGAAGGCGTTGCCCTCTTGGCTAAGCCGGTATCACTGGGCCTGCGGCTGTTTGGCAACCTTTACGCCGGTGAGCTTATCTTCATCTTGATTGCCTTGCTGGGTTTGTGGCAATTGCCTTTGCACTTTGGCTGGGCGGTGTTCCACCTGCTGGTGATTACTCTGCAGGCATTTATTTTCATGATGTTGACGGTGGTTTATCTGGCCCAGGCCAGCGAGAGTCACTAACCCAAACAAAATTGGGTCCGCAGCGGCCAGCGCCGCCTCGGACATAAAAAACGCATTACTAAACGTTATTTTTTACGCAACAAAGAAAACCTCGAACGGGAGTTAAGACGATGGAAACTGTTATTGGAATGACCGCCATTTCTGTGGCCCTGCTAATTGGCCTGGGCGCACTGGGCGTTGGCATTGGTGTGGGCATCTTGGGTGGTCGCCTGCTGGAAGCAAACGCACGTCAGCCAGAGCTTGGCCCGATGCTGCAGGGTAAGTTCTTCCTGGCTATTGGTCTGCTGGATGCTGTGGCCATGATTGGTGTGGGTATCGCACTGTTTTTCACGTTCGCCAACCCGTTCATCGGTCAGCTGCAAAACGCCGTAGGCGGTTAAAGCAGCGTGGGACGTTGGCATAACCCGACGTCCCGACAGGCAAACGTGACAGGAGAAATCCGATGAACATGAACGCGACACTGATCGGTCAATCCATTGCGATGATCGTATTCGTCCTGTTCTGCATGAAGTACGTCTGGCCGCCGATTATTAACGCCCTGGAAACACGGCGGAAAAATATCGCTGACGGTTTGGCTGCGGCCAACGAATCTGGCCAGAAACTGGAGCAGGCGGAAAAAGAAGCCGCTGAAATGGTGGGCAGTGCCCGCCAACAGGCCAGCGACATTGTAGAACAGGCCAACCGCCGCGCCGTGCAGATTGTGGAAGAAGCGCGCAACGACGCTATGGGAGAACGTGAGCGACAGGTTCAGGCTGCCCAAAGCGACATTGAGCAGGAAGTGAACCGAGCGCGAGAAGAACTCTCGGGTAAGGTGGCCTCTCTGGCGGTGGCGGGTGCTGAGCAGCTGCTGGGTCGAGAGATCAACGCTGACGCGCACAACGACCTGCTGAACAAGTTGGCAACGGAGCTATAACCGATGGCTGATGCCACCACACTGGCCCGCCCCTACGCCAAGGCTGTTTTCGAGGTAGCCAAGGCTGCTGACGCTCTGGGCCCCTGGGCCGACGCGTTAGCGGTGGCCGGCGCGGGTGCCAGCAACGAGTCGGTGCTGCGTATGATCGCCGACCCCAACGTGGATAACACTACGTTGCTGTCGATTTTTGCGGCAGCGAAGGACAGCCCGGAAGGTTATGACAACTTCATCAAGCTGCTGGAAGACAACGACCGATTGCCGGTGCTGCCGGAAATTGCTCGCTTGTTTGAAGAGCTGAGGGCAGACGCTGAGCGCACGTTGAACGTAACGGTTCGGTCAGCCACTGAGCTGAGTGATGAATATCGTCAGCGCCTCAGTGACAGCCTTGCCAAGAAGTACGATCGCAAAATCGCGCTGGACGCAGTGGTAGACCCCAACATGATTGGCGGCGCCATTATCCAGGCCGGCGATATGGTGATTGATGGTTCGCTGCGCCGAAAGCTGAATATGTTGTCTGAATCGTTGAAAGGATAAGCTCGAGGTAAGCTTGGAGTCAGAGAACCTCGGGGTCAGTAAGCTCGGGGTCAGAGTAAAGGGACAGAGTAAAGGTAATGCCTTTACTCTGTCCCTTTACTCTGACCCCGGAATTGACCCCGGAACTCGCTGACCCCGGTAGACCACGGCACTAAATTGAGTAGAAGCTGCTGGCGCAATGAGGCGCTGGCCAAGAGGATTGACCCATGCAAACCCAACTGAATCCGTCTGAAATCAGTGACCTGATTAAAGAGCGAATTGAGAAATTCGAAGTTGCTTCGGAAGCCCGCAACGAAGGCACCGTAGTGAGCCTGACTGACGGCATCGCCCGCATCCACGGCCTGGCCGACTGTATGCAGGGAGAGATGATTGAGTTTCCGGAAAACACCTTCGGCTTGGCGCTGAACCTGGAACGCGACTCGGTCGGCGTGGTAATCCTGGGTGATTACGAACACATCTCGGAAGGCGACAAGGTGCGAACCACCGGTCGAATTTTGGAAGTGCCGGTGGGTCCTGGCCTGCTGGGTCGAGTAGTGAACGCCCTGGGCGCCCCCATCGACGGCGGCGCGCCGATCGAAAACGACGGCTTTGCCCCCATCGAGCAAATTGCTCCCGGCGTCATCGAGCGTCAGTCGGTAGATCAGCCGGTACAAACCGGTCTGAAAGCTATCGACGCCATGGTGCCCGTTGGCCGAGGCCAGCGTGAGCTGATTATTGGTGACCGCCAAACCGGTAAAACGGCTGTGGCCATTGACACAATCATCAACCAGGCCGCTTCGGGCATTAAATGTATTTATGTGGCCATCGGCCAGAAGCGTTCGTCGGTAGCGGCAGTTGCTGCCAAGCTTGCTGAGCACGGCGCGCTGGAGCACACCATTATTGTGGCGGCCACCGCCTCTGAGTCCGCGGCCATGCAGTATGTGTCTGCCTACTCGGGCTGCGCCATGGGTGAGTACTTCCGCGATCGCGGCGAAGACGCCCTGATTATTTATGATGACTTAACCAAGCAGGCCTGGGCGTATCGCCAAGTCTCCTTGCTGCTGCGTCGTCCGCCGGGTCGTGAAGCCTATCCGGGTGATGTGTTCTACCTGCACTCCCGTCTGCTGGAACGCGCGGCTCGTGTGAACGAAGCCTACGTGGAGAAGTTCACCGAAGGAAAAGTGAAAGGCAAAACCGGTTCGTTGACCGCTCTACCCATCATTGAGACTCAGGCCGGTGACGTGTCAGCGTTCGTACCGACTAACGTGATTTCCATTACTGATGGCCAGATCTTCCTGGAAACCGACCTGTTTAACGCGGGTATTCGCCCGGCGATTAACGCGGGCCTGTCGGTATCGCGAGTTGGTGGTTCGGCACAGACCAAGATCATCAAGAAGCTGGGCGGCGGTGTGCGTCTGGCGCTGGCCCAGTATCGTGAGCTGGCAGCCTTTGCTCAGTTTGCTTCGGACCTGGACGAAACCACCCGTAAGCAGCTGGAGCGCGGTCAGCGAGTGACCGAACTGATGAAACAGAAGCAGTATTCACCGCTGTCGGTTTCTGAAATGGGTTTGTCGCTGTTTGCCGCCAACGAAGGCTACCTGGATGACCTGGAGCTGGGCCAGATTTTGAGCTTTGAATCCGGTCTGCACGATCACCTGCGTAACAACCACGCTGAGCTTGCCAAGAAATTGGACGAGTCAGGCCCCTGGAACGACGACATTGCCGCCGAGTTCAGAACCTGCATCGAGAACTTCCGCGAAACCGGAAGCTGGTAAGCCTTTTGGCTTCAAGGATTCAATAGGAACAGCCCATGGCCGGAGCCCGCGAAATACGGACTAAGATCAAGAGCGTCAACAACACCAAAAAGGTGACGAAGGCGCTGGAGATGGTATCCGCATCCAAAATTCGCAAAGCCCAGGATCAGATGGCCCGCACCCGTCCGTACACCCGCATGATGAAGCAGGTAGCAGGACACATTGCGAAGGCCAACCCTGAGTACACCCACCCGTTTATGGTGGAGCGCGAAGAGGTTAAGAAAGTGGGGTTCATTGTGATCTCCACCGACCGCGGCCTGTGTGGCGGCTTGAACACCAACCTGTTCAAGAAAGCCATTGGCGTGATGCGCGAATGGGAAGAGGGTAACGATGCGCCGGTGTCGCTGGTAACCATCGGCCAGAAGGGCAATCAGTTCTTTAAGCGCCTGGGCGGCAACATCGAAGCCCATATCTCCCATCTGGGAGAGCAGCCTCAGCTGAACGACATCATTGGCGTGGTGAAGGTGATGCTGGACGCGTACCGGGAAGGTAACGTGGACCGGGTATATCTGGTATACAACGATTTCGTCAACACCATGACCCAGACTCCCAGCGTTGATCAGCTGCTGCCGTTGCCGGCGGATGACGACGAGCAGGTAACCACCGGTTGGGATTACCTCTACGAGCCCGACGCCAACACGGTGCTGGACGACATTTTGGTGCGTTACATCGAAGTACTGGTGCTGCAGGCCGCGGTGGAAAACCTCGCCAGTGAGCACGCTGCCCGGATGGTGGCGATGAAGGCCGCCAGCGACAACGCCAACGAGCTGATTGATGACTTGACGCTTGCCTATAACAAGGCCCGTCAGGCAGCGATCACCCAAGAACTTTCAGAAATTGTCAGCGGTGCCGCGGCGGTATAACGCCCCACCGTTCATAGATAGATACACGAAGCAGGAACGCGAACATGAGTGAGCAAAAAGGCCAAATCGTACAGTGCATCGGCGCTGTTGTTGACGTGGAGTTTCAGCGTGGCAATGTGCCCGCGGTTTACGACGCGCTAATCATTGACGATGTGAACATCACAATGGAAGTTCAGCAGCAGCTGGGCGACGGCGTGGTGCGGGCCATTGCGATGGGCTCCTCCGACGGCCTCAAGCGCGGCATGACGGTGTCCAACACCGGCGCCGCCATTAAGGTGCCAGTGGGTCAAAAAACCCTTGGCCGAATCATGGACGTGCTGGGCACCCCAGTTGACGAAGCCGGCCCCATTGGCGAGGAAGAGCGCTGGGAAATCCACCGCAAAGCCCCCGCCTATGACGAGCAAAGTTCCAGTGCTGAGCTGCTGGAAACCGGCGTTAAGGTTATCGACCTCATCATGCCCATTTCCAAAGGCGGTAAGGTTGGCCTGTTCGGCGGAGCCGGCGTTGGTAAAACCGTAACCCTGATGGAGTTGATCAACAACATCGCGGTCCAGCAGGAAGGCCTGTCGGTATTTGCCGGCGTAGGTGAGCGAACGCGTGAGGGTAACGACTTCTATCACGAGATGAGCGAGGCCGGCGTACTGGACAAAGTGGCGCTGGTTTACGGCCAGATGAACGAGCCTCCGGGCAACCGTCTGCGCGTAGCCCTAACTGGCCTGACGATGGCGGAGTACTTCCGCGACGAAGGCCGCGACGTACTGCTGTTTGTCGACAACATTTATCGCTACACCCTGGCGGGTGTGGAAGTATCGGCACTGCTGGGCCGGATGCCTTCAGCGGTAGGTTATCAGCCGACGCTGGCAAAAGAGATGGGCGACCTGCAGGAGCGTATTACCTCCACCAAGACCGGTTCCATCACCTCGTTCCAGGCGGTCTACGTACCGGCGGACGACCTGACCGACCCCAGCCCAGCCACCACCTTTGCTCACCTTGACGCAACGCTGGTACTGAGCCGAAACATTGCTGAGCTAGGTATCTACCCGGCGGTAGATCCACTGGACTCCACCTCACGTCTGCTGGACCCGAACGTGATTGGCACCGACCACTACGAAACCGCCCGCGCCGTGCAGCAAACCCTGCAGCGCTATAAAGAGCTGAAGGACATTATCGCGATTCTGGGTATGGACGAGCTGAGCGACGAAGACCGCGCCGCAGTAGCCCGAGCTCGGAAGATTGAGCGATTTTTCTCTCAGCCATTCTTTGTAGCCCAGCAGTTCACCGGTGCTGAAGGTAAGTACGTAAAACTGGCCGACACCATCCGCGGCTTCAAAGGCATCGTGAACGGCGAGTACGATCACCTGCCAGAGCAGGCCTTCTACATGGTGGGAACCATCGAAGAAGCCGAAGCCCGCGGCAAAGAAATGAGTGAAAAGGCGGCTTAAGGCCGCCAGCGGCCTTAAGCCGGGCCGGCGAAGTCGCAAAGCGACGAAGCCGCCCAAATAGCTAAGCCGTAGCACTAAGCGAAAGCCGTAGCACTAAGCGAAAGCCGTAGCACTAAGCGAAAGCCGTAGCACTAAGCGAAAGCCGTAGCACTAAGCGAAAGCCGTAGCACTAAGCGAAAGCCGTAGCACTAAGCCAAAGCACAAAGCTAAAGCTAAAGCCAAAGCGAAAGCACAAACCAAAAAGAAGCACCGGAGAAACCATGGCCACCCTAACCTGCAACATCGTAAGCGCCCAAGAAGAGCTGTACTCAGGCGTTGCCAAAATGGTGGTTGCCTCCGGCGAGATGGGCGAACTGGGCATCATGCCCAAGCATGCCCCGCTAATTACCCGCCTCAAGCCCGGCCAGGTTCGCGTAGTCCAAGAAGATGACGAGGAAGAATTCCTCTATATCTCCGGCGGCCTGATGGAAGTTCAGCCTCACGTGGTAACGATCCTCGCCGACACCGCCATCCGCGCGGGCGACCTTGACGAGTCGGCAGCCAAAGCGGCGAAAGAAGAAGCCGAACGTGCCTTGCAAGACAAAGAGTCCGGCATGGACTACGCCAAAGCCCAGGCCGAGCTGGCCGAAGCGGTGGCCCAGCTGGCTGCCCTGGAACGACTTCGCAAGTCTGTTAAACGAAGCCGCTAACCGTTGGATTCTCAACGCGCATAATTCTCTGCTCAATCCAACAGTTTGCGAGACAGCGCAAAATAACTCGCAACTGCAACGCTGATATCATTTGAGCTATGAGCTCGGCGTCACCCATCACTTATCTATTCCGGGAGCTGCAGCGCCGCCGGGTATTGCGAACCGCCGGCATCTATATTGTTGGCGCGTGGTTGGCCCTGCAAATTGCCGACGTGGTGTTTCCGGCGCTGGATATCCCCGACCAGGCTATTCGTTTCCTGCTGTATGCCGCCGTACTGGGTTTTCCCGTGGCGCTGATCTTTGGCTGGCTGTTTGATATCGAGGCCGGCGGCATCCGCCGAACTGCGCCCGCCGGGTCCGACGAGCTGGCCACCCCCCAGCCGCTGCGGCGCAGCGACTTCGTCATCTTGCTAGCGCTACTGGGCGTGGTCAGCGTGATTGGATACAGCACGTTTTCCCACGTGATTGAAACCCCGGAAAACGGCGAGCCGATAACGGTCAGCGCCATACCGGAGAGCAACACCGGTCTGCCGATTGTGGCCGTGCTGCCGTTTGTCTTCTCCAGTTTGCAAAACGATAGCGACTTCTTTGCCAACGGCGTGCACAGCGATTTGTTAAGCCAGCTGGCTCAGCTGAACGCCATCCGGGTGATTTCGCGAACGTCGATGCTGGAATACCAAAACACCGCCAAACCCATCACACAAATCGGCACCGAGCTTGGTGCAGACGTGGTGGTAGAGGGCAGTATCCAGCTGGCCGGCGAACAGATGCGCATCAACGTGCAGTTTATTCGCGCCCAGTCTGATGAACAGCTGGGGGCACGCAGCTTCAATCGTCAGCTGACGGCGGAAAATATTTTTCAGGTACAAAGTGAAATCTCCCGCGCCATAGCGGCGGCGGTTGAGGCCACCATCAGCCCGGAGGATGACGGGCAACTGTCGGTTATTCCAACGAAAAATATGCAGGCCTACCGCGCCTATCACGATGCGCTTGAGGCAAGCTCTAGCGCAGGGACTGCTCAAGGGCTGCTGAAAAAATCGTTGTCTCTTGATCCTGATTTCATTCGGGCGATGACAGAGCTGGTGGGTCAATTGGGGAAAGACCACTTTTTTTATGATCAGCCAGAGAATATTCCTCAGGCTGAGGCGCTAATCGAGCGTATCGCCAAGCTGGCGCCGAATTCGGCAGACCATCTAACCGCCCAGAGTCTTTACACCTATTTTATTTTGCGAGACAACGCGACCGCTCTTGAGCTGGTGACTCGCGCACTAGACAAGGCACCCAGTGACACCCGCTTGCTTAGCGTTAAGGGTTGGATTCTGCGGCGATCAGGGGATTTTGCAGGAAAGATAGAGAACATCCGTCAAATCCTTTTGCTGGAACCTACCAACAAGAAAATGAAGTTGTCCCTCGTCAGCGATCTTATGACGGCTCACGAGTACGAAGCTGCCGAGATCTTATTGGCGTCGGTTACGGAGTCCACTTGGGAGGGTGATCGTATGCGTATAGCGCTGGCCTTGCGCCAGCATGGCGACATCAAACGCTACGTGGCGGATTTAGAAGCGCTGTTCGCTGCCTACCGCGAAGGCAAGCCGACTCAAAACGACCTAATGCTGGGGCTGGAGTTATGGGAAGCCTATATTGCCGCCAGAAGATTCGACGCGGCTGATGAGTTGTTAGCGACGTTTGACTTTACACCCATTGAAAACCCCAACCCTCCCCCTGGAGCCCTATCCCAGGAGATGTACTACACGATTTCCTCGGCGTGGCTCTCCCAGGACGCCGATCGCATTACCAGGGCCACCGAAAAAGGATGGGCGACTGTTGAGGTACCGTCTCCCAGTCAGGACGACAACGTGTACTCCCGTCTGTCTTTTGACCTGGACCGTACAATTCTGAATGCCGCGGTAGGCAACGCCGAGCGAACCGAGCAATTGATCCAAAAAGTTCTGCGTGACGCCGCCCACGACAACACGTTGTTGATGTCGCTTCGGCCTGATGTCTGTCAGGGTTTGGGCATGAGTGGCGCCAAGGCTGCGACCGTTGACTGTTTGCGCGCAGCCATGACTCGACCGAGCGGGGCCTTAAGCTACCTGGAACCGCTGATGCCCTATTACGATTCGGTTCGACAGTCACCGGAGTTTGCCGAATTAATGGACGAGGTGTCGCAGTAACCCATTCCGCGGGTTTATCTTGGCGCGGGTGTCGTTACTTTTTCTGCCCGGCAAAAGTCAAATTCAACCGTTCCGGGCCGCCGACCAATTCGCCCTTGGCCATCACGCCCAGCGTTCCGCCGCCGAAGCTTGCTGTGCCTTCCGTCATCTGAAAAGTTTGGCCACCATCAACCTCCGGGTCGATGGTGCAACGCGAGCTTAAGTCCAGGTTAGCCAAGCCTTCCGCGGTCAC
This sequence comes from Lysobacterales bacterium, assembly GCA_045106555.1. Lineage (GTDB taxonomy): Bacteria > Pseudomonadota > Gammaproteobacteria > Xanthomonadales > SZUA-38 > JANQOZ01. The sequence continues at coordinate 6,550 of JBGCET010000026.1, read as the reverse complement.
ATCAAAGGTCAGCGCACAGGATCGAATGGTGACGGTAAAGCGATTTTCCATGACTGTCACGTTGGCAGTGGCCGCAACTGAACCCTGCACCATGCTGGCGCCGCCGGTGATCTTTTGAGAAAGCAATCCAGAATACCGGTTGTCCAGATCCAGACTGCTTCCGCAGCCAGTGAGTAAAAGCAAAAAACAGCTAAGCAAAATGGGTAGTCGCATAGTCTTCCCCTTTGCCGGCTATTGACGCAAACGACGCCCAGTCGATATTCGACCCACAAAAAACCAGTCCGATATGTTTGCCAGGGTGATCGTAAACTACCTTCAGCAAGGCGGCGGTGGCGGCTGCACAGGCCGGCTCAACGGCCAATTTCATGTCACGAAAAATCAGCCCCATGGCGTCAATCAGTTCCGCGTCACTCACGCTGATGAGTTCGTTGATGTTTTGCCGGCACAGCGAATAGGGCAGGTCCAGCGTCATGGGTGGAGCCAGGCTGTCGGCAATAGTTTTGGGTATACCAATGTTCTCCGGCTGGCCCGAGGCAAAGCTGCGATGCATGCTGTCAGCACCTTCGGGTTCAACCCCAATAATATGGCAGTGGGGATTGAGCAGGCGGGTGATAGCCGACACCCCGCCGGCCAGTCCGCCGCCGCCGATGGCCACAATGAGCACGTCCAACTCGCCGAGCTGTTGGTGCATTTCCAGCCCCAGCGTTGCTGTGCCTAGAGCTGTGTCCAGACCATCAAAAGGGTGAATAAATGCTCGGCCCTCATCTGCCGAAATTTTCTCGGCTAGTGCAAAACCCGTGGGACCGTCTTCGGCCATCAGAATTTCTGCACCAAAGCCTTTGGCAAGTTCAACGCGCGCTGGGTTAGCGGTTTTTTGCATAACCACTTTCGCGTCTACGCCGGCCACTTTTGCCGCGTAGGCTACCGCTACTGCGTGGTTGCCCGCGCTCATGGCGGTAACGCCGTTGCCGCGCTGCCCCCGGTTGAGGCGCAAAATATTGGACAGCGCCCCGCGGGCTTTAAAGGTACCCGCATGCTGAAACAGCTCCAGTTTGGCCGACACTTGGGTGTTTTTCGGAAAGCGTCGCGCAAGTTCTGGGCCAATCCAGGGGGTAACGGGTGTGCGGTTAACGAACGGGTCTAATAACTGCGCCGTCTGTTTAACGCGATCGATAGAAATTATTTCAGTCAAAAAGCACTCCAGAGGAATAGCCAACCCGCCTCAAACGGGCCTAACCATAAAAATACCACGGTGGTTCAAACGTTTTATTCACGCTGGGTCACACGAACCGTTGATATTTTGCGATGCAGGTGAATAGAGATTTGTCATGTTTTATCAGCGTACGCACCTAAATACATTGGCGGCTATGTTTCTGAGCCTAACCGTTTATTTTCCCGCTGCCCATAGTGGTGACTCGGAGCGTCCGGATTTCCTCGCACCGTCTCTCGTTTTCACCGATACAGAGATCTTTATCGATACCACCGGGGCCGAGGATTTAACCGGCCCGCTGCCTGAGGTGGATAGGCTGAGCCGGCGACAAGCCGTTGGCGCGGTGACCTTTCAAGCGCCATCACCCTCGCTGTTGGTGTTCGGCGATTTTGTTCCAGACAGTGAAGACCCTGTCCAGATGTTGGTGGAGGGAAAGGATCAGCTGCACATTATTCCCAATACCCCGAAATTCAGTTTAGGCATCGAGCTGGAAGAGGTATCTCGGTTCAACCCCAATGCCGATGGACCGCTCAGGTTGTCAATTTTCGCGGTAACGCTTTGTGAGGTCACTTTTGCGTCTGATGCCCAATGCCCGGAGCCGGCGATTATCGACCAGCTGGAGTTTTTAGGGCGGTTTCGAGATTTAGGGGGTGGTCCTTCGCCCATCGTTGGCGTTTGGTCCCACCGGCCTATCGCCCAGATGTCTCTGGAGGAAATTAGCGAAGGCGACGCCAGTGAGTTTTTTGCCCGGGTGTATGGCGGCGACCGGCCGCGCCCAAAACCCGCGGTGGACCGCTTCGAGGGTGACGATAGCCCGGATACAGCGTCGGTTTTGGGTGATGACGGTTTTGGTGGAATAACCTTTGCTCAAACCCATTCGTTTCACGGGGCCGATGTGGAGGACTGGATCTTCTACCAAGGTAACGTTAAGCAGTTTGAACTGCGCGTGTTGGGCGATGAACCTGAGTTCCACGGTGTGGTTGAGATGCACGGCATTGATCGGTTGCTCGATCCCTCCGTGGAGCCGATTCAAATCCTGGGTAGCTGCGACGCGCCGGCTCAATCTCTGGTGTTCAACGGGGCATATCCAGCTGGCGTACAGCTGTTTCGCGTCGTTAATTGTCAGCCTCAACCGCCGGTGCGTTATGAATTTATTTTGAAGGTGCTCGAGTTCGACAACGGCGTGGTGTTAGGCCTTGGTGCAGGTGAGGTGATTGACGAAACTACGGGTAACCCGGCTAGTGTGGTGATCGTGACTAATTTTGGTCAGCTGGTGTTCTCCAGCCCACGTAACGGCGGATTTCGTTTCGCCGCGGTGCAGGGTGAAGAATTAATCCTGAACGTGATTTCGCCAGAATTTGATGCAGACCCCATCGTGGTCCCAGCAGTAGGGCCCTTTGAAATTCCGGAACCGGTCACGCTTTTTGTTCGGCAGGTGGATGGGCTGTTAACGAATGGATTTGAGAATTAGCCCGCAGGTTTGATGGCCGACTAAAACTGGGAAAAGAACGCCCACCCTTCATCAGCTGCACTGATGTCGTTGGATGTTTCCCCAACAATACGAGGCGGCAGATATTGCACACCCGATGGCCAGGTATGGCCGCCGTTGTTCACTTTGTAAAGTTCTACCGGCGCGTGTTCACAGTGTGTCCAGCGCGAAATATCGACAGAGGTTTTGTCGCCGGGTTTATCAATGGACTCCGATTGTATTGGCTGATCTGCACAGCCATTTCTAGCGCGCCAAAGCGCCAGCGTTTTTTCTGTGGACAACACAACGTCGCGCTTTTTGCCAAACACCGTAATCCAGCCTCCTCCATAGGGAACTTGAGGATCTGCGGTTCCATTGAGCACCGCCACACCCACTGCAGGGCCAGCGGTACATTCGTTTTGCATGAAGTCTGGCAAGGACATCGCGACTGGCATTATGGCTCTGATCCGCCCCGGCAAATTACACGCCAAGAAATAGGACGACTGGCCCCCGCGAGATATACCCGTGGCAAAAATACGGCGGTGATCGATATTCCTGCGCTTTGAAACCTCATCCAATACGCGTTCAAAATAGGCCAGGTCATCAACCCTGTGGTCTAAATCTTCTGATGTTAACCCTTCGCCAAAATCCCAAAGCTTGTCCACCGCATTAGGGTATGCAACATAGAAGCCGTGCTGGTCTGCAAGTTCGTTCCAACGCCCTTGATCCAGCTTGATCATCCCGCGATCGGTACTGCCACCCCCGTGAATCACCAGGACAAGTGGCCTTGGGCCGCTAAGCTGTCGGGCATTTGCCGGTGTATAGAGCTTGTATCGGCGGCGATAGGTGTCTTGTTTGAATCGATGGGTGGTGAGAGACCCGGCGGCTTCTCGTTGGGCATGGGACTGAGCCATTGCTGCCCCCCAGCCGGAAAGACAAAAGACTGAAATTAGCATCAATACGCGCGCAATATCCCTCACAACAATTCCCCGTCAATTTTTTTCGATAGTGACACAGCAAAAATGAATGGTTGCTGACTAAGGTAGAGGGAAAAAAATGGTGGGGTCAGGTCTTGCGCCGCCATACAAGCGTTGGTTTTGGCAATTCCTAGACTATTGCGCCTGCAAATATGGCGGCGAAAGACCTGACCCTGAATGCTGCTGAATGCTGAATGCTAGCAATGCTGAGAAATACCGCCCTCAGGATACGGTTCGAGAATTTCGGGCTAAACTACCGCTAATTTCCAGTAGTTAACGCACCACGTCAAGGACTACCCATTGTTCGGATTCAACCGCCGTAAGAAATTAAAGCCAACCCAGAAGTCCGATTTTGATTTGTCGCCGTTTATCAAGGGAGACTCACCCTTTGCCGAACCCGACTGGCGAGCATTGTATGAGCACCTGAAGATAACCGGCCAACAGGATTCTAACGAGGCCTGGGTAGAAGCGGCCATTGCGTGGGCCTACCGAGTTAGCGAAGACAAACGCCTGGTAGCCAACTCCGACAACTTTCTCATGGTGTACCCAAGAGCCATGGAAAAACCTGAGCTGCTGCTGGACTACATGGAAGCCAGCCGCCGCCGAATTCTTCGCCGTATGCCAGGAATAACCATTAATGACGACGAAGTCATTTGGGTGGTGTTTGTTTTCAACGATGCGGATATTTACGAGCGATATCAGCAGGAGGCCTACGGCCAGGCGTCCGCTATTGCCAGCTCAGGCATGTTTGTCCATAACGGCTACGGTCACTTCCTATTTCCACACATCGAACAGGGATTCAGCGAGCCGGTCATTGCCCACGAACTGACCCACGCGCTGGTAAGCCATCTGGACGAACTGCCGCTATGGATTAACGAGGGGATGGCGGTGAATATGGAGCATGATATCTGCCGATCTGCGCCGCTGGATTTAGACAAACTCAAAACCACACCGTGGAACGAAAATAACATCGACACATTTTTTGATGGGTCGGCGTTTCGCAACGCAAAGCTCTCAGACTACGCCTACATGTTAGGCAGGCTGCTGGTAATGAGCCTGGTGCGGGAAGACTATGATCGGTTTTGCGGTTTTGTGAACAACGCCAAGAGAAGCGATGGCGGGCGGGCAGCGGCCAAAGAGTGGTTTGAGATTGATTTGGATGGTTTGGCGTTTCATCTCCTGCAGGAAACTGCCCAATAGCCGCCAAGCGTAGATCAAAGGCTTAAGGCTACCCATCGCCAATACAAGGAGCGTTCGTAATGCGGCGCTACCGCCCTACCGGCGTTGCCTCGCCGCCAAAGATTCTCTTCATCAATGGCCCCATCCGCCGCATCCCCACCATCGCAGCGGTAGTCATCAGCCCGCCCATCATCGCGCCGGTAACGCCGCAGGTAAGCACGTCTTGGCCGGTAAGCCAGAGCCCATTGATGCGCGTTTTCGGGCGCAGCCATTCCTGCTGCAGCCGATGGCTGTTGTGAGACAGGCCATACAGCTCGCCGTACTGATAGCCGCCAAACCAGTTGGTGGTAACCGGCGTAGACACTTCAAAGTAATCCACCTGGCCTTCCAGGTGCGGCAACTTGGCGTACAGGTGGGCCATGAGCCGATCACCCAGTTTGGCCTTAAACGCTTCATAGTCTTCACCGCGCTTGCCCCAGGTTTTGTCTTCCCACTGGGTAAACCACTCAAACGGCGCCGGCGCGACAATTTCAATGGTGGCAGTGCCGGGATGGCGGTTCAGGTAGTCGGGATCTTTGGCAGACGGAAACGAGATATAAACGACGGGAAACTCCGCATCCCGACTCGCCTCAAAACGTTCCACGTCGGCGTCGTAGTCGTTGCTGGGATAAATCCAGAAGTTGGTTTTCGGCAGCTCCAGCTCTTCAGCGGTTTTCTTAAGGCCAATATAAACGCCGAGGTGCGCATAGCTGGGCTCTAGTTCTTGGAGCTTTTTGTCATACCCCAACGATGCGGAAATTTCAGGCTTCACCAAATGCCCAAACGTATTAATCACGCCAGCTGATGAGATCACCGTATCGCAGGCAATTACATGCCCATCCGCCATGCGAACCCCGCGGACCTTGCCCCCATCAATAACAATCTCCTCAACCCTGGCATAGGTAAACACCTCGCCGCCGGTCGCCTGGATACGGGGAATGATGGAATCAGCAATCTTCCAAGACCCACCCACAGGATAAAAGCCGCCATACAAATAGTGCCGCGCAATCATCGCGTGCACCATGAAAGCCGAGCGCTTCGGCGGCAAACCCATATCGCCCCACTGGCCGCACAGCGTGGCGATAAGGTCTGGGTTATCGGTGAGCTCGGAAAGCACATCAAAGGTGGTGCGGAACATCACGGAAGGTGTTTTCCACTTAAGCAACGGGGTTGCCAACACCCGCTGCCAGGGCGCAAGCATGCGCCCCATGGTAAATACCGAGGTGCCGCCAGCCACATCACGCAACAGCTGCAGATAGCGATCAATCGCATCGCCTTCATCAGGAAACTGACGCAGCAAATTATTACGAAACTTCAATCGCCCGGCTTTAGCGTTGAACACCTTATCGCCCACATAAAACCGATCGTACTCTTCTCCCATCGGCGCCCACTGCAGCTGGCCGTTACTCAGGAAATCGAACATCTTACGCGTACGCGTTTGCGTGCCCACATCCCCAATGTAATGAACGCCCACGTCCCACTCATAGCCGTTGCGCTCATAAGAGTGGGTGTAACCGCCAGCGGTGTAGTGCTGTTCCAGAACGCAGACTTTCTGACCCAGTGCGCTGAGTAAGGCAGCATTGGTTAGCCCGCCGATGCCTGAGCCAATAACGATGGCATCGTACTTTTCAGCCAGGCGGGTAGGGCGGTAGCGGTGGCCGATTCGGAGGGTTGAGG
>JBGCET010000025.1:0-11969 GCA_045106555.1 Lysobacterales bacterium | reverse complement strand
TGGCGGAGAGAGAGGGATTCGAACCCTCGATACGGTTTCCCGTATACACGCTTTCCAGGCGAGCCCATTCAACCACTCTGGCACCTCTCCGCGGGAGCGCAAGGGTAACTGAGGAGATGCTTTGACTCAAGAGGGGAGGCTGAGAGATTGGGGCGGGATGGATTCGTAGACGAAGGGTCGTCTACTCACCCCTTTCGGGGTGCCCGCGCTGCAGTTTCCCGTATACACGCTTTCCAGGCGAGCCCATTCAACCACTCTGGCACCTCTCCGCGGGAGCGCAAAGGTATCACCTCAATCAGGTTCTAATCGTCAGGCCGTCAGCCAGGGAATATCGGTAGCTTCGCCAGGCCGGGATGATTGCAATCACTGCCGCCAGGATGGTCACTGCGAGGACGACGACAATATCGAAGGGTCCTGGCCACCCAGGTGATAAGAATAAGCCAAAATTTTCCAGCACATAATCTCTGGCAAAGAACATGGCCAGGTGAGTCAGCGCGACGCCCAGCAGAGCGCCAACCAGTGCGAGCAGGGCGGCTTCCATTATTAGCAGTAGAAAAATCATTGGAGAGCTTGCGCCTACCGATCGTAAGACCGCCATTTCCCGGCGCCGCTCATTTAGACTGGTGAGTAGTGTGGTGAGCAGGCCAATCAGGCCGGCCAGGACTACGAATCCGCTGACGGCCAACAGTGCCAACTCTGCCGTGCTAACCAGGCTCCACAGTTCGGTCAGCGCCACGCCCGGGATAATGGCGGACAGCGGCTCGAGACGGTAGTCGTTAATAGTGCGCTGCAGTCCAAACAGCGCGGTGCGAGACGTCATGCCTACAACAAAAGCGGTGATGATCTCCGGTTCATCGTGCTCGTGAGCAGCATGTTCGTCGCGGGTTTCACTTTCATGTTCGGACCCATGATGGTGGTCATCGTCGTCCTCATCATGATTGTCCTCTCCCTGATGATCGCCGCCCTCATCATGCATCAGTTCAATGCCTTCCAGAGTGACATGCAGAGTACGATCGACGGGCGTTCCCGTGGGCGCAAGAACACCGGCCACGCGAAACGGTGAATCACCATGTTCGGCAAAACTGGTGGCGCCTATGCCATGGGCGACCACCACGGAGTCGCCGATCTGATATCCCAAGGTTCGCGCAACTTCGGCGCCGATGACAACGTCCGCGGCGTCGTGGAAAATTTCCCCGGAAGTGAAGGCCAGCTTTTGACTGCCGCCGTAGCGATACCACTCAAAGTAATCTTGATTGGTGCCCAGCACCCGGTAACCTCGGTGGGAGTCTCCTAGAGATATGGGAAAGGTCCACGCAACGTCCCTGCGGCTGGCGATTTTCTGATAGCTATCCCAGGACACCGAGCCAGTGGGATTGCCGATCCGGAAAATGGAATACAGCAGCAGGTTGATGGAGCCGCTGCGCGCGCCGACTATGAGATCCGCCCCAGAGAGCGTATTGGTGAAGCTGGTTTTGGCTTCCGTACGGATTTGGTTAACTCCCACCAACAGCGCCACGCTGATCGCAATGGACGCCACAGTTAATAAGGCTGTGCCGCGCCGATTAACGAGACTTTTGATAGCCAGTGACCCGATGAGGGTTAAGGCGCGCATCATTGTTGGGGCGCCTGGTTAATGTCGCCCAGGTCCACGCTGCGCTGAAAATACGGCGCTAGAGCAGGGTCGTGGCTGACAAACAGTACGGTGCTGCCAGCCGTTGCGGCCTCGCTGAGCAGCACCTGAATAAACTGCTCGCGATTTTCCGCATCCAGCGCAGAGGTGGGTTCATCAGCCACCAGCAGACCAGGCCGGCCAATCAGCGCACGGGCTGCGGCAACTCGTTGCTGCTGGCCGACGCTTAATGCGGTTACGGGTCGTTGCCAGAGGTTGTGGCTGAGTCCCAGTTGTTGCAGCAGGTGCTGGGCATATTGGGTGAGCGATTGGCCGTCTGGAGCATTTGCCCGTTTGATGGAAAATCGTCCGGGCAGGGTGACATTGTCCAGAACTGACAAGTAGGGCAGCAAATTGAACATCTGAAAGATGAATCCCACATGATCGGCTCGAAAGCGATCGCGGATCGTCGGGCGCAGTTCGCCTAAGTTATGGCCTAGTACCTGCAATTTCCCTGCGGTTGGGCTGAGGATGCCCCCAACCAGGCCCAGCAGCGTGCTTTTGCCACTGCCGCTGGGGCCGCGAAGAAAAACCGTGTCGCCCCGTGCGACCTCACAGTGAGAAATATCGACGATATTTGGGCCACCCGGGTACGCGAATCGAAGGCTTTCCATCCGCAGGGCGGGTTCGGCCGTTTCGCCGATAGAAGCAGGTTGAGGACTCATTGACAGGAGAGTAGCAATGTCCACTGCCGGCTCGCTACCAGCGTGTTGCGAGAATTTTGGCAATCTGGCCCGAACAGGTTTGGCGTTTGCCATGGGTCTTGGCACAATAGTCGCCCGTTGAAGACGTTCCTTTCATGACTTATCAGGTTCTAGCCCGCAAGTGGCGCCCCAAAAATTTTGCTGACCTGGTGGGTCAGGACCATGTCGTCCGGGCGCTGGTGAACGCCCTGGATCAGGATCGTGTCCATCACGCCTTCCTGTTCACCGGCACACGAGGCGTAGGTAAGACCACCGTTGCGCGGATTTTCGCTCGCGCCCTTAACTGCGAAAAAGGCGTCAGCTCCAACCCCTGTGGTGAATGTCGGGCCTGTGTCGATATCCTTGATGGCCGTTTTCTGGATCTTATCGAGGTAGACGCAGCATCTCGCACCAAGGTGGAAGACACCCGCGAGCTGCTGGAAAACGTTCAGTACGCCCCGACCAGCGGGCGGTTTAAGGTGTACCTGATTGACGAGGTGCACATGCTGTCCACCTCCAGCTTCAATGCGCTGCTGAAAACCCTGGAAGAGCCGCCGCCCCAGGTGAAGTTTCTGTTTGCCACCACCGATCCACAAAAACTTCCGGTTACCGTGTTGTCGCGCTGTTTGCAGTTCAATCTCAAGCGCATTTCCCAGGCCCAGATTGAGGAGTATCTGCTCTCCATTACCGGCCAGGAAGATTTTGAGGCCGAGCCCGAGGCGCTGAAACTATTGGCCAACGCGGCAGACGGCAGTATGCGTGACGCCCTGAGTCTGCTGGACCAGGCGGTGGCCTATGGCGCCGGCCAGGCAAAAGGCGACGACGTCCGTGCCATGCTGGGAACCGTGCAGGCCAAACAGCTGACCGATCTGATGACCGCGCTGTGTACCGCCAATGCTGAAGGCGTTTGGCAGGCGGCTCAAGAGATGGTGACCCACTCTCCAGACTTTGGCCGCGTACTGGGCGAAATTGCTCAGATGCTGCATCGCGCGGCCCTGGTGCAGCTCATGCCCAGCGTGGAAGACGAAGACGCGATGGTGCAGGCCCTGGCAAGGGCGCTGTCTCCGGAAGATTTACAGCTCTACTACGAAATTACTCTCCACGGTCGACGCGACCTGGATCTGGCGCCAGATCATCGCTGCGGGTTTGAGATGACGTTGCTACGGATGCTGTCATTTACCAATGTGGACGACGGCAATGGCAATGGCGGAGCAACCGATCAGTCGCCATCCCCAGCGGCTCAGCAAAATGCGGTGCAAAAGCCCTCGGGAGCGCCGACAGCCAGCAACGCGCCTGTCCAGTCAGGTGCTGCCCAGGGAGCCACCACCGACGCTGGCGCGGCCAAGGCCGAGGCGCGCCGGCTGGCGGCCGCCATCGCCTCAGGGTCAACACCGAGGCCGGCTCCCCCGGTTGCTGCAAAAACGGAGAAACCTGCTGCGCCGCCGGCCGAGCCGCTCGCAAGACAAGCGGCGACTGCAGCAGAAGTTGCAAGGCCCGAAGCCCATGCCAGCGATTCAGCCAATATGGCTTCCGTATCAGCGTCTCCAGAACCCGTTTCTGCAGCTGCCGAAGAGACTCAAAGCCAGGCGTCGGCTGAGCCAGAACCACCGCTCGTCAGCGAGGATTCTGTCAGCGCTCCCGCGCCGGTGGTGAACGAAAACCCGGTCCATGAATCCGTTGCACCAACGCAGGTGCACGAGCCTGCTCCGGTAGAGCGTCTGCCCCAGGCTACCGCGGCCCCAGACAATCCAGCGCAGTCCCAGCCAACCCACTCCTGGGACGGAATCATCGACAGCCTGAACCTGCAAGGAACCGCCGGAGTTATGGCGCGCAACAGCGTTCTGAAACGGGAGGGGCAGGGACGTTATCTGCTAACCCTGGATCAAAAAATGGAGCACCTGCATACACCTCAGGCGGAGGCCCGCATTCGGGAGGGCCTGACGCGCTATTTTGGCAAAGACATGCAGCTCAAGATTGCTTTGGGGGAACTGCAGGACCACACGCCTGCAGATCGGCATACTGAGGCCACTGAGCAACGCCAGCGCGATGCGGAGGCGGCCATTGATGATGACCCCTTAGTTCAATCGCTCAAGCAGCAAATGGGTGCAGAGGTGATACCGGGGTCGGTTCGGCCCAACAACAGCCATTAGCGCCTTAGACACCTGACAGCAATAGCGCGGCCAGGGGAACCTGACAGCGCCGATATAGACTAATCCATTGATGCGCGAGCACCTGCGCTACCATAACGAACAAACGCGCGATAAGCGCACTCAGGAGACATCATGAAAGGACCCCTGGCCGGGCTGATGCAACAAGCCCAGAAAATGAAGGAAGAGATGGAGCGCTCCCAGGAGGAGATGGCTCGGCTCGAAGTCACCGGCGGCGCCGGTGGCGGCATGGTTGAAGTGCTGATGACCGGTCGTCACGAAGTTAAGCGGGTAAAAATTGATCCCAGCCTGCTCAGCGACGATGCCGATATGTTGGAAGATCTCATTGCGGCGGCGGTGAACGATGCCACTAACAAGGTGGCCGCGATGCAAAAAGAGCAAATGGGCGACATGGCGAGCGGCCTGAATCTGCCACCGGGTTTTAAGCTGCCGTTTTAAGGCCTGCGCCAGGTCCCTGCCCAGTCAATGTCTCAAAGTCCATTACTTGATCAACTTGTTGATGCGCTGCGCTGCCTGCCCGGTGTGGGCCCGAAAAGCGCCCAGCGTATGGCGTTCCATGTGCTGGAAAATGATCGTGACGGCGCTCTTCGGCTGGCCTCAACGCTGGAAGATGCCGTTTCGCGAATTGGCCGCTGTCAACGCTGCCGAACATTTTCCGAACAGCCGGTATGCCGCACCTGTAACGACGACCAGCGCGACCAGAGCGTCATCTGCGTGGTCGAAACCCCGATTGACGTGGCGGCGGTAGAACAATCCACCGGGTTTCGCGGCACCTACTTTGTATTGATGGGTCGCCTGTCGCCGCTGGATGGTATTGGTCCGGAAGAATTGGCGCTGGATCAGCTAGCGGTTCGGTTTGGCAATGAACCGGTCAAAGAGGTGATTATAGCCACCAACTTAAGTGTTGAGGGGGAGGCAACGGCTCAGTACCTGACCCAAATGGCCAGGCGCCACAACGTCAGCGCCAGCCGGATCGCCCATGGCGTGCCCCTGGGCGGCGAGCTTGAATACACCGATGCCTCAACGCTCGCCCATGCGTTTGCTGGGCGTCGAACCATTGAGTCCTGATCTAGAAGGAACCTATTTCCATGTCTGAAACGCTGTTTATCGACATCATTGAGCGCCGCATTCCGGCAGATATCGTGTACGAGACCGATGAGGTGATCGGCTTCAAAGACATTCATCCTCAGGCCCCTCATCATGTGTTGTTTGTACCGAAACAGAAAATCCGTACGATCAATGACATCGACGCAAGCAATGCGTCACGTGTAGGCGCATTATTTGTAGCCGCCGCGCAATATGCCAAGCAAATAGGCGTTGATGAGGAAGGCTATCGGGTTGTGATGAACTGCAACGAAGCGGCTGGGCAAACGGTGTTCCATATCCACCTACACTTTCTGGCGGGTGGCAATCTCGGCTAGCGCCGGAGCGAAATTGGAGAAATTCAATGAATGACAAAACTCAAGGCTGGCGCTTGCCGGCCATCGCCACAGCACTGGCCGTGGCCGCCTGTAATGGCGCTCAAAACCCGGAGCCCGAGGCCGTTGCCAAAGCTGCCGTGTCCATCGATCAGGGTCGCTGGAACATAGCCAGCATCAACGGCAACGCGCCAGTTAGCGGCGTCGACAGCTGGTTAGAAATCGATCTGGCGGGCGGCAGTGTGACCGGCAACGCCGGCTGCAACAATTTTTTCGCAAGCTTTGAGGGCGAATTGGACAATCTGCAAATGGGGCCCGTGGGCGGAACCAAAAAAATGTGCCCGGGTGACCCGATGGCGCAAGAAGCCGCGGTCTACGAGATCTTGGGCGGCGCGACCGCAATGCGGGTTTCTGCGGCAGGCGAGCTGGTGGTTGAAAGCAGCGGCGGGCAGTTAACCGCCAAACCGGCAAAAAAGGGCTGAAATTCATCGCTCTGGAATCACCTTAGCCGTGCATAGACCCAACCTATCAACAATATAGTTGGGCCCTATTTTGGCCGCAGCGCCGAATGGCCTAGAATACCCCCCCACCATCATCCCTAACTGTCCGCTGGAGGACCCATGGAACTGAAAGGCTCAAAAACCGAAGACAACCTGAAAGCCGCATTTGCCGGCGAATCTCAGGCTAACCGTCGCTACCTGTACTTTGCTCAGAAAGCCGACGTTGAGGGCTACAACGACGTAGCTGCCGTATTTCGTTCAACCGCGGAAGGTGAAACCGGCCACGCCCACGGTCATCTGGAATACCTGGAAGCCTGCGGCGACCCTGCTACCGGCGAGCCGATTGGTGGAACCTCCGATAACCTGAAAGCCGCTATCGCTGGCGAAACCCACGAGTACACCGACATGTATCCCGGTATGGCTCGGGCGGCTCGCGAAGAAGGCTTTGACGAGATAGCTGATTGGTTCGAGACGCTGGCTAAAGCCGAGCGCTCCCATGCCAACCGTTTTCAGAAAGCACTAGACGAGCTTTCCTAGGCAGCACGTTGTACCCGGGCGCCTATCCTGGCGCCCGGTCTGTCTGACCCGAGGGCTTTCGCTTGAGCAATACCACTGCGGGACCGCGAGAGGGTGGGCTCGACGCCCCAACCCGCCACCCCATTGACTGGAAAAATCCAGAGTTCTGGGACGAACAATCACTGAACAAAGAGCTGGAGCGGGTTTACGACATCTGTCATGGATGTCGGCGCTGCGTCAGCCTGTGTCAGGCATTCCCCACCCTCTTCGACCTGGTCGATGAGTCCACCACGTTTGAGGTGGATGGCGTTGCTAAGTCCGATTACATCAAGGTGGTGGATCAGTGCTACCTGTGTGACCTGTGTTATCAGGTGAAATGCCCCTACGTGCCGCCCCATGAATGGAATTTAGATTTCCCGCACCTAATGCTGCGGGCCAAAGCCCAGAAATTTCGAAAAGAAGGTGCGCCGCTGAGTCACAAAGCGCTCACCAGCCCATTGAAGATGGGCAAAATGGCCACGCTGCCGGTGGTAGTGAAGGTGGCGAATAAGGTGGGCAAATCCAAGACGGGCCGAAAGATCCTGGCCAGTGCAATGAAGGTTCACCCTGAAGCCAATATTCCCGAGTATGCCGACCCGCCTCTGGCCAAACGCGCTGGGCTGGCTCCAGCGCCTGACGCACAGCCTCAAGCCGCGGGCCGAACTCGCGGCAAGGTGGCCATTTTTGCCACCTGCTATGGCCACTACAACATGCCTGAGATGGTGGCGGATATGGCGGCGGTGTATCGCCATAACGATATACCCACGAAGGTTATTCAGGCAGCCGCCTGCTGCGGCATGCCTAAGCTTGAGCTGGGCGATTTGGACAAGGTGGACGAGTATCGTCAGCGCACGGTGCCCCAGCTGATACAGGCCATCAACGATGGTTGGGACATCATCACGCCCATTCCCTCCTGTACCCTGATGTTTAAACAGGAGCTGCCGCTGTTGTTTCCGGACAACGCCGACATTGCGACGGTGAGAAGCCGCATGTTTGATCCGTTCGAATACCTGTCGGTGCGCAACGGTGAGGGCCTGTTGAAAACCGACTTTCCCAATGCCTTGGGCAAGGTGGCCTATCAGGTGGCCTGCCATCAACGGGTGCAGAATATTGGCCCCAAAACTCGGGAAATTTTGGATCTGGTGCCCGACACGGAACTGCAGGTGCATGAGCGTTGTTCAGGCCACGACGGCACCTATGGGGTGCGGGAATCCACCTACGCCCACGCCATGAAAATCGCTCGCCCGGTGGTGAATAAGATTAAGCAGTTTGAGCCCGAACACGTTACCAGCGACTGCCCCCTGGCAGCGGACCACCTGGCCCATGGCGCGGAGAGCGCCAACGCCAGCCACCCTATGACCCTATTGCGGCAGGCCTACGGGATCTGACGTTAGATACGTTATTAAGAGAATTATCATGAGCTTACAACTAACCGTTACCGATTTGGATAAGCTGGAAGACTACGCCGAGCTGCGCGCGGGTTTTCGCGAGGAAGTGCTGGCGGAAAAGTCTCGCCGGCGGGTTGATGTGGGGCCGAACCTCACGCTGTATTTTGAAAACCGCCTGACCGTTCGCTATCAGGTTCAGGAAATGCTGCGCATTGAACGGATTTTTGAGCGCGACGGCATTCAGGAGGAACTGGACGCGTACAACCCGCTGATTCCCGACGGTGGCAATCTAAAGGCCACCGCCATGATTGAATACCCTGATGAGCAGGAGCGCAGAGCCAAACTGCGCGCACTAAAGGGCATTGAAGATCTGATCTGGGTGCGGGTGGGGCAGGGCGACCGTGTGTTCGCTATTGCCGATGAAGACCTTGAGCGCAGCAACGATGACAAAACCTCAGCGGTGCATTTCCTGCGCTTTGAAGTGCCTCAGGCCGATCGTGATGCGTTAAACGCGGGTGAGCCGCTGTTTATGGGTGTGAGCCATACGGTCTACGATCACGAAACCCAGGTGGCAGACGCCACCCGGGAATCGCTGCGGGCAGACTTCAGCTAGCCGGCGTCTTTTCATCCCCGGCGTTGCCGCTGTTGTTGTCGGCTTCGTCGTCGGATGCGTTGTCGCTGGCCCCGTCTGAGTCGTCTGACGACTCTCCGTCAGCGTCAGCATCGGTCGTCTCTTCTTCTGATGCATTCTCAGCATCGTCTGCAGCTTGCGTGTCGGCTTCAGGCGTTGCGGAATTGGCACTTTCTGTTTCAGCAGCTGAGTCTGTTTGCGCCTCGTCTGAAGCTTCTGGGGCCGTTTCCGCCGCCGCGGCAACCGTCTCCTCGCTGGAACTTGTGCTTACAGCAGCAGCCAAGGCGGGCACGGCAGCACCGCCCTGGTGGCCCAGGCGGTTTAGCGTAATCACTTTATCTTCCCGATCTGCCAGACGCTTTTGCAGGCGTTCTGAGTCCATAAGCTCCTGGGCGCCGCTTTGTAGTTGGTCAAACACCTCTTTGTAGCTGTCGGTGAGCTGATCAATGGCGTCGGCGGTTTTGCCGAAGTGATCTGCCACCTTGTCCCGGTAGTCGTCCAGCTCTTCTCGCACCTTGCGGGCGCCGGGGCTGTTATCGCCGCCGCCTTTGGTGAACATCATGGTAATACCGGCACCTACGGCCGCGCCAACAACGCCGGCCAGCAGCAAAGCAATATTTGGGTCCACAGTCAGTCTCCTTTGGTCAGCCAGTCTGTCTGGCGATCGATGACTTCATCAAATACATTGTCGTCACCGCGTATATAACGCTTGAGTGTGGAATGGACAACGGGAAACGACAATTGTTTCCATGGAATGTCTTCCGGGGCGAAAAGAGCCACTTCTGCGCTTTCCTCACCCACGCCAAACTCCCCGTTTTTCAGGGTGCCCCGATACATGGCATAGACCTGACCGATGTGGGGCAGGCTAGTAATGCCCATCAACGACATGTTTTCCGGTGTTGCCAGGGCTTCTTCCCAACATTCCCGAGCCGCAGCCTCTGCGGTGCTCTCTTTCAGTTCCATAAACCCCGCTGGGAGGGTCCAGTAGCCTTTGCGGGGCTCTATGGAGCGTTTTGCGAGCAATATCTTGCCCTCCCAGGTCAGCAGACAACCTGCCACGACTTTGGGATTTACATAGTGAATAACCCCACAGTTTCCGCATACGGCACGCCGATGCTGGTCGCCCTCGGGGACTTTATGTTCAATGTTGCCCGAACCACACTCGCTGCAGAATTTACTCAAGGTTTTTTGTCCAGAACAGTGCAGGGAGTAATTATCCCTGCTTTCGTGGAAAACGCCCAGCGCTTGTCTAACTTTTTGCACTGCCGCCGGACTAAAAGCCGCAGTTTGGCGGGTTAGTGCTGTATTTGGTCCAACGCACGCACGATGCGCTGGTAGGAGCTGAGCCGGCCCGCGTCAATCTGGCCTTCTGCCGCCGCGGCCTGAACGCCGCAGCTGGGCTCCAAGAGATGCTGACAGTTGGAAAAGCGGCACAGTTGGGCATGCTCGTTAAACTCCCCAAACCCCCGCGCTACATCATCCCAGGGCATTTTCCAGATGCCGTATTCCCACACGCCCGGAGAGTCGATGATGGGGCCGCCCTCACTGCGTGGATACCATGTGGTGGCCGTCGTGGTGTGACGGCCCTTCGCGGTAGCGGCAGAGATGGCTTGAGTCTTCAACGCAAGGTCTGGCAGCAGCTGGTTGATAATGGACGACTTACCCACGCCTGACTGCCCCACAAGGATACTGGGGCCGTCGGTTAGCAGGTTTGCCAATGCTCCAATACCCTGCGGCCCTTTGGTACTGACCTCAACAAAGGGATAACCCAGAGATTGGTAAAGCGCCGATTTAGCATCCCAGATGCTGCGCTGGGGTTCGTCAACGAGCTCACACTTGTTTAGGCACACAATAGCGGCCAGGCCTAGATTTTCGCAGGCCACCAGATACCGGTTGATCAGATCGCGGGTGGGCTCCGGTTCCGGCGCCACCACAATCACCACCCTGGCCAGATTCGCCGCCACAATCTGCTGGCGTCCACGTCTGTCAGCCCGCGGAAACACGTTGTTGCGGGGCTCGATGGCGTCAATCACCGGCGGTTCGTCGCTGGAAAGTACCACTCTGTCGCCACAGACCGTTTTCCCCAGCTTGCGCCGACCGCGACAGGCCACCAGGGCGTCACCGGTGTCCACCAGCAATTCGGCCCCGTGGCTCACCACAACGGTGCCCACAGTTTTTTCTTGCGTGGCTGAAGAGTTTTTTGTCACGGGGGCAATTTAGCCTCTGCTACTATGCATCACAACGGGGCAATGGAATGAGTTCTGTGCTAACAGACAACCTGATTTGGATAGATCTGGAAATGACTGGGCTTGATTGTGATCGAGACCAGGTAATTGAGATCGCCACAATTGTGACAGACAAAGACTTAAACGAGCTGGCCTGCGGGCCGGAGCTGGCCCTGCATCAGCCGGAAAGTGTGATGCAGAAGATGGACGATTGGAACACTCGTCAGCATTCTCAGTCCGGTCTTTGGGACCGAGTGCGCGCCAGTAATATTAACTATGCTCAGGCGGAGGCTCAAACTATCGAGTTTTTGCGCAAATGGGTGCCGGAAGGGCATTCGCCCATGTGCGGCAACAGCATCTGCCAGGATCGCCGATTCATGGCGCGGGTAATGCCGCGGCTGGAAGAGTACTTTCACTATCGCAATTTGGACGTGAGTACCCTCAAGGAATTGAGCCGGCGCTGGGCGCCCCAGGTGGCCGAAGGTTTTCAGAAAAATTCCAGCCACTTGGCATTGGACGATATTCGAGATTCCATTGCCGAGCTGCGGCACTATCGCCAGCACATGGGAGAACTGGCGGGGTTGTAATCCCGCCGGCGCTGGCAGCGCTTTGCTAGTGCTTCTCTGCTAGATGCATCCAGGTTTCAATCACGGTGTCCGGGTTTAGCGACACGCTTTCGATGCCCTGATCGAGCAGCCAGCGAGCAAGGTCTGGATGGTCGGACGGGCCCTG
>JBGCET010000024.1:0-62265 GCA_045106555.1 Lysobacterales bacterium | reverse complement strand
GCGATGAGCAGCCAAGCCAGTGCACGTAGTGAAATCATCGCTTTTGTCGCCTCGTATCCAGTGGTGTTTTCCGCCGCGCGTCAGCGCTGCACTCGTCCTGAGGCGTCGCCTCCCATGAGGTTTTGCACTTCCGCGACAGAGACCCGGTTGAAATCGCCGGAAATAGAGTGTTTGAGGCAACTTGCGGCCACCGCAAATTCCAGCGCCTGCTGGTGATCTTCGTGAAGCGCCAATCCGGCAATTAAACCTGAGGCGAAACTGTCGCCGCCGCCGACGCGATCCACGATATCGGTGATCTCGTAGTGCCGGGACAATTTAAACCCACCGGCGTCTCGCAGGCAGGCCGACCAGCCATTGGTGTCGGCGCTACGACTTTCTCGTAGCGTGATTGCGATGATCGACATGTCGGGATAGATCTCCAGAACCTTTTGAGAAAGCGCCTCGTACTTTGCGGTATCCAGTTCGCCTGCCTGTACGTCAACGTCTACCGAGATATCTAAGGACTTCTGGCAATCTTCTTCGTTGGCAATACCCACATCAACGTACTTTACAAGCTCGCGCATAACCTCCGGCGCTGCCTTGCCGTACTTCCACAGTTTGCCGCGGAAATTAAAATCGCAAGAAACCGTCACGCCGGCGGCCTTTGCAGCTTTGCAGGCTTCAATGGAGAGGTCAGCGGCAGACTGGGACAGCGCGGGAGTAATGCCCGTGATATGAAACCACTTGGCGCCGTCAAATATTTTGGCCCAGTCAAAGTCTCCCGGACCACAGTCAGCGATAGAAGAATTGGCGCGATCGTAAACCACCTTACTGGGGCGCTGGTTGGCACCCCCTTCGAGAAAGTAGATGCCCATGCGCTCGCCGCTTCGGCGTATATCATTAACGTCCACACCAAAACTGCGTACTTCGCGAATGCACGCTTCCGCCAGGTCGTTTTCCGGCAACGCGGTGACGAATCCGGCATCAAGGCCGTAATTTGCCAGCGCTACCGCAACGTTAGATTCTCCACCGCCAAAGGTCGCTTCCAAAGTGGGGGATTGGAAAAAGCGCTCATGGCCCGGCGACTTCAGTCGCAGCATGATTTCGCCAAAGGTCAGGAATTTGCCCATTATTTTTCTCCTCGTGCAGCGTGCGCAATGTTGAGCGCATCCGTCGCCAGTGTCGTAATTTGTTCGTAGTTGCCTGCCTTAATAGCGTCGGCGGGGGTGAGCCAGCTGCCGCCACAGGCAAGCACTGCCGGTATCGATAGGAAGTCCGCCAGATTGCCGGGGCTGACGCCGCCAGTAGGCATAAACTTCATCGACCGAAATACGCTGGACAGTGCCTTGAGTGCGGGTACGCCGCCGGCGATAGATGCGGGAAAAAACTTCACGGCATCAAGCCCTAAGTTAACCGCGCGCTGAACTTCGCTGGGGGTCATGGTGCCTGGATAGATCGGCACACCGTGTTCTTTTGCCACCGCTACGACGCCCTCATCCAGCCCCGGCGACACAATAAACTGGGCCCCATGTTCAAGGGCTGCAGTGGCTTGGGCTGCGGTAAGCACGGTCCCGGCACCGGCGATGGTTTCGGGCACGTCGTTGGCGACTGCCTGGAGACACTCAAGGGCGCTGTCAGTGCGAAAAACCACCTCAGCGACTTTCAGTCCGCCTCTTGCCAATGCTCGGGAAATTTCTACAGCCACTGCAGGGTCATCTGCCTGCACCAAAGGTACAACGGGGTTTTGTTTCAGTTGATCGTCAATATTCACAATGTTGTTTCCACATCTAACCGCACCACCACGGGCGCAGTGTTTTCTCACGTTACGTCAGACTGCGCCCAAGGAAGCGGAAGTCGGACAGTCAACAAATTCGAAGGGTTGAGAGCGACGTATCAACGCTTCTATGATTGTTTTCAACCCAGCAGACTGGGTAACCAAAGCGACAATGCGGGAATGTAGATCACCGCGATCAGAGCTAGAATCAGCGCGCCGTAAAATGGCCAGATTGTTCGCACCGTTTTTTCGATAGGGATCTTGCCTATGGCACAGCCCACGAATAGCACAGCGCCAACGGGTGGCGTCACCAGTCCAATGCCCAAATTCAACAGCAGCATGATGCCGAACTGAACTGGGTCCATGCCAAGCTCGGTGGCCATAGGCAGAAAAATGGGTGTCGTAATAATGATCAACGGGGCCATATCCATAAAAGTGCCAAGGATCAGCAAAACGATGTTGATTAACAGCAGCAGAAGCAGCGGGTTTTCGGTGATGCCCCGTAACAGGTCAGCAAGCTGTGTGGGCGCCTGTAGCAAGGCCAGCAGCCAACCGAACGCGCCGGCGGCTCCAATCACAATCATCACCATCGCGGTGGTTCGCACTGAGGCCGTTGTGGCCGCAACAAACCCTTCCCAAGTTAGGGAGCGATAAACCAACAACGCGACAAAGACGGTGTAAACCACCGCGATGCCCGCTGACTCTGTGGGAGTGAAGATGCCGGACAATACGCCGACCACAATAATGGCAGCTGCGAGCAATCCAGGAATGGCGGCGGCAAAAGCCATGGCAAACGCACGCCAGCCCGGAAATGAACCACGAGGATAATTTCGCTTCACTGCCACCGCGTACGCGGCAACCATCAGCAGCAATCCAGTGAGTACCCCGGGGATAATGCCGGCGAGAAAAAGGTCGGCCAAAGAAATGCTGACGCCGGCCGCGGCAGCATAAATAATCATGTTGTGGGACGGAGGAATTAAGAGGCCGGTGATTGCAGAGGTGGCTGATACGTTCACCACGTAGTCCGCGTCATAACCCTTTTCCTTCATCATGGGCCCAAGGGTTGAGCCAATGGCCGATACGCTGGCAATGGCGGAGCCGGAAACCGCGCCAAACATCATGGACGCGCCTACGTCCACCTGGCCCAGTCCACCGCGAGTTCGACCCAGCGCGGCATCAGCCACGCGAATCAATCGTTCAGCAATGCCGGCGCGGTGCATTAAATCCCCCGCAAACACAAAAAACGGAATGGCCATCAGGGCAAAAATGTTCATGCTGGCAGCCATTCGTTGAAAACCTACAATCAACGGAATGTCGAGCACAAAAAACGTGGCCATTGAGGCGACACCCAAAGCGAACGCTACGGGTACGCCAATGATCAGCAGAAACAGCAGTACGCCAACCAGAACCATCAGTTCCATAATTTTTTCACCTCGCTGGAGCGCAGTTCGGCAATCAGCTGTTCGATCGCAAACCCGGTGATTAGGACGCCGGATATCGCAATGGGCATATAGGCGTAGCCGCGAGAGATGCCCAGCGTTGGGATAACGTGTTGCCAGGTCTCCTGGGCCAGTTCCACTCCAAAAATGGCCATGGCGATACCAAAGGCAACCACGACAACATGGGCAAACACCGTCACAGGATGTCGAAGTTTGAGGGGCAGGTTGTCGACAAACACCGCAATGCGAATATGAAATCCCTCACGCACGCCGGCGGCAGCGGCGATAAACACATACCAGATCATTAACAGCAAAGCCGCCTGTTCTGCCCACGCGGGACTGTCATTGAGCACGTACCGGGCGAAAACCTGCATCGCGATGATGCCCGTCATGATTAACAGGCCAACGCCGGCAAACCATTTTGCAAAGAGGCTGACCTTGCCGCTGGTGTTTGTTAGTACGTTACTCATTTGCCTCTCCTGAGTCCGTGCCCATATTGACGATCTCGTCCACCAGTTCTTGCATTTTGGGGGTGACCACAAATCGACCCCAAACCGGCAACATTTTTTCGGCAAACGCTGCGTGGTCGACGTTCTCTACAACCTGCACGCCCCGGTCCTTCACCCGCTGCCTGGAAACGCCCACTCGCGCGTCCCACAGTTCGCGCATGATCGGCACCGAATCGGTCGCTGCTGCCTGCAGATAGTCCTGTTCCTCTGGGGTCATCGCGTCCCAGCTGCGACGCGAGGCCACCAGCACTTCCGGCGCCATTACGTGGCGAGTAAGGCTGTAGTGTCCCGCCGCCTCAAAGTGCCGTGAGCTTTCGTAAGATGGGTAATTGTTCTCGGCACCGTCAACCACGCCCTGCACCAGTGACTGATACACCTCACCATAGGGGATGGGGGTAGGGTTGGCACCCAGGGCCTGCATCATGGCTACATAGATATCGGAATTTTGCACCCGAATTTTCATGCCGGCCATATCAGCGGGTGAGTGGATGGGGTGTTTGGTGTTGTAGAACGATCGCGCGCCCGAGTCGTAGTAACACATGCCTCGCAAACCGTGGGGCATCATTGCATCCAGAATTTTTCGACCTACAGCGCCGTCAAAGGCGGCCCGAGAATGGGCGATGGAGCGAAACAGAAACGGCAGTGCCAGGACAATGGTTTCAGGCACAATAGAGTTGATCGGCGCCAGGTTGACCCGGGTTAAATCCAGCCCGCCAAACACCGCAATTTCCAGGGTGTCCTTTTCCGCGCCCATTTGGCCCCCGGGATACACGCGAACCCGCATCTCGCCGTTGGTTCGCTCGTTGAGCAAACGGTCAATGGCGTGCAGTCCCTGGGTAGTGGGATAGTCATCGGGTTGGGAGTCTGCCGCAAATAATGGTCGTGAGGCTTTGCGGTCGCCGCAAGCGGCAAGCAACAACGGAGCAAGGAGTAAATTACGGCGATTAATCATCGGCCCATCCATCCTCCATCAACCGGCAACAAGGTTCCGTGGACATAGTCAGACGCGCTGGAGGCTAAAAACACTGCGGCGCCGCCGAGATCGTCTGGATTACCCCAGCGCCCAGCAGGAATTCGTTCGAGAATTTGTCGATTGCGCTCTTCATCGGCGCGCAACGCCGTTGTGTTGTTGGTGGCAAAGTACCCGGGCACGATGGCGTTGACGTTGATGCCTTTGGCGGCCCACTCGTTGGCGAGCAGCCGGGTAAGTCCTGCAAGGCCGCTCTTGCTGGCGGTATAGGACGCCACCCGGATGCCGCCTTGCAGCGATAACAAGGAAGCCACATTAATGATCTTTCCGCCGCGCCCGCCGTCTACCATGGACTGGGCTGCTGCCTGGGCCAGAAAGAACGGCACCTTCAGGTTGGTTGCCAGTACGTCGTCCCAGTCAGTCTCGGAGAAATCCAGCGCGTCCTGACGCCGGATGATCCCAGCGTTGTTCACCAAAATGTCCACAGGCCCTAGCGCATTTTCGGTCTGTGAGATGACTTTGGGAGCGACATGCGATTGACTCAGATCCGCCATCACAACAGCGGTCTTACCGCCGGTGTTGTGAATCAACGCCTCAGTGTCATCCGGCGCTGACCGCCCCACCAAAGCCACGGATGCGCCGGCACCCGCCATGGCAACCGCCATCGCCTGACCCAGGCCCGTATTGGCGCCGGTCACAATCGCCACTTTTCCTTCAAGACTGAATGGGTGAGCTGTCATGGCGTTCTACTTCAGTTGGCAGATATCAAGGACGTTCATGTCGGTGTAGTCAAGATTTTCACCGCCCATGGCCCAAATAAACGAATAGTTGGCGTTGCCGCTGCCCATATGGATAGACCAGGGCGGCGAAATCACCGCTTCGCTATCGCTGACCACGATGTGGCGCATGGAATCGGGTTCACCCATAAAGTGAAAGACCTTCTCATCGGCACCCAGTTCGAAGTAGAAATAAATTTCCGACCGTCGGTCATGCAGGTGGGGCGGCATGGTGTTCCAGACGCTGCCTGGATTGAGGATGGTCAGCCCTAGCAGTAGCTGAGCTGAGCGACAGGTCTCGGGAACGATATATTTGTAGATGGTTCGATCATTGGAGGTCTCCAGTGATCCAAGCTTCACCGGAACGGCGTCCTCAATAGATATTTTGACTAAATCAAAACGAGCGTGCGCAGGCGTTGACGCAAGATAGTAACGCGCAGGATTGTCTTGGCTGTCCGTATCAAATGTGACCACCTTTGATCCCATAGGAATGTACAAACCATCCCGAGGTTTCATTTCCAAGGTTTCGCCATCGACCACGATTGTTCCGCTGCCGCCACCGACGTTAACGACTCCCAGTTCTCGCCGCTCCAGAAATGGGGCGCCCGCAACAGGTTCCGTTTGATCGGGCAAAGTCACCGCACCCGATACTGGCGCAGCACCACCGACCACCATGCGCTCGTTGTGGGAGTAGTTGAGCTGGACCTGATCGGCAACAAACATGTCGGTGACAAGGTAGCGTTCACGAAGGGCTTCATTGCTCGCACCCTCCATCATGTCCGGGTGAGTTGCTTGGTAGGTTTTTGAAAACATCAGTAAGCTCTCTTTATTTATATTTGTGGGTTTTCTCTGCGGGGGCCAAGTCGCAATTGGCGATCGCCTCCGGTCATCGTATGTGCACTACGGATCCTGCGGAATTCGTGTTGAATCTCGTTCTATCAATCGTGGGGTAGTTTTGTTTGGCCCATCGGACGGGTTTTCATCGTTAAACTCAAGCAACCGTTGTGCCGCTAGCGTGCCAATCTCCCGGGCGGGTGTTCTCACGGTGGTTAGGCGCGGCCATACTCTTGTAGCCGTTTCAAAATCATCGAAGCCGACCACCGATAGCGCATCCGGCGGGGTTTGGCCTGCGACGTGCAGTGCCTGCAATACGCCTGCCGCCATTTCGTCGTTAGAAGCAAAAACCGCGGTTGGCGGTGGGTCCAGGTCCAAAATCTCAGCGCCCAGAGCCACCCCAGATTCAAAGGTGTAGTCGCCCTGTAGAACGTACTCTGGCGGAACGGTTATGCCGAACTCCGCGAGACCGTCTTCAAATCCAGCACGCCGTTCACGGGAAGAGCGAAAGCTCCGCCGCCCTGCAATAACGGCGATGCGCTTGTGGCCCAACTTGGCCAAATGACGAGCCGCTTCCCGGCCGCCGATTCGGTCGTTGGTCACAATCATGCGTCGCTCCATGTCCAGCGCGATGGATGCGATGCGGATGTACGCGCAGCCCACTTCCCTTAGCACTTCGGCCAGGGTTTCGTCTTCAGAAACTGAGGGTGTCAAAATCACGCCGTAAAGCTTCTGAACCTCGATGAATTTTCGCGCGTCTTCAATGAACGTATCACTCTTACGATCACAGGGATGAACCACCAGCTCAAAACCCGTGTTCCGAAGCACATCCAAAATACCCAGTTGAATATTGACGACATATTGAGGCGTTGGATTGTCGTAGATCATGCCAACCAGGTAGGAGCGACGAAACGCAAGTCCCCGCGCCTGAGGGTCGGGTCGGTAACCAATATCCTTGATTAAACCCTGAATGCCCGTCCGTGTAGCCTCATTGACTAACGGCGAATCGTTAATGACCCGGGACACCGTTTTTTTGGATACGCCGGCCAGTTCAGCCACATCGTTAATGGTGGGTTTGCGGCCGTCCTGATTTCGTTCCATCCACTGTCGGCCAGCGGCGGCGAAGTCAGTTTTTGATTTTCGGCTATTTCGTCCCATAAGCTGCTTGAGGATTAGCGTTGCGCCAGTGGGCTATGCAACTGGCCCGGCGTCATGGATTGAAACGCGACATCGAACGCACCAAAATCTCCAAAATCCACAGTGGAATTTGAATCAGGCGTGACCTCGTGAATACCGGTGACGGCGCCGGTGGAAATATAGGTGCCAGCCTCAAGCGTCAGCTGTCGCTTGGCGCATAGAGCGACGAGAAAACGAAGGGCTTCCAGTAGCCCTCCCTCGATGGCGTCTGCAGTTGCAGTTCCCACCACAGTGCTGTCAACGCTGACCTCAGCGGTTAATGACGTCAGGGGCAGCGAACTCCAATTGGGTATTTGCGGCCCTACGATGAGCCCCGCATTATTGCCGAAGTCTGAAACCACGCAGCACGGCCCCAGTTTGTTGACGTCGGCCATCGGGCTGCTGGCAACTTCGGCGCCCACGTGCAGGGCCGCAATGTGCTCAATGAGTTCTCCATCGCTGTAGTGTCGGTCGACCGGCTCAAAGGTGGTGGCCAGCTGAAAAACAAATTCTGCCTCAACGGCCGCAAAGCCACCATTGAAGATGGGCATCACTTTTTTCAACCCCGGTTCGATAGAGCAAACTGAGGATTGGAAAATGGGGCCGCAAAGGCGTTCGGCGGCAAGTGGCGCTCTGAAAATTTCCGGTACCATGCCGACCTTCCAGCCCAAAACCTTGTCAGGCCAACGGCTCATTGAAGCGGTTTGTATCGCGTAGGCGTCCGCCAGGTTGTCAGGCAGAGTTCCCGGAAAATCCGGCAACGAATCGGCATTCCCGCGAGCCGTGACCAGACGCTGGGAAATGGCATCAAGGTCTGGCGAAAGCGTGTAGGAAGGGGCGAGGGGTGTTTCGAGTTTTGGCATCTAGGCAATCCGTGTCCAGAAGTTCAACCGGCCTTTGACTGGCGGCTGCTCGGCGGAAAAAATATGGATGATTTGAGCGTATATTTAAGTTCAGAATACGCCAATTGTCACCGGTGTCAATAATTATCTATTTTGGCAAAATCTGAAAAATGTCGATGCCGTCTGTTGGGGCTTTTGTGCCTGGGGACGTCGGTGAGAAACAATGAAAAAAACATTTAGGCTTTTGATAAATAACAATTAATGCCAAATGTTTCACGTAACTCTGAATGGGCCGAATCGCATTTTTCTTCCCGAGAAAAACTCAGTGCTGTGATCTCCGGGCTTTTTGTCTTGCGGGACATTTGGGCGCAATGATGGGCCCGGTTTTAGGTGCTGTCGTGCCAACCCTTAACGACCGCTGCAATTTACTTGTTGCCGACGTATGGCCATGCCCATTTGCCACCGCTCCCCGCGCGAGTGCGCGGGGAGTTTGGAGGGGTTTAGAACCGGACTTGAGCGCCGAAAAATACTCGAGGACCGTATTCCAGGGTTTGCACAACATCGCCCACGATGCCGCGAAAGTCCACTCGTGGCTCACTCAGCACGTTGATCCCTTCCAGCGACAATCGGACATTGTCCGTCACGTCGTAGCTGAGGCGTAAGTCCAGGGTTTCGTAGTCATCCACATACCGAACCCGTGCTGTGGTGTCGCGAGCGAAGCCTTGGAAATATTGAGAGCGGGTTTTGTATACCGCCTGCACATCGAAGCGATCACTCTGCCAATACAGCTGGGTTGCTGAAGTGTGACGGGAAAGACCCCACAATCCAGCAGGTGGCAAAATACCGATCAGTGGCGATGGATTTCCCTGTGAGTCAAAGGACACTCCATTGCCTCCGTTGCCATCTTCGAACTTAAAGTTTGAATCAGCATAGTTGTAGCTGAACTTCGCACCAAATCCGCCCCAGAATCCTGGCAGGTAGTTAAATGCGTGGGTTGCGGTAAATTCGAAACCCGTAAGTTCGCTTTTGTCGTCAGAGACCTGCGTGGTTCGCACTGAGCCGGTAACCAGATTGCCATCAATCAAAAACTCTTCCTGTTGGAAGGCGTTCTCAAAGCCGCCCTGGAACTCTTTCCAGTACACGCCCGCGGCGAGCAAGGTGTCTTCGTTGGCGTACCACTCCAATCCGAGATCGACATTAATTGATGCCAACGGTTCCAGCTGTGGGTTGCCGCTGGCTGATATGCCTTCAACGGCATCCTCTAGACTGTCGAATCCTGTGCCTGGATCGGTTCCGTCAGAGGTATCCACGTTTCTTGCATTACTGAACGAGTGTGGGTCCGGCCGAGAGATTCCTCTAAATGCGCCGGCGCGAAACACCCAGTCCTCATTAAGGTCCATGATCAGGGTGAAGCTTGGCAGTACTTCGGTGTAGCTATTGCTTTGGCTAACCCGTTCCAGCGGTGTGCCCGAGGGTGCCGCTACAATGAAAAATTCCGGAGAATTGTCACCCGGGTCGATGCCTTCAACCACCGATAGCTCATTTCTAAAGCCAATGGAGTCAATGTCGGTGTCGACAACCCTGACGCCAAAATTACCTCGAATGGGTTTGCCGGCCACTTCGGTGCCGTAGTTCGCTTGAACATAAAACGCGGTGACGTCTTCGGTGACGTCGATACTGTTGGAGTCCAGTCCGTTTTGGAATCCGATGGCTGACCGCCCTCCATAGTTGGCAAGCAATTCATCAAGCAAGCAGCCATGATCGAAGGTCGCCCAAGAGTTGCCGGTGCCCACGCCATTGGCAACTGTGACCAGGTTATTCGCCCCTCGAGATTCCGAAAGAAACCCGGAGTTTGGGAACGCCGACTGGCCGCAGTTATTGGCTGCATTGTAGACAACGCGTCTTGCGTCTTCCGTGTCAGAGGTTCCGCCGGGGACGCCGTCAAAATCCTCATCTTCGAACAGGCTGAAGCCGTCATCGTTTCGATTGCCGCCGAAGGTTCGATATTCCTGGCTGGAGTAGCGAGCGCCGCCCATCACGTTGTTGATAAACCCGAGCTTGTCGGTATCCCAGGACAGATCCAGCCGATAGGCGTCAATTTCATTCTCGCGCAGAATTTGTCTGGCGCGAATTCGTGCACGGTCCCGTGCCGAGAAAAACCGGGCGTCATTGATATCAAAAGACAATAAGGAATCGGGGTCGCAGGAGCTGCTGCCATCAGTACATAAGATGGTGGGTAGCGCCAAACCATCGGTGCCCGGCGCGTCTAAATCAAAACCTACCAAAAACTCTTCCCGGCTGCCGGTGTCGTCCGGGTCTGTAATGAGAACTTCGTTGGCCGCCATCCGCACTTCCACATCGGTTTCGGTGCGCTCGGTTCTGGATAGTGAGGCATCAAAGCTAACGCGTAAGGTATCGGTGGCCTGCCAGGCAATATTCAGTCCGCCGCCTTCGTATTCCTCAAATCGCGTGAAGTCCGTGGTGTTGGAGCGAATGTCGGTGTCGGAGATGAGGCTTTGGACAACGCCGGTTCGCGGGTTGGAGACGAGATTGGTCAGGTTGTTTTGGGTTGATCCAAACTGCAGATCCTGACGCAGTTCCTGTTGATCACGTTCAGACATTTGGAAGTCCACCATGAAATCCCAGCGATCGTTGGGCTGCCATTGAAAGGTGGTGAAAATCGCTTCGCGGTCATCGTCGGTGATGTTGTGGCGGAACGTTCGATCCCGAGCGATGTAAGCAAAAGGAATATCTGAAGGGCTGTTGTATTCAGGTCTCAGCGCAATCAAGTCGGCAAGCTGATCATTACTTAGATCGGGATCGCCGCCGTTTTCATCACAACGGCCGGACGTGTCCAGCGGTTGAGCGTTAGCATCAAAGGACGCCAGTTCGCAGGCTTCAAGGCGTCCGCCGCCGGTGGTGTGGGTGGCTTCGCCTTCCGGGTTTGAATCGTTGCGTTTTTGATAGCCAACGGACAGACCAAATTTGCCGGCATCGGTATCCCAGGAATCGATGTAGCTAGCGGTGGCGCGATACCCCAGGTCATCCTGGCCGCGAATATCGTCATCGTCTGGGTGCTTTGAGCCTTTTACGCCCAGCTGTACCCGGCGCTTACCGTAGGAGATGGGGCGACGTGTATCCAAATGAACCTGGCCGCTCACCGCGCCTTCAATGTAGCTGGCCGACTGGGTTTTATGAACCGCAATCTTGTTGAACATTTCGGCCGGAAAGATGCTGAAGTTCACCGCGCGGTT
This sequence comes from Lysobacterales bacterium, assembly GCA_045106555.1. GTDB lineage: Bacteria > Pseudomonadota > Gammaproteobacteria > Xanthomonadales > SZUA-38 > JANQOZ01. The sequence continues at coordinate 50,712 of JBGCET010000024.1, read as the reverse complement.
GCCGCCGCCATTGGTGGCTTCGCGGCCATTCACTACGGTGGTTCCCAGGTAAGGCCCAAGGCCGCGAACTGCCACCTCTGTGGCGCCGCCGTTTTCACGGTGGGTCGCTGCACCGGTGATAGTTTCCAGGGCTTCACCGATCGACAGGGCCGGTAACGCGCTGATTTCCGCCGCATTCAGGCCATCCACAATCTCAACGGAGTTGCGTCGCAGCTGGATCGAATCCTGGATGGTGGCTCGGGTTCCTTTGACCACAACTTCTTCTAATTGGTCGTCGACTACCATGTCGACTGATTGGTCCTGGGCATGGACCGACATCGCCAGCGCGGACGAAATGGCGCTGGCCAGCAGCGCAGGTTTCACAATTGATGGATTTTTTCTCATGGTTTTCTCCCCCTCGGTATTGGGATGGTTTCCTTGGGTGTCGTTGGATTTTTTTTGGGCAAAAAAAAGCCCCAGCGTTTGCCGGGGCTTTCGTATTACTTGGTCACTCTGTCGATAGCCTGCATTGAAAGAGCGATGCTTCAGCTAAATCAGAAGCTGTAGCTGGCGCCGAACACAATTCTTCGGTCCGGGAAGCCCACGAAACACAGCGGGCCACTCTCGCTGACGCAGCGCTGGTCAATTCGCTCTTCGGTCAGATTTACGCCTTCGATACCCACGCTCAGATTCTCATTGACCTGGTAGTTGATACTGGCGTTGAGCTGGCCTCGATCCAGAGTGTTTACCGGGAAGCTGAAGGTACTGCTACCACTGGTGTTAGCGCCGCCACCAAAGTCCTGGGTGCGGAAACCTTCACGCCACGTGTAGCGGGCGCGAGCTGACAGGCCGTACTTTTCATAGTACAGAGTGAAGTTGTAGGCATCTTCAGAGAAATCGAGCAGTCCGCGAGGCTGGCTGACGTCACCCAAAACGGCAAGTCCTCGACCAGACGTGGTGTCGATCACTGAGCCGCCGCTGAAGTCCTGGTTGGTGTAGTTGGCAATCACGCCGAAACCTGAGGCCCAGCCAAGTCGCTCTTCGAAGTCTGACAAGTCATATTGGAAAGCCAGTTCGATACCTGACTGGGTGGTTTTTTCGGGATCGTTGCCAGGTCTGGTGAAATCCACGCACAGCCCCGTGGTGTTCGGGTCACCCAACACGTTGGGAATGACATCCGGGTTGAAGATACCGCCGCCAGGGCAACTGGGGTCGGTTTCACGGGAAAAGCCACTCACGCTGTTTGGGTCGGCGATGAGCAGTGCGCCCTCGAAATCGATCCCGAAAATGTCCGTACGCTCTTTGTCGAAGTAGCCGATGCTGACCACTGCACTGGGTGCAAAATACCACTCCAGTGAGATGTCTAGTGAGTCTACCTCTTCAGGCTCCAAGCCCGGATTACCCAGAGCAACAACCGCGTTCTCGCTGGGGTCAAAAGTAAATCCCGTATTCAAATCGCTGAAATTGGGTCGGCGGATGTCCGAACCGTAGCCAAAACGAACAATCATGTCGTCCCGCACTTCAGCAACGAGGTTCAGGCGGGGCAGAATGAAGTCGTAGCTGCCTTTAGTCGACTGCAGCGACCGATTGCCACTGGCGTCTTCTGGGCCAAATGCCACAGAATCAATTTCCGTATCGATGTAGCGGAAGCCCACGTTACCGCGGAAAATTCCGTGCTCAAAATTTGCCTGAGCGTAAATCGCTGTGGTCTCTTCGTCTACATCAAAGAACGAGTTCCGATCCGATACGGGATTCAAAATATCCGGGCTTTCGGGATCGTGGGCAATGACAGCGCCCTGCAGAATGGCTAGAACGCCCTCGGGGTCAGAGAATGCCCGGTCTGGATCAACGAGCAGGAAGTCGCTGATAAACAGAGATCGACCGTCGGCATCGCCATAGTTGTTAGGGCCTGGAACCAACAGTTCTTCAAATAACGCGCCATTGGGGCTATCCACCATTCGGCTGAATCCGCCAATACGATCATTCACATTGTTGAATTTGCTAGATGATTCGTTGTACCGGTATCCGAAATCGACAGAAGTAATGGCTTTCCAGTCGAAATCATAGGAGAAGTCCATTCGGAAGGCGTCTTCGGCGTTTTCGGTGGTGTTGCGACCGAACTGCACCTGATCCAAAACCACGTTGTTGGGGTTTGTCAGGTCGGCGACGGCAGGGGCGAACGGTGAGTCAAAATTAATGCCCCAGGCCAGAGACCCGCCTGACAGGTCATAGGCGAACGGAACACAGTTGTCGTTACTGGTGCCGTCTAGCGGGCAGCTGGGGTTAATGAAGTTAAGCGTTGTGCTCAAGTTCGGATTAACCGTGTCGGCCCTTGTGGACGCAAGCTCGAAACTGGCAAACCATCGATCGCCTTGCCAGTCTCCGCCGAGGGCAAATATTTTGCTGTCGGTAACGCGAGAACCGGTGTCGCTGGAAAATCGTAGGTTCGGGTCGTCGTCATCGTTGGCCAGGTCGGGCTCAAGGTTGCCGCGCAGTGCGGCGGGAAACTGGCCGGGGCCAACGCCGAAGTCGACGGTTTCAAAGGCTGATGGAATACTGATGTTTCGCAGCGAGCTCACGCCGGAGGCCTGGAGTCGGTAGCTGTCCTGGCTTCGTTTCTGGTCGTTCAAGATTGCGTCGAAATGGAATTTCAGGCTGTCGTTGGGGGCCCACTCAAAGGTGGTCGCCAGGTTTTCTGTTTCGTAGTCAAAGTTTTCCTGCTCCTGCACCAGGAACTGGATACCCAAAAATTCCGGTGGCGAGGCGCCAGGAGGAGAGGCTACGTTGTCTCGGTCAGTGCGCGGACGAAACGACACCGACTCCTGCTCGGTATAGCTGCCGCTGATGACAAAGCCCACGTCGCCGATGCCCGTTGACCAGTTGTTACCAAAGGCTCCTGATACCCGGGGCTGAATGCTCTCGGTGCTCAGGCTGCTGTCTTCTCCCTGCAGTCTGATGGACCCCAGCATTTCTTTCAGCTCAAGGGGGCGAATGGTTTTTAAGTTCACCGTTCCACCAACTGATCCCTCGATCGTTGCCGCATCAGGTGACTTCGTGACTTCTACCGCTGAAATAATGGCGGGGTTTACGTCTTCGAAATCGATGCCGCTTCGGCCAGAGCCTGAGCCGACGGTGGACACGCCGTTAATTTCCACTCGGTTCGCGTTAGTACCGCGAATCTGGACGCCCGTGCCGACGCCAGCGGTTCGGGTAATTTGAATGCCAGTCACGTTTTCCAAAACTTCGGCAAGGTTTTGATCAGGGAGCTTGCCGATGTCCTGGGCAACAATCACCTCAACCAGTTTGTCTGACGAACGCTTTTGGTCAATGGCGGTCTTTAGGGACCCGCGGATGCCTCTGACAAGAACTTCTTCCAGCTCCTCGCCCTGTGCGGTGACGGCATCTTGTGCGAGCGCGGAGGAGATTGAAAAGGCTAGCGGCGTCGCGGCGAGCGCGAGCGCGGTAAGGTGATTTTTGTAGTTCACTGAAATGCCCCTCTGGCAAGTAGCGCCACCCCAAAGTGGCTGATTGGATTTGCGTCGAGTTTGCAGTATACGAAGGTTGTCACCGGTGTCAATAGAAAGTCATTTATCTCACAATGCCCCTTGGTGACAGAAAAAGTTGCCGCTCGGAACACGTCAGGTTATTGTCTGTAGGTGTTCTCAGCGAGCGCGCCGAAAATTCAATTAAATGGTAATCAATTGATAAATAAGAAAATAATATTCTCCGTTTTAACAGCAGGCATGTTTCTTTGTGCTGTATCGGCATTGGCTAACCCGCCAGATGGCGTGCAACCATCCATATTGTCTCTAGAGACAATAAGAGAAGACAACTATCTGCCAGACTTTTCCTTTGCGGGATATGAAAACGGCCAGATCGTCATTCCGCCGGCATCAGGCGTTGTGATTGCGGTCAAAGACTTTGGCGCGGAACCTGATGACGGAAAAGATGACACCAAGGCGATTCTGGCGGCCATCGCCCATGCCAGTGAGGTTGCGGGACCCGTCATCGTCAGGTTCGCTGCAGGTCGGTACCGAATTTCTGAGGTATTGAAAATTGAGCGGTCCGACTTTGTTCTGCAGGGGTCAGGTTCTGGGGCAGGTGGTACCCAGCTATATTTTCCCCGCCCGTTAATGCAGGTCGATCACAGCAGTTCCCTGGACGAATTGAGGCAATATCTGGTTCAGCTGGATAAGCGCCAGGTGGTGCCTGATAAAAATCTCAACGATATTTTCTCCGAGTATTCTTGGAGCGGGGGGTTTATTTGGATTCAAAAACCGGGCGTGCGGCCGGCACCCTATTTAGAAGAGTACGATCCTGAAATCGACAAACTGGCAGAAGTGGCCAGTGGTGAGAGAGGAAGCCAACAGATTGAGCTTTCAACGTCGGCGAAGATTACCGCCGGTGACATCATTCAGGTGCAGTGGATTAATGGCGCTGGCCCTGAGGCGGGAATCATCAAGTCGTTATATGGGTCGGAGTATAAGAGCGCAGGCTCCCACCACTGGTCGTTTCCCCAGCGGCCCGTAGTTCGGCAAACCTCCCGAGTAGTGTCAGTCAGCGGGCGCACCGTGCAGTTGGCCGACCCCCTACTTCACGACGCTAACGCCTCGATTCCCGCCCAAATTGCTTCATGGGAAGGTTTGCAGCACGTCGGCATCGAAGATTTTCAGCTGACGTTTCCTGATTCGCCGTTTTTCGGCCACCACATGGAGCGGGGTTATAACGGAATCTATTTCACCAGCGCTTTTGATTCCTGGGCGAGAAACCTGCGCATCACCAATGCCGACAGCGGCATATTGAGCTACAACAGCGCCAATCTGACCTATAAAGACATTCTTGCTGATGGCTCGCGCCGGGCACATTACGCTGTACATATGGGGAATGTGCATAACGTTTTGGCTGAGAACATTACGGTAATGAACCCGGTCCTGCATTCGTTAACCTTTAATACCCAGTCAACAAAGTGCGTCTATAAAAATGCCGAAGTGTTCGTGAAGCCAACCCTTGACCAGCATGCAGGCGCCAACCACCAGAACCTTTACGACAACGTTACCTTACATAAGGAAGCGATTCGCACCGATGACGGACCGGTAACCCCGGTGTTCAACGGCAGCGGCGCAGGTTATTGGCAGCCCGGCCATGGGGGATTCAACACCACGTGGAATCTGCGTGTATTAATCACTGGCGGAGCGTACGCTGACGAGACGGTCACCGTTCAGGGCCTGGACGAAGGGCCCATGGCACGCATTATTGGCCTGCATGGAAATCGAACGTTTAAGCTGGACTATCGTCCCAGCCCCTACGTTGAGGCGCTCAATACGCCTCTTGAATCGATTCCCTCGCTCTACGACTATCAGAAAAATCTGCGGTTAAACGACCAACAAACGACCAATAAACGAGACAGCGAATGAAACTCTTAATGACTCATCGAATTGAAAAACGCCTGGCCGCCGTTTTTGCTTGTCTACTGGTGTTGTTGTGTTCCACGGCGATTCACGCCGATACGTTGGTGGCGACTCAGGAAGAATTTCGCTCAGCCGTGAAAGCGGCGAAGCCCGGCGACACCATTGCGATGGCTGACGGCGTATGGCGAGACTTCGAAATGGTGTTTAGCGGAGAAGGCACTGCTAAAAAGCCCATCACCCTCACGGCCCAAACCCGCGGCAAGGTGGTTATTTCCGGTGTATCCAATCTTCGCATTGCCGGTGAACACCTGGTGGTGAAAGGGTTGGTTTTTCGGGACGGCTATACACCAACCAATGAGGTCATCTCTTTCCGACGAAGCAAAGACCAACTCGCCAACCATTCTCGGGTGACTGAGGTGGTGATTGATCACTTCAATAACCCGGAACGATTTGAACGGGATTTTTGGGTCATGATGTATGGTCGGAACAATCGCTTTGACCACAACCACATTGAAGGCAAAAGTAATGCCGGTGTAACAATGGCGGTCAGGCTGGATTCCAAGGCCAGTCAGAATAACCATCACCGCATCGACCACAATTACTTTGGGCCTCGGCCTGAGTTGGGTTCCAACGGCGGGGAAACCTTACGTATAGGTACCAGCCACTATTCCCTGACCGATTCGTTTACCACGGTGGAGAACAACTACTTTGATCGGTGCAACGGCGAGGTGGAGATTATCTCCAGCAAGTCCGGCAACAACGTGTTTCGCGGCAACGTATTCTTCGAATCCAAGGGGACGCTGACCTTACGCCATGGCAATGACAACCTGATCGAGAACAACATCTTTTTCGGCAATGGCGTGGATCACACCGGAGGAATACGGTTGATCAACAAGCGTCAAACCATCAGAAATAATTATCTTTATGGTTTGAAGGGCTACCGTTTTGGCGGCGGCCTGGTGGTGATGAACGGCGTGCCCAATTCGCCGATCAATCGCTATCACCAGGTGGAAGATTCGGTGGTAGAAAACAACACCATTATCGATACGGATCATGTGGAGTTTGCGGCAGGTAGTGACGAGGAGCGCAGCGCAGTTCCAATCACGACGAAATTTCTCAACAACCTGATTGTTCATCGCCAGCCAACCGACGTTATCACGTTCCATGACGACGTCAGTGGCATTACCTTTGATGGCAACATCGTATCGGGTGCCACTTCAGTGCCAGACACTAAGGGCCTTAGCGAATCCAGGGTCAAGCTTGTTGAATCCGCTAACGGTTTGTTTTATCCAGCCGATCAGCAGGGCGTTGGCGTAAAGCCGGGTCTAAAGGCCTTGCCGCGAGACGCCACCGGTGTTGCCTGGTACCCAAAGCCGGGTTATGCCAATCACTTTGATTCAGGTCAGGTGCACACCATAAAGCCTGGCCAGGATACCCTCGCTAAGGCAGTGGCCGAGGCTAAAGCGGGCGATGTGATTGAGCTTAGTGGCGGCGACTACATCTCCACGCGCATCATCAATGTGACTCAGCCGATTACCCTTCGAGGAAAAGCAGGTCAAAAGGGGCGACCCCTTCTGCGCTTTGAGCGAACCACGTTGTTCGAGATGAAAGACGGCGGAAGTCTCAAGCTGGAGCACCTGGATATTGATGGGGCGTCGGCGCCTGATGCTTATGACAATTCGGCGGTGCGTACCAGCCGCTATTCAATGTTGTCCAACTACGAGCTGATAGTCAGTGACGTTAACGTATCCAACTTGAACACCAATCACTCATTCAATTTTCTCAAAGTGTCCAAACACACCTTCGCCTCAAACATCGAAATTAGTGATTCCGCATTTTCCGATATTTCCGGCAACGTGATTGGTCTTGAGCGCGAGATTGACGACTTGGGAATTTACAACGGTGAGTACATCACCATTGTAAATTCGAGGTTTGAAAATATAGGAAAAGCCTTGGCCAATATTTATCGCGGCGGAACCGATGAGAGTACTTTTGGCCCCCATTTTCAGCTGTCTGACAGCACGTTGAAAAACGTTGGGAACGACAAGCGCAATAAAGTGGACGCATCCATTTTTCTGCTCGGCGTTCAGGTTGCGACACTAAAAAACAACCAAGTGACAAGCAGTCGGCCGATCCGAGTTGTGGAGACCGTCGGTGACCCTATTACGCGGCTGTCGAAAAACCGTTTTAAAGAAACAAAACAGCCTGTGATTGGGCCCATTAGCGCCGTTCAAAGGTAATAAACACCACCAAACATAAAAAGGGATATACAACGTTATGAGTTTGAAAGACAAAGTTGCCATCGTTACTGGCGGTTCACGGGACATCGGCAAAGCGGTATCGCTACAGCTGGCAGCGGGTGGAGCCAAAGTGGTGGTCAATTACCACAACAATGCAGCCCATGGTGCTGAGACGGTGAAGGAAATTACCGATGCCGGCGGCACCGCCATTGCGGTTGCTGGCGACATGACCAAAGCGGCAGATGTGGCTAATCTTGTGGCGGAATCTGTAAAGGCCTTCGGCGATAAAGTGGATATTTTGGTCAACGTGGTTGGCGGGCTGGTTGCGCGCAAGTCCTTGGAAGACATGGACGAAGAATTCTTTGACCATGTGATGAAGTTAAACGTCAACAGCGTTTTTCTGGCAATGAAAAACGTGGTTCCGTTGATGGGTGACGGCGGGTCGGTCGTGAACTTATCCTCATTGGCCGGTCGCGATGGCGGCGGCCCGGGTGCTGTTGCGTACGCCACATCAAAAGGCGCCATCATGACCTTTACCCGCGGAATGGCCAAAGAGCTTGGGCCAAAAAATATCCGCGTAAACTGCGTTTGCCCGGGCATGATCAGCACCACTTTTCACGACGAATTTACGAAAGACGAAGTGCGTAAGAATGTGGCGGCAGGAACGCCGTTGCGTCGTGAAGGTCAAGCGAACGAAGTGGCGAATCTGGTCACCTATTTGGCCTCCAGTGAGTCTAGCTTCCTGACTGGAACCAGCGTCGACATCAACGGCGGGCTGGCGTTTTCCTAGACCGCCCTGGCAGCATACAATGGCAAAGGCACCCTCTGTATCGGGTGCCTTTTTTTTATCTGCGTGATGGGCAGCGGAAATTAGGGGAATAGACGTTGAAGATTACCGATGCAAAGGTCTTCGTGGGTGGGCCCGGAAAAAATTACGTGACCCTGAAAATAATGACCGACGAAGGGATCTACGGTCTGGGGGACGCAACGCTCAATACCCGAGAGACCCTGCCGGCAAAATATTTGGAGGACTATCTAATCCCCTGCCTGATCGGCAAAGACCCGCGCAACAGTGAAGATATCTGGCAGTACTTCTATCGCGGCGCCTACTTCCGACGCGGCCCCATTGCGATGGCAGCTATCGGCGCCATCGACATGGCGCTGTGGGATATCAAAGGCAAGCTTGCTGGATTGCCCGTGTACCAGCTCTTTGGCGGTAAGAGTCGCGATGCCGCACTCGTGTACGCCCATGCAACGGGTTCCGACCTTGATCACCTATTGGATTCCATCGCCCACTATCAGTCATTGGGATATCAGGCAGTTCGTCTTCAGTGTGGCATTCCGGGCATGCCAGAAGGTGGCTATGGGATCGCCGGCAATGGTGCAGATGCCAAACACTTTATTACCCGGTTTGGCTCGTTGCCGGATGAAGAAATTTGGAGCACAGAAAAGTACCTGCGCTACATGCCAACGGTGTTAGAGAAAGTTCGGGATCGGTTTGGTCCGGACCTAAAACTCCTGCACGACGTTCATCACCGCCTGTTGCCGCGCGAGGCCGCGGCTTTTGGAAAAACCCTTGAGCCTTTCAATCTGTTTTGGCTCGAAGACCCAACTCCCGCTGAAGATCAGTCTGCGTTGAGGCTGATCAGACAACACACCACGATCCCGATCGCTATCGGAGAAGTGTTCAACTCGTTGTGGGATTGCAAGCAGCTGATCGAAGAGGAGTTAATCGACTTTATCCGTGTATCGGCCACCTACGGCGGCGGCATCACCCATGTGCGACGGATTGTTGAGCTGGCGGCCATCCACAATGTGCGGACCGGGTTTCACGGTGCGCCTAGCCATTCACCCATTTCAATGGCCGCCCAGGGGCATATCAATGCGTGGGCGCCCAATTTTGGTATTCAAGAATATTTGGTCTTAGGCACCCCGGAATGCGATGCCTTGTTTCCCTCGGAACACCATTACAAAGACGGCATGTTCCATATCTCCGATGCGCCGGGGCTGGGTGTCGACTTTGACGAGAAGGAATCGGAACGGTACTCCTTTGAACGCTGCTATCACCCGGTGGTCAGATTGCAGGACGGTACGATATGGAACTACTGAAATTAGCATTTAGACCCTCCCAGGGAACGGGTCTGAAATCTTGTTGAGCACGACAGCGGGTTTCCTTTCGGTAAAACTGCTGTTAAATGCCTGTCTGCAATTGGCGGAGGGTTGGTCAAAATAAGCGCATCTTGAAAAGGGGACCGAAAAGGGGCTTGGGCGACAAAATCCCGGTACAATCCGGGCTTATGACCTCGACTCCCCAAGATCCCCTGGCAATGGCCCGGCAGTTATGGCGCGGCGGTCAGTATATGCCTGCCTTGCAAGGCTTCGCGGCAGCAGCGCGCTCGGGCGCAGAGCAGGAAATACTCGCATTGCTGCGGGCGCTGCTGGCGCTCAATCAACTGTCTGAGGCAAACCGTCTGGTAGAATTTTGGCGGCCTCGACTAACATCGTCTGCAACTCTTGGGGCTTACCACGGGCTGCTCAAGTTTGCCTCCGGCGAACCCGCTCAGGCCCTGCAAACGCTGAACTCTCTTGAGTCGTCCGAGCCATTCAGTCGGGCAGTGAACTGGGCTTTGCACGCCGTAACTGGCGAGGTGAAACCCCCACCCAAGGTTCCGGCCTGGGCACAATCCATAGATGGTATGGCGTTTTTGTTAACGCAGCGGCTGAAAAACTGGGTGGGTTTCCCAACCCAGGTGCTGACTGTTGCTTTGGCAAATGCGCCGGCGTCTGGGCTCTGTGTGGAATGTGGGGTTTTTTGGGGGCGTTCTATTCGGCAGCTGGCCGGGGGACGGGACCAGGTTCATGGTTTTGACAGCTTTGCCGGCTTGCCGGAGGACTGGAAGCCGGGCGAAGCTGCCGGCGCCTACAGCACAGGTGGCAGACTACCCCAGGTGCCTCCTAACGTGCTGCTCTACAAAGGCTGGTTTGAACAGACCCTGCCCAGATTTGTCGCTGAGCAAAACCAACCGCTGGCGCTGCTGCATGTGGACTGCGATCTTTACAGTTCCACGGTCACAGTGCTGACTGAGCTGGCGCCGCTGATGGTTGAAGGCACGGTGATCGTATTCGACGACTTCACCGGCTTCGATGGCTGGCGCGACCATGAGTTTCGCGCCTTTGAGGAATTCTGTACCGGGAGTTCATTAGAGTTCGGTTATCTTGCGGCACCGATTTTGGGTCGTGAGGTTGCCGTCCAGATTACCCGCGCGCCTCAGGTTGCTCGGTAGACCAAAAGCGTCACGGTAGCGTTACCATTGCGCAGTTAGTTGAGGACAATCCGAGATCGTACTAAGCCAAGGCTAACAGGGAAAAGTGAACCTCATGCTTTGGCGCTTATGTCCCCTCGGACACTAGCCTGACACGCTCAAGCTCATCGCGACCCGGGAGAAAACGCAGCCGGCGCGCAAGGATCTACCGAAAGTTCAGCGAAACGCCTGCCTGAAACGCTCTCCCAAAAATATCGTACAACGCCGAGTCGGTGTTGTTGGCCCGAGCCTGATCAGCCACAAACGGCGGGTCAGTATCAAACAGGTTGGCGATGTTCAGCGTTCCTCGAATGCTCTCGCTTTTCTGAGTCCGTTGTGACGTGGATACCAACGGGGCCAGGCGCAAAAATTCTGACGCTTGCGCGGAAAGATTGCCCAGCCCAAACAGGTTGACCGGCACGCAGCCGCCGCTAGGATCAAAACACTGTCCGGTTAGAGGGTCTACCAGCAATCCCTGCTGAACCCGCGATGCGGACACGCCATTGGACTGAAGCAGTTCCTCGTCAGTGTCTGTATAGGTAATCCACGCATCGTAATCCCAGCTGTCGTTGATGGACCCGCGCACGCCGGCGACTAATCGCAGGTAATCCTGGTTTCGATCGATCTCGCGTAGTCCAACCTCTTGTAGTCGGCGCAACAAACCAAACAACACAGTGTCAGGCCCTGCGGGCAACAACTGATCTGTGGCAATTTGTCGGAATTGAGGCGTAAGTATGGGGTTGTCGAGGTTGATGGCGAAGAAAGCGCCGAGCGGCACTGGCGCTAAACTGCGGCTGGTTTCGTTACGAGTGAAGGTCAGTTCGAGGTAAGTCTCCATCCGGTCGCTGACGTCGTAATCGACGAAAACACCGCCGGTATAGCGGGTCAACGGCGTTTGCAAAAAGTTGATGGGGGCGAAATTGTAAAGATCGTCGGGGCGCACGAAGGGCACAAGGTTGCCGCCTGCGTCGAAGCGGGCTTGGGTCGGCCCGTTGCCCAGATCCACCCGCGGAAAACCCACCCGGCCTTCAGGTATGGCGCCGCTGCCGCTAGCCAGAATATTGCCTTGAAGGTCGTCGAAAAACGGCACCTGGGAAATCTCTCTGTCGCCGGCAAATGAGGCCTTTCGCTCCAACGCGCCAGCGAAGATTCTCAGGCTGCCGCGTCCGTCAGAAAAATCGCTGCCATATAACGCATTGAAGTCGTGAACTTCCGAGTCGCCTTGCTCAGTGACGTAGGTGGAGGCGTTGACGTTCAGTCCATCGATATTCTTGCGGGTGATAAAATTGACAACACCGGCTACCGCGTCCGAGCCGTAGACGGTGGAAGCTCCGCCGGTAATCACTTCCACTCTCTCAACCAGCGCTTTCGGTAAGTTGTTGACATCGACCGCACTACCCGCCCCCGAGGGTGCCAGCCGTCGACCGTTCAGCATCACCAGGGTTCGCTGGGACCCTAGGCCTCGCAGATTTAACCTGGAGGTGCCGTCGCCAGGATTGTTGGCACTGCGGCCACAATCGGGCTGCACCTGGGGCATTTGGTTCAGCACTTCTTCCAGCGTCGGCTGTGGCGTAAATTCCAGGAACGAGGCTTCGAGGGAGGCGATAGGGCTAGGGGAGGTAAAGTCCCGTCGCTTGATACGCGAGCCGGTAACAACGACCTCTTCCAGGCTGTCAGAGGTTTGCGCCGCAGCCTCGGGAGTCTGTGCTCGAAGACTCATTGGTGCGCAAGCCGCTGCAAAAATGACGACCAGCAGCCCGCAGGCGCCAACGGCAGCGTTCAGCCCGTACGCAAAGGGCATTGTGAATTCAGGCGCCGATATCCTTGCAGGCGGTATGTGGACAGTAGCAAATATAGCAACGTGATCGGCCAACGTAGCAAGAAACAGCCAGTGTCGTAAGTCACCGATGCTTGTTGGCGCTTGTCTGAGCACTGTGCGTTGCAGTGCCTTAGAGGGGCTTGACCGAATTGTCGAACCCAATTGGCCAATATTCTGGTACCTTCGCCATTCTTCTTGTCCGAGAGTGGCTGCCTTGAAATTCTCTATTTTGTTTTTGCTGGGTCTTTGTGCTGCCCAATTACCTTTTGTGTCTGCGGCCGTGGATGTTGAAGATACTCGCCTGCTCAAGAGCCCAACCATAAGTGCTGAGCATGTCGCTTTCCTCTACGACGGTGATGTTTGGATTGCGCCCCGAAACGGCGGCAATGCTCGTCGCCTGACTACGGCGGAAGGGGAGGAGATCAATCCGGTGCTGTCGCCCAACGGGCAGTGGCTGGCTTTTAGCGGCAACTACGACGGCAATACAGATGTTTACGTGATGCCCGCTGTCGGAGGAGAAGTGAAGCGGTTAACCTGGCATCCCGGCGGCGATGTGGTTTTGGGGTTTACCGGCGACAGCACGCGAATCATGTTTCAGACGCCGCGCACTACCCATACCCGGCGTCACCGACACCTATATACGGTCAGCGTTGACGGCGGTCCTGTATCAAAACTGCCGGTGCCCACGGGTATTCATGCCGATCTGTCGCCGAACGGCAAACACATTGCGTATAACCCTCACGCGCCAGCGTTTGAGCAGTGGAAAAATTATCGCGGTGGGCGTATCAGTCGGCTCTGGATCATGGGTCTGGACGATTACGATGTTGTCGAAGTGCCCAAGCCCGATGGGGGATCTAACGACGTTAACCCCATGTGGATTGACGACGTCTTGTATTTCAATTCTGATCGAAACGGTGAATTCAACCTTTTTAGGTACAACGACGGCGGTGTTGAGCAGCTCACGGAGTTTGCAGATTTTCCTGTGCTAAACGCTCGTGCTGGCGCTGGCCAAATTGTGTTCGAGCACGCTGGACAGCTTAAGACCCTGAACCCAGCCAGCGGAACCGTGGCGGATTTAACTATTTCTGTCCGCGCCGATTTAAGAGAGGCTCGGCCTCGGTGGGCCAGCGGTGACCAATGGGTGCGAAATGCTCACCCATCGCCAGACGGTCAGCGGGTTGTCTTAGAGTATCGCGGTGAGATTGTCACTGTGCCGGCGAAAAAGGGCTTTGCCCGCCAGCTCAGTGAGTCAACCGGCGTTCACGACCGTAACCCGATATGGTCGCCCGATGGCAAAGCCGTCGCCTGGTTTTCTGATGCTGAGGGTGAGTACGGGCTGAACATCCGATCATTGGATTCTGGTGCCGTCAGGCGCGTTGAGCTTGATGGCGCCGGATTTTATTTTAATCCCGTGTGGTCTCCAGACAATGGGCTGATTGCGTTTCGTGACAACGCCCAGGCCTTACATTTATTGGACGTTGAGTCGGGGAACGTTCGGCAGGTGGCAATTGAGCCGGTCTATAGTCCGGTCATCACCATGAGTTTCAGCTTCAGTCCCGATTCACGCTGGATGGCTTACACACTGAACGATGCAGGCCTGACCCAGGTGGTTTACCTGTATGACATAGAAAATGAACGTTCGCTGCGTCTGACCGATGGATTGGCGGAAGTCAGTGAGCCGGTGTTCGACCCTAATGGCCAGCACCTGTACATGCTGGCATCAACCCAGGCCGGGCCGCTGAAGGACTGGTTCGCTCAGTCCAGCATCGATGCCACCATGACTCACGATATCTATGTGGCGACGTTGTCCGGCGATGGCGACAATCCGCTGCCGCCGCTGCGCGATGAGGTGGCCACTTCCAATGAAATTGACGACTCAGAGAACGCTGAAAGCGAAACCGGTGACGATGAAAAGGATGCCGGTCCACCGAAGACACGGGTCGACGAAAAAGGCTTGGACCGTCGCATTCAGGTGCTACCCGGAAAAGCTGCCACCCGGCACAGCCTGAGGGTTGGCAAGACCGGCACCGTGTACTGGATAGAGACCACCGGCAGGACATCATTCAACGCGTTTAGCGGTGCCGGTCAGCTGAAGCGACTGACCTTGGAGGACAGGGAAACGAAAACGTTGGTAGATGAGGTGTCCAGCGTGCAGCTGACTGCCAATGGCGAAAAGCTGCTGTATCAACGCAAGGGCGGGTGGTTTATTACCGATGCTGCAGACAAAGTAAAAGCGGGTGACGGCAAGCTAAAGCTGGACGACGTGAAGGTCAGAGTTGAGCCTAAAGCGGAATGGGCACAAATTTTTGATGAAGCTTGGCGAATTAACCGGGACTACTTTTACGCCACCAATTACCACGGAGCCGACTGGGGTGCGGTGCGCAAGCGATACGCGCCGATGATTGCCCACGCGGCCACTCGTGCCGACGTCATGCGGGTGGTCCGTTGGATGGCCAGCGAGCTGGGTGTCGGCCATAGTTATTCCGGTGAGGGTGACAGCATTGAAGATCCGCAGCGGGTATCCGTAGGACTGCTGGGCGCCGATTATGAGGTCAACCGAAACCGCTACCGTTTCAGCCGAATTTACGGCGGCCTGAACTGGACGCCAGATCTTGATGCCCCGTTAGCAAAGCCGGGTGTGAATGTCTCCGAGGGTGATTATCTGTTGGCTGTTGATGGCGTTTCCGTCACAGCTGATGAGCCGTTGTTTCGCTACTTTGAACAAAAGGCCAAGCGACCCGTCACCTTAACTGTGGCGGACTCGCCGAATGGGAAACCTCGTGAAGTTGAGGTAATGCCGACGACCAGTGAGTCTGCTCTGCGCAACCGAGCCTGGGTAGAAGATAATCTTCGCAAAGTCCATGAAGCAACCGACGGGCGAATCGCTTATGTTCATGTGCCCAATACCGCGGAAGCCGGGCATACCTATTTCAAGCGGTACTTTTATCCCCAGTCCCACAAGGCCGGCATTATCGTTGATGAGCGATACAACGGTGGCGGCCTGTTTGCGGACTACTACATCGACATCCTGCGGCGGCCTTTCGCCGCATGGTGGGCCATGCGCTATGGCGAAGATCTGGCCAGCCCTCGGGGCGCCGTGTTTGGACCGAAAATCATGATCGCGGACGAAAACGCCGGATCAGGCGGTGATCTGTTGCCGTGGATGTTTCAGAAATATGAACTGGGTCCGGTGGTGGGTACGCGGACCTGGGGCGGGCTCGTTGGCATACTCGGATTTCCAGTTTTGATGGACGGTGGTTCGATCACTGCACCTAATTTGGCAATCTGGGATGACAATGGCTGGATTGTAGAGAACGTAGGTGTGGCGCCAGACGTGGAGATATTTCAATGGCCAAAGTTAGTCAATGCCGGGCGTGACCCGCAATTGGAGAAAGCCATCGAGTTGGCCCTTGAAGCGTTAGAGGCTCAGCCGCCGCTTAAGTCAAAGCGGCCACCTTTTCCCCTGCGAGGGGTTCGCTGATTGCGACCGGGTAAATAGCTATGTCGTTAATACTGAATCGCCGAGATCTCAATTTCTATCTGTATGAGCTGCTTGGCCTGGAGCAGCTGCTGACGAATGATCGTTATGCGGATTTTGATCGGGACACCGTGGATGCGGTGATCGATGCCGCCGTGGCAATCGCCGAAGAGTGCTACCAGCCTCTGGCCGCCAAAGTGGATGCCAACGAGCCGAAGTTTGATAATGGCGCAGTGACCGTTATGCCCGAAGTCGCGCAGGCGATGGCTGCCTTCAATGAGGCCGGTTTTCCGGCCGCCGGTTTCGACCGGGAGTTAGGCGGCATGCAGTTGCCCTGGATAGTGAATCAGGCCGTTAACGGCATATTCATGTGTGCCAATACGGCGGTTGCCAACTACTCGTTTCTCAGCGCCGGCGCCGCGAATCTGCTCAACACCTGTGGCAGTGATCATCTCAAAGACCGATTTCTGCCGCCTATGCTGGATGGCCGATGGCACGGAACCATGTGTCTGTCAGAGACTCAGGCTGGGTCGTCGTTGGCAGACATTACTACCTCGGCCGTGCATTTAGAGAACGACCGGTATCGCATTTCGGGCACCAAGATGTGGATCTCGGGCGGCGATCATGACCTATCGGAGAACATTGTCCACATGGTGCTGGCGAAAATTCCCGGTGGGCCGGCAGGCGTGAAGGGAATATCGCTGTTTGTTGTTCCCAAGCACCGGGTGGATGATGAGGGCAATATTGTTGCATCAAACCATGTCGTTACTGCGGGTCTGAATCACAAAATGGGCCAGCGCGGTACCACCAACTGCCTGCTGAACTTTGGTGAAGGCGGTGAGTGTGAGGGTTTTTTGGTGGGGCGCGAACACCAGGGGCTGACCAACATGTTTCACATGATGAACGAGGCCAGGATCGGCGTTGGATTGGGTTCAGTGATGGCGGCGTTGGGTGGTTATCTCTGTTCCCTGGATTACGCCAAAGAACGGGCTCAGGGTCGGCCGCTGACTCACCGAGATCCAGCATCGGAACCGGTGAAGATCATTGAGCACATCGACGTTAAACGAATGCTGATGACGCAAAAGGCCTTCGTGGAGGGTGGTCAGGCACTGATTTACTATTGCGCCAGTTTGCTGGATCAACAAAAACTTGCTGTCGAAGCGCAGGAGATTCAGCGGGTTACCCTGCTGCTGGAACTACTTACCCCCGTGGCCAAATCTTGGCCCGCTGAATACTGCCTGGAAGCGAACAAGCTGGCAATCCAGGTGTTGGGTGGTTATGGCTATACCCGGGACTTTCCCGTCGAGCGCTTCTACCGAGACAATCGACTGAACGCCATTCATGAAGGAACCCACGGTATTCATGGTTTGGACCTTCTTGGCCGGAAGGTGGCGATGCACAACGGCGCGGCGCTCAAGGCTTATCTGCAGGAGGTGCAAGAAACTTTAGATGGGGTTTCGTCGATGCCTGAGATGACTGAGTTTGCGCAGGCTTTGAGTTACGCAACTCGTAAAATCTCTAGTACCGTAGCTGCGGTGAGCCAATGTGAGGATGTTGAACGCGCGCTGGCAAACGCCACCTTGTTTCTCGATGGCTTTGGTCACGTTGTTGTTGCCTGGTTGTGGCTGCGCCAGGCGATATCAGCGTCGGCGCAGGTCAAGCGTTCGTCTTCAGCTGACGCGCCTTTCTACGCCGGGAAAGTAGCCGCCTGCCGATTTTTCTTCCGTTATGAATTACCCAAGGCACTGGTGTTACTGGATACCGTGGCACAGTTGGATGACACCTGCCGAAATTTGAGTCCGCAGGACTTTGTTGGCCATTGATTGAGGGGTTGAGCAGGCGATAGTCCCCCGGTTATACCAATGGTCAAGGATTGTAGCGTTTAGTTTCAGACGGTGGTCGCTGGCAAATTCGACCAGTACACTGCCAGCATCTTAAGCGTTGACGGTTTTTCGCTCCTGATGCGAACGACAATTACAAAGTTGTGGCTGGCTGCACTGTTTTCATACGGCGTGTTGAGCCCAGCTATGTCTCAACCGTTCGCCAGTGAAAACTGGGACCAGTTGCGTCACATGGACCTTGAGCAGCTGCGTCGATTGACTGCCGACAACAACTCGCCGCGACATCATCTCTTTCTGGCGCTCCTAGAAGTTGATGACGACGCCATCAAGGCGGCGCGACACTTATCCATTGCGTTTGATTCCGCTTCGCCAAGTAGCGACGAAGCGCGCTTGGCCGGAATATTGAAATGCTCATTTGCGGAGCTTTTGGGCAGCCCGCTTGAAGCTTCAGTGTGTGACGAGCGTGGAGAGTCGTTGACAAAAATCGAACACCCCCTGCCTGCGGCAATCGGACAAATTCACTTTGGCATCTGGCTGGCAATCAACGGCCGGCACGAATCCGCATTTAACGCTAACCGGGTTGCAGAAGAGTTAGCACTTGCCGCCGGTGATACGCAGCTGGCGGCATCCACCCAAAACAATCTGGGTGTGGATTATTTGATGCGGGGTTTGCCGGTTCAGGCATTGAAAAAGTTTCAGGCGGCTTTGGAGCACGTTCGCGGCGCCGAAGATTCGAACAACCAGACAATGTTGACCATGTTGACGTCCAATATCGCGTCCACCCACCTTGAACTTGGCGACTACGAGACCGCCAGTGAACTGCTGAAAAAGTTGACCAATAGCGATGGCTACGATCGCAATAACCCTGCCAATTTGATGGATGAGGCAATACTCGCCAGAGCCTCGCTGGCGCTGGGAAACCCGCAGGAAGGATACGACCGACTTCGCGCTGTTCTGAACGCTGTCGGAGTCTACGGGGTTGCTGGAAATCAAGCCTATGCTCATACCGTTGTTGGTGAATTACAAATAGCGATTGAACAGGTCGACGAAGCGTTGGAAAGCTTTGCGCTGGCCAAGAAATTTGCTGAACGCAGCGGTGACCCGCTACAAATCCATCGGGTTGATCTTTCCTACACCGATGCGCTTATTGGATTGGAACGATACGCAGATGCCGAGGAAGTTGTAGAGGCCTGCATTGACGCGTTGACACAAATCGGACCCAGCATGTTGCTTTCGCAGGCGCTGCATCTCCGAGGGGATTTGTTGAGGGCTGCAGGGCAGCGCATGGCGGCTAGTAAATCGGAACGGCAAGCCCGTCAAATGCAGCTACGAATTGCAGGCGCGGAACATGATCTAGAATTGGTCGCGCTGGGAAAGTCGCTGGAACTGGCGAATCAGTCCAACCAGTTGGCCAGTGCGCGTGAACAAGCTCGGCTCAATGAAGAGCGAGCAAAAAATGAGGTGACGCTTCGTCATACTCTGACTGTAATGGCAGCATTGTTGGCATTTATTACTTACTTGAGTTTGTCGCGTCGTTACGAGCGCAAAGTTGCTAAGACCATTCAAAACGCCAACGCAGACCTTGAAGCCAAGGTGAATGAGCGCACTGCAGCGCTGGAGCGGGAAATGGCCGAGCGACTGGCGGCAGAAAGTGAACGCCAATTACTGGCGCAAAACCTTGCGGAGAGTGAAAAGCTTCAGGCGCTCGGCCAGTTGACCAGCGGCATTGCCCATGATTTTAACAATTTGATGACTGTCGTGACCCTCTCAGCCGGCGAACTTCGGGACGTTGTTCCCGCGGGCAGTGAAGCGATTCGTGACGTTGATAATATTCTTTCGGCCGCAGAATCTGCCACGGATATTACTGGCAGCCTGTTGGCGTATGTACGAAAGCAACCGCTGATACCTCAGCCCACTCGGCTTGATCTTTTTCTGGCTGAGTCTCTTCCTCTGCTGGAAAGTACGTTAGGCACTAGTATGACCCTGGATACCGATATCCAGACCTGCACGATCCGTGTGGACCGGGGAACGCTGACCACCTCAATTATCAACCTGTTGCTCAATGCCAGGGAAGCTCAAGATGAACAAGGCGCTGTCCGGTTGACCGTTAAGGAGCAGGTACAAATCAACAAGCAGGGAGAGCCGATACAGTGGATTGCCATTTCCGTCGCCGACCAGGGAGAGGGTATGACCGGCGCACAATTACGTCGCGCGACAGAACCGTTTTACACTACGAAAGCGTCAGGGCATGGCACGGGACTTGGATTGAGCATGGTGGATGGTTTCGCCAAGCAATCAGGTGGCAACCTTCAGATTGACAGTGCCAAGGGAAAAGGAACTGTCGTTACGCTTTTGATCCCGGCCTATGGCGAAGGCGAAACACCGGCTGCTACACCCGTGGACCAAACGCCGGAAATTCCCGCAGCGGGAATAGTGATGATTGCCGATGACCAGCCGGTAATCCGTGAGGTTCTTTGCCGACTGCTGGAGCAAATGGGGCTGGAGACGCATAGTGCCAGCAGTGGTGCTGAGGCGTTAGAGATGCTGGAGCAGTCAGAACGCCCGGACCTTCTGATAACCGACCTTATGATGCCCGGAGAAATTAACGGCCAGCAGCTTACCGCGGAAGTTCGCAGACGTTTTTCGAATCTTCCCGTACTGATCATGTCGGGTTACACCGATTCGGTTGAACTGGACGTCGAGTTTCTGCACAAACCTTTCTCGTTCGAAGATCTGCGTAATGCGATTGCGCGAACGATCGCTCAATCCCGTCAAGCCTAGGCATCTTGCGTGAATTGTTGGCCTGGTGGATAGTGCGGCAGTATCAGGCCCTTTAACTTTCGTTGCAGGTGTCCGGTACAGAACGCTGAAACGGCAGCCAGGAGAGTGATCAATAAGATGGATATCAAGCGTCGTCAATGGGTGATTGGGATTGCTGCCGCCAGCGCCGCGTTGTCCGCTGGATGCAGAACACTGCCAGCACCGCCAGAAAAAACGCACGCAGAACTCAATCGCTATGCGCGTCGTTCCGGTCCAATGCCAACGCCTTTCCTGCCGGTACGGGGCTACGCCAACGGTCCCTATGGGCAAATTCACTTTCGGGATACGGGTCGCGGAATTCCCTTGGTGCTGTGCCACCAGGCCCCGCAAACCTCCCGCCAATTTACCAACGTTTATGAGCCGTTAATGCGGCGTGGAATTCGTGCCATCGGGGTTGATACCCCGGGTTTTGGTGAATCAGACCCCACCCCGTTTGTGCCGGCCGTTGAGGATTGGGCTGTAGTCGTACCTGCCGTGCTTGATCACCTGGGAATACGGCAGGCCAACGTGCTGGGTCACCATACCGGAGCCATGGTCGCAACGGAGGTTGCTTTGCAATATCCCTCACGGGTGCGGCGACTGATTATTAATGGACCACTGCCGGTGACCGAAGCCCGTCGGCGGAAGTATCTTGATGGTGTTCAAGAGCGCGAAATCGATTTCGTTTACAAGGCGGACGGCAGCCATCTGCAGGCGTCGTTTGCTACCCGCTATCGCATGTATGGCGAGGGGGCCGATCCGCAGACAATTACCCGTTACACGGCTGAGAAGTTTCAGGGCTATGCGCCGTTTTGGACCGGGCACCACGCCGCGTTTATCTATGACCACAGCGCCTCCATCAAGAAAATTCAGCACGAGACTCTGATTCTTACCAATACGGGAGACATGATTAATGAAGATGCCCGGGTGGCGAAAGAAATGCGCCCGGACTTTGGCTTTGTGGAGCTTGAAGGCGGCGGAGTGGATATCGTTGATCAACAGCCCGAGGAATGGGCTGACGCCGTAGAAAAATTCCTTAAGGGCTAAGCTGCACTGGCGCTCGTGCTTTCTCGATGCCAGCGATTTAGGTGAAATTCAGCAACCTCTTTCCTAACAGTCGACCGAAAGTCAGTGCCGGCATCACCTGCATGCCGCCACAGTAAGAGCGCCCCATCAATTGGCCGTTACCGAGCAGCTCTCCTGCTGCATACAGGTTAGGTATTGGTGTGCCGTCTTTCTTGATGATTCGCAGTTGCTTGTCCACGGCGACGCCAGCAAATGAGGTCAGCAGCCAGCCCTGAAGCTGGATGGCGTAGTACGGTGGCTTCGCAATGGGCAACGGCAGGTGCTCTCTTCCAAAGGAATCGTTGCCCTGGTTTTGGCCACGGTTGTAATCGGCAATTGTTGCGCTAAGACCATCCCCATCGATCTGTGTGGCATTGGCTAATTCTTCAATTGAATCTGCCTTGAAGAACATTTTCATTCCATCGTCAAAAGCAAAACGCACGTCATCCTGTGTCCACGGTCCGGCGAAAGATCCACGCACCAGCTGCGGAGCGCGGGCGAAAATTGCGCTGTCGAATACTACCCAGCACCGCTCTTCGGGTTGTTCCATCAGCGCGTGTTCGTGAGCGTCGTGGCTGGCAATATCTTCGCGCATGAAACGTTCGCCCCGCACATTGACGTATATTTCCCATGGTGGGCGAGCTGGCGGCCAGGGCCGCACGGTTGCAATCATTCGTGCCGGATAGACGTCGTCAGCCAGGACTGCGCCAAAGAGCGGCAGATGATGTTCACCACCGCGCACATATCCTCCAGCCGACAGGGATAGCGTGATGCCTGCACCCTGACTGAATGGGTAGGTGATATCGGTGTAGTCGCGCACGCCTTCCAGCGTTTTACACATGTCGGCGTTAGCGCTGTAACCGCCACAGGTGAGCAGCGTTTGGCGCGCGCTATGATGCTGCGAATCTCCCCCAGCATTCTCGGTGACTACCCCAGTCACCGCTCCGTCGTTGGTCTGGATCAGATCCGTAACCCGCGTATTCATCAAAAGCGAAACGCGCCCCGCTTCCACGTGAGGCTTCAACTGCCCTTCAAGCACGTTGAGCAAAGAGCGTCCCCCGTCTTTGCCCCAGACGTATCGGGCGCGACTATAAGGTTCGTGAGTTGTGCCGGTAACCGGGTGTTCGTTGTGAACCTCCAGCCCGCTGTCCATAAGCCAATCAAAGGTCTCTGCAGCGTTAAAAACGGCCAGTCCCATAATGTCCGGGTCAGCAGTGTCCTTGCTGATGCGCATGATGTCGTCGTAATGGGATTGAGGGGTGTCTTCTATTCCTTTTGAGGCCTGCAATTGGGTGCCCGCCGCGCTCATTTGCCCGGACGACAGCCAAAGCGTGCCGCCAAGGTTTGAAGCAGCGTCAATGATCAGCACCTGCGCGCCTCGTTCTGCGGCAAAGATCGCTGCAGGCAGGCCTGCATTACCGCCGCCAACAATGATCAGATCCCAATGGGTGTCGGTAGGGGCATCGGCCATCGACGCGAATGGGCTGATGCCAGCCGCCGCGCCAAGCAGCGAGAGCACCCGTCGTCGGGAAAGGTTATCTGTCATGGCAGGTCCAGAGAAGTTGGCCGATGACGCCTGAGTATACGTGCTAAGGCAGATCACGCGAATCGATCCAAAATCCGTTAGGCTTTGCGCTGCTGTGAGTTGATTAGGGCGGTCAATGCCAAGAGCGTCAAAAGCTAAAAGAGTAGGGCGTCTCAAAAGAAGTCAGAAGCTATCGGTCTACTGGGTTTCCGCTGGGTTGGTGTTGACGGGCCTTGTTTGGCTGTTTTTCTTCTATTTTGTTCGTGTTGTCGACCAATTTGGTTTTGAAAACCCGCATCCCGCTCAGAGCATTCTTTTGATGGGTCACGCCTTGGTCGCATTGCCCGCGGTGTGGATCTTCGGTTCCTTGTGGCACATTCATATCAAATTGGGATGGAGGGCGAGGGTTCGGCGTTGGTCAGGAGGAGCAATCTGGGGGTTGGTGCTATGGATGATTCTTACCGGATATGCGCTCTATTACATTGGCAATGATGCAGTGCGTTATTGGTTATCTTTGCTCCACTGGGTTGCCGGTGGGCCTGCCTTGGCCGTGTTTTTTCTGCATATTCGCCGGGCCCAGATGGGGATGAAGAGCGCCAACCAGCGAGAAAACGCCTAGCGACGATTTTTGTGTGTGGTTTTATGGGTGTATTGTAGATCGAACAGTGTTTTAGCAGGAGACGAACGATGGCCGATTCCAAAGACGCAGAACAACGCGAAACCTATGTGAGTACTGCAGTTCCCTATGACTTTGGGGCTCAGGAAATGTTGGGTAATCCGGCGCTTAATAACGTGGTGTCCTGCGTTGTGGCCATGGCGGCGGAGATGTGGGCCACCAAACGCAGGCTCAGTGCTTTGGAGGCTGTTTTGGCCGACAAGGGCGTTTCTGCAAGCGCGGTTTCCGACTACGTTCCAAGCCCCGAACAGGAACAGGAGTGGAAAACTGAGAGAGATCGCTTCATCCAACTGGCCCTGGCGCCGTTGGGGGATTCGGCGTTTAGAAAAATGTCGTCCGATGATAACGGCATCACAAAATTCTAAGCTAGAGGGGAGCTGAATCATGATTGACCGACGAAAATTACTGACCATGACAACCGCTGGCGCGGCAGCAGCCGCCGCTGGCGCCGGGACTTTGCTGAAAAGTTCTGAGGTTATGGCAGCCAGGAAACAGGAACTGGTTACGGGAACCGGCTTTGCACCGCGTGGGATGGACGGCCGGTTAACTCGGCTCGGCAAATTCGACGTTGAGAGCCGACAGGATTTCACCAAAGGGTTCCGCGCCATGCATCGTCAGAAGATTAGTGCATCAGCGGATGAGGCGCTGGCGAGGCTGCTGGAACGCGAGGGCATTGACCCGACCCAGGAAACCGATATGGCCAGCATAGGTCATCTCTTGGATAACGAGCCGGCAATCAACATCTCCGCCCATACCTGGCTGGCCAACCAACGGGTCACCTGGACCAACTTGCAGGATTTTTACCACGCCAATGCCGACGAGTTTTTGTCGGAAATGGAGGTTGCGGACAACGCCGGCCCCGGCACGTTGGAGCTGTCGCCAGCGCTACACATACCGGAGCACGCCAGTCACCAAATACACATTCAACCCGGTGGTTATGTCGGCGACCCGTTTGCCGGTCATATGTATCACTACGGTACCAACAGTTTTTACTTTGGTGGCCGAGGCCACAACAATCAGGACCAAATACACCGGGCGGCTGCCCAAAATATTCCCTTGCCCCAGGACGGAAAGGTAAAGCGCATTCTGGATTACGGCTGCGGCATTGGACAGTTTACGGTGGCCCTAAAAGAGCGCTTCCCAGATGCGGAAGTGTGGGGTCTGGACATCGGCGGCCCCATGGTGCGTTACGGCCATATGCGCGCGGCGCATTTGGGATTCGACGTGAACTTTGTTCAGCGGCTCGCCGAAGATAATGGTTTCCCCGACGGCTACTTCGACATTGTCACCAGTTTTATCGCGCACCATGAAATGCCGGAGAAAGTTTCGCACCAGGTTATCGCCGAATCTCAACGGGTAACCCGACCGGGTGCGGTTTATTATCCGGTGGATTTTACCACTGGCGGCACCCGCATGACCCCGCGCGCGTTATTTCGACGCTGGTGGGACCATCGTTGGAACAACGAACGCTGGTCTTTTGA
Organism: Lysobacterales bacterium; assembly: GCA_045106555.1. Lineage (GTDB taxonomy): Bacteria > Pseudomonadota > Gammaproteobacteria > Xanthomonadales > SZUA-38 > JANQOZ01. Next base: position 25,099 of record JBGCET010000024.1, on the reverse strand, counting down.
ATACCACGCGATGAACTTTGATCAAGAGATTCAAGGGCGGGGTTTTGCTCAGGTGGAAAAAGCCAAGCCCGTCATTCGCGGTTTCGGCATTCGTCACTTTATTCGCAGCTAGTGGAAAGACTCCCCGGGAGAGGATGTGCGGTTCAAGTTTTCTCTGGTGCCGGCCCTATCGTTGGCCGTTGCAACGGCGGCCCCCGCTGAGGAGCTACAGACTCTTAAGCAGGCGATTGATCGGATTTATCCCGGTCAACAGCTCCTGTCCGCGGATTTCAAATTGGCATCCCGTGACTATCAGCGGCTGAAGTTAGAATACAAAGTCCCTGCTATTCGCTCGCAGGTGAAAGCCTGGAAAACTGACTCCGGCGATTGGCTGTTCTTAGATCAGGTATATGGGCTGAACGACATCGTGACCTATCTCCTGGGCGTGAATACCCAAGGCAGTGTGACAGGCCTTGAGGTGCTGACCTGCGCAGAGGGCTATTGCGACAGTGTGTTCACGCCGCAATGGCTAGATCAGATGGCCAAGTCAACACACGGGCATTGGATGCCTGGGGATGTGGTTACCCTGGTTTCCGGCGCGACACTCTCAACCACGCACATCGCCGAAGGGGTGAAAAAGCTACTCGCTATTCACGCCCGATACCTTCCACAGGGTGGATGAATACATCGGTAACCCAATTACCGGGTTCAACCACTGACGGACAAACGCTGGGATTAACCCAGATGCATTTAGGCACCGTCGTAGAAATTTCCGGCCATGGGGCGTCGCATTCAATCGTGTCGGCTGGCATCAATGCCGCTTTCCAGGAAGTCGCACGCATTCATCGTCTGATGAGCTTTCATAGTGAAGACAGCGACGTATCCAAACTCAATCGCAGCGGGGCCCAAGGTGTTGTAACAGTGGACCCGAGAACGGTTGCGGTACTTAGCGCAGCCTGTGAGGTATCCCGGCTGTCAGATGGCATATTCGATGTAACGGTTGCGCCACAACTGGTGAGCACGGGGCACCTGCCGCGACCACCATCGGCCTGCGCTCCCAGTAGCGACGCCAGCTGGCGCGATATCGAAATCGTTGCAGAGGACACGGTGGTTTTTCATAGGCCCTTGTGGATTGATCTGGGGGGAATCGCAAAAGGTTTTGCGGTGGATCAAGCTTTTGAGGTGTGTCTAAGGCAACAACTGGATGACTGTCTGATCAATGCCGGAGGCGATATTCGTATTAGTCACGGTATTACTGGATCGGTGATGCTGGACGTTCCAAGCGGCGATACCAATACGTCCGGGTGTGTTGAACTTACCGGCGGCAGTATTGCTAGCAGCTGTGGATGGCCTAACGCGACGTTGCAAAATGAAGAACTAATCGGCTGTCATTTCAACGGCGCTACTGGCTCCAGAGTTGACCCTACTCGATTTGTGTCCGTGTTGGCTGAAAGATGTATGGTTGCTGATGCGCTCACGAAAGTTGTCCTGGTGATGGGGGAGCGAGCCTTGCCGGTATTGTCGGCATGTTCCGCAACCGCGTTTGCTTATGAAAAATGCGGTGGTTGGGAGCAAATTCCGCCAGCATCAGTTTCTTATCAGCACTGATATTCCTCGCACTAAGACGCCACCATCGGTGAAAAATCCTGCAGGACGCCCGTTTTTATTGGGCGTTTTTTCCGCATCCAGGTAAGTCATTGTTAACTCTCCATTGACGTGACCGAGTTCACACTCTGGGCTCCAAGGAGATGAGTAAATGCGTTCCGCGGAGGAACCGCTTAACCATTCTTCAGGGATTTGAAGACCAATGAATAAGAAAATTGCATGGCTGGCGAGCGCGGTTGCCGCCGCCGGGGTCGTTTTACTACTGGCACAAAAGCCCACTGAGCCGTTGGCATCGCAGCAAGAAGCGACGCCGATTGCTGCGGTTGCCCATGACTACATCGTGCAAGGCCAGGATGTTGCTGAGGTCCGAGCTTTAGTGGATTTAGTCGGCGGAACCGTCACCAAAGAATTAGGCATCATCAGCGCGGTTGCCGCCTCGCTGACTCCTGAGCAACGATCAGAACTCACCCGTCGCGACGGTATTCGGCGTATATACCAGGATTCCGAGGTCACGCCGGCGAGTAACACCAGCTCTAACTATTTTGACGACGACGGCGGCTCAAAGTCTGCCTGGTTAATCAATGCCGACCTGATGCATTGGAAGGGCGTGGACGGAAGCGGTGTGGCGGTTGCCATTATTGACTCAGGATTAACCGGTGACGTGGGTCGATTCAAGCTGGGGTTTAACGCAATCACCGGCAAGGTTCATACAACCCCACCCCAGGACGAAAATGGCCACGGGACTCACATCGCGAGCATTATCGCCGAGGGCAATAACGCCTATGGCGATTCCCAGGGCATTGCGCCTGGCGTTGACCTGGTGATCGTGAAGGCATTCAATGATCGCGGAATCGGCAAATACTCAGATGTTATCAGCGGCCTGGATTGGATTGTCTCCAATCAATCGCTCAATGTGCGGGTAGTGAATCTGTCACTCACAGGACAGGTTCAGTCTCACTACTGGGATGATCCGTTGAACCAGGCGGTAATGGCAACCTGGCAAAAGGGCATTGTGGTGGTGGCTGCCGCTGGCAATCAGGGTCCCAAGCCTATGACGATCGGCGTGCCTGGCAACGTGCCCTACATTCTTACTGTGGGTGCCATGTCAGACAACTACACACCCTTTGATACCTATGACGATCGGATGACGACGTTTTCATCAGCAGGGCCTACCTTTGAGGGGTTCATCAAGCCAGACCTGGTAGCCCCCGGCGGCCATATCGTGGCGCAAATGAGCCCAAAGTCTTGGTTAGCCCAATCTTACGGTAAGTATTTCAATGAAGATAACGACACCTTCGAGATGTCTGGAACGTCCCAGGCCACTGCCGTGGTTTCTGGGGTGGTGGCGCTAGTACTGCAGCAGGATCCTTACCTGACGCCGGATCAGTTGAAGTGCCGTCTGCTAAGCAACACTTATACCGCGCGCAGTGGCAGCAGTCGGCCGTACAGTTATTTCCAGGCCGGCGCAGGGCGGGTTGACGCCTACCAGTCGGGCACCGATTGGGGCGCTCAAAACTGTGCCAACATCGGACTGAATGTCGAAGCGGATCTATCCGGCAAACGCCACTACGGTGGTCGGGCCAACCGCAGTCCGGAAGGAAAGTTTTACCTCACTGACCATAACGGTCGCAGCTCAACCTGGGACGGCAGCGCACCCAGCGAGCGCGGGTATAGCTGGTCTCCTTATCCTCATGGCGATGAGAAGTTGTTTGGTGAAGCGATTCGATGGACCGACACTAATCACGTGGGTGGCAACGGCTATCTGTGGACCGATGGCTACCTGTGGTCCGAAGGCTATTTGTGGACCGACGGCTACCTTTGGACCGAAGGATACCTGTGGACCGAAGGGTATCTTTGGAGCGAAGGTTACCTGTGGGGTTCCAGCACGCTTAACAGCGATTGGGTCAGTCCGGAATAATCACCGATAGGCGCCAATAGTTCTCATGAAACGCTGGTCAAAAAACTTGCTTGGGATCGGCGCGGCAGTGCTGCTGTCGTCCTCGGTAATGGCTGCGGTAACGCCACCCATGCGGTTCGACGTGTTGTCGGTAGAACAGGGCCTTTCGCAGAACGCGGTGCTATCGATCATTCAGGATCGTTCAGGACATATATGGTTCGGCACCGAAGATGGTCTTGATCGATATGATGGTCTGGGCTTTGCCCATTTCCGGCATAACTCTGACGACCATCAATCACTGCCCAGTGATTTTATTTTTGACATGGCGCTGGATGGTCAGGGTAGAGTCTGGATGGCCACCGACGGCGGTGGCCTGGTGTTTTGGGACCCTAAAACAGAGAGATTCACGCCGTTTGTATCCACTGACGGTGCCGCCCCGGACAAACGCCTGCGGTCTATCAATATCGATACCCAAGGCAATCTCTGGGTGGCGTCACGGGATAATGGCCTTTATCAGGTCAACCCAGCGATCGGGTCTACCCGCCACTTCCAACACAGCGCAGACAACGCAGGCTCACTGAGCAGCGATCAGGTTTTCGACATCACCTCGCTGGCCGGGTTGGTGTGGGTGGCGACGGACGACGGGTTAAACCAAATCGATCCGGCGGCGGGCACCGTTACCAGAATAACGCTGGGTGCTGACATGCCGTGTGCCAGCAGTCTGCGCCGGCTGCTGGTTTCCAGTGATCGGACACTTTGGATATCCAGCCGGGGCGGTGGCCTGTGTGCCTGGAATCCAGCTACCGGCGCACTGAAACAGTTTGAGCACGATCCGGCCGACGCTCAGAGTCTGCCCAGCAATCGCGTATCGGCGCTGTTAGAAGATCCTGCGGGCCGACTTTGGGTTGGTACCGAGGATGCAGGACTCAGTCTATTGTTGGATCGTGCGGCCGGACAGTTTCGTCAATTTCGTCATGCGGCTTCTAACGACCATGGGTTAAGCGACAATACAATTGTTAGTCTGTTTAGCGATCAGGCCGGCGTTTTGTGGGTGGGCACTAAACACGGCGGTGTGAATAAATGGAACCCCCACACCTGGGGTTTCGGCCACCAGCCCGCAGGGCCGCAAGATGGGTTTAAAGCAGCCAACACCACTTCTTTTGCCGAAGACCATGACGGCAACTTATGGGTGGGCTCTATCGGGGGAGGTGTAACCCGTGTACAGCGAAGCACCGGTGAGGCGGCATCTTTGGAACAGGTATTTCCCGATACGACGCTCACCGACCAACGGGTAATGTCCCTGCTGACGACCCGCTCAGGTCACTTGTGGATAGGTACCATGACCGGCGGGTTGCAGCGATTGGATCTAACCACCGGAGCCTCTGAGGTTTGGCAACATGACCCTCAAGACGCAACCAGCATCAGCGCCAACGGCATCATGGCGTTATACGAGGATTTCCAGGGGCAACTCTGGGCGGGAACCTATGGCGGCGGCGTGAGCCGTTTTCTCCCAGAGACTCAGACCTTTGAGCGGCACCTGCCTGACGACGAATCTACTCATGCACTCAGCGGCGATCGAGCCACTGCCATAACAGGATCAGTTGACGGTACCATCTGGGTGGGTACCGATGGCGGCGGCCTGAATTATCGACAACCAGGGGCAGATCAGTGGCAGCACTTGCGCCATCACCCGGGTGCTTCAGACGGCCTGAGTGCGGACACGATTTACAGCTTGTTTGTATCGCCTGAGGGTGATGTATGGATTGGCACGCGCTCAGGCCTCAACCGCCTGCAACCTGAAACTGGAGAGATTCACCGTTGGTCCAGGGCTCAAGGGATGCCCAACGATTCGGTATACGCCATAGTGCCAGACACCCTGGGTAATCTTTGGTTGAGTACCAACCGAGGTCTCAGTGAATTTGACCCGAAGTCGGGTCAATTTTCCAACTACAACCGCAGCCATGGCCTGCAGGCAGATGAATTCAATTTCGGCGCCTGGCATCGCAGTTCGCGCGGCGAGTTGTATTTCGGCGGCGCCAACGGGTTCAATCAATTTTATCCGGCAAATTTAACCCAGAACCTAAGCCCTCCACCCGTAGTGCTTACCGGTCTTGAAGTGCTCAACCAGCCCTGGCGAAGCTCAGGCCCGCTGTCGGCTTTGACAGCTATGGAGCTGAGTTATTCTGACAATGTGGTGGCGTTTGAGTTTGCTGCATTGGATTTTTCCGCGCCGGAGAAAAACCAGTATCGCTATCGACTGCAGGGTTTTGATGACAACTGGTCCGATGCCCGGGGTATTACTCGGGCGACCTACACCAACCTTGATTCGGGTAATTATCAGTTTCAAGTGATTGCCGCCAACAGTGACGGAGTCTGGAACAACACCGGATTGACTCTGCCGGTCAGTGTGTCTCCACCACCCTGGCAAACCACGCAAGCTTACTTGGTCTACTGCCTGGCCTTGCTTGGGGTGCTGGCCGTTCTTTGGCGCTGGTATCGAAATCGTCGGCGTCAGGAAGCCGCTTTTCTCGCACGGCTCAAGCAGGAAGTTGAGAGCCGAACCTGTGAGCTGGCCCAGCGCAATAACGACCTGAAAGCGGCCAATGATTCACTGGAGCAGGCCAGTTTTACCGACCCGCTAACTCAGCTGCGTAACCGTCGGTTTGTGTCGTCTTTTGTAGAGCAGGAAGCTGCGCAGATTCTACGACGCCAGGCTGACGCAAAACGCGACGGTGGCCAGTGCGACGATACCCTGGCATTCGTTATGGTGGACCTGGACCACTTCAAGCCCATCAACGATCAGCACGGCCATGCCGCCGGCGACCGGATTCTGCAAAAAATTGCTGAAATTCTGCAGGCCTGTTGCCGCAATTCCGATTTTGTCGCGCGTTGGGGCGGTGATGAGTTCATCGTGGTTGGCAGGCACAACAATGCCCGCGAAACCGCTAAGCTCGCCGACCGTATCCGGCGCAGTATCCACGAGCAGATCTTCAATATTGGCAATGGCCAAGTGGCGAGAACCACAAGCTCCATTGGTTTTGCCTGCTATCCATTTATTCCTGAGCAGCCCACTCGCTTAACCTGGGAACAGGTACTGGCAGTGGCTGACGCCGCGCTGTATCGGGCCAAATATTGGCGCAACGCGGCGGTGGGTTATTTCCCAACCAATGAGACCGAAAACGTCAGCAACCTGCTGCCGGCCATCGAGAAGAACTCGGAACAGCTGGCCACCGATGGATTTCTAACCATTGTGGAAGAGACCGGGCCCGGTCGGCGAAACCTCTCCATAGCCTGACGGACCACTGGCAATTGTTCAGGTAGTATCAGGCGCCTTATTCGAATAAAGCGCAGGCTTAACGGAGAAGACCCGCTGTATTGAGGCGACCTTGCAGGCTCTCTAGGCGTTTGCGATTGGCTCCCATATCCGAATGACCAACACGGGATGAGGAGCGCAAGGCCAGCGAGTTGTCGCGCTGGTGGACTTCAAGATCATCAACAAACCCAAATATCGAACTGCGCACTTCCGCGCGCAGGTATCCCGGTGACTGCTCGGTTATCGTTACACCATCCATTTGCTCAACTTGCGCTGATATCGCTGGCCAAGTTGCTGTGGCGCTCAGTTCTAGAGTGGGAAAACCGTGGTCTGCCCCTGTCGCATCGCTGGATACACAGTTGGGGCTATCGGGGCAGGCAACAAATTGGTTGCCATTGATGCCGAGCGCAGGCGGATTGCTTCGCGAGCTAAAACCCAGCCAGAAAAACCCTGCAACTATCGCGAGAGCGACGATCAGAAAAATCACTAAGGCGGTTTTCATGGTTTTCTCCTGGCTGACTTTGGTCGACGAAATCCAAGCATAACAGTCTACGCATTTTGTTGCGGGCCAATGGTTGTGCCACTGACTATTGATCACCTTAGAATCTGTTTGCGTCGTGATACGCTTAAGCTCGACGTGAGACTACAGGATCAGTCGAATTGAACTTTTCTAAATTTCCAACTACGGGCACTCGACATCGATTGCTGGGTTTGGCGATTGCGCAGGCAATCGGCGGACTTTACGCCCCTGTCACTCGGGCCGGATCGGTTAACGCCGGTAATCGTGTAACGGTCGGTTCGGCGTCTGACCTTCCGGGAGATATCTTGTGCTCACTTCGGGACGCGGTTGCAGCGGTAAAAACTAACAGCACGGTCGGTGGTTGCTCGCCCTCGTTCACGGTCGGTGTCGATCGTATTGATTTCGACCCTTCGATTACTCCCGGAACTATTACGTTGCAAAACGGACCGCTAATAGTCGACTCGTCAGTAACAATTCAGGGGCCGGGACAAGACCAGTTGACGCTTAGGATCTCTGGCAATGACTACGTCATACGAACTTCTGGAAATATCTCGCTGGGGTTATCAAATTTCACCATCGCTGAAGGCGCCCTCAGCTGTTTACGAAACGACCAAGACAGCACACTAGCGCTGTCGAGCATGATGGTGCGAAACTGCTCCGGTCAAAATGCCGGGGGCATACTAAACCGCGGCGAATTGCAAATTGATGACAGTACGTTAACGTCAAACTCCGCCCTCAGTGGAGGAGGCGCGATCCGTAACGAGCCAGGCGGCACCGTGACTCTGTCCAATACGATCGTGCGGGAAGGCTATGCGCCATTTGGCGCGGGCATATCCAACAGCGGTTTATTAAATGTCAATGACAGTAGATTTACGATGAACGTAGCGGGTGGGGGTGGAGGTGCTATCAGTGCTGAACAGGCGTCACAAACCAACATTCGCAACACCGAAATGTCGCTCAACGAGGCAACCTTCGGAGGCGCACTCTACAATAGGGGCGCTATCGATATCGAGGGTGGTGTTATTGAAAGCAATATTGCAACTGAGTACGGCGGCGGCGTCGACAATTACAGCATCTATGGATTGACTATCAACGGCACCACATTGCGGTCAAATCAGGCAAGATTGGCCGGCGGCGCTCTGTACAATCGAGACGCTGGATTTGTAACGCTGTCTGACGTCACGGTCTCGGGAAACACGGCAGACATTGGCAGCGCGTTCTCCAGCAAGGCTGGCGTGGTACAGGTTCTCGATAGCACAATAACGAATCACTCAATCGGCTTGTCGACTGTTCTTGTAGAAGGGGCAACCCAAGTTACCCTCGCAAACTCGCTCGTGGAAGGCAATCTTAGTTTCGCCGTCATCTACGCTCGAAACGGCGGGAATCTAACACTAAGTAATGTCACGATTTCTAACAACAGAGTATTCTCGAACTATAACGTGGTAAACGTTCGGAGCTCCGCAACCATAGAGTCAAGTACGATCACAGGTAATACTTCATCCTCAGCAGGTTCAGCGGTAGGGGTGTCGTTAGGCGGTGCACTTGAACTTAGCAACAGCATCATCGCGGGCCACGACACCTATGACTGCGTTGCCGGAGCTAACTCAACAATAACGCTAAACAACAACAACATTTTTCAGACGGGAAACTGCGTACAGAATGCGGTTAACAATATTACGACCGATCCTGAGTTGGGTCCCCTTGCCGATAACGGCGGTCCAACGCTCACCCATGCACTGGTGCCCACAAGTCCAGCGATCAATGCCGGTGATTCAAACTGCGCTCCAACAGACCAGCGCGGGTTCGCGCGGGACGATGGGCAATGTGACATTGGTGCATTTGAATTTGGCGGAACTACACCCGACCAGATTTTTGGTGACGGGTTCGAGAGCTAGCAACGTATCGGTCGCATCAAAAATACTCTCACCTAACGAAAGGCTGTCTTACCAGGAAACCTCATTGCCGTCATAACTCACAAACGTGCCACTGTTTTCGAACGACAAGTTCTCGATGACTCTACGAATGCCGCTAACCGACTCCGGAGGCCGCATCATCGAGACTCGACCGGAGCGCACCGCCTCGGCAAGAAACTCAAATCCTTTTGGTGCGGGTTCATCTGGCCCCAGATCCAAAATGCCTTTTGTATCGACTAATCCAGGGGTAACCAGCGCAACGCGAATACCTTGTTCCGCTAGATCTAAAGACATTAGTCGACTTAAACCATTCAGGGCCGCTCGACACCCAAGATAGCCATAAAACCTGGGGCTTTGTGGCGTTACCGAGCCAATTGAGCCGGCGTTGCTGGACATCATCACAACAATTTTTCTGTCGCTGGCCTTCAGGTTGGGCAGTAATCGACGTGTGACTTCAAGCTGCGCAAATGCATTAACCGTCACCATCTCTAGAAAGTTGGCCCGCGTGATGGTGTCAAATGCCTCATCTTTCGGATGGTTTACAAATCCGGCGTTGTTGACCAACAGGTCAAGCGGCATATCGCCAATCAGTTGCCCTAAACCTTCGATGCTATCCTGGGATACAAGCTCCAATGGCGCAATATGCAGCGCGCCTTCGTGTTCGCCAGCCAGGGATTGGGCTGCAGTTGCCTGATCCGGATTACGGCAGGTGACAATCACTCGCCACGCATCGGCAAGATACTGGCGTGCCATCTCAAGGCCAATGCCGCGGGTACCTCCCGTGATCAGTGCCAATGGACGGTCTTCATGGGGTTCAGCAAATTTGAGGGTCATCAGTCGATTTCTCCGAGCACGTTTCTGAGGTTACCGTTTCAGAGAGGCTGGGGCCATTGTCTGAGCGTTTAGGCAACAACAGTGTAGTGAGCGAATCGATACCAACTCTGGGAATCTGAATTCAAACCTTAAAGGAACCCATGTTCCGGGTAGAATACCGAAGCGATTGATCAATCAATCCCGATATCACTCGATACCAGTCAAGGGAAAACTGCGTGGAAAAACTGGAAAAAGTTCAGCGTGCTCAGCGCCTGCTGGTGGAGTTCTTGGTGATTGTGAGTGGTGTCTTTATTGCGGTGGCAGCGGAAAGCTGGTGGTCTGAGCGAGAGGACCGTTCACTTGAGCGTGAGGTCAGGCACGATATGGCGGAAGAATTTGCCAGCAATATTCAGATCCTTGAGCAGGACATTGCCGCTAACGACCGCTGGCAGCCGATCATCGATGGGCTAACCGAGTTGTCAGACGAGCAGTTACTCGCGATCAGTGACCAGGAACTTAATCGGCAATATGGTCGAATAACAGACTGGGCCGGTTTTGATGCTGAAATGGGCATCGCGCAAGCTCTGGTGACCAGTGGCAATATTGGCAGCATTAGCGACAGCACATTGAGACTGCGCCTTTCGCGATGGGCAGGCCTGATGGTGGAAAAAGATCGTAAGACACTTCAGGCAACCCAGTTCCAGCATAACGCTCTGATGCCAGTGGTGGCAGAGGTAACGGCGGATGCCAAGTGGGACGTCGCTGAGCGCCGGCAGATTCAAACCCTGTATTCGACGTTTTCATTACTGCATCAAATCACCCTCCATAATCAACGCTTGATGCTGGAGGAGGCGCGAGGGATTCACGCCTATCTTAAGGAGATTGAGTGAAGTTGTAATCGCCGCCTCACCTAGTTGATGGGTTGCGCTCCAGATGTATCGCGTTGTCCATCTGGTAGGGGCTGAACATGGCAATTTTCCAGTTGTCGCCATTGCGATACAGCAAATACAGAGAGATGGTCTCGTAAGCAACCTCTCCGTCGGCCGTAAACCCGAACCCAATATTGTTTGCCAGCACCTTGTTAGGCGTTAGCACTTGGATTTCAACCTGTTGCCATTCGAGTTTGACCACGTTTTTTCCCTCAAGCATCGTGACGAACCCTTCGAAGTTGCGGGTGAATGTGTCCAGCGAATCCGGTACCAGGGGAGCGCTCATTGGCGGTGCCTGCAGCAGAGGGATCTGAACCAGCTCCCCAAGTTGTTGACGGAACTGATCGCTACGATCGGGATGACCAAAGCGGTTGTTGTAGGTGGCTAGATAGCGATCAAAAAAAGCTCTGGCTTCCTGCTCGATGAGAGCGTTTTGGTTCGCAACTGCTGAGGCCCAGTTGCAAGCAATCATTAGAAATGCCGCGCAGAAAATCTTGATAATGTTCATAGGGTGTAGCTCCTTCAGTTCGGTTTCAGTATGGGCAGATGGCAAGGGGCGCGCGCAGGGGCGCATCAAGTTGTCGGGCGTTAGGGATTTGCCTGGTTGATCAACTGGGTCAGTCTGTCAATCAGCTCTTGTTGCGACAGCGCGTAGGGCTGGCCCTGGTTTAGTTCAATGGCACGCTCCAGCGCTTTACCAACGGTGTAGTGGGCTTCATTGGCATTGGGTGCGACCATGTAACGAGGCCTCGGTTGCTCATCGGTCATGAAGTGCAGTACCGCATTGGCCACGGGTAAAGGCTCCATATGCTGGGAACGATCGGTGTCGGCGAAACTGGCAAAGCGTGCCAATTCCTCAGTAAACAACGATTGCCGCTTGCCGTCGTTGAGTTGATCCAGACGCTGCTGCATGTTCTGCATGATGTTGGAGCGAAAATTACCTGGCTCCACAATGCTGACCTGAACATTAAATTTGGCCATTTCTGAAGCCAGCGATTCGGTAAAACTCTCCATGGCGTGTTTGGTCATGCCGTAAGGCCCCATCATTGACCCGGAGAAGATGCCTGCGATGGATCCGGTGGTGATGATTCTCCCCTTATTCTCGATCAGCAGTGGCGCGAAAGCCCGAGTCACTCGATAGGGCCCAAGCACATTCACATCCATGATGAAGTCCATGTCCTGCTCACTGACTTCAATGAGAGGGTCGAACAGAAAAATGCCGGCATTGTTAACCAGCCCATACAGCCCCTTTCCTTGCTGCTTTACTGTGCTGACGGCTATATCAATCTCAGACTGGACGGTGACATCTAAGCGAATGCCCTGAATGTTTGGCAACGCGCTTAGCGCGTCGATATCGATTTCTTTGCGGGCGCCGGCGTAAACGAAAAATCCATGGTCGGCCAGAGTCAGCGCTATTTGTCGGCCAATGCCTGAGCTTGCGCCAGTCACTAGCACCGCTTTTTGATCGCTACCCGATATCGAGGAAGATGCCGCGAAGCCCGTGGCGGGTAAATAGAACACCGCGATCAGAAAAATACTAAAAATCGACTTCATTGAACATTCCATAGGATGAATTGTGGGCTATGAAACTATGCGAATTTGGACCTGTCCAAAGGGCTTGGTAGACCGATGCTTCGAGTTCGTCGACTAATGCCATGCGCAAGCCGTTCGGCATGTCAGTCTCCGATTGGTCGATCAAAAAGCGGGGTTGGTCGATATTTTTGGCTGATCAACCTGATGGGGCTTGTTGCATCCAAAAAAAACGCTAAATTGGCTATTGTCCGGAGGAACCATCGAGCGGTGACAAACCCATTTTTTTCCAAACAGTGGTTATTCCAGCTTGCGTTCTGGAGCGTAGTGTTTCTGCTCAACGTAGGGCCGGACTGGCACAAGTACTCTTCCTTGCGGGAGGTGCTGGAAGTGGTTGGCACTACCACTTCGTTGCAGGCCATGGTGGCCTGGGTGGCGCTGCGATATTTGGTGCCGGGCTGGCTTGATCGAGGGCAGGTTAAACGCTTTGGGTTGCTGTTGCTGGGTGTGTTGTGGCTTGCTGCTGAGCTAAATATCTGGATTAGCTACAGCTATCTGGAACCGGCCTATCCCGATTCCTACGGCAAGAGTTATGCGGTGCTTAGCCACCTGAGCCTGATTGAGCGGCTGGGCTTTTCACCGATGATTAAATACATCGTGTTCTCAAAGCTGCCGCTTTTGCTCTTTCCGGCTGCCGCATTAATCGCCGTTAACTATTACATGAAGCAGAGTGCCGTACTGGCGCTACGGGAACAAAAACGAGCCGCTGAGCTGGAAGCTCTGAAAAATCAGCTGAACCCCCATTTTATTTTCAATACTTTGAATAACATTTACGCGTTGGCCATCAAGCAGTCTGAACAAACGCCGGAAGCGGTAGCCAAATTGTCTGGCATTCTCGACTACGTGTTGTATCGCTGTAACAGTCAGTATGTTTCTCTGGAAGACGAAGTGGCCATGATTGAAGACTATGTGGCCCTGGAGCGGCTACGTTTCAGCGACCGCTTGACGGTTTCTTTCACCAACCACGTGCACGAAACGGTCTATGTTGCGCCGCTGCTGTTTCTCACCTTGATCGAAAACGCGTTTAAACATGGTGCAGGTCAGGCATTGGGGCAAGCATCGGTGGATCTATCCCTTAGCGCGACGGATCAACACATCAAGTTTGAAGTCAGCAATACCAAACCTGCGCCAGTGCGCGAGGAGGCGGTTTCTCAGCCGGGAATCGGTTTGGATAATCTGCGAAAGCAGTTAGGTCTGCTGTATCCCAATGCCCACAGTCTGGAGATTGCCGAAACGGAACGACGTTACGCGGCGCACCTCATCTTGAGCCGGGTTACCCCATGACTACTCCCAGCTATCGTTGCCTGATTGTCGATGACGAAGTATTGGCTCGCGAGTTAGTTGAAACCCACTTAGCTCAACTTCCCCAGTTTGAGCTTGTCGCATCGTGTTCCAGCGCCATCGAAGCCAGCAGGGTGCTCGCCACCGAGTCGGTGGACTTAATGTTTCTCGACATCGAAATGCCCGTGTTAAAAGGTACAGATTTCTATAAAGGTCTGGCTCAGCGGCCCAAAGCCATTTTTACGACGGCCTATCGCGATTACGCGCTGGATGGATTTGACCTTGAGGCTATAGATTATCTGCTCAAGCCTATTACGTTTGCGCGATTTTTTAAGGCCATCGAGCGGTTTCTGGCCAGTCAGCGAGTTGAGCAACAGGACGCGACGCGGCCGCGACCCTCTGGTCAGGACTATGTTTTTGTTCGGGTCAATCGTAAAGACCTGCGGCTCATGTTGAAAGATATCGATTATGTCCAAGGACTTAAGGACTACATCCGTGTTCACGCCGGAGGTTCTGTACATGTCGTCAAGGAAACCATGGCGTCAGTCTCCCAGAGGCTGGGCGATGATTTTATTCGTGTGCATCGTTCCTATCTGGTTAACCGATGGCGAGTCACCGCGTTGACAAGCCACGACGTGGAGTTGGGTGAGTTGGAAATTCCCATCGGCGAGACATACCGTCGCTCCGCTCTTAGCATATTGAAAACGTGATCATTTAGCCGGTTATCTTGGTGTGTCAAAGAGTCAACGCGTCACCGCTAGCAATTTGAGTCCAGTCGGACCCGATGTTTACAAAGTGCTGGCAACCCTCTTCATCGAATCCTGAATCGAAGGGGTAGAGCGTTGCATAAACTGCTGATGAATATGCAGCACCTGCACTAAACGTGTGAAGTCAATCGGACAGCGAGTGTGTCGCAACTGCCCATGAAATTTCGGTAAACCCTTATTGACCCTTTATGGTGGTTGAACCACTCTCTCTGATTGCAACCGAACAGTGAGACGGTAATGGATGCGCCAACCAATCAAACAGCCCATCCGGTTGCGGTCACCGCTGAGGGCGAAGAACAACGCGCAACAGCATCGAAACGTCCTCACACAAAGGCAGATGCCGATCCCCATGGTGCTGAGCAACACGATCCCGCCCATATTCGAGATCTATTTCGGCATGGCAAATACCCCTACAACAGTCGTATCAGTCGTTCTGAATACGAGAAAAGTAAAAAGGAGCTTCAGGTAGAACTGCTGAAGGTGCAGAATTGGGTGAAGCAGACCGGCCAACGTATCGTGGTGCTGTTTGAAGGGCGGGATGCTGCCGGCAAAGGCGGCACTATTAAGCGATTTATGGAGCACCTGAATCCACGGGCTGCGCGCGTCGTGGCGTTGGAAAAACCCACCGACCTGGAGCGCGGTCAATGGTACTTTCAGCGCTATGTGAAACACCTGCCCACCCGGGGCGAAATCGCGCTATTTGACCGCTCCTGGTATAACCGGGCAGGGGTCGAGAGGGTCATGGGGTTTTGCGATTCGCTGGAATATCTGGAATTTATGCGCCAGGCCCCCGACCTTGAACGAATGCTCACCCGATCTGGAATTCAACTATTCAAATATTGGTTTTCTGTTACTCAGGATGAACAGCAGCGTCGTTTTGATGCTCGGGAACGCGATCCATTAAAGCAATGGAAACTCAGTCCCATCGATAAACAATCCCGGGACAAGTGGGCGGACTATACGGAAGCCAAAGAGGCGATGTTCTTTTACACCGATACTGCCGATGCGCCTTGGACCATCATTAAGTCCGACGACAAAAAACGGGCGCGTTTGAACTGCATGCAGCATTTTCTCTCCAACTTGGACTACCCGGAAAAATCTGAAAAACTGGTGTGTGGTGCCGATCCACTGATTGTGGGAAACCCGTCTCAGGTGATCGATAAGGACCGGCATCTCTGGGATTGATGGGTCTGCCGTTCCCGCAACAGCAGGCCTGCTATGGCTGATGGCGCTGTTTGGCGACCCATTCGACGTGGCGCTGCACCGCGGGTTCGTTTATCAGCCGTTCTACCGTATTTAGACGAGTTCCGAGAGTCATCTCATCAAATAAGCGATGCAGACCGGTATGGCAGAGTCGGCAGATGCGGACCCCCTGGTTTCGCTCCTCGCGGCTGAGTCGTTTGCGAAACCGTGTTCGCCTGTGCAGTTTCTTCGGGATGAGGTGATGAAAGGTTAGCGCACACTCTCGGCCACAGAGGGGGCAAATATTGCACGAAGGGCGGCCCCGAGTTTTCACGGCTTTGTGGGCAGACGCTGAAACACCAAGAAGTGCTGCTGGGGTAAAAAATCTCCCGTTTCTACCCAGTCTAGCCCTACGGCTGCCATTTCTCTCTTAGCCTGGCGCTCGCTCATCTTGTGTAATCGTTTGATGGGCACCGATGGATCTTCGGCACGATACTCAATCAGCACCAGGTGTCCACCGGGCCGCAGGGCCTGGGCTAGCCCTGATCCCATTTCGCGAGGGTAAGAAAACTCATGGTATGCGTCGACGATCAAAATCAAATCGACGCTCTCGGGAGCAAGTCGTGGATCGGATTCAGTGCTGAGCCGAGTTTCGATGTTGCTTAACCCCAGTTGTTTCTGGCGACGCTGGATGATGTCGAGCATTTCCTGCTGAATGTCCACCGCCAGCACCCGACCTTGGGGCACGCGCTTGGCCAAGGGGAGGCTGAAGTAGCCGGTGCCGGCACCGATATCTACCACAACGTCATCAGCGGCCAATGGCAGTTGGTCAATTAACAGATCGGTGCGTTCTTCTGCTTCACGTTCGGGGCGTTCCAGCCAGCCTGCGCCCAGGTGTCCCATGACGTGGGAGATCTCCCGCCCCATATATACCTTGCCGATTCCGTCCCTGGATGCCCGAACCTGGGTGTAAACGGCTGCGCCATCGTTCGCGTCGCTGCCTGGAACAGTGGAGTCTGCCGGTGGTTCAGCGCTGCAACCCGCAAGCAGCAGGAAAACCGTTGCATAAGGCAATAGTCTTTGCATCGTGTTAGGTGCCGAAGTTAATTGTCTAAGCATGACTGTTGGAATGTGATTTCCCAGTCAATGACAGCCACGCTGTAGTTAAATCAGCCTTCGAACCCGCCCACAAACAGTGTTTCGTCCACCACCTCGATGGTGGTCAGGCGAGTGGACTGCCCTGCACTTGATATGCACGATGCAGTGAAAGTTGTGGTTTCATCCACCTGAACCATTTTTATTCCATCTAGTGGTATTGGTGAGAAGTTGTCCAGGTTGCGCCGTAAGCTGCACCCGCTGGCGTCTTGTGACTCCCATTCAATGTCGGCAATGGCTGGACCGATACTGCGCACGGCCGAACTGCGAAATCGAGTGACGGTGGGCTTGCTCATTTCACTGCCGACACTGACATCGCGAGATTCTGAGTCTTGGGTCTTCGCGTTGGAACAGGTTAGGGTGAAACGGCCGTTGACTGAGGGTGCGAGCTTCAGCGCGCCATTGGTGGCCAACTTCAATCGCCACTTATTCGCGTTACCCTGAAGTTCACAGGTGTCGGCGTTGCTGGATTGCCAGTCGAATCGAACCACGTTGCCTTTAGCGATCAGTGAAGGTGTGGCGGTAAAACTGTCGATGCTGACGCTTTGCGCTGTGGGGCTTACCAGCACGGTGCGGCGCCGGGTTGCGCTACCGCCGGCGTCGTCGCAGGTGAGGGTATAGGTACGATTGCTGGACGGGCGCACTAACAGCTGGCCGCTACTTTTGAGATCGCTGGCTACACCGTTTACTGCACAGGTATGCCCTGTGCTGATCCAGCTAAGTACTGCGGCCTGACCGGTGAGAATTTTCGGCGGGCTGGCAGCGAAGCTGGAAATAATAGCGGCCGACGGCGGCGGTTTGACGACCACCAGCACCTGCGCCTGATCGTTTCCAGCTGGGCCGCTGCAGTCCAGTTCATAGAGCGTAGTTGATGACGGGGTTCGAGTCACTGAACCAGCAGCGGGTACGGAATCCGGAGTCTGAGTCTGAGGTCCCAAAAGACAATTGCTGACGCCTTGTGCGCTCCAGCTCAGGGTAACGGTGTCGCCGTTGGATATAGTGCCAGCTGATCCGTCGAAGCTGTCGATCACTACTGGAGGTGGAGGAGGCACACTAGAAGCTGGCGCAATTGCCTGATCGGGTAGAGTACCCAGTATTGGGCATTGCCCAATGGTGCAGGCCAGCCCTCGCTGTGGGTATAGCAATATTGGACC
Source organism: Lysobacterales bacterium (assembly GCA_045106555.1). Lineage (GTDB taxonomy): Bacteria > Pseudomonadota > Gammaproteobacteria > Xanthomonadales > SZUA-38 > JANQOZ01. The sequence goes on along the minus strand of JBGCET010000024.1, from coordinate 7,001 downwards.
GTCATAAATGGCTGTCGCCGCGTTGCCTGCTCCCCCCAGCACTCTGGTGGTTAGCATCGGGTGGTCGGCATCGAGGCGGTAGCAGCGTTGATGGTCCAGCGTCAGCGCCAAAACCCGGCCCGGACTCGACTGGGGGTTTAATGGCGCACATGCCTTCCGGATGGCTGTCTCGCTTAACGTCGGGCGACCAGCTCGTGGCCCGAGGTGAGGAATCAACGTTTGATCGGTACGCCAGATCAGCAGCGGTTCCGACCCTGAGACCGGCGCCATCAAACTCAAGCTTAACCAGAGTTGGGGTAACAGTATGCCCATCTCAGGGTTGGCCGCCGGCCTGAATCTGGGTAGTGGCTCCAGTAGGCACATGAGTCACGATCAGGCCGTTGGGAACGATGGCCACAGACTCAAAGTACGTTTCCCCTGAGTCGGTCTCTTCAAACCACGGGGTAATGCGCTCAATCTGGCCGTTAATAATCTGCAGGGTATACACATGGTCTTGCTGCCCGGTATTGCCATTGGGGGCAAAGACCCGAATCTCGGCAGTAACGGTTTGTCCCTGAGCTGCTGCCTGTTTTAACAGTACGGAGCTTCGCCCGAGGGACTTAATGAAGGTGACCGGTGTCAGCGATAGCTGGCTGGTGGCGGGGCCGCCTCCCGCGCTTATGCTTCGCTCTAGACCCAGAGTGTAATTTTGCAGCTTGGCGAAATCCTGTACGCCCAGCTGCGTAAACGAAGCGCTTTCACTGCCAGTAATCAGGCTGCCGTTGGCTTCAATGCGAACGAATGCATCAGCGTTCGCATGAGTGCTTGGGAGCAGCATCAATGTCAAAACGACAAGCCATTGGATTTTGAATAAAGACCTCATGTTGGATCAACCTCTCAGAGTGTGTTCGGTTGAGTAGACGCAAATTGTCAAAAAGTATCTCAGTCCCGGTGCCGGTGATTGGCGTCAACTGAACCCCGTACTGATGTCTGAACTGAGACATATCCTGTGATTTAAGCGTCTGACTAAGAAATACTCCTTTGGGAAACAAAATGTCGAAACGATCTTTGGCCTTTTTCGCGATCCTATGGTCCGCGTCGATACAGGCTCAACCCGCGTTTTTTCTGGCGACTCAGGATCTTCGTGGCCCCTTTATTCCGCCATTTTCCCAAACCACCATGACGGACATCGCTATTGCTGATATCGATGGTGACGGTGATAACGATTTGGTGATGTCAGATTCGGGTGGGGGGGACCGAGGCACCGTGGCTTTTTTCAACGACGGCCTGGGGTTTTTTACTCCATCGACCCAACGCATTGGTGTTGGCGACGCAACGGCTCTGGCACTGCGAGACCTTAACGGCGACAACTTTCCCGATCTGGTGCTGGCCAATTTTGGGGAGTCGACCACCAACGATGAGGTCTATCTGAATAATGGTGCCGGCTACTTCATCCTCACACAGATATTAGCGTCCAGCCGAACCAGCGACGTAGTGGTGGCAGATTTCTCTGGGGATGGTGTGTTGGATCTATTTTTCCCCCTGTCAATCAATACCATCACGGGGTCACCCAATGTGTTTTACCAGGGCATTGGTGACGGCACATTTCTGCCAGCGATGGGGCTATTTGGCACAAGCGTTGGCTTGTCTGGCGCAGCGGGAGACCTGGATGGTGATGGTGATATGGATGTGTTTCTAGGCAATTCCGGCCCCAACGAGGTGCTGATCAATAACGGCGGCACGCTAATGCCTAGCGCCGTGTCTTACGGTAACGCGTTTACTTCTGATGTGCTGTTGGGCGATGTCGACCGCGATGGTGATTTGGACGCAGTCACGATTAATTCCAGACTGAATTTTGATACCAACGAGGGGCAGCCCAATCGTCTCTGGCTAAACAACGGCGCCGGCACCTTCGTTGATAGTGGAGTCGCGTTTGAGAATGAGCGAACCCGGTCAGCGGCGCTGGTGGATATCGATAACGACGGCTGGCTTGATTTGTGGTTCGGTAACTTCGATATCGCAGACACTATCTGGCTGAACCAAAACGGTACGTTTGTTGCCGCCAATGCCGACTTGGGTATCGGTCAAATCAGTACAACCGGTGTCTCGGCAGCTGATCTGGATGGCGATGGTGACCCGGATTTTGCAATCACCGATTTTAACGGCAATCGAGTTTGGTTAAATGCGGGCGGCAGCAGCGAACCAGGTGTGAGTATCGCTCAAGCACGCGCCTTTACCGATGCTAGTGGGCGACCACAGCTTTATGCGTTGGAGGGATTCCCTTTGGGGATTCCGCTACGAGTCAATGGCTCACAGGAGACCGACGTTCCGCTTGCTTACACGCTGACCTCACCTTTGGACACAAGCAATTCCGAGTTGCTTGTGCGTCGACCTGGGAGCGCGATAACTATAAACCCTGTGGCGTTACCTGAGGTTGATGCCTCTGGTACTTTGCAACTGGCGTTATCGCAGATCAGCGAGGTACCGCTTAGCTCGCCGGTAGAAGCGGATTATCGGGTCATCAATGTCGATAATCTACGTTCGGCGGAAAATGGTGGAAAAATTGGGTTAGATCTATCCGAAACCGATGATTGTCTCGCTGATTTTATATGCCTTTGTGTAAATTGCTCTCTAGTTTTCTGCAATGACACTGGCGGAAAGGGTAATCAGACCAGCGGACTAATGCTAACTCAGCTACGCCGCCTGAGAGATGAGGTGATGTTGCCTTCGGCGTCGGGTCGATATTTCAGCGACCTCTACTATGCTTTTGGCAGTGAGTTGATTACCACCATTTTTTCCCATCCAACGTTGATTTACGACGTGATGGAAGCAAACCGACTTTGGTCACCTGCTATTGACTCGGTGCTAGACGGCGACGGCAGTTATCCGATCTCGCCGGAGATGGGCGGCATCTACCGTGAGGTCACCGAACAGCTGAAGACCTTCGGCTCGCCTGAGCTGCGTCAACAAATCGAGCAGGAAGATCGTCTAATTCAGCCCGTGTCTTTTGTTGGTCGCACGGCAGGTGAGTACTGGGATGCTGTGACCAGTGCCCGCACTGAGGGGGTTTTTCGCGATGACTTTGAGGCTACGCCGCTGTAGCGTTGAGATGGGGCAAGGAGTGTAAGAAAATCTCCGAGCGGACGTCTCCTTGTCGAGACCAATGCTTAAGGAGCGCGAAATGACCACCCGAACACGGGCACTGCTGGCCCAGTTGTTACCCGGTCGAGTTGATGAGCGAGAGCTCGTTGATGCGCTGCGCGCTCATGCGGGATTGATAATCAGTTCTGCAACGAAGGTTCTTGGCGACGTGGCCGAAGCCCAAGACGTTGCGCAGGATATTGCCGAAACACTGCTCCGCCGCCGCCCAGCCGAGGTGCAGAGCTGGCCGGCGTTACTTAAGAAGATGGCGGTGAACCGCGCCATCGACCGGCTGCGCCGGCGACGAGATCCGGCAACCTTTCCTGTCGAGACGCAACCGCCTGAAGAGCCGGATGGCCGCCTCCTCCAACGGCAGCGCGCGGATGCTCTGCGAGCCGCGGTTTCCAGCCTGAATGAACGCGACGCAAAGCTATTTTCGCTGCAATGCTTTGCCGACCTCGACCATACCGAAATCGGCCTGGAGCTCGGCATGAGCGCAAACGCTGTGGGCGTGGCTTTACATCGATTGCGCCAACGGCTGTCTGAGGAGTTGAGTCGACTCCTGAATACGCCCCCCCAAAATTCTGGCCAAGTTTCTGGAGAAACGAAATGACCACTCAGATTACTAACGACCTGCTTGATGTCTGCATCGATGCGGCGCGTTCTGACTCCCCGCAGGAGGCTATCGACCTCGCGACTCGACGGTTTCAGGACCACCTACCGACCCCCGCGCCATCATCTCAATTGATGGTTAGGCTTCGTTGGGCGGGCGCCGCCCTGATGCTGGTGGCTGCCGTCGGTATCTTTCCGCTGCTGGTGCCTGGCAAGGGTGCGGCGTTTGCCTCGGTTCAGGACTGGTTTCGTAGTTTTGACACTGTGCGCATGGATATAACAATCCAGAGCCATGAAGACTTTGTCACCGAAGTCAGAGTAATGGCTGATGCCAGCGGCTTTGCGCGAGTTGAAACCGGGCCGGTGACTCATATTATCGACCCGGAGTTAGGCACGATGACCACGCTATTGCCCGGCAATCAGGCTATGCGCATCGGCATTCCCTCGAATACGGGTTGGGACTCGGCTGTCGATGCGGGCGCCGTAGATAACGAAGCCCTGGCATGGTTTGCCGAACTGCGGGATTTTCAGGGGCGGGCTGAACCGCTGGTTGAAACCCAGGCTATCGACGGCGTGTTATGCCGGGGTTATCAGCTGGAGATCGACGGGACACGCATCACGCTGTGGGCCGATATCGACACGGACCAACCCGTACAACTCGAAGGTGAGATTGCCGACAGTGTGACGTTAGAGGTTAGTTACGCCTTTAATGAGCCGCTATCCGCCAATCTATTCCTAGTGCCGGAAGGAGTGACGATTGTGGTTGACATGGATTAATGGTTTCCTTTACGTGCCAGCTGAACACTCGAGATGCTTCCCGTTGTGAACGCCGGGCAATATGCCCGGCATCGGCGTATCCGCATAAATCTTACTGGGCCAGTACTGGTCCAGATTACAAGTGCTGCTGGTGTACGAAAATCGATAACGCGCTGGCGGAATCCCCATCCGATCGCCGGCTCCGGTAAAGCCTTACCCTGAAGGCATCTGATCGCTGCGAGACGCCGTGCCACTGCCTGACAGCAACCCGACAGCAACCCGACAGTGACCTTGCTGGCGTTTCATCCCGCGGAAAATGTAGACAAACTGATCCTGTCATAACCGAGGCAGCAAACATGTCCAAAGTTAGCGAGAGCAGCACAATTTCCTTTTCCATAAGAAACGGGCTTTACTTGCCGTTCATGCATAAGGGGCGGCAAATTGTGGTTCACAATGCCGCCTGGAGCTTTCGGGAAAAAATCTGGGTCGATGATTTGTTGGTGGTCAACCAGATCGGTATGACCATGGCTTCCACCCACCAGCTTGATGTTGCGGGCGACCGGCTTTCGGTAACCTTCGGATATCGGGACTACATGAGAGAGATCTTTCTTGAGGCTCGAGTTGACGAGGAGCTGATCCATGAAATGACACATCGAGTCAGGGCCAATGTAAAGCCGGCCACGTTCGTTGCCACGATTTTAGCAATGGTCCTGGCGGGGGCGGGTTTTGGTTACGCGGTCGGTCATTTAGTTCAGCGGTTGATTGGATAATCGCCATGCTCGTGGACGCAAGCAAGATTAAAGCAATGCGACTGGATCATGGGTGGACACAGGATCAGCTGGCGCAGTTGTGTGGGGTATCGGTACGCACCATTCAACGCATCGAAAAGTCTGGCGTTGCTTCCCTGGACACAACCAACGCACTGGCCGCAGTGTTCAGCACAGAGCGGAAAACCATTTTGGTTCAAGGCGGAGTGCGCGAAGCGCAGACGGAAGTACCCCTGAAGTACGCGGTTCTCGTTGCGGTGCTGACGCTGTTAGTGGGCTTTGGGTTGGGTGCTGTAGTTTGACCCTAGGAAAAATTTCGCTCCATAGTCTTGCTGGGCGGCGTTTGAGGTTCAAGCCACCCGAGCAGACCGACTAGCAGATCAAAACCCAAAGTTGGACCTGCGTCGAATCCAATGACTAGAACCGGAGTAATCCCCCCGGTGGAACACACGAAAAGAACCGCGAAGTAGGTGGCAACGGCCGACAGCCAGATTGGATCGGAGGCGAACCGTTCGATATCAGGTTTTGTAGGAAAGTTAATCTGACCCCGTTGTTGCAACCCCGTGGTTGCACTTGATTGGGCTTCAAGCGATCCACGACTATCATTCGCAGTCGCACTACTCCGGCATCAGCGGTTTCTGACCCTTGGGAATCGGTGAAACGTAGGGCTGATCTTTCATCTTTTCGTCGAACTCAAGCTTGGCCTTTTGGCGCAGATCTTCGTCCTGCAGGAAATCCATTGCGGTTAAAGCTAGCACCTTGGCAGCAACCGTCGCGCCTCTCGCGGCGTTCGGCCGACCGTGGCTGGCTGAGGTGGCCCAGCTGTGCCAGGGCAGGTTGAGTCCGGCAGTGGCAACGTACAGGCTCACGCCCGGCGCGAGACGAGTCACCTCGGCCACATCAGTGGAGCCACCTTCCGTTGGCTGAACCTCTGCCGCCAGCGACGCTATTTCGGTGGGATAGCCCAGCGGTTTGATACCAACAGCCTTTTGCAGTTCACGGGCAAAGGCATGGTCATCTTCATCAAAAACCGGGGCACCAACATGTTCGAGATTGGCTTGCATTGCTTCCTGTAGCGGGCGGTTGAGCAGGATCTCGTGAACGCCGGTGATTAGCGTGATTTTATGGGTAGTCTGAGTTGCCATGGCCGCCGCCGCCGCGATCTCTTCCAACCAAGCGTAATTCGCTTCAACCTTGCTGCGATCATCATCGCGAACGTAGTACCAGACCTTGGCATAGGCTGGAACCACATTGGGCGCCTCGCCTCCATCAGGGATTACATAGTGGATACGCGCGGTGGGCTGGATATGCTCCCTCATCAGGTTGGCCCCGTGGCTCATCATTTCCACCGCATCGAGCGCGCTTCGGCCATTCCACGGATCGTAGGCGCCGTGTGCGGCTTTGCCAAAAAATTCCACCTGGAAATTGTTCATCGCTTGGCCGCGGCTGTTGGTTACTGCGGTTTCAAAAAACGGATGCCAGTCAAGAGTAACGTCGATGCCATCAAAGACGCCGGCGTTGGCCATATAAACCTTGCCCACCAATGTTTCCTCGGCCGGGCTGCCAAAGAGCTTCACGGTGCCCTTTATACCCTTAGCATCCATCGTGCGTTTAAGAGCGATAGCCGCTCCTACCGATCCCGCCCCGAACAGGTTGTGGCCGCAGCCGTGACCATGGGGGTGGCCGTCAGCACGAGGCTTAAGCCCGGGAACAGGGTCGTTGCCAATATTGGGTAGCGCATCGTAC
>JBGCET010000023.1:0-44506 GCA_045106555.1 Lysobacterales bacterium | reverse complement strand
CTATTGGACGCCAATCATGGCCAACAACGTCGATCCCCAGCGAGAACAGTTCGAGCAGTTCAAGGCACTCCCTCGGGACGCGCCTGTCTCCATGCTCAATCTCATTCGTTTACACGCTAACGCCGAATACGCGGATGGCCGAGCCGCCACCGGCTTGCAGGCCTACGCCAGCTACGGCAAAGAAAGCGGCCCGGTTTTTCGTAAGGTGGGCGGCGAGATCATCTGGCGCGGCAATCCCCAGGTGACCCTCATTGGCCCACTGGACGAGGCGTGGGACATCGCGTTTATCGCCCGCTACCCCACCGCCGGGGCGTTTCTAGCCATGGTGACCGACGAGGACTACCGCAAAGCGGTGATTCACCGTCAGGCTGCGGTGGCAGACAGTCGGCTGGTGCGAACAGCCGACATGTCGTCCGGTGAAGGTTTCTAGATTTATTCTTTAACGCTGAGCGCTACTCGATCTGCCTCCACGGTGGGCGTCACCCAGGCTTCGAGCACCTCAGAAATAGCGCTCACCTGCTCGGCAGCGGACATTTCTTGGGCCCGCTCAGCGTGCCCAAAGGTCGCTTCGATAATGGGCATGCCGTCGACCTCGGTGTTGATGACCAAGGGCTGAGCCTGACCAAGGCGCAGTTCCCAGGCCGCCCTCACGCGGGCCCAATACTCGTGAGTGCGTTCCCAGTAAGCGGTGGCCGGTGAGAAGTCGTAACCGCTGATCGATCGGTAGTTGTTAAAGCCATACTCCCTCACCAAGGTTTTCTCGGTCTGCTCGCCCACACGAACGGTCTTGGTGTTGTCCTGTTCGTGGGTCCAACCATTAGGCGTCACCGTGTGGCGGTTTTCTGCATTAAGAGCGTTGTAGTCACTGCGTTTGGTGTACTCCCGACGCGGTAACGGTCGCCAGCTGCGATCGCTGGTCCAAGTGGACACGCCATAGCGGTGGTTCCACCGCCCGGTGCCGCAGTAGCGCGGCGCATCACTCACCTCAAACACGCACTGGGTCCAGGCGTTGTCGATGTTGTCAGCGTCGATGGGTCTTGTGGCCCAGGTTTGGTCGGAGACGAACTCAAAGCGCTGGGGTGCCTCGAAATACCAGTCCTGACGCCAGTGTTTCACCACATGCCCGCCAGGTGCCACCAGAATATGCTGGAGCACCACATGATCAGCGGCGTCCTTCACCACCACCACCGTCTCAAAGCCGCCGGTGTTTTTGTCCTCGTGCAGCTCGTACCCTGCTTCCAGAGCCACGGTTTCCATAAAATCGAAGCTGACTCGGTAGTCGCCTTGCATTGCCAAAATGGCCGCACGGTCTTTTTCTGCCGCCGTGGCTTGACCAGCGATGGCGCTGAAATGGGGGTTAGGCACAACGTCGAAACCCGGACCGGCCTGAGCCGGTGTTTCGTAGGCCTGTTGGCCGGCACAGGCGGTCAGGCAAAGCGCGGCCATTGAGGTGAATAAGGTTGTTTTAGAAATCATCATAGTCAATCCAGGTTAATTAAAAGGTCCAGTCAAAAGCGACGCTGAAATGCCGGCCGGGGCGCTGAAAACGTTCCGGGTTACCAGCGGATGTCGGCACACCCTGAACGTCCAGATAGGCGGTGTAATCGTGATCGCTAAGGTTGTAGATGCCCGCGCGAACGCGGGAGCTTGCGGTCGGCTTGAAGTACCCAAAGGTGTCGTAAATCACATAACCGTCGGGCCGAAGCAGCGGGCCGCCGCTTTCGTCCAGGCGGTTTTGGTTTGCCGCCGCACGGGTCACCAAACTCATGCCCCAGCGTCCACCGGGCGCAGCGTAGTCCACGCCAAAGGTGGCGTTTAGCGGCGCAACGCTGTTGATAGGAAGGCCCGTCTGGCGATCCTCACCGCGAGCGTAAGCTGCCGATAGGTTCAGCTGAAAACCCTCGGGCAAAAAAGACGCAAGCAGGGAACCGGAAAACTCTGCGCCTTCGATCTTCACCGCATCAACGTTGATCGATTGAAACACCAGCAGTTGGTTGATGGGATCAAAGTCCACCACCTGGAAGGACTGGATAAAATCGTCAAAATCCGTGCTGAACAGCGCTAAATCAGCGCTGACACGGTCACTGGCGAAGCGTGCTCCCAACTCTACAGACTCGCTGGACTCCGCCTCAAGGTCCGGATTGGGGATGGTGGTGTAGCCAAACTGGAAGTTGGTAAACCCGACGTTGACGTCGTTCACCGGCGGTGCGCGAAATCCCTCAGCATATTGACCGTAAAGCTGCCAGGCGTCAGAAATGTCGTAGGTAATGCCCAGCTTTGGCGACACCTGGTTTTCGTCTAGTGTTGTCGGATTAATGGTTGGATTGTCGGCAGAGAATATTGCGTCATTAATGCCCTCCAGCTCGTATCGATCCCAGCGTAACCCGGGAATAATGGACAGACGCCCGAGGTTAATCTGGTCTTGCAGGTACAGTCCCGTACGGCGAGTTTCCGACAGCGGAAAGTCACGCACCGGAAACAGGTCCGGGCCCACCTGACTGCTGCTGGTGCCAGTCAGCAAGTCAGTTTCTATGCCGTCGCGAATTTGTGCGGTATCGCTTTGCTCATACTCAAGGCCAAACGCCAGTAAATGTTCAACGCTGCCGGTAGCAAAGGTATAGCCGCTGTTGACCTCAATACCGGTCACGTCCTGATCGAATCGAAAGGTGCGCTGACGTGACACCGCGGAGGCACGACCGGCAATCAACGATTCCCGATCCTCTCCCGTAACCTGGGAGGTCAAGCTGTCTTGCTGATAAACCCTCCAGCGCAAATAGCTCAAAGGCCCCAACCCACCGGCCCATTCCTGGGCCAGGCTGTAGCGAGTTCGGGTGCGCTTGTCATCCGCGTCGACATTGGTTGTGTTGATGACATAGGGAAATCCAAACGCGGCGGTGAAATCCTGCACGCGCTGGAGTGACTCCACCTGGGTTTCACTGTTGTTCGTCATGTCCTCAACCGTCAACTCCAGCCCTCCGGCGCCGACCCGGCCCCAGGCGAGCTTGGCCAGCAGGTTGAGGCTGTCGTACTCCAGCGGATCAGCCACTGGAATATCGCGGCCCTCCCCGTCACGGGCGGTAACCCGCAACATGGCTGACCAGTTGTCCAGCGCGCCGGCGGCGGTGGCGCTGGTGACGAAACTGGAATCCACATCGTTGTAGCCGGCGCTAACGTCAAAATAGGTGGCGTCATCCGCCAGGTAATCTGCAGGAGAACGGGTGACAAAACTCACCACGCCACCCAGGGCGTCCGAGCCAAACAACGCCGACGCGGGTCCGCGGGTAATTTCGACCTGGCGTACCGAGGCGATGTCGACCAAGTCGCGACTGGCGTTGGAGAAACTGCCAATAGAAAAAGCGCTGGCGGCCGGAACGCCGTCCACTTCAATCAGTACCCGGTTGCCCCCGGTACCGCGAATGCTGAAACCGGAAAAGCCGAAACGGCTGCCTTGGTCCACCACATCAACGCCTGGCTCGTAACGCACTAAGTCGTTAATCGTCTGAGCGAGCTCCTGCTCCATCCGCTCACCGTCGATGATGCTGATTCGCGACGCGGCCTGCACACCCAGCAAAGGCAGCTTGCTAGCCTCTACGGTGATGATTTCCAGGCTGGCCGGTTCCTGAGAGGTTTGGGCACACAGCGTGCCCAATGGCGCTGCGAGCGCCAGCCATAACAAACGAGTCGACATGACTGTCTCCTTGAGTCGTTCGCTGGCTGGCGGATGGCTGGCTGGCGGGGGTTATTTGGTCAGTATGAGTTTTTGATTGCGGGTCAGCGTCAATCGATAGATCTGATCGTGAAAAATGATTTCCGTCTGGCGGTAACGTTCCATCAACTGAGTCACATCGATGGGTTCAGGCCGGACATCTGCCTCGTGGGCTGGTGCCCGGTTTTTCTGCTCCGCCATAAACACGAATGATAATAAGTCTCATTTAAATGTCAATAAATATCTGCTGACGAGGCCGAAGACGCCTATGTCGCCGTTCAACAGTTGCCCAGCGGTGAGCGTGGCGTGGCCAGATTTTTGAGTACCGATGACAAAGCGCTTAGCGTAGTTTTTGACACCGACGCAGCGGGCAACGTCACCTCTGACCCAACCGTTATTGTGGCGGCAAGCGCGGCCAATACCACGGGCGAAGCGCTGGCATTGAACGATTTGCTAGGAGTGGTCGTGCGCAAAGCTGCAGCCAACCCAAAGCCCCTGACCACCTCGATGCGCAAGATCTCCCAGCAGACCTTTGATCAATCGCGTCGGCGAATGGAAGAGGCTAAACAAAAATAGCGCGTTGTCCTAGAACTCGTCGGAACCGTAGCGCTTGAGAATCGAGATTTTCTTTGCCAGCGATTGACCAGCTCCGGGTTCGTCAAAATACTGCTGAGCCTGCTGCTGGGCGTAGACAATGCGCTCAACGTCATCACTGGCGGAGCGCGCCAGCGACAGCGCAAGACCCTGCCAGGCCCGAGCGAGTTCGGGTGCATAGCGCAGGCATTTTTCGTAATAGGAGGCGGCGAGAACAAACTGCTTTTTCTGCTGGGCGATCATGGCCAGGCGCAGCCAGCCAAACGGGCTGGGCTCATCCAGCGCCAAAATCTGGTCAGCCATTGCCTGGGCCTCAGCGGCCCTGCCCTGACGCTGCAACAGCCCCAAATAATTGTTCATTAGCTCCAGGGTTTGGGAAGCGACGTTGAGCCCATAGCGATAGAAACGCTCGGCTCCTGCCTTGTCGCCCATGCGGCTGTGAAGCAACCCCACCAGATTAATCGCTTGCTCTCGTTGAGGCGTTAGTGCCAGCGCTTTCGCCGCATACCCCATCGCGATCTGCGGATTGTCCGCCAACAATGCTTCAACCGACAAATTGCGAAAATACATGGAAAGAAAATCATCGCGACTGATACGTCGACCAGATCGATGATTGGCATCCGGGAAAAAATCGATGGCCAGTCGAGACTGGCCAAAAACAAATTGCCCAGCACTATATCGATGATGGTTTTGTACCAAAATAGTGCGCACATGAACCGACGTCATCATCAGTCCACCGCGTATATCAAATACCGGCGTTTGCTCAATCAGCTGATAGCGCACCTGCACTCCCGCCAGCTCGGCCAGCGCAGTGGTGAGAATGGCCAGAGACATACAGTTGCCGCGCAGGTGAGTGCGGGTGCTGTGGGCATCCGTGGTGTCCGGATGATAGTCAAACCGGGTTAGCAAATCTTGTAGATAGTCCGAGGTGACTTCATGGCGGGGGGTTTCACCCCGCTCCGGATGGTCAAAATAGGCAAGAAAGTGGGCTTGCTGGTCAGCACTTAGCTGAAGAATCTGAGACTCACCGACAAGTTCTACCGCTGGGTGCAACAACGCGTCGTTAATTGTTGGTGCCGCCGGAACCTGAGGAAGGTCCTGCGCAACTGGAGCAATGGAGGTTGCGGAGCCAGCGCAGCCGGTCAGCAGCCATGCCAAAGCCAATGCCACAATGCCCAACCGATAGATACGAAAACCAGATGCCTTATTCATCCAGGTATTCTCATCGCAGACTCCTCTTAACAACCCCGACGCTTAGTCTATCGCCGATTCGCTAGTCGCATTGTGCCCGCCTTGCCCAGCGCTACGAGCCCAGATTCGAAAGGGCTGGGTTGCCTCAACCTCGCCGGCCACAATCAGGGACTGCCAAACCTCGGCTGCTTGGACAAACCCGGGCACACTGCCGGGAAACATGGTGAGCGCCAGGGCGTGAGCAATAGCGTGTTCATCCACCTGCCCCCGGTACGCTGCGCGAAGCTGCCAGCGCAGGCCTTTAAAATTCCCGCAGCACACCAGGGCGCTGATGGCGCTTAGGTGTATTGCCGCCGCGCTAAGCCCGTTGCCGGCGCGCTCAATGGCCGCGCAAAACGCCACCTCAGCATCAAGGCCTTCAACATGGGCAGCCCACGCCTGATCAGCGAATTGCCAGGTAGGGCAACCCGCCGCGGCGGCGCTAACCCCGAGCACGCCAACAATTTCATCCCGGGTGCCCCCAGCGGCCAGGAAACGAGTCACATGGTGGGTGGCTATCCCCTCATGCTTGGCAGCAAGAATAGCAAGCCAGATCAACTCATGATCGTGCTCCGAAAGACCGCCATGGGAAAACGCCAGCTGACGATAGAGCGCGTCGTAGGCGTCCAGCACCTCGGGCATCGCCGTTGCCATCAGGCCGTGATGCGGCAACAAGTACCCGCGCTGCTGGCGAATCCGGTCGAGGCGTTGGGTCAGGTCTGTCATCGGTCAATCCACAGCGGGAGATTGGGATGTTATATCCTCCTGGCAGACAAAACACACGCAGCAGGAGTCAGATCATGAGCGCTAATCTACCCTTGTCCGGGCGCACCGCCTGGGTGACCGGCGCCGCCAGGGGCATCGGTGCCGCCACCGCTCATGCGCTGGCCAACGATGGCGCAACCGTCCATCTCAGCGACCTGGACAGTTGTCAGAAGGTCGTCGATGAAATTGTGGCTGGCGGTGGCCAGGCCGTTGGCCACACTCTGGACATCCGCGATCGCGCCGGTTGCGAAGATCTGGTGACCGCGCTGACTGAATCTGATGGCGCTCTGGACTACCTAGTGTGCAACGCCGGCATTTGCCCGGCGGGCAGCGTTGCTGGCGATTGGGATCAGTGGCAGCACGTGATGGAGGTTAATGTGACCGGCACGCAAAACTGCGTGGCAGCCGCCTGGCCCGGCATGACTGAACGAGGCGGCGCGATTGTGCTGGTGAGCTCCATGGCGTTTTACCGTGGCGGGGTGATTGTCGGCAGCGAGTACAGCACCTCGAAAGGTGCCTTGATCGGCCTAACTCGACATCTGGCACGCAACGGAGGCCCCTTGGGGATACGCTGTAATGCGGTTGCGCCGGGAATTATTAATACGCCAATGACGGAAAACTTCGATAGGCCGGCGTTAGACGATATTCCGCTAGGACGTTTGGGCAGCGCTGAAGACGTTGCAGGCCCGATCCGCTTTCTTTGCGGGCCGGAATCGGCCTATATGACGGGTACCGTCCTCAACGTTACTGGCGGCATGGTGCTAGCCGCTTGAATTGGCGCGGTGCCCCAGTGAGCCGTGCCTGAGCTGTCGACGGAACTGATTGTCGCGATAGCGGCGTTGGCGTTTGCCACCGGTGTTCTGCATGGCGCTGCCGGCATGGCGGGCGGCGTAGTGATGGCGGCAGTGCTGTCCCTCTGGCTCGGTATCAAAGTCGCCATTCCCGTCATGACCTGCGCTCTGGTGTTCAGTCATGCCAGCCGCGTGTGGCTGTATCGCAAGGACATTAGCTGGCCCATCACCGCCCGGGTCTTGATCTTTGGGGTACCCACCACGGTGATTGGCGCGCTGACCTTTGTCTATCTTGAACCCGCCATCGTGGCGTTAGTGATGGCGCTGGTATTGAGTCTGTCATTCCCCATTAAGCACTGGGCCCGACGACGCCAGCTCAGCACCAGTCCCAAGGTGCTGTCTATGGCCAGCGCGGTGTGGGGCATGCTGGCGGGCAACGTGATAGGCCCGGGGTTTTTCCTGGCGCCGTTTCTACTCGGCACAGGCATCAACCGCCTGACCTTTGTTGGCACCCTTGCCATGGTGACCGGGGCGATAAACGTCATCAAGCTGGCCGTGTTTGGCGGGGCCAGCATCATGTCCGCCGATTTATTCACCTTAGGCGTGCTGATTGGCCTGGCAACCATCCCCGGCAATCTGACAGGACGCTATATCTTGACCCGCATCGGTGATGCCCAGCATCGGGGTATCGTGGACGTTCTAACGCTGCTGATGATTGGTCACTTTTTCTATTTGTGTGTCACTACCCGCTAAACCGATTCGGAACTTGTCGGCAAGAGACTCTACGCAGCTAACGCACCACCATCAGCGGTTTTCGGAATGGGCAGGGTGAAGGTGGTTCCTTCGCCAACGGTAGAGTCAACAGCCAGCTGGCCGTTGTGCTTATCCACGATTGTGTTGTAAACCATCGTCAACCCCTGGCCGGTGCCTTTGCCAACTTCCTTGGTGGTAAAAAAAGGATCGAAGATTTTCTGCTTAACTGCTTCAGTCATCCCGGTACCGCTGTCTTCCACCACGATGCTTACGCTGTCAGCAGCGTGCCGGGTGCTGAGTCGAATAAACCCCTTCACCTCATCACCATCGGCGTCGGCCTGGGCGACTGCGTGGGCGGCATTCACAATCAGGTTCAGTACTGCCTGACTCACCTCTTGACGGTAACAGCTGACTAGCGGCAACTGAGGATCAAAATCCGTTTCGACGGTGGCTGAGTATTTCCATTCGCCGGCGGACACCACCATCGCGTTTTTCACTATTTCATTGAGGTCGGTTTCCTCGCGACCTTTACCGCCCGGATGGGAGAAGACCTTCATCGCCGAGACGATACTGGATATGCGCGCCAACCCTTCGATGGACTGCTCGATGGCCAGCGGCACTTCCTGCTCCAGAAAATCCGGGTCCGTTGCCTCCAGCTGGGGGCGGGTGTCTTTCAGCAGATCTTCGGTCACCGCGCCGTCATTCACGGCATCAAACAACCGATGGTACTGCTGATTGAGCATAAGCAGTTCATTGAAGGAGGTTTTGAGAAAGTGGGTGTTATCGTTGACAAACTGGGCAGGCGTATTGAGCTCATGGGCAACACCCGCCGCCAGGTTTCCGATGGATTCCATTTTTCTCGATTGCGCCAATGCCAGTTGAAGCTTCTTTTGCTCCGTGGTGTCGCGCACGCATGCCGTTAGCAGCGGCGGCTGTTCCACCTGGGACAGCTGAAGAAAAACGCAGGCGTCATAACAGGTGCCGTTGCTGCGTCGGTGCACCGTATCAAACAACAAGTACTCCGACTGTCCGCTGGAGAGTTTGGCGATTTTTTGGTTCAGCATTTGTTGGGTGTTTTCTATCTGCAAATCCAGCAACGTTAGGTTTGCCAGTTCGTTGCGGGTGTATCCCGTATTATCTGTGACCCCCCGATTGGTTTTCACAAACTTCAGCGTGTCGGTGTTCATGACGTAAAACTCAATGGAACCTTCCTCAACGATCCGGCTGAGCATGAGCGCTTCGGAAATGGCCTTGTCGCCGCGCTCTACTTCCGTTGCGAGACGACTATCGAAATACAGCGTAATTTGGGTCATACCCACCAAAACCAGCGAAGCCAAACCAAGCGTGATGGCTAGCCAAGTGTTGTCTGCGGCAATAGTCTCTTGATCATGAGCTAAAGGCGCATACTCCATCGCCGCCATACCCACATAGTGCATTCCACAAACGGCCAAGCCCATGATCAGCACGGCACTCAACTTAAGCAGCGCAACATTTCGCCCGCTGTAGCCTGGCAGTGACGACATGATCCAGATTGCTGCTGACGCCGCACTGATGGCCACTAGCACCGATGCGGCAAACAACCAGGGGTCATAAGACATGGTGGCGGCCATTTCCATCCCGGCCATGCATGCTGGAAATGCCCAGACCCAGCACAACGCCACTAACGGCCACCACAGCAACGGACATGCGAAAACGCGCGGCAATGAAAATGGCCAGACCAGCCGCCCCGACCCCCACAAGCAGCGAGACAAACGTGACGGTAACGTCATACTTCACCGCCATAGGCATGCTGTAGGCCAGCATCCCGACAAAGTGCATGGTCCAGATACCCACGCCCATGGTGAGGGCACCGGTAGCCACCCAGCGGGCGGTATGCTTTTCCCGCCGAGTCATTAGACGGCGCACCACCTCCAAGGCGGTGAACGACGCTGCACACGCGACCAGATAAGAGATCAACACCAGCGCAATGCTGTAGGTGCCTTCCATTACTTACCTCTCCAATTGCCGTTATCGATTCGCCCGCCTACGCAGGTGCATACAGACAGACGAACCCGGAACAGTTCAGTTCCGGACAATCGAAATATCGGAACAGTGGTTAAGAAGCTTTAACGGCGCGCGCGAGCCACCGTCTACGCCGTGTCGCGAAGCCCCGCTACTCCCACCCGCAGACCCGCGGCGCGGGCCAGCAGAAAAAGCACCCCGTAAGCCAGCATGGAAACCACCAGCCCCAGCAGGGATGGGATCACCCAATCAAAACCGGGTATCTCCCAACCTCGACTAGCGGCCACCGCAGCGGCAGCGCCGATGACGTAGGCCGCAACCGCCACAGGATTCCACCCTGGCAGGCGGTCCATGGCGTCGGCATGGTATTGCCGGCGATTGACCAGATAGTAGTCAACGATCAGCGGCCCGATCAGCGGCGGCACCAAACTGGCCAACAGATTGATCCAATCCAGAAAATACTGGTAAATCCCCAACCCCAAGATCGTACCCAACACCCCACAGATCACCGTGGTGACACGCTGGGGTTTGCGCAGCAGGCTCGCGGTTTGAACGGCTGGAAGGTAGAGGTTGGCATCGCCTGTAGTCCACAGCGCCAAACTCATGGCGATCAACCCAAGACCACCAATCACCATGCCCTGCTGCAACATGTAGGTGGTGAATTCGTAGGTGCCGGCAACGATGCCGCCCATCGATCCAAGAATCTGCAGAAACCATTGGGAAACAATCAGAACGATAAAGGGGATAGCCAGGGCCACCCAGGCCTTTTTCGCGAAGCGAGTGTATTCGGCCATTACCACTGCGCCGACAATCCACGAACCGACCACGAGATTTACGGCATTCTTTAACGTCAATGGCTCTTGGGCTGACACTTCCTCCGACAGGGCCAAAAAGGCGCCCCAACCGCCAACCTGATCGACGTTCAGCCAGGCGGCGTAAAGGCCCACAGCGACAAGCACCAGCACTGACGGCATGCTTACTTTCTCTAGTGCTGAAACGCCAAAGCAGGTGGTAGTGGTGTAAAGCACGCCGGCCAGAAGGGCGACGGCGTAAAAGGTGGGACTATCGAAGGATTGGGCCCATGCAAACCCGAATGCCCCAACAACAATTCCCTGCCAGCCAATGGTCAGCAGGGCAATGAACATCACGGGGAGGTAGGCGCCGATATTGCCGTAGGTAAAGCGATACAGCAGGCCGCTGTTACAGGCGGTGCGATACCCGATGTAACCCACCAGGGCACCAATGACGAAATTCATGGCGTTGCCCAGAAAGGACGCCATCACCAGGTCTGGCCAGAACGGCAGCCCTTTGCCTAACGCGCCGCCGGTCAACAGTCCAGTGACCAAAAAGCCCCAGCCAAAGGCCAGCGTCAGCAACGGAAAGGTGGAGCGCCGCTGAGCGTCGGTTAGCGGTTGGTGGGGGTTGTCCGCGCTGCGGGCCTCTTTTTCTTCATCTAAGGTCCACCAGTCTTTTAGCTTGCTGCCCATCACGTCACCCCTTTGTGCTTGAGACTACCCTAACCGGTTTCGCCTCTGGGTCTCAACGCTGCGCGGAAACGGGATCCACGCCGAGGAGCGTCAGGCGGCCTCAGTGTGTTTTGGGTCGTCTTGAGCGTTGGCAGCAGTATCGACAGCTTTTGGCTCTGCATCAAGGGTGCGCAGCACGGTACTCAGCAGGCGCTCTCGATCCGCCGCTAAGTGGGTTTCGTCATTTTCTGTCGGCTGATAACTCTCCACGGCCTGCCCAACGGGAAGGTTGTGCTCTTCCAGCACGCGTTCAAGCACATACTGGCGCTCGCGCAGGGTCGATACCTCAGCGGTCAACTCCAGCACCATACTCATTAACTCATCGACGCCGTCAGCCTCGAAAAAGCGGTTGCGGCGGCCTCGGGCCATACGCGGGATTACTTTCATTGTGCTGTCATTTTTCATCATAAATCCTTATCGCTTGAACGCGCCGAAGCCGTACCATCGGGTGCCCTTGGGGTCCATCCGTCCGGTCTGGCCATCAAATACGGTGGGGTGATCCACGGCCTCAGCGAAGGCGTCTTCGCCGACAAAGGTATAGCGAGGCAGGGTCGCCTCAATGAACTCATCGCCAGCAAAACCCGCGCTTTCACACAGCTCCTGGTAGTTTGAGTCGCGAAACGGCTTGTAGAACGGCTCGTTGTTGTAATAGGTGTCCCAGTCCAGATGGAAACCCTGATAGGCGGCGACTTTGCTGTTGGGCGGCAGTTCCATGTTCAGCAGCAACCCACCGGGCTTTAGCACTCTGTGGGCTTCTTTAAAGAACGCTCGGATGTCCTTCAGCGGCAGCTCGTGCAGAAACATGGAGGAAAACACGACGTCGAAACTGTTGTCAGCAAAGGTCAAACTGGTGGCATTCATTTGGTGGAAATGCACTGGCACCTTCAACGCCTGGGCCCGCGCGTTGGCATACCGAAGCAGTCCAGGGCCAACGTCTATGGCATGCACCTCAGCGTCAGGGAAGGTAGTCGCCCAGGGCAGCGTGTTGTGTCCTGTGGTGCAACCACAATCAAGAATTTTATCCAGCGTTAAGTGCGGGTATTTCAGCCGCACATAGTTCGCCATCGTCATGCCAACGTCATTCATATCAACGCCGAACTGATTGAACGCGAAAACCCGGGTCGCACTGTCGTAAATTGCGCCAGCAGAAACGTCGTGCTCTTTGTATTCGGCATGAAAGCTGCCGGGCGCCAGGTGAACATCAAGCCGGGTTACGTTGTCGGGAACCGCCAGATCGGCGTCCAGGGTAAGTGATCCACCAACCCCGTCTTCATCGGCGCGCAGCGCCGCCGCTTTCTCCGCCAGCTCGTCCATGCCGCGCTCAACCGCCGGAATGACAGAGGCAAATACCATTTCCTGAGCGCAGCTTCGCACGCTACTAAAGAACTGGAAGTCCCGCTCGTTTTTCATGACGCCGCGAACCTCGGAGCTGGTGGCCGGCGTGCGCCCGTGGGTGCGCTCAAACTCAGGCTCAACCACGTCGTCAAAGTGCTGACGCATTCCTCGCGCCTGGGGACCCAAAACATGGGCGCGCAAGCTAGAGGTGAAGGCCTTGCGAGCGCGCTCATCGCGGGTAAATCGGGGTCGAATTTCCTGGGGAGTTGCCTGGGTCATGATCTGCATTGCTTAGATACTGGACCGCTATGGTCTTTTTTTGTTTATTGATTGTCAAATACAAATTATTTTTGTATATTGTCGATCACTCACGCTATATTCACTGACTCTATGGAACTCAAGCAGCTGCAACGACTGGTCGCGGTGGTCGATGAGGGCTCGCTAGCCGCGGCGGCCCGGACGCTCGGACTCACTCAACAAGCCTTGAGCGCCAGCGTGGCAAAGCTGGAACAAGACCTATCGGTCACGTTGTTGGATCGCGCACCCGGCGGAATCACCCGTATGACACCCTTTGGCGCTGCACTACTGCCTTTTGCCCGCTCCCAGCTGGCCGCGGATCGCCGCGCCCGGGCCGCCCTGGAGGCCATCGCTGATGCCGACGTCGGCACCGTCACCGTGGGCATTGGCGAGACCTTTGCAGGCGATATCATTGCCGAGGCTTTCATCGCGCTGCACGAAAGCCGGCCAGGATTGCGGGTGAACCTGATTGAGGGGTACTCAGAAATCTTGCTGAAACGTTTCTACCAGGGCGAATTCGATTTTGTTGCGGTGGGGGTGGAAGACTATTCACTGAAGCCTGGCTACCGCGCGGAAACGATCTACACCACCCAGGATGTGATTGCCTGCAGGCCCGGACACCCGCTGACCCACAAAAGCGCCCTTACACTGAAAGACCTGGAAGGGTATGGCTGGCTGGTGCCCTATTCCCGGCCATCGGATACAGATGTCATCATCGACACCTTCGTGGCTGAAAACCTCACCCCACCGACCCAATTCATAGGTTCCGATGCGTATCGTGTAGGAATGAAAATCTTAGCTAGCAGTGACTTATTACTCATGACCTCTCCGGCGCTGGTAGCCAACCGCTTTGTTAACGACGCTTACCGGGTTTTACCCATCAATCGGCCCACCATCAGACGAAAAGCCAGCCTGGTGCTGGACAACAACCGCCCCCTGACGCCTGCCGCAAAAACCATGCTGGAAAACGTTCGCGCCTGCGTCGGCCAGGCCCGTTTTGTGCAGGATTACCACCAGCCAGCCCATTAAATTATGGGCTGTAACGCAACACTGGGCTTGCTGTAGTGGTATTTCAGGTATCTCAACATTCCGCCCAGCCGCCTGCGACATGATGATACGGTTAAACTTTAATGCCAGCTTACGTTCATACAATAAAAGCGGAAAACGCCTATGACTGATTCAACCCCCACAATGACCCGTCGCGAAGCCCTGGCTGGTGTCGCCGGACTTGCCATGTTTGCCACGCTACCCAAGGTACGCGCGGCTACCGCACAGCCGTCATTTGTACCCGACTTCAAAGATCCAGTGCAGGCGCTGCGGGCCCACGTCAAACTGGTGGGTAGCCTTGCGGCTGAAGACGTCATTTCCTTTTACCGCTTGAACATTTACGCAGACATGCACGACGGCAACTTCGTTCCCATGTTCACCATGAACAATCTGCTGATCGATAAATGGGAACCCAAGGCTGACAACACGTTTCAAATGACAAAATACGAAGCTGGCTTCTATTCAGGCATCGACGATTATGAACCGCTGAAAATGATCCCTCATCTGGTGACCAAAGAACCGGTGAAGGTACAGCATTTTCTCCTGGGCCCGGTTCCCAGAGGCTATACACCCGACAAATTTATCGTTATGGGATACAACCCCAACCCGCTGCCTTTGGAAATTATCGGCGACCGGGTGTTTCTGGCCACCCAGTCAATTGAGTCTTCGCCAGAGTTTTCTGACCCTACGAAGACGCGATACACCAACTCGTTCATGACCTATTCCGCCACCCTGGCCGATATGCAAAATGCTGACCTTCCTTCAGCGCCGGTGCACGCACAGTTGCAGAACAAGTCGGCCTGGCTTCCGTGGATGAAGATGGGTGACAAACCTGGCGGTACGGTGGTACGTGGATTCGGCGGGAAGATTGCCAGCCTGGATGATTTGCCGCCGGGCGCTCTCAGCGGGTTTGAGAAACACACACCACAAATTCTAGACCTGAAAAACTGGAAAGGCTTCCTGAGCGAAGCCACCGAGTTTACTGACTAACCCATTGGATAGCCTGAAATGCGGCAACTCACTTTTGACCAGTACTGCTTTGACCCGGATACGCTGCGGCTGAGCCGTGACAATCAGGACGTGGCGCTGCGACCAAAGGCCGCCCTAATCCTAAAGCAGCTACTCAATAACCCTGGTGAGATTGTCGCCAAACAAACGTTGTTTGAACAGGCATGGGGCGATCGATGGACCGCCGATCAGAATTTGTTTCAGGCGATCAGCGAGTTACGCAGCACCTTCGCGCCCCTTGAACCGATATTGACCCATCCAAATCGAGGTTACTCCTGGTGTATTGCCACCAAAAAACCCACCCGACGCCAACCCCACCGCCTGCAAGGCTGGGCCGCGGCGGCCGCGGCAGCCGTGCTCATTACAGCAAGCGGGACCTTCAACACCACGCCGGCCGAGCAAGATCGCGGGCTAACGGTGTCGCCGGCGCTTGCAGCGTTTAATTCAGGGTTGGCAACGCTCGCCAAAAATCCGGCGAACGCCTCGGAGTATTTTGCCCTAACGCTAAGAGAAAACCCCCAATTTTTGGAAGCTCGGCTTATGTTGGCGCAATCGCTACTGCTGGCCGATGAGATAGACAAGGCCCGAACTGAAGCGGAACACCTATACGTCATTGCGATGGAACAAGAACTGGACTACCTGCAGGTTAGCGTCATGGGCCTGATGAGTCGGCTGGATGAATCCTCCGGCAGGTCGGCACCGGCCCTTGAGTGGGCCAGGTCTGCACTGAACAAAGCCAATGAACGGGGCTTTGCCTGTGCTGCAGAGGATGCGGGACGTCTACTCGACCAACTCCTGACCCAGCATCCGGAAGCGGCTTTGGCCTCAAACCGGCCAACGGCGAAACCATCCGATCAGCCACCGCTACCGCTGGCTGCCTCTACCCATCAGACCTTGGCACGTGCCTGTGATCCGCTGTTGGGTGTCTCAGAATTGTTGCCTCCGGTCCTTGATTCAATGGTAGTCGGTTAGCTGACGCGTCCACTTGCCCAACAATCAGGCCATGGCCCGAAATCAATTATTTTTTTGTTTTCAAGCACTTGAGGTTTTTTGAGGTGTAGCCCGATCATCTCAATGGCAATGTCCGGCAATTGTTTTCAGGAAATTCGGACATGATAACTGCCTTACTCTTTACCCTTGCGGTGGCCGCCACGCCGGCACCCGACGCTCACCCTAAATTGATGGCAGTGGCCAAGACATTGCTGCCGGTTGCTGGCGCACCGCCCATCGAAATTCGCCCATCCGCCATTCCCGACATGTTTGAGGTGTCCCAGGGCACTCAAGTATTTTATCTGAGCGCTGACGGCAACCACGTACTCGCCGGCCCCTTGTTTGAAGTGGCTACCCGCAAGGACTTGACGGCTCAGCGCCAGGCGCAGGCACGGATATCGCTGCTTCAAACGACCCAACTGTCCACACCTCTGGTTTACCCAAGCTCACAATCCGACGCTCTGCGGGTGACGGTGGTCACTAACATCGACTGCACGTTTTGCCGGCGTCTTCATGCCCAATTGGACGAATACACGGCATCCGGCATCGAGCTGAACTACGTCATTTTACCCAGCGGTGGTGGCAACGGGTTTGAACGTTCAGCAGCGTTAATGTGTGAATCTGATCCGACCCATGCTTTCTCAGAAGCGCTGCTCGGCAACGAACCACCCGGCGCTAAGGCCGACTGCGAACACAATCTCAATCAGCATATTGCGCTGGCCACCCAACTCGGTGCGGCCAGCACGCCCAACCTTATCCTGCCTACGGGTGAACTCATTCAGGGGTATCAAACCCCAGAACAATTGCGCGCCCGCCTCAACCCCTAGCGCGACCAAAAAAAACGGCAACGCCAGGCGTTGCCGTTTTTCTGCTCGAGCAACCACTGCCTCAAGCCTGCTTATTGTCATTCCAATCAGAAGCGGTCCAGGGTCATCACCTTGTGCCACGCGTCAACAAAGTCTTCGACAAACTTTTGCTCGCCACCGGCCTCGGCGTACACCTCAGACACCGAACGCAGCTCCGAGCTGGAACCAAAAGCGAGATCAACCGGGGTTGCCGTCCACTTCAGTGCACCGCTGTTTCGATCCTTTCCGTCATACAAACCGTCGGAATTTTCAGACTTTGACCACTGGGTAGACATGTCCAGCAGATTAACGAAAAAATCGTTGCTTAAGGTACCAGGTCGGCCGGTCAATACGCCATGGGTCACACCGCCCGTGTTCGCATCCAGCGATCGCAAACCACCCACCAATACGGTCATTTCCGGCACCGTTAGGGTTAACTGGTTGGCGCGATCCACCAGCGCTTCAGCAGGAGATCGTCCGGCACTGGCGCTGTAGTAGTTGCGAAATCCATCGGCCTTGGGTTCAAGTACGGCAAATGACTGAACGTCAGTATGCTCAGCTGACGCATCCATCCTGCCCGGCGTAAACGGTACGGTAATTGAGTGGCCGCCGTCGGCCGCTGCTTTCTCAATCGCCGCAGCGCCGCCAGCAACAATCACATCGGCCATAGACACTTTCCGGTTGCCTCGCAGGCTGCCATTGAACTCACTTTGAACCTCGGCAAGACGCTTCAGCACAATGGCTAGCTCAGCCGGATTGTTGGCAGCCCAACTGCGCTGTGGTGCCAGACGGACCCGCGCGCCATTCGCTCCGCCACGACGGTCCGTGCCACGAAACGAAGCGGCAGAACTCCATGCGGTGCGAACCAGTTGAGGCACCGTTAAGCCAGAATCCAAGATCGCAGACTTCAGTTTTCTGACGTCACGATCGCTCAGCAGCTTGTGATCAACCTCAGGGATCGGGTCCTGCCATATCAGAGCCTCATCCGGCACCTCGGCACCCAGATAGCGGGCTCGAGGACCCATATCCCGGTGCGTCAGTTTGTACCAGGCTTTGGCGAACGCCAGCTCAAACTCCGCCGGATCTTGCTGGAACCGTTTCGCAATCTTGCGATAGCTGGGATCTTGTTTCAGCGACAGATCGGTGGTGAACATGATCGGCGCATGCCGCTTGGACTTGTCATGGGCGTCGGGAACCAGTTGGGACGCCGCTTCATTGGTAGGAATCCACTGGGTAGCACCCGCCGGGCTCTTCGTTTGCTTCCACTCAAAGTTGAACAGGTTGTCCAGGTATTGGGTTGTCCAAACGGTTGGGTTCGAGGTCCAGGCACCTTCCAGCCCACTGGTTACCGTATCGGCCCCTTTGCCCGACCCACATGTGTTCGTCCACCCCAGGCCCTGCGCCTCAACTGCGGCCGCCGCGGGCTCCGGCCCTACACAATCACTGGGCTTGTGCGCGCCGTGGGCTTTACCGAAAGTGTGTCCGCCGGCAATGAGTGCCACCGTTTCCTCATCATTCATGGCCATTCGACCAAAGGTCTCGCGAATATCCCGGGCTGCATCGAGTGGATCATGATTGCCGTTTGGGCCTTCAGGATTAACGTAAATCAACCCCATCTGCACCGCAGCCAACGGCGACTGTAGCTTTCGATCGCCGCTGTAACGTTTATCGGCCAGGAATTCGTTCTCCGGACCCCAAAACACCATGTCAGGCTCCCAGGCATCTTCCCGACCGCCAGCGAAGCCGTAGGTTTTAAACCCCATGGACTCCAGCGCCACATTTCCCGTCAGCACCATCAAATCGGCCCATGAAATGCTGCGGCCATATTTTTGTTTAATGGGCCACAGGAGACGGCGCGCCTTGTCCAGGTTAGCGTTGTCAGGCCAGCTGTTCAGAGGCTCAAACCGTTGCTGCCCTCCCGCGGCGCCGCCACGGCCATCGGCAACCCGATAGGTGCCGGCGCTATGCCACGCCATCCGGATGAAAAACGGTCCATAGTGGCCGTAGTCCGAGGGCCACCAATCCTGAGAGGTGGTCATCAGGGCTTCTATTTCTCCCTTTAACTCCTCAAGGTCCAGAGCATTGAAGGCCCCGGCGTAGTCGAAGTCAGTTCCCATTGGGTTAGACGCCGGGTCGTGTTGGCGCAGCGGGCTTAAATTGAGCCGTTCAGGCCACCAGAATTCGTTGGCCTTGGGTTGACCCTGGGCTCCAGCCGAGCTTATCGGCAGGGCCGCAGAAAGGGCTACAGTGACTGCAGCAAGCAATGGCAGAGATTTTCTAATCATGGAACAGACTCCCGTGAGCTTTAGCGCGTATTTGATATGTGCAGCCATGCTAAGGCCCTGCATCTCCACCGTAAAATTGATTGTGACAATGCCAGCGATAGGTTTCCTGAACTGCTTAGCAATCCTCCATCAGGTGAGTTGCTGGGCCAACCCGCTGATTCTTAGCGCTCGACGGCGGAAAAACCGGCTCGCCATTGGCCCGATACAACGCCTCGTCAATAGACAACGAACATCGGTCTAATTGGTAGGTCATTTGTGGAGCAATGGTGCCGCCAAATGCCGGGCTAGCGTATGCGCAGTGCTCAGCTGCCAGTTCCGCTACTAAGCCAGACTGGCTCACCGACCAGCGAAACTGGCACTCGGGTGGAAATCGTAATACGTCCTCATCCGTAAGCCCGCTCAACAACTCTTTCAGTCCGCCGTTAATGGGAAAAGCTTGGCCAGCGCCAGTTAAGACCGTCGACCGCATCACCTGACCGGATTCATAGAAACGATAAAATTTGCGCTGGAAAGACGTTAGCCCAAAACCCTCGCGGCTGATGTGATGATAAAACACGGTGCCACCGAGACTGGGAACGTCCACGGCCACGATTCGGTGATACACAGGGCCCGAAGAACCTTCACCCAGATAGTCCCCAGGCAACCATTGTTGAACCTGCCCCAATCCAAGAGGCGGGTTGGAAGGCGCAACGGAACAAGCAGACAGCACCGCGACCAATCCAAGGAGCGCCACGCTTTGCTCAACCCAAAAACCTGCCTTTGCTAAAAGGTTTTCCATTTGCTCTTGCCCCTCTTCCAATCAGCATCGAGCGTAACGACAATTTTTTTCCGTCACAAGGCACCGTAAGATGACCAAATCTGGCGTATTCCCCCGAAATGGCCGCTTTACCAGCACAGGACACGCAATGCCTCTGGCTCACGTCAATGACATCAACCTGCACTATGAGTCGTCCGGCACAGGCGAGCCGGTGTTGCTCATTCATGGCATGGGCTCCAGCGGCGCAGACTGGGCGTTTCAGACACCAGGCTTGAGCACACACTTCAGGACAATTTGCCCGGACCTGCGAGGCGCCGGCCTCAGCGACAAACCCACGACGCCCTATTCCATTGAACTGTTCGCCGATGATCTTTGGCGCCTGCTCGATCACTTGGGTGAGTCACGCTGTCGACTTGTAGGGTTTTCCCTGGGCGGAGCGGTCGCGTTGGAGATGGCCTTGCAACGACCCAAAGCGGTGCCGCAACTGGTCATGATTAATTCGCTACCCAGCTATCGCATTGACCACTGGCGCAAATGGCTGGAAGCCCATATGCAGCTCACTTTGGTCAGGGTACTTGGGCTGCCCCGAGCGGCAAGAGTGATTGCCCGACGCCTGTTTCCCGAGGATTACCAATCGCCCATGCGAATGCGCCTGGAGCAGGTGGTAGGGCAGAATCCGCGTCAGCCATACATCAACATGTTGCGTGCGCTAATGAAGTGGTGCGCTGCCGACCGACTGTCACAGCTGCGCGGCGATACTATGATGTTGTGTGGCGAACATGACTACACGCCCAACGCCGAGACCCGCAGCTGGGCAAAAGGCATGGACGCTCAATACTTCGTTATTAAGGGTTCACGTCACGGCACGCCATTTGATGCCATTTCCGCTACCAACGCGGCACTGAGTGCGTTTCTCAACGAACGGCAAATGCCTGTAGAGCAACTTTTCGCCGATACCCGGGAGCAGTTCATGACGAATACTGCTGGCAAGCGTTAAGCCGAACGGGCCAAAAAGTCGACCTTCAGGCTCAATACGCCACATCACAAATAATTGCTCCGAGGCCTCTGATGATTTAGAGTTACGAAAGCGGTCGTACCAAACAGCGTTAAGGGCCTGCGGACTGATGCGGCCAATCGACCCAACCAAATCATAGTGAGCGCCAATCCAATGAAAACAATATTGCTGGCCGTCATGGCCTTTACTATCAGCGGCTGCGTGGCTACCCACGAACGCGGCATGAACGAAAGCGAAAAAACCGTCGTGTCTGACCAGGTCCTGGCGATGGTTGACGAGGCTGGCGGAACGCTGGATATCCGCGAGAAACCCGAGGTGTATTGCAAACGCATTCGCGTAACGGGTTCGCATATGGTTACCCGGGTTTGTTACACAAGCCGCGAAGACGAAGCTATGGCTGAGGAAACTAAGGCGACCTACTACCGGCGTTTTGGTCAGCATAACCGAAGCCGAGACGGTAACTAGCCGTCTCTGAAGACTACCGAGCCTGGTCAGTGTCGATCTGGACAAAAACCCCTGTGAAAACCACCACTCTTCCCGGGGACTAAACAACCCAATACGCCATCCGGCCGGTAACCCGCCGCTTGGCGCTAAGGTTTGCGCGATATCAGATTCTCAACTCAACCCGGTTAAGCACTAGCTCGCCGGACTCAGTATACTTCCGCTCTTTCTACGATTAGCTCGTGCCGTGTCCAGCCTTTCGGAAGCCAAAATCCGCGCCAGTACCCTTAGCATCGGCATGTTTGTTTGCAGACTCGACAGGCCTTGGCTGGAAACCCCCTTCCCGATTCAGGGGTTTCTGATCCGCGGCCCGGACCAACTGAAAGAAGTCAGGAAATATTGCGAGAACGTGTTTGTGGACGTCACTCGTGGCGAAGCCCCAAATCCGCGCTTCATCGTCCATGACGACGACTGGGAACCGGACCCAAAAGCCCAGGCGGAAATTGAAAACCTTCGCCAGACTGACTACGAATACCAGATTGACCTGCGCTCCGAAATGGAAGCCGCCACATCGACCTATGAGTCGCTGAACGACCAAATCAGCGAGGTCATCACCGATCTGCGCGATGGTAAAAACCTGGACCTTGAGCGACTGTCAGACGGCGTCAATGAGATGATTGACTCCATCTTGCGGTGCCCCGACGCCTTCGCCTGTTTAGCCGACCTAAAGCGCAAGGATGTTTACTCCTACCGGCATTCCCTGGGCACCTCTGTGTGGGCCGCAACGTTTGGCAGGCACCTTGGTATGGGACGCCATGCCATCAAACAACTGGCACTGGGTGGGCTACTGCTGGACGTCGGTAAAACCCGTATACCCGTTGAGTTGCTCAACGATTCTGAGGGTTTGACTCAAGACTCGCTAAAGTTGATGCAAAGTCATGTTCAACACAGTGTGGATATTGTGCGTGAAACCGGTGAAGCGGATGAGCGGGTTCTTGAGATGATAGCCACTCACCATGAACGGTTTGATGGCGGCGGCTACCCTGCAGGACTCCGGGGCCGGGAGATTCCTCTGTACGGGCGTATTGCCGGTATTGTAGACACATACGATGCCCTCACCAGCGAGCGCTTGTATGCCAAAGCCATGTCACCCCATGGGGCGGTAAACCTGCTCTACGAGTGGCGCGGTGTGGAATACCAAAGCGAACTGGTTGAGCAGTTCATCCAGAATGTCGGCATTTTTCCCACAGGTACCTTGGTTGAACTGAACAGTGGGGAAGTTGGGGTAGTGATTTCACTCAACGGCATTCGGCGACTTCAGCCAAGACTGATGATCCTGCTGGATGCCAACAAAGAGCCCCTGGAGGAGTTTGTTGAGCTGGACCTGATGAAGCGAGCCGCAGCTGGAGACTACTCCATATCCATCAAACGGGGTTTACCTCCCAGCGCCTATGGCCTGGACCCAGAGGATTTTTTCCTGTGATCGAGGACAAACTCACCGGTCTGCAGGATCGCGCCAGCTTCATGAGCCGGCTGAAGATGCACTGCGAACGGGCCATCACCATGGGCCACAAATTGGGGCTGCTGGTAATCGACCTGGACCGTTTCCATCGCGTCAACGAATGGTTCGGCTTTGGGGTGGGTGATGAGGCACTTAGGCACGCAGCGAAGGTTTTGACCGGAATTGCGCGCAAGAAAGATCTGGTAGCGCGGCTGGGGAGCAACCAGTTTGCTATTGCTATACCTGGTGTGATGAACGAAGGCCACGCGGTATTGGCGGCGGCAAAATTGGCCCGAGTGCTGGAACAACCGATGGAACTCATGGGACGGGAGGTGACGTTGTCCGCGTCCACTGGAATTGCTTTAAGCCCCCACCACAGCTCTAACTTTGACCGCCTGTTTGCCAGCGCCGAGCGAGCCATGCGAGATGCCAGAGCTCGAGGCATCACCTACGCAATCAGCAACAACGCCGAAGATCAGGAAAACGACGACGCCTTGCAGCTGGAGTTCGAACTGGAATCAGCCTTCGCTTCCGGCGACCTGGAACTGTTTTTCCAACCGAAAATCTCATTAACGAATCGATTGCCGGTTGGCGCCGAAGCGCTCATGCGTTGGAATAGCGGAATTCGTGGTTACGTTGAGCCGGAAGAGTTTGTCGCCGCCGGTGAACGGGCGCGTCTGATCAACACCATGACCCAGTGGGCGGTAAATTCAGCCCTTCAATCTTCAGCCCAATGGCCAGATCGTTTCGGTCAGCAGAGTGTGGCTGTTAACCTCAGTGCCGCCGTCCTGGCTGACCCCAATCTTGCTGACAATATCGAAAACTGTCTGGGCCTTTGGGAGGTTCCGCGCTGTTCGCTAATCCTGGAGGTTACCGAAAGCACGGCCTTGGCCTCTCCCGCTGAGACCTTTCGCGTATTTGAGCAGCTGAATAAAATCGACGTGAAAATATCGCTGGATGATTTTGGCACAGGATATTCCTCGCTGGCCCATTTTCGCCATATTCCCGCCAGCGAAGTAAAGTTGGACAAAAGTTTTGTGCAAAAGATTGTGCATGACTCGGCGGACAGAAAAATAGCCGGCCTGGTGATCGACTTGGCCCATGCCTTTGACATGAGTGTGGTAGCTGAGGGTGTCGAAGACCAGCAAACGCTCAATCTATTGGGCGATATGGGCTGTGACGTCGCCCAGGGCTTCCATATCGCGCGACCCATGTGCCACGCCGATTACGTCAGCTGGCTGAGCAACTTTCCCAACTAACCGGACGGGTTCAACTCCGGGGCAATATCAGACGTACAACGGTTCCTGCTGGTGCTGCCGGCTCAATCCGCGCAGTACCACCTGACTGACGAACAAATCCATAAACCATCGATAACCCGAGACCCGACCCTTTGCCCACTTCTTTGGTTGTATAAAACGGTTCAAAAGCATGTTGGCGCACCTCCTCCGACATACCTTCACCAGTGTCTCTGATCTCCAACGTGACAAAACTCCCGGGCTCAAGGTCTTCAAACTGCTCTTCGTTTTCTGGCCCAACGGTCAGATTTGTACAACTGATCGACAAAGAACCAGCGGATACCATGGCATCTCTGGAGTTCAAAGCGATATTCAGCAAAGCATTTTCCAGTTGGCCTCGATCCGCGAGTACTGACCCAACATCCTGCGCAACATCAACAGTGATGGTAATCGCCGGGCCGAGGGTGCGGGTTAACAACACGACGGTATCGTCTATTAATGGTTTTAGTGCCAAGGAACTTGGTGACAACGGTTGTTTGCGGGAGAACGCCAGCAACCTTTGCGTCAGTTCCGTGCCACTGGCTACGGCTTTTCCGATCAGATCAGCGGCCGCCTCGACCTGATCGTCCTTGTTATCCAGCAAATAGAGATTACCCATGATCACGGCCAGAATATTATTAAAATCGTGCGCAACGCCGCCCGTCAGTTTTCCGATGGCCTCCATTCGCTGAGCACTGCGGAGTTTGTCTTCAACCAGCTGACGTTCGCGAATTTCTGCACGCAAGCTGACGTTGGCCTGCTGCAGCGCCCGGGTGCGTTGATCGACCCGCTGCTCCAGCTGCTCATTGAGCGCCTTGAGCTGCTGGCGCAATGCTGCAGGTTCAGTGCGATCCTCTTCATTAATTACAGCAACCTGTTGGCCGGATACCGGATCACGGCCTCGGCTGGCCATGACGTAGTGAATGCGCAGCCCTCGCCCTGTAATGACTTCCAATTCTGCGCGGAAACTGCCGCTGTTGGTGATGGCCTGCAAAATCTTTTGACCCACCTCAGAGGCCGAAAAACGTTGATTCAGGTCCGTTTTCTGCTGTTCGAAAGAACCCCCGCTATAGCACTCATAGGCCGCCGGATTTTGCGACAACAGGTCGCCGGATAGGCTGAAGGTACTGACCAAGATAGACGAAGACCGCACAGCCTCCAGAATTCTCAATGCCTCGGGATTAGCATTGAGGTCAAGCACAGCTGATGCCTCAATCAGGACCGCGTTTCGGCCCTCTTCGATGAGCGCCGGGCGCAGGTCCAGATTGACCGTTGCAGGAGACTCATGGGGATATAAGGTCCACGCCTCCTGAATTGCTCCTCGTCCCAGCGGGGCCTCAACAATCTTTCTCAGACGAAGGCGCACCGTTTCGCTGTCTGATGAAAAATCCCGCGCTCGTATCTCCTCCAGCGATTGAGCTTTCCAGAACGCTAAGCCCGACCGATTGGCCCACCAGATCCCGTGACGATCAACATCGAATACCCAAATAGGCGTATTGAGTTGATCCAAGTGGACCAGCGCATCGAAATCGTTGTAGTGGGGGCGGTCGATGGACAACTCATTGGGGGGTTACCGGACAGTGTCACAGAATAACAAATTCCGAATTCAGGAAAGTTGAACGTTCATTGCAGGCCTCCGACATTTAGCGTTGCAACGCCTTTCGCACACGTTTACGGATCACTGGCAGCAGATCTTCAGAGAACCAGGGGTTTTTCGCCAACCAGATATTGTTGCGCGGGCTGGGGTGGGGCAGTGGCAACAGATGAGGCGGATACGACGACCAGCGTTTGACGGTTTCTGTCAGCGTCTTTTCCCGTGCGGGAAGATGCCACTGATGAGCATATTGACCGATCACCAAAGTCAGCTGAATCTTTGGCAAGGCCTTCAGCAGTTCGTCCCTCCAGGTATCGGCACATCGCGGCACTGGCGGCAGGTCACCGGATTTTCCCTTTCCGGGGTAACAAAACCCCATCGGCAGCAGAGCCAGTCTGGACCGGTCATAAAATACCTCCCGGTCGATGCCCATCCAGTGACGTAAGCGATCACCGCTAGGGTCGTCAAACGCAATGCCTGTAGCGTGGACTTTTGACCCAGGTGCCTGACCAGCAACAAGGATCGTGGCCGTCGACGAAGCCTGAACCACTGGCCTGACCCCGTGCTCAAGTTCCGCCGCGCAAAGGGTGCAGGCGCGAACTCGTTGTAACAACCCTTCCAACGTCATCAAACGATCTTGTGCATGAGACTCATCGAGGGATTGTCACCTGCCTGGTTGCAGTTTGAAAGTGTGCGGCGCTATAGGGCTACTCAAAACTATCGGAAAAAATGCTAACGCCATTGTCGATGGTGACGGTCCAGTTATCGGCATCAACCCCTCCCATGTAGCTGCCCGGCGCGTTGGCAGGCGTTGCTATCCGGCCTCCTAACTGCAAACCAAACGCCAATGGTCGGGCATCGGGGCCGAAATCTGGCTGGTTGCCGTTGCCATCATCAAAATCGGCGGGAACAAGCCCCTCTACCACATACCCGGTTGACGGACCCGGCATAATAACCACAGGACGACGCAGCTGGGTGTATCCCCGAATGAAACCGCTGGGCAGCTGTTGATACACCACCAGCTGGGCGAAAAGCCGGGTGACGTTGGTTCCAGTTGGGTCAGCCAGCTGAGCGTCTAAGGTAAACCCGACGCTGACAATGCCGTCGTTATCAGCAGGTGCGAAAATCAACTCTGACGTATCCAAGAGCTGGGGTCGATAAATTCCAATCGCGTCCTCAACTCCTCCTTCAACCACGGTCCATGTACCGCGGAAGACCAGACCCATAGAACCCGCGACGTCGTCGATGGACAGCACCGCGGTAGCGTTTTCCGTCGCAAAATCCGCCAGCTGGAAATTGCTGGGCAACGTACTGAAATCGGTGTTGACAGGCATTAATGTACCGGCCATTGCTGAGCCGCAGAAAGTCATCGTCAGCCACCCGGCCGCTAGCAGTCTAAACATGGTTGATCCTTGTGGAAGGTAAAATACTAGTTGCGTACTCCGGCGAAAAACCGGATCAACCAGTCGATCGACTGGGTATTGCTAACACCCATAAAACAACACACTAGCTTTCGCTACCAGAATCGATAATCTGAGGCTTCGAAATCTATTCTTGAACAGGCCCAGGCCATGAAAATCAGTCAATCGGTGCGCACCGCCATCATTACAGGCGACCTGGAACAGGCTCGTGCTTTTTATGAAAATGTCCTGGGATTGACGGAGGTTTACTGGCAAGGACAGCTCAACGACCCCTCCGTTTGGCATTTGCTGGGCACCCCGGAAGGATCACAATGCCGGGCGGTCATCCTTAAAGCTCCTGAAACGCCATCCTACGGTATGGTTGGCCTGTTTGAACTGGCGAGTCCCCAACCGCCGGCGTTGCCTGAGGGAAGTGCGCAGGCCAGAGTTGGCGAAGGGGTGGTCGTGTTTTATTGCTCTGATCTGGATCACGT
The DNA here is from genome assembly GCA_045106555.1 of Lysobacterales bacterium. Classification (GTDB taxonomy): domain Bacteria; phylum Pseudomonadota; class Gammaproteobacteria; order Xanthomonadales; family SZUA-38; genus JANQOZ01. The sequence continues at coordinate 16,857 of JBGCET010000023.1, read as the reverse complement.
AACGGCCAGCGCAGAACGCTTTGGCGGCGCCATCACCGCCGCACCGATCAACCTGGTGCACGAAGGCCGGACCAAACAGCGCGAGATGTGTCTGCGAGACCCTGATGGACATCTGATCAACTTGATAGAATGGGACCCCGACCTGGATACCAGGCCCGAACTTCAGCCAGGAGAACTCTAAGAGCCTGTTAACGGGAAACCGTCGCGGATGATTCATCACCGTTCGTTGCCACGGCCTTTGCTGGGATTAGTGGCGCTAACTCTTTGCGTGCACTGAGATCCTCCGGTCTGTTAATGCCCCAAACAATTCGGACTTTTTGCAGCGCAAGCAAAACCCACCATCCTGGGTCCATCTGGCCCTTTTTCAGCCCCAAACGTGCTGAGCCTGGAAACGCATGATGGTTGTTGTGCCAGTTTTCCCCCATGGTGATCAAACTCAAGAACTTCAGGTTATAACCCTGAACGCCGGCTCCTTGCACATGCCAATCACGGTGTCCCTGGTTATGCGCAAAATAGCCAATCAGCCAGTGACCAAGCACCGAGACGGTTACGCGCATACAGACACCCCAAATCACCCACGGCAAACCGCCAAGGAGATATAGCCCGAGTGCAGGAATGACCTGTTGCGCCATCCAGTAGCGCTCCATCCACCGATACACCGGGTCAGTTTCAAATTCTGACTCTGGGTCAAAGCGCGGCGGATTATCGAGTTCAATGCGGCAGTTTAATTGCCACCAGCAGTCGACGAACCATCGATTGCGGTGGGCAAAATAGTCGTGACACTGACTTTGGCGTTGCGCCCAGTCACGTAAGTCGTGGGTGAACATCATTCCGCGAGGTCCCGCCAGACCGACCAGCACGCCCAGCCATACCAGCACATATTCCAGCGGCTTGAAGGTTTGATAGCTGCGGTGAATCAATAGCCGATGCATACCCAGAGAGTGGCCAAAACACAGCGAGATAGCGGTGGTGACAAGAAAAACGCTTATATGGGCCAGGGACACTGTCAGCGCGCCGCCTACGATCGATGCTGTGGCCATACCCATAACCCACGCCGACAGCAGTGGCGACCAAACCACCTTGCCGTACAAGGCGTTTTCCTTTTGACGGCTAACGAAACGGGGCTTATCCATGATCTACCACCTCGCTGATCAGATGGTTTGCCATCGCCTCAACCACCAAACTTTGTAGCGGCCCAAAATACCAGGCCGGACTTAGCGTCCGGTCAAACTCGAAAGAAATGCTCACCTGGGTGTCCCCTGATTCCAGCGGCTCCATGGTCAGGATCAGATGATGGGCCCTGAGATAATTCGACAGATAGGTGTCGTCGCTCAATACCCTGGCAGCAATGACTCGATCATTGGATTGAGTAATCTCAATTTCTACCATACCTTCGTGGTTATTGATGAAGATCCAGCGCCGATACCGAAACCATGCTCGATGTATTGCACCTTGCTCAAGGCTGCCGGTTTCGACACGGTAAGGCATGGGAAACAGCGCTAACAGCGGCATTCGAGCGACCCCAATCTTCATGGGTTCCAGCAAGCGAGCGCGAATTTGCGTTGGCGTGGCCTGCACGGTTCGAGTGGCGGCCACCTCAAAGCGCGTAGGGAAATTCAGCTCAGGAACCACACCTTCCAAGGAACTGGCCAGCAATAACAGTGGCAATAGCGAAGCGCGAGTTCTGCCCCAACCGCTGGATGCGGACTCAAACATCATAAAGCCCAAAAACACCAAACTGACCAGCACGACATAGATCGGTATAAAAAACAGGACACAAAGAAAGCCTTCTCTCAGCACCAACGAGCTTGCGAGAAAAACCCACAGCGAGTTCTTTAATAACCACCGATACGTGCTTCCCAATCCGGGCGGGCGATGACTGCGGCCGAACACCAAAAGCGCTACCGCCACCAAATAGGGCAACCCAACGTAAAGCATTGCGCTATCGGACCAGCGAATCCCGAACAGCAAGGCGACAAACAGACTGGAGGTGGCCACCAGCACCAGCAGCTTGATGATGGCCGGGTTACGCACTGCGCCCACCATGGGGCGGATGAAATGACCAAAAGACGATGTTCTGAGGCTCATGAGAAGGCTCCAAGGGTTGAATTTCGGCTATTTCAACGCGCCTTCAACACGCCCTCCTCCGGATCGGTCAACCAAGACCAATAAATGGTGACCTTCTATTAAAAACAACGACTTAAACTCTTCCGAATTGATCAAATAGGAATGTTGGAAAGCCGAATTCGGACCATCGATGGCCTAAATGGGAGAACGAATCGGCGACTGTCGCTGTCGATACTGCCCGGGAGACATGCCTTGCTCGGCCTTAAACGCGGTGTAAAACGTAGACTGAGAAGAAAACCCTACGCTCAAGCCCACCGCCAGCACCGAGGCAGAAGGTTCTTCTATCAACTGCCGGCATGCTTCTTCCACCCGCAGCCGTCGCAGGTACGCAGCAAATCCCACACCCAGGTGATGATTGAGCAGTTCGGAGGTTTGATGGGTGCTCACTTCCAGCTGCGTTGACAGACTGGCAAGATTGAGACTGTCATCCATAAACAGCTGGTCCACCAGCATTAGCTGGCGCAACCGGTCCAGTTTGTCCGACACATCGACGGTGGCCAGCGCAGTGCTGGCCTTGGCCATCTGCACCGCCTCTTCAACCCGGCTGAGCACGTCTGGATACCGCACCAACATGATCATCGCCGGTAAAAAGCTAATCGCGTTTAACAGGGCAAACACCGCGGCGAAATGCGCATCGGCCAGTAGCGGCATCAGCATGCCCAGTATTAACGTCATTCCCGCCACAAAAAATATGCTGATTAGGGCAACCAGCTCCTGAGTAAAACGTTGCCGCTGACTGCGCAATCCAATCAATTCATACGCCAGCAACGCAAAGTACCCGGAACCAATAATAAAGGCGGCAAAGAACATCGGAGCAGAAGGCGTACTGGCGCCAACAACCATAGGCACAATCGCCGCCCATTTCCATGTCGGCTCACGCTGGTTCGGATAGAGCACCGCACGACAGAAAAAGTAAAACAGCGGACCGGTACAAAACAGGTTTCCCACATAGAACCGGGAACTCCACAGCAAGAGTTCGCCACTGATCGCCTGATAATGCAGCACCTGCAAAACCATCAAGTTGAGCATCAGTCCGCAGCCGAACCAGCGGGCGGGCCGCAGGTGTGCATAGGATGCGCTGAGCAAATGGGCCACGATCATGACCGCAGCGCAAAAAAGCGACGCACCAATGGCCATGACGGCTAAATCAGCGATCATCTGATCGTGCCCCTAGAGCACAGCAACAGGTTTCCAGCCTGCTTAGTTCTGTGCCGGCAAAGCAGCAAAGGCGTTCACCGTATCGCTGGCGATTTTCTGCAGCGTCGCAGCAACTGTGGGATCCAATCCCGCAGCGTACTCCAGGCCCACCGATGACTGCGTGTAAAACCACGAATAAAATACGCAGGCCGCCAGGTAGGTGCCGGCCAGGGTTGGGTGAAGTCGATCCGACGTTCGCAGACTAATTTCTGGCGCCTGCTTTCCTGCGCGGTCAAAGGCCAGCCCCACCGGCACCACCGGTGCGCCCGACCGACTACCCGCCAATCGATAGTTGGTGCTGATCACGCCGGTCATTTCCGGCTCGCCGGTGTAGGCCCAGGTCATGAACAGCGCCGTCTTTGCGCCCTGAGCGTTAACCGTATTGGCCATCCTATCAACAGTGCTCATGAACCCGGAAACATCCCCGTCGTAGGCTTCCCGGCTGTGCCCCTGTAACACCACCCAATCCCACTCAGTACCCACTAAACGCCCTTCGAAACCCGGCAAGTGCTCTTCCAATCGCGCGCCCGAAAGGGTGAGCGCTCGCATCTTGCCACCGGCCTTGCCGTCATTAGCCGATCTCACCAGCCGTCGCACATGGTTGTGCAGGCTGTTGTTGTAATAGGTGAAGCTGTTGCCGACAAACAACACCTTTAGATCCGGCGTCTGGGCTTTGGGCAGATTTGCGGCAGTGCATGCACCAAGACACAGCGCTAAACCTAGTGCTGCTACAAAGCGCATGATGATTTTTTGATGCTGGAATTTTCCAGACATGAGTTGATCGCCCTATCTGACGGAAAAGAAAATTTTATCACCAGGCAATGGGGGCCCCATCGTAGTTAAAAAACTGACCGGACTGCTGCGCGGTGAGGTTGGCCAGAATATTGCGCATTCCTTTGACGCTGGTTTCCACCGTAATGAGTGCGTTAGGACCGCCCATCGCAGTCTGCACCCAACCCGGATGCAAAGACACTACTTGAATACCTTTGGGCGCCAAATCGATAGAGAGGCTTTTCACCACCTGGTTGACGGCTGACTTGGAGGATCGATAGGCGTAGCTGCCGCCAGACTGGTTGTCATCGATGCTGCCCACCTTGCTGCTGATGACCGCAACGTTTTTTTGCGTCCCGGCCGCAAGATTGGGCAACAGGGCTCGGGTAAGAAGAGCCGGCGCAATCGTATTGACCTGAAATGCCTGCAACCACGACTGGGTGTCCAGGCTGTCCAGCTGCCGACTTTGGGCAGGGTACACACCCGCGTTGTGGATTATCCCGTCAAGGGCCTGACCACCAAAGTCCGCTGCCAGCTGGGCTATGTTGTCTGGTTCGGCAACGTCCAGCTGATGGACCTGAACATTAGCATGAGCAGATGCCAACGAGGCCAGCTCCGCGGCAGACCCAGGATCACGACACGTGGCGTGCACCTGGCAACCGGTAGCCGCGTACTGGCGGACAAATTCAAGGCCAATGCCTCGGTTACAACCTGTTATTGCTATCGTTTGCATTACGTGCCTCACACAATTCCAGTTCGGATAGTACCCAAGATCACCTGAATTTCGCTATGGGCTGACCGGCGGTGCATACTCGGTTAAACAGACTTACTGGAGACTGAAGGCCAAGAGCAACAGCCCCCCCAACAAGATCCACCCGATAAACGCCACAACCGGCCCCATCTGTCCGGCTTTGTGGCTATCACTGGCTCGCTGTTCCCAAAAGCCCAACGGCATCCAGAAGGTAATCCAGTGTGGCCGGTATATGAGAATTAGCGCAACCAGGTTGAGACCGGCGATGCCGAGGGCGCTTTCCGGTCCCTGTTTGAATCCCAGCGCAGAAGAAAGCAGCGCCAGCAAAATCGGTAGGTATCGCAGCATTGAGACTGTCCGAACAATCGCTTATTGAACGGTGATCATGCCTGAGCAGGGGGCCGAAGGGAAAGCCCAGAGTATCGCTTGATGCCGGCAGAATTACTCCGCTGCGTTGAGCAAACCCTGGCTGTTGAAGGCATATCCATCGGGCAGACGGATGTCCGCCGCTGGCCAGTCAGGGTCCTTTCTCAGGTGGGCAAGGAACGGCGACAAATTCGCCTGGGAAAGAAAAAAGAAGCGATGCTCGGGGGCGCTTGCGTCAACCATTGTTCGAATCGTTTGTTTCGCCAACTCGCTATCACCCAGCAATGCCTGAGTTTCAGCTTTGATCAGCAAATCTGAGGTCAGATTGCCAGCGCCGTTCATCATCTCTCCCTCAAGAACATGACTCATTGGCGAACGGTCACCCCGCGCTGCGCGGGCTAATATCAGCACTTCGCGACGACCCAACATCGGCGTTAACTCGAGCCGTTTTTCATCAGCCAGAGTAAAAGTGCCAGACGCCAGCTTCAGCCGGGCCTCAAGCAGACTGGCGCTGACAGGGGAGTATGGCTCAAGCAGACGGATATGATCCAACTGAGATCTCGCTTCATCAAAGCGCAATTCTCCAAGCAACGCGGCAAAATGGTTTACCTGAACCACGGGATTTAATGGATCGGATCTCGCAGCCCGCAGCATGAAGTGCCGCCCAGCATCATAATCGCCAGCTGCATACGCGCGACCCGCCATCCAGGAAAGCACGTGGGCATGATCAGGCTCAAGTTCGATAGCGCGAGCAAAGTGCGACATCGCCAACGCTTCCAAACCCGCACTGAGCTGAATGCTCGCAATGCGCATATGGGTTTCTGCCCGCTCTGGGGCCAGAGCTTGCACACGCTGCATAGCCCGGGTTACCCGCTGGTCAGTAAGACCATCGCCATCGAAAGCTTCAACTGCCAGCAACCCTAACCAGGCGTCTGCATATTCGGCGTTTTTTTCAATGGCCTGGGTAAATGCCTGCCGGGCTTGTTCCAGGTCGCCCTCCGCCCTTCGTTGATAGAAAAACCGACCTCGCTGATGATGCTCCCAGGCCTGAAAGTTGCTGACAGACCGCCAGTCATTCAGCGCCAACTCTGTATTGAGCGACGCCGCTATCGCGATGCTGATGCGTCGCTGCAAATCGAGCCAATCGCTGATCCCGACTTCAAACCGCTTTGACCAAAGCTGAATGCCAGATTCCACGTCAACGAGATTTACACTCACCTGGGACTGATTACGGGACCCGGACACGCTCCCGCGAAGTAGATGACTGGCCCTGGCGGCGTCTACCAGTTGGTCCACGTGATCATTATCAAACCGCGCCGCTGGCGGCCTAACCACCCGGATGTTCAGATGTGTCTCCAGCAGGTTACCGACCTCTTGCGCTACACCCGCTCCCAGGTGAGCCAAACTCTGATCCGGGGAAACGTCGGAAAATGGAACCACCAGGAGCGTCAGGGGTCGTTCGGACTCCGTTTTGCTGAGGTTGGAACCGAGCGCTAAAAGCGCCAACAAAACAACGGCTACGGCCATGGCCGCAGAGAGCCGGGCCAACCAATACCGCTTTGCTGGTGGCTCAGGCTTCTGCACCGCCAAGGTTTCCAGCACATAACCACGCCGCGGCACAGTCCGCAGAAGGTCGCGATGGGCACCAAGTCCTTTTCGGATGTCAATGATGCTCTGGGTCAACGCCCCTTCGCCCACTTCAGCATCTCCCCACACGGCCTGCATCAACTCTCGTTTGCTGACGAGATTATTGGCGTGTCGGCCCAGGTAGGCCAGCACCGCCGACGATTTCGGGCGCAGCTTTACATGAACCCCGTTGTGTAACAGGCGCCCGCTGTCTAGGGCCAGCTCAAAGCCAGCAAAGGTAAGGGAATCATCCGCCGCTGTGTTCATAGATTCTCGCAAGACTATCTCAGTTTTATAGCAAAACTGTTGAGACCTGACACGTGCAAAGCGTCACTTTGGCGGGGCAGGCGGCGCACCGCGTTTGTCCGCCCTCTGCAATGTCCCAACCTAAAAGGAACGTTATGGTTACTCTCTTGTTCTCTAAAGCACCATCCCAACGGCCCCTACTGCCTGCGTTAGCCGCCGTGGCCTTGCTAGCAACCGCGCCAAGCCTGTTGGCCCAATTCACTCCTGACCTACCCAGTTTTTCTGCCTGGGGTGCGGACAACGTTACGCTGGACGCCCCAATGCTTGATGGTTTTGGCGGCGGCTGCCCCATCGAATCTGCCGACGGACTGACCCTGTTCACCGCGCGAACCGATGACAGCGGCCTGTTGAATCTGTGGGCAAACTCCCGTCCAACCGTTGATAGCCCCTTTCTGCCAGGCGCTGCATTGCCGGCGCCGGTGAATCTGGCGGAAACGCCGGATTTCTGTCCTACGCCTTTACCGGGCGGGGATTTGCTGTTTGTTTCAGCAAGACCCGGCGGTTGTGGGTCGTCAGTGGATATCTACTTCGCTCGCCTGGACCCCATATCCGGTTGGGAGGAGCCAGTGAGCCTGCGTTGCGAACCCTTCGGTCCCAACACGCCGGGAACCGAATTTGCGCCGTCCATCGTTAAGAGCTGGCAAGGCGTATCCCTGTTCTATTCGTCAAACTTCGGCTTTGGCGACCAGGACCTGATGGAAAGTAGAGCCGGCCCTCAAGGGTTTGGTGAAGGCAGAGCCTTGGCGGTGATCAATACGCCCTTTGACGACCGACAACCCAACGTGTCTCGGGATGGCCTGGAAATTGTCTTCGCCTCTGATCGCCTCGACCCGGGAAGCAGTAACTTCGACATTTACTACGCCAGCCGTACTAGCCTCAACCAGCCATTTTCTGCACCGGTAAATCTAAGCCAAACGGTGCCCTTCAGTACGGCAGACTTAAGCGAAACCAGGCCATCGATCTCCAGGGATGGTCGTCGCCTCGTCTACGGCGCAGCGGGCACCCTATACGGGAGCGAGCGCGAAGAAGTTGAACCGGTATGTATTCGAAACGCGCTGCAACCGCGCTGCGAAGGGGAATAACCTGCTTGCGCCAACCTGCCTAACAGGTTGGCGCAAGAATCCAGGCCCGTTCAACGCGGGTTGTGCGTCCAATAGCGACACAATTGCTGGCTCAGCTATCGCTCCGCCAATGCCTTAGTGACGTTCTGTGGGCTTAGCGTACCGCCTGTGTGCAATGCGGTTTCCCGTCCACGTTTTGCTGCCCCAACACTTTCAAAACCCGTTTGTCGCCTGCGGGAACAAAAACGACGCTGGGACCGCGACCCTTGGAGCAATCCACCAGCCGACCAATCGTAGACTTCTTTCCGCAGGCGCGATGGGAGCAACGCTGCGCGTCGACGCCCATCAGTAAATCAACCAGCTGCTGATGGCCCAGGCGGTGGCAATTTGCGTTGCCAGCAGCGAGCCAAGACCTAGCGCGATTCCCACCGAGTGGGCCCAATGCGTGTTTTCTACCTTCGTATTCATATCTGCCTCCGTTGTTGTTCTTAACATCATGGAAGCATTGTCCCGATTGTAGGCCTGGCGGTCTGTCAAGCTAACGACACAGCGCTGAGAACCTATTTTTTCTTTTTATAAACAGCAGGTTATGAAATACCCATTGGCGATCCGAAGCGCCAAAAACGACCCTGACGACTTGACTAGGAAACAGACGTTCAGCGATTACCCCCAGCGCGTACTCAAACCTGACACGGAATTAAGAGATGTCCATTTGAGACTACTGCCCATCTCCCAGGAGCGGGCACCAAGGAGATTCAGCGAAATTTAATTGCTAATACTCAGCGATCCTGGAGCCAGAACATCCAGATCGAAAACAGATACTGAGTTACCGGTAGCGACTCCAGTATCAACGAGTTTTCACTCAAATCATGGCGAACAGATTCAGAGGCTAATGATCGCTAGCGAGGCGCCGAACATAGGCCTCAAAAGTCGCTGGCGGTCGTCCCAGCAGCCATTGAAGGATATTAGGGTTTCCGCGGAATCCGTGGTTACTGTAGTGCTGGTTCATCGCCGTCATCTGGGCGACCTTATCTTCGCCTACCCCCTTAGCCTTCGCATTGCTGGCCATGGTTTCCAAATCCAATGTGCTGGCCATCACCTCTTGGTTCAACACGCGACCGATGATGGTAGCCATGTCCCGTTGACTCAGCTGTTCAGGCCCCGCAAGTTCGTAACTGGCGCAGTCATGGCCCGCTCCGGTGGCAATGATCGCCGTGGCCGCTGCAAGATCCTGAAGGTCAACCACGCTGAACTTTTGTTCTACGCAGAACGGCATGGAGTGGATTCCGGTGGTAACAACTTGATCCCAAATCGCCGCTAAATGCTGCATATAGCGACTGGGCTGAATAATGGTGAAGTTAAGACTGGACTCTACCAGCGCCTGTTCCACATCGAGTTTCAGGCGATGATGGCGAATATCCCGCAGCAGTGGATGCATCACTGAGTAGTAGATAAACCGATTAAGCGCCGCTTTCCTTGCTCCCTCAAGTAATCGTCGGGAAATTTCCATCTCGGCTGGGTGCATTGGAGGGCCAATGTGGATGACCGATTCACAGTCAGTGAGGGCGGCATCAATCGACGCCTGGTCCTCCATATCGCCAACGGCAAATTGGTCGGCACCCAGTTTCGCCAGGGTCGGCCATTGCCCTTCATCTCTGATGAAAACCCGGACTTTAGCCCCAGCGCCGTGCAGCGCTGAGAGAAGAGCCCGGCCCGTTCGGCCATTGGCGCTGGTGAGCAATATCGTCATTGGCCTATCACCTTATTTTCATGGGTTATTCAAAGCCGGAGAAAAAAACTAATCCCGCCGGTGCCGCTTGAAGGTTGATCATGCTGACAACCTGCGTTGGTGCAACCGGACCAATATTTAGTGGGCCAATAGATTCGATATCTGCGGCAAGAAAATCCAGAACGATTATCGGCGCGTTAACCGCAGCGAATTCCCACTCACCGGTTTCCGGATTTCCAAAGGTAATGTCGTTTACCTGAGTAAAGACGGCCGTACCCGGCACGACTTTGTCCGATCGCACATCTCGAACGTTACCTGAGAGCTTTGCCAGCTGGTTATTCGCTTCTGTTCGATCGCTAATTTCGAACTCCAAATCGTAGGGTTGTGGCTCGAGCTCTCCTTTGCCCCCCTGTTTCTGTACCCCCGGGCAGCGGCGAAAACGATACAGCGCGAAAAAGTCCAGTTCAGTCAAATTGACAATCGACTCTCCAACCGGCGCATCGGCACAGGACTGCAATATCGTTGGCAAAATCGAAAAATCCAGCAGTGACCTTCGATTAAAGGTCACGACCTCTACCCGCAGATTTTCCTGAGAAAAGGCGTTGGCAGGCGCTATGCGTATTTGCCCGGCGAGCGGTTCAAACCGATACTGGTCAATGTAAAAAATAACCCAATCGATATCCAGCGCATCGGCGAAGTCTCTACCTTCAATGGTCCAGCGCTCGATATCAGGAAGTTCAACGGTTAGATCAATATCTGGAGGCAATACGATATCGGGGGTGGCGCCGTTGATGATACCTCCGGCCAAGGGACGAAGATCGTCGGGTTCAAACGGGTCGCCGAGTGTTTGAGCATTCGCCTGATAGCCCATCAATAGGCCAAAAATGATTGCCAGCGTGGTGTTCGTTTTCAAATGTCCCTTTCCATATTGCTGAAATTGCGATCAGTTGGAGGCGCGAGTTACAGGAATTACCTTATCTCTTCGCAGAATTTTCGGCAGTAAGAAAGGAGCCGTCAAAATCAGCAGCGGAATAACCATACCAACCATCAAATGAAACACCATCCCGGCCACTATAATAGTAACTGTTGCTCTTCCAGAATCCAGTGCATCTGGATATTGCCAAGAGGCACCTTTGTCCGTGGCACGAAAATAGGCAATATTCACCGGAATCCATGCCAGCCAACCGACCACGGCGAAAATACTGACCAGGGGCGACAGGCGTTCAGCGGCGTCAGCGTTGCTGATAAACACCATAGACAAGAGAACAGCCACAATGGCGTGGACTCGCTGAGCGCGACTGCGAGTAATGGCGAATAGTTTTGGTTTGAGCAGAGGGTCGGCAATGCCAAATTTACGTTCGAGGATGATGCCAAGTATTTCGGAGTAGCCCAGTGACGCTACCCAGTAGTATGCGGGATAGTAGATCAGCAACATGACTAGCAACGCGGGTTCCAGCTGACCATCAGCCGCCAGCGAAAAGTACGCAGCAAAGAACAAGATGATCAGACTCACGCACATAGAGCCGAACAAAGAGATGATGCTTGTGCGATAGCGCAGGTCGCCAGCCATCAGTTGGGCGATCTCAACCTCAGTTGGCATCTGCATGGCTAGGCGAAAGTTCATTCCCAGCGACACCAGTGAACCGATGATGAAAACGTACACCATTGAGCAACCCACCGTCTCATAACCCGGCATCAGAATATCAGCACCTATCTGATGTTGGGACATCTTTTGGGCCTATGGCGCCAATTGATCCAAGGTAAATTCGGTTCCCACCGGTGCATCAATCAACGGTCCACCGGGCGCCCGGTCGGTTGCGGAAATCGGTAAGGTTTAATGACCTCAGGGTTACGATTTACCGGAATCTATAGACAGAAGCGCAGGCCAGCCTGAACGCAGATCAATCCACCTGGAACATTTGACTGTATCAACCACCGGTCCGCGCCCTTAGCAATCGGGTGACACTGACACACGAGAATGGCAATGACCCAATTTTCCGAGCGGTTGCGCTTCGATTAGATGAGTTTTCCACTAAAATAATGATCATGAAATCTACTTATATCGCAGTCACCCGTTTTTCCCTGATGATATTTTTGCTGTCGTCGTTCTCCGGCAAAGCTGGCAACGACACGATATTCCTCAACAGTTTTGAGGGGGCTGGGGTTATCGTTGCATGCTCAACGCCGCCAATGCCGGCCGCCACGGGTCGTTGCGACGTTTCGGCAGGAACTCAGTTTTTGCTGATCAAAGCCGATCTTGCCACCCCGCATCAGTTGTTCCAGAACGGCGAACTTTTGATTGGCACAAACGGCGAAATTCAATGTGCGGGTTGCAACTGCTCACAGGTCGACGGATATGCCGGGGCCACTACATTGTCTTGTCCGGAAGTTGTGGCGACACCCGGGCTCATTAATTCTCATGACCACCTGACTTTTCAATCACCCGCCGTGGATCACGGAAATGAACGATTCGACCATCGACATGACTGGCGCACCGGGGAACGAGGCCACAACAATATCACTCTTAGTCCGACGGACCGTGGAAGCGACATCAACACCCTGGGGGAAATTCGCCAGTTGCTGGGTGGTGTCACCAGTGTCGTCGGTTCCGGAAGCGCTCCGGGCTTTGTGCGAAATCTTGATCGGTCTATCGATCGAGATGGGCTGACCGGGCCGGACATGGAGTTAGATACGTTTCCATTGGGGGACAGCCGCGGCACCTTGATTGAGTCAGGCTGCGACTATCCCGAGATCCCCGCTCCTCGCTCTGGGCAAGTTTACTACCCGCATGTTGCCTTGGGCATTGACCAAGCTGCACGCAACGAATGGCTTTGTTTGGCGCAGGCCGTGGAAAATGTTGACCCCACCCTTCCGGGCCCCTCGCTGGTTAATGCCATCAGTCTTACAACCCAGGACATACCGGCGTTGGTGGAAACCGATGCAACCGTGGTTTGGTCTCCACGCAGTGACCTCAGCCTATACGGCATGACCACACCGGTATCATTGCTTGCGGGAAATGGAATCAACATCACGTTAGGCACCAACTGGGCGGCAACCGGCTCCAATAACATGCTGCGCGAATTTTCCTGCGCTTCCCAGCACAACGAGAGCGCCCTCAATGGTTATTTTTCTGATCAGGAAATGCTGGCCATGGCAACGCGGTCGGCAGCAATCGCCGCTGGGCTTGGCGAACAAATCGGGGCATTACAGGCGGGACTGACCGCCGATGTCACACTGTTTGATGCAAGCGTCAACGAAGGTTTTTCGGCTCCGCTCAAAGCCCGACCACAGGATATTGTTCTGGTACTGAAATCCGGCGTACCCCTGTTCGGCGACGGCCCGGTTGTGGAAGGGCTGGGTTTTGGAAACGACAGCTGCGAACTGATGGGTTCGGTGATCGCTGGTGATTGTCTTAGCGAACACCGACTGTGTGTGACACGGGAAGGAAGCGCCAATGGCTTCACATACGCCAACCTGAGCCCGAAAACTGCAGGACTGGCGCCGTTGTATTCCTGTGATACCGCACCTGCACTGGAACGGTCTTGTGTTCCTTCACGCAACGAAGGTGATGGAATCGTGTTTACCGGACTTGCCAGCGCCAATGATAACGACGGTGACGGTGTGGAAGACACCGCGGACAACTGTCCACAGACCTTTAACCCACCGCGTCCGGTGGATGGGTTTGTGCAGTCAGACAGCGACAACGACGGCGCCGGCGATTTTTGCGACTCAACACCCTGACGAGCCGCCTACAAACGGCCGCTAAAGACCCGTCTCGATGACCACTTTTCCGTGAGTGTCCCGGGGCTGGCTCAGGTATTCCCAAGCCTCTTTGTAGCCTTCCATCGGGTACACTTTGTCCACCCTGGGGCGAATCGAACCATCCGCAAGGGCCGCGTAAACGCGCTCTTTGCCTTTCTCACACATGGCAGGGTCCTGCACGTAGTGAAATAGCGAGTAAGCGTAAAACCCCGTATTGGTTTGGAACATTTCAACCACTGGAAGGCTGGGCCACTGCTCGTCAAGGCTACCGTAAAAATAAATGTGCGCGTTTTGTCCCATGTGCGCGGCATATTGGCTGATCATGCCTCCCCCCACGGGGTCAAACGCGGCACACAACCCTTCTCCTTGGGTTATTTCCTTTAGCTCATCGGCCCATCCCGCCTTCTCTGTTACCAGTACGTGATCTGCGCCCATGTCTTTTAGATAGTCGGTGTTTTTGGCAAATCGGGTGGTGCCAATCATACGTGCGCCGCAAAGTCTGCCCCATTCCAAGGCCGCGCTGCCGGCGGTGCTGGTGGCCGCCGTCACCAGAAAATTCTTACCCGGGGCCGCTTTCGACAATTCAACGATAGGGTAGTAAGCGGTGAGATATTGCATCCAGATCGAGGCGCTCTCCACTGCGGACAGTCCATCGGGCGCCCGGGCGAGAAACTGGGGTTCAATCACTAACGAATCACCACTAGCGCCGTTGTCGAGGTAAAAATAAGGGAGCGTGCAGTAGCGCTGCCCCACCTCAATGCCCGTGACACCGTCGCCCAATTCCTCAACGATACCGGCAGCCTCCATGCCAATCTTGGCAGGAAAGCGGGTAAAGCTGAACGAATAACGATCGTGCATCAAATCCATGTCACCCCAGTTCAGAGCGAAGGCTTCGATGCGGAGTCGAACCTGACCGGGCCCGGGGGGTTTTTGCTCAACGTTTTCCAGCGATAAACCCTGAAAACCGGCGTATTCGTGAATAACCCAGGCTCGACTCATCGTTAACGGCTCCATTGAATTGACACTACGGCAATCACCGCATTAGCGATGAGCCCTGGAATGCTTCCGAGCATGACTTAATTTTTTAACAATATCAAATAATTTTGATCGATTTTTTCATGGCGGTTGCTTCCTCAATCTCAAACCGTCGAGAATCCGCCTAACCTTCCGACGCTTCATCGATGGCTTCGACGCGCTCTTTGGCTTTATCGTCCAGGTACTGCTGCATGTCCTGGCCAAACTGTTCAACATCTGCCGGTTTGGTAGGAACAGTCGGCGCGCCTGGGTATACATCTAACTCAAGTTCCTGACTGCGATCCGCTTGCGACGTTGATCCCAACTGCTGATTAATCAAATACGCAATCACCAGCAACGCCAGCAACAATCCGATGATTCTCATAATGTTACCTCCTGCAGAAAAAGGATTAGCCGAACACCGTTATACAGCCCACATGGCGATTCCAACGGCGTGGGGGGAGGGTAACATCAGGGCGACGTTGAAGGCCGCGACCTTCGGTCGAGAATTACCGGGCCCGGCCCCTCTTCCGATAATGCATCGTCAGGGTTATAAATCGGACAGCTGTCCAGAGACAGACAGCCACAACCGATGCACCCAGACAGACTATCGCGCAGTTGTTCCAAGGCGTTTATCCGTCGATTTAGCTGCTCACGCCATTTCAAGGACAGCGTTTTCCAGGCTTTTTTACCAGGAGCCCGATAGCGCGGCAAGGTCTCAAAGACTTGACTGATTTCGTCAAGACTCACTCCCAATTTCTGCGCCGCTTTGATGATCGATACGCGGCGAATTACATCACTGCCATAGCGACGATGGTTGCCAGAATTTCGCGAGCCGTGGATCAATCCTTTCGCCTCGTAAAAGTGCAACGCTGAAACCGCTACACCCGTTCTCTTTGCCACAAAACCCACGCTGTAGGTTTTTGCTTTCATCATTGCACCTGTTGACCTCAACTTTACTTGAGGTTTTAACATAATCGGAAATTTACCACTACCACTTTTGCAGGGAGACACTGGGATGGGACATCGACACGAACCGATAGCTGCACCAAAATTCAGCGGCAGGGCTCTATTCATCCGATTAACGTTACGAATTCGCCAACGCCTAGCCGGCGCATTGAGCCCAGCGTTTCGTCAACAGCTATTTGAGGTGATTGCGGGCGTGATGGCGCGAAAGTAAGCCCAACGCGTCCGGCGCCCACAATAGCCACCGATTCAACACTGGGTTCAAGGGCCACTGAAATTCGATCTGGTGGTGGAAAGTAGGGATACTTAACGTACAGCGAGTCGGCATCTTTTTTTCCAGCGGGTTACATTGATGGGTTACGCTTTACCAGTGAAGTTCGCGACTCCATCATACCCATGACCACCACTAACAGAGATGCAGGGCAAAGCCCAAACGCCGAGAATCAGATAACCAAGGGGCCTGTTTCCTTTGCAGAAAAATCAGCTACGCACCAACTCATTGTGCTCCCCGACACGACGTCGAAAACCGTGTCGGTCATCAATCAAACATAAAACGGTTTACTCATGAAACAGACGTCACTAACCCGGGTATTTTCGCTGCTTCTCATCGGCGCCCTATTCACCGCTAACGCACAAGCTACGCAGGATCATGAAGATCTACTGACCTTGTTTGCCGATTGGCGAAGTTTTGAGACGCCGCCCATGCTCAACGGCGCACCGGACTACACAACGGCGGGGTTCTCCGCTCGTCATGGCTCTTTTCAGGCGTTACGCGAACGCCTGAACCGCTTCAATATTGAAAACTGGTCCATCGAACAGCAGGTGGATTGGCATCTTGTTCGCGCCGAAATGAACGGCTATGACTTCAATCAACGCGTGCTCAAGCCCTGGGCGAGGGACCCCGCATTTTACCAATCCATCTGGCTCTACCGCAGCGACGTACCAGCCCATGAAGGCCCCACTCATCATGCTGTAGTGGAGCTATGGACCTACGATTTCCCTCTGAACTCGGCCGCGCAGCACAAGCTAGCTGCAGAACTGGCCGTTATCCCACCGTTGATGGCGCAGGCCCGTCGAAATCTTACCGGCAACGCCCGGGATTTATGGGTAACCGGGATTCGTGACATTCGTAGCCAACACGAAGCATTAGTAGCTTTGGAACAACGCCTGGACGATGCAGC
>JBGCET010000022.1:0-34331 GCA_045106555.1 Lysobacterales bacterium | reverse complement strand
TTCTCGAAGGTCACGATGCCGCTGACCGTTCCCACCACGCCGTGCAGGCCTGTGCGCTGGTTATTGGAAATGGTGGAGAGGGTGGCGTTAACCCTGTAGGGCGATCCCGAATTCCTCGCTGCGGCCAGGGCGCCAACGCCCACGCTGTCTGAAAGCGTGACGTTGAGCATATCCACGGTGCCTTCGGAGTAGACGCCGCCAACCGTAGAGATACCGCCGAAGACCTGAAACTCCAGGTCAAAAGCGCCCGTTGTCTCGCTGCAGCGATAGCCCGCGCCGTCGGGATAGACATTGTTGGAGTCTTTGATGAAGGATCGCGAGGCGGGAAGGTTCATTTCCACGGCGTAGGTTGCGCCCACGGCGATTGCAATTGGCGCATCCAGCGTGAAGTCCAAATCAAGATCAGTACCCGAAGGGGTACCCTGGGGAATCAGCGCGCTGGCATTGGCGATGACCGCGCCGGTAGGACCACCAATGCGAACCACGCCGGTTACCGGGATGTCGGTAGTCACCACACCCGTGTTGCCAACGGCGTTGAGGAAGCGGAACCCGGTCAGGGTCTCCTGCGTGGCCACAAAGGTCTGGCCAACAAAAGCGCGGTTCAGGGTGGGACTGAAACAGCTGCTACCGTTGAATACGGGGTTACCATAGTTATCGACCGCCAGTATCGGATCAGAGCCGGCGTTGCGGATAATCGCCGAATCGACGATGTTGATGACACCATCGGAGGTCGCCGTCACGGCGCCGCCGTTGAAGCCGGGGCTGCGGGACCAGTTCTGGTCGACGTTGACCCGGGTCAGGTTGAGGACAGAGGTTGCCCCCTGGGACACGACCGCCGCGCCCTGACCGTCGGTGCTGTTTCCAATAAACTCCGTATCGGTCACGTTGACCGTGGCATCGACGCTCGCCAGTCCGCCCCCGGCCGCCTGAGCGGTATTGCGTTCCAGCCGGGAGCCATTCAGAGCGAGACTGCCGTCCCGCACCAGGATCCCGCCACCCAGCTCAATCCCCAGCACCAGGCCGTTGATCAGCACAACATCGTTGATGTTCGCCGCCGTGGTGGAGTTGATCACCGCAATGCCGCGGTCTCCGTCAGCGTCCACCAGCGCGCCGTTGAAGTTCAAGGTGAGGCTGCGGTCCACGACCAGCGGCGTGGAAAGCACATAGGTATCGTTAACAACATCCAGCGTGTCGCCGGCCACCACTGTGGCGAAGTCCGCCAGGGCGGCTTCCGGAGAGTCGTAATCACACGGTGCGGCTGGATTACCCGGTGGACATACCGAGTGCGTGGTCTGTGCCTGCGCGCCAGACGACAGCAGGAGCAGCAGTAACGCAACGGGAGAAAATGCCAGGGAAAATACGGACGGATTGACCCGTCGACCACAATCACTGCGGTTAAT
The DNA here is from genome assembly GCA_045106555.1 of Lysobacterales bacterium. Classification (GTDB taxonomy): domain Bacteria; phylum Pseudomonadota; class Gammaproteobacteria; order Xanthomonadales; family SZUA-38; genus JANQOZ01. The sequence goes on along the minus strand of JBGCET010000022.1, from coordinate 32,931 downwards.
CATACAAACTTCCTTTTAGTTGACCCACACACCCGTCAAACAGGTTACGGCTTCATGGACCACGAAGTCGCGGTACTGAGGCTCTTGTTATAAAAGTTTGACGTTGTGTGAATTATCCCACTGCCTCACCTCCCTGCCGGTATACTCAGCGTTGCGATCATTCAACACGAGGTTGCATCCGCTAACTTCGCGCCATGGACAGGCTCGCCACACTTATTATTTCCCTAACGCTGATGAGCTCAGCAGCGCTCGGCCAGGAATCTTTCCTGAAGCGGGACCACTGGCTGGTTGACCACTTCACTGTGGACGACGGCCTGCCGGTGAATTCCGTCAACGCCCTGACCTGGGGCCCAGAGGGCTATTTGTGGATCGCCACTTTTGACGGCCTGGTGCGTTTTGACGGCCAGCGGTTTGTCATTTTTGACCGAGCCTCCCATCCCGAACTGCCCGGAAATCGCTTCACTCGCCTGCAGTGGTTCCAGGGGTTCTTATGGGTCATAACCGATGACCGGCGGCTGGTGCGAATGTCCTCGTCAGGCCAATTCGAGGTGATGGACGAGGATTTTGGACTTCCCCATGCCCAGGTCGGCCGTCTCCTGACGGTTGGGGGCGACCTGTATGCCGGCACCCTTGCCGGTATCGCCAAGTTGCGTCCAGGTGGCTCATTTGAACCCTTTGCTCCATCATTCACCGGAGCCGTTGGGTCGTTGGCGTATTGGCCCGAGAAGGGCCTGGCGGTGGGCACCAATGACGGTCAACTGCTGTTGATAAACCCCGCCGAGCCACCGCGAATATTGCCACTACCCAAGGGATTAGGGCGAATCAGCAGCTTGGCTTACTTCCAGGGCTTGCTCGCGGTAGGGGCATCCGGCGGAACTGTGCTGCTGGATGAACAAGGCATTCACCACTACTCCCCTTTGGCCCAGCAACCCATGGACTCGGTGCGGGTTGTGGTGTTCGAAGACCAGCTGCTGGCCTACGCATATCCCAAGCAACTGCGCTGGACCAATGGCCAATGGACTCAAATCGGCTCGCTTGACCGCCAGCCCATCGACCCCGGCGCACTGGTTGATCGGGATACTGATGGCCGCCTGTGGAAAAACCACCTATATCGCCTGGAGCGATCTGGGCAAACCCTGCTAGAGACGAACAGTCTTATCAGTGATTTCCTCATCGCGCCCAACGGAGATATCTGGGTTGGGGCAAACAGCGACGGACTGTACCGGCTAAGACCACGCATAGTGTTAAACGTTGGCCAGCCCGAAGGCCTGGGCAATCCCAACTTGTATGCCTTGACCGAAGAAAATGGCGATTTGTTGGCGGGAAGCATCGACCCGGTGGCCTTTCAGGTTTCGCTGTCTGGGCCTAAGGTGTCCGTGCGCGAGCTTTCCGCGCCTGATGGCTACTATGCTTTTATGCGCGACCGCCAGGGAAACCGGTGGCGCGCGGGAGCCCGCATTTGTATGACTGCGCCAGCGCAAAACGCCTGCCAGAATATCGACGGGCTGAGCGACATTCAGCGTCATCAATTTGTGTACGCCATGTTGCAAGACAGCAACGGCGACATCTGGATTGGCGCCGAACGGTCGCTGGCCGTGGGCCATCCAAGCAAAGGCTGGACACAGCTGGCAATGCCCTGGCGTTCCTTGGAAGTGGCATTTCGCACCGGACTTGAAACACCGGACGGCAGGGTCTGGTTTGGGACCAATGGCGCGGGGATTACTCTGGCAACCAACGGCGCCATTGAGAGCGTCATTGATACCCGCAGCGGGCTGTCATCCAATCGCATTCGTTCATTGTATTTCGATCCGACCCTAAACGCGGTGTGGGCTGCATCAGAAGACGGCGGCATTTGCCGTATTCGCCGCTGGGAGGAAAGCCCCGAAATCCGCTGTATTTCTACTCGTCAGGGCCTGTGGAGCAATGGCGTCCATCAACTGCTGGACGATGATCAGGGCCGCCTCTGGATGTCCAGCAACGACGGTTTGTTTTACGCGCCAATGGCCTCCCTCAACGCGGTGGCTGACGGCACAGACGATTGGGTGCAGGGCATGGCGTTCGATGAGCGGGACGGCATGGCAAATCGGGAAGCCAACGGGGGTGGACAAAATGCCGGGGTGAAATCTAGTAACGGATGGTTGTGGTTTCCGACCCAAAAAGGGCTGGCCGGTATCCATCCGGCCAGCGTATCCAGCCCCGCTAAGGTGCGAGTCCAGATTGATTCGGTGGTCTACGACGCCGCAGAGCATCAAGCATTAAGTACGTTTGCCATCGCTCCCGAAAACCGCAATGTAGAAATTCGTTATTCGGCGCCCTCGTTCGGCAACAGCAAGCGAGTAAGGTACCGCTACCGGCTGGGAGGGGCGAGCAACCCGTGGCTGCAGGCAGGTCAGCGAACCTTCGCCACCCTCACCTCATTGCCCGCTGGCGAGATTCGCTTCGACGTAGAAGTCAGCGGTGAAGACGGTAGCTGGTCGGGTCAGCGCGACCATCTAACCCTGCAGGTATTGCCCAAATTTCATGAAACCGTGAAATTTACGCTGCTTCTCACTGTGCTGGCATTAGGGTTAATTACCCTAGCCGGCTGGTGGCGCATTCGACGGTTCAAAGTTCGCCAGCAGGAATTGCAGCTGGCGGTTGATAAGCGAACCCACGAACTGTCCGAGGCGGTGGAGCAAATCAGCCGTCAACGGGACGAAATCGAAACTAACGCGAAAGCCCGCTCACGACTGTTTGGCAGCATCAGCCATGAACTGCGAACGCCCCTGTCCCTCATTCTGGGACCCATGGAAGAACGCGCTCAGCGACGCCGCGCCGTGACTGCTGAAGATGAGGCCATGATGCTGCGCAACGCGCGAAGGCTCAATCGCATGGTGGACCAGATCCTCGACCTGGAGCGCGTTGAGTCCGGCGTTATGGCACTGAACCTGGAGCCCATCAGCTGTAGCGAAGTGGTCCGCGCCGTGTCTGAGCCCTTTGCCGGGCTGGCTGAGGCAAAAGACATCGGCTGGGAATTGGACGTGGCCAACGGCTGTCCCGTCGTTGGCGATCGCGAACAGCTGGAAAACGTCTTCTCCAACCTGTTTTCCAACGCCGTCAAATACACCCCCAAAGGCGGCACCGTGCGAGTCCGGGTCAGCAGCAAACAAGATCGGGTATTGATTACGGTTGAGGATTCGGGTCCTGGTATAGATGCAGAAGATCGGGACGAGGCATTTGCCCGCTTTTCACGCTTGAAACGCGATGCCTCAGAACCCGGTACCGGTATTGGGTTGTCTCTGGTGCAAGAACTGATCGAACTGCATCGAGGCACGGTGAGGATTGACGACAGCGCCAGTTTGGGCGGAGCGCTTCTTCAGGTTGAACTGCCTCGATTAGAACAGGTGGCTTCAACGAAACCCGAGTCCACCGCTAAACGCCAGGTGTTGGTCGTTGACGACAACCCGGACCTTCGAACTTACGTGTCGTCGATTCTTAGTGAATCGTTTGTTGTACTGCTGGCTAGCGATGGAATGGAAGCCCTAAAGATGGCTCGCGAACATCTGCCCGATGTTATTGTCACCGACGTGATGATGCCGACGATGAACGGCCTGGAAATGGTGGCTGCGCTGCGCAGCGGTGACGACGAAGCGGCCATTCCGGTGCTATTCCTAACCGCTCGGGGTGGCGCCAGCGATGAAATTGCCGCGCTGGCAGCCGGTGGCGATCAGTTTCTTGCCAAGCCCTTTGACAGTGAAGTGCTGCTGGCTAGAGTCAATGCCGTGATGGCCAGTGCTGAGCGCCTGCGCGGCCGGGCTCTCCCGGCCAGCCCCGAACCTCGCGCGGAGCTTGAGCGGCGCATTCAGAACTTTGTGATCGAACACCTTGGCGACCCAGAACTCAGCGTCAGCGCCATCGCCTCGGCCCTGGGCATGAGCCGGTCCAATCTGTTCCGCCAAGTTAAAAGTGAACTCAATACCACACCCACGCTGCTGATCCGAAGAATTCGCCTGCAGGCGGCGCGGGCCTGGCTGGATGACAAGGAACTGGCGATTTCAGAAATTGCCTACGGCACCGGTTTTTCTTCTCTGTCGAGCTTCGGGCGTGCGTTTCGCGACGAGTTTGGGGTCAGTGCATCCGCCTATCGACAGCGCCAGGCTATCGGAGTGGCATCAGTTCACAATCGATAGAAACCCGCCGCTACATTCTTGTAACTCTCCAACAGAAATGTCTGTTAAACCTCGCTAAACTGGGACACCCTTACCCTGGCGGCTTATAATGACTCAAGATCTGGACGTGCAATGCGCATGCGGTCGCTTGCGAGGCATAGCGAAAAACGTATCAGCGAAAAATGTTAATCACTGCGTTTGTTATTGCGATGACTGTCAGCTGTTTGCCCACTTTCTCGACAAAGCCGACAGGGTGCTAGACGACTATGGCGGCACGCAGATTTTTCAGATGTCGCCGCGTCATTTTGAATTTACCGCCGGTCAAGAAAACCTGGCCTGTGTGCGCCTGAAGCCTAAAGGCCTGTATCGCTGGTATGCCCGTTGCTGCAACACGCCGCTGGCCAACACGGTGACCAGCGACCTGCCATTCATTGGCCTGATAAATCCGGTACTCAAGCAGGCCACGGAAGCGAACGTTGGCCCGGTGAAACTACGCGTCCATGGCCGCTTCGCTCGTGGCGATGCCAGTGCGGTGGGCGCACACCCTAAAGCGCCGATCAGTGGCATCCTGGCGGTGCTGGGTCGACTGCTGCGCAATCGACTGCGCGGCGATAAAAAGCGCAACGCCTTGTTTGATCCAAACTCGGGGAGGCCGCGGGTCGAACCTCACACCCTGGCGCCGGAAGATCTAGAACAACTGATTCAGGCCCGCAAATGTTGGATGGCCGCAGCTCCCGGCACACCCCTTGATGCGTATTAGTACTGCGAACAAATCCAGTTACGCGCCAATGAAATTCATCCGGACAATGCTACTGCTGACAGTTGTGTCTATCAGCACCGTGGGACAGACCGCCGATACGCCGCTTTATGACGTGGACAGCGCGCTGAACGTGACACTCAGCGCACCCCACAAGGCGATCTACCGAGCCAGAAAAGACCCTCAACGCCCGTCCTTTGAGGGCACCTGGGAGTATACAAACGACGCGGGTGAAACGGTCCAGCTGTCCGTCGGCGTGCGGCCACGGGGAAACTTCCGGCGGGAAAACTGCCGCCATATTCCGTTGCAGATTAATTTCAAAAAGGGCCAAGTGAAAAAGACGCTTTTTAAGGGACAAAACAAGATAAAGCTTGTGGGTCCTTGCAGTCCAGGTGCTCGGGCACGGGAGTGGCTGATGCTGGAATACTTGAGTTATCGGGCTTTGGAAAAGATCACGCCCCTACACTTTCGTACCCGCCTGTTGAACCTGACCTACGCTGAAGCCGGCAGCAGCAAATCACGTACCGACTTTGCCTTTATCATTGAAAGTGACGGCGATACGGCCAAGCGTCTGGGGTTGGATTTGGAACGAGAGGACGTGGCCATGTCCAGGCTAAATCCCGAACACTCAGCGCTGGTAGAGGTGTTTCAGTACTTTATCGGCAACAACGACTACTCAACGTCCCGAGCGGCCACACCGGATCGAACCTGTTGTCACAATATGCGGCTGCTGGTGGACCGGCAGGCCGACGAAGGATTTCTGCCGGTGCCCTACGATTTTGATCACGCCGGCATTGTCGACCCATCGTATGCGAGGGCGTCAAAAAATGTCCCGGGTAACTCAGTGCGCAAGCGGTATTTCACAGGGCTGTGTAAAAAAGACGAAGCCATATGGAATCGCACCTTCGAGCGTTTTAACCAACAACGTCAGGCTATCGAACAACTCTTTGTCGATGGGACACTAAAAGAATCATCACGCGAGTCGGCGCTGAAATACATCAACGAGTTTTACCAGATCATCAACGACGAGCAGCGCAGCCGCCGAGAAATTATTGACCGTTGTCGGGGTTGAGCAATCGATCAATGTACTGCAGGGTGCCCGAAGGGTCAGGCATCTGCGCGGCGGCGGCGCGAAGGTAAGCCACCAAGGCGTCAACACCCTGGTCCTTCGCCGGTAAATCCACTCGCTCGCCGGCCAACAGCGCGTAAGGCCCGGTATCATCGATCACCAAGCTGGCCCGTGCGCCGCCGTAGTAAGCCGCCAACCCCACGTCGGCCAAAATTACTTTGCCGCTAAATCTCGGCAGGATGGTTCGCACCACCGGAGTGTGGGCAATCACAATGCGCTTAACCCCATAGAAGGCCAGCATCTTATCCAGCAAGGCTTCGTTTTCCGCCGTCTCATCCATCACCGCCAAACCGCGATACCACAGTGGCCCCTGCGGCGAATCAATGATGGTTTCGCTGTTAGAGGTAGCCGCGTTTTGCAACGCTTCACGAACCTGTTGGTTAATCTGCTCGACCGGCAACAGTGGCTGATCCGGCGCAATACCGCCATGCACAAACAGACTGTCGTTCACCCGCACAACGGCGTCGTGCTCAAGCACCCACTGACCAATCTCGCCCCCAGGTGACCAGGCGCTGCGGTGTTCCACATAACCCAGCGGGTATTTTTTGTTAAACGCCTCGCGGTGAGCTTTATCGAAGGCCGGCCACTGTTCTTCCGGCTGGTTGTTTTTGATGAACTCCACGCTGCGCCGATAATAGTCCGTCTGGCGCTTGCGTGAGCGCCGATCTACAAATGCTGCATATTCGCCCGGGTGCACGTAACGCAGGTCGCCGCTCATGTTCATCGCTTCGTGATTGCCGATCAGGGCATGCACTTCACCGCCGGCTTTTTTGGCTTGGCGCTCCAACGCTTTTAACAGCGCAATGATTTTGTCCGTGTCGGGCCCCCGGTCCGGAGCATCGCCAATCTGGACCAGGTGGGTTTCGCCACCTTTCCAGCGCTGGCGCGAATCAATGATGTTGGCTTCTTCCAATACGGCGACAAATTGATTGTAGTCGCCGTGAAGATCCCCCACCGCTACCACCCGCTCTACGTTGTCTCTTTCGGTGGCTTGGGAGACGCAGGCAACCAGCACTAACGCCAACAGAAAAACCGGAGCACGCATCAGCAGCGATTGTCGGCGAAATAACCCATACCGCACCATCATGATGATTCCGGGGGCTGAACGTTTATTGGTTGGTCAGCTTCTGCGGCTTTTTCTTTTTCTCGCGCAGCTGCCTCTTCCTGTTTGCGCACTCGTCGCTCCATCTTTTTCACCGCTGCATGCTGGGTTTCAAGACCATCGCCGAACAAACAAATACCCAAGGTGGCGAAGTTAAAAAACATCGTCATCACCGCGGCAATTTCAATCGAGCCCACGCCCGCAGCAATCCCCACACCAATGGCGACAAAAATAAACAGCGTATCGAAGGTGTCGCTGAGCGCCCGACGAAACCGAACTCCTGCCACTATGCCGGCCAGGCTAAAGGCCAGCGCCAGACTGTGCTGAACCACCGTGACAATTCCCGCCACCACCGTTGGCAAGATGAGCGCCGTTTCATCCAGCGAGTGATCCTGCTCGCCGTTGATGTGGATACATTGATACAGCCAGGACACTGGCAGCATCAGCGTGATGGTGCAGATCATGGCAATCAGCAGCTTGATGGCCCCGTCCAGTCGGGAACCCAGCACCTGGTCGTTATCGGTGATTTGTGCCGCGCGGGACTGATCGCCGCTCATCAACGCGTTGTTCAGCTCACGCAAGGCAGGGTCATTGGCCGCGACCTCTTCCAGGCCGCCGACAGGAAAGTGCTGCGCCACCGAGGGGGCAAAGTTAAATAACGCGGTCACCAGCAAACCCAGCACCAGGTAGTAGATCGAAATCCGGATCGACAGAGCGATCAGCGGTGGTCGTGTGTCGGCGAGGTATTCAGAAGCAGGATGGCGCATCAGCTTAGTGTAACCAAAATCATTAAAGCAGCCGCGGATTAATGACGAAGGATTCGGGCTTTCCGCGCTGCAGCTGTTGGAAATCTTTGTGTACAGGGTTGAGCACAAAATTACTTTCCTGAGGCACCAGTGAGGAAGGTACTTTCAGGACGCAGGCATCTGCCGACTCCAGCCAGGCCTGACCTAGCGTCTGGAGAGCCTCGGGGCCCGGTGTGGATTGCCAGCCGTCGGGCAGTTGGGCCGCTGAAATCACCTGAATAGAAATGGCGTCTGGTACCGTCACGGGGAAAACAAAATGTTTGGGCATCACGGCGGCATCAGCGTGAACAAGCGTTTCAAGCACCGCCAGCGCAATGGAGCTTGAGGCGTAAACGGCCCGATAACCTGGCGGCGTCCAGCGACCGCCAACCCGACGCGAACCTTCACCGGAAAAGGCGCTGTCGACGTACTTGGCCAGTGTTAACCGGTAGACAATCATCAAGCGTGGCTTGGGGCGCTGGATCTAACCAAACACCCCAAACTCCAGCCGAGTCAGAACGGCATCCACTGCCCGGATACCGGCATCGGTGTCCAACAACGACAGCGGCGTATCGCCAGACAGGGCCTGCAGGGGGGTCGACAACCAGGTGATGGCATCTTCGTCTCGGTCGAACACCTCCACCGCGTGCTCCAGCACTTCTCGCACCCGCAGCAAACGATCACTTTCCACCGCGCTGAGCAGGGTGCCCGCACCTTCAGAGCGAAGCCGGCTCCACTTGCGCTCGGAGGTGCCTAGCAATCCGGCAAATCGGGCTATAGGGATTCGGCAGGATTCCATCACCGCCACCGCGTCTTCCACCGGCACGCCGGAACGAATGAGGTCTACCTGACTGCGGTAGTTGGTATCAGGGGCGGATCGATCAGGAAGGGCCATTGGCGAATCATCCAGAAGTTGCCATTTGGCTTATTATACCCGCCAAATGGCCGTTTTTCTATACGTCCCCATGTAAAACCCGTAGCGATGTTTTTGACAGCCAATCTTTGGGGTATCCCCGGCGGCTTCATGCAGAAGATCAAAGCGACATCACCTTGCATTCACCAGGCGCCAAGCCGGCAACCGACCATTGCCCAACGTCGGTGCGAATCAGGCGCAACGTTGGATGGCCCACCGCCGCGGTCATCCGCCGCACCTGTCGGTTTTTGCCCTCGCGAATTTCCAGTTTCACCCAGTGGGTAGGAATGTTGGCGCGATAACGAATGGGCGGCTCGCGGGGCCACAAACCCTCGGGCTGATCAACGGCGGTAACTGTTGCCGGCTGGGTGCGGCCATCTTTGAGCATCACGCCCCGACGCAGGTTATCCAACGTCTCTGGTGACGGACAGCCTTCCACCTGAGCCAGATACTTTTTCACCTGCTTATGGCGCGGATTGGCTATACGAGACTGCAGCTTTCCGTCGTCAGTTAATACCAGCAAACCCTCACTATCAAAATCCAACCGGCCTGCTGGGTAAACATTAGTAATATCGATGTAGTCTGCCAAGGTCGCTTTGTCGCCCGAAGGTGAAAACTGACACAGCACTCGAAAAGGCTTGTTGAAAAGAACGACGGACGACATGGACTAATACATTGGGCTTTCGGGATGAACGCGTTACGTTTCGCCAGCTCGGGCGCTGCACCCAGCATAACCGATCCGTCCTACTAGCCCCATGAGCGTTATTGAGTCGATTCGAATCCGTTGCTGAACACGGTGAAGCGAACCACAAAAATATCTTCCGCATCGTTAGTATCGTCAACAACCAAATTGGTAGCGCGGGACGCAAAGGCCACCGCATCGCGACCCATGGACGGCCGGTTGCTGCCCTGGTTTCCCGAGGGGTCTTGAACACCGGTAGAAATCAGGCTGGTTGTGCCGGCGGTGCGATCATGCAGAAAAACACTCTCAACGCCGCCTGTATCAGTGCTCACCAGTGAGTTGGCTGGACAGTCGAATACCACCAACTGGCCATCGGGAGACACCGATGGCCATTCACAAAATGCATCAGCGCTGATCCCGCTCGTAGATCTGCTCACCAAGCTGACCTCGCCGCTGACACGGTCTTTCACGAAAATATTGTTCGTGCCATTGAGCACGTCATCGGTAAGGTTTGTCGCCCGGGATTCGAACGCGATGATGCGGCCATCGTCGCTGATCGAGGGATGTTCGCTGTTGGCGTCAGTTTCGCCACCGTCTGGCCGAAGGTTTACCCGCTCAATCGTATTGGCCCCTAAGTTCACCAGAAAGATATCTCGCCGCTCGTTCGTATCCCCCGCCACCAAATTGGTGGCATTGGACTCGAACGCCACGAACTGGCCATTGCCGGAAAGGGTTGGCTGATCGCTGGAATTGTCGGCTTCATCGCCGTTGGCTGCAGCGCTCACCCGCTGAATCAGTCCGCTGTCTCGCCGCCACACAAAGATGTCACGACGGCTGTTAGTGTCGCCCGCCACCAGGTTTGCCGCGGTCGACTCAAAGGCTACCGTGGTGCCGTCCGCAGAAATGGCCACGCCGTCACTCTGCCCATCGGCCTGCGCGCCGCCAGGGCCCAGGTTCACTCGTTGGACAATGCGGGTTTCGCGGTCAAAGAAAAATACGTCGCTTTGTTCATTGGTGTCGTTGGCCACCAGATTTGACGCCCTGGAAACAAAAACCACATACCGCCCATCAGCGGATATTTCGGCATCGCTGCTGCCGTTAACCGGCAGGCCCATAGGATCGGCACTGATCAGTTCAATCGCCCCGGTTTGCGTATCCACCACAAAGATATCGCTGTCGGCCACGCCAAAAGACGCGGTCGGCGCCACATCACCTAAGGCAAAATTGGAGGCTGAGGATTGGAATGCGACATACCGCCCGTCGTCCGAAATGCTGGCCTCCTGGCTAAAGGAGTTTCCCTGGCTACCATCGCCTGCCACGCTGACCAGCTCCTGGGCCTGACTCGCACCACCCCACAGCAAAGCCATAACACTGAGGGTAATACGCAACGGGACTTGCTGGATTGGAAAGGTGTTCTGCCCGCTGCGGGACCAAAAATAGGGGATTGTCATCAATCAATTACCTGAACGCGTTATGGGTATTAGCGCAAGCCGCGCCAATTGCGGATCAGCCCACGCCTAACTAATGATCTATTGAGGTCGCCATAACGCCCCAAAATGGCCTAGCGGCAGCTCCAGATCGGACATTTCCCGATACAAATCAGCGACGGGTAGAGGTAAACTAGGCAGCTCTTTCGAACAGCGAAAACCCCCATGCTTGCCATATTGTCACCGGCAAAAACCTTAGACTTTGAAACGCCTCTGACAACCAAAAAGTTCTCGGAACCGGAATTTGTTGCTGAATCCACTGAGCTGATCAGCCACCTGCGCAAGCTTTCGCCAACGGATCTTTCGGCCAAAATGAAGATCAGCGACGCGCTGGCTGAGTTGAACGTTCAGCGCTACGCAGACTGGAGCCCGTCGTTTGAGCCCGATGCGGCCCGGCCCGCCATCCACGCGTTTAAGGGTGACGTGTACCTGGGGCTGGATGCTCCCACCCTGTCGGCCAGAGATCACAACTACGCGCAAAAACATGTGCGAATTTTGAGCGGCCTGCATGGCCTGCTGCGCCCGCTGGATCGAATGCGGCCCTATCGACTGGAAATGGGGACTGCGCTGAAAACCAAACGCGGTAAAGATCTGTACGAATTTTGGGGCAGCAAAGTCACTGACGCACTGAACACAGCAATATCTGAGAACAACCACCGTGCGCTCATTAACCTGGCTAGCAACGAGTACGCCAATGTGTTGCACAGCGACGCCATCGATGCGCGCCTCATCAACGTGAAGTTTTTGGACTACAAAAACGGCCAGTACAAATTCATGTCGTTTTTCGGCAAGCGAGCTCGAGGGTCCATGGCCCGATACATGATTGACCAGCGCGTGAAGTCTCTCAAACAATTACGAGAGTTTGACTACGACGGTTACGGGTTTAACGAAGAACGCTCCAAGGGTGACAACTGGGTGTTTACCCGCAAGCAGGCAGCCTGAGCCTTCAGCCGCCGCAAGGCCGCTCTTAATTGACGGCATATCACTTCTGACGCCCAAGCCGGGCTTGTTCAGCGATCTGTTCACTCCGGGTTGACGGCCATTGCCCCAGCCTGACGGTTTTGCAGGCACCCTTACGTTGATGAACGTTGTCTGGTTCAAACGCGACCTGCGGGTTAAAGACCATGACGCCCTGGCAACCGCCCTGGCCCTCGGGTCTACTCTGCCGCTCTACATTATTGAGCCTGAGCTATGGCAGCAGCCCGACCGCTCCTGGCGACAATGGCGCTTTCTCCTGGACAGTTTGACTTCCCTGGATGAGGCACTCAGAGCCGAAGGCGGAGAACTTTGCGTTCGCGTTGGCAACGCGGTTGAGGTTTTAGAAACGCTCCGGCAGGAGTTTGGCGACCTTAAGCTTCACGCCCACGAGGAAACCGGCACCCGTTGGACCGATCAGCGAGACATTGCCGTTCGACGCTGGTGCAAAGACCAGCAGGTGCCATGGCAAGAGCAGCGCCAGTTCGGTGTATTTCGGGCGCTGCGCCAGCGGGACGGGTGGGCCGGATTATGGAAACAGCAGATGCGCCTGCCGCTGGCCCAGTTGCCCACCGAACGGCATTGGCAAAGCAGTGCATCTACCCCGGGATGGAAACAGTGGCAGCCGCCTGTAGAGATTGACCAGGTGACCGTTCAAGCCGGCGGCATTGCGCCGGGAAGGCAGCTAATGCACAGCTTTTTTTCCAGCCGTGGTGAGCACTACCACCACGAGCTGTCCAGCCCGCAAACCGCCGAGGACAGCTGTTCAAGACTCAGCACTCACCTGAGCCTGGGAACCGTATCGATTCGAGAACTTGCCCAACGTACCTGGCGGGCTCAGACTTTGAGCAAAGGCAAAGGCGGGAACTGGTCCAAAGCATTGAAGGCGTTCGAAGGACGCCTGCACTGGCACTGCCATTTCATCCAAAAACTGGAAAGCGAAACCCGCATCGAATTTGAAAACTTAGATCCCAGCGCTGACGGACTGAGGGAGGACTGTTTCGACACGGATAAATTTCACGCCTGGCAAACCGGCCAAACCGGGTTTCCTTTAGTGGATGCCTGCATGCGCTACCTGAACGCCACCGGCTGGCTGAACTTTCGCATGCGCGCCATGCTGGTGTCGTTTGCGTCCTATCAGCTATGGCTACACTGGCGCCAACCTGCGCTGCACCTGGCGCGAATGTTCACCGACTATGAAGCCGGCATCCACTTCAGCCAGATGCAAATGCAGTCCGGCACCACTGGCATCAATGCACTGCGTATTTATAACCCCATTAAGCAGTCGTTCGATCAAGACCCCAGCGGCCAGTTCGTTCGCACCTGGGTGCCTGAACTTGCCGGCGTCAGCGACTCCTGGATTCACGAACCCTGGCGAATGACCGGAACACTCCAGGCCAACGCGGGCTGTAGCATTCCCGGCGATTACCCGGCTCCCGTGGTAGACCCAGTGAATGCCGCCCGCGCCGCCAAGGCGCGCATGGCCCAAGTGCGTCGACCCGAAGACCGAGGTCAAAGACAGCGCATTGCACACAAGCACGGCAGTCGGCGCCGACACTGATTCGCCCCATCGGGGGCAGAGTATTCACACGACGATTACGCGGTTCGGGGAGATAATCTTTCGATGGTCAGCCAATCCTGCTAGCGTTCGCCCTATGACCACCTAATAAACCCCTGTTCTTAATGAGACCTTCATGAACAAGCTTGCGTTTTCACTGCTGGGAATCCTCGCCGTAATTGCTATCGGCGTTTGGCCCATCATGCCCAGCCAGGCCGACGATGAACCGGCTGAAGCGGCGGCGCCAAAACCCGTAGCGGTGGTCACGGCCGCCGCGGCAAGATCCGTCAGCTGGCCCCAGGTGATTGAGGCTCAGGGCGCCATTGCGCCGTGGCAGGAAGCCGTGGTGTCCGCTCGGGTTTCAGGGCTGACCTTGGTGGACATCTCGGCCAACGTGGGTGACGCAGTGCAGCGCGATGAAGTGCTGGCCCAATTCGATGCGCGCACCGTTCAGGTAGACATCACCCAGGCAACGGCCAACCTGGCCCAGGCCGCTGCCACTCACAAGCAAGCACGGCAGGATCGAGATCGACTGCTTAAACTGGGGAAATCCAGCGCTGTTAGCGAGCAGGACATGGTGCAAGCCGTAACCACTGCCGAGACCGCAGCGGCTCAGGAAGCGTCAGCGGCAGCCTCATTGAAAGCCCTGGAAATTCGCCTGGAAGACACACAGATATTGGCCCCCGATGACGGGGTGATTACTTCCCGCGACGCGGTGCTGGGCCAAGTTCCGCAGCCGGGCAGCGAGCTGTTCCGGATGATTCGGCAAAATCGCCTGGAGTGGCGTGCCCAGCTTAACCCTCGACAGTTTGCAGCCGTAATTGCGGGAATTTCCGCCGAAATCACGCTACCCGATGGCAGCAGTACCACTGGCACGTTGCGGCAACTGGCGGGAGACTTAAACAGCCAGACTCGCCTCGGCCTGGCCTATGTGGATCTGGACGACAACAGCACGGCGCGATCGGGCATGTTTGCCAGCGGGCGTCTGCTGCTAGCTAACGCTCCAGCCATTGCGGTTCCTGCGGCCTGCATCGTCATTCGTGACGGCCGGTCGTTGTTGTTTCAGCTTGATGGCAATCGCGTGACGCAGCGGATAGTGCAAACCGGTCGTCGGGAGGACCAACTCATCGAAATTTTGTCCGGGGTGACGCCCGGAGACCTGTTGGTTCTGAAAGGTGCTGGGTTCTTAAATGACGGTGATCTGGTAAAAGTGGTTGAGGAAAGCGGAAACTAACGATGGATTTAGCCACCTGGTCAATCCGTAACCCAACGCCGTCCATTTTGCTGTTTGTGCTGGCCACCCTGGCCGGCATCGTGGGTTTTAAGCAGCTCAATATTCAGAGCTTCCCCGACCTGGATCTGCCCCGGGTTAACGTGACCCTGCGCCTGCCCGGCGCAGCGCCTGCTCAGCTTGAAACCGAAATTGCCCGGCCCGTGGAAGACTCCATGGCCACCCTGATAGGGCTTCGCCATCTGCGCACCACCATTACCGACGGAAGCGTTGCGATCTTCGCCGACTTTGAGCTGGAGACCTTGTTGCCTCAGGCTTTAGCTGACGTCAAAGATGCGATAGATCGGATCCGTTCGGACTTACCCGCCGACATGGAAGAACCGCAAATCAACAGCGTAAAAATAGGCGGCAGCGGCGCTCTGATCAGCTACGCGGTGTACAGCGAGCGGCGCGACCAGGAGGCGCTGTCATGGTTCGTGGACAACACGCTGGCCAAAGCGGTTCTCGGCGTGCCGGGGGTAGGCGAGTTTGTGCGCCTTGGGGGCGTGCAGCGCGAGGTCCATGTCATCGTCGACCCTACCCGACTGGCGTCTTTGAACGTCACCGCCACCGATATTTCCCGCGCCCTGCGCACCGTGCAGGCTGAAGCTTCCGGAGGCCGCGGCCAGCTGGGCGGGCGAGAACAGGGGGTGCGCACCATTGCCACCGTTCGCACCGCAGCCGAGCTTGCCAGCCTGCCCCTTGCCCTGGGCGACGGCCGCGCCATTCGTCTGGACCAGGTGGCAACGGTAGCCGACACTCATGCCGACCTGAGCCAGGCCGCCTTATACAACGGCAGACCGGCAGTGGGATTTCAGGTGCTGCGCACTAAAGGCTTTGACGAGATTACCGTGGCCGAAAAAGTGGCTGCGCAAATTGACACCATCAGCAAGACCAATCCCGACGTGCAGTTTCAGCTGGTGGCCACCACGGTTGGTGCCACTCTGAGAGATTTCGACGGTTCGATGCATATGCTGTATGAAGGCGCGATCCTGGCGGTGCTGGTGATCTGGCTGTTTCTGCGCGACTGGCGGGCGACGCTGATTGGTGCGGTGGCGTTGCCGCTGTCCATCATTCCCGCTTTCGCGTTTATGTCCTGGGCTGGTTACTCACTTAACACCATTACGCTGTTGGCACTGGCTGTGGTGGTGGGAATCTTAGTCGACGACGCCATTGTTGAGGTGGAAAACATCGCCCGACATATCCGCCAGGGCAAACCCGTGCGTAAAGCTACGGTGGACGCGGTCAAAGAAATTGCCCTAGCGGTGGTTGCCACAACCGCCACGCTGGTGGTGGTGTTTTTGCCCACCGCGTTTATGGGCGGTATTCCCGGCTTGGTGTTTAAACAGTTCGGCTGGACAGTGGTGTTTGCCGTGATGGTGTCACTGCTGGTTGCGAGAATTATTACGCCGATGATGGCTGTCTGGCTGGTGCGCAGCGAGGCGGATTCAAAGCCGGAACAAGACGGCCCGCTTCTTGCGCGATACCTGAAACTGGTGGCCTGGTGCCTGCACCACCGCAAAACTACCATGGCCGCCGGGCTGGGCTTTTTTGTGCTCTCGGTCGCTCTAGTGCCGCTGATACCCACCGGCTTTATTCCAGCGTCTGATAGCGGCACCACCACCGTCAGCATAGAGACTCCACCGGGCTCAAGCCTTCAGTCGACGGTAGAAATTGCCGAGTCAGCTCGCCAGGCCATTGCCGACATGCCCGGCGTGGCCAGCATATTTACCACTGCGGGCAAGACCGGCCGCGCTACGGCGGGGGAAGTGCGCAACGCAACCCTATCGGTGGTTCTAACTGACCGCAGTGAGCGAGGCTCCCAGCCCGACATTGAACGAGAACTGCGAGCCCGGCTGGAAAACGTCCCCGGCGGACGCTTCTCGGTGACCGGCGGCGGGCCCGGCCGTCGCCTCGAAATCATCCTGGCCAGCGACGACCCGCGGGCACTGACGGCCACCGCCAAGGCGATTGAGGGCGAACTGCGAGCGGTGCCTTACCTAAGCGGCGTCACTTCAACCGCCAGCCTGGAGCGGCCTGAGATTGTGGTTCGACCCAACGCACAGCGCGCCGCCGAACGGGGCGTAACCACCCAAAGTATCGGCACAACGTTACGAGTCGCGCTAAGCGGCGACTTCGATTCGTCACTGGCAAAACTCAATCTGGACCAACGCCAGATCGACATTCGAGTCATCATGCCGAAAGCCTTGCGCACCGACCTCAACGCCATTTCGAGCCTCAGGGTACCCAGCAGAAACGGCCTGGTGCCATTGGACAGCGTTGCCGATATCACCGTGTCCAGCGGGCCTACCCAGATAAACCGCTACGATCGCCAGCGCCAGGTCAGTATTACCGCAGACCTGGGCGGCTACCCCTTGGGCGACGCACTGGCCAGCGCCAAAGCATTGCCATCGGTGTTAACGATGCCCAGATCCGTAACGCTGATGGAATCCGGCGATGCCGAAGTTCAAAAGGATTTGTTCGGCGGCTTTGCCCTGGCCATGGGCACTGGCGTGCTCTGTGTGTACTGCGTGCTGGTTCTCCTGTTTAAAGACTGGTTCCAGCCCGTCACAATCTTGTCCGCTGTACCGCTATCGGTGGGCGGCGCCATGATGGCGCTGCTGGCTACCGGCGGCGAGCTGGGCCTGCCCTCCCTAATCGGCTTAGTGATGCTGCTGGGCATTGTGACGAAAAATGCCATCCTGCTGGTGGACTTCGCTATCGTCAGCATGCATGACGAAGGTGCCTCCAGAGTGGACGCGCTGGTAGACGCCTGCCGCAAACGGGCCCGCCCGATCCTGATGACCACCGTGGCCATGATTGCCGGCATGACGCCGCTGGCGCTGAACTTAAGCGGCGACGGCAGTTTCCGCCAGCCCATGGCCATCGCCGTCATCGGCGGCCTGATTTCCTCCACCGTGCTAAGTCTGCTAATTGTTCCCGTAGTGTTTTCTTTTGTGCGCGGCCTCCAACTGAGAATTAGTCGTCTGTTTGGCAAGGTTGGGCTTACCGCAGACCCGGAGCCAACGCCGTCCGCTCCACCTGACTCGTCTAGAGCCGCCTGATAAGCATAACTTCAACGCGTTAGATGTCCGCCGATGATCGTAAGCTCTGTGGCTGGCGAACTTTTTGCGCCTTGAGCGATACTTAGTTATCAATACCCGATAACAGGTGTGTGTGATGACGTTGATTTTCCGCGCTATGGCTACCGTGCTCTGCCTAACCTCAGGCATCGCCTTGGCCGACGATTTGCTCCCCGTTAACTGGGTCAAGGCTGGATCAAAGCCCAGACACTACGACATGGGTATCGCCACTATCGGTAACAGCAAAGTCGCCTACATTATGCCCGCCGTCAACGAACCTAAGCCATTCGGCACCTTGATGCAGAAAATTAGCGCCTCTGACTATAAAGGCACGCGGATTCGGCTGAGCGCCAGAATCCGAACGATTGACGCTCTGAGCGCCGCCATGTGGATGCGCGTGGACGGGCGTAAAAAGCCCACACTGCAATTCGACAATATGCACGACCGACCGATTACTGGCTCTACGGATTGGGCTGAGTATTCAATTGTGCTGGACGTGCCGCAAAACGCTGAGAGCATCTTTTTTGGCGTCCTGTCCACCGGTAAAGGTGAAGTGCAGTTCGATGACTTCACTCTCGAAACGGTGAATTTGAGTGTACCGTCTACCAATTCGCAGCGCCCATCGACGAAGCCTGAAAACCTGGATTTTGAAAACTGAGCGCCGACCCACCCGACCGAGAGCTGATCGAACAAACGGCTCGTGGTAACCTGAAATCGTTCGAACGGTTTGTGCACCGCCACAAACTCCGCGTGCACCGGTTTGTCACCTGGGACCAACGGGTGGGTACAAAAGACGCTGAAGACGTAACCCAGGAAGTGTTTATTGCTGCGTTCACCAGCGCGCGAAAATTCAAAGCGAAGTCCAGCGTCAAGACCTGGCTGTATTCGGTGGCCAAGAACACCATCAGCAACTGGCATCGAGCCCAGCGCCGGCATCAACAAGGCCGGCAGGAACTGGACGATGGCCTAGTGGAACTGTCCGGCATACCGCAGCCAGACCGCGAGGAGCAATTGCGCCGCTCGCTCGATCAAGCGCTCACGTTCCTTGTTCAGCACAACGAAGACCTGGCGCAAACGCTGATGCTGCGGGAATGGGAAGGCTTAAGTTACGAAGACATTGCGCAAGTGATGCAGATACCGATTGGCACAGTGCGATCTAGACTACACAGCGCGCGAAAGCTACTAATGGAACAGGTTGACCATGAACTGTGATGCATTAAGAAATCAACTGTTGGAAGCGCCGGAGCAGTCGGATCCAGCGCTGGAGCAACACCTGGCGGCGTGTCCGGCGTGTGCAAATTTTCAGCAACGGCTGCTTGAATCCACCCAGGGGTTTCGGGCAATTTCCGCGCCTGCCCTTCGTACTGACTTCTCCCAGGCAGTGATGCAGCGCGTTTCGCTGTCAGCACAAAAACGCCGGCGTTCCGTCCATCGCGTCTTTGCCATCGCGGCACTGCTGGTGAGCGCTGTCGGCATTGGTCTGGTGGCGCGATCGCCGTGGTCGGAACCTGAAGCGCAACTAACAGATGCCCAGCGCAAAGCCATCTCAGAAGAGTTGCAGATGATGGAGTTCAGACCGTTGTACGGGGTCGATTGCGGCTTACCAGGCGGTCACTGCCGGCTGGCCAACCCCGAAGATGATGCAAAAAGTGATCAGCTAGAGGGTTAATCGAACTTTTTCGCAGCGCCTCGTTACTCAACAGGTACTATTGCAACGAAAGGACACCCCATGACTGCGCTTAGAACGATTGCCGCGACGTTTTTCCTAGTTCTTTCATTGCCTGCATCGGCCCAAGAAAAATGCATGACCTTGGAATGCGTTGACAACCAACGCACCCTCGCTGAAGACGATCTGGCATTTGTCCGCAACCACCACGACTGGCTGCCTGACCAAGTAGACGAGAAGTTCCTTCAGCAGTTAGCTCAGGTGACCGCCAGCCTGGATGGGGATACGGAAAATCCCGTTGCATTGGCCCTTGCCCTGGCCAAGGAAGGCGGTGCAGCGCTGCTGCTTGATCGTAAAGCGATGGCCATAGCCAGGCTGACTCGAGCCGCCACCCTGCTTGAAAAACACAGCCCGCGAGACGCATCGGAACGGGTGGAAGTTCAGGTATTGTTGGCCACCGCCCAGGCTCAATCGAAAAACTACGACGCCGCTGCAGACGCCACCTCCAGAGCCCAGCAGGTGTTACACCTAAACAGCGGCGCCGACACGTCGCTGCAGCTGCCATTGATGTACCGAAAAGCGGCTTACCTGGCGTGGGACGGCAAACATTGGCTCGCCGAGCAACAGCTGCGTGGCGCTCTTCGCATCGCAGAAAAGGCTTTTGGGTCCACCAGCGACCAGGCGGTGGAGGCCAATCAGCGACTGGCAAACCATTTGTTGTCCACCCTCGCTTTTGAGCATGCCTGGACGGTTTATCGGAACGCACTCAAGTCAGCCGAGACGCAAGACGGTGAATACCACCCGAACGCGGTGTCGCTGATGGTGGGTCAGGCCCACGCCCATCTATACGCACGTTTTGCCACCCGCGCCTTCCGCTATTTTAGAACGGCGTTAGCCACCATGGCACTGCATCCTGAGCACTACTCAGCCCGTGACCGGGTAGAGATGCATCATCATTTTGGTCAGATACTGATGGCGCTGCACCAGGAAAATCCGGCGATCAAGCAGTTTCAATCTGCCTGGCAACTGGCCAATGATCATCAGCTCACAGACTGGCTGGATCGCTTCGCAGAAGCTGAACTGATTCCCAGTGATCGGTTCCGAATTGCTAGAAATGACGAACCGGGCTCCACTCTCTCACTCACCTACCGACTCTCTGATAACGGGCGACCCCGTCGCGTGAAACCCGATAACACCATCGAAGACTTTAAAGTCGCCCGCTACGCCCAAAACCTGCTGCGCAATGCCCGTTTTCGCCCGCCCATTATTGACGGAGAACCGGTGGCCATTCGAGATCAAGAAATTTCTATTGTGTTGCAGCAGGTTAGTTTCTTTCCGACCTACGCTATGTTGAAAACGAATAACGTTCCGAACTTCAACCGTAAGCCCATTCATCAGCGTTCACGCCCGGCCTACAACGGTCGACCGATTCAACGCGATGGGCAAAAGTCGGTTAGCTAGCAAATCAGTATTTGTCGGCGGAGCGTGTAAAGAAATACCCCAGGCAAGAGTTCTCAATACACTTGGTCGTGCTCGATGATTCGGTTCAAATCGGCGCTTTCTCGTCAGGTGATTTCGATCTGGCTGGCGGATTTTTCGGTGTCTTTCGATCTTTCTGGTACCCCCCCACGATTGGCGGAATCAAGATCAATGGACCATACACACTTATTGCTTGTCATTTGGCTCAGCGCAGCCGCTCCCCAAGCGCCACGACACGCGATGTTAGGAGGCGGAGCGCAATGAAAATTTTCATGGCCTCGGCGCTGCTGCTGAGTTGAGCTGGTGCGAGGAGACCACTTGCAGACCTACCTGGCGCAACAGCCTGCTAAAGTTCCTGAGTCAGGGTCCTGTTGCGCCTGACTCAGGGTCTGGTGCTGATCAATGTTTGGAATCGGCTAGCTCAGCCTGGATTTCTGCTTTGATCGCTTCTGCGGCCTGTACCTGTTCCTCTGACAACCTTGGTAAAAGGCTGGCGATATTGGTCGCAATACTTGGATGGCCCTGACGTTCGGCGTATCGCCACCATGCCAATGTGCGCGCCAGATCCGGCTCCGCTCCCTTAGGAACCCCAATGGAGTACAACACCCCAATGATGGTCAACGCGGTGACATTTCCACCCTTTGCGGACGCTTTTGCCACGGCGAATGACTCGTCCAGGTCTCGAGGTACGGCGGCCCCCTGTAACAGAATAGCGCTCCATATTCTTTGTGCTTCGGGATCACCCTGCGCCGCCTTGGCTTTTGCCTCGGCAATAAGAGATCCGTTACCTCGGCACCCAAAGGGCAGATAGTCGTTGGGCAACGTGGTGAGCTCGAATGCCGATTGGACGCCTTGAACCGCCAGCTTTCCATGACTGCAAAATGTCTGACCACAGGTGAAATAAAAATCGCTGAAGTCTTCCGTCGCGCACACCGACATAGCCAGGGTTTGGCCCCTTAACAGCTTGTGCGCTTTTTCGCTGAACGTCGCCGAGATAGTGCCGTAGCCTACAGTGACGGTCTCAACAAGGGGGTTGTTCGCCGCCAATGCCGTCGGCGAGTCCAGGCGGGCTTCTGCGTTATTTGAGGGGATCTTTCCCCCGCTGCTCGCAAGGTATTCCGACACATATACTTTGGCATGTCCCATCGTTCTCATTGCCTCGCTCGACTGCCCCCCGACTTTGATCAGGGTCAATGGACTAACGGAAATTGACGCGACGAAAAGTCCGGCGGCGATGGTAGTGAACATAGGGGCTGCACTCAAATCGGTTAAGGGTGTTGAGGACTAATACGGCGTTCTTTCGAAAAAGGGGCCAGGAGCAGGGTAACTAGGACTCAAAAATGATCAATAGTCCGACGCTCCTACGCGTGAAAAACTAGAACTCATCCTGTCGCTGGCGATGATTCGGTGGCTGCATGAGGCTCTGCGTATACCGCTTGAGGTGTTGGTTCTCTCGGTCGCTTAAGGTCGAATCGACACCCGGATTAGCCGGCTACTAAGGCTCAAAACCACTGGCGAATACCAGCTCCTCTTTTTCATTGTCTTGATTGATCACGTAAGCAATGCCCGGTTCAGCGTCCTGGTAGTTGGTATCGTTGCTGGTAGGAGTGAACAGAATTTGTACTGTGCGATTTCGATCGCGAACGCTATCGTCAAGACCAGTGACGGTGACCGATTGGGCAACGTTCCAGTTGGCCGGCGTAAACTCCAGGGTTGTCGGGCTAAACGACACCTCCGTCGGGCTGTCGGTGCTCAAGGTTAGGGTGACGTTATCGGTTGGATCGCGAGACAGCGCGGCGCCGAAAGTGTCGCTGGCGCCATCTTCGCTGGTGGTAATCACGCCGTCCGACACAATGGCTACGCCTCGTTCAAAAATGGCTTCGTTGTCGGTAATGGTGACGTTATAGCTAAAGCGCACAATCAGCTCGCCGGTCATGGCGAACTCTACCTGCAGTATTTCCGGCTCTTCTGCCTGGGGATCGTCGATGGTGTCGACCACTACCGATTGCGGCGCCGTGTCGTCGGCCATCCAGGTGAGCTGACCCATGGTTTGGGTGAAGTCGGAGCCGGCTGTTGCGGTGCCGGAACGCAGCACATACGTAAGGATGACCTCGCCTTCCATGGGTGGTCGCGGAACCCCAACGGTTAGAGACTCTCCCTCCCTGACGGTAAACCTGGTGGGCTCCTGGGGATCTAATTGCTCCAGGTCAGAAACAAAAATAGCGCCGTTGGTTCCGCCCACGATAAGCCGGCCGTCTGCGCCCACCACAGCGCTGGCCAGTGCGGTGTTGCCCTGCTCAACGGGGATAGGAATGCGTCGCCAGGTCGCGCCTTCGTCTTCGCTGATAAAAGCAAAGTTCAGACGGAATGCGCTGGA
Organism: Lysobacterales bacterium; assembly: GCA_045106555.1. Classification (GTDB taxonomy): domain Bacteria; phylum Pseudomonadota; class Gammaproteobacteria; order Xanthomonadales; family SZUA-38; genus JANQOZ01. The sequence continues at coordinate 9,520 of JBGCET010000022.1, read as the reverse complement.
AGTGGGCGTGTCTCTGTACACGATGGCCACCAGCCGGCCACCAGACTCCACGACGCTTGGCAGCTCCCAGCGTTGAAAACCTTCTTCTTCGGCTTCGAGGTTTAGCCCAAATGACCAGGTTTCGCCCAGGTCGTGGCTGTAGATCAGTTCGCTGTCGCCGCCCACGATGATCAGCGTACCGGCCTCAGTTTGCACCAGGTTTTGGAGATTGATCACCTTGGTGCCGGGTTCGTTGGCTATGGTGTTGAGACCCTCAACGCTTTGAAAAGGGCTTTCCCGACGCCAAGTTTCTCCGTTGTTGTCGCTTACTATCAGTTCAGGGTCAAAGCTGGAGGCACTATTGATTAGGTAGACGATTCGTCCCCCGCCTACATGCAAACCCCGTTTGGGCGTTTCGGAGAAGCCGATGGGCGCATCGCGAGGCACCCAGGTTTGGCCATCGTCGTCGCTGGTATAGAAGATGGAGGGGTTATCCCCGATGCCACGACCTTCCGGCGCTACAATAAGGCGTCCATTCTGGCCGATTACGACGTCGCTCAGCGCGTCGCTGGAATTTCCGGGAACCGCAATCGTTTGCCAGGTAAGTCCCTGATCGTTGCTGGTAATAATTTGACTGGCAACTCCCTGGGCGGCAAACAACTGGCTACCGCGGTTGCGCGGTAGGGTGAGGCCGCTGCGGCCGGTTTCATCCCGAATGTTGGTGGACTCAACCCAGGTGTTGCCGTTGTCCACGCTACGGTAAAGCGGCGTGCCAAAGCCGCCGCCGTCCCGAGCCAGCAGCACGCCGTTGATACTGGCGATTACGGACAGGTTAGGACCGGGGCCCTGATCCAAAATTTTGCTCCAGCCTTCACCGGCGTCGACGCTTTGCCACACGTCATCACTGCTGCCCACGGCCACTAGGTCGTTGCCGTTCACTCGACCCGTGCTGAACGCCAACGGAGAAACGGTATCGTCAATTTCGGTCCAGCCCACTCCATTGGTGGATCGAAAGGCGCGATCGAAAACGCTCACCAGTGCGCCGCCTACCGGGATCCAGTTTGGGTAAACGCGAGACGCCTCAACGCCATTCCAGATGCGTCCGCCATCAAAGGGATTGGGGCTTTGAAAAATCACAGATCGTTCGTTGCCGACGATAAACACCCCGCTGGCCTCGTCCTTGCGAAACTGCTGGGTTTGCATCACGTAGTTGTTGTCGATAAACGCAATATCGCTACCAAACAGCGCTTCGCTTTCTTCAAAACTCAGCAATTCACCGTTCAACATCATGTTGGCATCCGAAAGCGAGTAGCCGTTCCAGCCCGCGCCATCGGCACTGTCGAGAACGGTTTGGAACCCTGATGTAACCAGCCGGCCGTTATCACCTAAGTTCATTGAGGACAGAGCGCCAAACGCAAAGTGAGCCTGTTCCCAGACCCCGCCCTGCTGACGAAATATGGCGCCACCGATAAAATATCCTATCGGCCCGTCAGCCTGCAGCGTGGTGCCGTATGCCAGCAGCTGACCGTTGGGAGCAAGAAATAGACTGGTGAGATAAACGCCGGGAAAAGGCACCCCGTTAAATAGCGCTGTGTTAATGGGAAACGCGGACACGCTCCAGGTATCACCATTGTCGGCACTGGTAAGGATTTGCGTGCGGCCAACAAACGGCAACTGGGACTCGCCGGCAACACTTTCTCGAACGCTCAACAACGTGGCCACAATTTGACCGCCATTGACCACCATGTCGCTGATCGTGCCAAAGATGGGCTGACCTTGGCCATCGGTGATGACCTGATACCGCCAGTCGCTACCGTCGTTATCGCTGAGCATCAGCTGCCCGTCCGGCCCCGCTGCCAGCCAGCGACCGTTGGGGGTTTCCACAAAGCTGGTGTAGCGCACACCGGGGCTGCCGTCGCCGCGGGTCGCCTTCCACCGCTCGCCAACACCATCCTGGGCGTGGACTGGGTTCAAAATCACCACCAAGAGAAATAGAGCGAGGGCATTTCGCCAGCGCGATGGAAATGTTGTGTTCATAGCCTGTGTCCTTATCCAGCGGCCGTGTTTCAAAAGACCATGGGCCTTCCCTATTTAAGCGAAGCGGCGATTAGAGGAAAACGGGATCACCACAGCCTGGGCGGATAGGTCTTTTGGGGCGAAAAGCGAGAGGCTGAACCAGCAGTTGACGGTTAGGACTTGCAAGCTGCCACCGCGTCCCTGCAGTGATGTTGCCGGAGCCAGTAGACAGCCCGTAACGCCTAAGTGCACTAAGATGAGAGGACTTTCGGTCTTTTTGCACGTTATTAGGTGTGGGGTCGCGTTGTCCCCGATGACGGATCACTGCCGTTTCCTGATTGAGCACAGCGCAGGAGGCAACAATGACAACGAATCCACCCAACTCAACCACCCGGCGAGCTTGGTTTAAACGCCGGATTACCTGGCTGAACGCCGTGGGCGATCAGCTGTTCCACGTACGCTTTTCGTTAATTACGCTAGGCGCGGGTTCGGCCATGGTGCTGGCCGTCCCGCAGGTAAGAGAACTCTTTTTCCTGCTCGCCGGCAACGACCGACACTGGTGGCTGGCCTTCGTCGTCACCGGCCTGCTGGGGCTGGCGGTTTGGTATTGCGGGCGCACCGTGTACCGCTTTCGCTTTCCCCAATGGCCCTCTTCCCGGCGCAGAATACTCCCCCAATTCAAACGCATTGCACCCCGCCTGATGGGCGCCATGGTGCCGATACTGATGGCCGTTGGGTGCGTGGTAGCCTCGCTGGATGTTTGGGATAACGGGTTTCTAAAAGGCCAGCTGTGGCTAGCCGGTGGGTTTTTTGTTGCTGAAGCCCTCGGCATATGGGTGCTGGTTGTGTACCGCCGCCCGATACTCAATTCGCTTAAAACCCGCTGGAAGTGGCTGCCCCAGTTTCTGGTGCCCAATGCCTGGCACAAGGAAACTTTGAACATCGCTAAACCCACCCAGTACGGCCACTGGGTCAGAACGGTTTTTCTCGGCGGTCTGGCAATCAACCTGCTGGTAACGCTGATAGCGATTAACGTACCCCACGCCATGGCCGAGTTTTTGGGACCCATTGCCACCATCATGCTGGCGGGCACGTTCTTTGTAATCTCGGGCACCTTGATTACCTTTGCCGGCACGTTTAGCCGAGTTCCGCTGCTGACGTTGATGGTGTTGCTTGCGATGGTTTTGCACGCTTACCAGGTCAACAACAATCACTATGTGCGCCAGTGCCCGGAGATGACCAGTTTCGGTGATCCGGCAGACTGCCCGGCCGCAGCTAAGGCCAGCGAGCCGAAAAACCGTCAGCAGCCGCTAGAGCGCTACTGGGCCCAATGGTACGCGGGCCTAACTCCAAATGACCCCATCTTTTTAGTGTCTGCCGAAGGCGGCGGCATTCGGGCGGCGGCCTGGACAGCCATGGTGCTGAGCCAGATCAGCGATCAAAGCGGCGGCCGTTTCGATCGCCATGTGTTTGCTGCCAGCGGCGTGTCCGGCGGCAGCCTGGGTATTGCCACCTACGTTGGCCTGATCAAAGCTCGCAAAGCGCTGGAAACTTTTAGTATTCCCGATGATCGCTGCCACAGAGGCCAGCCCATGCTTTGCGCAACCGTGGCGATCCTGCAGCAGGATTTTCTGAGCCCTAACCTTGTGAACCTGTTTTTTGTCGACACGCTGCAGCGCTTCTTGCCGGCAAGGATGATGGTGGACCGGGGTCAGCGACTGGAAGAATCCTGGGCACTATCGTGGGACAACACCTTTGCCAAAGACAATATTGGCAATCCGCTTGAGGAGCCTTTTGATGCTCTTTACCCTAAGCAGGGCGAAACTCACCTGCCCCTGGCCTTGCTCAACACCACGGTGGTGCAATCCGGCGACCGGCTGATCCAAACCCCGTTCTCACTGTTTGATGCGGACAGATTCGGCGAGGTATTTCCCGGCGCCAGGAACAGCCACAACTACCTGCCAACGTCCATGCCCCTGAATGCCGCCGTGCACAACAGCGCTCGGTTTACCTACATCAGCCCTGCCGGCACGGTAGCGTATAAACGAGGCGACAAAACCCGCCACATGCAGCTGGTGGACGGCGGCTATTTCGAAAACTCTGGCACCGTAACGCTTGGCGATATTTATCGCTGGATGAGGAGTGAGGGTGTGCAAAATCCGATCACCATCATCCACATCAGCAACGACTCCGCAGTACCCTCGATTCTCGGAAATAGAAAGGACGTCTGTCCAGCAAAGGCACAGTCTCCCGGGGACGAAGACAATGAACTGTCCAATAAGTTGGCGGGAGAAGCCAGCGCGCCCATCCAGGCCCTGCTTAATACTCGCACGGCCCGCGGAGAGAACGCACGCCAACAGCTGGCTCAACGGGTGGGTGGTGACGACAAGGCCCAGTTGATGCACTTTCGACTCTGCGACGGCGACAATCAGCTGCCGCTGGGGTGGGCCCTGTCTGACCGAGCCTGGGAGGAGATGGGACGCCAGTTGGGTATCGAGGAGACCCCAAGCGCCAGCTACTCAGTCGAGCATCAACGGCAGATCAACAGTGCCGTCAAAATGGTGTTGAACTAATCGCGCAGGAAAAATCGCTAACCAATAGTTTTCGAATTTGCCGGATCAGAGCCTGGTAACCGGTGGCTCCGGGTTGTCTTCGTTTGCGTCTGCGCCAGCGTCATAGTCTGCCGGGCTGCGGCGCATGATGTCTTCCACCGCGTTGAACAACTCCAGACGCTTGAACGGTTTGTGCAGGAGATTGCCGGCTTCGATCTGGCGATGGAATGTGCCTAGCACCTTGTCGGTGTATCCCGACATAAAAAGCACTCGCAAGCCAGGCTCACGGGCGCGGATTTGCTCAAACAGTTCGGCGCCGGACATCTCGGGCATGATCATGTCGGTGATAATCAGGTCGGGCGAATGGGCTTCGGTGTCTAACACTTTCAGCAAGCTTGAGGGTTTAGCGAACGCGCGGACCTGATGTTTTGCTCCCAGCAGCAGCCGTTCCAAAACTAGCCGCACCATGTTGTCGTCCTCGGCAATCCATATGTGCAGGCTGCGCTGTTTAAAATCTGCTGCATTGGGCTGAGCATCATCTTCATCCCTCTCCCCACGTGGAAGGCTGATAACAAACTGAGAGCCTACGCCGTATTCTGACGCAATGCTGATTGAGCCGCCGTGGTTATCCACAACCTGGCGCACGCTGCTCAGGCCCAACCCGGCGCCGCCTACGCGGGTGGTGTAAAACGGTTCGAACACCCGCTGGCGTTCTTCTCGCGACATGCCTTTGCCATCATCGCGAATGGTAAGCAACACCTGATCATCGCGATCCTCTAGCCCAACCATCACGGTCGTGCCTTCTCCGGCGACGGCCTGGCCCGCATTGAGTATGAGGTTGTAAAGAGCCTGCTCCAGGCGATGGCGGTCGCCGGATATAACGGCGTTGTTGGTGTCTATCCGCAAATTGATCTGAATGGATTCAGGCACCAGAGTGCGCAGGAAATTGAAGTTTTGGGTGATTAGTTCAGCCAGATTCAGGGGCTTGCGCGACAGCGGGCGCTTGCGGACAAAATCCAGCATTCGCCCGGCCAAAGCGCTGGCGTGGTTGGACGCTACGCTGATGGCATCCAGGTGTTCAGCCAAATCGGGATCTTGCGATTTCATGCCAAGCAATTCTGCGTTACCCAGCAGCGCCGTCATCACGTTGTTGAGGTCGTGGGCCACGGCTCCTGCCAGCTGACTGGTTGCACGCACCGCTTCGGTGTCGTTGAGCCGGGACTGAAGCTCCGCGCAACGCGCCTCAAGCTCAACTTCACGGGTGCGGTCAAGCGTTGCACCCACAAAAACCGGCCCACCGTTCGCTTGCTTCTCCGTCAGCAGTCGGGTGCGGTCGTTAAGATGGCGAGTGCCGTCGGCATCGGTCACCTGAAAATTGGGCGCGTATGCCTTATCCCCCATACCGGCTCCAACCCGGTGGATATGGTCACCGATGGTTGCTTGATCTTCCTCAGACAGCTTTTCCAGGTAAGCAGCGGTGCTGATGGGCCCTTCCGGCATCCCCAGCAGCTCGTAGCATTTGGGCGACCACCACAGTTCGCTGGTGGACATATCAATTCGCCACAGGCCAATGCCATGGTCGGCCAGGGCGCGGGCATAGCTGTCTAATAAAGGCTGTTCTTCAAGTAGCGGCCCGGGCCTGCTTAGGGACAACAGCGTTTGGTGGTTTGCGCTGGAACAGGCGTAAACGTGAACCGCATTGCCGTCGGGGCCATCGACGGTGGTGCGGAAGGTTCGATCTTTGTCGGCCCGCAGCACAATGGTTTGCCAGTGGCTGAGTTGATCGGGGCCCACCGCGGCGCTGAGGTTATTGGCATTGTCAGGAAATCCAAACTCGTGCCATGCGGCCTGATTGCGCAGCACAATGTCCAGATTCTGAGTAACAACCAGCAGACCCTGATCCAGCAGGTTGATCAATTCGTCGGTCTTCACTAGTCACTAGGCAGCCATAAGCGGCCTTTGAGTATAGGGACTTTTGCCATGGACCACGAACGCGACAAGGTTGCCCAGATAGAATCTACCCGGGCTCGGTTCCCAGGCACAGGCGTTGGCCGCTGCGCGCCACCTGGTATCCCCGCGAGAGCACTTCACGGGTTTCGGCGGAATGGCGATCGCGAATCGGGTTACTGTGATTGAAGTGGATGAAGTAAATGCGCCCGCGCTGGGCCGGCGTCAGCACCTTATCGAACCTGTCCATGGTTGCTTTGACCCGAGGGTGGGGTATCTGTGACATGTCACGCCCGGGCAGCTCGTTGTCTGAGTAAAACGTGGCGTCAACGAACGCGTAGTCCACCTGTTTGAGGGTCTTGTTGATATTGAGCGTGTCGCGATTCTGGACCGCCTCCCAATGGTCGATGTCTGGCACGAACAGCAGTGAGCGACTGGGCCCGTTAATACGAAAAGCCACTGTTTCGCTGTATTCATCGCGGTGTGGCACAGCAATTGGGGTAACCGAGAGCCCGTCTGCAAGCGTAGCCGGTTGCCGATGCCCCAGCGGTGCCAGGGCGATATTGCCGAGCGTCAGCAGCTGACTCCACGGCCCATTGCCGGCTAGAAACTTGGCCATGCGCGGCATGGCAAACACGCGTAGGCCTTGGGTGCCCGCCGCCTCATGACCGAAATACATCAGCCCGGCGTAGTGGCCAATGTGGGCGTGGGTGAGAAATACGCCTGACAGCCCCAGCGGATCGCCATTGCCAGGGGCCAGCCGGTCGAGTTGCTGCAGCTGCTGGGTAACGGCGGGAGTGGCCTCAAACAGATAGCGGGCGCCATTGCGGTGATCCACCAAAGCGGCAGCGGTGGGTAACTGAATCTGCCTTAGATCCTGCCAGGCAGAATCACCTGGGTTCCCGATCTGGGGAATGCCAGCATCCTGAGCAACGCCCAACACGACCCACTCTACCGGGCAAACAGACTCGGCTGATGCCGCTGTCGAGCCAACGATCAACAGCAGAGTTACCAGCGTCTTGGACAAGAACCTCATGTACTCAAATTCCCCCCAGCCATAGCGGCTGCTATTTGCCACGACGACATCATCAATGCGGCTAAGGATTAAGCCGATTGCGTCTATCCAACAACTGACGGTTAGCCCGTCTTAATCGAACTCTTTCCCATCACGGCTTTAACGCCCAACCAGCTCGCATGCACCAGATCCAGAATTCGGTTGATGCGGATCTTGCGAATAAGGCCTGACCGAATATAGCGTTTGGACCACGTGTGGGCCGGCATGCTCAACGCGCGATATTCCTCGGCCCGCTCGTGAGCCCGCGCTAGCAGATCACCAGGCTCCACCACCTCATCAAAAAACCCAGCGTCTAATGCCGTATCCACAGTGAAATAGGCGGCCAGGGTGACCGCTCGCTGATAGGCGGCCGGCGTGAGCCGATTGGCCAATGTTAATGCCGCAACCCGGGGCATGGGCATACCAATGGCTACCTCGTTAGCCGCAATTTTGAAGTCGCCACGGCTGCCAATAATGTGGTCGGCGGAGAGCATCAAAAACACCCCCATAGCCAAGGAATGGCCATTACAGGCAGCAATAACCGGATAGGGATAACGCAGCACACGGGCCGTTAGCCCATAGCCGGCGGCAAGCATTCCAATAGCCTTGCTGCCACCGCGCTTCATCACTTTGAGATCAAAGCCCGCGGAAAATACCTCGTCGCGACCGGTGAGTATCACCAGCGCCTTGTCTTGCTCCGCCTGGTCGAGCGCGCGGTAGATACCCTTCAATACGGCGGGTGACAGGGCATTGCGCTTGCCGTCGTCGATGGTGATGGTGGCAACGCCATTTTGCAGGCGGTAGTTAACGGCGGAGGTAGTGATGGTTGGCTCCAAACTGGGTCGGCAGCAAAGTTACCCGTATTGGACGCTAAGCGGTGCAATCACACAAGCCAAGCTCAGCAATAGGCAATTACGCACCGCCGGGAGGCCCGCCGCGATGGGCCATATACCAGGCCCGCAAAATCGTATTGATGCGGCTTTGATAGCCTTTGCCCTGAGCCTTCATCCACTCCAGCACATCGGTATCCAGCCGCATGGTGACGGAGGTTTTGCCCGGGGAATAGGTCATTTCAACGTTCCTCAAGAAGGCGTCGTCGCTGTCACCCAAACCGCAATATGAATTTCTTAAGGCCGTTGATGCAGCAGCAGCCAGGCGTAGATGTCGTGGCCGGCACTCAAATCGTAGGTTCGAGCCCAGGAGTTATGGCCTACGCCTGGATAAATCGTCATCATCACATTGGACGGTGGCGGACTGCAGGAAAGCAGGTTGTTGATGGGTGAGGTAGTACCCGATACACCCACCACGTTGTCCGCGTCACCATGAAACGCCCAAATGGGTAAATCACCCAAGGCACAACCCGCATTGCTAAACGCTCCGTTGCCGTTACCCGCAATGGGCACCATGGCAGCGATGGCGCTATTGATGAAGTTGCCTGCATAGTTCCAACTGCCAATGGCGCCGCAGCTTAGGCCGGTGAGATAAACCCGGTCTGCGTTGATGGCGTATTCGCCCAAAGCAAAATCGATAAACGCGTTGATCTCGCTGCTGCTGGTACAACCCCCGCCAGTTCGCTGGGGCGACAGCACAACGAAAGGCCGAGTGGCATCCCAGGTATCGCGATCAATCAGCCGCGGCGGACCGTTGCGCAGCACTCGGGACAGCTGACTGTCGCCGTCGCCATTTTCACCAAGCCCATGAATGAAGATCAACAAAGGATATTGCTGCCCTGTGCCATACCCGGGAGGCAGGTACTCGTAAAACCCCTGCCCTGAACTCGTGGAGCCGATGGGCCTGGCGGTTTGTCGGGACGAAGTAGGATCAGACGATAGGGGTATATCGGGCAAATCGGTGGATTCAAATCCGTTGGCGAATATCTGCTGGCCGGAGGCAGCGCCTGCGGACAGAAACGCGGCAACGAAAACATACCTGAGGAATTCTTTGGTCATTGGCTAAATCTACTACGATTTTT
>JBGCET010000021.1:0-141481 GCA_045106555.1 Lysobacterales bacterium | reverse complement strand
ACTCGGGCTCAGACTCAGACTCAGACTCAGACTCAGACTCAGACTCAGACTCAGACTCAGACTCAGACTCAGACTCAGACTCAGACTCAGACTCAGACTCAGACTCAGACTCAGACTCAGACTCAGCGCTACTACTTTCCGGCTCGTCGACCAACGTCTTCTCGCCTTCTCCAACTCCCTCCTGTGAGGCGCCTGCGGCAGCTGCCGCCACCTCCAATTCCAGCTCAGGCTCAAGTTCGCCCAGGTCTTTCAGCTCGGCCAGGCTGGGCAATTCGTCCAGGCTAGCCAGGTCGAAGTAGTCGAGAAATCGTTTGGTGGTTCCCACCAGCGCAGGTCTGCCGGGTACGTCCCGGTGGCCAACAATCCGCACCCATTCCCGCTCTTGCAGGGTTCGCATGATGTTGGAGCTGACTGCAACCCCGCGAATCTGCTCAATTTCGGCCCGGGTCATGGGCTGACGGTAGGCAATGATGGCCAATGTCTCCAGCAATGCACGGGAGTATCTAGGGGGCTTTTCCGCCCACAGCCTGGAAATCCAGGGCTGCATGTCCGGTTTGACCTGCAGTCGGTACCCGCTGGCGACTTTAGACAATTCAACGCCACGATTCTCGCAGTCGTTGGACAGGGCTTCTAAGGCCTGGCTGAGATCCGCGTGGGCCGGTGCCTGGCTTTCTTCAAACAGCGCGCTTAGTTGATTTAAGTTGAGCGGTTGTTCAGCGGCCAGCAGGGCGGCTTCAATGATATTTTTTAATAGGTCAGCGTTCATACGGCTTTCACGTAAATGGGCCCCATGGCCTCGTTTTGTACGATATCCACCAGGGTATGTTTGATTAGCTCCAAAATTGCGAGAAACGTCACCACTACGCCACCGCGGCCCTCTTCAAGGTCAAACAGGTCGGCGAATGGAGTAAATTCGTCAGCGCTCAGCCGGTCAACAATGCGCGTCATACGCTCTCGTACCGACAACGGTTCCCGGGAAATGGCGTGATGGGCGAAAAGTTCAGCCCGTTCCATGGTTTCTTTCAGTGCCAGCAGCAGTTCTTTCAATTCGATATCCGGCGGCACGGTGACCACCGAGCGTTCGCCGATAAAGGCCACCGCCATACTGAAATCCCGTTCCAGCCGGGGCAGGGCGTCCAAATCTTCCGCGGCTTTCTTGAAACGTTCATATTCCTGCAGTCTGCGGACCAGTTCAGCCCTGGGGTCGCCTTCTTCTTCCTCTTCCGTCACCGGCCGGGGCAGCAGCATGCGGGATTTGATTTCCGCCAGGATTGCCGCCATCAGCAGGTACTCAGCCGCCAGTTCAAACTTCATATCGGTCATCAGTTCGATGTACTCAATGTACTGCTGAGTAATATCGGCGATGGGGATATCCAGGATGTCCAGGTTTTGCCGTCGAATCAGGTATAGCAGCAGGTCCAGAGGTCCCTCAAAGGCCTCCAGAAACACCTCCAGCGCGTCGGGTGGGATATACAGGTCCGTGGGCAGCTGGGTAAAGGGCTGGCCGCCGACCACCGCAAACGGCATTTCTACCTGGGCCGGCCCAACGGTGGCGCTATGACTGTCGTCAACACCGTTGCCATCTGCCTCGGCAGGGCTCCCGGTCTCCGGGTCATCAGCATCAGGCTGGTCATTTGTTGATGAAGGTTGGCTGGTCAAAGCTGCGATGTCGTCATCGTGGGGACGCGAATTCTAACAGACTCCGCCGCCAGTCCTGCAATGGTCGCTCAGTGGCCTTGAATGGATCAGGGTGATCGTGAGGAAGACCTAAGGAAACACGTTATGATGACTGCCCAGACAAAAACCACTGCCAGGACCACAAGATGCTATACGCCATTATTGGGACAGACGCACCCGAGGCCGCTGCCGCTAGAGCCGGCGCGAGAGAAGACCATCTGGCCCGCTTGAAATCACTCAGCGCTGAGGGGCGATTGGTGGTCGCCGGGCCATTTCCCGCAGCCGATAGCGAGGACATCGCCGCAACTGGCGTGACAGGCAGTCTGATATTGGCCGAGTTTGACTCCCTTGAAAGTGCCACCGCCTGGGCGGATGCTGACCCCTATGGGGCGGCTGGCGTCTATGCCGAGGTAACCGTGAAACCGTTCTTTAAGGTGTTGCCGTGAACGAAGAGCGCATGCAGAAGATGCGCCACCGTTTGCAAGCAGATTTGGCCCCGGAGCATTTGAGTATTGACGATGAGAGCCATCTTCATCGCGGTCATGCAGGGGCCCGGGACGGGCGCGGACACTTTGCTGTTAGCATCAGTGCTGCTGCATTTGCAGGTAAACCCCCTCTGGCCTGCCATCGGCTGGTGTATAAGGCGCTGGGAGACATGATGGAAACCGACATTCATGCTCTGAGACTGGACACCCAGGTGGCAACAGGTTCCCAGGCGTGAGCGCCCGGTTGTACGCTGACCGCTGGGCTATGGCTGCGCTGGCGTCATTGCTTGGCATTGTCAGTGCGTGCAGTGATGGTGAAACTGATACCCAAAGTTCTCAGAATCCAGTTTCGATGCCAGATGCCGGACCGGTCGTCGCCAGCGTAAATTCCCGGGAAATCAGTCAACCCCAGTTGGATGCGTTTTTGGAGTTCCGGCGCCAGCCCCTGGATCAGTCTGAGGTGAGGCAGGCGGCTCTGAACGACCTGGTAGACATGCTGCTGCTGGTTGACGAAACCCAAAGCAACGGATTGCTGACCACCCAGGCGGCGGCTGCGCTTAAAGTCCAGGAGTGGTCTTTTCTGGCCAATCTTGCGTTGTCGGACATGGCCCGAAGTGAGCCGATAACCGAACAGGATATTGGCGAAGAATACGCCCGCCAGGTGGACCTCACCGGCGGCACTGAGTACAAGTTGCAACACGTCCTTGTTGCCAGTGAGGCAGAGGCATTGCAGCTGATCGCTCGGCTTGGGGCGGGTGAACCCTTCCCAGAGCTGTTGCGCGAGCTGGAAGGTTCCGGTGCCAACGGCGGAGACCTTGGGTGGGTCAATTTGGTCCAGGTACCCGCCGGGTTTTCACCAGTGTTGAAAAATCTCGATGCCGGTGAATATTCGCCGGCGCCTATCAGTTCTCAGTATGGTTGGCACGTGGTGCTGCTCGAAGACCTTCGCCCCTTCCAGCCACCGGCCCTGGATCAAATTGAAGAGGGCATTCGAAACAGCTTGTCTCGACAACGGCTGGAAAGGTACATGGAAAATCTGCGCGGGAAAGCGCTGATTGCCCGAGGTCAGAAGCCCTGAGATTCCAGGTCGGTCGGATGATTTGCGTCTACGGCAGAGTGACCGGCGACGGACATTGCCACCCCTCTTTACGATGCTCTGCCGTGACAGTGGTATAAATGCCGCCCCGTACGTAGAATTCGGCCTCCAGTTTCATGTAGCGTGGCTGGCAGGTAGTGGCCATGTGGTGAAGAATTTCGTTGGTCACCGCCTCATGAAAGGCACCGCGGTCGCGAAAGCTCCACATGTAGAGCTTCAGCGCCTTCAGTTCGAGGCAGGCGGCGTCGGGAACGTAGGTAATATGTAGCGTTGCGAAATCTGGCTGGCCGGTTTTTGGACACAGGCAGGTAAATTCTGGAATTTTGATGCGGATGGTGTAATCCACGTCGTTCTGCGGATTGGGAAAGGTTTCCAGGTCCGTGGACGGTTGGGTACTCATGTTGCTTCCTTAACTTAACGACAAAAAAGCCCCGGCTTAAATCGGGGCACAGGTGAATTCTCTTCTCTGATGCGCCTAAAGACAATCAAACTGTCAGGATTTAAGTCGTTTGTAGATCCAACGACCTTCCATTTACCCAGCCACCTGATTGGGGTGGTAGGCCCTAACGGCTGTGGCAAGTCCAATATTATCGACGCGGTAAGGTGGGTAATGGGTGAAAGTTCGCCCAGACTTCTGCGCGGCGATTCCATGAGCGACGTGATCTTCAATGGCTCCAACGCGCGCAAGCCCGTGGGTCAGGCCATGGTTGAGCTGGTGTTTGACAACAGTGAGGGCAAGCTGACCGGCGAATACTCGGCGTTTGGCGAGATTTCCATCCGACGCACCGTTAGCCGGGAAGGTCAGTCCCAGTATTTTCTCAACGGAACGCGCTGTCGTCGACGAGACATTACCGACCTGTTTCTCGGGACCGGGCTGGGTCCGCGCAGTTATTCCATCATTGAGCAGGGCATGATCTCCCAGCTGGTAGAGGCGCGACCGGAAGAGTTGCGTGTATATCTGGAAGAAGCCGCCGGCATCTCAAAATACAAGGAACGTCGGCGAGAAACGGAAAACCGGATTCGCCACACTCGCGAGAACTTGGAGCGTCTGGACGATTTACGCGGAGAGGTGGAGTCTCAGCTGAAGAAGCTGGACCGTCAGGCCAAACAGGCAGAAAAATACAAAGACCTGAAAGAACAAGCTCGCCAAGGTGAAGCTCAGTTATTGGCACTCAACTGCTCAGTGGCTAGCGATGCCCGGACGCAGGCAGCAACAGCGCTGTCCAGTGGTCAAACCGAGGTCGAAGCCAGTATCGCCAAACTGCGCGCGTTCGAAGCCGATCTGGAAACCGCGCGGCAGCAACAGGGCAAGGCCTTTGAGTCGGTTAACGCGGTGCAGGGTGAGCTGTATGAGACCGGTGCCAGCATCGCTCGGCTGGAGCAATCCATCGCTCACCGCAAGGAGCTCAACGACCAGCAAAGCAAGGAACAGCAGGACCTGGCCGACAACCTGCAATCGTTGCGCGAACACCTGGATCTGGATCGGGTGCACGGCGAGCAGCTGGGGCAGGAGATTGGCGAATTGGAGCCAGCCTTGGAAGCGGCGAGGAAGGAAGAGAACCACGCTCTGGATACGGCTCAAAGCGCTGAGCAGGCGTTGGCTCAGTGGCAGGCTCAGTGGGATGAACACAGCCAGTCCAGCTCCGACAGCAATCGAGAAGCGGACGTCGAACGCACCAAAATTGGTCATTTGGACCAGCAGCTGGTGGATGCCGGTCGGCGGCTGGAAAAGCTGGCTGAGGAAAAGCGGGCGGTTGCCACAGAGGACCTGAAACAGGAGCTGGAAACTCTCAGTACCCAACGTGACGCCATCAGCGTCGAGGCCAAAGGCCTCGAGCAGACGGTGGAGTCGCTGCGTACCCAAATGGCGGAGCGGTCTCAGGAGCTGTCAGAGGTGGACGTGCAGCTGGCGGCCAGTCGGGATAGCAGTCAGCAGGCCAAAGGACGACTCAGTTCCCTGCACGCGCTGCAGCAAGGGGCGTTGGAAAGCGGCGCTGATGGCGAATGGCTCAACGCTCAGGGGCTTGCGAATGCACCTCGTTTGGCGGGACAGATTCGCGTCGACGCTGAGTGGGAAACGGCGGCAGAGACGGTGCTGGGACCCTTGCTGGATGCCTGCGTAGTGGAAAACCTGGGCGCCCTGGGCGGCGCGCTGCGGGAAATGGACAGCGGGTCGATATCGCTGGTGGATTCTGGCTCAGCGGAGCGCGGCCCAGCGGGCACTCTGGCGGCGCATATTTCTGGCCCCGCCGCTGTCGTGGAGCTGGCGTCACAGGTTCGTCTTACCGGCGATCTTGCGGAAGCCTTGGGCCAACGAGAAACGTTGCAACCCGGTCAATCGCTCATTACGCCCAGTGGTCAGTGGGTTGGACGACGCTGGCTGCAGGTCAACGCAGAGGGCGACGCCAGCGGCGGCGTTATTGCCCGGGAGCGGGAAATTGCCGAGCTGGGTGATCAGCTTGAAGCGATGGAAAAACAAATTGGCGCGCTCACCGAACGGCGAGCCGAGTTAACCGCGACGCTGAATGATCTGCAGTTCAACCGGGACGAAACAGCCCGTGAACTGTCGGCAAAAAACCGTCAGGTGGCGGAAACGGCCGGTCGCGCTGACGGTATCAGCGCGCGTCTCAAACATCTGGATGAGCGCAGTGAGCGCATAACCAGCGAGAGCGCAGAGCTGGCCAAGCGCATCGCGGTGGATCAAAGTGCGGTGGCCGAGGCCCGCACCCGGTTGGAGGGCAACGTGGAAACCATGGCCCAGCTGGAAGACCGTCGGTCTGAGCTGGCCAAACGGCGAGCGGATGCGCAAAGCGAGTTCGAGCAGGCTCGGCAAAACGCCAACAAGGCCAGAATGTCGGCCCATGAGATGGCGCTTCAGCTGGAGTCAAAACGCTCAGCGCTAACCTC
Organism: Lysobacterales bacterium; assembly: GCA_045106555.1. Lineage (GTDB taxonomy): Bacteria > Pseudomonadota > Gammaproteobacteria > Xanthomonadales > SZUA-38 > JANQOZ01. Next base: position 135,316 of record JBGCET010000021.1, on the reverse strand, counting down.
CACTCAGCAATCATTAGGACGCAGTGAAGAACAAATTCAATCATTGCTCAGTCGCAGCAAAGAACTTGAGGCGCTCCTGGAGACCTCCGGCCAACCCATTGAGGAAGATGAAAAAGCTCTGCAGGCGGAGCTGGAAAACCGCAAGGCTGTTGAAGCAAAACTGGTTGAGCGGCGCAAACAATCTGACGAGCAGGGTGCAAAAATTCAGCAGTTGGACCAGTCCCGCCGGGAAGCGGGGGTTGCCGAAGAGCAGGCGCGGGACCAGCTGCAGAAGCTGAAGCTTGAGCAGGAAGGCCATCGCGTTCGCCTTGAGGGATTGACTCAGCAGCTAAGCGCGGGCGGGTTTGAGCTGGAGGCGCTGTTGGAAACGTTACCAGAGGGGGCAGACCCTGAGGCGATGGCCTTGGAGCTGGAACGGCTGTCCACCCGGATTACCCGCCTGGAGCCGGTCAACCTGGCAGCCATTGAAGAGTTTGAGGAACAGTCAGAACGCAAGCGGTATTTGGATGAGCAGAACGATGACCTCAATCGTGCGCTGGAAACCCTGGAAGAGGCCATCCACACCATCGACAAAAAGACCCGTACCCGATTCAAAGAAACCTATGACGAAGTGAATGACGGGTTCAAAGAGCTGTTTCCCAAACTGTTTGGTGGGGGCCACGGCTTTCTGGAACTGTCCGGTGATGACCTGCTAACCTCGGGCGTAGCGATCATGGCGCGTCCGCCAGGCAAGCGGGTGAGCAATATTCACCTTCTGTCGGGTGGTGAAAAGGCGTTGACGGCAGTTGCATTGGTGTTTGCGATTTTTCGCCTGAACCCGGCGCCTTTTTGTATGTTGGACGAGGTGGATGCGCCGTTGGATGACGCCAACGTCGGACGATTTACTGAGATGGTGAAACATATGTCGGAAACGGTCCAGTTCCTGATGGTGACTCACAACAAAGTCACCATGGAGGCGGCGCATCAGTTGTTGGGTGTGACCATGGCAGAGGCCGGTGTGTCTCGACTGGTGTCGGTGGACATTGCGGAGGCGGCCCGTATGGTCGATGGCTAATGGACGGACTACGTTGGATCTTGCTGCTGGTGGGCGCTGCAATTGTTGGCGGCATTTATTTTTTCGGCACCCGCAAAGAGGCCCAGGCCAGCCTGCGGGAAGCTGAAACTGACGACAGCCCGGTATTGGACAACTCCACAGAGGCTGACCCAGGCGCACCGTTGGATGAGTCGATGGAGCGAGAGCTGGCCAAATTGGGGCAGCTCATCAGCGAAGACCGCCAGCCGGTAATCGGCGAGGGTGAGCCGGCATCTGGCCCTGGCGGCATGTCCCAAGCGGACCCCGTGTCGTCAAAATCCTCTGGCGAGGCTGAGGTTGAGGGCGTTGAACTGCCCAATAATCCCGAGAAGATCATCACTTTGTTGCTGCGAGGTGCCGGATCTGCCCGTTTGCATGGCACTGACATTGTCAGCGCCGCAGAAAAGGTTGGCCTGAGCTTTGGCGACAAAGGGATTTATCATCGAATGGTAGACCGGGGCGACCAGCAGGTGGCGGTGTTCAGTATGGCCAACATTACCAATCCCGGCACGTTCGACATGGAGGCAATGGCTACCACCTTCAGTCCCGGGCTTTGCCTGTTTCTTACGCTCCCCAATGATTTGAGCGCCTTAGATTCCTGGGACGCGATGTACGCCGCCGGCCAGCGTCTGGCAGATTTGTTGGAATGCAGCCTGTTGGACGATTCCGGAAGTAGCTTGACCCGCCAAACCGTGGCCCATATCCGCGATCAGATGCGAGAGTACGACCGCGGTCACGATCATACATCGTTGCATTGACCGTGGCTGACGGCAGCGTCGACACTAAGGCTGAAGTGCAGGCACTGAGACGCCAGTTGGAGCACTACAGCCACCAGTATTACGTTCTTGACCAGCCCAGCGTTCCGGACGCCGAGTACGACCGCGTTCTGCGAGAGTTAGAGGCTTTGGAAAATGCTCACCCGGAGCTGATCCGCGCAGATTCGCCTACACAACGCGTTGGCGGTGAGCCGTTACCTGAGTTTGAAACGGTAGAGCATGAAGTGCCGATGCTATCGCTGGGTAACGCCTTTACTGCCGAAGAAGTGGACGAGCATGACCAGCGACTTCGCCAGCGACTCGACCGCGAAGAGCCGATCAGCTACGTCGCCGAACCCAAGCTGGACGGGCTGGCCCTCAGCCTGGTTTACCGCGACCGAGTATTGCATCGCGCCGCCACCCGAGGTGACGGTAGTCGGGGCGAAAACGTCACCCTGAATGCACGCACCATTCGCTCGGTACCGCTTCGACTCAATGATGGCGCACCAACCTTGTTGGAAGTGAGGGGCGAGGTTTATATCAGCAAAGCAGATTTCGCCCGTTACAACCGCGATGCAGAGCAGTCCGGCATCAAACAGTTTGTTAACCCGCGCAATGCTGCGGCGGGCAGTCTGCGTCAGTTAGATCCTCGTCTGACGGCCCAACGTCCGCTGTCCTTTTTTGCCTATGCCAGCGGCCAAATCGGCGAGTCGGATTTACCGCCAACCCATGGCGAGTTTTTACAGAGGCTGCGCGACTGGGGGTTTCCCGTCAGTCCAGAAAGTCAGGTGGTACTGGGTCCCAAGGGATGTCTTGAATATTACCAAGACATCGGTCAGCGACGTGACGGTCTACCCTATGAGATTGACGGCGTGGTGTACAAAGTCAACGATTATCGCTTGCAGCGCGACCTGGGGTTTGTGTCCAAGGCACCGCGCTGGGCCTTGGCGCATAAATTTCCGGCCCAGGAAGAGTTGACTCGTGTTGAAGCCATAGAGGTCCAGGTTGGCCGCACGGGCGCCATCACGCCGGTCGCCAGACTTGAGCCAGTGTTTGTGGGTGGAGTTACGGTGACCAATGTCACGCTGCACAACGAAGATGAGGTTCAGCGCAAAGACGTTCGCGCTGGCGACACGGTCGTGGTAAGGCGGGCTGGGGACGTGATTCCTCAGGTGGTGTCGGTCGTTCTTGAACGCCGCCCAGACGGAACGCAACCCTTCGTCATGCCTCAACGGTGTCCCGAGTGTCAGTCTCCAGTTGTGCGCCAGGAAGGCGAGTCGGTCAGCCGGTGCACTGGCGAGGTCTGTCCGGCCCAGGTTAAGGGGGCTTTGATCCACTTTGTGTCCCGCCAGGCCATGGATATCGAGGGCTTGGGTACTCAGGTGATCGACCAGCTAGTGACCGAAGGTCTTGTGGAACGGCCTTCAGACTTGTACCGGTTGAGCCCTCAGCAGTTGGCAGCGCTTGATCGATTGGCCGAGAAGTCTGCGGCCAATCTCATAGCCGCCATCGATGTGAGTCGACAAACCACCCTGACCCGATTGCTTTTTGGCTTGGGTATTCGCGATGTGGGCCATTCTACTGCCGCTGCCCTCAGTCAGTATTTTGGCAAGCTTGAACTCCTGCTGGACGCGACTCAGGAGGCGTTTGAGGCGGTGCCGGACGTGGGTCCCATAGTGGCCAGACACTTGCGGGATTTTTTTGCAGACGACACTAACCGCCGGGAAATTCAGGCGCTGATGGATGCTGGGGTCAGCTGGCCGGAAAACGAACCACAGCAATCGGTAGCTGATGGCCCGCTTACTGGCATGACCTTTGTGCTGACCGGCACTCTGGCGAAAATGTCGCGCAACGACGCCAAAGCTCAACTGACAGCCTTGGGTGCCAAGGTCTCCGGCAGCGTGTCAAAAAAGACCCATGGCGTCATCGCCGGCGAAAAGGCAGGCTCCAAGCTGACCAAAGCCCAGCAGCTGGGCGTGCCTGTGTTGGATGGTGAAGGTCTTGAGGCACTGCTTGCAGGCAATCTCTCAGGTCTAGATTCAGCGTCGGACGCCTGAGCCAAACGCCACTGGTTTCGCGGAAAAAAGCCGCTGTGACCCCGGCCTCTAACTTCGCCATCAAACAGGCCATTGACTTAGACCGGGAATATGGCGACGATCTAGGCCTAGAGCACGAGGGTCATCTTGAAACCAACCGACACTCAACACCCGGATTACTTCCACCGCGTTGTTGACTGCCAGTGGGCCTGTCCGGCCCATACTGATGTTCCGCTGTACATCCGAATGATTGCCCAAGGGCGCTTTGGCGATGCCTATATGGTCAATCGCGCGTCCAACGTATTCCCCGGTATTTTAGGTCGTGTATGCGATCGCCCCTGTGAGCCCGCCTGTCGGCGGGGGCGGGTCGACGATAAACCTGTGGCCATTTGCCGGCTAAAGCGCGTAGCCGCAGATTTTCGCGAAGACATCAGCGAACGTCTGCCCAAAGCGCCAGAACAAACCAACGGAAAAAAAGTCGCCTGCATCGGCGCCGGCTGTGCATCCCTGACCGTCGCCAACGATCTGTTGCCCTTAGGCTACGAAGTGACAATTTTCGAACGCTTTGATCGGCCGGGCGGGTTGATGCGAACCAATATCCCCTCGTTTCGCTTGCCAGAGAATGTGCTGGACGAGGAAATCAACGCTATTGTTGATATGGGTGCAGACCTGCAGCTGGGCAGCGAAATTACGTCCATGGCTGAGTTGCTGAAGCAGGGGTTTGATGCAGTCTTTGTAGGCACCGGCGCGCCACGGGGTAAAGAGCTTGAGTTGCCCGGTCGATTTGACTCACCGCGAATCCACATCGGCATTGACTGGTTGGAATCCGTCGCCTTTGGTCATACCGAAAAAATTGGCGCCAACGTGCTAATTATTGGCGTTGGAAACACCGCCATGGATTGCTGCCGCACGTCGCTGCGCCTTGGCGCTACTGACGTCAAAGTAATGGCCCGTAAACCGCGGGAATTTTTCAAGGCGTCCGCCTGGGAACTGGACGATGCTGAAGAAGAAAACGTCAAGATTGTGGTTAACCACTCGCCGGTGGCATTTGTGGTGGAAGCGGGTGTGTTGGTTGGGATGCAGTTCGACCAAATGCAATACACCGTAGAAGACGGCCGCATCACCCACAGTGAAGTGGTGGGGCGGGTCGTCATTGAGTGTGACGATGTCGTGCTGGCGATTGGTCAGGAAAATACCTTTCCTTGGATCGAACGGGATATCGGTATCGAGTTTGGCGAGTGGGACATGCCGAAGGTTGATCGGCAAACCTTCATGAGCAGCCGGCCGGGGGTTTTCTTCGGCGGCGACGCGGCGTGGGGACCGGAGAATATTATCTGGGCAGTGGCCCATGGCCATGAAGCAGCCATTTCAATCCACAAACATTGTCACAACGAAGACGTTGCGCAACGACCGGCCCGAGGGGTCAATTTGCAAAGCGCAAAAATGGGTTTGCATGAGTGGAGTTTCTCCAACGATTTTGATGGGGCTGAGCGCCAGCTTGTTCCTCATGTGGATTTGAAAAAACGCTTCAAAAAACTGAACATCGAAGTTGAGCTGGGGTTTTCCCTGGACGAGTTTCAGGTTGAGGTAGAGCGCTGCCTTAACTGCGACCTGCAAACCGTGTTTGATGCCCCAAAATGCATTGAATGTGACGCCTGTATCGACGTATGCCCAACCAGTTGTCTCACCATCACCGGCAACGCTGAGGAAACTGAGCTTCGCCAGAAACTCACGGTGCCTGCAGACAATCTGGAGCAGCCGTTGTTTGTATCCGCTGATTTGCCCCAAACTGGCCGGGTGATGGTGAAAGACGAAGACCAGTGTGTGCATTGCGGGCTGTGTGCGGAACGTTGTCCTACCGCGGCCTGGGACATGCAGAAATCCTTGGTTCAAATACCCCACGCCAGTTCCTCTCCGGCGGCGGGCGAGGCATCAGTGGCTGACAGTGCCACCCATTCCTGAGTAAACATTCCATCGGACAGATGCAATCTGGAGCGTGAAATGACCCAAACCCACGACGGTGTTGACGGTTCACGAGTGAACGATTTTGTGATCAAAATCGCCAACGTCAACGGCACCGGATCCGCGTCGGCCAATGGGCTGCTGATGAAAGCCCTGTTTCGAATGGGAATTCCGGTGACTGGGAAAAACTTTTTCCCCTCCAACATTCAAGGCCTTCCTACCTGGTATGAAATTCGGGTGAGTCGAGACGGTTATCGCTGTCGCTCCGGCCAAGTTGATCTGATGGTGGCCATGAACGCCGAAACTTACGACAAAGATCTGGCCGAGGTGGCCCCTGGCGGGTTTTTTATCTACGACGCCACCTGGCCAAGGTCCAGTCGGCTGGTGCGCGATGACGTTACCGTGCTGGGTGTGCCGCTGGCCGGAATGTGTAACGACCACTTTGATCAGGCACGCTCTCGAATACTGATGAAAAACGTTGCCTATGTGGGGGCGTTGGCGGCGTTGCTGGACATTGATATGGCGATCATCCGCCAGCTGCTCAACGAAACCTTTGCCAGCAAGACTCATCTGGTTGAAGCCAATCAGGCAGCGATTGATCTGGGGTTTGCCTTTGCTACAGAGCAGTTCCCATGCCCCTTGCCCCTGCGCCTTGAGGCGATGGATGAGACCGCCGATCACATTATGATTGACGGTAATACGGCGGCGGCATTGGGCTGTCTGTATGCCGGCGCGACAGTCGGTGCCTGGTACCCCATTACCCCATCAACCTCCCTGATGGACGCATTCAAAGGTTTTTGCGAACGCTATCGGGTGGATGAGGAAACGGGCGAACGGCGATTTTGTATTGTGCAGGCCGAAGACGAGTTATCAGCGATTGGCATGGTGGTGGGTGCAGCGTGGGCCGGCGCACGTTCCTTTACACCGACCAGCGGGCCGGGCATCTCACTGATGAGCGAATTTATTGGTTTCGCCTACTACACAGAGGTGCCCATTGTGTTGTTTGATGTACAGCGTGTTGGGCCTTCCACCGGCATGCCTACCCGTACCCAGCAGTGCGATATTCTCACCTGCGCGTACGCCTCCCATGGCGATACCCGGCATATCTTGCTGTTTCCCGCCGACCCCCGCGAGTGCTTTGAATTAGCCATACAGGCATTTGATCTGGCAGAACAATTTCAGACGCCAGTCATGTTTCTGACTGATTTGGATATCGGCATGAACGACTGGATGGTGCCTGAGCTGACTTTCGATGAATCCTATCAACCCAATCGGGGTAAGGTGCTGAGCGAAGAGCAGCTGGAGTCGATGCAGGATTTTCATCGGTATGCAGACGTTGACGGAGACGGAGTAGCCTGGCGAAGCCTGCCCGGGGTGCATCCCAACGGCGCCTATTTTCTGCGCGGTTCGGGGCATACCGAAAAAGGCACGTACACGGAAGATTCCGATGAGTATCAAAAAGTGCTGGATCGGTTAGAGAAAAAGTTTGAGACCGCCAGGGCCGTGTTACCCGCACCCGTCATTGAACAAGAGAATGATTCAGGAGTTGGCATTATCTCGATCGGCAGCTGCGATGGTGCGGTTCGAGAAGCGAGAGATCTACTGGCAACTCAAGGACTGAAACTGAATTATCTGCGGGTCAAGGCGTTTCCTTTTGCGGATGCCGTGGACCAGTTCCTCGATGCGCACCCAAAGGTTTTTGTGGTGGAGCAAAATCGGGACGGTCAACTCCGACGCCTGCTGTTGATGGAGACCACCGCGTCAGCCAAGCAGCTTTCGTCGGTGCGGCATTACAACGGCATGCCGATCAGCGCTCTCAGTATCGTGCAGGAGATTTCAACAGTGCTGAGCCAAGAGGTAGCGGCATGAGCTTCATTCGCAAGCCAACGGTAAGCCACTCCAAATTGCCAAAAAACGCGTTGGGTCTGACCCGGCGGGATTATGAGGGTGGGATGTCGACGCTGTGTGCAGGCTGCGGCCACGATTCCATCACTGCCGCTTTGGTGCAAACGGCCTGGGAACTTGAACTTAACCCCCACCAAGTGGGTAAGTTCAGCGGAATCGGGTGTTCGTCAAAAACACCGGCATATTTCATGAGCCAGGCTCACGGTGTGAACTCGGTTCACGGCCGTATGCCCTCGGTGGCTACCGGTGCGGGGGCGGCCAATCAAGACCTGGTGTGCATCGGCGTCTCTGGAGACGGCGATTCTCTGTCCATCGGGTTTGGTCAGTTAGCTCACGCGATGCGACGCAATCTTAATATGGCCTATGTACTGGAAAATAATGGCGTTTATGGTCTGACCAAAGGCCAGTTTTCGGCCTCCGCTGACATCGGCAGTAAGGCAAAGCGCGGCGAAACTAATGTCCAGCCACCTATCGATCCGGTGGTCACGGCCATCGCCTTGGGCTGCACGTTTGCCGCCCGCAGTTTCTCAGGCGACAAGGAGCAGCTGGTGCCCCTGTTGAAAGCGGCCATCCGACACAAGGGCTTTGCGCTTGTGGATATCCTCTCGCCCTGTGTGACCTTTAACGATCACGAAGATTCCACCAAAAGCTACGCCTATACTCGGCGTTACTATCATCCGGCGATTCATGCCGATTTTGTGCCGCCGGCGCAGGATATTAAGACCGCCTACGATCACGGCGAGGCGATGCCGGTACAGCTGCATGACGGCAGCAAGATTGTTCTGCGAAAGGTCGACGAAGAGTTTGACCCAACAGATCGGGCTCGCACCATCGGCTACCTACAGGATGCCTCTGCCCGAGGGGAGGTAGCGACAGGTCTGATGTTCATTCAGCCTGGGGCACCGGACCTGCATGAGGTGAACCATACCGTCAGCGGGCCGCTACACAGCCTGGCCTTTGAGTCGCTGCACCCTGGTGCCAAGGGTTTGGCGCAACTGCAAAAACGCTATCGCTGACACTGGTTTTCGCTAAACCTGGCCGCGTCCCATCAATTGCCGCCAGCGAGGCACTCAATGGGTTTAACGCGGATTAGAACACCAGATCCAAACCGGGCTTTTGTGCCAGCACGTCAAACGCAATAATCGCTCGCTGACCCTCTCCCCGGAACGGATGCACGTAATGGGTGTACCAGGGGGGGAACATCAGCAGCTTGCCGGTCTTTGGTGACAGGCGGCGAGTGGCGGGAAACCCGTGGTTTACCGACTGGGGCACGGGATTGATAAATTCAATGTGGCCTTCCGGTGAGGGCATGTCCTTGGGTAAATGCACGTAATACACGCCGCTGGCAATGTTTTTGTCGGTGGGGTGCCAGTGGGGCCCCTGCCAGTCTCCGTGTTCCAGCAGGTTGGCCCAGCCCACCGGCCAGGGCGACAGTTGTTGGCTATCGGCGGCAAAAACCTCGGACACGTAATGATTGACTGCGGGCGTTAACAGTTCCTGGGTAAAGCGGGTTATTGCCGGATGGTCCACCGTGAAAAGGTTCATTCGGGTGGAGGTTTGATATCCCCCTTGTGTTGAGACCTGACCTCCCAAAGATGCGTTGTCTGGCGTCTCACGGTATCGCTGAGCAAGATCGCAGATCAATTCGAATAATGCCTGGTTTAAGGGATCAACAGATTCATGCTGACGCTGCATAACCAGAGTGGGGTAGTGGTGCTCCAGAGAATCAACAAACGTGGTCACTTTGCTGCAACTTTGACGAATGAGGCTTGTACATTATCAGATTGAAGCAGGGCTGGTGAACGTCGCGAACAGCCTGATAATATGCCGCCCAACAAACCAACCGGAAATGTAGGCATTGATGACCCCAAACCAGTGGATCGAACAGTGGTTTCAAAAACTATGGAACGAAGGCCAACCGTCAGCAATCACCCAAATGGTGGCAGCTGATGGCGTGCTCAGTGGTCTTCCTGGTGGGCCGTTCCGAGGTCATGATGCCTTAATGGCCCACTATGAATCCATGAGTGCGGTGTTTGGGGAGTTCGATGTTGAAATTAACGAAGCGATGGAGTGGGGCGATGAGGGAATGGCCCGGTTCAATCTCAACATGACCCATACCGGTTCGGGCCACCGGGTCGGTCTGGAGTGCGCGTGTTGGTATCGATTGCGAAACGGATTGTTGGTTGAAGGTCGAAACTACATCGATTTCCTGGCGCTGTTACAGCAGTTGGGGATGTCTTCGAAGGACGCCTTTCAGGCAGCAGTCAGTTAGTTTTTTCTCGACAAAGAGTGTGTGCGAAACCGTCCGGCATTGGGAGCTGAATAAGGCAAAGGTAGAGGTTTGGTGTGAACCAGAGATGCTGGAGTACATCGGGTGTTGTCTCTTTGTCTCTCACGTTTCTCTGGTGCAGGAATACACTCGACGCGATCCAGCAACGACCCGGAAATGCGGCGGCAATAGCGCTGGATCTCCTTCGGACAACAAAGGCATCGAGTATTTATTCGGTGGTCGCCACACGGACCGGGGTTTGAGGTTAATCGCTGGCTGGAGTTAAGTCTGGTTTTCGCAGGTCATGGGTCATACGCAAGGCGTGCTCACCGCGACTGTAGTAATGACGAATCTTTCGTTCTGTAATGTAACCCCGGCGCTGATAGAAGGCTTCAGCGCTTCGATTATCGCCCCGCACCTCAAGGATCACATGAAAGATTCCGGCTACCGTGGCAGTCTTTTCAAGCCAATTGAGTATTTCTGCACCAATGCCCTGCCTGCGACTGTCTGGGACTACGCCCAAGAGGCACAAATGGGCTTGCTCAGGCAGATACTGCATCACACCAAAACCTACCAGGTCGTTGCCTAGACGAGCTGACAGCACGACGTAGTCGCTGTCATCGCGGCAGCGACGAATTCGGTCCGGCGTCCAGCGCCAGGGCAGGCCATGCTCTACCAGGTTTCTGGACAACAAAGCGATGCTGGCAGCGTCGCAGGCCGGTGCGAGGCTCAAAGTGCAAGTAAGACTCATAGTTTCACTTTAGCAAGGGTAAAGGCGGATGCAAGGGGGGCAAATTCGGTATGCTGGCCGCTTCAAGGTGTCGTGTCCGGTGACTGGGTTGGCTCAGATTTTTCTGTCTTATGCTCATGCCGATCAGCGCGCCGTCAATTCCTTGGCGGAGGCGTTGGTTCAGCAGGGTTATACGGTCTGGTGGGATCGTGAAATTGCAGCCGGTGTCGACTTTTCTCTGGATATCGAGCGGGAATTGTTGGCCGCTGAGGTGGTCATCGTCGTCTGGTCCGAAGCGTCCGTTTCCTCGGCCTGGGTCAAGGACGAGGCCTCCCTCGCCCAGGAACAGCAAAAACTGTTGCCGATTTCCCTGCATGGGATTCGTCCTCCTCTGGGCTACCGTCAATATCAGGTGCTGGATCTCAACGGATGGCCCGCCGGAGGTGCTGCGCATGGGTTCCAAAAACTCATCGATTTGCTGCATGAACGTCTGGACTCATCTGAAACAATGTTGCTACCGAACGGAGCGTCGGAGCCGAAAGGTTCTGTTCCGGCTGACCACGGCCAGAGACATATTTGCGTATTGCCATTTCTCAATCTCAGCGGAGACCCGGAACAGGATTACTTCAGTGACGGAATCACCGAGGACATCATCACTGACCTTGGCAAAATCTCCACTTTGGGTGTGGTGTCGCGCAACACCGCATTTTCGTTTAAGCATCAGTCATCAACGCTGGCGGCGGTAAGTGCCATGACCGGCGCCACTCATGTGCTTGAAGGCAGTATTCGAAAATCGGGGAAGCGAGTGAGAATTACTGCGCAGTTGGTGCTGGCGCGAGGCGATATCCAGGTTTGGGCAGAGCGTTACGACAGTACGTTGGATGATATCTTCTCGCTGCAGGACACCATTGCAGGGGCCATTGTGCGTGCGCTTCGGCTCACCTTGGTGGCGGAAGAAAAACAGCTTATGGGTCAGCGTTCCACTACCAATTCGCGAGCTTACCAACTCTATTTAATGGCCAGGCAGTTTCTGGTGCTTGGAAACGAGCGGCACCGATCCACTATCGCGCGAATATGCCAGGAGGCGGTGACGGAAGACCCGGATTACGCCAGCGCCTGGGCGATGCTGGCAATTGCTCAATGGGAGCTTCATCGGCGCAATGCTGCGAATCCCGACGGCAGGAAGTCGGCCGAGACTGCCTTAGCGCTGGATCCTGGACTGGCAGATGCGCACGCCGCAATGGCTGCGGTCTATCAGGAAGAGGGTTTCTATGAGAAAGGTCTGGCGGCCAGTCAGATGGCCCTCGAAATTGATCCCGACTCTTACAATGGCTCTCGTCTGGCGGGCTTTTGTGCGTTGGGTCTGGGTAATATGGGACTGGCTATCAAGTATTTTGAAACGGCTGCTGGTGCCAGTGATACCGAGTACCACGCCGCTGGCATGGTAATTCAGTGCTATGAGGCTCAGGAGGACACCCAGTCGACACTGTCAGCGTGTCGGCGACTGCTGACAAGGGTAGAGCAGCTCATCGAGCAGGAACCCGATCACGGTAGCGCTATCGGTTATGGCATTGGAGCGTTAATTCGGCTGGGTCAGGAAGATCGGGCCAGGGATTGGGCCGATCGAGCCGTGTTACTCGATCCGGACAACATTAACCTCCATTATGGTCTGGCCTGCTCAATGACCAGTCTTGGAGAGCATGACCAGGCGCTGGATCGACTAGAATCCATCATCAGTGACGTATCAAAAGGCACGTTACAGTGGATGGCTCAGGATTCTGACCTTGAGCCGCTGTGGCAACACCCTCGATTCAAGGCCATGATGGCTGAAGCCAATGGGTCTGAAGAAACAGGCTAAACCGTTGCCATTCCGGCGATTTCCCATTGGGTGATAGCAAAGACGGGCACGCCCGGCAGCTATGGAGTATCGGTTCTTCTCAGTTTGCTGAAGGCTGGCAGTTCCCATGGCCGAATGGCAAACACTGCACCTACGCCTTTTTTCAGGTCGTGATCAATGGTGCTGTCGGTCTTTACCAGTTCATCAAATTCCACCGTTAGGCGGTCTATGGCCTGGTGCATTCGGGTTAGTGATGCCTCGGACAAGCGTCCGCCAACAAAGCGCAAATGGTCGGCGTCGCGACTGAATCGGCTGTTCAGAAACTGTTGTTTTACGCTTTGTTCAAAATACGCCTGAACCGGGCCGTTTTTGCGCCAGGTAAAGTTGCGCGCCACCAGCCGGCGCACCCGATTGCCCGGCAGCAGTTCAATTATCCGCAGATGATCCAGCCGCGCCAGGCGCTGAATCAGCTCCGCTTCGGTAATGTCGAAAGTGGCAACAATCTGCTCTACCTGCCAGTCATTCAGCGTCATAAACGTGGCCAGTAGCAATTTGGGGTCGGCCAGCAGTTCCTCCTCCTGTTCCGGAGTCAGGCGGCTCAATGGCTGGGGTCTTTGCTGCTGCCGTTCGGTTAGCTCCAGCAATGAGATCTGTGCCAGATCGCAGATTTGCTCCAGCCGGTGAACAGTGAGATTGCAGCTGGCGAACAAACGTTTGACGCTGGCTTCGCTGAGCTCAAGGTGCTTGGCCACTTGGGCGTACGTTATTTTCTGCTCCCGTAAGGTGGTTTTCAGCGTTTCAACCAATGCGCGGGTTTGTTGCATCAAGACAGGCCGCTTGGAGTATTGGTGGATTCTGTCACCGCCGGCTGCGGCTGGGTGTGGGCTTCGGGCTGGCTGGGCGCGTGGCGATTAACAACCTTGTACGCTGCAATGGCGCTGAAAAGAGCGGCCGCCACGTTGGCAATGGCCAATGCTGCAAATATGCCATTGGCGCCTAACTTTGGCCCCAGCAAAAAAGCGATTGGAAGGCTCACGACAAACATCCGCAAAAAGGTCAGTCCGGCGGATACCATCGGCCATCCTGCGGCATTTAATGCGCCTGCAGCCGCTATGTTGATGCCATAGCCCAGCAGCGTAACGGGCACTATCCACAGGTAGTTTCGGGCCAGACGGATAATCTCAGGGTTATCGCTGAACAAGGCGGGCAAACTGCTGGCCACCAGCGCGAGGATGGCGGCACAAGCCAATCCATAGACGACACAAAATTGAAAGCTGCGAGTGAGGGACAGGCGGACTCGGCGGCGTTTGCCTGCGCCCCAGTTTTGGCCAATGATGGGTCCAATGGAAGCGGACAGGGCAAATAGCCCAACCGCGGCAATAGACTCGATGCGCGTAGCGACACCAAAGGCGGCCACCGCTTCCTTGCCATAAGACGCGAGCATCGCCGTCAGCGCGCCGATACCGATGGGGTTAATCATATTGGCGGCCGAGGCCGGAATGCCAACGTGCAGTATTTTCTTGAAAGATTCCTTAACTTCTTGAAATTTAGGAATATTCCAGGCGATCATTTTTTCTCTGTGGTGCAAGACCCACAATGCCATCGCCATTCCGATGGCATTGCTGATAACGGTGGCCAATGCGGCCCCTTCCATTTCCAGACGCGGCGCGCCCAGCCAGCCGAAAATCAAAATCGGGTCCAGGATAATATTCAGTACCGCGGTGCTGGTCATGATTATTCCCGGGATTTTTGCATCCCCTGCGGCCCGAATAATGCTGTTTCCAACGATGGGAATCACCAGAAAAGGTAAGCCGTAGAACAGCACCTTCACGTACTCCACCACCAGGTCCAGTACCTCACCACTGGCGCCCAGCGCGGCAAACAGTGGGCGCACGTAAATTGCGCCGAGAATGACCAACGTGGTGACCAGGGTGAAACTCAGCAGCAGGGCATCGGTGCAGCGTCGTGAAATCTGCTGCTGGTCTCCTTTACCAATGCTGCGTGAAACCACCGAGGTGGCGCCGGCCCCAAGCCCCACGGACAGGCCGGTGATGGTCATGAAAACGGGAAACGAAAACGACAGAGCTGACAGTGCATCGGTGCCTAGAGAGGCAACGAAATAGGTGTCGACCACCGAGGTGGAGATGAGCGCCAGAATACCGAAGGTCATGGGCCAGGTCAGGCGCATGAGATGTCCTCGAACGGAACCTTTGGTCAGGTCCCGGCGGGCGTTTTCTTGACTCAATCCGTTGGCCTCAAGCTGGGTGGTCTATCAACGCGCTGGTAGCGACGTCGATCAGCAGGTGGGGGTTAGGGCGGGGCTATTTCCGACCGAAACGGTAGTGGCCCACCAGCCACTCCTGTCCCCCATTAAACCCGAACAACTCCGCGCAGGCCATAAAAAATATCCGCCAACGTTGAATCCACACATCCGTTTGATCCTTGCCGTAGACCGGCGCAAACACCTTGGCGATCTGGTCCCGATGTTGATCCATATTCTCAAGCCAGTGATTGGCGGTTTTCTCGTAATGCTCGCCGGACATGCGCCACTGCTCTTCGATACTCAGGTGTTCTTGGAAATGGAGCAGGGTATCGGCGGCAGGCATCAGCCCTCCGGTGAAGAAAAAGCGCCCCATCCAGTCATCTTCTCGCTCGGTTTCAAACGGATACATGACCTCTCGGTGGCAGAATATATGCACAAACAGCTTACCGCCCGGCTTCAGCCAGCTGTGGATATTGCGCAGCAGATGGCGGTAATTGCGCATGTGCTCAAACATCTCTACCGACACCACGCGATCAAAGCGCTTATCCATGGAAAGCTCCACCACGTTTGCGGTGATTACCTCGACGTTGTTCAGCGAGCGCTGGGCCGCCTGGCCCATAATATATTCCCGCTGTGGTGCGCTGTTGGATACGGCGGTAATTCGGGCATTGGGATAATTTTCTGCCATCCACAGGGTCAAGGAACCCCAGCCACAGCCCAGCTCTAAGATTTGCTGTCCGTCGCTGAGCGCAGCCCGTTCACAGGACAGTGCCAACATGGCTTCCTCAGCCTCATCCAAGGTGTTGACGCCGGGTGGGTAGTAGCAGCTGGAGTATTTCAGCCTGGCTCCCAATGAGCGGACAAAAAACTCCGGGGGGACCTCGTAATGCTGTTCATTGGCTGCGTCAGTGTGGATAGCCACCGGGCTCTCCCGGAGTTCGGCCAGCAGCTCGCGAAAGCGCTCGTGGCTTTTGACGGCGTTAGACGCATGTTCCATGTCCAGTCGACGTCGATTCAGGCGATTGATGCCGTAGCGAATCAGCGCGTCGGGCAGCCAGCCTTTCTCGGCCCATTGTATGGTGCTCATGATGCCACCGCCGGCACGTCAGGTTGGTGATTTGTGCTGTCCAGAGAGGCGGCAATTTTCAGCAGCACAGGGCAAGCGATTGCCCAGGCTACGGCGATCACGCCGTAGGCCATCGCCGTCCGCTCTGAATCCATGAAAACGGCATCCCATGCTTGGGCTGCGATCCAGTAAGCAAAAGGCCCACCAATGGCCCCAAATACGGTAGCCAGCAGCATGTTGGACTTCAGCCAGGCCATGGAGTGGTTCAGGGTCAGAGCAAAGGCAATCCACATGGACCAGATCCACACGGGTGCCATCTGCGTGCTAGGCACCGGCGTTGCGTAGCGCAGTAGCCCCAGCTGAACGTAAAGGGTGTCTAAGATGACGCCAAACACCAGCACTGCGCCAAGCAGTTTAAGGTCCAGCCCAACGTTGGCGGATCGCGATAGCTCCCAGGCCGCAAACAGGGCGACCGCTGCGGGTCCCAACCACCAGTAGCCTTGAGCGCCGCCCCAGACACAAGCCGCCCAGCAGATCTGAAAGCCGATGAAGTTAACAATCATGTGTGTGTTCATAACGTTGGTACCAATGAAGTACGGCGACAGCCTGGTTTGGTGAGCAGAATTTGCGCATTGCCAATGGAGCGCTCAATGAAGCCACCTTCGCAGTAGCAAAGGTAGTATTCCCACATTCGAATGAAGCTTTCTGGATAGCCCATCTGGCGAACTTCATCCAGCCGGCCCATGAACCGCCGGCGCCACTCGCGCAGTGTCAAAGCATAGCTTGGGCCAATGTCTTCCAGGTGAAACAGACGCATATCGGACACTCGGGCGACGGCATCAGAAATGGCACCCACAGACGGAATAAAGCTGCCGGGAAAAATATAGCGCTGGATGAAATCGACGCCGCGCAGAGCCTGTTGGTAAATTTGATCCTGAATGGTGATCGCCTGCAGGCAGAACATGCCGTCGTCTTTCAGCAGTGACGAACATTTTTTGATGTAGGTATCCAGATACTGATGGCCCACTGCTTCAATCATCTCTATGGACACCAGTTTGTCGAATTTACCGTCCAGGTCTCGGTAGTCCTTTTTCAATAGCGTGACCCGATCACCCAGGTTGGCTTTTTCGATTCTCTGGCGAGCCTGATTGTGCTGTTCGGAGGAGATTGTGGTTGTGGTGACATGGCAGCCGTAGCGGGTAGCGGCAAACAGCGCAAATCCTCCCCAGCCCGTGCCGATTTCCAGCACCTCGTCACCGGGCTTGAGTTCGAGCTTGCGGCAAATGCGTTCAAGCTTATGTTCAGAAGCGGCCTCCAGGGTGTCGCTGGGATCTTGATATACGGCGCTGGAGTACATCATGTTGTTGTCCAAAAACAGCGCAAAAAACTCGTTGCCCAAGTCGTAGTGGGCCGAAATATTGCGCGCACTGCCGTCGCGAGTGTTGCGGTTGCGTTTGTGCAGCCAGCGAAACAGAGGGGCGCTGAGGCGCGCCATGCCGCGTTCCATGTTGTTGAGTAACGTCTGATTCAGCACAAATATGCGAACGACGGTAGTAAGATCGTCCGCCTGCCAGTCCCCAGCCATATAGGATTCTGCCGCTCCAATGCTGCCGCCCAGAGCGACATAGCGGTAAAGTTGTTGGTTGAGTACGGTGACCCGGGCCGAGATTTCGCTGGGCGCCTCGCTATCGCCAAACTGCCATTGTTGATCACCATCCACGAGGGTGATCTGGCCCGTTTCCAATTGGCTGAATCGACTGAGTACCTGCTGTCGCAGCCATGAACCGGAGCGGGCTGTAGCGCGAGTCTGAGCGGAAGTTTTTGTGTTCATGAGGGTTTGTTGGCCGAGGTTGTAGGTTGGGCCGGGTGATCATGCACCGGCACTTTTTTCAGCCACAGGCGCAGTGCCTGCAGATGAATGGCGGCAACCACTTTGCCGCACATTAATGGGTATCGAACAAGGCAATGATTCAGTGATCGGCGAGTGATCGGCTGGCGCTTCATCACCATGGTGGCGTCAAACTCCTGATCGTCGCCGTCAACAACATCCATATGTATAACGTGATTGCGCGTAGGCGCAGTGAATCGCCATCGATATTGCCTGTCCATCGCGATGAACGGTGAGACGTGAAACTTTTTCTCGAAGGAGAAATCTGCCTGATGACCATCACACTCACTCAGTGGCAGCACATACTGGTGGCGTTCTTTCCAAGGGGTATTGGTAATTTCCGCGACGATGGTTGAGAGCGTTTCGCCATCGCGGTCGAAGCAGTAGTAGAAGGTGACCGGGTTGAAGCAATGCCCCAGGTAGCGCCAATTACTCAACATTCGGATCGGGCCGTCGGGTACGTCGTGGCCCTGTTTGGCAATGCATTGGCGAACGCTGTCTTTCAGGTCGCCCTGGCCGCCAAGGTAGTCGGATCTGCGAAAGGTCGCCAGGTTAAGGCGCTCTCGGGAATACCATCGGGAGCCGGCGACCACCTCGTCAATTTCGTCCAGGTCGAGGTAGAGTTGAAATACCCGATAGTTGAACTGATGAGCGCTGGGCCGGTACCGGCGATGGCGAACAAAGCCTTGATAGATGGCGCTATGCACTCAACTGCGCCTTCGCCGACGCCGCTGCGCTCAGCCCGCTGACCACACCGTCTTCATGAAATCCCCAGCCGTGCCATGCGCCGCAAAAGTGGCTGCGCTGCTGACCATTGAGTGCCCCCAGTTGCGCCTGGGCGGCTACCGCCTCATGGGTGTACACGGGGTGCTGATACTGCATCGTGGCGAGCACCTTGTCGGGCTGTATCAGGTCCGTTTGGTTAAGGGTCACGCAGAATGTCACCGGTGCATCCAACCGTTGCAGGATATTCATATTGTAGGTGACTGTGCACTGATTGCCCGCTTTCGGATCCACCCGAGCATTCCAGGCCGCCCAGGCCGCACGCCGCCGCGGCAGTATAGACTCATCGGTATGCAGCACCGTTTCGTTCAGCTGGTAGCGGATTGCGCCCAGCAGGTCGCGTTCTTGCTGCGAAGGCGTTTCCAACAGCCCCAACGCCTGGTCACTGTGGCAGGCAAATATGACCTGGTCGCCGCGCCAGGTTCCGTTACTGGTGGAAACCTCAACGTGATCGTCATGACGCCGTACCCGTTTTACCGGGTTGCTGAGTTCCACTGTTCCCTGCAGACGTTCGAGCAGGGCTTCAACATAGCTGGCTGAACCGTTCTTGACGACTCGCCACTGGGGCCGGTCACTGATCTGCAGCATTTGGTGGTGATGAAAAAACTGCACCATGTACCGCATGGGAAAATCCAGTACCTGATCGGGTGGTGAGGACCAAAGGGCTGACGCCATAGGGATCAGGTGATCGTCGATGAAGGCAGCGCTGTAGCCACCTTCGCGCAGGTAGTCGCCGGTAGAGGGCCCCGCATCGTCGGCCGCCAGCAGGGCGGGCGCATTTCGATAAAAACGCCGGATGTCCGCTAACATTCGCCAGAAAGAGGGCTTGAACATATTGCGTTTCTGGCAAAACAGGCTGCTGATGGTAGCCGCGTTATATTCAAGGCCGGTGGCGGTGTTGTGGGCTGAGAAACTCATCTCGGTATCGCGTAGTGGCACCTTGAGAGTGCCCAGCATTCGGGTGAAGTGTGGATAGTTGCGGGCGTTGCAGACAATAAACCCCGAGTCCACGCGAAACGACTTTCCGTCAATGTCGACGGTATGGGTGTGGGTGTGGCCACCGGCGTAGTTCGCCTGTTCAAACACGGTAACGTCAGCCACACCGTCAAGTTCACGCGCGGCCACCAGACCAGCAACGCCAGCACCGATCACCGCAACGCGCGTCATGGGCGTTTGTCTGTGCCTTGGGCTATCGCCGGGTTAGACCGTTGCCGGCCCTGTTCCAGGACCCGCTCCGGGACGGGTCTGAGATCCCAGACCAGGCCGACAGCAGACAAGATTCGCAGCAGGTAGTAGGTAACGTCATATTCCCACCAGTAAAAGCCTTGACGCGCCGATGCTGGGTAGCGGTGATGGTTGTTGTGCCATCCTTCGCCCAGGGTAATCACGGCCAGCCATGGATTGTTCAGCGAATCATCGCCGGTCTCAAAACGCTTGCGGCCAAACTTGTGAGACAAAGAATTAATGGTAAAGGTGCCGTGGTAAAGCGCCGTGGTGGACACAAAGAAACCCCAGATCAGCATTTGCCCCGCGCTGGTGCCCCATTCAGGGAAGTAAGCTTCAGCCCAATGGCCAAAGAGAAAAAGTGCGACCGCCAGGCTGACCGGGACCAGCAAATCGAATCGGTCCAAAGCGCGTAGCTCAGGAAATTTGGCCCAGTCCCTGACCCGGTCTTTGTGGGTGGCGAAATTTTCCTGATAGAGAAACCACAGCATGTGAGATCGCCAAAAGCCGCCGCGAGGAGAGTGGGGGTCTTTTTCGGTGTCGCTGTAGCGATGATGGCCCCGGTGATGGGCCGCCCACCACATGGGCCCGCGCTGCACCGACGAAGCGCCAATCACCGCAAACACAAACTGCAAAGCACGACTGGTTTTAAATGCCCGGTGGGAAAAATAGCGGTGGTAAAAACCGGTAATAGCAAACATTCTGAGCAGGTACAGACCAACGGCGACGCCTACGGCAATGCCACTCCAGCCGACCCAGATGACGCCGAAGCACATCAGATGAACGGCGATGAAAGGAAAGATGCGGACCCAGTCGATGCCCTGGTTGCTGCCCTCGCTGGCACCGTCTGCTGCAGCGTCGGCATCAAACCACTGGATGAGTGATTGCCACCAAGATTGCTGTGCTCCCGGATTCATTGAGTTCCCCTTACCCTGCATGGCCATGCGTGTTCCCCGTGCCCAATGATTACTGCCACGCTGTTGTCGCGTAGCTGCGCCATTCCCTTAACGCCTTCACAGCTTCAGCATTTGCCAGTGATGCTGCCGTGAAACTGCGGTGGATGTTTGCTTAACATCTGCCTTCGCGCTGTGGTTTAAGCGCTATCGCACAACGTGCCGTCAAGCCGTGACTGACCCCTCTACAACGATCTCAGTGCTGACAGAATTTGCGATAAAGCAGTCCTTGTGAGCCTGGTGGTGGAGGTCATCCAGGATTTGCGCGTTGGGCGGTTCGCCGGAAAACCGAATTTGGGGTCGGAGAACCACTTTAACCATCGCCATTCCGGCCGGTGTTTTTCCCAATACACCTTCAGCGTGATCGACATATTCCTCGACGGTGTATCCACCGCGTGCGGCGAGAAACAAAAATGTCAGCATGTGGCAGGCAGACAGCGAGGCGGTAAATGCATCTTCGGGATCTACACATTCGGCGTTGCCCCGAAACTGCGGCGCTGCGGAAGCATTAATTGTTTGCTCCCCTGACATTTTCCACACGTGATCACGGGTGTACTCAGCCGGAGTGAATGGGGAATCTCCTCGCTGCCAGTGGATAGTGGCCTGATGGGTCGCCATAGTTGAAGCCCTCAAAAGCCGAGCATTCTACCTGTCTAATGGACAGAGAAAAACTGCATGATTGCGCCGTCGGGTGTCTTGACGGAGAACAGGTTAAGCGCATCCAAGGGTGCGATAGTTGCTGACTGCACCGACCGTTCAATCGGCCATCCCCGGTCTTTTACCCTCATCGCAGCCGATTCGGCATCGCGGACTTCAAAACGCACGGCCAGAATGCCTAAGCTGGGTGCCACGCATTGGTCAGCGAAATCGTTGCCATCCAGATCCATCATTTCGATCATTTCCATTCGGCCAAATTCCCCCGGCACTGGATAAACAATGCTGGCACGATAGCGCACGCTTGTGGTGAGGTTTAACGGTATGCCCAGCGGTGTCGGTTGCATTGACGGTGAGACGTAGGGGGTACCTTTGTAGTAGGTCTGAAAACCCAGGATCGTGGTAAAAAACTGATGGCTGGCATCACGATCTCTGACCATTTGCATGAGATTGAAGGGGCGCGTGAACCTATCAAATGGCCCGATGGCTGCGGGCAAGGGGGGCTGCAGCCGTTCGTAGCCCTGCACCTGGACCCCGTCAGGCCCACGATAAATCACCACTTTCAGTTTTGAGGGGCCAAACGTGAGATCGGTGATGGGCGTTTCAGTCCACCAACCTAATGCGATGGCGTCGTCAAAAACCCGTTGCATGTCTTTCATTCGGATCATCAGGCTGAAGAAACAACCGGTATCCCAAGTTCGGGACCCAGGGCGCATCGGTCGTCGCGGTCCGGCGTTGTCGAATCGGACCAGCCGAATCAAACCTCGTTCGTGGCCCGCTGGGCCCAACAACAGTGATTCAGCGCTGACGGGTTCGACCAGGCCGAACGATGCCAATTCGGTTTTTTCCATAGCGCCTCGGTGCTTTTCCTCATAGCCGCCAATCTGAGTGAAGAACTCTGCGCTGCGATCGAGGTTTGTCACGCTGACTACCACCTCTGACCACGGATGAGGGGTAATGGGGTCGGCGTTGGCGGCAAAGGACAGTGTGGCGATGAAAAGGCTAAGTAAAAGGTCGCGAAAAAGACTCATGGCGCTCTCTCAAATGGGCGTGTTGGCTGAGCATACCGTAGACCAGGTGCATATTGAGGTTGGCGAATCCGGTTGTTGGGGTTGGATCGGCGCGTGGGGAGGATTATTCGTTCGCTGTGCGAACTCACCCCTCGAGGGGGTCGCTCAGTCGCTGCGCTCCTTGCGCGATTGGGCGCGCGCTCTGCGTGCTTGGATAGAACCCGCAGCTGGGCTGCTTTGGGGTTCGAATCATGGCCCCCCGGAACGTCAAAACCCAAAAAGCCACCGCAAGGGTGGCTTTTTGGGTTTTGGCGCGCCGGGGAGGATTCGAACCCCCGACCTCTTGGTTCGTAGCCAAGCACTCTATCCAACTGAGCTACCGGCGCAAAACTCGGGTCAGCGACGGCAGCGATGGACGGCTGCAGTCGTGAGGGCGCGAATTATCCCAGTGAGGTCTCGGGCCGTCAACTAAGATCGCGATATTATGTGCAGATACTTTCAAAAGGAACACGCCATGGCGTTTGATCACCCAGAGTTTGATGGCCATGAAGAGGTTGTGTGGTTTCATGACGCAGCTTCTGGGCTTAAGGCAATCACCGCGTTGCACCGGGTGCGAGGAAAAGCCGCTTTGGGAGGGATTCGTTTTCTTCCCTATCCCAACGAGAACGCTGCGTTGACGGATGTCTTGCGGCTGAGTCGCGCCATGAGCTACAAGTGGGCTTTGACCGGGCTCGGTTTTGGCGGTGGCAAATCGGTGGTCATTGCTGACCCTGCGACCAAGACTCCAGAGTTGCTGCGCTCTGTGGGGCGCTGTATCGAGACCTTGGGGGGACGCTATCTGGGCGCCCCGGATGTTGGCAGTAGTGCGTCAGACATGACGTTTGTCCGGGAAACAACCGCTTATGTGGCGGGGTTGCCTGGGTCCGACACTGCGGTGCCTACCGCCAAGGGCTTGTTTCACGCCATAGAAGCCATGGCTCGTGCCAAGCTGGGCGTCAGCGACTTGACTGGGGTTTGCGTAGCGGTGCAAGGAGCTGGCGGGGTGGGAGGGCGCCTTTGTCACCATCTGGCTGAAGCGGGAGCGGCGGTCAAGGTCGCTGATACGGACGCGTCAGTGTGTGCAGCCGTTGTTCAGAGCACCGGTGCTGAGATGGTTGATGTGGATCAGATCCAGCGGACGCCTGCCGATATTTTTTCTCCCTGTGCGTTGGGCGCTGTATTGAGTCAACACACCATTCCGTCGCTGGGAGCACAGCTAATTTGCGGGGCGGCCAACAACCAGCTGGCTGAAGTGGACGATGCCGATCGTTTGACGGCTGCGGGGATAACCTGGGCGCCGGATTATGTCGTGAGTGCGGGTGGTATTTTGGGTGGCGCGCGGGAAATCGGGGAAATCACCGAGGCCGAATGTGAGCAGCGTCTGCTGGATATCGGGGGCACGTTGATGAAGGTGTTGGACAAGGCTGAGGCTGGATCGTTGAATACCGATCAGGCGGCGAAGGCCATGGCTTTGGAGATGTTGGGCGAGTAGCCAGGGACTTGTGCGTTGCTTGGTGTCCGAACCACCTTTCTGTAATCTGTGAGGTCAGACGGCGCTGGTTGTTGGGTTCCGGCAGAGCAGCCAAGGCGCTTTTACTCGCTGAATCAATGCCTTAACCGAGTATTTTTTATTGTATTGTCTGGCAAAGTCATGAGGTTGCTTTATTGGAGCGTCGCGATCGCGGCGATTACTTTGCTGATCGTTATTCAGTTCCGATCGACTCGCGAACTGGACAATCGCACCGACAAGCTCTATCAGCAGTTGAGCAATTCCCACGGTCTGGCACTGAAGCTAACTCGAAAAATTGGCTATGGCGGATTGATTCATAACTTCAAGAATCATCTGCTTCGACCGACAGAGCCACAGTACTATTTGCACGCCGAGGCGGACGCTCGGGAAGCGACAGACCTTGCCAATCAGTTGGAAGCCGCTTCTGCCGTTATCGGCATAGAGTCTACGCTGGCTGATACTCATGCCATGATCGAGGCCTACAGAACGCGGCTTGACTTAATCCGACAACGCTATGAGGGCGGCGGTGACGTTTCTAGCATCGATCAGGAGCTCCGTTTTGACGACACGTTTGCGATCAGGGAAATCGATGACCTCGCATTGAATCTGTCAGCCGCGGTTGCGACACAAATCTCTCAACTTGAGTCCCAGGCCAGAACGGTGAGTGGCATTGGCGTCGGAGGCACCGTGCTTCTGGCCGGCTTGCTGCTGGCGATGTTTGTTAATCAGCAGCTCAAACGTCAACACTTAAACGCGATGGAGCAAGTCAATCAGAAGTTGGAACGTAAAAACCGTGAACTTTCCTCGGCTAACGAATCATTGCAACAGTTCGCTGGCATTGTTTCTCACGACCTGAAAACGCCGTTGAGGCACATTGGATACTTCAACGATCTGATCGCGGAAGAACGCGTCGATCTGGACAAAATTACCGGCCACACCGAAAAAATTGGCGACGCCGCTTTGCGGATGCAGCGTATGATTGCCAGCCTGCTCGAGTTTACCCGAACGGGTTTTGCTCAGCCGGCATTGCAAGAGGTTGATCTGGAAGAACTTTTCCCCTTGGCGATAAGCGAAATTCAATCATCAATAGAGCGTGCGGGAGCTTCGATTAATCTGCAGCTAGCGGGACGGGTTGTGGCTGATCCAGAATTACTCAAACGAGTAATCCACAATTTGCTGGGCAACAGCCTTAAATACGCTCACTCGGAACGGGTTCCGCAGATCGATATCGTGGCAGAGTCTGAGGGCGCCGATATTAAGGTCAGCGTTAGTGATAATGGGATCGGCATTGATCCCAAATTCGCTCAACGAATCTTTGAACCTTGGCAGCGCTTGCACAGCTCACGCAGCGGCTACGAGGGGGAGGGGATCGGGCTGTCACTGGTTAAATCGGTGATTGAGGCCCACGGCGGCAAAGTCTGGCTGGACACGGACTACACTGGTGGTAGCCGCATTGAGTTTCAGCTGGCGGCAGCGTGATTGGGATCAGCAAAAGGACGCGAACATGACACCCGCAATGGCGACGGAACCTAAACAGTGGCAAATCCTGCTGGTTGAGGACGACGATATTGATGCCCTGGTCATAGAGCGGCTGTTGCATGAACTTAGGCCGGATATTCAGGTCAGTCGTTCAGTGAACGGTGAGGAGTCTCTGCAGCAGGCGCAGGAAAAAAGACCGGATCTGATACTGATGGACATCCGGATGCCTCTAATGGATGGCCGTGAGGCGTTAACGCATTTGAAACGCGACCCGGAGATGCGGGACATTCCTGTGGTGATGATGTCGACCTCATCCAATGATGAGGACATCGGATACTGCTATCGTCATCACGCTAACGCCTACATGGTGAAAGCAATGGGTTTGAGGGAGAGCAGACAATCTGTCGAGAATCTCGTTCGCTTTTGGTTTGATACTGCGGCGCATTAGTGGCGATGCCATTTTGTTCGCTATGACAATGCCAAGGCGTGGGGGGGGGGCGAAGGGGCACCGGCGCTGCGCTTGGTGTCCAAACTGCCTGGCGGCAGTTTGTCGAACCTGGAGGGTACTCCGTACTACCTTCTGTCTCCGCCATAAAAAAACCCACGCATGCGTGGGGTGTTGATGTAGGGGAGAGGTGGGTTTGAGGCGGGATTGATTCGTAGACGAAGAGTCGTCTACTCACCCCTTCGGGGCACCGGCGCTGCGCTTGGTGTCCAAACTGCCTGGCGGCAGTTTGTCGAACCTGGAGGGTACTCCGTACTACCTTCTCTCTCCGCCATAAAAAAACCCACGCATGCGTGGGCTTTTTTATGGCGGAGAGAGAGGGATTCGAACCCTCGATGGGCTTTTGACCCATACTCCCTTAGCAGGGGAGCGCCTTCAGCCGCTCGGCCACCTCTCCGTCGGGGGCGGTATTCTACCTGACCTTTTTGATAATTTTCACGGAAAAAATGAAAAATCGGCAAAGATGGGTCTAGGAAGGCGAATTTCTGTTGGGATGCAGCCTGCCGCAATGAGTTCCGGCCTCGAAAAGGCATTGCGGCAGTCGGCCGCAAGGTTTACGACGTTCTATTCGGCTGCGGGCTGGTCCGGGTCGTCTTCCTGTTGAATCCGTTCGTAGATTTCCTCCCGGTGCACGGCGACGTCTTTAGGCGCGTTGATACCAATGCGAACCTGGTTGCCTTTCACCCCAAGCACGGTGACAGTGATGTCGTCGCCGATCATTAGGGTCTCTCCGACCCTTCGGGTAAGAATCAGCATGCTGTATTCATCAAGATCAAAGGGACTCTCCTATCCCGCGCAACCCAATGGACAGATCCATTGTGTCCTTAAAGTTCCCCGATTGTCGCCCAAAGATGGCGCTGCGCACAAGCGTCCAGCTACTGCTGCCCCAACATTGCCGACATACCGCCTTCAATAAAGCTGGCCTCCAGGCCGTGCTGGCTGAGCAGAAATGCGGCCGCGGAACTGCGGGCGCCGCAATCGCAATAGGTGATGTAGCTGCGGGAAGCGTCAAGATTATCGATAGCGTCGCGGAGTCGAAACAGTGGGATGTTGGTGCAGCCGCGAATATTTCGACTGCCGTGTTCGTTGTCCAATCGAACGTCAATGAGATCCGCTTCATCTGCTTTGATGCGGCGTGCGGCATCACGCGGTGGGATGGACTGAACCACGGGTTTGATCAACAGCGATTCAAAGCGGTCTTTTGACAGTCGCATCACGACGCCAGCGCTGGTCATTTTGACGCTGGCGTTGCGTGGCAATCCGGAGATCAGGGCTTCTTCACCAAAACTGTCGCCCGGACCCAAGCTGGCGATGGGGATGGGGTGGGGGCCGGCCATTCGTGAAACCTGAGCCTCACCCTCAACGATCATGTAGTAAAAGTCGCCCTCTGCGCCCTGCCGGACGACTTCTTGGCCTTGCGCGATTTCAACGCGTTCAACGCTGCTGAAAAAGCGTTCGATGTTTTCTGTTGGCAGGTCGCGAAAAATCTCCGACTGAACGATCTGGAACATCCACGATCCGTCTATCCCCTGGGCGTCGGCAACGTCGGTTACGCTCAGGGCGGGCATCTCGCAGCTCACCAACTGGCTGCGGGTAGCCAAGTCTTCGACCAAATTCCGGTCAGCACTGACAACCACCGCGCCGCCATTACCAACTTTAGCGGTGTGGGGACGGGGCTGTAAATTGCCCATGGGATACAATGCGCCAGGATCACCCACCGTTAATGGTCGGGGCGTTTTTCCTTCGGATTCGCGCACTACCGAACCGCCGACCAGAAAGTGCGTTTGATCGTCTTCATCGCCTTGGCAGTAAATGCAATCACCCTCGGTGAACGTTTGGGTCCGGGTTGCCGCAATCAACTGCCGGAACTGCTCTGGCCCGAAGCTATTAACCGGATTGATCTGTTTCAGCGTTTCCGAGTGTTCGTTCATGTCGGTAATTGGTCTGATAAGAGGTGAAATATTCGCATTATTGCTTCTTGTGTGCCATACAAGGCCATCGGCGCTAACGGGTTGTTCTGAAGCTTTTTCGCCAAAAACATGTGGGTCCTGGGCGAATTTGGGTTGTTGTCCGTTTTTTTTGAGCAATCGAGCGTTGACTGTGGGGCGACAGGACCTTACCATTCCACGGCTTTTTTCGGGGTATAGCGCAGTCTGGTAGCGCGCCTGCTTTGGGAGCAGGATGTCGGGGGTTCGAATCCCTCTACCCCGACCATTTTTTCGCTTCGGCGAAGGTGGTTGGACGACAGCAGTACCCGTTTTACCTGCGCCCGTAGCTCAACTGGATAGAGCACCGTCCTTCTAAGCCGACGGCTGCAGCTTCGAGTCCTGCCGGGCGCGCCAGGTGAGCGTCCTCGGCAAAGGATCGGTTCCTGATGCCCAATTTCGGCATCAGTTGGAGGGGTTAGAGCCGGGTGAAACGACGGTTGTGGTGGGCGTAGCTCAGTTGGTAGAGCACTGGATTGTGACTCCAGAGGTCGCGGGTTCAACCCCCGTCGCTCACCCCATTTACACCGCGAAAGTGGCGGAATTGGTAGACGCGCTGGCTTTAGGTGCCAGTGGGGTAACCCGTGAGAGTTCGAGTCTCTCCTTTCGCACCATCACCTCACCGATGCTCTCTTAAACCATGTTGCAGGCTTGTTGAGGTCGAATTGTCAGCGTTATCCGGGTCGCTCGACTTGGATAATGGATGTTTGGTCACCACTTAGTCATTCAGTCTGGCGTATCTGTTAAAGGTTTCCTTTGATCAACGCTCAGATTTAACGATAAACACCGGCCAGAAGTCTGGGCCGCGGAGGAATCATGCAGGTTTCGGTAGAAAATACAGGCGCATTGAGTCGCAAATTAACGGTCGCACTGCCAGCACAGGACATTGCTGGCAAGGTCAGCGGTAAAATGCAGGATCTGAAGCGTCAAGTGAGGCTTAAAGGATTTCGCCCCGGCAAAGTGCCTATGACGGTGATCGAGAAACGCTTCGGAGCGCAGGTGCGTGCTGAGGTTGTGGACGAATTAGTCAATAAGTCGCTCCAGCAGGCGCTCACCCAAGAAAATCTGCGAGTCGCCTCCGCACCCCAGATTGACGCTCAACCGCCCCAGGCTGACGTGGATTTCACCTACACGGCCGAATTCGATGTCTTCCCTGAACTGGAATCCCTGGATCTGGCCGACCTTGAACTCGACAAGCCGGTGGCGGAAGTTGCTGACACGGACGTCGATAATATGATCGAAACCCTTCGCCAGCAGCGCCAAAGTTGGGATGAGGTAGATCGCGCTGCCGACAGCGGCGATCTGGTGTTCTTCAACTTCCGCTTTGCCGGCGAAGACGTCAACTTCCCAGAGGAAGGAGAAGAGCGGGCCGGAGCCATTGTAGGTAACGGTGCGTTCAGCGAAGCAGTAGAAACCGAGTTGACAGGAATGGCAGTTGACGAAGAAAAAACCGTCACGCTGTCCTTGCCAGAGGCGTTTCAAGTGGAAGCCTTGGGCGGAAAAACCGGCGAAATGACGCTGAAAGTGGAAAAAATTCAGGTTCCCTCACTACCGGAGGTGGATGACGAGTTCATCGCTGCGTTCGGCGTTAATGAAGGTGGCGTGGAACAGTTTCGTAGCGAAGTTCGCGATAATCTTAATCGAGAGCTGAAGCAAACGGTCAGTCGGGTAATGAGAGCCGGCGTAATGAACAAGCTGGTAGACCAGTTCCCTGACTTGGAAGTGCCGCCGTCGATGATTGCCCAGGAGCAACAGGCAATGGCCGAGACCGCCAAACGCCAGCTGGAACAACGTGGCCAAACTGATGCGCCCTTGCCGGACGTTGCCAATTTTGCCGAAGCGGCAGAACGCCGGGTGCGCGCGGCGATGCTTGTCAGCGAGGTCGCCAGGCACAATAGCCTGAGCGTTGACGCCGCCAAAGTTCAGGAGACCATCCAGGAAATTGCTTCCACTTATGAAGATCCGTCTGCGGTCGTTAACCTTTACTACAGCGACGAAAATCTGCTCAATAACGTGCAGAACCTGGTGTTGGAAGAGCAGGCTGTTGACTGCGTCTTGGGACAGGCCAAGGTCACTGAATCTGAGGTCAGTTTTGACGAACTGATGAACCGGGCCAGCAACGGAGAGAACGGCTAATGAATACTACCGCTTTGAATCTCGTACCCATGGTGGTTGAACAAACTTCACGGGGGGAGCGTGCCTACGATATTTACTCGCGCCTGCTGAAAGAGCGTTTGATTTTTCTGG
Source organism: Lysobacterales bacterium (assembly GCA_045106555.1). Lineage (GTDB taxonomy): Bacteria > Pseudomonadota > Gammaproteobacteria > Xanthomonadales > SZUA-38 > JANQOZ01. The sequence goes on along the minus strand of JBGCET010000021.1, from coordinate 105,144 downwards.
TTGGGCCGGTTGACGACAATGTTGCCAATCTGGTGGTGGCCCAATTGTTGTATCTGGAATCCGACAATCCAGAGAAGGACATTAACTTTTACATTAACAGCCCAGGGGGTTCAGTCACCGCTGGAATGGCAATCTACGACACCATGCAGTTCATCAAGCCGGCAGTCAGCACCATCTGTGTAGGGCAGGCCGCCAGCATGGGTTCGTTACTTCTGGCCGCAGGTGAACCGGGCAAGCGCGCCTGTTTACCCCACTCCCGAATAATGATTCACCAGCCCTCCAGCGGTTTTCAGGGGCAGGCGTCAGACATCGACATCCATGCTCGCGAAGTGCTAACTCTGAAGGCCAGACTCAATCAGATACTGGCTGACCATACCGGTCAATCCGTCGATCAGATTGAAAAAGACACTGACCGGGATAATTTTATGAGCAGCGACGAGGCGGTGGATTACGGTTTGGTCGATATGGTGTTGGCGAAGCGCGATGCAGCTCCGGTTCAGAGCGTCTAACGTTATTGTCGCCACGGCCGATAAGGGTGGTGGCCAGCGGATGCACATCACGGGCAAAACGATCCGGTTGTGATATCCTCATAGCGAGTTGAAAAGGACAAAACTGCGCTAAATGAGCGAAGAAAAATCCAGTAAGTCTGACGGCGGCAAAATTCTTTATTGCTCTTTTTGTGGCAAAAGTCAGCACGAAGTTAGGAAGTTGATTGCCGGCCCAAGCGTATTCATCTGCGATGAATGCGTTGAGCTGTGCAACGACATCATTCGCGAGGAACTCGAAGAAAAATCGACGGCTGCGCGAAGCAAATTGCCAAAACCCCGTGAAATCAATGACGTACTTAATGAGTATGTCATCGGTCAGGAGCATGCCAAGCGGGTACTTTCCGTTGCGGTCTACAACCACTACAAGCGGTTGGAAGTTGACAGCAGTAACGACGAGGTTGAACTGGCGAAAAGCAACATTCTGCTGATTGGTCCCACTGGGTCGGGAAAGACGCTGCTGGCCGAAACGCTCGCCAGACTGTTGAACGTTCCGTTTACCATTGCTGATGCCACCACCCTGACTGAAGCGGGCTACGTAGGCGAAGATGTTGAAAACATCATTCAGAAACTGCTGCAGAAATGCGACTACGACGTGGAGAAGGCGCAGACTGGCATCGTCTATATCGACGAAATCGATAAGGTTTCACGGAAGGCGGAAAATCCCAGCATCACTCGGGACGTTTCTGGAGAGGGCGTGCAGCAGGCACTGCTGAAGCTGATCGAGGGGACGATCGCCTCGGTTCCTCCTCAGGGGGGGCGAAAACACCCGCAGCAGGAGTTTTTGCAGGTGGACACTGGCAACATTTTGCTCATCTGTGGCGGTGCGTTTGCCGGTTTGGAAAAAATCATCCAATCGCGTTCTGACAGCACAGGCATCGGTTTTTCCGCAACCGTCAGAGCCAAAGACGAAACAGCCGACCTGGGTGAGGTACTGCTAGATACGGAACCGGAAGACCTGGTTCGCTACGGTTTGATACCGGAGTTTGTCGGTCGCTTGCCGGTCGTCGCCACTTTGCGAGAGCTGGATGAGGATGCGCTGGTCAAAATCCTCACCCGTCCCAAGAACGCGATCACCAAGCAGTACCAGAAAATGTTCGAAATGGAGTCGGCTGAACTCGAATTCCGTGACGACGCGCTCAGTGCCATTGCGCGCAAAGCCATGGAAAGGAAAACGGGTGCTCGCGGGCTGCGTACCATTTTGGAAAACGTACTCCTTGGCAGCATGTACGAGTTGCCGTCCATGGAAGGTGTTAGCAAAGTGGTTATTGACGAGGCAGTCATTAACGGCGAAGCCGACCCCTACCTGATCTACGAAAACGCCCGGGCGGTATCGGAGTAATACTCCCCGCCAGCGTCACGCTGGCGGTTTACTGGCAATTGTCATGGCATCCACCCCGAAGGTGGTTGTCTGACGTCCTCTTTCTCTACACCATGTTGCCTCGGTGTTGAAAGCCGTAATCGTCAGCCCAATCTCTAGCTCTGTAAGCTGGTATAACCGTTGTTCGAATCCGCCTGGGTGGATGAGGTTTTAAGGGAAAAAATCCCTTAATGCTCTTGTCACTGGACTTTCGCTCAAGGTCTGGCAGTTTCAAACGATCTACATCACTTAACCACCAACCTGGAGTGCCCAATGGCTGCTTCTTCTGATGATTCCCTGAGCTCTGACGACCTTGCTGGCGTAGAGTTGGTTCACGTGCCTGTGCTGCCGTTGCGAGACGTGGTGGTTTATCCGCACATGGTCATCCCGCTATTCGTGGGGCGGGAACGCTCTATCAGAGCCCTCGATGTTGCCATGGGGGAAGACAAGCGAATCATGCTGCTGGCGCAGCGATCCGCTGAGGTTGACGACCCACAACCTGAAGATCTATATGACGTCGGGACGCTGGCAACGGTGTTGCAACTGTTAAAACTGCCCGATGGCACCATAAAGGTGCTGGTGGAAGGTGCTGATCGTGCCCGCGTGGAAGGCATGGTGCAGCACGAAGAGCATTTCATCGCTACCGTGTCAGTGGTCGACCCTGGCACGGACACGGCGGATCGAGAACTGGACGTTACCGCCCGTTCTCTGGTGTCGCTGTTCGAACAGTACGTCAAACTCAACCGCAAAGTGCCGCCAGAACTCCTGGCGACGCTGTCGGGTATCGACGACCCCAGCCGGCTGGCGGACACCGTTGCCGCCCATCTGGCGATCAAGCTCGAAGACAAGCAGGCTATCTTGGAAATTGGGGATATTAACCAACGTCTGCAGGCCCTGTTGGGCTTGGTTGAGGGCGAAATTGATGTTCTGCAAATAGAAAAGCGTATTCGCGGTCGGGTTAAGAGCCAGATGGAAAAAAGCCAGCGCGAGTACTACTTGAATGAGCAAATGAAGGCCATTCAAAAAGAGTTGGGAGACCTGGAGGAAACGCCGGGAGAGTCTGATGAACTGGCGCGCAAAATTGCGGAGTCCGGAATGCCGAAATCGGCTGAGGAAAAGGCGCTTTCGGAACTGGGCAAGCTCAAGATGATGTCGCCCATGTCCGCTGAGGCCACCGTGGTGCGCAATTATATCGATACGCTGCTGGGTCTGCCCTGGAAGAAGCGGTCGCGAATTCGCAAGGATCTGGCGGCCGCTGAGGCCGCTCTGGCCGAAGATCATTACGGGCTGGACAAGGTTAAGGAGCGCATCCTGGAATACTTGGCGGTCCAGCAGCGAGTGCGTCAGATGAAGGGCCCAATTCTATGTCTGGTGGGTCCTCCGGGTGTGGGAAAAACCTCTTTGGGGCAGTCGATTGCCCGAGCCACCAATCGCCAGTTTGTTCGCATGTCCCTCGGAGGGGTGCGTGATGAGGCGGAAATTCGTGGGCATCGGCGCACCTACATTGGCTCCATGCCGGGGCGAATAGTGCAAAACCTCACCAAAGCCGGTAAACGTAATCCGCTGTTCATGCTTGATGAGCTCGACAAGATGTCCATGGACTTTCGCGGCGATCCTTCCTCGGCGTTGCTTGAGGTTTTAGATCCGGAACAAAACCACGCGTTTAATGACCACTATCTTGAAGTGGATCTGGATTTATCGGAAATCATGTTTGTGGCCACGGCCAACTCATTGAACATACCGGGTCCGCTTCTGGATCGAATGGAAGTCATTCGAATCCCCGGCTACACCGAAGATGAAAAGCTGAACATTGCCCAGCGCTACTTGATGCCCAAACAGGAGAAGGCCACCGGTCTGAAGACGACCGAAATAAGCCTGAACGAAGAAGCACTGCGCGACATCATCCGCTACTACACCCGGGAGTCTGGTGTGCGTTCTTTGGAGCGCGAAATAGCGAAAATCTGCCGCAAGGTGGTGAAGGCGCTGATTTTGGATAATGAGATGAAGTCTATCGATATCACCTCAGAAAATCTGGATACCTACCTTGGTGTTCGACGCCACCGGTATGGACTGGCAGAAGAAAAGGACGAGGTGGGTCTGGTCACCGGACTTGCTTGGACGGAAGTCGGCGGCGAACTGCTGAGCATCGAGGCCACGGTCGTGAACGGCAAAGGAAAAATGTTGCAGACCGGCCAGTTGGGCGACGTGATGCGAGAGTCTATTCAGGCTGCGATGACGGTGGTCCGAAACCGTGCCGGTTCCCTGGGCCTGAAAGACGAGTTTCACGCTTCTGTGGACGTCCACGTCCACGTTCCTGAAGGCGCCACACCCAAAGACGGGCCCAGTGCGGGCATAGGTATGTGTACAGCTCTGGTGTCGGCCTTAACCGGCATTCCAGTAAAGTCCGACGTCGCGATGACTGGCGAGATTACGCTGCGTGGTCGTGTGCTACCTATCGGCGGGCTGAAAGAGAAACTTTTGGCTGCCCATCGGGGCGGAGTGCAAACGGTGTTAATCCCGGAAGACAATAAAAAAGACTTGGCAGAGATTCCCGATAATGTGAAAGGCAATCTCAACATCGTTCCGGTTAGCTGGATTGACGAGGTGCTGGAGCAGGCGCTGTCTGCCCAGCCCGTGCCGCTTAGTGCGACGGGTAAGGTGTCAGCGGCAGATAAAGGCGACGATCAGGAATCGGAGTCCATTCGCGCACACTGAAATCTAACTTAGGGCAGGGATTTTGTTGTTACAAAATCCCTATTTGCCCCGCTTTTGTGGTTCTGCTCATATCCCGGTCTAGTTCGACGGCTTACTTCCACAAGTTCTTCGGTCGAGATATCAAAGGCTTGAGAAGCGGATAGTTGAAGTCACTTTAGCTGTCGTTTTGAGTGTTCAATGTCGGCAGAAAAAGTCAACCTTTTTGGCGTGGTTTTCGCCTTTTTTTTACCAAAAAAATCTTGTGCAGCCCGCACCACCATTGAGTTTTCGCAGATTGGGGATGTTGCGGGCGCAATTCCTTGCCCTAGCCCTGACAGGCTGGTATAAACCCTTCTTCGCCGAGGCGGCTGGCAACTTGCAGGGAAGCGTTAACGCGGTTCTCCGGGCCACCGGTCAGCTGATTCGGAAGGGGTGAACGTTTTCGGTTGATGGCTGCGGGTGCAGTTCCCAGCCACCTTTCCGCTTTCGGTAAATTGTCGGAAGGACACGCACATTGATGCTGAACTTCAGACGTCACACAATGCGGTGCACCGTATACATTAGGAAGAAAAACTATGAACAAGACTGAGCTCGTAGAAGCAGTATCCAACGCAGCGGATCTGAGTAAAAGCGATGCTGGAGACGCCGTAGAGGCAGTGCTGGCATCTGTCACCAAGGCGCTGAAAAAGGGCGATACGGTTTCTCTGGTTGGCTTTGGTACCTTCAGCGTCAAGAAGCGTGCAGCGCGAACTGGCCGTAACCCACGCACGGGTGAGACGATTAAGATCAAGGCGTCTAAAATCCCTTCATTCAAGGCTGGCAAAGGCCTGAAGGATGCCGTAAACTAGCGCGCCTTCCGGGGGGTGCTTAGCTCAGCTGGGAGAGCATCGCCCTTACAAGGCGAGGGTCGCAGGTTCGAGCCCTGCAGCACCCACCACCATGTTTAGGAGTGGTAGTTCAGCTGGTTAGAATACCGGCCTGTCACGCCGGGGGTCGCGGGTTCGAGTCCCGTCCACTCCGCCATGTACTCAAAGGGCGCCTTTATCAAGGCGCCCTTTGTTTTTACGAACATTGCGTTTTACTGATCAAGGTCCTCAGCGTTGTGGGCCGTGGAGTGCAGCACCTATGATGCAGGCAATCAGGGATCGGGCTTCAGGCTTTATCGCCTGGGCCATTATCGGAACAATTTGTGTGGTCCTGGTAGCCACCGGTAGTTTCGAGTACTTCAACACCACGCCGCAGGATGCGGTGGCCTCGGTGAATGGCGAAGAAATTCCTCTCGGCGAATTCACCGCCAGTTTCAGTCAGTACAGAGCGCGCATGCAGCAGCAGTTTGGCGGTGCGTTGGGGGCCACTTATTTTGATCAACCGCTGATTCGTCGTCAGCATCTGGAGCAGATGATCAGTCGCGAGTTGCGGATTCAAGCCGCAGAGGGCGCTGGTCTGGCCATATCGCCGCAACGAATTCGCGATTCGATCCAGGCAATACCCGCGTTCAATGTAGGCAACAGCTTCGATCAGGATCAGTATCTTGCGCTCCTGTCTCAGCAAGGCTTGACCCCGCGCCAATTTGAAAGCGACCTGGCCGACGACCTACTGGTCAACGAAATTAGCGCGGTTCTGCAATCCTCCGCGTTTGCTCTGCCCTCCGAGGTTTCTGGCGCCCAGCGGCTGCAGGCGCAACTCAGGTCATTTGAGTACGTGTCGTTCGACGCTGCCGACTATCGGGACCAAGCGCAGGTCAGCGACGAGGACATTCAAACCCACTACGACAACAACCCAGCGGATTACACCAATCCGGAGCAGGTTGTCATTGAATACGTGTTGCTTACCAGCGACACAATGGCCCAGGACATTGAGGTCAGCGAAAGCACGCTGCTGCAACGTTATGAGGCGCAAAAAGCACGCTTTGTTATCCCTGAACGTCGGATGACGTCCCATATCTTAATTGAAACCGGCGACAATCCGGATGCTGCCACACTGAAAGACGCGGAAGAAAAAGCGGCTACTGCCGTCGCCAGAATTCGCGCCGGTGAAGCTTTTGCCGACGTCGCCGCGGAGATGTCCGACGATCTCGGATCAGCCTCAACCGGTGGTGACCTGGGGTGGGTTGAACGAGAGGACATGGTGGAAGCATTTGAGGAAACCCTGTTTTCCATGGCGCCCGGCGATGTGTCGGACCCGGTCAACACCGCATTCGGCTTTCATGTGATCTGGTTGCGCGAAATTGAGGAAAGCCGGGGTAAGTCGTTTGACGAAGCCAGAGACGAGCTGGCAGCGGATTATCGTGAAACTGAGGTCGAACGCCTGTACATAGAGCAGCAGGATCGCCTTTACGATCTCAGTTACGAAGATGCGGGAAGTTTGCAAACAGCTGCAGATGCCTTGGCTCTGGAAGTGCAGACCACCGAGCCGGTTTCCCGGACCGGTGGCGCAGGAGGTATTGCAGCAAATCCGGACGTCATTCAGGCTGCCTTCGCTGATCAGGTTTTGTTGGAAGGTTCTAACAGTGATCCCATCAACCTCAGCGATACCGAGACCCTAGTGCTGAGAGTATCCGACCGTATCGACGCCGCATTACGTCCGTTGGATGAGGTGGTCGACGAGGTGCGGGACACGCTGACTACCCAAAAGGCTCGAGAGCTGGCTGAGCAAGCAGCCCAAGCCCTGGTTGACGCCGCCAAAGCGTCGGGAAGTCTGGCGGATGCCCTGGCGTCGAGTGCGGACGACTCTCAGGCCGATGATATGGCGGTTGATGAGGCCGTTGAGCCAGCGCCGGACTCCGCCGATGCCGATGACAACGCTGGGGATGTCGAACTTGCAGATTCCGTAACACCTGAGCTTAAAGTCGCGCTGGATATTCCCCGATTCGGACGGCCAGGTGAAGTTGATGGTCAGCTGGCCCAGGGGGTGTTTCGTCTGGCCCAGCCCGACGATGGGCTGGCGGTGCTGCAGGTGGTGCCTGCGGGGCCTGACAGCTTCAGCGCAGTTTCGCTGCAAGGCGTCACTGATGGAGAAGAAGACGAGTCTGGCATTGAGGCGGTGTCGTCACGGATCGTCAGAGCCATTACCACGGAAGAAATTACCGCATCAGATGCTCAGCTGCGCGATGGCGCCAGCATTGACGTCATTGAAGACCGACTCACCCCGATTGGAACGGGGTTTTAAGGTGTGATTGATGAGGTCAGGCGAAACTGCCTGACCTTCAGTCAATTATCGGCATTCAGTTCGGGCATTCCGAGGATGCTGTAGCCCGAATCCACGTAGGTGATTTCGCCGGTCACCCCGGAAGCTAAGTCGGAGCATAGAAAGGCAGCAACGTTGCCGACTTCTTCTGTGCTGATTGTGCGCCGCAGCGGCGCGCTGCGCTCAACGTGATCCAGCATTTTGCGGAAATTGGAAATGCCTGCGGCAGCCAGCGTCTTGATGGGGCCCGCAGAAATCCCGTTCACGCGGATGTTATCCGGACCCAGGCTCTGGGCCAGGTAACGGACCGACGCTTCCAGGCTGGCCTTGGCCAACCCCATCACGTTGTAATAAGGCATCGCCCGCATCGCGCCCAGATAGGACAGGGTCATCAAGGCACTGGGGTGGTCTTTCATTAGCGGGTGCAGGCTCTTGGCAAGGGCGGCAAAGCTGTATGAGCTGATGTCGTGAGCAATCTGAAACCCTTCGCGGGTTACCGCTTCAGCAAAATTCCCCACTAGTTGCTCGCGGGGCGCAAAGCCCACCGAATGCACCATAATGTCCAGCGTTCCCCAAGATTGCTCAATGGTCTCGGCAACTCGATCAATATCACTGTCCAGAGCGACGTCGCAGGGCATCACCAGAGAGGAGCCGCATTGGTCAGCAATCTTATCCACGCGGGACTTCAGTTTTTCATTTTGATACGTGAAGGCAATTTCTGCGCCCTGTCGGTGCATGGCTTCTGCGATGCCCCAGGCGATGGATCGATTGCTCGCCACGCCAACAATCAGTGCCTTTTTGCCCTCTAGAAATCCCATGGTCTAACTCTCCCTGCGCGATTGTTTCCAATGACGTTCCGGTTGCGTGAATGCGCCCTAAACCGTCACTGCGTTTTCAAGCGCCACACGATACGTGATGGCGACAGGCATGAAAAGTCGCTTCCGCCGCCGGCGCCAGACCCGCAGTATGAGTGACATAGTGAGTTACACTAAGCGCCGTTGTCTCGCTTGGCGATTATTGATCGTGTTGCAACAGTCTCACTCTCTGGATCTGCCAGATATCACCTTGCCCGAAAGACTGCGGTCATCGGAAATTGAGGTGTGTCGAACCGTCGTGGCCAATGTGTTTGGCTATCACGCGCTGCAGATCAGTTCACTGGGTGTTGACGTCGATATGCTGGCAACCGCTCAGACGATTAGCTGTCATCAGTTGTCGGTAACGGGCAAAGGCCATCTGTCGGGCTGTATTGCCGGTCACCTCAATGCCCTGCCGTTGCAGGATGAGTCAGTAGCGCTGATGGTGCTGGATCACGTCCATGAACAGGCACCCGGTCGGCGCGAGTTATGGGGAGAGTTGCATCGTGTCCTCAGGCCTGGCGGCGTTGCCGTAATTGTGGGGCTAAGTCCACGAGGGTATCGTCACCCCGCTCTGATGCACCCGTTGTCAGCGCTGGCCATGGCCGAACAACTGCGCGGGTTCGATCTGTCCACATTGCTTGTGCGCCCTGTCAGTGAGCGTGGTGGACGCGTGCGAGGTTGGCTGGCCCGAACTTTCAAGCGATGGTCCGGCGCGCCCTGGTTGGGCTACTTCGGCCAATCGTTTGTTTTAGTTGCCAAGAAAAACAGCGTTGATCCCAATGTTGTCACGCTCAGGCCCAGGCGCCTTTCTGCGCTCACCTCCGGTGCGCGACAGCTGGGTAACGCACAGGGCAGGGGCGTGTCCTCGCGTGCACTGCCGAACGCGGGAAAACCTTGAAGCCCTATCGTTTAAGAGACTAATGCCAATGTCAGTAACCATTTATACCGACGGTGCCTGCAGCGGAAACCCGGGTCCAGGAGGCTGGGGTGCGTTGCTAAAGTTCGGTGAGCGCGAGCTTGAACTGAATGGCGGCACCGACCAGACAACCAACAACCGGATGGAAATGCAGGCCGTTATCGAGGCGCTCAACGCTTTGAAGCGCGCCTGTGAGGTTGAGCTATTTACCGATTCAACCTATGTGCGTGATGGCATCATGCGCTGGATGGACAACTGGAAACGCAACGGGTGGAAAACCGCTGCCCGCAAGCCAGTCAAAAATCAGGACCTGTGGCAGGCGTTGGATCAGGCCACCGGGCGCCACAAAATAAATTGGCATTGGGTGAAGGGGCATAGCGGCGATCCCGGAAATGAGAGGGCTGACACGTTAGCTCGTGACGGGATCCCGACATGAGGCAGGTGGTATTGGATACTGAAACCACTGGTCTTGAACCCTCTCAGGGCCATCGGGTGATTGAAATCGGCGCGGTGGAATTGGTTGACCGGCGACTCAGTGGTCGACAATTTCATGAATACCTCAACCCGCAACGTAAAGTCGACGCTGGCGCGCTGGAGGTGCACGGCCTGTCTGACGAGTTCCTGGCTGACAAACCGCTTTTTGCTGCGGTCAGCGATACGTTCATGCAATTCATCGACGGTGCGGAGCTGGTAATTCACAACGCACCGTTTGACGTCGGATTTTTGGACCACGAGCTAAATCTGCTGGATCAAAGCGGGCGCAAAGTCACCGACGTCAGTCGCGTGCTGGATACTTTGGAGCTGGCCCGTTCCATGCACCCAGGAATGCGTAATTCCCTGGACGCGTTGTGTCGTCGATACGACGTAGACAACAGTCGCCGGGAACTGCACGGTGCGTTACTGGACGCCAGCATTCTGGCGGAGGTCTATCTGTGTATGACCGGCGGGCAAACGAGTTTGTCTCTTGAGCTGGCAGCCAGCAGTCAGGAGTCTACTGCGGCAACGCGGTCTCTGGGCCAACGACCGCCAATGCGCGTATTGTCGGCAACGGTTGATGAGGTTTCCGCCCATCAGCAACGGCTAGCTCAGGTTGCTGATGCGTGTGACGGGGTGGCTGTATGGCAGCGCCTCGTGGGCGATGCTCATGAGATCGATGAATCTGACAGCGTGAACTGATCTGGCGCGGCTTGGTTGGCCGCGCCCCAGCACTACCCAGCCTGGTGACGGTTACCCGGTGATGGGTGTCTTGTCGAAGTACGCGGCATTGACCCACAAATGCACATAGATGCTGGCGATATAGCCGGCAACGATTGCCGGGCTCCATTTCAGATGGCCAAAGAAGGTGTAGGCACCGCGAGCCTGGCCCATCAGCGCGACACCCGCCGCGGAGCCGATAGACAGCATGCTGCCGCCCACACCCGCGGTCAGAGTGACCAACAGCCACTGACCTGCATCCATCGCGGGCTGCATTTGCAGCACCGCAACCATCACCGGAATATTATCGACAATGGCTGAGAGTACGCCGACCAGGGCGTTAGCGATGGTTGGGCCCAACTCTCCGTACATGGCCTGGGAGGCCAGACCCAGGTAGCCGATAAAGCCCAGCCCGCCCACACACATGATGACGCCAAAGAAGAACAACAGGGTGTCCCACTCGGCCCGAGCCACGTTGCGAAAGCTGTCGAAAGCCGACACATCGCCAGGCCGACCCTCAGCGTATTCCAGTTCTTTGTGGTGGGTGCGCTTCAGGTAGTAGCCAAAAAACTTCAGGTATGCCAGCCCGGTCATCATTCCGAGGAACGGCGGCAGATGCAGGAAATTGTGAAAGCTGACTGCGGTCACAATGGTGCAGATAAACAGAAACATGATGCGCTTGGCGCCGCGCTTCATGGCGACCGTACCGCCACTGACTTCAGGCACCTCATTGGGTACAGCAAAGTGCATGGCGGCGGCAGGAATCAGATAATTCACAACGGATGGCAAGAACAGCGCAAAAAAGGTACCGAATGGAATCAACCCGGCCTGCCATACCATCAGAGTAGTAATGTCACCAAAGGGGCTGAAGGCACCACCGGCGTTGGCTGCCACCACAATGTTGACACAACTAATGGCGACAAATTTTGGGCTGCTGCGGCCTACCGCCATGACCACCGCACACATGACCAGCGCTGTGGTCAGGTTGTCGATAACCGGTGACAGGAAAAAACTGAGTATGCCGGTAATCCAAAAAAGTTTGCGATAACTGTAGCCGCGGCTGACCAGGAACGAGCGCAGAGCCTCGAAGATGTTTCGCTCACTCATCGCGTTGACGTAGGTCATCGCCGCCAGCAAGAACAAAAACAGTTCGGAAAATTCCACCAGGAACACCCTGACCGCGTGTTCGGCAGCGTGATCCAGGCCATTGCTGGCGTATTCCACCGCGATGATGACCCAGATCAGGCCCGCAGCCAGCATCACCGGCTTGGATTTTCTCAGGTGCGTGAATTCTTCAGCGATCACCAGCGAGTAGGCGGCAATAAAAATGCCGAGGGCGGCAAAGCCAACCCAGTGAGATGTCAGGTCCAGCTCCCCGGTTGCGGCGCCAAAGGCGATGCCTGGGATGAGAAGTGAGAGAATTCCTAGCATTACACGTTGATTCATTTGCACGATGAGTCCTGTTTATCGTCCTGTCTGGTCTGAACTTGACCCGAGCTTGACCTGGTGCGTAATCGATACTCCCGCGCTGCGGGCCGTCGGTACGCATGAATTAGACCATCATCGGCCGCTGCTAAGTGGGCTCGTTGGTGGTCAGGTGCGCCAAGCCCCACGGGGCCGCGCTTCTCAAACGGGCGAAGTTTACCTGAAAAGCGGGCAATCGTGGAAAGACAGTGGCATACTTAAGGCCTGTTGCAGGACGCGCCCGAGGGGGCGGAGAAGGCCAGGACGGCTGGCCCAAGGGGAACGAAAAATGAAGCGAAATCTGATTTGGCTGCTTGGATGGGTATTGGCGGTGGGCGTGGTTACTTCGGTAAGCGCATTACCACCTGGCGATGACAACAAACATCTGGGCGTGGCCAGCTGCGCGAGCAGTACCTGTCACGGCTCCGTGTCGGCCTTCCGCGACTCCAATGTTATGCAAAATGAATTTGCCACTTGGCAGAGTCATGACAAGCACTCCACTGCGTATCAAAAGCTGCTTAACGACCGGTCCAAACGTATCGCGAGAAACATGGGGCTGCCTAACGCCCACGAAGCCAGCATCTGTCTCGATTGTCACGCCGATAACGTGCCTGCGGCGTCTCGAGGCGAAAAGTTTGATATCGCTGACGGCGTTGGCTGTGAAAGCTGTCACGGCGGCGCAGAGCAATACCTTTCCTCTCACGCTTCAGGACAGGTGAGTCACGCAGATAACCTGGCGGCCGGCTTATATCCCACGGAGAACCCACAGCGTCGCGCTGAATTGTGCTTGACCTGTCACCTGGGAACGAAAGATCAAATGATCACTCATCGGATTATGGGCGCTGGGCATCCGCGGCTGTCGTTTGAGCTGGATACGTTTACCTGGCTGAATCCACACTTTGAGGTCGACGACGATTACCTGCAGCGCAAAGGCGACCTGAACGGCGCCAGAGACTGGGCTGTCGGGCAGGGCGTTGCCGCCATCACCCAGTTGGAAACACTGATGGATGACCGTGCCGGAACCGACGGCATTTTTCCTGAGCTTGTGTTGTTTGACTGTCACGCATGCCACCGTTCGATGTTTGGTGACCGTTGGGTGCCGCGGTCAGGAACTGGTCTTGGGCCGGGCGTCGTGCGATATAACGACGCCAGTCTGCTGATGTTTAAGCACGTTTTGACGGCTGCCGACGCGGGCCAGGGGCAAAAACTGACTCAGCAGATCAAAGATTTGCACATCGCAACGACCAAGGGGCGGGCGGAAACCGTTCAGGCTGGTCGCGCAGTGCTCGCTGGCCTACGTTCAGCGGTGGAGCGAATGCAGACTGCGCAGTTCAATGCCAAACTGCTGGAAGGGGTGTTGTCCAGCGTAGTGGCAGATGGAGAGCGGGGGCAATATCGAGATTACGCCAACGCAGAACAGGCGGCGATGGCTGTGGATACAATGATTTTGGCTTTCGAAAACGAGCAGGTCATCAATTCAGATCGGGCAGAGTCTCTGCGTGGCAAAGCGCAGGCGCTTTTTGAAGCCACCAAAGACGAAGATAACTATCAGCAGGGCCGCTTCGTTAAGGCCTTACGCGCACTGAAAGACGCTGCGCCCTGATTCAGTCGTAAACTCCGGCCTGGCGACCGCGGTAGCGCGCACCCGGGGCGGCCAACAATACGCTTATTCCGAAGGCCGCAGCACTATGCTGCGGCCTCGAACATTATGATGGAGTCCGGTTAGTGGATATTCCTGGCTACGAGGTTCAACGAGAGCTTGGTTCTGGCGGTATGGCAACGGTTTATCTTGCCATCCAGGAGAATCTGCATCGGGACGTGGCGCTGAAGGTCATGACTCCCGGTCTGGCCGTTGATGAAACCTACTGCCAGCGCTTCCTCAAAGAAGGTCGGATCGCGGCCCAGCTAACCCACCTGAACCTGCTGACTGTTTATGATATCGGGGTTCACGACAACCACTATTACATGGCCAGCGAGTACCTCCCAGGAGGCACGGCCAGAGACAAAATGAACGACGGCATCACTGAGGCCGAGATCGTTCATATCATCACTGACATCGCCCAGGGGCTTCAGTTTGCCCATTCCAAGGGGTTCGTCCATCGCGATGTTAAGCCCGGAAATCTGCTGTTCCGAGGCAACGGTGACTGCGTGTTGGGCGATTTTGGTATCGCTAAGGCGGTAGACTCGAACACCGGCGCGACCAAGCTGGGCACGTCGATTGGCACACCGCACTACATGAGTCCGGAGCAGGCTAAAGGCGAGAAGGTAGATCATCGCACTGATCTGTACAGCCTGGGCGTTGTGTTTTACGAGATGCTGTCCGGCAAACCGCCGTTTGACGCCGAAGATCCGTTTTCGGTGGCTTTGATGCAGATTAACGAGCCTTGCCCGGAAGTTCCGGCGGAATTTAGCCAGTTCCAACCGCTGATCGAAAAGCTGATGGCGAAAAACCGCGAGGAACGGTACGACCAAGCGGACGATTTTCTAGACGATCTGGAGTCAGTCACCGGAGCGGTTGCGCCGGCGCGAAAAACCACCCGACGAAAGATGACCCCCGAGGAGGCTGGCAGAAGAGTGACGCCAGCCCCTGCGGGTCGGTCCAATAGCTCCGACGAGGACGCGCGGGCCAAGCGTTCCATCGTGCCAATGGTGGTTGGCGCTACGGGATTGATTGCAGTCATATCACTGGCAGTGATTGGCTGGAACGCGTTCAGCGGCGATGATGACAACGGACGCAACAAGACCGATAACCAGCAAGTTGTCGATAACGACGATACAGATCCAGACGATACCGAGCCAACACCGCCGGTAAGACCCGACAGAAACGCAGCGAACGAGCGACGGGCAAGGTTCGCTGGCTTGCTGGCGGAAGCGGATCAACTCATCGCCGATGGCAAGTTGTTATGTAACGGCGGTGAAAGCGCGCTGGCACGTTACCGCACGGTACTAGCTGAAGATGCCGATAATGATTCAGCGCGCCTCAAACTTCGTGAACTTGCCAATCGTATTGAATCGGCAGCGGAAACCGAGTGGGCGAAAGGGGAACTGCAAAATGCCTATACCCTTCTGCGCCGGGCTTCGGTGGAGTTCCCTGGCGATCAGGGTATTGACTATTTGCTAACGGAAATTGAAGGGCAGGGCTACGAACTGGTTGATCCATTGGCGTCAAGTTCCGACGGTTGTGGGGTTAGCCAGATCAGTGGCGTTGGCGATACTCCTGAGGCGGCTGAGCCTTCAGGCGCCGAGTCAGGGGTAAACCCCGATGAACCCGATCGTCGCGTCGATAACCCGCCTGCCCAGCCCTCAGATCAGACTCGAGACTTAAGCAGTGAAGATCGTGCACAGGTCGCTGAGTTATTAAAGCAGGCGGACAACTACTTCGATGCCAATATCTTCTCCCATCCTCCGGGGGAAAATGCCATGGACAAATATCTGGAAGTGAAGGCGCTGGAGCCGAGCAATCGTCGCGCCAACGAACGACTGGAGAGAATTGCCGGGCTATGGTTGCGAGCCGCTCAGGTACGAATTGGCCGAGGAGAATGGGACAAGGCCAGAGCGATGATTGATAGAGGATTGCAGGCCGAGCCTGAGAATAACGATCTTGCAGAGCTATTGCAGCAGGTTGAGCAAAACGCAGGAAACTGAATTGTTCGTTCGCGGTACGACGTTAGTGCCGGCGGGCGTTAAGTGGGCTCAGCAGTCGCCCACGAGCAACACAGTAACGTTATCGGACCCACCGTGGTCCAGCGCTGCCAAAATGAGATGATCAACGCTTTCCTGTGGTGCCATATTTTTCTGCAGCACGTGGGAGATGTATTCGTCGTCCACCTCTTCGGTCAGGCCGTCACTGCACAGCAGCAGCATTTCTCCGGTATTGAGCTGGCCTCTCACAATATCGACGCTCAACGACGAAGGCTCAGTTACCCCCAATGCTTGAGTGACGACATTTCTGTGTGGATGAGTTTTGGCCTGCTCGGCGCTGATTGCTCCCTGGTCCACTAGTTCTTGAACGTAAGAATGGTCGCTGGTCAGTTGGGTCAACTCGCCGTTCCACAGGTACACTCGGCTATCACCCACCCACGCCACTTCGTACTGATGATCCTTGATCAGGCTGGCTACCAGGGTAGTCCCCATGGGCATGGCGCTTTGGCGCGCTTTAGATTGATCGACGATATGTTGGGCCGCCGCTTGGACTGAATCGCTGAGGGATTTACCGCCGCGAAATTCAGCCACCACTGTATCTCTGGCGATGGCGCTGGCCACCTCGCCCAAGTCATGACCGCCCATGCCGTCGGCAACAAGCCACAGACCCAGGTCAGGTTCCGCGCAGTAGGTATCTTCGTTATGCTCACGCCGAAGACCCACGTGGGTTCCATGCCCAAACTCAATCATTCGACTAATGATCTCCCCATCACAGATCCGTGCATCCTGCCGGCCTCCGCGCTATGGTCCTAGGTGTGGTCCAAGGCGCAATAAATAACCGCCTGCGACCGTTGTTTATTCCCCGGGCAAATGATAACACCCAATCCACTAGTGCAGCAAAAGGCGCATAAATTTCAGACCATTACGTTGATCATTTCAATCTAAGTGTTGCCGGAAACCGGTAAGCCGTCAGCTAGCACTTGTGTAAGCATGACGCGGCTTCACGGGGCCATTTCAGATCCGCCTGGGTTGCTGTCGGTGGCCATTGCCCAATTTAAAATATCGTAGTAACTCTGTATGTTGCGCACGTACGCGGCAGCTTCCCGTCCTCGAGAGTAGCCGAAACGGGTGGTTCGATACCATTGAGGCTGATCCAGTTTTGGTAAGTGCTCGGCCACCTCGTCCCAGCGGTCCGGGTTGCCGCCTGCGCGTTGGGTCAGGATGCGCGCATCCTCCAAATGAGAAAATCCGATGTTGTATGCAGCCAGCGCCAACCAGGTGCGGTCCGGTTCACGTATCCGATTTGGGATTTTCTTCATGACTCTGGCCAGGTAGCGGGCGCCACCGGCAATGCTTTCGGCCGGGTCTTCCCGTTCACTCACACCCATCATTGCGGCTGTTGCGTTGGTCAGCATCATCACGCCACGGACACCGGTCGGGGAGATGGCTGCAGGATCCCAATGGGATTCGGCGTAACCGATGGCGGCCAGCAAACGCCAGTCGGTATCGGTTTGTTTGCCAGCTTCAACAAACAGCGGTTTCAATGGGGGCAGCCGGCTCCGGATATGGCGCAGAAAATAATGGCTGTTGCTGCGATCATAATGAGCAATATGTGCCGTGTATTGGTCCTTGATGTCAGCCAACTCACCGCTGCTGCCAAGTCTGTCCAGGGTGCGGTTCGCCGCGTCCAACAGAGATCGATCCCGATCCGAGGGGAAGGCCCAGGCAATGGCTTGGGGTTTGCTGAGGGCAAGACCGCGACGCAAATTGGGGAAAAAGCGCTGCTGAATGTCCAGCACTGTAGAGTCTGCCACCGTAAGATCCAGATCACCGGCACTCACGGACTCGAACAGCGATTCAATATCTACTTCGGCACTTTGCCATTGCAGCTGTGGCAGCGTGGCTTCCAGAGCAAGCAGGGTCTCTGCATAGCTTGAACCGGCAACTACTGTGAGGTCGCGGCCGGTCAAATCTGACAGGGTGCGCGGCTTTTTTTGCCCCGCTTTGTAAACCGCGTATTGAACGGTGCTGTTGTAGGGTTCGGAAAAACGCACCCGAGCCTGGCGCGCTTGGGTGATCGTGATGTTTGCCGCAGCCAGATCGGCCTGGCCGTTGGCTACGGCATCCAGCAGGTCGGGAAAACTGTCAACGGCGATCATTTGAAGATCAACGCCCAGATCCTCGGCAAACGTTTGTGCCAGGTCGTACTCCAGTCCGGTATCGCGTTCACGCAGGGTGAAAAACGTGACGGGGCTGTTGATTGTGACAACCCGCAGGCTTCCTCTGGCCTGAACTTGGGCCAGTTGAGGAAGTGGCGGCGGCGGTGGTGGGCGAGTCAGGCAGAAGACCAGCAGGCCCAGCCCCAGCATCGCAAACCCGCTGGTCCACAGGCGTTCGGCGCGGGATTGTCGCGGAAACGGGTCCTTTGTTTGATCAGTCGCGCTTGCCATACGGTCAATTTAGCGGAAAGTCGCGGATCTAACCATTTGACAGGCGCCATGCTTCCATGGCAGCAAGCGGTCCTTTGAGGTCTGAAAAAGATCCGTTTTTTTTGATCCAGCGGTGGGATTTTCCATCCCAGGGGCTTTAAAATATCCCGCTGAGCAGCGGAGGCAAAGGGGTTACCATGGCGTCATCTCAAATTGGGTTTAGCGGGTTTGCTTTGCGTTGGCTTTTCGCCCTGTTGCTGGTAGCCGCCCTATTTAATCCCACCGGATATTCTTATTTTCACTGGCTACACGATTCACTGACGGAACAACTGCCGCTGAAGGTTATAGCGGGTATTATTCTGATCATCGGCTTGGTGATATTCCTGCGTGCTACATGGCGTAGCATTGGCGCCATCGGCATTGTGCTGGTGTTAGGGTTTATGGCGGCACTGGTATGGCTGCTCGTTGACCTGCAGTGGCTCCGACTGGATGGCAGCTCGGTCATTACCTGGGTTGCACTGGTTATCATTGCAACCCTGCTGGCGGTGGGCATGTCTTGGTCCCATGTGCGCCGAAGAATTACCGGCCAAATTGATGGCGATGACGTAGGAGACTGAAGACTCATGAGCGGTTCGTCCCTGGCCGATCAGCTGAAACAGCTGGGTTTGGCACCGAAAAAAGCGCCCAAAAAATCCCGGGGCGGGAAAAAACAGCGCCCCAATGGCAGCAAAGGCAAGGCCGGCGCAAAAGCGGGCGGCGAAATCAGTCTCGCCGAGGCGTATTCTCAACGCGCCAGCGACGACAAACGCCAGCGCGAAGCCAGCGCGAGGGAAAAACGCGAGAAGCAGCAGCAGCGCAAAGCATTAAATGACGCATTGGCGAAGATTATCAAACCGGCATCTCAAAACGTGAAAGATGCTGAAATAGACCGTTTTTTTGAGCACATGGGGAAAATCCGCAAGATTTTCGTAACCGCCACGCAGCAAAAGGCCCTGAATAGCGCGGAGCTGGGGATCGTCGCGTGTCGTGGCGGATACCATCTGGTAGCCCCTGAAATCATACCGAAAGTCGATGCATTGAAGGCCGATGCGGTGGCATTGCATCCCCAACACGTAGAGGAAGAAACTCCCTAGACAGTGCCCTTGTTGGCACGATTTGCCAGCTGGCGCTTGTCTAAGGCTCGCTCCCAGCCTATGCTTATTTCTCTTCAAAATAACCTGGCGGAGCATTCATGGCGTCTCCGGAAGAACAACTCCAGACCATGGTCAACAATCTATCGGACAAAACCGGTAAGGATCTGGACGCTTGGCTAAAGCTGTTGCGCGGTGCTGGGATGAGTAAGCACAGCGAGCTGGTGACCCACCTGAAGAGCAAACATCAGGTAACCCATGGGTTTGCCAATCTTATTGCATCGGAATTTCTGAAAACTGGTGAGTCGCTGAAATCTCCGGAAGAACTGGTCGAGACTCAGTATGCCGGACCTAAGTCTGCCTTAAGGCCCATCTACGATACCCTGATTGGGGTGGTAGAGCGGTTTGGCAACGACGTCGCGTTAGCGCCCAAAAAGGCTTACGTCAGCTTACGACGCAATCGCCAGTTCGCCATTATTCAACCGTCAACTTCCAGCCGATTGGATGTCGGCATCAACCTCAAAAATGTCGAGCCAAACGACCGCCTGGAAGCCGCCGGCAGTTTCAGCGCGATGGTCAGCCATCGGGTCAGGGTCGAAGATGCCATCGAGATTGATTCAGAATTGAAAGATTGGTTGAAACAGGCCTACGATCAGGCCTGAGGGCTTTTACCTACCGTTCATAACCCAGGTTTGGTGCTAACCAACGTTCGGCCTGCTGCAACGAGATATTTTTCCGCTTCGAATAATCAGCTACCTGGTCCCGGTCGATCTTTCCCAACACAAAATACTGGCTCTTGGGGTGGGCAAAATACAAGCCGCTGACGGATGCTGGCGGCGTCATCGCGAAAGACTCCGTGAGGCCCATTCCGGTCCGTCCAGGAGCGTCCAGCAGGTCAAAAATGGATTGTTTTTCCGAGTGTTCGGGGCAGGCCGGGTAGCCGGGGGCCGGACGGATTCCCCGGTATTTTTCGTCAATCAGCGCCTGGTTGTCTGTGCCTTCCTCTGGCGCATAGCCCCATAGGGTTCGGCGGACCTTGGCATGCAGGCATTCGGCAAAGGCCTCAGCCAGCCGGTCTGCCAACGCCTTGAGCAAAATGGCGTTGTAGTCATCGTGGTCTGCCTCAAAGGCTCGAGCTCGCTCCTCGCATCCATGGCCGGCGGTCACGGCAAAAGCGCCGATATGGTCGGCTAATCCGGAATCGACCGGCGCAACAAAATCCGCGAGCGAAAAATTCGGTTTGCCGGTGTCTTTCTCGATTTGCTGACGCAGACAATGCAACGTGCTTCTGACGCTTGACCGACTCTCATCGGTGTAAATCTGCAGGTCGTCGCCGATGGCGTTGGCGGGAAAAATGCCAACCACGCCGTGGGCCGTCAACCAGTTCTCTTCGATGATCTGAGACAACATGGTTTGGGCGTCGTCAAACAGGTTGCGGGCCTGTTCGCCAACGATGGCATCGTCCAGGATGTTTGGGTAACGCCCCGCCAGTTCCCAGGTCATGAAGAACGGCCCCCAGTCGATGTATTGGGCCAACTCCGCCAAAGAAAAGTTCTTGAACTCGTGAATTCCGGGC
Source organism: Lysobacterales bacterium (assembly GCA_045106555.1). Taxonomy (GTDB): domain Bacteria; phylum Pseudomonadota; class Gammaproteobacteria; order Xanthomonadales; family SZUA-38; genus JANQOZ01. The sequence continues at coordinate 84,151 of JBGCET010000021.1, read as the reverse complement.
TGCAGGGGCGCAGCAATATCGTCCGACTCCCAGTGAATCTTGACGGCTCGCTTTCTGGCCTCTTCAATGGAACGCAGGGGTCTGCGCCGGGGTCTGGCCTGGTAGCGTTCACGAACTTCTTTGTAGTCTTCACGGATGGATTGGGCAAACGCTCCTGCGGCCTCGGGGTTGATGAGTTTTTGTGTGACTCCGACGGCCCGTGAGGCGTCTTTGACCCATACCGTCGGTGCTCCATAGTGGGGTTCAATTTTCAGTGCGGTATGGGTGCGAGAGGTGGTGGCGCCGCCAATCAACAGAGGCTGAGTCAAACCGCTACGCTGCAGCTCTCGAGACACATCGCTCATTTCCTCCAGCGAGGGCGTGATCAGGCCAGACAGACCAATCAGGTCCACTTTCTCGGCTTGGGCGGTGTCGATAATCTTCTGCATCGGCACCATCACCCCCAGGTCGATGACGTTGAAATTGTTGCAGCTGAGCACCACGCCAACAATATTTTTACCAATGTCATGCACGTCGCCTTTTACGGTGGCGAGCAAGATGGTTCCAGCGGAGCTGTTACCCCCGCTTTTTTCCAGCTCGATGTAAGGCGTCAGAATGGCCACGGCCTTTTTCATCACCCGTGCACTCTTAACCACCTGAGGCAGGAACATCTTGCCCTCACCAAACAGGTCGCCCACCACATTCATCCCGTCCATCAACGGCCCTTCAATCACCTCAAGGGGTTTGCCGGCCGCCAACCTAGCCTCTTCAGTGTCTTCGTCGATGAACTCGGTGATACCGTGAACCAGGGCGTGCATCAGGCGTTCGCGAACCGTTCCCTCACGCCATTCAAGGTTGGCTTTGGCCTTTCGGCTGCCCTTACCGGAAAACTCGTCGGCCAATGCCAATAGCCGTTCCGTGGCGCCGGAGTCACGATTGAGAATGACGTCCTCAACTCCGTCGCGCAGGTTCGCTGGCAGGTTGTCGTAGACCGCCAGCTGGCCGGCGTTAACAATACCCATGTCCATGCCGGCTTTGATTGCGTGGTAAAGAAACACCGAATGGATGGCTTCTCGCACAGAGTTGTTGCCGCGAAAGGAAAACGACACGTTGGACACGCCACCGGAGATCAGGGCGCCGGGCAAGGTCTTTTTTATGCCAGCCACCGCATCAATGAAATCCACCGCGTAGTTATTGTGCTCTTCGATGCCTGTGGCCACGGCAAATATGTTGGGGTCGAAAATAATATCCTGGGGTGCCAGTCCGGCCTTTTTGGTGAGCAGTTCATAGCTTCGGCTGCAGATTTCCATCTTTCGTTCCAGCGTGTCAGCCTGGCCTTGCTCATCAAATGCCATTACCACCACGGCGGCACCGTAACGGCGTACTTTGTCAGCCTGCTCAAGAAAGGACGCTTCGCCTTCTTTCAACGAGATCGAATTGACAACGCCTTTGCCTTGAATGCATTTTAAACCTGCCTCAATCACCGACCATTTGGAAGAATCCACCATTACGGGTACTCGGGCGATATCCGGTTCGCCGGCAATCCGATGCAGAAACTCCACCATCGCCTCTTCCGAGTCCAGCAGGCCTTCGTCCATGTTGACGTCAATAATTTGAGCGCCATTTTCAACTTGGTCTCTTGCCACATCCAGAGCCGCTTCAAAATCGCCACCCATGATCAGCTTCTTGAATTTTGCTGAACCCGTTACGTTGGTGCGTTCGCCCACGTTAAGGAAATTGGTTTCCGGCGTAACGGTCAACGGCTCCAGTCCTGACAGCCGCAACCGCGGTTCGATGGTCGGGATTTTGCGTGGCTTGATGCCGTCGACTTGAGCTGCAATGGCGGCGATGTGTTCAGGCGTCGTGCCGCAGCAGCCACCGACGATATTGACCAAACCCGCTCGCGCAAATTCGGCAACAATGTCTGCCGTTTCCTGAGGGCTCTCGTCATAGCCGCCAAGCTCATTGGGCAACCCTGCGTTGGGGTGTGCGCTGACTCGAGTGTCAGCGATACGCGACAGCTCCGCCACATAGGGGCGTAGTTCGCGGCCGCCCAGCGCACAGTTAAGGCCAATGCTTACGGGGTTGGCATGGCGCACCGAGTGCCAAAAGCCCTCGGTGGTTTGACCGGACAACGTGCGCCCACTAGCGTCGGTAATGGTACCGGAAATCATCACCGGCACCAGGTTGTCTGGATCTACGCTAGATATGGCATACAGCGCCGCCTTGGCATTGAGGGTGTCAAAGATGGTCTCAACCATGAGCGCATCTGCGCCGCCCTCCAGAAGCGCTCGGCTAGCTTCCATATAGGCTTCCACCAGAGCGTCAAAGGTGACGTTGCGGGCGGACGGATCATTCACATCCGGGGAGATTGAGGCAGTGCGATTGGTGGGACCGAGAACGCCAATGACAAACCGTGGCCGGTCAGATGTGCTGTGTGCTTCACAGGCCTGGCGTGCCAGCTCGGCTGAACGCCGGTTGATATCAGCAACGAAGGCCTCGCAGCCGTAGTCGGCCTGGGAGATGCTGGTGGCGTTAAAGGTGTTGGTTTCTACCAAATCGGCTCCGGCGGCTAGGTAGGCACCGTGGATATCGCGAATGAGTTCCGGCTGGGTCAGTGAGAGCAGGTCGTTGTTGCCCTTGAGGTCATGCTGGTGGTCGGTAAAAAGGGTCCCTCGGAAATCATCCTCGGTCAGCCGGTGATTCTGAATCTGGGTGCCCATGGCACCGTCGAGTACCGCGATGCGCTGTTCAAGCAGGTGCTTTAGTTGGTTGGCTCGGGTCATGGATTGGGGTCTCAGGAATTATGTCTTGTTAGCTTCGAAAGTTATGATTTCGAAATGGGGCGCACGGGATTCTCGGGAGGTGACCTCGCAGCTTCTTACGGTCAGTCCTGTGCCGCTCAAGAGCTGCTTCATGTCTTTAATTCGAAAGCCAAAATTCACGTGGTTGAACGGGGCAACCGCCGTCTCGTGGCGATGCGCTTTCAGGGTTGATCCAACCAGGGTGCCGCCAGGTGCCAACACCCGCAGTGCCTCTAGTATCACTTGCTCGGGTTCAGCAGTGTAGGTCAGTGCGTGCATCAGCAGCACCACGTCAAAGCTGCCATCCTCAAATTCCAGCTGATGCATGTCTCCGTGGGTGAAACTCACGTTTTCGAAGCGCTGCAGTCGCTCAGCGCCCGCTTTGACTACGGGGTCGCTGGAGTCGATGCAGGTAATGGACCGGGCCCGCGGTGCCAGCATTTCCGCCAGAACACCATCACCGGAAGCGATGTCCAGAACCCGCCCCAGGTTCAGCAGCTGTAACGTGGCTCTCGCGGTGGCCTCCCAGGTACGTCCTGGTGAGTAATGTCGTTCCATGTCGCCGGCAACCGCGTCAGCCCAGTTTCGACTGCTGGCCCTCGCCGCCAAAACGCCTGGCACCCGATCTTTATCCTCTGCGAGTACGGCATCGTCAATCGCATCCGTCAGCGTTTGCCAGATTTGCTGCAGCGGTTTGTCGGTGAGCTGGTGGTGGGGTCGATAGTAGCTCTGAACGCCCGACTTGCGATCCACCACTAGCCCCGCTTCGCGCAGTTTCGCTAAATGCGTCGACACTCTGGGTTGGGCCAGCATGGTAATCTGCGCCAATTCTGCGACGGTGAGTTCTTCCTGGTTCAGTAGCACCAGCAGGCGGACTCGACTGGGGTCTGCCAGAACCTTTAACAGACCGGATGTGGTGGCCAGGTCGATGTTTGTATCCTTTCATCGCGATATTGAGATAAAAAGATTAACAGCCTGCTCAGGAAAAGGCTACAGCGGCTGATCAAAGAACTCGGCATTTTCAACCAATTTTACGTCTCCTGACCTTGGGTTAAGTGTCACGAGCATGAGACAATCCTCAGCGATAGTTATTATTAGTCAACGAGAACATTGATCCATGGATTTTCGACTCACCGAAGAACAGCAGATGATTCGCGATGCGGCGCGAGATTTTGCTCAGGCCAGTATTGTCCCCATTGCCGCTGAATATGATTTGAGTGGCCAATTTCCCACTCCAACGGTAAGGCAAATGGGTGAGCTGGGCCTCATGGGTATCGAGGTTCCCGAGGCTTATGGTGGTGCGGGTATGGACACGGTGTGTTACGCGCTGGCGTTGAAGGAAATTAGCGCAGCAGATGCGGCTCACGGCACAATTATGTCGGTCAACAACTCGCTTTATGCCAACGGGCTGATGGCCCATGGGACCGAGGAGCAAAAGCAAAGGTACGTAAAGCCGGTAGCCAGTGGGGAACAAATCGGCGCCTATGCGCTGACTGAGCCTCAGTCCGGCTCAGATGCCAGCAACATGCGAGTTCGCGCCGAAGCATCGGCCGACGGCAGCTACTACACCCTTAACGGCAAGAAGTCCTGGATTACCTCAGGTCCGGTGGCGCGATTTGTGGTGCTGTTTGCCAAGACCGATCCGGATGCTGGCTCCAAGGGAATTTCTGCCTTTGTCATTGACACTGAAAAGCCAGGGTTTGCAACCGGGAAGACGGAGCCGAAAATGGGCATTCGAGCCTCGGCCACCTGTGAGATCGAACTCACCGACTATCGCTGTGAAGCGTCTGATCGGCTGGGTTCAGAAGGGCAGGGTTTTGCAATCGCCATGGGGGTGCTTGATGCCGGTCGTATTGGGATCGCGGCTCAAGCCGTGGGTATTGCTCAGGCCGCCTACGAGGCCAGCAGAGATTACGTGAGCGAAAGGCAGGCCTTTGGTAAACCGATTGGTGGTTTCCAGATGATTCAATCAAAAATTGCCGATATGCGAACTCGGCTGGAAGCGGCAGAATTGTTGACGCTGCGAGCGGCTTGGGCCAAGACGGCGAGTGCGCAGTCCGGCAGCCGTTATACGCTGGAGTCGAGCATGGCAAAATTGTTCGCTTCTGAGGCCGCCAATTTTATTACCCATCAAGCGGTGCAGATCCACGGCGGAATGGGATTCAGCAAAGAAATGCCGTTGGAGCGTTATTACCGTGACGCAAAAATCACAGAAATTTATGAAGGCACCAGCGAAATTCAACGGATGGTGATCGCCCGATCTGAGACGGGACTGCGTTAATTAACCGTGAGAGGGCGCGCGCTGCGTGCGCCCTATGCGTTGAAATTGCCAACCCAGAGCCCGTGTGACGGCAACAGATTGGAGCAAGCAAGATGACGAAGATCATTACCGCTGGCCTGCGTGAGCAAACCCTGCAGCGTTTAGCCCTTGCAGCGAAGGCCAGCGAGAGCCGTTGGGCCAACACATTCGCTGAGCACTTTCTAGCCCATGTCCCCGATGCGGAGCTGCAAACCCAGAGCGCGGATTTTTGGGCCAGCGCCATTGGCGCTCAGATGAACATGCTGCGCCAACGTATCAAATCCCAGGTCAGCATCGAAATCTATAATCCTCCCGAAGACCAGGGCGATCACCAGCGCCATACAGTGTTGGATGTGATGAGTGACGATCGACCGTTTCTGGTGGACTCGGTCACATTGGCGATATCGGAAGCAGGGCGCTCGGTACGTCGAGTAATTCATCCGGTGTACCGAGTGTCACGAGACGCTGGAGGTTTTTTGATGGGCCTGTCTCACGGCAAAGCCGATCCTGAATTGGGTCCGGCTGAGTCTGTGATGCACTTTCATATTGAACGCATCAGCGACGGCGCCGAAATCGCCGCATTGAAGCAGCGAATCGCCACCCACTTGGAAGACGTCAGAATGGCGGTGGACGATTGGCAGGCCATGTCTGATCAAGCGCTGGATGTCTCCCAGCAGGTCACCACCGCCATTAGCCCATTCGGCCAGGAACGGCAGCAGGAAACGGCGGAGTTTTTGCGCTGGCTGGTTGATGCGCATTTCACCTTTCTCGGCTATCGCCACTATGTTCTGCAACAGGCGGACGGTGAATTCGACCTGCAGCCGCAAACCCGCAGCGGACTGGGCATATTGCGCGAGGAAGGGCGGTTGCGAAAACCTCCTCGTTTGACCCGTCTGAAAACGGGTAGCGCCCGGGAACTGTCCGACACGTCGCCGATCGTTTTGACCAAGGCGGGCGTTCGCTCGACAGTTCATCGAAGCGGGTTTCTTGATTACGTCGGCGTCATGATATTTGACGCCGCGGGCAACCTCGTCGGCGAACATCGTTTTCTTGGACTTTACACGTCCTCCGCGTACAACCGCAGACCCTGGAATATTCCGTTGGTGCGGAAAAATGTTGATGCGCTGATGGAGCGCTCGCTTTACGCCCCGGATAGCCATGGCGGCAAAGCCCTGCTGCATATTGCCGAAACCCTGCCTCGCGATGAGTTATTTCAATCCGGACCCGATGAACTGTTCAGAACCGCCACCGGGGTTTTTGAACTGGCTGAACGGCGTCAGACCCGGCTATTGCTGCGACAAGATCGCTTCGGTCGTTTTTACTCGTGCCTGGTGTACCTGCCGAGAGAGCGGTTTAACACCGAAACCCGGGAAAAGCTGCAGGAAATTTTGCTCAACACTCTGGGAGGGTCCCGGCTGGACTACACCGTGCAGCTGGATGACTCGGTGTTGGCCAGGCTCCATGTGATGGTTTGGGTTGACCCGGACCAACCCTCTGAGTTTGACCGCGAGCAGCTGCAGTCCGAGTTAGCGGATGCCGTGAGGTCCTGGACGGATCGACTAACGGACATATTGATCGAAAAACATGGCGAGGAAACCGGCCAGGCCTGGGGAAAATACTACGGCGAGGCTTTTCCGGCAGCGTACGTTGAAGATGTGGCGCCCTGGGTTGCCGCGTTTGACGTCGAGAAGCTGGCCAAACTGGAATCGGAAAACGACTTGGAGCTGAGCCTTTATCGACCCAGGGTGCAGCCTACAGGAAAGTTCCGCTTCAAGGTTTTTCGTTGGGATACCACCATCGCACTCAGTGATGTCCTGCCGATCTTGGAAAACCTCGGTCTGCGGGTCGTCAGTGAACGACCGTATCGTCTGGAAGTTAGCCCCGGGAGTCTTCGCTGGGTGCAGGATTTCGACATTATTCTTGCCAGTGGTGGAGACCTGGATCTGGAGCACGTGCGAACACCCTTCCAGGAGGGTTTCGAGCAGGTCGTACGCGGCCTATTGGAAAGCGATGGCTTTAATCGGCTGATTCTGGGGGCTGGCTTGAACTGGCGCCAGGTGGTTTTGTTACGCGCCTACTGTCGCTACTGGCGGCAAACGCGCTGCCCGTATTCCCAGCAATACATCGAGCAAAGTTTGGCTCGTCACCCACACCACGCGGCATTACTAGTGACCCTGTTTGCGGCGCGATTCGACCCAGAGCTTGATGCCAGCGCTGATGCTGAAAAATTGAGTGACCCCGTCCGCAATCATCAGCTTGCACGAATGCTGGAGCGGCTACGTTCGCCCGCCGCCGCACTGGGATTGCTACCTGCTGATGGGAAAGACTTCAGCGCCAGCAGCCGGGCCGAACTGCTCAAGTTGTGCCGATCGTTGATGAACGCCAGTCTGGCTCAGGTTCGATCCTCCGATGAAGATCGTATTCTAAGAAGTTTCTCTGAGTTGATCGACGCAACGTTGCGCAGCAACGCTTACCAGGGGGCTCTGGACGATCCTACTCGGGGATATGTCAGCCTGAAGTTTGATTCGGCCAAGGTTCCGGATTTGCCGCGGCCATTTCCGTGGCGGGAAATTTTTGTCTATTCACCCCAGGTTGAGGGTATTCACCTACGGGGCGGCCCGGTCAGTCGCGGTGGGCTTCGGTGGTCTGACCGTTTCGAGGATTTTCGCACGGAAGTGCTTGGTCTGATGAAAGCACAGACGGTCAAGAACACCATGATTGTTCCGGTGGGTGCCAAGGGCGGCTTCGTCGCTCGAAACATCAAGTCGGGTAGCGATCGGGATACCACGATGGCCGCGGTCGTTGCCAGCTATCGCCGTTTCATTAACGGTCTGCTGGACATTACCGATAACCTCACTGAGCAGGGTGTACAGCACCCGGCCCAAGTTGTCCGTCATGACGACGACGACCCGTACCTGGTGGTCGCCGCTGACAAGGGAACGGCCACGTTTTCTGACATCGCCAACGCAGTGGCAGCCGACCACCAGTTCTGGTTGGGCGATGCGTTTGCCTCTGGTGGTTCCGTGGGCTATGACCACAAAAAAATGGCCATCACGGCGAAAGGTGCCTGGGAGTCGGTTAAGCGCCACTTCCGCGAATTGGGCCTCAACTGCCAAAAAGAACCCTTCACGGTGGTTGGCATTGGCGATATGGCAGGGGATGTTTTTGGCAACGGCATGTTGCTCTCGCGCCAGATTTGTCTGCGCGCGGCCTTCAATCACGAACATATTTTTCTGGACCCAGATCCAGACCCGATCAGTTCGTTTACCGAGCGACAGCGGTTGTTCGAAACGCCTCGCTCTTCCTGGTCGGACTACAGTGCGGAGCTCATCAGTCAGGGGGGCGGCGTGTTTTCCCGGCAGGACAAGACGATCGAGGTCAGCGAAGCCGTAGCCTCCTGGCTTGGGATTAAGGCGGCACCCATGTCGCCAAACCAGTTGATACGAGCGCTGCTCAAAGCGCCAGCAGACCTGTTGTGGAATGGTGGAATAGGTACCTACGTCAAAGCGAGCACTGAAACGGACCTGGCGGTGGGTGACCGCAGCAACGACGCGCTCAGAGTCAATGGCGAAGACCTTCGATTCCGGGTTATCGGCGAAGGCGGAAATCTGGGTTTGACCCAACGGGGACGGATTGAATTCGCCGCGGGCGGGGGCCGAATTAACACGGATTTTATCGACAATGCCGGTGGTGTAGATTGTTCTGACCACGAGGTTAACATCAAGATCTTGCTGAACCAGGCGGTAGAAGCCGGGCGGATCAACGACGCCGAGCGCGTAGAGCTTCTCTCATCAATGACTCACGAGGTATCGTCGCTGGTGCTGAAAAACAACTACCTTCAGTCCCAGGCCTTGAGTTTGATGGAAGCGCACACGGTGCCGCGGCTAGGCTCTAAAGCTCACATGATTTCCACTCTGGAGAGCGTTGGCATATTGGATCGACAGCTGGAAGCCTTGCCCAGCGACGAAGATTTGCACCAAAGACAAGGCCAGGGGCGAGGATTGTTGCGACCGGAGCTGGCCGTTCTGCTGTCCTACAGCAAGATCACCCTGTACCAGGATCTGATGGCCAGCGACATTCCTGAAGATCAGTACCTGGCTCGCGAACTCACTGGATACTTCCCGGAAGCTCTGCGCGAACGCTTTGCGGACCTGGCCAAGCAGCATCGACTGCGACGAGAGATAATCGCAACGGTTGTTACCAATTCCATGGTGAATCGCATGGGCGCCACCTTTTGTCTGCGTATCGGAGAGGAAACGGGCGCCGGACCTGCAGACGTCGCCAAAGCCTATACCGCGGCCAGAGAAATCTTCTCGGCCAGAGACATCTGGTCGGCGGTTGAGGCAACGGACAACCAAGTGGCCAGCGCCCATCAAATTGAAGCGCATTTGACAGTATGGAACTTGCTTCGCCATGCCACTCGCTGGCTGCTTCATCATAGTCGCGGTGAGCTGGATATTGCGGCGGTGGTGGAGCGCTATCAGGCGCCGGCGTTGATGCTTTCTCGCGGTATTGTTGGGTGGCTGCCCGGGGCCACCAACAAACGGGTCAGTGGGTATCGTGCCCGACTGACCAACGGAGGATTCTCCGAACAACTGGTAGAAACTCTGGTGAGTTGTTCTCAACTCAAGCCAGCACTGGACATTCTGGAAGTGGCTACTGAAACCGGTTGCGAACTGGAGCCAGTGGCGCGCAGTTATTTCAAGCTGGGCCAACACTTGAAGCTGGCCTGGCTGATGCAGCAGATTGAACAGCTACCGGTAGACAGCCAGTGGCATGCGGCAGCCAGGGGGGCGCTGCGTGATGAACTTTTTCAACGCCAACGGCAGCTAACCGCTCGAGTTCTGTCAGGGCATTTCACGCCTGACGGCGCCGATCCGGTGAAATCCTGGTTGGTGGCTGCCGATAGCGAAGTTCGGCGGTTTGGGCATATGATGACGGACATGAGAGCCGGCGGTGCTGCGGACTACGCCAAAGCATCTGTGGCGGTGCGCGGTTTGGATCGCCTGTTAAATACCGCCGACGGATGAGTCTTTAAGGCAAGGGGAGCACAGAATTTGACCGCTATAGCGTTTGTTGCCAGCAGAGCTGAAGGTGCCCAGAAGGCCCGTCAACAGATGATTGACCGATACGGCGATGTGTCGCCGGAGGATGCTGACACGATTGTTGCTATTGGTGGCGATGGCTTCATGCTTCAAACCATGCATCGCAGCATGAACCTGAAAAAACCCATTTATGGTCTGATGCAGGGCTCAGTCGGCTTTCTGATGAACCAATATGAAGATGGTGCGCTGGAATTGCCCGAGCGAATAGCGCGGGCGGAGACTGCGGAGTTACACCCTTTGAGAATGCAGGCTCAGGGTGAATCCGGTGCGGAGTTAACCGCTCTGGCTATCAATGAAGTTTCGGTGTTTCGGCAGACCAAACAGGCCGCGAAAATTCGCGTCCGCATCAACGATGCGGTCAAGCTGGAAGAAATGATCTGCGACGGCATTTTGTTATCAACGCCCGCTGGTAGCACCGCTTACAACCTGTCTGCTCATGGGCCAATTGTACCGTTGGGCGCTAACATTCTGGCACTGACACCGATCAGTCCGTTTCGCCCGCGGCGCTGGCGCGGTGCCCTACTGCAACATGACGCAAAAGTTTGTTTTGAGGTTTTGGATCACTACAAACGGCCGGTGAGTGCAGTGGCCGATGCCTTTGAGGTTCGGGACGTTGTTGAGGTGTCCATTACCGAGGCCAAGGACGTCACTCTGAGGATGCTGTTTGATCCCGAACACAATCTGGAGGATCGCATTCTCAATGAGCAGTTCACGATATGACGACCGTCCCAGGTAACGCCTCCGTCAGGGGCCATCAAAGACATTGACTGAAACTGCCACGCCGTTTGTCGTCGCGATCTCCAGCCGCGCGCTGTTTGACCTGGACAAGAGCCATGAGTTGTTTGAGCGTGAGGGGGTGGACGTGTATTCGCGCTATCAAATTGACCACGAAGAAGACGCATTGGCCCCCGGGATCGCTTTTCCACTGGTTCGCAAACTGCTGGGGTTGAATCACCAAGCGGCGTCAATTGCCGGCGATAGCAACGAACCTCTCCCTCCCCTGGTGGAAGTGATTCTTTTATCCCGCAACAGCGGTGATACCGGGCTGCGTATTTTTAACTCCATCGAGAGTCACAATTTGAATATTGTTCGGGCCGCTTTCACCAACGGTGCCAGCCCCTTCGCTTACGTTGAATCTTTCGGTGCGGACTTGTTTCTATCCACCAACGCTCAGGACGTGCGGGAAGCCCTGGATGCCGGTTTTGCAGCTGCCACAATTTTGCCCTCGGCGGCAAAGGTCAGCAGCTCGCCGGAGCTACGTATCGCCTTTGATGGTGACGCTGTGCTGTTTCACGACGCGGCAGAAAGGATCTATCAGGAAAAGGGCTTGGAGGCTTTCGCGGCCAGTGAAAAGGCGGCCGCCGACGAGCCGCTGTCAGGCGGGCCCTTTAAATCGGTGCTGTCAGCCATTCACCGCATCCAGTCGGCCTTTCCTGCTGAAGACAACCCCATTCGAACCGCGCTGGTGACAGCGCGGTCTGCGCCCGCCCACAAGCGGGTCATTCTGACCCTTCGCCACTGGGGAATTCGACTGGACGAAGCGTTGTTTCTTGGTGGTAAGACCAAGGGGCCATTTCTGAAGGCGTTTGGTGCCGACATCTTTTTTGATGATCAGACCGAACACTGTTCATCCGCGAGCTCTCACGTGGCCACCGGCCACGTGCCTCACGGCGTGGCCAATACCCGCTGATGGCAGGTCCATCGAAAAACCTCAATCGGGCTCGACTGATTGATGAAAATTTCAGCGCTCAAATGGCCGCCTATCAGCCCACGGCTGAGGACGCTGTTGCATTGCCCGACAATCTCCCGCCAGAGGTCTTGCTGGAGCTGTTCGAATCCCAGCTGTTGAGCCGACATCTGGATTTAATGGCGCGGGCACTGCGCCTGGAAAACAAAGTGTTTTACACCATCGGCAGTTCTGGTCACGAAGGTAACGTGCTGTTGGGCCGGTTAACCCGTTTTACTGACCCAGCGTTTCTGCACTATCGCAGTGGTGCTATGGTTTTGGAACGCAGTCGCCAGGTAGCGGGTATTGACCCAGTGTACGATGCCGCGCTGTCGTTTTGTGCCAGTGCCGACGACCCGGCATCTGGCGGACGACATAAGGTCTGGGGCAGCAAGCCGCTGTGGATATTGCCCCAAACCAGCACCATTGCCAGCCATTTGCCAAAAGCGTTTGGCACTGCTTTGGCCATCGATCATGGGCGCCGTGTGGGGCACTCATTGCCGGTACCATCCGACGCAATTGCCTTGTGCAGTCTGGGTGATGCCAGTCTGAATCACAGTACCGCCCAAGGCACGCTGAACGCCGCCGCGTGGGCTGCCCACCAGGGGCTTGGTGTACCGCTGTTGATCGTGTGCGAAGACAATGGCCTGGGAATCTCTGTTCGCACGCCCAAGGGCTGGGTGGAAAGCAGTATTGCCGATCGACATGGTCTCGATTATGTGAGCGCTGATGGTCTGGATCTGGCATCTGCGTGGACCCAGGTACGGGGCGCCGTCGAGCAATGCCGCAATCGACGACGACCGACGTTCCTGCATTTGAAAACCGAGCGGTTGATGGGGCACGCGGGAACAGATTTTGAAGTGGACTATCGCAGCGAGTCAGAACTCACTGAGGTCGAGTCTCGCGATCCTCTATTGACCACTGCACGAACGGTCGCCGATGCACAGTTGTTGACCACCGGGCAAATTATTGAACGCTACGAGGCGGCCAGGGAGCGCTGTAGTGAAGCGGCGCAGCGAGCCCAGGTAAGGCCCAGACTGGATACATTGGCGGACGTCATGGCGCCCCTGGCGCCTACCCATTGGGCTGCAGTAAAGTCCGAGGCGACCCGGGTTGCCGCTGCTGACGCGCGCAAAATTGCGTTTAACGAACGGATGCCTGAAGCCGACAAATCAGCCAATTTGGCCATCAACCTGAATCGCGGGTTGGCTGAATTACTGGCCAAGTACCCTCAAGCGCTGGTGTTTGGTGAAGACGTAGCGCAAAAGGGTGGGGTGTATACGATTACCCGCCAATTGCACAAACGATTTGGTGGCGCCAGAGTTTTTAATACGCTGCTCGATGAGCAGACCATTCTGGGGCTCGCCCAGGGCTACGCCAACATGGGCATGTTGCCCATCCCTGAAATTCAATATCTGGCCTATTTTCACAATGCCTGCGACCAAATTCGTGGCGAGGCCAGTTCGTTGCAGTATTTTTCCGATGCCCGTTACGCCAATCCTATGGTGGTGCGTATCGCGGGGTTGGGCTATCAGAAAGGCTTTGGTGGCCATTTTCACAATGACACCTCCATTACCGCCCTGCGAGACATCCCAGGGCTGATAGTTGGATGCCCCTCCCGTGGCGACGATGCGGCCGTAATGCTGCGCACTCTGGCTGCGGCCGGTGTCACCAGTGGGCGGGTCTGCGTGATGATTGAGCCTATTGCGCTTTACATGACTCGGGATCTGCATGCTGCGGGAGATGAAGGTTGGCTGTTTGATTATCCGTCGCCAGATGTTTTCATTGGCGTCGGAGAACCCAGAATTTACCACCCATTTGCCACCGACCTGTTGATAGTGACCTATGGTAACGGCGTACCCATGAGTTTGAGGGTAGCCAAACAGCTCAAACAGGCCCATGGACTATCGGTGAGGGTCATGGACCTGCGCTGGCTGGTACCGCTGAACGAAAAAGCCATTGTGGAGCAGGCTCAAGCCTGTGATGGGGTGCTGGTCGTTGACGAAGGGCGTCACAGCGGCGCGCTGTCGGAAGGCGTGCTGGCGGCGATTGCTGAGGCTGGCAATCCCGCCGATGAGGGACAAAAAGCCGTGGCCAGGGTCTGTGGCGCTGATTGCTTCACCCCCTTGGGACCGGCATCATCGCTGGTGCTGCCCGACGAAAAAACGGTATTGGACGCGGCATTGATGCTGCTTCAAGGACAAACGTAATGGATAAGGTTGTAAACGATTACGTTTCGCCAATTGCCACGGAGCGTGCTGGACGCGATAATAGGGCGTCAACGCGCCACGGGACAGGCAGGGAAACCAGGGTATGAGTCAGCAGGAATCGATGACGATCCTTTTCGCGGATGTTTGCCGCAGCACACAGCTGTTCGAGCAACACGGCGACGTCAAAGCCCGTGAGATCATCGCAACGACGCTGTCTGCGTTAACCCAGGTCACCCACAAACACGGTGGCCGGGTGATCAAGACCATTGGCGACGAGATCATGGCCACGCTGCCCACAGGTGAGGCCGGAGTGCTGTCGGCTTGCGATATGCAGCGACGAGTAGTCAATGACCTGAACATCGTGAGACATAACGTGTCAGTGCGAATTGGCCTGCATTTTGGCGACGTGCTGTGTGAAAATGACGACGTTTTCGGCGATGCGGTGAACGTGTCCGCGCGTATGGCCGGGCTGGCTAAGTCTCAGCAGATCGTGACCACAGCCAGCACGGTAGAAGACGTGTCACCGGCCCATGGGCTGGAAATTCGCAGCCTGGGCAAGACTCGGGTCAAGGGCAAACTGATGCCCATCGAAATCGTCGACGTGCTTTGGCAGGAAGACACCTCTAACGTGACAACGGTGTCCCAGGCACTAAAGCTGGATGACATCGAAGAACGCGCGTCAGTCACCGTTCGCTTTGGCGAAAAAACCATCGAGGTGAAAGACGTCTCGCCCCCGTTCACGATGGGCCGAGACCGCACCAACGATTTGATCATCGATGACGAGTGGATCTCCCGAAATCACGCCAGTATTGAGTACCGTAAGGGCTATTTCGTACTGGTAGATCGCAGCACTAACGGAACTTACCTGAAAATCGATGGCGAAGAAGAGTTCCGAGTTCACCGCGACGAAGTGCATTTGCGACGCTTCGGCATCGTCAGCTTGGGCCAGCTGTCAGAAAATCGCAGCCCGGAGCAAATCGTCCACTTTGAGTGCCACAACCACTAGCAGAACCCCACCTCCTCGCCAACGGCGGGGTATGTCAATTAACTCCGACGAAAAACCTAGCGCTAGGAAACGGGCAGCTTAGGTCCGGTGAAGGAACTAAAACGGACCGAAGGGAGCCATTCCTTTACCGGACCTAAGCTGTCCGTTTCCGGCCCGACTCCCGATTCCTTCAGACCCAATGGTCAACGACCTCTGGTAAACGCCCCTAAAATCCCTCTCAGGATCGTGCGACCCAACGAAGTTCCCATGGATCTGGCCGCAGACTTAACTGCTTTTTCCAGCCCAGACTGACGCCTTCGCCCGCTGGATTTGCGTTTGCGAGTGCCGCTGCTTTTCTTTTTCGCAGCCTTGGCTTTGGCCTTTTCTGCCTCTCGAACCCGTTTTTCGGCCCGCTCCGCCAACAGCTCGAAAGCCGATTCCCTATCCACAGTGGTGTTGTATTTGTCGCCAATGCTGCTGGCCTCAAACACCGCTTTGCGTTCGGTTTTCTTCAGAGGTCCCATACGGGAGTGGGGCGGGGCGATCAAACAGCGGTCAACCATGCTGGGTACGCCGCCGTCTTGCAGGGTCGAGACCAGGGCTTCACCGACGCCAAGTTGAGTGAGCACCGCTTCGGTGTCCAACTTCGGGTTGGGAACAAAGGTCTGGGCTGCAGCTCGCACAACTTTTTGGTCTCTCGGGGTGAACGCGCGCAGTGCGTGCTGAACCCGGTTGCCAAGTTGCCCGAGCACATCATCCGGAACGTCCTGAGGATTTTGGGTAACGAAGTAGATGCCGACACCCTTGGAGCGAATGAGCCGAACAACCTGTTCAATTTGATCCAGAAGCGCCTTGGGCGGATCGTCAAACAGCAGGTGCGCTTCGTCAAAAAAGAACACCAGCTCGGGTTTGTCCAAGTCGCCTTTTTCCGGCAGTTCCTCAAACAATTCGGCCAATAGCCAGAGCAGGAACGTACTGTAAAGCCGTGGGTTCATGATGAGCTGGCGAGCATCCAGCACATTGATGATTCCTCGGCCATTTTCATCCTGAACCATCAGGTCGGCCAGGTCCAAGGCGGGCTCAGCGAAAAAGTTCTCGGCACCGGCGCGTTCCAGGGTCAGCAAGCGGCGCGCAATGGCTCCCAGTGAGGCGGTTGTAACATGCCCATAACGGGTGGAAATTTCGTTGCGGTTTTCTCCAACAAAGTTCAGCAGCGAGCGCAGGTCTTTCAGGTCCAGCAGGGCCAGTCCCTCATCGTCTGCAACGCTGAAGGCAACGTTGAGCACACCCTCCTGAGTGTCGTTCAGTTCCAGCAGACGGGCCAGCAAAACGGGGCCAATCTCGCTCACCGTCGTGCGCAGTGGATGACCATTTTTTTGAAAAAGGTCCCAGAACACCACAGGAGAGGGCTCCAGAGCATGGTCGTTCAAACCGATTTTTTCTACCCTGCCGGTAACGCCTTTGCTGGCTTTTCCGGCAGCGGCGAGACCGCTCAGATCGCCTTTCACGTCGGCCAGGAAAACCGGAACGCCGAGTCGGGAAAAGCCTTCTGCCAGTACCTGCAAAGTGACGGTTTTTCCGGTGCCGGTAGCGCCAGCGATGAGGCCATGGCGGTTGGCATAGCGGCCCTCAATGATGGCTGGCCGGTCGCCGCCCCCAAAATGAACCCGGGGCGACTGCGCCCCGGGGTTTTTATTTCTCGCCATATCGGGTGCGCCCGTTATTTGCCGAACAGCCCGCCCAGCAGTCCGCCGCCGCGCTTAAGCAGGTCTGATGCATCCACGTCGCCATCGCCATCGGCATCAAGCAACTGATCCACAATGCTGAAACCCTTGCTTCGGCTATCAGCTTCAACCCGGTCCTGCTTCAGCATGTTGGTCAAATCTCCCAGGCCGCCCAGGCCGGTGTTGGCGGGTGCCTGCTGACGCTTTTTGCTCAACGCGCCCATGACCAGCGGGCCAAGATTGGCCAGCAGCTTGCCCATAGCGCCACTGTCCATGCCCGAGGCCTTGCTGAGCTGCTTTTCCACCGCGCCTTTGCGGTTGCCAAAAATGTGCTCCACCATTCGGTTATCTTTGCTGCTGGGGCTTTGGCCAAAAAATCCGCCGAGGTTCTCCAGGATGGAGCCGTCGTGGTCTTTGTCCAAGGCGGCGGCCAGGCCACCCACTTGGTCGCCAGACTGCGCGTTGCGACCGAGCTGACCAAGGATGACCGGCAGCGCCATTTGCATGGCTTTCTCGGTTAGTCCTGAATCTGCGCCCAGCTGTTTGCCCAGGCTCTGCACCGCGCTGTCGCTGATACGGTCGGTAATAAGGTCTAAAATTCCACTCATGTTGATTTCCTTGTTGCTTTCTGGCCCGGTCCGGGATCACCCAGGCTGGCGCAGTTGGTATGATGGGCCAGGCGACATCGGTGTCACTGGCATGTGCGGCTCCGGACGCCCATGGTAATGGAATTGGACCTTATGACCAATCGACGGGAACTTTGATCAATGCATATAAGCCTCTCAAATCGCTTTCTCATGCGGCGCACTGCGGTTGCGCTTGCTCTGCTGTCTGGCGTTCTGCTAAATGGTTGTTCAACGAATCCGGTGACCGGCAAAACCAATTTCAGTGTAGTGAGCGAAGCACAGGAACTGCAAATAGGTGCCCAGCAATATGGCCCCAGTCGGCAGATGCAGGGCGGCGATTACGTCACCGACCAGGCTTTGGTAGCGTACGTGAAACGCATTGGCGGCAAAGTAGCTGCTCAGAGTGAGCGCAAGCTGCCCTACGAGTTTGAGGTATTGAACAACGGCGTTCCCAACGCATGGGCGCTGCCTGGCGGGAAAATTGCCATCAATCGGGGGCTGCTGCTGGAGATGCAGACGGAGGCGGAGCTGGCGGCGGTGTTAGGCCACGAAGTTGTGCACGCGGCAGCGCGCCATGGCGCGCTGGCAATGTCCCGAGGCATGTTGTTGCAAGGCGCAGTGATGGCCACTGCGGTGGCGTCCAGGAACAGCGACTACAGTCGATATGCCGTTGGCGGAGCGTCCGTTGCTGCACAGTTGCTGAATCAAAAATATGGGCGCGGTGCAGAGCTGGAGTCAGATGAGTTCGGCATCAAATACATGACCCGGGCCGGCTATGATCCTCAGGGGGCGGTTGAACTGCAAAAGACGTTTGTGAGGCTTTCAGAAGGGCGCCGCCAAGACTTTCTCAGTGGGCTGTTCGCCAGCCATCCGCCGTCCCAAGAACGGGTTGAGCGCAATGTGGAAACCGCTAACGAGATCGGCCGCGGTGGCGACGTCAATCGAGGCGCCTATCAGCGCGCCATTGCGGGCCTGAAGAAAAGTAAACCGGCCTATGATGCGTATGACAAGGGCCGAAAAGCGTTGGCTGACGGCAATTCCCAGGAGGCCCTTGCGCTGGCAGACCAGGCCATCCGGCTGGAACCAAGAGAAGCACAGTTTTATGGGTTGAAGGGTGATGTGGCATTTGCCGCCAAAGACTACCGCCGGGCAGTCAGCCATTATTCAGCGGCTCTGGAACGCCACCCCGAGTATTTTAAATTCTACCTGGGGCGAGGTGAATCGTATCGCCAGTTGAACCAGCTTGGGCCCGCAGAAAGGGACTTAAAAGCCAGTGCCAATCTACTGCCTACCGCGGACGCGGCCAATTCTCTGGGATTAATTGCGGAGCGGCGGGGGCAAGCCGAAACGGCGATTGGTTATTACGAAATGGCGGCGGCATCCCAGACTCCGGCAGGCCGCCAGAGCAATGGACGCCTGGTCACGTTGGACTTGCCGCGCAGACCTGGCCGCTACGTCGCAATCCAGAAGCGGATAGATACCAATGGTCGGGTGTTTGCTGAAATCGGCAATCGCACCCAGCTGTCGATGACCAACGTGGCCATCGCGCTGGCTTATCGTGATGCCAAGGGGCAGGTTCGCCAAGAACAACGGATGTTTCGCGGCACTCTTGAGAGTGGCAAGACCGCCCTGGTTGCTTTGGGCGGGCAGCCTTACGCCAGCGCTCTCAACAGCCTTCAGCTGAAAGTGACCAGCGCCCAGCCTGCCCGCTAATTTTGGACACTAGCAGTTGGGTACTTTGATCGTTTTGCCAGCGCGCAGCGGGTAACGCGGCGCCGGGATGTTGTTCATCGCGGCAATCTCCGGCATGGACATGCAGCGATGTCGCCGGGCAATTACGCCCATCGTATCGCCTCGTTGAACCACATAGGGCAGGATGTCTTCCCCTCGGCCGTAGGTAGCGTCGTAGAGTTCGGCGGCCCTAGTTAGCAGCTCCGGGTCTTGGTCCTGACACCACTGGGTGTAACGCTCAGCGGCGGTTGTTGGCACCTGCAGGGTGTCGCCGACAGGAACCCTTGCTTCGGGTCTTACTCGAGGGTTTAAGTTCCTTAGGGTGCGGAACCAACCGTTAAAGGGACCCTGGTTACCCATACACACCGCGATTTCTCCCAAAGACATCTCGTGGACCAGTGTGATCTCAGTCAACTCGGTGTTCATCTCCGGAAATTGTAAATTGAATCGCTCCGGGTGCAGGTAAAGCCAGGCGGCGGCCAGTACTTTGGGAACATAATCTCGCGTATCCCGAGGCAGAGCGTAATAAAACTCGGAAGACCAAAAATCGGCGCCACGCAGTTTGCGGTTGAGTCGTTTCAGCCGGTTTTCCCCGGAATTGTAGGCCGCGAGGACTTTCTCGAGGCTGTTATCCAGCTGTCGTAACTGATCGTTCAAATAGTCGACGCTGGCCTGTGCCGCGCGAGCCGGATCCAAACGTTCATCAAACTCACCGCGAGTTTTCAGGCCATATCGGCTGCCGGTTGCGCGCATGAATTGCAGGGGGCCGGCGGCACCCACCCGTGAAAAAGAATGCACCCGGCCGCCAGATTCGACGGCCAAAATGCCGAACAGTAACGCTTCCGGTACACCCGCCGCATCGAAGGCTGGGGCCATTTCGCTGCGCATGTACTGGTAATTCTCATACGTACTCATCAGCAGCGGGCGATTCCAGGTCAGCCAGCCGTTGAGCGCGTTGCGAACATAGTGGTTCATGGCAATCAGCTCGGTCAGGTCGGTCCCATTGAGCTGGGCGGGACTTGTTCTCGCTGAGGTTTGGCTCGTTGACCCAGGCTCTGCGTCCAAGGGGCCACCTTCTCCGGCGACCTCGGCGTTAGTATGAAATACCTGAGTCTGGAGGCTGGCCACCTCCTGATAGGCTTTCAGCGCCACATCCAGGTCACAACCTTCAATGGCTCGACAGCGGGCCGAGAGGTCATCCAGCGCGGCCAGGGAGTCGGACAGGAGTCTTTCGGCAGCATCGCTGCTGCCAGCCTCGAGCAACTGCAAGGCTTCGCCGAAGGCGACCACCGCCCCATCAATTTCCTCATAGACTTCATCGACAACGCTGGGTGGCGGCTGGGTGACCGGTTCCGTTTGTGGGGCAGGGGCCGGGTTGACCATTTCGGTCTGTTGATCACCGCGCCAGCGATCCAGGCTGGCACAGCTGCTGATAAGCAGGCAAAGGCCTGCAGCACAGGTAACACGCAGTACTTTCAAGTTTTGACCCCGAGAAAAGTGAGTTGGGTTGTTGGCTGTTTGCGCACAGCTATTATCTACGCCGCCATTTGTATGGCGTTAAATAGACGCTAGCACACTGTTAGAGTCTGACAAGGGTGAAGAGTGGGTTTTACCATGACATTGTTCGGACAATCGCATTCGGCCCTCCTTGGGTTGACCTCGCTGTCGGACTTTCGTGACAATTGAGGAGCCTTGTTGAGAGCTGACCATGCCCAGTCCATTTACCAAAGACACGTTTTCGTTCCTGCGCGATCTGGATCGCAACAATAATAAGCCTTGGTTTGAACTAAATCGCCAGCGCTATCTGGATCAGGTTCGGGACCCTTTCATGACCTTTGTTAAGGATTTCAATCCACGCCTGAAAGCCGTCAGTGACTACTACCACGGGGTAGAAAAGACGAATGGCGGTGCATTATTTCGAATCTATCGCGATACCCGATTTTCCAAAGACAAAACGCCTTACAAGGCGTGGGCCGGCGGGCGATTCACGCATACCGAGGGAGGGCGTCAGGGGGCGCCAATCTACTATTTGCATCTGCAGCCCGGTAACGTGTTTTTTGCGGCAGGCATCTGGCATCCACCTAGTCCCATGGTGAATCAGATTCGGACGTTTTTGCAAAACAACCCGGGGGCATGGAAAACCTTAACCGCAGAGCGAGCGTTCAAGCGTCATTTCCATTGGGGTGGAGCGCAGTTGAAACGTCCTCCTCGGGGGTTTGATCCGGAGCATGAACTAATCGACGATATTCGGCGCAAGGACTTTGTGGTGACCACACCGTTTACCGAAGAGCAGGTTTGCAGTGGACGCTTCCCAAGCATGCTGCTGAAGCGTTGTGAGCAGTCAGCGCCACTGGTTGACTATCTTTGCGCCGCGCTGGATCTGGAATTCTAAAACCCCCTTGTTGCGGGATTGTCGATCAGCCTGCGCCCGCAAGGCCAGCGTCCCATTGAGGGAGCGTACGGTTGGCAGAACAGGTCTAAATCTGCAGAATTTCATTTAACGGACGAGGACGTTCAATCCCAAAGCCCTGGGCGAAGTCCAGCCCAATATCTTTCAGATGTTCCAGCACTTCGTCGGTTTCTACGAACTCTGCAACCGTTTCCTTACCCAGGAAGTGACCGATTTCATTGATGGTTTTCACCAGTCCGTAGTCGGCAGTGCTGCTGGCGATATCGCGAATAAACGAACCGTCAATTTTCAGATAATCCACAGGCAGGTGCTTGAGGTAGCTGAATGATGACAGCCCTGTACCAAAGTCATCCAGGGAGAAGCGGCAACCCAGGTACCTGAGTTCCCGCAGGAAGTCGGTGCACCGAGCCAGGTTGCTGATTGCAGCGGTTTCGGTGATCTCGAAACAGATTTTTGACGGCTCAATGCCGGTTTCTTCAAACAGATTTTGAATAAACGTCAGAAAGCGAGGGCGGCCAAACGTTTTACCCGACAGGTTGATCGACAATCGAGCGATCCGGTCTTTCACTGGACTGGCATTGAGCGCATTGAATGCCGAGCGGAAAACCCACTCATCCAGATAATGAATCCGCCCGTATGCTTCGGCTGCCGGGATGAACTTCTCAGGACCAACCAGTTGCCCATCCTCACCGCGCATCCGGCACAGCACCTCAAAGTGATCCTTGTCTGTGTCGCTGCGCTCCAGGGGCACAATGCGCTGACCAAACAGAACGATTCGATCTTGATCCAGAGCATTTTCCAGCTCTGTGACCCAGCGCATAGCCTGGTCTCGCTGACTGAGTTCCTGGTCGTCAATCTGATAGCTCTTGATGCGGTCTCGGCCGGCTTCCTTGGCGGCGCCAGCGGCGATTTCCATCTGATTGAGTACCTGGGATACCGATTCGGAGTCTCGGCCCATGAGGACCAGTCCGATGCTGGCGGTAGCCTTCAGCTTGCGTCGCTTCCATCGGGTGCGATGTTCGTTGATAGATCGGCGCAGTTTTTCGGCCGCCTCATGGCCAGGAGCCAATTCAAACCGCGGTAGCAGCATGGCGAATGTGTCCCCACCTAGCCTTGCCATTTCGCCGCCTTCCGGCATGTTTTTGCGCATCACCCGGGCTAGATCCTGGAGTAGCTGATCACCGGCTTCATGTCCGGCGGTGCTGTTGACGACCTTAAACTGGTCAATCTCAATTTGCAGCGCGATATGTTGGGTGTGCATGAGTTTGCTTTCACCCAGCTTAAGGCGTATTCGACGCTCAAATTCCTTTCGGTTCAGGGATTCGGTGAGTTGGTCGTGGGTGGCCTGATGGGCAATCTGGTCGTGCATGTTTTGCACCATGCCGTGCCATGACCGATCCATCAGCGGCTGATCTGGCTGATCAATCAGTTCAGCCTGTTTTGCGCGAAACTTCTCTGCCAGTTCCTCAGGACCCGTCTCCAAGGCCTTCTGGCCATTGCGATTGACGAATACGTAGCGCTGACGATCGTCACTGATCCAAGCAAGTTTGATCGGTTGTGTCTTGCCGTCGGCGCCCGGGTATAGCAGCCAGCTACCCTTATCGAGCAGTTTTGCCAGGCCTAAATAGTGTTCCTTGTCTGGGTCTTGGACAGCCGCCTCAGACTCAGGTGACCGCTCACTGCCCGGCTTATCGGCCTGGCTGGCCGGCGGCGTGTCGTCAGCAACATCTTCGTCATTGGCTTTCGGCTGAGACGGAATATCGGACTGAGGATGCTCAGCAGTGCTGGCAACAGAGTTGTCCGATGCCCGGTCGGACAGGTGGGCATCCAATGGCTCGGTATCTGGCGTCTGGCGGGGGGCGTCGGACAATCCTGGCAACATGCTGCGCAGTGCATCTACCAGATTGTCTCGCTCGCTGGTATCCGCCCGGACATGGTCCAGACGATCGCTGATTTTGCTAACCAGTGCTTCACTGGTGCTGCTGTCGTCGGGCGATTCGGTATGGTCTGGGGACAGTCGGGCATCCAGGTCCTTGATAACCTGGTACAAACGGTCCCATTCCGGTCCGCGGGTGCCTGAGCGCACTGCCGCAACGTCCAACAGATTTCGCCAGCCCATGCCCAGCAGTTCATTCACCGGTTTGGGCACTTGCCGCTGACCAAATTCCTGCTGCAGTTCCTGGGTAACGGCAGATCTTGCCTGAGCCAGCTTTTGCTGACCGTCCGCCGCTTCCAGAACTCGTTTCAGCTGGGCTGCGCGTAGTCGATGCTGGCGCTTGAGCAATTGCTCAAGCTCGCGGGCAGCAGTGGCGAATGCGTCTCGGTTTGGGTCATCCAGATCACTTAAGCGATTGACGATACCGTCAATTTTCTCGATAAGCTGCTGCTCGCGCCCGCTCATTTCTCGCGCGCCACCCACAATAGTCTGGCCCAGATGGTCGAGGACCTTGCGTGCAGGATGTTCTTGGTCAGTGACCAGATCCTGCTGCTTCAGTAGCATTTTCAGCAACTGAATTTCCAGTTTGCCTATCCACTCCTTGGCTCGCGGCTCGACCACCGAATCTTTTGAAATTGATGACAGCAGCTGCTCTGCCAGATCTACGGCATTGGAGTGCTGAGGAGCAACAGGCGGCGCGCTGTCGCCGAATTCGCTGATCAACGCCTGACGAAGACGTTGATCCAGGGATTGACCTGACTGGCGTGGTTCACGGTTTTGCTGCAGTTTTATGAGTGCTTGTTGAAGGTCCGCCAAATTTAGATTTTGCTGACCGCTTGGCGCGGGCTCGGCGGCGGCGCGACTTTTGAGCAGGCGCTGCAAATCGATGATTTTGGCACTGTTAGTTGGCGTGGCTGGCGGCGTTCCCAAATAGTCATCGCCAAAAGGCCTGGCCTGTGCGTACCCACCGGGCTGAGGCACCGGGTCCGGATAGGCATCTGGGGGTGCACTTTCTGTGGGTTGGGGGGGCGTGGGTTGGGAGGACGAGGGTTGGGGGGAATTTACGCCATTGCCTGCCGCTGAACCGCGACGGGGGCGCACGGGGGTAAACACCAAGTTTGGCAGTATGCCCGCGTCAATTAACAGCGCATTGGCCTCGTCGTAGAACGGCTTGATCACCTCGTTCATTTTCTTGCCGAAGCTTCGCCACACCACCTGAGCTGGCCGGTGACCAATATCCCTTCCTTCCAGGGCCATGGCAAAATGCTGGCACATCGCGGCAGCGCCGAGGGGGTTGTTGCGCGAATCAATTCGCCGCCCCACCATTTCGGTTAGCCTTGCCTCAAGTGCGTGCAATGCCTCGTGGTTCCGGTTCTCGATGCTGGCCACAATTTCCGACATGGATAACCAAGCTTCAAATTCTTCCTCGTTGACCAACGACAGTTCGCCGTTGGCGGAAGATTGGCTGGGGTCGCCTGTCGATTCAGGTAGTGCGTCGAACGTGCGAAGATGCGCCGCCAACGCGTCTTGGAAAGCGCTTGAGATGCTGCCGCCGTCGCGCCGTAACTGACTCATCGCTTCAAAGTAGGGCGCTTGACCGACGTCACTGGCCGCGTCACTGGCAGCGGTTAATAGCTCATCTTTTGCGGTTTCAATCAGTGCCGGCAGAGCATTGGCGGCAAATTCCAAACAGCGGGTTTCAAGGTCTGCGGCGACCGGCCCCTCAACTTGTCGCTGGATTTTGGTACTGCCTGCGTCGGTATGCTCAAACCCCTGCTGTTTGGCCACCAATCCAAGTGCTGACGCCAACGCCGCTTGGGCGTGACCGAATGCCAGACCGAAGCCTAAGGCACCCACCCGGACCACTTTTACGTCGTTGGTCAGCGACACATCGGAACCATCAACAACGATGCTGAACTGTAGAACCTGCCCTTCTTCGATTGCCCGTGCGTCTGGGTGATCGGCTACTGCGCCTTGGTCCATCAGGGAGGCAAACAGGCCACCCGGGCAGTAATCTTCAATAACGACGTGAACAGCGCCCCGATCGGGGACCTCCAGTGAAGCGGCGTGCCTTACTGGAAACCTTGGGAATCGCCGACGTTCGTCAGCTTTGGGGGTAGCGCTGTCTGGCATTCAGGACTTTAGTCGTAAGAATTTTGAAAATCGATCCGATTCTATGTCAGTTACCCAGTTTAATCAGAGCATTGCGGGAAAGTTTCCATTTCTTAACAAACTCCTGCAACGGCGACGCGGGTGCGTGGAACAACGTCAGATCACTATTTGCGGGACATTTTATCATGAAAACAATTTGTTAGCGTGCTGACTTTGAGTATTACTGGAGAAATCCCTTAAGGTCTGAACCGACCAACAAAGATCCGGCTTTGGTGTTGCCGTTGTTGTGTATTGACCCGTTCAGGCTGCTTTGACATTTAACAGGCATAATGGCGGCATGGGTAACAGGATTTTGATTATTAGCAGTCTCGGGTTAGCGTTGTCCTTGGCGGCGCTATCATGTGTGGCCAACCCGTTTTCTGACGTCCGTCAGTCCAGTGTTCGTTGCGGCAAGCAGTTGGTGAAAGTAGGCCAGCGAGCGTTTCAGCTGATCGACAAGTGTGGCGAGCCCCTATACCGTGAGGTGGTCGCGTACTCACGCCAGACTGACACAACCAACATCAGAGCAGGTGGTCGCCAATTAGCGGCCCGCGACTCAGTAGATTTGGTTACCGAGCAGTGGATCTACAAGCCAGGGCGGGGCCGATTCACCCGAATCATGACCGTAACCGGCGGTATCCTGACCGACATTCGGCTCGCTGACCGCCAATAGTCGGTTCGCCATCGTCGATTAAATGAGCGGTTGCAACACCTGCTCGACATAGTCTTCTAACTGATCCAACACCGACATCCGGTTGCTCGCTGCGGGCGACAGCCTGGCACTGTAAAGCGCCTGTTCGAACTGTTGGGCAGCGCTGGGTTGTCCGCTCAATAGGCGCTTAGCGCAGTGCTCCTGCCAACGCCGTTGCTCTTCATTCGTAAGGCTTTCCGGCCAGTTGCGACAGCGGTAAATAAACAGTAGCTGGGTTAGCCGCGGATCATGGAAGCTATTGCCCAGGTCGGCAAGCTCAGCAGGTGTGGATTGCCGCACTTTGGTACTGACCGCCTTGTCGTGGTCAGATGCAAATCCGCCACTGTAGAGCGACCAGTCTGCATCGGCCACCTCGGGGAACGAGCGGACCGCCGCGTACACCTCTCGGAGCCTTTCTCCCACCACAGAAAGGTGGGGCAACAACTGCTCGCAATGGGTCTGGCAGGTCTCAACATCCAGAGCAATCCGCTCTAGGTCGACGCCTTTCAGCACGCCCAGTGGCGCCAGTACCGGTGATCGGTTAATGGCAATGGATTTTACGCCGATACGTGACACGCCCGGCGGCAGGTCGGCGCTGGGCGTGAAGATTCGGTCCGCAATGTCATCGCTGGATAAGGTGAGTAGCTTGTCTGGAGGTTTTGCCAGATCCACCACCAATACGGCATTTGGATTGGCTGGATGCATACAGATGGGCAGAACCATTGCCAGGCAACCTCGCTTCGCCGGATAGCGGGAAGACACGTGCAGCAGCGGAGCCGGAGAATCTATTTTCAATTGTGCGGCCACCGCATGTTTGCCTCGGTGCTGAAAGGCGTGATCAAACAGTCTCGGCTGGTGTTGTTTGACTAAACGAGCGAGAGCGATGGTGGCGTCCACATCTGCCAATGCATCATGGGCCTGGCCGTGGTCTATGTCATTGGCCGCGGTCAAGTCTTCCAGTTTGAAGCTGGGGTTGCCGTTGTCTTTGGCCGGCCAGTTAATGCCTTCAGGTCGTAAGGCATAGCACAGCCGGACCACGTCGATCAGATCCCAGCGGGAATTACCGCCCTGGTACTCGCGTTGATAAGGGTCGTAAAAGTTGCGAAACAGTAGGTAGCGGGTGAACTCGTCATCAAAGCGTATGCTGTTATAACCGGCGCCGCAGGTTTCCCGTTCAGCCAGCGCTTGGTGTATTTCACGGGCAAACGATACTTCGGACAAACCTGAAGCTGCGCTTTGCGGCGTAATGCCGGTCACCAACGCCGCCATCGGATGGGGCAAATAATCGTCGGTTTGCCGACACAATATATTCATTGGCTCGCCCACCGGCTGAAGGTTCAAGTCGGTGCGGCGGCCGGCAAATTGCACCGGACGGTCTTTTTGCGGGCTGATGCCGAAGGTTTCGTAGTCGTGCCAGTAGATGCTGCTCATGGGTGCGCAGTCAGAAATTCTTCAGAGTTAGACGGGAGCCTCATTATGCCTTGTCTGGTATGATTCGGCGCCCTGAAACTAACAGAGTGACACGCGTGAAAGTTCGAACCCGATTTGCCCCTAGTCCGACGGGCTTTCTCCATGTGGGGGGCGCCAGAACAGCGCTGTTTTGCTACCTGTACGCGCGTCATCACGGTGGCGATTTTGTGCTGCGCATTGAGGATACTGATCGCGAGCGTTCCACCCAGGAATCTGTTCAGAGCATTGTGGAAGGAATGGCGTGGCTTGGGTTGGATTCTGATGAGCCGCCGGTGTATCAATCTCAACGCACAGAGCGTTACCGGTCGGTCATCAACGAGTTGCTGGAATCAGGGCAAGCCTATCGCTGCTACTGCACTCGCGAAGAGTTGGACGCGATGCGTTTGGCCCAGGAAAAAGCTGGGCTCAAACCCCGTTACGATGGGACCTATCGGGACTTCGATGGGCCGGTACCATCGGACGCTGCCTCAGTGGTCCGGTTTCGAAATCCTCAATCGGGGACGGTTAGCTGGGAAGATGCGGTCAAGGGCACAATTGAGGTGGCCAATGCCGAGTTGGACGATCTGATCATAGCGCGCAGTGACGGCAGCCCAACCTACAATCTGACCGTGGTTGTTGACGATCTCGACATGCAGATCAGTCACGTCGTGCGCGGCGATGACCACGTAAACAATACGCCTCGTCAAATCAACCTGTATCAGGCGCTGGGTGCCACGCCGCCGATATTTGCGCACCTGCCCATGATTCTGGGTACTGACGGCGCTCGATTATCCAAGCGTCACGGTGCAGTCAGTGTGCTGGCTTATCGTGATGACGGCTATTTGCCGGAGGCGCTGCTGAATTATCTAGTGCGCCTTGGCTGGTCCCATGGTGATCAAGAAGTCTTTTCCGCAAAACAAATGGTTGAGCTGTTTGATCTAAAAGACGTAAACCGCGCGCCTGCCAGTTTCAATACAGAAAAACTCGAATGGCTTAACCAGCAGTATTTCGCCGTGATGGATCTTCAATCATTGGGCGATCAACTGAGGCCGTTTCTGCGCAATGCGGGCTATGACCTGAGTGCTGGCCCAGCTCCTGCGGCGGTTGCCCAATTGTTGCGCGAACGCGGGTCCACGCTGGTAGAGCTGGCAGGTCAGGCGGATTTTCTGTTCCGAGCGCCCGAGTCTTATGAAGAGAAGGCCGCCGGCAAACAGTTTAAGGCCGCGGCGTTGCAACCCCTGACGTTGCTGCGGACTAAATTGGCCAACCACTCGGACTGGTCGCCGGAGGCACTGCAGAGCCTCATTCAACAAACCGTTGATGAACTGGCCGTCGGTTTTGGCAAAGTGGGGCAGCCGCTTCGACTGGCCTTAACCGGTCGCGGTGCCGCACCGGGAAATGACCAGGTGCTGGCATTACTGGGTCAGCAACAAACCCTGATGCGCCTTGATCGAGCCATTGCCTACATCAACGATCGAGTGGCGGCGCAATAACGATGTATCGCTCGTCAAAAACCTTTCGCGGTTACCCCTGTGCCCACCGAAAATGGCGTCATCAAGGACATTGTGCCCACCTGCACGGTTACAGCCGTAGCTTTCAAGTGTGGTTTGCCTGCCGCGAGCGGGATAACAACGGCTTCGTTATGGATTTCGGTGATCTTGCCGAACCGCGGGGATGGCTGGCTCAACATTTTGATCATTCCACCCTGGTGGATGCAGACGATCCGCTGTTACCCCAACTGCGAGCTTTGGAAAGTGCGGGCGGCTGCCGCCTGGTCGTATTTGACGATGTAGGGGTAGAGGGCTGTGCGAAGACGTTCTTTGATTACCTGGACCCGTGGGTGAAACAGCGCACGGGGGGGCGGGTGTGGGTTTACTCGGTGGAGTGCCGGGAGAACGAAAACAATTCTGGGATCTATTTTTCTTCTGGCCAGGGTGTGTGATTTAACATTGGTCCGTCGTAACGTTTCGGGTTGCGGCCCGGCACAGGTCAAGCAGACGTTTAGCGACTAATCGGTTTGCCCTTGCAGTGGCCAGGTTCCGAGCGCCATACAACAGGTTCCCAGTATTCGTCGTGGTTGGCCTGTTCTTTGCGCTCGTAAAGCAGCTTGGCGGCGACGTGGTAAGTCATTCCGTCAGTCACCTCCAATTCCATTTCTCGGGCCTGCCGCCGTTTGGCAAAGCGAGTGTGCTTCTTGCGCAGTTCCCGGCTTGGGATCAAGTCGCTGACCAACAGCCGATAGGTGCCAGGGGTCAGATACTGAAAGCCGCGCATGATGGCGCCGCTGCTTTCGACGTTGATACCCATCAGGTAGGCCGGATACAGATTAAACTCATGGGGCGGTGGGTCGTACAGTGACAACGTGCCGCATGCGCTGCGGGACCCTTCGCCAGCCTCATCGTCAGTGGGCGGCGCACCGAGAATCAGATCCAGGGGTGGGTCATCATCGATCGGCATGGACAATGCCAACTCTACTCGTGGTAACTGCCACTTTTGCAGCGGTGCAGACAGTGTTTCGTTGCCGTCGTTACGTGCCACGATTACGGTCACCGGGTCGTTGGCAGCAATTTGCTGTAGCAGGTTCTGCACTCGGTCTACGGCACGGGAGGTGCCGGAATCGTCCTGGCCCAAGCCGGTTAATGGTTCCGTATTCATGCTGACGATATGGTCGCCAGCGCGAAGGCCCATAGTCGCCGCCGTACTGCCTGGCGTAACCGCCACAACCGGTAACCCTGTGCGGTCGATTTCCGGACTGCGAGTATTGCCGTAAACCACCCCAAGATTGATGAGTGCCTCGGGCTGCTGGCTGAATACCAGTTCCAGATCCTCGTCAGCGAACAGAGGGTCCTGGGCCAGGGAAATCAGCATGGCTCGGATGGCCTGGTTCAGGCGTTCGCTGCGAGCATCGGGGGCCGGTGGTGACGACTGGGCGCTGGCCCACCCGCTGACGATCATCATCATTGCCACGGCGAGGCCCGATGGAAATCTCAATAGGCTCATGCGCTTCCTGCTCCCCCAGAGGTGTCGTAAATGCTGATCAAATCGGCCATAAGGTCAACCCGGCGCTGCCACAACAGTGCCAACGCGTCAGCCGATTCATTGCGTTCATAGGCCAGCGCAAGGCTTTGGTCCAAGGCAATGATCTGGGCCTGTTGGGCTCGGACCCACTGCTGTTGAGTGCTCGCCAGGCGGGCAAACTCATCGCGTTGTTCCCGCAGCGACCTCTCCAACTGCTCTGTGCGCTGCATCAGCGCGGCCAGCTGGTTGCCTACTGCGGGCTGTACCTCCAGTGCGATGGAGGGCTGCCGGTCGGTGGATAGCTCTACCGACTGACCCAGTGTCAACCCGAGCCCTAATGCCAACCCCAGCGCCGCCGCCATTGCGCCAACAGCCAGCCAGCCATTGCGTCGGCTCTTGCGCCGCTGATCTGCGAGTTGGGTTTGCAGGATTCGGTGCCAGAGGTGGGCTGGCAAACCCTTGTCGGGAAGGTCGCTTAGCAAACGCGAAATCTGTGGGTCGGTATCAAGTGTCATGGTGATCGGCAGAGTCGGTAGATTCAATCAGAGATTTAAGCTGTTTTCGGGCCCGAAACAGCACGGACTTGGAAAAGCTCTCGGTTTGCTCAAAAACCTCGGCAATTTCCCGATGAGTCATGCCCTCCAGGTCGTGCATTAATACAACCGCTCTAGCCTGAGGGGTGAGTTGCGCCAGCAGGGTTTCAGCATCCAACTGGGCCAACGGGCGACTCTGAGCGGCCGGATCTTCCAAGGTATTTTCAATCTGCTCCGCTTCGGCCATCGGCGCTGTCCATTTGCGTCGATTGAGGTGGTTGATGGTCGTGTTGAAGGTGATTTGGCGGACCCAGGCCCATAGCGGCGCCGGGCCGCGGTAGCGGTGGATCTTGTTAATCACCTTGATAAACGTGTCGTGGACGATGTCTTCAGCCACAGCAGTGCTGCCTGCCATTCGATAGGCCAGGTTGTAGCAGGGTTTACCCAAAATTTGATAAATGGCTGCCATGGCGTCCGTATCACCTCGCTGGGCCCGCCGCACCGTGAGTTCATCAACCGCGGTGGCGAAGGTTGGCTTCTTGTCGATATCTTGTTGGACCAATGACGGACAATTTCCGTTGCGTGAGCGCTATCTTGACCGTTTCCATTCATCGGTCCAACCCCGGCGTTGATCAAATTGCCGACCCCGGCGGCGGGATTGACGCTATGATGTAGGGAATAATTACGTCGATGGGACGCGCGGTGAAGCATGTTTTGCTCGTCAACCCATCCGCAGAACAGAAAAACGGGGTCATAAGCCGGCTGAATGCTGGCGGTTTCAGCGTCCACACCTGTGAAACGTTCCAGGATGGGCTGATTGCACTTGCCACCGCCGCTCGTGAGGGCGTTGCAGTTGATGGTTTGGTGGTGGGCTGGCCAAAAGGCGCTGATGCGGCGTCTCAATCGTTCTTCAATGCTCTGGCGGATTCCAGACACCAGCACCGGGTGGTGCTTGTGTTGGCCGAAGAATTGGCTTCCATGGCAGTTTCTTGGCTGAAGCAACGGCCAAAGTCAGCACTGCTGCTGTGGAGCGATTGCGCGGAAATTCCTGATGCCATGGCCAAGCTGCTGGAGCCCACCCGGCCCCAGCCCGTCAGCTTTCTCGATACGCTGGCAGAACACCACCTGAGAATTCTTTTTGTTGACGATTCACCCACGGTGAGAATCGCCTTCCGGCGGATGCTCATGAAATACGGCTTTCTGGTCAGTACCGCCCCCAATGCTTTGGAAGGCTATCGAATGGCTCAGCGTGAGCCCTTTGACCTGGCGATTATTGATTACTTCATGCCGGCGCAAAACGGTGTTGCGTTAGTAAGAAAACTTCGCGCCGACGCCAATACTGCGCACATCGTGACGGCGGTAATTACCGGCACGTACTCCGATACGGTAATTAACGAGGCGCTAGCGGCCGGCGCAAGCGAGTGTATTTTTAAGTCAGAGGCCAGGGAGCTCTTCCTGGCTCGTATCGGCTCTTTGGCGCGAAACATCATCGATAGAAAGGCCATTGATCGGGAAAAACGTCAGCTGGAAGGCATCCTTCATTCGGTGGGTGATGGCGTTTACGGGGTTGATGAGCGGGGCTTCATTCAATTTATCAATCCGGCGGCCCGAGAAATTCTGGAGTACGACGCGGAAGCTCAACTGGTGGGCGGCAGTGCCTACGACCGTTTTCACCATCTGTTCGAAGATGGCGAAAAAATGGACCGAGCGTCGTGTTTCCTCAGCCAGTGTTACCGCACCGGCAACCAAATCACCGGCTGGCAAACCACCTTCTGGTCTCGCCATGGGCGAGCAATTCCTGT
This sequence comes from Lysobacterales bacterium, assembly GCA_045106555.1. Classification (GTDB taxonomy): domain Bacteria; phylum Pseudomonadota; class Gammaproteobacteria; order Xanthomonadales; family SZUA-38; genus JANQOZ01. Next base: position 50,972 of record JBGCET010000021.1, on the reverse strand, counting down.
GGAGTGCACGGTATTTCCGCTGGAGATCGGCGGACGCAGGAAAGGGTCGGTGGTCGCTTTTCGCGATGTCTCTGCGCGCAAGCAGTTGGAAGAGGAGCTACGTTGGCAGGCCACCCACGACTCCCTGACCCAACTGAGCAACCGCTCCCACTTTGAACATGAGCTGGAGCAGGAGCTTAATCGCCTGCGCCGGGTGGATGGTGTCAGCGCCGTATTATTCATCGACCTGGATCGGTTTAAGTACATCAATGACACCGCCGGCCACATGGCCGGCGATCGGCTGCTCATTGAGGTGGCTCAACGGCTGACTGAGCGACTACGGGTGTCGGATTCTCTGGCCCGCATTGGCGGTGACGAATACGCGGTGATCTTGCGTAACGTGCGGTCAGACAGCATCCAGTCAGCCGCGGATAACTTTCGCCGGTCACTGGCGGAAATGCCGTTTCACTACGAAGGAAAGCAGTATTCCATCAGCGCGACTGTTGGCGTCGCGTTAATGGATGCCGCAACGCCATCCCTGTCTGAGGTGATGGCCAATGCTGACATTGCCTGTCACGTGGCGAAAAATGGTGGACGCAACCGGGTTCACGTATTTTCTGCCGATGCCGACCAGAAGGCTGCGATGGATCTTGAGCTGGGCTGGTCTGCGCGGCTGCGTCAAGCTCTTGCTGAGGACCATTTTGAGCTGCGCTTTCAGCCCATGCTCGATACCGCTTTGGTTGACTTTTCGGCGTTGCCCGACGAAGAGGGCAGGCTCTGGCAGGAACACAATCCGGGTCTGAAAGGATCGCCAGCCAGCTACGAGGTGCTGCTGCGCTTGCGCGATTCCAGTGGTAACTTAATTTCGCCGGATGCGTTTTTGCCTACCGCAGAGCGCTTCAACATGATGGTGGATATCGATCAATGGGTCATTGATCACGCGTTTGCCCACTTGGCGCAGATGTCTCAGCAAGGCCGCCTGGTGCACCTGTCGATTAACCTGTCCGAACAGTTTTTGCTGGACGAGGCCTGTGTGCCGTATATCCGCGAGCAGCTGTCAGAACATGTACTGGACGCCAACCTGCTCACCTTTGAGCTGTCGGAGTCCCGCGCCATAACCCACCTTGATCGGACTGCCGACGTGGTGTCCGAACTTAAGGCTCTGGGCTGTCGTATTGGACTCGACGACTTCGGTACAGGCTTTGCCTCATTTACCCACCTCAAGCGGCTGGATGTGGACTACCTGAAAGTGGATGGCAGCTACATGAAGTCCATGAGCCAGGACCCCATCAACGCGGCGGTGTTGGCGGCAATTTCCAAAATTGCCCATGCGCTGGGCAAACGAACGGTGGCCGAATGTGTGGAATCGGCACGGGAAGTGATGGCGCTGAAAGACAGCGGTATCGATATGCTGCAGGGGTACTTTATTTCCCGTCCTCACAGCGCACTTAAAGTACCCATCCGCCGGGACAACGTTACCTCCATCACCAAAGCGTTGTAGCTCGAATCTTCGCAGTGACCTGAAGTCGCTGACACGTCTACATTTCCAACTGCCGAACGAGAGCTGCCTTCGGACCTAGGGGTTTTCCTCTGGTGAGAGCTGGGGCGGGCGTTCAGGTCGTTCAGGCAAGCCCCGTCGATTCCCGCCCAATGATTGGCTGACATCCAGGACGCAGCGCCCTCGTCGGCAAGCGACGGGTGGTGGATCTTCGGTGCAGGCCGATTGGCAGGTGCCGCAGGCCAGGGTGTAGTCGTCCTGCATACGATAAATGCGCACAAAATTGGCTTCTGCCACGGCGCTGACACAGGCAAAGGGGCAATCCAGTCGAATGATGGTGCAATCGGTGTCGACGTTGCAGCTGCCAGCGCTCAACAGCTCTTTCTCCAGAGAAGTTTTTAACCCATCACATTGCGCACTGCGAACGGTGTTGTCCAGCGCACCTGGTGCCACTGGGCGCATTGGGAGGACGGTTTTCCCCGGGGTTCCGGTGGCGATCAGCTGAGAAGAAAACCAGCCCAGAACCGCCGTCATGATCAAGGCACCAATCATCACCCAGCCCATCCTGCTCAATGCTGGGCGCTCTTTTTGAGTCCGGCAGCGGCCAACTCAGGAAACTGACTCGCAAGCCCCTGAGTGGACGGTTCACAAAGACCCAGCTCGGTGACGATACCGGTGATCAGGCGGGCGGGGGTGACATCAAAGGCATCGTTGCGCACGGCGCTGTCGCCCGCTACCACGTCGACCTGGGTCATGTTACCAGCGCGATCAACGCCCTGAACGAAGCGCACCTCGTCACCGTGTCGTTGTTCGATGGGGATTTGCCTAAGGCCATCATTCAGGCGCCAGTCAATGGAGGGCGACGGCGCGCAGACATAAAACGGTACGCTGTTATCTTTCGCCGCCAGCGCTTTGAGATAGGTGCCAATTTTGTTACAAACATCGCCATTGGCGACAGTGCGGTCGGTGCCGACGAAACACAGGTCAACTTCGCCGTGCTGCATCAAATGGCCTCCCGCGTTGTCCACGATAACCGTATGGGGTACGCCATGGGCGCCCAGTTCCCAGGCGGTAAGCGCAGCACCCTGGTTTCGGGGACGGGTTTCGTCAACCCACACGTGAACGTCGAGTCCGCGATCAAAGGCCTTGTAGATAGGCGCGGTTGCGGTGCCAAAATCCAGTGTCGCCAGCGCTCCTGCGTTGCAGTGGGTCAATATGTTGACCGGCCCCTGGCGTTGCTCAGCAATGGCTTCAATCAGCGTTAGACCATGCTCGCCAATAGCCGAACACAACGCGACGTCCTCGCGACAGATATCCAGGCTTAACTCCAGCGCTGCCGCCGATCGGTGTTCAGGCTTCAGGGGGCTTAAATGGTCACCCATTCGGGTCACGGCCCAGGCCAAGTTTATGGCCGTGGGACGGGCGCTGACCAATGCGCTGGCCGATTGGACCAACGCCGTATCCGATGGATCTGTGCGCATCTGCAGGGCCATTCCAAATGCCGCGGTGGCCCCAATCAAGGGGGCGCCTCGTACCTGCATGTCGGCGATCGCTGTGATGGCATCATCGAGGTCACTTAGTTGGACCTTGACAAACTCACCGGGCAGGCGGGTTTGGTCGATGATCCAAACCGAGTCATCGGACGCTTCATGCCACAGGGTTTGGTAACGCTGGCCGCGATAATTCATGGCTTTTCAGACGGTGTTTTTTTCGATCGCTCAAGGTCAGCTTTGCTGATAGCCTTTTGCGGTCCGGTGTTGCCTTCCTTGATGACCTCCCTCAGCTGCAGTTCGCGGCGTCGAATCGCTTCTTGTTCGGCGATGAGAGGGGTCCATAGCAGGACGATCAGGGCGGCGATGTTTACCAGCGGCAGGGCACCCAATAGAGCCCAGGTCACCACACGGCGGCCGCGGTTCTTGGCCAGAAAACCCAGCGTAGGCGGCAGCAGCAAGCAGCTGAACGCAACAATCAGTATGAGTTTGGTTGGGGTTAAGACCAGCATCAGATCATCATACGATATCTGACCGAATTGATCAGCACCGTCACCAGTGCCCGGTGCCTGGCAGGCCTTTTACCGGGCCGCATATCTCGGCGGTCATCCAGCCTCCATAAAAGCCGCCGGGTTGGGGTGCAACCCGCTCACCATTGACTCGGCAGTCAGCACGACCAGGATAAAACGAGACCCAGCCGGCGAGCCCGGCAAACGCCTCGCTGGGCCTAGGGTAGCGCCAGCCAATAGGGTGCTCGGATTGTGGGCTCACAACTCCCACGTATTCAGCGGCCCCTTTCCATTCACACAATGAACGGCCTGGCATGACGGTCAACTGGGACAGATCTACGTCTTCAGCAGGCAGGTAAAAGGTGGGTGGGCTGGCAGTTTCGAGAATTCGAACGCTGCGGCTTGATTTAGCCAGAAGCTTATCGGCATAAAACACTTCAACGGTCCGCTCGTCCGGTGCTTGTTGCGGTGGCCTGGGGTAATCCCAGACCGACTCCTCACCGGGGCCGGGGTCCCTGGCGAAATCCGGTCGATGAGCGCCGGTGAATTGCCACATCGCTGACCCCGTCATGATCTGCTTCCGGCAGCCATCGCTTCCAGCTCAGACCAACGTTCCATCTTGTGAGCGAGGTCAATTTCCAGCGCTTTGATGGTGTCCCAGGCGGAGCTTTGGGCGTCTGAATCGCTGGCGTAAAACTCGGGTTTGGCTACCGCCTCCTGCAATTCAGACAGCTGGCTCTCCAGCGTTTCAATGTCATCGGGCAACCCATCAAGTTCTCGCTGCAGGCGGTAACTCAATTTCTGCCGCGGCGGTGCAGCAGGGGGACTTTCCGGCGGTTCGTTCTGCGTTGTTTCACCTATGCCTGAGGGGCTGTCTGATTCTGCCAGTGAGCGGCGATGGCGCAGCCAGTCGCTGTAACCGCCAACATATTCCCGAATCATTCCGTCCGATTCAAACACCAGTACCCGGTCCACCACGTTATCCAGAAACTCCCGATCGTGACTCACCACAATTAACGTGCCGTCAAAGGCCCGCAGACGACCTTCAAGGGCGTCAAGCATTTCGACGTCCAGATCGTTAGTGGGCTCGTCTAACACCAAAAGGTTGGCTGACTGGGTAAAAATCTGGGCCAATAGCACTCGATTGCGTTCACCGCCGGACAACACCTTTACCGGCGTCATCGCGCGTTTGGCGCTGAACAAGAAATCCACCATATAGCCCACTACATGACGTTCTTTGCCGTTGAGTTTGATGTACTCCTGACCGGCGCCAACCGTCTCCGCGACGGTTCTTTCTGGGTCCAGTGCGGAGCGATGCTGATCAAAATAGCCAGTCTTCAAGTTAGTTCCGAGCTTAACAGTGCCCGATTGCGGCGCAAGCTCACCAAGCATTAGCTTCAGGAGAGTACTTTTTCCGACTCCGTTGTTGCCAATCAAACCAATGCGATCGCCCCTCTGCAGCTTGAGGTTGAAATCCTGTACCAGTTGTTGCTCGCCGTACTGGAAATTCACCGACTTTGCGGTGATGACCTTGCGCCCGGACACGTCTGCCTCACTGATGTGAACCTTAGCGTTCCCTTGCCGCCTGATTCTGGCCGCGCGTTCCTCGCGCATCGCCTCCAAGGCCCGAACTCGACCTTCGTTGCGAGTTCGCCGCGCCTTGATTCCCTGGCGAATCCAGGTTTCCTCCTGGGCCAGTTTTTTGTCAAATTCCGCGTTGTGTTTGTCTTCGTCTTGCCAGGCCTTGCGCCTGGCTGCGAGAAATTCACGGTAGTTGCCAGGCCAACTGTTCATGATCCCACGGTCCAATTCGGCAATACGGCTGGACAGGCGGCTGACAAACGCCCGGTCGTGAGAGATAAACAGCACTGCCCCTGGGTAGTTGCGAATCTCCTGTTCCAGCCATTCGATCGTAGAGATATCCAGATGGTTGGTGGGTTCGTCCAGCAGCAACAGATCCGGCTGCGAGACCAACGCTTGTCCCAGGCTGGCTCTGCGGCGCCAACCGCCCGACAGCTGGGCCATGGTTAAGTCCCCAGGCAGGTCAAGCTGGCTGATAATGGTGTCCACCGCCTGATCAATATTCCACCCAACGCCGGCCTCGATGCGCCGCTGCAGTGCCTCCAGTTCTCGCAGCGTATGTTTGTCCTGAGGTTGGTCGGACAACGCTTGATACTGGTGAATGAGGGTTTCGTGGTGGGCCATGCCTTGACGCACAAAGTCTCGTACACCCACGTTAGAGGCTTCGGCCAGGTCTTGTCTGAGCTGGCTGATCCTAATATCTGTCTTGCGAACGATTTCGCCGCCGTCTGGCTCCATCTCCCCGGTAATTAGCTTCAGTAAGGTGGATTTGCCTGCGCCATTGCGACCGATCAAGCACACTCGCTCGTCGGACTCCATAGAAAAATTCACTCCGGTGAGCAGCTTCAGTTCACCAATTTCCAGGGTGACTTCATCAAATCGAATCAAGGTCATTTCAGCGGAGTCTCGTGGTTTAATTGCCAGCCATCGGTGAGCGACGGGTATTGGCGATGGCGCGCGCGATGCGTCGCGCCTCTCGACCAATCTGGTTAAGCATACCCCGTGTGGAAATGCGAAAGCCGCAGGAAAACAAACCCTCTGCTAACGCCTCACCGCTGCTGTGGGGTGCACCCGCGGCGTTGAGCAATTCGTTATGATCCGGGAGTAGGTCTTCAAGGCGAGGCCGAAAACCGGTGGCCAGCACAACACCATCGTAATGGGTAACCGAACCGTCGGTATACGTGCACTGGCCTTCGGTCAGGGTTTTGACTCCAGGGCGAACCGTAATCTCGCCGCGACGAATAGCGTCTATGGTGCCGATATCAATCAGCGGTACCCGCTGGTGTTGGTCCACCTGACACTGCACGCCATAGGGCAGTGATTCGATACCATAATCGGGCAGGTCTCCGTACAAACGCTGCATCGAGCGCTGGCTTAGTTTTTCCGCCCACACATCGGGTAGCCAACGACTGAACCGGGTGACAGTGGACAGCGGTAGCCCAAGCACCTCTTTCGGCACCACGTTTAGCGGGCCGCGAATCGCCATATCCACATCCCGACCTGACTCAGCCAGGTCCAGGGCGATTTCCGCGCCGGAATTACCGGCCCCCACAACCAGATTGCGTGGCCCGGCAATGGAGTCGGCATTGCGATAATCGCGGCTGTGAATCTGTTGAGGGGATGAACCCGGGGCAAAGTCGGGTCGCTGGGCGACCCGGTTGTAGCCCGTGCAAAGCACCACCTGGCCTGCCTGAAAATCCTGTTTTGAGGTGATGGCATGCCAGTCATTGGCGTTGCGGTGGAGGCTGCGAAGTTCTGTATCGAATTGAGGATTGATGCCAAAGTTCTCAGCATAGGCATCCAGGTATTCCACCACTTGTTGGCGGCTTGGGTAGCGCGGTGTCCCCTTGGCAAACCCCATGTGGGGCAGTGCAGAGTAATCTCGGGCTGTGTGCAGATGCAGGCGCTCGTAGTGATTGTGCCAACGCCAGCCCACCTTGTTCGCCTGCTCGATGATGTGAAAATCCAGCTGGTGTTCTCGCAAACACGCGGCAACGGCTAACCCGGCCGGGCCAGCGCCGATAATCAGAACAGGCGTGTTAGTTGGACTCACTGGCACTGGCGATTGATGGGATCTTTGCGCGCCCTATCGCAGCCGGTTGCTGCGACACTTACAGGACGCTGGAGATCGTCAGTTCCACCGGTTGCGGTTGGTTGTTGGCCACCGGGTTGGACAACGCCTGAAGATCGCCAGGCTGAGCCGTGGCGTTACCGCTTTTAGAAATGCGCGCGCCCACTACCACTTCCGGAAAGGCGGCAAGATTCATTGCGGGCATCATGGCCATGGAAGAATCCAGTTTGACCGTCGCCGGCAGTTCGCCGGCAGTGAGCCGCGCAATTGCCAGCGGCATGGGAGGGCCGTTGTGGGCCCGGGCAAACACATACAGCACATCGTCCGGGGACACCCTTGGGGTGAGTTGCGGTGCTAGAGATATCTGCACTGTGAGTTGGGCAGCGGGTGCATTTGTTGCGGGGTTGCTGCCGCTTTGCGCAGTGGCCGGAGCGCTGTCTGCGTCGGGCCTCGGGTTGCCGGATGGCGCAGCTGATGGGGTCATGGCCTGCTTGGCGACTTCAATCTGCTGGGCAATTTGCTCGGCACCTTCGCTGCCGGGTTCCAACTGGGCGGCCAGTGCCTGCCAACGCTCCAGAGCGGTTGCGTTATCTCCCATGCTGAATGCATCCAGACCCTGTAACCAGAGTCCCTTTTGCAAGGTGGGGTCTCTGGACATGGCCTGGGCCAGCGCTTGACGGGCCTCTTCGGGAAACGGCGGCTCGCCGTTGGCAAAGGCCAGTGATTCGGCGTATTCCACCAGCAGCACCGGTTCATCCGGTGCCAGTTCCAACGCGCTGGCGTAGGCCTTTGCGGACTCTGCGTAACGCTTCATGGCTTTGTAGGTGCGCCCCAGCATGAACCAGTCATCGACGTTTTCCGGGTTGTCGTCCAGCCGGTCAGTGAGCTGTTTCAGCGCCACATCAAAATCCATCGCGCTGCTGTTTTCTGTGACCACAGGCACACCGGAAATCGCTGTGGGGGTGCCAATCTGGTTGTACATCACGATGGCAAACACCGGTGACAGTACCAGCAGGGCAATGCCGGTGATGGGAGATTTTGGCGAGTCGACGGCCGGCTCGACTGCCTCGAGCAGGCTCCCCGCGATAGCGCTTTTGCGAGCTTCATAATCCTCAGCCGATAGATGGCCGTCTCGATGAGCCGCTTCTAAAGACGCCAGCCTGCGTCGGGCATCCAGGGCAGCTTCAGAAACATTGGCTTTTGCGCCCCGCAGCAAAGTGGGGACCACAAATGCCAGCGCCAACGCCAGCATGATGCCTGCGCCAATCCAAAATCCGCTCATGACGATTTACCCTCCCGTTCGGCTTCCAATGCTGTCAGCTCCCGGTCAAGTTCCTCCTGGTCGGGGTCTGCCTTCACATCCGCTGGTTGCGCGCGACGTTTACGCAGATTAAACATCAATACCAGGCCGCCAAGGGCCACTAAAATGATCGGGCCATACCAAAGGGTCCAGGTGGCCGGTTTGACTGGTGGCCGGTATAAAACAAAGTCGCCGTAGCGTTCCACCAGGAAGGTTTTTATCTCTGCATCGGTGCTGCCACCAACCATCATTTCCAACACTTGATCGCGCAGATCTTTTGCGAAACTGGCGTTGGAATCTGCCAGATTCTGATTCTGACAAACCAGGCATCGGAGTTCTTGGATCAGTGACCAATAACGATCTTCCTGCTGGGGGGATTCAAAGTCCTGAGGGTCAATGGCAGCGGCCATCGTTACCAACAGGCAGGCAAACAGGCCGCAAATCAGCGGAAACGGGGTTAGCCGAAATTTCATGAAGCAGGGGTCGCCTTAATCAGCGGTACAAACAGGGACTGATAGATGTCTTCGGTCATCTCGCCGATGTGTTTGGCCAGCACGGTTCCGTCAGCACCGATCAAAAAGGTTTCGGGGGCGCCGTAGACGCCAAAATCCACACCCGTTCGTCCATCCAGGTCGTGCAAGACGGCCTGGTAGGGGTCGCCAAAATACTCCAGCCAGCGCCGCGCATCGTCGGTTTCATCACGCCAGTTGAGTCCGTAAACGGGGATTTCGCCGCGATTTGCCAGTTGCTCAATGTAAGGGTGTTCCACCTGGCAGCCCGGGCACCAGCTTGCCCACACGTTGAGCAGGTAGGGTTTGCCTAATAGATCACCTTTGGACAGGCGTTGATTGAGGTCGCTTAGCAACGGTAAGTCAAAGGCCGGTGCCGGTTTTGAGATCAGCGGTGAAGGAACCTGGGTTGGGTCCTTGCCGATGCCGCTTTTGAGCAGCCACCCAAGACCCACAAATGCCAGCAGAGGCAGAACCAGCCAGAATTTCTTCATGCTGCAGCCGGCGCGGTGCCGTCGCCGCCGGGCTCAGGCCCGGCGGACGGCTTAGCGTCCTGCGCGGCATCTCGGGCTTTGCGCGCAGCTGACGCTTCCCGAAAGTAACGCTGGTCCGATGCCGCCAGCATGCCGCCGGCCATCATCATTAGCGCTCCTAGCCAGATCCAGCGAATGAACGGCTTGAAATAGACCCGAACTGCCCAGGTACCGGTTTCATCCAGGGGTTCGCCGAGCGACACATAAAGATCTCGCGTTAACCCGGGTTCAATGGCCGCTTCGGTCATGATCTGACCGCCACGGGAGTAACCGCGTTTTTCCGGCCGGAGTTCGGCAACAAATTCGCCATCCTGGCGCACGCTGAACACCCCCTGATCGGCGCGATAATTTGGGCCGTTGACCTGATTCACACCCTGAAACTGGAAATCATATCCGTTCGCGGAGAACGATTCGCCCGGCTTCATGGCAATGTCTTTTTCAATGTCGCGGGTTTCAACCATGGTGACGCCAACGAGAAATACACCAACGCCAAGGTGCGCGGTCAACATGCCTAAAGCGCCCCGTGACATTCGTGGCATGCCCAGCCAGCGAGATTTCGCCGTGCGGTTTACATGCATCAAGTATTTGCCAGTCATCATGATGACCCAGACAGCGCCGGCCAGTCCAAGCACCCCTCGCAGACTGAACGTTTCCCAGACAATCCACGGCGCGATGCCCGCGGCCAGGGAGATGCCCAGCAACGCGGCACTGTCTTTCAGCAGTCGCCCGGCGCTATCCTCGCGCCAGCGGGTGAAGGGCCCGACAGGCATCAACAAAATGATTGGCGCCATCAAAATGATAAACATCAATCCGAAGTAGGGCGGACCTACACTGATTTTCCCCCAGCCTGCCGCTTCTGCCAGCAACGGGTATAACGTACCCATCAGCACCATTACGGTAGACCCGGCCATAAACAGGTTGTTGGTCAGCAGTGCCGTTTCTCTTGATGCCGCGGAAAACTGACCCCCTGTGGCCATGCCGGGTGCCCGAATGGCGTAGAGCAGCAGAGCGCCGCCGCAAATGATAATCAGAAACCCTAGAATGAACAGCCCTCGTTCAGGATCGCTGGCAAATGCGTGAACTGAGGTAATAACGCCAGACCTCACCAGAAAAGTGCCAAGCAGGCTCAGGCTAAAGGCGGAGATTGCCAGCAGTATGGTCCAGCTCTTGAATGCTCCACGCTTGTCGGTGACCGCCTGGGAATGGATTAATGCGGTGCCCGCTAGCCAGGGCATAAACGCGGCGTTCTCTACCGGGTCCCAGAACCACCAGCCGCCCCAACCCAACTCGTAGTAGGCCCACCAGCTCCCCAGCGCCAGACCCAGGGTCAGGAAAGCCCATGCGATATTGGTCCATGGCCGTGACCAGCGTACCCAGCGACTATCGACCCGGCCCTCAAGCAGCGCCGCGATGGCGAATGCAAACGCCACAGAAAACCCCACATAGCCGACGTACAGCATGGGTGGGTGAATAATCAATCCCACATCCTGCAATAGTGGGTTTAGGTCGTTGCCGTCAGCCAGTGCGGGAAGGTGACGAAGGAAGGGATTAGACGTCAACAGCGTAAACAGCAGAAAGCCAATGCTGATCCAGCCCATCACGCCGATCACTCTGGCGATAAAGCCGTCGGGCTGAGATCTGCTGAATACAGCCACCGCTACCGTCCACACGCTTAGGATCCACACCCACAGCAACAACGAGCCTTCGTGGGCGCCCCAGACGGCGGAGACTCGATAGGGTATCGGCAGCAGAAGGTTGGAGTTGGTGGCCACGTAAACCACGGAAAAATCCTGCACCACAAAGGCGTACATCAAAATGCCCAGGGCAATGGTCACAAAGGTCGCCTGTCCCAGTGCTGCGGGTCGAGCCACGTTCATCCAGCTTGTTTTACCGGTCTGTGCGCCAACGATGGGCAGGACGCCCTGGATCAACGCCATCACCAACGCCAGTATTAAGGCGAATTGCCCTAGCTCAGGAATCACCGGCAGCCTCCGCATTGTCTTCGGCTTGTTTTAGCGCATCAGCCACCTCGGGCGGCATATAGGTCTCGTCGTGTTTGGCCAGAACTTCGCTGGCTATAAACAGCGGTTCGCCGGTTCCCTCTGCCGCTAAAGTACCCTGGGCGATAATGCCCTGGCCCTCTCGAAACAGATCCGGCAAGATGCCATCAAACTCCACCGGGACGACCTTGTTGTAGTCGGTCAGCGCGAAACGCACCTTCAATTCCCCTGGCGTGCGAGTGACCGACCCATCCACCACCATGCCGCCCAGACGAAAGTTGCTGCCGGAAGGCACTTCGCCGGCATGCACCTCAGCCGGCGAGAAGAAAAACAACATATTGTCGTTGAGGGCATTGAGAGTGAGTGCCGCTGCGCCAGCAACACCCACAGTGATGGCTAAAACCGCGTAGAGACGGCGTTTGCGAGTGGGAGTCATTGCTGTGCCCTCCGACGTTCCAGAGCCACCTTCTGGGCTGCCTGCAACGCGTGTTGTTGTTTAAGCTGTTTCATAAGTTGGCGTCGTTTGATTATCGGTGTGAGCAATATCCATAGCAAAACCGCTGTGAAAACCCCGTAGGACCCCCATACAAAGTTGCCATACCCGCCCATGGCGAAGAATTCTGCCCAGTTCATGAGACGCTTTTCGAGGCGCTGGGTTCCGCTGCTTCCAGGCCCAAAATACGCTGCGCCCAGCGTCGATTGCTTTCCTGCTCCAGCAACATGATTCGCGCACGTTGCAGAACGTTGAACCCGTAGAACAGTTTAGTCGCAATGGCCATCGCCAGCAGAGGCCAAAGCATGCTTGGGTGGATGGCGTTATCGCCCATCAAATTCACCGTCGAACCCTGATGCAGCGTTGACCACCATTCTACCGAGAAGTGGATGATGGGAATGTTCACAAGTCCAACCAGAGCCAAGATCGACGCGGCACGTGCTGCGCTGCGGCGATCTTCGATGGCTTGGTAAAGGCCAATAATCCCGATATAAATGAACAGCAGCACCAATTCGGAGGTTAGACGCGCATCCCACACCCAGTAAGTGCCCCACATAGGGCGGCCCCACAGGGCCCCGGTGACCAGGGTGATCGCCGTAAACGCCGCGCCAATGGGGGCGCTTGCCATCGCCACAATTTCGGCGACTTTAATTCGCCAGACAATACCCACAACGCCGGAAACACACATGGCGATATAGATGAACAAACTCATCCAGGCGCTGGGTACGTGAATGAAGATGATGCGGTAGCTTTCACCCTGCTGGTAATCAGGCGGAGCGACAAACAGCCCGCGATACAGGCCCCAGGCCAGCACAATGACACAGGCCGTTGCCAGCCAAGGAATGAGACGACCGCTGAAACGGTAGAAATATTCTGCCGATCCAAGCTTGTGGAACCACAAGGTTAATTTGTTCATGCGACACTGATCCTGAGCCCAGCCGCTACGGCGAATGGGGCTGTTGTCACCGCTAATACCGCCATGGCGCCCAACAGATAGAGACTGGAGGCCGGCGAAATTCCTTCGATCGACGACGCCACCGCTGCGGTAGCGAAGATTATCACAGGGACGTATAGCGGCAGCACCAGCAGCGACAGGAACATACCGCCACGTCGCAGGCCAACGCTGAGCGCCACTCCAATCCCTCCGATACTGCTGAGAATTGGGGTCCCCAGCAGCAATGACAAGGCCATGATGGCAATGGTTTGACTCGACAGCCCGTAGGCGGCGGCAACCAGCGGAGCGACCAGAGTTATCGGCAGGCCGCTGACAAGCCAGTGTGCCAATACTTTGGTTGCCGCCAGCAGCGGCAGTGGCCAGCGAGAAATAATCAGTTGATCCAACGTGCCATCTTCCAGATCGGCGTGAAACATCAGGTTCAGCGACAGCAGGCAAGCCAGCAGGGATATCACCCAAATGACCCCAGGCGCGATACTGACCAGAAGAGCCCGGTCGGGCCCAAGGCCCAGGGGAAACAGTGTTGCCACCATCAACAAAAATAACACCGGAGCCAACACCTCTGAGCGCTTGCGCAGCGCCAGGCGCAGGTCCCGGGCCAACAGTGCCCAGAGTGCTTTGATCAACGTCATGCCTGGAACTGCCCGATGTCCAGTTCCCGGTGGTTGCTGACGGCGGGCACAAAGGTGCCGTGGCTGGTCATCAGCGCGCATCCGTCCTCGCCGATGTGACGTTCAAGCAATCGGTCAACCAAAGTAATGCCTTCCGCATCCAGGTTGCTGTAGGGCTCGTCTAAAAACCAGATTCGGGCTGGGCACAAAAGCAGTCTGGCCAACGCCAGGCGTTTGCGTTGGCCGGCTGACAAGGTTCCGGCCTCGCTATACTGATACCCATCCAAGCCGCAGGAGGCCAGCGCCGCCGGCGCCGACATGTCGGTACGCTGACCGAGAAACCGGGCGAAAAAGTCCAGATTCTCTGCGCAGCTCAGGTTGTCCTTGAGCCCCAAATTGTGGCCCAAATACTGAAACTGCGCCTGGCAGATAGGGTCGGTCGGCAAAAAGGGTTGGGAATCCAGCGTCACTGTGAAGGTGTCCTGGGCGGGAATCAGGCCAGTCAGCAGGCGGATCAAGGTGGATTTTCCCGAGCCGTTTTCGCCCCGGATCAGCACCACCTCGCCGGCCTGAACACACAACGACACCTGGCTGAGAATGGTCAGCTGGTTGCGTTGAAAGGCGAGGGCATGAACTCGGAGCATGATCTGAAGGGTCCCCAGGGGACGCAATGCTATCACCAACAGGGTGCATTTTGGTGGATAATGCCCGCCCCAAAGTTAAGGAAAGCAGCCCATGGCCCAGTTTGACTACGATCTGTTTGTAATCGGTGCCGGTTCCGGCGGCGTAAGAGCCAGCCGAATTGCCGCAGGCTTCGGTGCCAGGGTGGGGGTGTGTGAAGAGAGTCGAGTGGGCGGTACGTGCGTGATTCGTGGCTGTGTGCCAAAGAAGCTGATGGTTTACGCCTCCCACTTTCACGAAGATTTTGAAGATGCTGAGGGTTTCGGCTGGAGTGTCGGCGAGCGCACGTTCAATTGGGCTACGTTTATCGCGCGTAAGGACCAGGAAATAGATCGCTTGAACAGCATCTATAAGAGCCTGCTCAGCAACGCTGGCGTTGACCTCATTGAGGAACGCGGTGAACTGGTTGATCGCCACACGGTGCAGGTGGGTGATCGTCAAGTCACGGCCGAAAAGATCTTGCTGGCCGTTGGTGGCTGGCCTGCAGTGCCGGACTTTCCAGGAGTGGAGTTGGGCATTACTTCTAACGAAGTGTTTCATCTGCCGACTCAGCCAGAACGAGTAGTGGTTTACGGCGGCGGCTATATTGCGGTGGAGTTCGCCGGCATTTTTAACGGCATGGGCAGCCAAGTGAGTCAGGTTTACCGAGGCCCATCATTGCTGCGCGGTTTTGACGACGATGTACGCGAGACCCTGACTGCCGAGGTGGCAAAAAAGGGCGTCGACATGGTGCTGAATCGATCAATCGTGGGTGCCGAGCGCAAAGACAATGATCTGATAATCACTCTGGACAATGGCGATACCCTGGCCTGCGATCAACTGTTACTGGCCACCGGGCGTTCGCCTAAGGTGGAAGGGCTAGGCCTGGATGGCGTTGGTGTGAAGACAAACGACAAAGGTGTCGTGATGGTGGATCCATCATCCAAAACCTCCGTAGACAACATCTTCGCCGTGGGCGATGTCACCGACCGAATGAACCTAACGCCAGTGGCGCTGGCTGAAGGGCAGGCGTTTGCGCAAACCGAGTTTGGCGATCAACCAACCCCGCTGGATCATCACAACATACCGTCTGCCGTGTTCAGCCAGCCGCCGGTCGGCTCGGTTGGGCTCAGTGAGGAGCAGGCCCGGTCTGAATACGGTGAGATTCAGGTGTATCAATCGAGCTTTAAGCCAATGAAGCACACGCTGTCCGGGCGTGACGAGCGAGGCATGATGAAACTCATTGTGGTCGCCAGTAGTCAACAGGTGGTAGGCCTGCATATTGTGGGCCTGGATGCCGCTGAGATGCTTCAGGGGTTTGCGGTGGCCATTAAAATGGGTGCCACCAAGGCTCAGTTTGATGCCACCGTGGGAATTCACCCAACCGCGGCGGAGGAGCTGGTAACCCTTCGAACGCCCAGGGAGTAGGGCGAAACCTCAACCAGGGAAGGATGGCAGGGATAGATGACTAGGAGACTGGGTTTGAAACAGGTGCTGCTGACAGTGATCGTTATGGTGGCCGGGGCAGTTGCCATGGCGGCTGATCATCCTTCGCGGTCCACGCCGGAGATTGCGCCGGGACGCTATATCGTTGAGTGGGACGATCCGCCGGTGCTCGCGTTCGATGGTCAGGGCGATGGCCGTGGAGGCTGGAAAATGGCACCGACACGGCCCGGTTCCGCCATTTTCGATCCATCAGCGAAATCGGTTATCGAATATCGTAGGTTCCTGGACCGCAGGGCAGAACAGATGCTTAAGTCTGTCTCTACGATACTGGCCGCGCCAGCAACACCAATCCATCGTTACCGGTTTGCCCTCAACGGCGTAGCGTTGGCGTTGTCTCCTACGGAGGCTGAACGCTTGGCGACCTTACGCGGGGTAAAAAAGGTCAGTTCCGTAACAGTCCACCGACCGCACACGGATGCCGGTCCGGCCTGGATCGGCGCACCCGGCGCTTGGGGAGCATCCGGCAGCATGGGTGAAGGCGTGGTGGTTGGCATTGTCGATTCTGGGGTCAACTGGGATCACCCGGCGTTTGCTGATATCGGCGGTGACGGTTTCGATCACAACAATCCCCGCGGCCGTCAGTACGGCTTGTGCAGTAATGCTCAGGTTCGTTGTAACGATAAGTTGATTGGCGTCTACGACTTCACCGAGGAAGGCGCACGAATCGGGCGAGATCTGGACGGCCATGGCACTCACGTTGCCAGCACCGCAGCAGGCAATATTCACCCGTCCAATTTTGTCAGCAATACCGGCAGCGTTGTGCGAGAGCTGTCAGGAGTTGCGCCGCACGCCAACCTCATCACCTACAAGGTTTGCCTGGCCGATGACCTGTCGACCCCGGACGTTGATGAAAACGTCTGTTTGCTTGATGCGATTTTGAGCGCGTTCGAACAGATTGTTATCGATCAGGTCGATGTGGTGAACTACTCCATTGGTGGCAGCTCTTCCGACCCTTGGGCTGACAACGATGCGCTGGCCATACTGACTGCGCGAGACGCTGGAGTTCTGACGGTGACCTCGGCGGGCAACGACGGCAGTGCGCCGGACACCATTTCCTCTCCGGCGAACGCCCCCTGGCTGTTGGCGGTCGCCAATATCTCCCACAACCGGCGATTTGAGAATATTCTGGAAAACCTGACCGGTGGCAATGGAACTCCCCCTGCCAATATTAGTGGCGCAGGGCTGGCCACGGCCTTCGGTCCGGCAAAAATAGTCCATGCGCGGGACTTTGGTAACGCCCTGTGCGGCGTGGGTGAAGCGGAATTACAGTCCTCGTGTGGTGCCCATTCGGGGTCATCAAATCCGTTTTCTCCGGGAACGTTTGATGGCGAAATTGTTGTTTGTGACCGCGGAACCTATGGCCGCATAGAAAAGGGCTTCAATCTGCGCGCTGCCGGTGCCGGCGGTTACGTATTAGCCAATACTGCTGCTCAGGGTGAAACGCTGTCATCGGACGACCATTGCCTGCCTGCAACTCACATTGGCGCTCAGGGTGGGGATGCGCTTCGTGCATGGCTGAACGCCGGTGGCGATTCGCTCACAGGCCAAATTGCGGCTTCAAGTTCGCTAACGGACGATTCTCTGGGCGATAGAGTGTCGGCCAGCAGTTCGCGGGGACCTGACGGCTTTGTCCCCAACGTGATCAAGCCAGAAGTCGCAGCGCCGGGCTCCAATATTCTTGCCGCCGGGGTTTCCGGCAACACCTCATCGTTCAAGAGCGGCACCTCCATGGCGTCGCCCCATGTGGCGGGCAGCGCTGCGCTGCTATTGTCCCTCAGGCCCGAGCTCTCACCGAGCGCCGTGCATTCACTGCTGGTGACCACCGCGTTTAACAACCAGATGCTCGATAGTGACGGCAGTTCCATCGCTGACGGGTTTGACGTCGGGGCTGGGCGGGTCAATCCGGAGGCTGCGGTGCGAGCCGGTTTGGTAATGGAGGTGAATCGGGCAGAGTTTCTGCTGGCCAACCCAAATCAAGGGGGCAGGCCGCAAACCCTTAATCTGCCCACTCTGGCCAGCAATCGATGTGTCGATAGCTGCGTGTTCCAACGCCAGGTCAGGGCCCTGGATGGCGGACGCTGGTCGGCGTCCATTGCCAGCGATACTGCGGCCACCGGTCAGGTCAGTCCGGAATCGTTTTCCCTCGCTGCAGGCGAGTTGCTGGATATCGCCATCACGCTGAATGTTAGTGACCCCAGTCTGATCGGCCAGTCGGTGGACGGATATGTGGTCCTGACCCCCGAGGATGAATCCGTGGCGACCCAGAGACTGGCGTTCAAGGTGACAGCCGATGGAGGCGATCTGCCCGCGGTGCTGTCGATCGAAACTGCCAACAACCGGGGCTCAGAGATTGTCGAGTTATCCGGTCTGGTGTCACTGCCCCAGGCGACCTTGGATACTTATGCACTGACCCGCGCCAGAGTCACCAATCGCTTGCTCAGCGAGGATGCTACCAACGCTGACCCCTACAATAACTTCAGCGGCGGCGGCGCCTACTTTGTCACCGTCAGCGTTGAAAACACCGGAGACATGCTTTTTGTTGAATTGGACACTGCGGCTCAGGGAGCCGATCTGGATTTATTTGTTGGCCGGGACCTGGACGGGGCTTCCCGACCGGACCTGAATGAAGAGTTATGTCGAAGCACATCGTCGGGTGGTCGAGAAATTTGTGTGCTTCCATCAGCGCAGAATGGTCAGTATTGGATTCTTGTGCAGAACTGGCAAGCCAGCAGCCCCGGCGGGACGGACCCGACCGTGCTGGTCCACGCGGTGGTGGGTGCGGAAGCAAATCAAAGTTTGATTGCCACCGGGCCGGGCAGTGTGCCAGCGCAGGCACCGTTTGCGGTGCGCCTGAGTTGGAATCAAGGCCTAATGGCGGAAAATGACCGTTGGGTCGGTGCCCTCGCTTTGAAGCCCACTGCACAGTTGCCGACCGTGGGGGTAATTCCTGTGGTGCTTTCCAGGCTCAGCGATGGCGGCAGCGGCACCGCTGCCGCTCCCGACATGGAGACTCAGGAACCTCTTCTCTTGCTCGATGGCGGCACCGAGACGTTAACGCTTTCGCCGCACCAGGGCCATTCACGTTTGTTTGTGGATCTGCCTTCCAGTTCATCCAATCAAACGTTGTCCATCGTCGCGTCGCCTCAAATTGAATGGCAGGTGGTAACCCAAGCGGTGGCTTTTGACGCGCCCAACGTGGCTTCAGGCAGCGCCGCTGGCGCCCAGGTAATAGCCAGCGGACAAGGCAATGGGCAGGTTTCAACAAACTTAAGCGCGCAACGAATCTATTTGATTCCCGTGAACACCGATACTCAATCACAAACCCTGTCGGCAACCTTTACTCAGGAACGAACGCGGGCTTCAGCCCTGCAGACGGCCGCGGGTGTGGGGGGCGCACCACTGCCGGGTCTTTGGTTTAACCCAGCCCGTGATGGAACAGGCTTCAATTTGAATCAGATCGATGGCCAACTGATTGTGGAGTGGTACACCTATCTGGAGGACGGCACACCGGTCTGGTATCTCGCCCAAGCGCCAGTGGCGGAAGAAGACGACTACTGGCAAGCGCCGTTGAATCAGTTTCGCTGGGACGGTACCGCCGCCTCAGCGACTCAGGTCGGTACCATGACCTTGATTTTCGAAAGCCGCGATAAAGCCATCCTGAATTTTCGTCTTCATGGCCGTAGCGGCAGCGAACCCTATCAGGTCATTGTTGACGACTTGAGTTGCACCAGCAATGGCGCAGAGGTGGCGCGAACGGGACTTTGGTTTATGCCCGAACAGCCTGGCTTTGGGTATTCCATTCTCAATGTTGGCGGCGACCAGGTTCACGTAAACTATCTCTACGGCCCAACGGGCCTGCCGCGCTGGGTTTTGGGTCAAGGACAGGCAGACTCTGAGCAGATCACCCTAGCGCAATTCAGCGGGTTTTGTCCGTCCTGTGCCACCAGTCAGGTCACTTCAACCGTCGTGGGAACAAACCGGTTGAATTATGATTCTGCCCAGTCCGGCAGCGTTGACACTCAGGTGCAGTTTTCCCAGCCCTTATCGGGGGCTTGGAACCAAGCTGGGGCTCTGAGTAACCTCACACCTCAGATTTCCTGTAATTGAAACACTTTTTTAAGTTTTGATACCAATTGCTTTAGTTTTGAAAAACAATGAGTTACGTCCATAATCTAGAATTATTATCAGTGGGTGGCAGCTGATCGAATATACATCACGGTTTTTCCTCCTCCGGCGCTTTAGGTTAGAGCGGTGATTCTCTACGGGGGTAGATCAGGCAATGACCAGGGTGTTGGAAACTTCCACTTCAGCAGGTTTGGCCGCGATGGCCATTGCGTTGGTGCTGACATCAGACGGTGCGATCGCGCAATCAGATGACGAAATCGTTAATCCAGCAGAGAGCGGGATAGGCGGTGCAGCAGTCATTACACCCAGGCCGCGTCGTCTTGGTGACTCCCTGAATGTGGACAATACCCAGGAATGGCGAGCGGGCAACGCTAAGCCCTCCCGGGCAAACTCAGGTCTTTCATTACTGGACGAGCAACTGCAACAGGCACGAAAGGCACTTTCTTCGGGCAGGATTATGGCGCCGCAACGCGGTGCGCTGGACATTTTTCGCAAGGTGCTCGCGCTGGATCCGGGTAACGCTTTGGCGACCCAAGGTATCGCTGATACGGCCAACGCATTGGCGGCGCGCATGCGTTCGGTTTACGCCAGCGGAGATCAAGAGGGTACACGGATAGAGTTGGGTCATCTGCGTGTCGTGGCACCTACCCATCCGGCCATCGAAGAAATGTCGGAGCTGCTCCTGCAGGACCACCAAGCTGGGCTGTTGGCTGACGCGGCGAAGCAGGCCGAGACGAGGCAACATTGGGTCGGCGCCGATAGTGCCGCAGATCTGTATGTTCAGCTGTTAGCGTTGAGTCCAGAAAGTCAGGTTGCTGCAGAGGGCCTTCAACGGATCGAAAGTCAGATGATTGCGCAGGCTCAAAGGCTGACCGATCAGCAACGATTTAACAGTGCAACTCAGTTACTCACCCAGGCTGCGGGGGTTCGCGATGACCCGGAAAATGCCGTTGTCACCCAGCAGGTCAGCACTGATGGGGCCCGGCGCGCGTTCGTCAACGGGCAACTGGAGGACGCGTCTGAACTCATAGTTGCAGGCCGATTCGACCAAGCGGAAACCTTGCTGGCTCAGGTCAGCGACCAGGCGACCGGTGAAGAGTTCGCCCGCTCGATCAACGGGCTTGGTAGCAACATTGCTCAAGGTCGGCTGACCCTGGCTTACGTTCCCGGTACCCGGTTGGAAAATTCACTGAATATGGCCTCGCCGGCGATGATTGTGGTGCCCAAAGGGGGGCTCGAGATGGCGTCGACTTCAACGGTAACGAACAATTCTGTGCAACAGGACACAACTCGGCGAGCGGAGTTTCCTGTGCCGTTCACGCTGTCAGAAACGGAAGTGACCGTGGCGCAGTATCGCGTTTTTGTTGATGCCACCAGCTACATCACGGATGCGGAGAAGCTCGGTGAATCGCTGGTTTTTGACGAAACACAGGGGGCAACGCAAAAGCGTCGCGGCATTAACTGGCGTTTTGATTTTCGTGGTCGAAAGGCAAAGTCCACCTTGCCCGTGGTTCACGTTTCGTGGAACGACGCAGTTGCCTATACCCGCTGGCTGAGCGAACAATCGGGAGAAACCTATCGTTTGCCTACGGGGGCGGAATTTGAGTACGCCCTGCGGGGTGGGACCCAGAGCACCTACTGGTGGGGCAACCAGGAGCCAGACGCTGTGGTGGAAAATTTAACGGGCGACAGAGACCGCTTGAACAACCTGCGTTGGCCAGACGCCTTCGATGGCTATGGAGATGGACATTGGGGGCCTGCTCCAGTCAGTGAATTTCAGGCCAATGCCTTTCAGCTTTTTGATCTTGGCGGCAACGTGTCAGAGTGGGTGAGCGACTGTTATTGGGGACAGTCCGGGTCCGGTCTTGCCAAGTCGTCGGTCGAGACAATCGCCAGTTGTCCGCGCCGCGCCGTTCGCGGTGCATCTTGGGCGACGCCTCCTGCACAGGCCAGCTCCGGCTATCGCGCCGCCGCCAGCGCCGATATGGCGTCATGCCTCGTTGGGTTTCGAGTGGTAAAAGAGCTTTGGGTCGGCCCCTTGGGTGGTTCCGCCTGAAAATTTGCGCCTGCGGCAGCCTGTCAGGTTGCTGATCTTTGCACCCTTGCCGTCAAACCAGAACAACGTTTGCGCCCGACGCTCCCTTTTGACACACTCGATACCGGGAAGGTGTTGCGCCTAGGCGCATGCAATGACAAGACATTCAGATAACAATCAACGGCGCCAGTTACCGGGTGCTCTGTGTCTGCTGGTGATGTTCGCCAGCGGCAACGGGCCGGCTATGGCCCAATCAACGTCTCAAGAGGATGCCTCCGGGCAAACCTCCCAAGCAAGACCTGCCCGGCTGGGCGACTCCTTGGCGGTAGACCCTGGCCAGGAATGGACTCCCGGACAGCAGTCGGCCAGCGATCGACAGGATGAACTGCGACGCAAGCTGGCGCTAGGCAACAACGCATTGGACGCGGGCAACCTCTTGGAGCCTTTCGACGCCAGCGCGCTCAATTATTTTCGCCAGGCGTTGGCCGTAGATCCGGGTAACGCAGACGCTGAAGGTGGCCTCAATACGCTGGCAGACCGTTTGCTTCAGCAGGCGGCAGAGCAACTCACCAACGGTGATATGGACGGCGCGAGGGCTACCGCTCAAACCGTCCGTGGATTTCGCCCGGATTACGGCCCTTTGGCCCGCCTTGTTGCCCGCATGGATCAGCAGTCTCAGATTGCCAATCTGCTCGCCCAGGGGTTGGCGGCGTTTGATGCTGGTGCCGTGTTGTTGCCAGCCGAGGCTAGTGCGCTGGGTTACTTTGACCAGGTGTTCAGTTTTGAGGCGGCTAACCCGGACGCATTGCAAGGCTTGCAGTCGGTCATCGAGGCGGTTCAGGGCCAGGTAAATGATGCCATTGGCAGCGGCGACTTTGACAGTGCCCAGGAGCAACTGGACCTGGCGGAATCTGCGTTTGGCGCCACTGTTAGCGGCGTTATTGACGCTAGCGAGATTCAGATTCTCCGCCAGTCGTTGGCGTCGTCTCGAGCTCAGTCCTGGCAAGCGGATCTGGACGCCGTGGAGCAGCTAGTTAGCAACGATCAACTTGATGAGGCCCAATCAACGCTGGCAGCATTAGTTAGCCGCGGGTATCCGGGAGACCTCACTCGCATCCGCTCTACCATCGATCGACGCCGTGAATTGCTCAGCTACGTCGCCGGTAGCGTTTTCACCGACCCCATGAGTACGGGCGGCGAAGGTCCATTGATGGTGGTGCTTCCTGCAGGAAGTTTTGACATGGGGTCAGCAGCCAATGAAGAGGGCAGGAACCCGCGTGAGGGGCCGTTAACCCGGGTGACTTTTGAGGCACCGTTTGCTCTGTCCAGCACCGAAGTGACAGTGGCGCAGTTTTCCGCCTTCGTTGCGGCAACCAATTACCAAACCACCGCAGAGACCGGACGTAGAGGACAGACTTACCGTGCAGACTCTGGCAGTTTCGAGGACGCGTCGGTCAGTTGGCGGATGGATTACCTGGGTGACCCTGCCGATGGCAACCTGCCGGTGATCCACGTTTCCTGGGAAGATGCGGCAGCGTATGCCGGCTGGCTTAGTGACGTGAGCGGCCAATCCTACCGTTTGCCCTCAGAGTCGGAATTTGAATACGCTCAGCGCGGCGGCACGCGGTCGCCATACTGGTGGGGCGACGGATCGCCGGACCGGCCGGTAGAAAACCTGACCGGCGCCCGGGACGATCTGGGAGGGCTAACTTGGCCCGACGCGTTCAGCCGGTATGGTGATGGGTACTGGGGGCCTTCGCCCGCAGGCAGTCTGGCGGCCAACCCCTGGAATTTGTATGACTTAAGCGGCAACGTATTGGAATGGGCCGCCGACTGTTTCGCCGATACGCTGGAAGATATCCCCACTGACGGAAGGCCCCGGCAGGTGCGTCCCTGCAGTACTCGGTCTCTTCGCGGCGGTGGATGGGCGGTGTCCCCGTCCATCGCTCGATCAGCCAGCCGCGCTTCAGCGCAGCCGCTTCGTAGCAGTCCGCTGATAGGTTTTCGGGTCGCCAAAGACTTGTAGTTTTCTGCCAGGTTACGGGTCCAGCGGCGTTAGGCGCTGGGCGACCAAGTGCTCAGCCAAAACCCAATCCACCTGACTGACCTGAGTAATGTTGCGAGTCAGTTCCTGCAAGATCCCCAAGTTTATCTGGCCGCGTTTTTGGGCTCGGCGGTAGTCGACCTGACGGAACATTACCAGTGAGTAACGAGGTACGAAGCGTCGGGGAAAGCGTTTTTCCAAAGCCTGCTCCAGCTGACGGCGTAGCCGATAGGCAGGGTCGGCAACAGCGCTGCGCATTTCCAGGTAATTCTCCATCGCCATTTCGGCGATGGCGCGGGCATTGTCTTTACGTCGGTGCTGAAACATGTGAAATGCCTCATCCCAGGTTTTTGTGTCAGACAGGCAGCGGTCAAATTCTTCCACGTCTTCAAACGCACAGTTCATGCCTTGGCCGTGAAATGGCACGATGGCATGGGCCGCGTCGCCCAAAATGACGGCGCGGTGTTCATGAAACCAGTGCTCACAGGACAGGGACCCCAGCACTCCGACGGGGGCCTGCTCAGTGTTTGGGGCCTGAAGCTTGTCGGCAATATCGGCGAAGTGGGTCTGGAGAAACGCCTTCTCGGCATCACGGTTGTTGAGCGAAGCAAACGAATCAGGCCCTTTGTTGGCCATAAAGGCCGTCGCGGTAAAGCTGCCGTCGGTGTTGGGTAATGCGATGAGCATGAAATCGCCTCTGGGCCAAATGTGCAGCGCCTCGGAGGCCAGCGCGAAGTCACCTGAAGCAGTGGGCGCAATTCCATATTCCCGGTAGCCATGCTCCAGCAGGTGGCTATGAGTCTGCCCTCCTGTGGCCTGGTCAATAGCGCCGCGCACGGTGGAGCCGACCCCGTCCGCGCCAATCACCGGCGCTGCTGATCGAAGGTAATCCCGGCCCGATGCGTGATCATGAAAGCAGGCGGTGGATGTGGAAAGGTCCAAGGACTTCAGTTCTTGGCGAAAGTGACAGCGCACCCGGCGGGTGTTTTCGGCGGCATCCAGCAGCGCTTGATTTAACTGCTCCCGGTGCACCGAGTAAATGACCTCACCCGGTCGTTGGCCATAGGGCAGCATCACCGGAGGCGTGCTGCCAACGTGGACCATGCGGCCGGACATAGGCAGGGCAAACTGACCAACACGGTGGTGGAGTCCGATGCGCTGCAGGGCGGAGATTCCTCGCTGGGCCAGGGCCAAGTTGATGGATCGGCCTTCACTTTTACGGTAGGTCGCGTTACCTGTTTCTCGCGGGTCAGCGCCGCGTTCGAAAATCTCCACCTGAAATCCTCGGCGTGCCAGGTAGATCGCCAACAGACTGCCAGCGAGGCCGGCACCAACGATAGAAACGATGCTGGTGTCGGCGATTGAGCGCGGCGCTTGGGATAAATGAACCATGGGTAAATTTACCACGGTTGCCTTGCAGGCAACTCCGCCAGTATGGTGTCAGGCGGTTTTCATACACTAATCAACGCTGCGCGACTTACCATGAATGTTCATCAACAACAGTTGCTTCAAAATGCGGCCAAAGCTCTTAATCAGGGCCATGCGCGGACCGCGGTTGACCTTGGCCAGCAGCTGCTTGCGGAGCTGCCAGGCCACACCGATTGTCAACACATTCTCGGCGTGGCGCTGATTTCTGATGGACGAGTCGATGAGGGCTCACAGATGTTGGGACTCGCCCATAACAGTCGTCCGCAGGACCCGGAGATTCTCTATAACCATGCCAGCGCTCTGTTGAACCGAGGACTGGATGGGGCGGCACTCGAGCTATTTGACCGAGTGCTGGTGCTTGCGCCCAACCACGTCTCGGCGCTGAACAATCGAGGCTCCGCTTTGTTGGCGCTGGATGATGTTGATGGCGCCCGTCAGGCCTATGCTCGGGCGCTGGAGGTCGCTCCAGAACATGCCAGTAGTTGGTTTAATCTGGGTAACCTGGAGCGGCGCGCGGGCAACATCGATGTGGCGGAGAAAGCGTACGCTCGGGCCATCGGTGTGCAGCCTGACTATGCCCAGGCACTGGCGGCGTTGGGGTACCTGTATCTTTCCCAGGGGCTGTTTAGCCAGGCCATTGCTCCGCTCGAGCGCTGCACGGCTCTGGACCCAGACAACGCTGACGGCTGGCAGCATTTTGCTCAGGCCTTGGCTGGAGTCAATCGATTTGACCACGCATTGGAGGCGGCTAAGAGGGCCACCGTACTGGCACCGGATGACGCCCATGCCTGGAATGGTTTGGGGGCTCAACTGACGTCTCTGGGCGCGTTGGTCGACAGTGAGCGGGCGCTGCGCAAGGCGTTGGAGCTCGACCCGAATTTGGCCTTCGCTTGGGCGAATTTGGCAGCGCTAATGGAACTGGCCAATCGTCCCGAAGAATGCTTGGAGGTGGTGGAGCAGGGCCTGACCCGATGGCCCACCGACGCTGGCCTGTTGTTAACGCGGGCGCGCCTGCTGAGGCGAACTGGAAATCACCGGGACGTATCGGCGACTCTCGACCTGATTGACCTTGCCCGGGCCGATTTGCAGCACCAGCGCGAAGCCCATTTTCTCTACGGCCAAGCGCTGGATCGGCAGAAAGCATTTGCTGAGGCGTTCGACCACTATGTTAAGGCCAACACGCTGGCAGCCACCCAGTGGCAACGAGGCGATCCTCGACCAGACACCATCATGCCCGCTCTTCAGGGCCTCGCAGCGGCGTATTCGCCGGGATTTGTTGACCAGTGGCCAAGTCAGCCCCTTGGTGAGCGGACGCCGGCCTTTGTGGTCAGTTTTCAGCGCTCTGGAACGACTCTGTTGGACACCATGGTGGGAGCCCACCCAGACGCGCTGGTCATGGAAGAGTTACCGGTGATGAGCGGGCTGATTAGCCATATGGGTAAGTATCCCGACGCTCTGGCGTCAGCCACGTCTCAGCAGTTGGCGAATTGGCGATCGTTTTACTGGGATGAGGCCCGCAGATTATCTGGACATACCCCAGACGCGAATCAGCGGCTGATTGACAAGTCTCCGCTGCACACGATGCACCTGGGATTAATTCATCGACTGTTTCCCGGAGCCCCTGTGGTATTTGCGTTACGTCATCCCCTGGATGTGGTGCTGAGTTGCTTTATGCAGGACTTCACTATGTCCGGGTTCATGATGCATTACACAAGCGTCGAAGGCGTGGCCAAGGTCTATGACAGGGTGATGACCCTGTTTCAGCAGTATCAGCAGATTTTACCGCTGAATCTTCATGAGGTGCGGTACGAATCGCTAGTGCAAACACCAGAACCATTGATGCAAGAACTGCTGGCTTTTCTGGGCCTGACTTGGAATGACGCCGTGCTTGACCATACACAGCACGCGAAATCCCGCGGGCTGATCAACACGCCCAGCTACCATCAGGTAACCCAGCCGCTTTATTCAAGCTCCAGTTATCGCTGGCGCAACTACCGTCAGCAGCTGTTGCCCGTTATGGACCTCATGGGTCCCTGGTGTGAGGTTTTCGACTACTTACTGGAATAATCGAGGGTTTGCCAATTAGAAATCCGCATTGCCCGGAACCCGAGGATAGGGGATGACGTCGCGAATATTTTGCATGCCGGTGATATAGCTCACCAGACGTTCAAAACCTAACCCAAATCCCGCATGGGGCACGGTGCCGTAGCGGCGTAAGTCCAGGAACCAGCTGTATTGATTCACGTCCATGCCGTGCTCTGTCATGCGCCGGGACAACACGTCTAATCGTTCTTCACGCTGGGAGCCACCGATAATTTCGCCGATCCCGGGAGCCAGAACGTCCATCGCCGCTACGGTTTTTTCATCGTCATTGAGGCGCATATAAAATGCCTTAATCTCCACCGGGTAGTTCATCACCACAACGGGTCGGCGAGCGTATTGTTCGCTTAAGAAGCGCTCGTGTTCGGTCTGCAGGTCCAGACCCCACTTCACCGGGTAGTCGAATTTTTTCTGCACTTTGGCCAGCAATTCAATGGCTTCGCTGTAGTCCATGCGGGCGAAATCGCCCTTCAGGATTTGCTCCAGGCGTTTGATGGCGTTGCTTTCGATATTTTTCTGGAAGAAATCCATGTCGTCTGGACATTCATCCAGTACCGCGGCAAACACATACTTCAAAAATTCTTCAGACAGGTTGGCAAGGTCTGTTAGGTCGGAAAAGGCAATTTCCGGCTCGATCATCCAAAATTCCGCCAGGTGCCGGGATGTGTTGGAATTTTCGGCGCGAAAAGTGGGCCCAAAGGTATACACCTTGCTCAGAGCCAAGCAATACGCTTCAACGTTGAGTTGACCGGAAACTGTCAGGAAGGTCTCGCGGCCGAAGAAGTCTTCTTTGTAGTCAACTGCGCCCTCGTCGGTGAGCGGAAGGTTGGTCTGGTCTAATGTGCTGACGCGGAACAACTCTCCTGCGCCTTCAGCATCGCTGGCGGTGATAATAGGGGTGTTGACCCAGAAGTAACCGTTTTCATGAAAATACCGGTGGATCGCCTGGGCAGCGGCATGTCGGACCCGAGTGACCGCGCCAAAGGTATTGGTGCGAGGGCGCAGGTGGGCCACCTCGCGCAGATACTCAAAGCTGTGTTTTTTCGGCGATACCGGATAGGTGTCCGGATCCTCTACCCAGCCCAGCACCTCGACCTCAGACGCCTGGATTTCCACCGATTGGCCTTTGCCCTTTGATTCCACGAGCTGGCCGGAGATGACGACCGAACAACCTGTTGTGAGTTTCTGCACTTCACTGGCGTAATTAGGCAGATCAGCGTCCACCACCGCCTGAATCACACCAAAACATGAACCATCGGACAGCTGCAGAAAAGAAAAGCCGGCCTTGGAGTCGCGTCGGGTCCGCACCCAGGCCTTGACGCTTACCGGGTTGTCTGTGGCGAGATCGCCGGCGAGTAGTTCGCGGATGGATAGCTGAGTGGTCACGGCCGGTGTATTCCTGTCATTTTGCTCGAGTTGGGCGCAAATGATACCAGCGTAACCGGGGTGCAGGGCAGACCTCGGGTTGCCACTGGCGATTTATCAGGGGCGACCTGAGCAAGGAGGGGCAACACAACGCAGACTACTCTCAGCGCTTGAACCGGGCAGCCATTGGACGCATATTAAGAGGCATGGAAAATTCTGCCCAATCCCTGTCACCCGCGGGAATCAGTTTGACCCCCGCAGCGTTAGACCATGTGCGCCGTTACACGGCGGCTGAGGGTCGCGACTTGCTGCGCCTGGACCTTACGCGTACCGGCTGTTCAGGCTGGGCCCACGAAGTCTCGCTGGCTGATGATTCCAGCGACTCAGACGACGTGGTCTTTACTCAGGAAGATGTCCGTTTGGTGGTGCGCCGTGAGCTGTTGCCAATGCTCGACGGAACCCAAATCGATTTTGTCACCCAGGGGCTTAATCGGGTATTTGTTTTTGAGAACCCACAGGCTGGCGAAGCGTGTGGCTGCGGAGAGAGCTTTACCCTGGCTTGACCGCCATCTCGGCACCACTTGCAACTTGACCCATTCAGCGCGTAAAATCGCGCGGCTTGGCCGAACCCGATTAAGTTTCGGCCTGATTCCTTGCTCCACCGCTGTTGTTTCTTGACCGAGATAATTGGCGGGGGGTGAAAACCGAAAGGACACACAATGAGACATTATGAAATCGTTTTCCTGGTCCACCCGGACCAGAGCGAACAGGTGCCTGCGATGGTTGAACGCTATCGTGGCATCATCGAAGGCGGCAACGGAACCATCCATCGTTTGGAAGACTGGGGCCGTCGTCAACTGGCTTATCCCATACAAAAACTCGCCAAAGCTCACTACGTGATGCTGAACGTTGAGTGTACCGCTGAAATTCTGGCTGAGATCGAATCGGCATTTCGTTTTAACGATGCGGTGCTGCGCAACATGGTGATCCGTCGTAATGACGCGGTCACCGAATCTTCCCTGATGTTGAAAGCCAAGGAAGAGAAAGATCAGCGCGAGAAGGTGGAAGCCGAACGCCAGGCTGCCAGTGCGGCGGCTCGCGCTCAAGCTGTAGCTGACGCTGAAAAAGCGGCGGCAGCGGCGAAAGAAGCCGAGGCTGACGCTGAGGGTGCTGAGACCGCCGACGCCGACACCGCTGTTGACAGCGAAGGCGAAGCGGTCGAAGCCGCTGACGCGCCGGCCGCCGACGCTGCTGGTGACACCGAAACTGAGACGGAGGCCTGACCATGGCGCGCTTTTTCCGACGTAGAAAATTTTGTCGTTTCACCGCCGATGGCGTTGAAGAGATCGATTACAAAGATCTGGCCACGTTGAAACAATACGTGGGTGAGTCTGGAAAGATTGTTCCAAGCCGGATTACTGGCACCAAGGCGCGGTATCAGCGTCAGTTGGCCACTGCGGTGAAGCGCGCCCGTTATCTGGCACTGCTTCCCTACACCGACAACCATTGATTGGTGGCTGAAAAAGCCGCAACGGGCTTTTTCGGCTGGATCGTTGATGGTTCAAGTAAACGGGCGTTCAGCGGTCTGATTGTGATGCAGGATTAGTTCCTTGCTGGTTCCGCTGATTGATCGCAGCCAGGCCGCCGCAATACTGACGTTGGCGCTGAGTCTGGTTTTGGCCCTTGTAATGCCACTGGCTTACATACTGTGTGGGGCAGTTGCAGGTTTTGTCACTCTGCGCAAAGGTGTCAGTCAGGGCGGAATTGCCGTCGTCGGTGGTTTGTTTGGTCTGGGCGTAGTCACAGCGTCCATGGGATATCCGCCGGGAACTGGCTTGATGATGCCAGGGTGTTTGCTGGCAGCTAGCGTAGTGGTCGCCTGGTCTCTGGACCAGACCAGAAGCTTGGCGGTAGCCGTTTGGACCGCCACCGCGGTGACACTGGTAGGGCTATTGATGTTTTGGGTGAGTCTCGAGAGTCCAGAAGCCTTTTGGCGAGGGCTTTTTGACGAAGTGGTTCAAGCCACGGCCCAATCGGGACAGAGTGACTTGTCCCAGCAGCTGGAAACGATGAGCGCAGGAATGCAGTGGCGCGGCGTCACGGGTTTGTTTTTCGGCAGTTTGTTTCTGATGCTGATTACCGGGTTGTTTTGGGCTCGAAGCTGGCAGGCGCGGCTGGTTAACCCCCAGGGGTTTCAGCAGGAATTTCGACTGCTCAAACTCGGTCGGGCGCTGGCTTTGATGTCTGCGCTGGCGTTTATGGGCGCAGCTGCGGCGGGGCTGGATTTAGCTCTGAGCGTGGCGGCAGTGTTGCTTTACGTGTGGTTGATACCCGCGTTTTCGCTGATTCACTGGCTGGTCGCCCGTTATCAGTTGGGGCGAGGTTGGATTTGGGCCGCGTACATTATTTGTGCGTTGACCTGGATAGGCAGTAGCACGATGTTTTTGTTGTTTCCGCTGGCTGGAATGCTGAACGAGTATCTGGACTTTCGTCAGCCGCCCGGAGCGGGCAAACCCGGTGAAAAGCCGCCGCAGAACGAGTAATCGTTGGAGTTACAAAAGACCCAACGTAAAGTGTTTTAACGAGATTTTGGCAAAGTTTCAGGCGCAGGCCTGGATACAGTTAACGAAGAGGCGAGACAATGGAATTGATTCTGCTGGAGAACATTCAGAATCTGGGCGTCCTGGGCGACGTGGTCAGCGTAAAAGCCGGTTATGGGCGAAACTTCCTGGTACCGAAGGGCAAAGCGGTGCCGGCAACCAAAGACAATCGCGAGCAGTTTGAAGCTCGACGCGCTGAGCTAGAAGCTCGCGCCTCTGAGCGTCAGTCAGCGGCAGCGGTCAGGCGTGATGCGGTCGATGGTCAAACCATTACCATCCACGCTAACTCTAGCTCTGAGGGTAAGCTGTATGGGTCGGTGGGTACGCGAGAAATTGCCGACGCATTAACCCAGGCCGGTTTTGCCGTCGACAAGCAGGAAGTGTTGCTGTCCGAAGGCTTAATTCGCCAAGCTGGTGAGTACCCCATCGATCTGCATTTCTACGCTGAAGTGGATGCAAAGATCACCCTGGTTGTGGCCGGCGACGAAACCTGAGCTTTGCGTCTGAAGGCAGCTTCGGACGGCAAGCTGCGGGGGCGATGGCCGCTGGGCTGTCAGCCTCGAGGAGGGTGCTGTGGGTGTGGGCCTGCAAAGCGTTATCTGTCATTTCACGGCTTAGTGGGCGGCAGCGATGGCCGCTAACATTGAGTCGATTAAGGTGCCGCCTCATTCGGTAGAAGCCGAGCAGGCGGTGCTCGGCGGTTTGATGCTGACCTCAGATGCCTGGGATCAAATCGCTGACCTGGTGACGGAAGACGATTTTTATCGACGTGACCACCGCGTCATCTTCAGGGGGGTGGCCCAACTGCGGCAAAACGACCAGCCCTGTGATGCCATTACGTTAGGCGAATGGTTTGAAAGCAATGAGCTCACCGATCAGGTGGGCGGCGCAGGCTACGTCATCTCACTGGCCAACAACACTCCCAGCGCGGCCAACATAAAGGCCTACGCCAAGATCGTTCGCGAAAAATCCATTCTCAGACAGCTGATCGACGTCAGCCACGAGATCGCCGGCGATGCGTTCCATCCGGAGGGGCGCAGCAGCGCGGAAATGTTGGAAGTGGCGGAGAAAAAAGTCTTCGACATTCGCGACAAGGGGTCGCGCCAACAGGCGGGCTTTGAACACGTCAGAGAAGGGGTGAAAGAAGCGTTTCGGCAGATCGAATACCTGACCGAAATGGATGGCAACATTACCGGTATTGCCACTGGCTTTAACGACCTGGATGAAAAAACCGCCGGCCTTCAGCCTTCAGACCTGATTATCGTCGCCGGCAGGCCCGCCATGGGCAAAACCAGTTTCGCCCTGAATATAGCCGAGCATGCAGCCATTTCCGGAGGCGCCACCGTCGCGGTTTTTTCCATGGAGATGTCGTCCCATCAGCTGGTCATGCGCCTGTTGTCCTCTCTGGGCCGCATAAACCAACAGCGCCTGCGCACCGGTAACCTGCATGACGACGACTGGCCGCGCCTAACCTCCGCGA
Organism: Lysobacterales bacterium; assembly: GCA_045106555.1. GTDB lineage: Bacteria > Pseudomonadota > Gammaproteobacteria > Xanthomonadales > SZUA-38 > JANQOZ01. Next base: position 18,100 of record JBGCET010000021.1, on the reverse strand, counting down.
TGAACATGCTGGTTAACACCAAGATTTTTATTGATGAAACACCGGCGCTGTCGCCCACTGAGCTTCGAGCCCGGGCCCGACGTTTGAAGCGAGAGCACGATCTTGGCTTAATCGTCATCGACTATCTGCAGCTGATGCAGGTGCCTGGCAGCGGTGAAAACCGAGCCAACGAAATTGCCGAAATTTCCCGCTCCCTCAAGGCCCTGGCCAAAGAGCTGCACGTGCCGGTGATTGCGCTGTCTCAGCTCAACCGTGCGCTGGAGCAACGACCCAACAAACGCCCGGTGATGGCAGACCTGCGGGAATCTGGCTCCATTGAGCAGGACGCCGACGTGATTGCTTTCATCTATCGGGACGAGGTTTATAACGAAGACAGTCCGGATAAAGGCAAAGCCGAAATTATCATCGGCAAGCAGCGAAATGGCTCCACCGGCATGGTGCCGCTGACCTTTCTTGGCCAGTACACCCGGTTTGAGAACTTTGCCGCCGATCGGCTGCGGGTGGTATAAAAAAGTCCCGGGCCCCAGCCCAGTTCAGTTTTCCTTGGAGGCATCGTGAAAACCTACGTTCGATTGGCTCTCAAAACCCTGATTTTTCTGGCGCTGTTTGTTGGCTTCAGCGCTGCTGCTGAAAAGCCCGTAAAACATCCGTCGCCGGGCGACGCGGGTTACCCGTTTTCTGAAGCGGTGTCCTATGGCGGCGTGCTGTATCTTTCTGGAGAGGTGGGAATCCGGCCCGACCGAACGCTGGCTCCTGGAGGCATAAGCGCCGAAGCTCGCCAAACGATGGACAACATCAAGACCAAGCTGGCCCGCTATAAACTGGGCATGGATGACATTATCAAGTGCACGGTGTTTCTTGCCAACATTGATGAGTGGGGCGCTTTCAACGACGTGTACAAAACCTATTTTCCCAACGGCGAATTCCCCGCTCGCAGTGCGCTTGCCGCCTCCGGCTTGGCAATCGGCGCCAGGGTAGAGGTTGAATGCCTCGCTGCGATAGCCACCGACTGATCAAGTTAACCCAAGAACTTCGGAAAACTCCTGCAGCACCCTGTCGGGCTCAAGCTCTGCAGGGCCTAGTCCCTGGTGATAGCCGTAACTGACCCAGGCTGACCTGACTCCCGCGTTCCGTGCAGCGTTCACGTCGGTGGCAGAGTCGCCAATCATCCAGCTATTTTCAGCCGTGGCTTGGAGCGAGCCCAGTGCGGTATGTAAGGGCAGTGGATCGGGCTTTTTCAGGGCCAGGCTGTCGCCACCAATGACGCAAGTGAAATGATCGCTTAAGGCAAACTTGTCCAGTACGGCTACAGCAAAACGGTAGGGTTTATTGGTGACGCAGGCCATGGAAATGTCATTGGCTCGCAATTCGCTGAAGGTGTCCGCAACGCCCGGGTATAGTTTGCAATGGGTTCCGTTGTAATGCTCGTAGTGGTGCATGAAGACATTCAATGCCTGTTCGACCTGGCGATCGTCATAGTCTGGCGCCAAAGTATCCAATGCACGGGAAACCAATGCCGGCGCGCCGCCGCCGATCCATTGACGGGTTTGGGCAATGCCGGCAAGCGGTAGACTCAAATCCGCTAACGTGGCGTCCAGCGCTGAAGCAATGTCCAGGGCGGTATCTGCCAGGGTGCCATCCAGATCAAACAGCAGGGCCGGTCTGCTTCGCGCTGTGGCCACTAAGGCAGCGTCCCGATCACCGGTAGTTCACCCGAAAAAGCAGTGAGTACAAGACGGGCACCACCAGCAGGGTTAATGCGGTGGCAAATAACAGGCCAAAAATCATGGTAACCGCCATCGGTTTAAACATCGCGGTGCCGCCCCACCAAAGCGGCATCATGCCCAGTACGGTGGTGGCGGTTGTTAGCATGATGGGCCGAAAGCGCTGTAGGCAGGCGGCAACCACCGCCTCGTGAGGGTCTTTGCCTAACTCGTCCATTTCGATCTTGATGCGATCAATTAACACAATGGCGTTGTTAATGATGATGCCGGACAGTGCAATGATGCCCAGCAGAGTAAAAAAGCCCATGGTGGAACGGGCCACCAGCAGACCGATCGTCACGCCAATCATCCCCAGAGGAATAGTGGTCAGAATAATGATGGGTCTGCGCACCGAGTTAAATTGATACACCAGCAGCAACACGATCACCATCAATGCCAGGGGCAGTTTGGCGGCAATAGAGGCATTGGCATCGTCCGACGATTCAGACTCGCCGCCCACCTCAAACGCGTAGCCCGCGTTCCATGACGCGGCGTCGGCTTCCAGCCAGGGCAAGAATGTTGCGTTAATCTCCGTGGCGGTTTTGCCGGCGGTTAGCTGGGCTTTGAGAGTGATGGTGCGCTCCCGGTCCCGCCGCTCGATGATGCCCGGTTCAAAACTCAGTCGAACATCGGCTACCTGTTTTAACGGCACCGTGGTGCCGCTGGTTTGCGAATAGATGCTCAGACCATCCAGTTTGCTGATGTCCTGGCGGTCAGAGGCCACTGAACGCAGGGTGACGGGGATTAGCTGGTCACCTTCCCGGTACTGGGTAAGATCAATCCCGCTTAAGCCCGCTCGCAACGAGTAGGCCACGTCGTTGCTGGTGACGCCGGCCCTGAGCGCGCGCTCCTGATCGACCTGCACCACCAGTTTTTTGGTTTGCAGTCCCCAGGTATTTTTAACTGATGCGATGCCAGAGTCTTTGTACAGCTGCTCGGTAATGCGATCGGCGAGGGAATACAGACCGTCAATCTGCGGGCCAGAGATACGGACCTGGATGGGGTATCCCACTGGCGGGCCGTTTTCCAGTCGCGACAGCTGATGGCCCAAGTCCGGATGACGTTCAAACAGATACTGCTGCACCGCAGCAATAACCTCAGTAACGTGGCGCCCCTCTAGGGTATTGGCAATAAGAAATGTGTTGGCCGGGTTGCGGGCCGGTGGGTCCAATGCCAGGGTAAACCTCGGCCCGCCTTCGCCAACAAACGTCATCCAGTTAAGCAGTTTTTTCTCGGCGCCTTCTGGGGTAAAGAACTCCTCGTTCAAGAACCGGTTGAGATCCGAGACCACCGCCTCGCTGGTCTCGATAGAGGTACCCAACGGTAGCTCCAGTTTGCCGGTAAACACCGGGTCGTCCGACGGCGCGATAAACTGTGCAGGCACTAGCCCCAGACCATTGATGGCGAGGAAAAATACCCCGCTGACCATGCCCAAAAACAACAGCCGCTGGCGCAGTACCATCTGCAGTACCTGTTGATACAGGCCATGCCAGCGACTCAAGCTAAGTTCACCGCTACCGCCAGATACTTGTTTTACCTTCAGCATAGAGGTGGTCAGCATGGGAATAATGGTCATGGCGAAAACCCATGACAACAGTAAAGCGATGGTCACTACGTAAAAGATGTCGGCGGTGTATTCGCCCACCGCCGACTCAGCCAGTCCAATCGGCATAAAGGCCGCGCCGGTGGTGAGTGACGATACGAGCAAAGGGGTTTTTAGCTCAGCGCCGGACTCAACCGCCGCCTGCACCGCGCCTATGCCCTGTTCGCGTTTAACCAGCACTGACTCCACCACCACAATGGCGTTGTCCACCAGCAGACCCAGGGCAATGATCAGTGCTGCCAGGGATATTTGGTTGACGGTGATGCCGAACATCTGCATCACAAAAAAGGTCACGATCATGGTGGTGGGAATGAGTGCTGCGACCACCAGCCCGGTTCTCAGGCCAAGAAACCCAATCATCACCAACACCACAATACCAATGGCCTGGAGCAGATTGCTGGCAAAATCGTCTACGCTTTTGGTGACCAGGTCGGCCTGAAACCAAATCTTGTTGAGCTTGATGCCCCAGGGATAGCGGGCCTCAATGTCTGGCATCAGCGCATCCAGGCGTTCACCCAATTTCAGAATGTCGCCGCCGTCGCGCAGTGAAACCCCCAACGCCAGGGCCCGTTCACCATTGACGAAGGTGAGACTGTCGGGGGGATCCTGGTAGCCTCGACTGATATCCACAATGTCGCCCAGATACACCACCGAATTTCCCGGTAGTTCGATCACCGTACGCTGCAAATCCAGCAACGATTCAATATTGCCCGTAGGTTCCAGCACAATGCGCTCGCGACCGCTGACGACGCTGCCGCCAGAGGACAGGATATTGACGCTGTCCAGGACGCCGGATAGCCGTTGCGGTGTGATGCCCAGTTCAGTGAGTCGAGTATTGGAATACTCGACAAAAACCACCTCGGTTTGCGCGCCGTGGATACTGACTTTGGCGATATCCGGTTCCTTCAGGAGTTGATCGCGAATCTCATCAGCTACGTCTTTCAGTTCGGCATTGGTATACCCCTCGCCGGTGAGGGCATACACGCTGCCAAACACATCGCCAAATTCATCGTTCACAAACGGCCCGGTAATTCCGCTGGGTAGATCCTGGGTTACGTCCTCAATCTTGCGCCGCAGATCATCAAAGATGGGCCGCATCTGCTTGTAGCTTTCTTTGAAGTTGACATAGACCACGGAATTACCGGTGCGCGTCTCGGAGGTGATGTTGTCCACCTCGGGCATTTCCTGGGCCTTTTTTTCGATCTTGTCGGTGACCAGTTGCTCCATCCGCTCTGGACTGGCGCCGGGCAACTGGGTTGAGATGACGGCGGTGCGAATAATGAAACCTGGGTCCTGGGCTTTGGGTAGGGCCAGGTAGGCCAGCACGCCAGACAGCACTAACAGCACCACGACTACGGCGGTGACCCGGTCTTGTTCGATAGCGTACGACGTAATGCTCACGGCCAGCCCCTATTGAAGCTGCACAATCTGATCGGGACGTATGACGGAGATTCCCGCAGTGACCACCAGGTCGCCGCTGCTCAGGCCCTGGGTGACTTCAATGCCGCCGGCGATGAGTTCTCCCACCTGCACGGATCTTCGCTGAATTTTTGCGTTGCCGTTACCCTCTGGCACTGCCAGGTAAACATAGGTGCCCTGTGGGTCATTAATGACTGCAGCGGCCGGAATAACTCGCACCGATGTCCCCGCGTTGGCGGCGGTTGGGGCCGGGTTGCTGGCAAATGAAAATGCCACGTCTGCGGCCATACCGGGTCTGACTGCGGCGACGGGTTCGCTGAGTGTGACCACCACGGGGAAGGTTACCGAAGTGCCGGCCGCCGAGCTGCCCAGTTCGCTCACCGTGGCGTTGATAACCGTATTGGGTAAGGCGTCAAACCTGACGGTAGCGGCCATGCCTTGGGACAGTCCGCCAATGAGGCTTTCCGGCACATCAATACTGACTTCGATGCCGGAGCCGCAGTTCACACTGGCAACCGTTGAGCCACTGTTGACGTTCTCATTAATTTCCACATCAATTCGGGCGACGGTGCACTGGGATGCTGCGCTAAGTTCGGCATAGGAGCGATTGAGCTCGGCAATTTCCAGCGCCTTTTGCGCGGAGCGAACCTGAGCCCGCGCTGACTCCGCGTTAGCCCTGGCGCTGTCCAGATCATTGCGTGACGCGTTAGTGTTTTCGTACAACTCCTTCACCCGGGTGTAGTTGGCTTCTGCGTTGCGCTCGTTCGCCAGCGCCTGAGCCAGACTGGCATCAGACTGCTGCACAGTCAGATCAAACGTTGTCGGGTTAAGACGGGCGATCAGGTCCCCGGTTTGCAGCTGGTCACCCACCTGCACCGGTAGTTCCGTCAGGGTGCCGCTCACGCGAAAACTCATGCGCGATTCCTGGGTAGACTGAGCAATGCCGGAAAACGTTCGGGAGCGTTGCTGGCGATCGTCCGATACCGTAAACACCCGCACTGGGCGGATTGAAGGCTCGTTTTCTGGCGGTGTGTCGTCACCACAGCCGCCAAGCAGGGCGACAAACACCAGGCTGAACAGGGTATGCCGAGGTCTTGGCTGGCGATTCATGGTTGCACTCCTGGCGCTTGATACTGCGCCTCCCGGGATTGAATGAACTGACGTAGATTGTCGGTAAACCGCTGTTGGTTTTCCATGGGTTCCAAGAAAGTGAAAATTCCCGTGGCTCGCTGCAGGTTCATGATGTCGATAAGGAAATCATGCACCGCATTGTTGGCGCTAAGGTCGGCCTGCAGACTTTGATTTTGCGCATCTAACAGGTCAATGATGCTGACCGCTCCCTGGCGGTAAGCATCGGAAACCAGGTCAAGGTTTTGGCGAGAGGCCAGGGCACCGCTTTCTGACAATTCGATATTGGCGTAGCTGGCGCTGGCGTTATGCATGGCAAAACGCACATTTTGTTCCACTCGCTGGGCGGTTGCCTCACGCTGGGTAGCAAGCTGACGTTCCTGCAGGGTCGCACGGGCCAGCTGGGACCGCCGGGCACCAGAATCAAACAGTGGCCAGCTGGCGTTCAGCGATACGCTCCAGTCGTTGAGCTCATCAAAGTCGGTACCGGAGCCGATACCTGAAGCGTTGATGGCATCGTTGTATCGAGCCTGAAGGCTGACGTCTGGAGCCCAGTACGCCCGGCGTCGAGCCACCACGTCGCGCTGTACCGCGCGCAGCTGACCGTCAATCTGAGCCAGCGCCGGTGACCGTTGCAGGCCAAGGTTGACGTTGAAGTCGACAAACCAGGCAAAACGCCGCGGGTTGTTGATGAGCTGATCAAAATCCTGGGTGGTAATCGGGAAGGGGGTACCTTTGTCCGGAATGCGTAGGCGCAGGGGGGTACCGATAGGCTGATTGAGCAGCCGATTGAGCGCATCGAACGACTGGCTCTGAGCCGCCTGTGCTGACAGCACTGCTGAACGGGCGGTTGCCAGACGCGCCTGCCAACGGTAAACATCGGCGTTGCTGGCTGACCCGGCCTGAACTCTGTCCTTGGCCAGTTCGAGGTTGGTCTTAGTCAGACCAAGGTTGTCCTGCTGGATTTTGACTTGATTGGTAGCGCGCAGGGCCTGCAGAAACGTGGTGGTGGTATCCAATACCCGATCCAGTCGGTCGCTTGCAAAGCTGGCCTCGCGGGCCTGCTGCAGGGATTTTTCCTGACTGTAGCCAGACAAAGCGGACTCAGAATAGATCAACTGGTTCAAGGTGGCAGAGCCCGCCGTGGAACGCTCTGCTGCGCCCGGAGCCCGTGCTGCAGGGTTGTCCCTTCGCGTTGTGTAACTGGCGCCCAGGTTGACCTGAGGCAGCAGATTGGCGCGGGCAAATTGGACGTTTTGCTCACCAACGCGAACGTCCAGCTCGGACACTTCCAGGTCCAGATTTTGTTGCAGGGTCAGCTGGGCTACGGAAATTAGGGTCAGTTCCGGGCCCTGGGCCGGTGGCTGTGCATTAATGAGTTCAGCCTCGCTGAGCACATCAAAGCGAGGTGATAGGCCAATGCTCCGCGCAGTTTCCATATTGATGGTGAGCTGGCGTTTACCCTCATAGTCAATGGGCTGGTCCTCAGCGGTTTCGCCCAGCATAACTGCCTGCATGTTCAACGCGTTACGCCGTGCCAGGCGAACGTAATCGGTTTGCACCGTGTCCGATGCCAGCACCCCGCGACGAACTTCAGATTCGCTGACCAAAGAAAAGCTCGGTAGCCGGCGGGCAGTCAATCCTTCCAGCAAGCGGGCCAGGTCCGCGAAGGGAATGCGCGGGAGTCCTCCTAGAATTACGGCCTGCGTGTCTAGAGGAATCCGCTCAAGTAACTGGTGGTCGCGACCATCATGACCGATGAAGGTGAAGTCCACCTCCGGCGCCTGGCGTCTGACCAGCGAGACCGCCTGGGGCACCGCGTTGATTAACACCTCGTCGGACAACAACACCGCTTTGCTGAACGGCGCCACGCGCTGAAAAGACGCCAGGTCTTGACCAAAAGGGACCCGATCTGCCAGGTAGTTGAGATTTTTTCGCCCGGAACGGTTTTGCTGTGATGGGGCGCTGAGCAAATCGGGACTGAACACCAAGGGCAAAAACGTGGGCTTGGCAAACTGTTGTCGCGACACCACCAACTGGTTAGCGGCAAAACCCAACACCAACACAAGATCGACGTCCGGATTACGGTAAGCATTGGCCATGGCGGAATTCACGCTGTCCACTGACCAGTCGGCGACCAGATTGACAAAATCCAAAGTGAACTCGCCGTCCGTCAGGGCTAACAATTCGTCGACGAACACTTTTTCAACATCTTTAAGCTGGTAGGCCGGGCCATCGGTGACCACCGCCACGCCCACTCGCTGAGAGAACTGTGCGTTGGCAGGTAGAGTGAAAAACGTGGCAACGGCAATCACCGCAAAGACCAGCAGTGGTACAGGTCCTGTGCTGGCGACATGGGCAATTGGCTCATCGGGACGAGCATTGGTGCTAAGGGTATTCATGTTGATCCTCGCTCGGTACCTCGGTTGTTGCGGGGCACTAGTGAATCAAATAATTAGCGGCTCAGGCTCTAGATTAACCCGAAAGGTCTGGCGCACGGTGGTTTGAATGTCTCGTGCCAATTGCCAAAGCTGTTCGCCGCTAGCTTGGCCGTGATTCACCAGAACCAGGGCGTGTTGATCGGACACTCCAGCATCGCCGCGGCGTTTGCCTCGCCAGCCGCAATGCTGAATCATCCAGGCTGCACTGAGTTTTTGCCGTTGTTCGCCGTTGTGGCCTGCCACCTTATGGCAGGGCAGTTCGGGAAAGCGCTGCAGCAATGCGGAACAGGTACTTTCCGGCACCACCGGGTTTTTGAAAAAACTGCCGGCATTACCGGTTTGTGCCGGGTCGGGTAGTTTGCTTTGTCGAATGTTGCTGATGGCTGTAGCCATTTGCAGGGGATTGGGATCCGCGGATGAACTGTCATTGTGTTGCAGCGCGTCCCGGATTCCCGGGTACGTTATTTTTGCCTGCCCGCTGCGAGTCAGCCGCAGGACCACCTCAGTAATGACAAAACGCTCGGGATCACTGTCTTTAAAGCGGCTGGAGCGATAGCCAAACTCACAGTCCTTATTGGCAAGCGTACGCCAGCGATCTAACTGACGGTCAAAGCACTGAAGCTCCAGCAACGTCTCAGAAAGCTCGACGCCGTAGGCGCCAATGTTCTGAATGGGCGCAGCGCCAACAAGACCGGGTATTAACGCCAGGTTTTCGATGCCCCAAAGGCCCTCGCGGGCGGTCCAATAAACCAGCTCGTTCCAGTTTTCACCAGCCGCAACCCGCAGCGTAACGCCGCTGCTGTCGTCGTTAATGATGTCGCGGCCGCGGTTGTGAACTTGCACCGCTACACCGGGAAAGTTGCGCCGGAATAGCATGTTGCTGCCGCTACCCATGACGAGAAAGGGGCGCTTTGACTGGCGCGCAAACTGGACCGCATCCTCCACTTCCATCCAACGATCAATGGTTACCAGCGCCCACGCCTTCGCCGCAACGCCGAAGGTGTTAAGAGACTTAAGACTGGCGTTGTAGGTAACGTTGAGCGGCACGGCCGGCTTCACCCACCAGGTTGGGGCCTCGAAAAATCAGGCCGGAGTAAATCTGCACAGCACTGGCGCCGCACTCAAGCTTGCTGGCGGCGTCTTCGCCGCGAGTAATGCCGCCAACGCCGATCAGTTCAATGCGGTCATTCAATTGAGCGCGCAAGTCGGTCAAGGTTTGGTTGGCGGCCCCAAGCAGCGGCGCGCCGCTTAGGCCTCCGGCCTCTTGCGCAATGGGATTATCACCCAATGACGATTTATCGATGGTGGTGTTGGTGGCAATCACGCCGTCAGGCGCTGCCCGATTGATGGCGTGAGTTAAGGCTTCCAGCGAGTCAGGGGTTTGATCCGGGGCCACTTTAACCGCCATCGGAATGGTGCGGCCGTGCTGCTTGGCTAGCTTCTGGGATTCGGTTTTCAGGTCGGATAACAGGCTGTACATGGCGTCCCCAGCCTGCAGGTCCCGCAGTCCGGCGGTGTTTGGGGAGGAGACGTTTACTGTGATGTAGCTGGCCACCGAATACGCTTTTCGCAGACAGGTCAGGTAGTCATCCACCGCACGATCATTGGGGGTGTCTTTGTTTTTGCCGATGTTGACGCCCATCACACCTGTGAAACGCGCACTACGGATGCGATCAACGAGATGATCCACCCCTTTGTTGTTGAATCCCATGCGGTTTACCAGCACCTGCTCGCGGGCCACCCGGAACATGCGGGGTTTTGGATTGCCTGGCTGGGGTTTAGGGGTCACCGTGCCCAGCTCAAGAAAGCCAAATCCTAATGCTGCCAGGCCATCAATGGCATCACCGTCTTTGTCAAGACCGGCGGCAAGACCCACTGGGTTTGGCAGCTCCATGCCCATTAAGGTGACCGGGCAGGGAGGTGGCCGACAGGCAACTGCGCCGGCAAGTCTACCGGCGCGGGACAACGACCCGATGGTGAGATTGTGGGCCGTTTCCGGGTTGAGGCCAAACAGCCATGGACGGGCAAGCTGATACAACGCCATCAGCTTGCCCTCCTTGAGTGGTTGCCAGTTACCACGCTACAGGTCGAACTTGATGCCCTGAGCCAGGGGCAGGTCGTTGCCATAGTTAATGGTGTTGGTCTGCCGGCGCATGTAGGCCTTCCAAGCGTCTGAGCCCGACTCGCGTCCGCCGCCGGTTTCCTTTTCGCCGCCGAAGGCGCCGCCAATCTCGGCCCCCGAGGTGCCAATGTTGATGTTGGCAATGCCGCAGTCGCTGCCGACCGAAGACAGAAACTGCTCCGCAGCACGAAGGTCGGTAGTAAACAACGCTGAAGACAAGCCCTGGGGCACGCTGTTCTGAATGTCGATGGCCTCGTCCAGGGTGGAGTAAGGCAGCAGATAACAAATGGGCGCAAAAGTCTCGGTGCTGACCATGGGCATATCTGCACCGGCTCGGACCAGTGTTGGCTGAACAAAATTACCGTCGCCTTCGATCACCTCTCCGCCGGACAAAATGGTACCGCCTTGTTCCTTAATTGTGGCCACGGCTGAAGAAAAACGTGCCACGGAATCCTGGTCTATCAACGGGCCCATCAGAGTGTTTTCATCCAACGGATCGCCAATGCGGACCTGGCCGTAGGCTCCGGTTAGCGTTTCGCTCAACTCGTCGATAATGGACTCATGCACAATTACTCGGCGGGTGGTGGTACAGCGCTGTCCTGCGGTACCTACCGCGCCGAACACAATGGCCGGAACCGCCAGTTTCAGATCCGCCGTTGGATCCACAATCATGGCATTGTTACCGCCCAGCTCCAGCAGAGACTTACCCATCCTGGCTGCAACCCGCTCGCCCACCTGATTGCCGATCGCGCAAGAGCCGGTAAAACTCATCAAACCCACTCGACGGTCGTCCACAAATTTCTGTGCCAGCTCATTGCCCGAGTCGTTAAACAACATAAAGATGGGTGGGAACCCGCCGTCCACCAGCGCCTGGTTACAGATCTTCATGGTGGCAACGGCCACCAGCGGCGTCTTGGGTGAGGGTTTCCAAACGCTGACGTTGCCGCACACCGCGGCAATGAAAGCGTTCCAGGCCCATACTGCAACCGGGAAGTTAAAGGCGGAGATAATGCCGACGACACCCAGTGGGTGCCATTGCTCGTACATGCGATGGGAGGGGCGTTCTGAGTGCATGGTATTGCCATACAACATGCGGGACTGACCCACGGCAAACTCGCCGATGTCGATCATTTCCTGCACCTCACCGTCACCCTCGGGCTTAATTTTTCCCATTTCCAGACTCACCAGTGATCCCAGTGCATCTTTATTGGCCCGCAGCGCTTCTGTGGCCAGTCGCACAGCCTGTCCGCGCTCAGGTGCTGGAACTTTTGCCCAGGCTTTGGCAAGGGTTGTTGCAGCGGCCATGGTGTCTTCGTAGTCGACGTCGGAGCTGCTGGCGACTTTGCCGATCAGCTGTCCAGAGGCCGGGCTGAACGACTCAATGATGTTGCTGCCCGGGGCCACCCAGCTGCCGTGATAGCAGCCAGAATTTACACCGTCTGTGTCCAGCTGCAGCTGTTGCAGTAGGTTGTTCATCGTTATCAGTTTTCCTGTTGCTCGGCGCCTTCCAGCGGCCATTGTTTAACCAGTGCCACAACGCCAAAAAAGCGGTGGTCAAAATAATTCACGGCGTCCAGGCTGACCTGGCGTCGTTCGGTAATGCGATGGGTGGTGTAACTGCCGGGTTGTTCCAGCGTTGCGATATCGCCGTAATGTGGTGCCCCGCGGCGGCCTTTCAAGTGCATGGCAACATCTAAGCGTAGATGCAGAAAACGGCCGCGCTCTAAAGCCACGGTGCCGTCTACGCTGAATACTTGCTCGCTGATTTGGTTGCCGATGAATACCGTAGGCGTATCTTTCAAGATGGTGTCCACCACCACGGCGCTGTTGACCCGCACCGGCTGGGGGTCACCAAAGGTGGCAGCCGGCTGATGCCAGCCTCGATGGGCCAGGGGAGTTAGCGCCGGTTCAGCGCTGAGGGCCTGCCATTCTCGCGTCATCACCAGAACGTCGTCGGCCATGGCTACAAACAAATCCGTGACCGGTCGAAGCGGAACGCCATTGGTCGGCTGATTCGGTCTTGGGCGGCCGAACGGGCTGACATTGACCGGCCACAGGTCCAGCGACGCCTGGGAGTCAGGCTCACCGGGAAATCGGTACAAGGACTCCTGCGCATTTTCGCGTTGGAATACCAAAATTTCTACGTAGTAGCGAACCTCGCTGGTATCGGTTGTTGAGGTCTGGCCGGTGGCCGCTGGAATACCGACGAATAACCCCAGCAGGACCGCCAGAACATTGGGCGGATTCGATCTCGTTGTCAGCCTCATGCGGCCTCCCGCTGATTGAGTTGTTGTATCACTTGCTCGCCGCCCTGAATACGTTCATCGGCGGTTTCCATATCCAGCGTGATTTTCAATTTCTGCTGGCCATCAAACGCATAGCGCGATGGCTCGCCTTGAACCATTTTGATGAGTGTTAAGGGTTCGACATTGGCATTGGCCAGAAATTCGATGGTTCCGCCACCGGCGTGCATCTGTACACGGCGAATGCCAAGGGCTTCTGCTGCCTGGCGAATGCGGGCTACTGCAAACAGATGTTGGGTGGCTTCGGGTAGCAGGCCAAACCGGTCAATCATCTCCACCGCAATAGCGTCCAGAGCCTCACCGTCTGCTGCGCTGGCAATGCGTTTGTATAGCACCAGGCGCATATGCACATCGGGCAAGTAGGGGTCAGGGATCAGGGCGGGAATGGACAGGTCCACCTCACAGCCGGTGGCTTCTGGCAGATCGTCTTCCGGCAGCTGGCCGGCCCGCATGGCTCGGACGGCCCGTTCCAGCAATTCCATGTACAGCTGAAAACCCACCTGAGCAATCTGACCGCTCTGGCCGTCACCCAACAGTTCTCCGGCCCCGCGAATTTCCAGATCATGGGTGGCCAGGGTAAATCCAATACCCAGTTCCTCCAGCGACTCCAGCGCTTCCAGGCGTTTGATGGCGTCGCCGGTCATGGCTTTGGGCGGCGGCGTAATCATGTAGGCGTATGCGCGGTGATGGGAGCGTCCCACACGCCCGCGCAGCTGATGCAGCTGGGAAAGCCCCAGGCGGTCGGCGCGATTAATAATGATGGTGTTAGCGGAGGGTACGTCGATGCCGTTTTCAATGATGGTGGAACACACCAGCAGATTGACCCGCTGCTGATAGAACTCGCGCATCATCTCCTCTAACTCTCGCTCGCCCATCTGCCCATGGGCCACACCCAGGCGGGCATGGGGGAACAGTTCCTCCAGCTCCCGCGCCATGCGGTCGATGGTTTTCACCTCGTTATGCAGGAAGTAAACCTGGCCGCCGCGATTGAGTTCGCGGTCGACCGCATCTTTGATAGTTCCGTTGTCCCACTGAGCCACAAAGGTTTTTACTGCCATCCGGTGGGCCGGGGCGGTGGCAATGATGGACAGGTCACGCATACCCGACAGCGCCATATTCAGCGTTCGTGGAATGGGGGTGGCGGTCAACGTAAGCAGGTCAACCTCTGCGCGCATTTGTTTGATGCGTTCTTTCTGGCGAACGCCAAAGCGCTGTTCCTCATCCACTATGAGCAGGCCCAGGTTTTTCACCTTGACGTCTTTCTGCAATAACCGATGGGTGCCAATGACGATGTCGACCTTGCCTTCAGCCAGGTCGTTTAACACTGCGTTGGACTCTTTCTTCGACTGAAACCGGGACAGAGCTTCCACTCGCACCGGCCAGTTGGCGAAACGTTCGGCAAAGCTGCGTCGATGTTGCTCGGCGAGCAGGGTAGTGGGCACCAGCAGAACCACCTGAGTGTCGGCCTGCACGGCCACAAAAGCTGCCCGCAGAGCGACTTCGGTTTTGCCAAAGCCCACGTCGCCGCAAACCACTCGATCCATAGGCTGATCGCTGGACAAGTCTTCCAGTACTGCCTCAATGGCGCGGGCCTGGTCATCAGTTTCCTGGAACGCGAAACCGGCACAGAAGCGAGCGTAAAGGGATTGATCAATGGGCATAGCGCGCCCTCGGCGAGCCTCTCGGCGAGCGTAAAGCTCCAGTAGTTCCGCGGCCACGTCGCGGACTTTCTTGGCTGCTTTGCTCTTGGCTTTGGCCCACTGATCGCCGCCCAGTTTGTGCAGCGGGGCATGTTCCGGATCTGCGCCGGTGTAACGACTGATCAGGTGCAGGGCAGAAACTGGCACGTACACCTTGTCGCCACCGGCATATTCCAGCGCGACAAATTCCGCTTCCACGCCGCCTGCCGACATGCGGTTAAGGCCCTGGTACCGACCCACGCCGTAGTCTTCATGGACTACGGGTGAACCGGGGCTCAGGTCGTTCAGGTCGCTGATGATGGCTTCGGAGCTGCGGCCGGAGCGTCGCTCGCGTTTCAGGCTAGTGTTGCGCCGTCCCAGCAGCTCGGTTTCAGTCAGAAAGCAGGCGCCGTCGGTCATTACAAAACCGTTGCCGAGTAGGCCCACCGCGGTGTGCAGTCCTGGCTGCGCGCTGGACCAATCAATGAGATGCTCCAGCGCTTGCGGCTGGTGGCCGTGGCTGAGCAAATGTTCGGTCAAAATTTGACGCCGACCTTCGCTTCTGGCGACAGCAATCACCGGTCCGCGCTGCTGGTCTAACAACTCCTGCAGTCGCTGCTTGCCGCCGTCCTGCTCAAGGTCGGTGATGGGCGCCGGGGTGATATTCAAACGGCCGTTGGCATCGCGGTTGTGACTGAAGGCGGCGCGATGAAAATTGCTGATGGCGCTAGCGGTTTCCTTGGGGTTAAGCAGAAGTTCTTCAGGGCTGAGAATGGGGCGGCGCACGTCATGGCGGCGATCCTCATAGCGCGCATTGAGCTGCAGCCAGGCCTCGGACACTGCCTCGTCCAGCTGATCGGTATGGACCACCAGCGCGTTGCTGGGCAGATAGTCGAAAATGGTGGCAGTGTTGTCAAAGAACAGGGGCAGGTAGTACTCGATGCCGTTGCCGGGCACGCCCGCTTTGGCGTCTTTGTACATGTCGCAATGCTGCAGGTTTACGTCAAAGCGATTGCGAAACCCTGCCCGAAAGGTGTTGGCGCCGGTGTCGTCAAACGGATATTCCCGCGCCGGCAGCAGTGCCACGTTAGTCATTTTTTCCAGGCTAAGCTGGGTTTCTGGATCAAAGCTGCGGATGGTTTCCACTTCGTTGTCGAAAAGCTCAACGCGCAGCGGATACTCAGCGCCCATGGGGAACAAATCGACCAGCGCGCCGCGAATCGCAAATTCTCCTCGCTCATTGACCTGAGGCACATAGCGATAGCCAGCAGCGCTCAAGCGAGCGCGTTCTTGCTCGGGATCGAACTGATCGCCAATATTCAGCAGCAGCCCCTGGCCGTGAATAAAGCTCGGCGGGGCAATCCGCTGGGCCAGGGCCTGGGCGGGCATGACCAGCGCGCCCTGGTGAGCCGATTTCAGCGCGTACAGTGTGGAGATGCGGTCTGAGGTGATGTCAGGGTGCGGCGCAAACTGATCGTAGGGCAGGGTTTCCCAATCGGGAAACGGCAGCACGGCCTGACCAAAAGCCTGCACTTCGTCAGTTAATATCTGGGCTGACCGTGAGTCCTCGGTCACTACCAGAACAAATTGCTTTTTCACTGCCGCCTGATGGGCCACCGCCAGCGCTAACGAACTTCCCGGGAGAAAGCCCCAGTCAGCTCGGCGACTGGTAGTTCCCGGTATGGGTGGCTCCAGCAGTTTCATGAAGGAATCTGGCGTATATCGGTGTTCGGAATGGGGCGCCCCAGGACCCTTGGCGCCAGCAGCAAGACGGCCAGACAACCGAGGCCACAGATCCACCAAGGCACACCAAAGCCTATGGGTATAAGCCCACCGGTGATGGCCACGGTGGCCACCGTCATGGCGTAGGGCAGCTGAGTGTTGACATGCTCGACGTGGTCACAGCCCGAGGCCATGGAAGACAAAATCGTGGTGTCTGAAATGGGTGACACGTGATCGCCCCAGACTGCGCCGCCCAAAACGCTGGCAATAGAGGCATAAAACACCGCCGCGCCAGTGCCATTCAGCGGCGCGCCGCCGGCGACTGCCCAGGCCAGCGGCACAACCAGCGGGATCAAAATACCCATGGTGCCAAAACTGGTGCCGGTGCCAAAAGCGGTCAGTGCGGCCAGAATGAATACCAAAGTGGGCAGCAGGGCAGGATTGATGGTGTCGCCGAGCTGCTCAACCAAGAACTGGCCGGTGCCCAAGGCGTCGGTGACGCCCGACATGGCCCAGGCCATCACCAAGATTGTGCAGGCGGTGATCATGCTGGTAACGCCTTTCATCCAGGCTTCCATCGTGTCCTCCAGGCTCATGATGCCTTGGCTCACAGTGAGCGCCACCGCCACAATGCAGCTAGCCAGTGAGGCCCACACCAGGGCAGCATAGGAATCGCCATCTCCGATCACCTGCTGCAGGGTCTTGCCGCTGCCGCCGCCGCCGGTTTCCCATAGCCCCCACATCACCACCAAAATTAGGACCGCGATGGGTAACACCGCGTTGATAGCACGGCGGGGAATATCTGACGCCGCTGCCTCCGATTGCGTTTGGGGTTCGTCGATCACCCGTTGCCGTGCTGCGGCCTCGGCCCGGGCCATCGGCCCATAATCGCGGCCTGAGAAGATAATGATGTAGACGAAAGCAATGGCCAGCAAGGGGTAGAAGCTGTACTGCAAACTGTAGAGAAAAATCAAGTAAGCATCTGTTTCTATGCCAATTTTTTCTGCCGCGTCACCGATGAGGCCAACCTGGTACCCGATCCAGGTGGTGATCAAAGCGACACAGGACACCGGTGCCGCCGTAGAATCTACGATGTAGGCAAGCTTGGCTCTTGAGACGCCAACGCGATCGGTAACGGGGCGCATGGCATTGCCCACTACCAGGGTGTTGGCGTAGTCGTCAAAGAAAATGGCAACTCCCAGACTGGCCGTGGCAATGCTGGCCCGTTTGGCATCTCGCGCCCAGCGGGTGAGTTTATCTACCACACCCTGCATGCCGCCGTTGTTGGCCATCACGCCCACCATGCCGCCGATGAGCAGGGTAAACACGATCACCGCCGCATGGCCTTCATCGGCAACGGCATTCACGACATAAACCTGGCCCACGTCCAGCAGGCCCTGGACGATTCCGGCCAGGCCGTGGACAATCCATGCGCCCACCCAAAGACCTAAGAACAGCGCCAGAATGACCTGCCGAAACACCAGCGCCATTACAATGGCCAGCAGTGGCGGCAGCACGGAGAGAAACCCTCGATGGCTGGAGTTTTCAGCCGTGGGGTCCTGAGCGATGGCCAGATCCGGTAATGTCAGGATAGCCAGCGCCGCGAGGGGCAAGGCCACGATAGAGACAAGGCGTTTAATGGGGTGCATAAAGCTCCGCTGTCAGGTGCCAAAGGCGATGTGTCTTCAGGGAGCGCAAGGATACCGTTTCATGGCTCATTCGTCGCGCTTTGCCAGCGTTGCCCGGAACGCCAAATAGGCTGCGCTGACCCCTTTAGGCGCTTCCAGCTGGGGGTAATGCGCAATGCTGGAATTGCGGGTAATCCTAAGTTCAGGGCACCGCCGGCTGAGCGCTTCGGCCATATGGGCACCCGAAACTGGGTCCAGGTCGCCAATATAGGCGCCTGTCGGGCAGGGAGCG